>NZ_JBIVDQ010000001.1:0-244388 GCF_044747185.1 Streptomyces sp. NPDC090108
GCTTCATCGTTCGACTTGCATGTGTTAAGCACGCCGCCAGCGTTCGTCCTGAGCCAGGATCAAACTCTCCGTGAATGTTTACCGGTAATCCGGTGACACATCACGAGAGCGGCGCGAGAGGAGGAATAGTCCTCTCGCGCACAGCGTCCTCGCTGTGTTTTTTCAAAGGAACCTCGTCCCAGTCATGATGACCGGAGACGGGGTATCAACATATCTGGCGTTGATTTTTGGCACGCTGTTGAGTTCTCAAGGAACGGACGCTTCCTTTGTACTCACCCTCTCGGGCTTTCCTCCGGGCGCTTCCCTTCGGTCTTGCGTTTCCGACTCTATCAGATCGTTTTCCGATCCGATTTCCTCGGTGCTTTCCAGGTCTTCGCTCTCGCGTTTCCCTTTCCGGCGGTTCCGACTCTATCAGATCCTTTCGGCGTCTGATTCCCAGTCAGCGGGTTTGTCTTCCCGGCCCTGCGGCCGTTCCGACGTCCCAAACCTTAGCGGATCTTCCCGGCGGCTCCTAATCGGGCCGCACAGTTCCGATGGAAATACATTCGGGCATACCGAATGACATCCCGATCGGGAGATCGTGCTGGTTGGGGTGCTGCTTTCGCAGCGGAGGTGCCACCACAGAACCGTACGGCTCCGGGGCAGACAGAGAACATTACGGATCCACCGGAGCTGCGTCAACCTCCGCTGTCAAGATTTTTTTCGGCAGGTAGCGCGATGGGGCCCCTCGGCACAGTGCCGAGGGGCCCCACTGCAGGTCAGCGCGTCGTAGGTCAGACCTCGACGACGACCGGGAGGATCATCGGGCGCCGGCGGTAGGTGTCGGACACCCACTTGCCGAGCACGCGACGGATCAGCTGCTGGAGCTGGTGGGGCTCCACCACGCCGTCCTGCGCCGACCGCTCCAGCGTCTCCGTGATCTTCGGCAGGACGTCCGCGAAGGCCGCGTCGTCGATACCGGAGCCGCGGGCCTGGATGTGCGGGCCGCCCGTGATCTTGCCGGTGGTCGAGTCCATGACCACGAAGACCGACAGGATGCCCTCGTCGCCGAGGATCTTGCGGTCCTTCAGCGCCGGCTCGCCGACCTCACCGACGGAGAGGCCGTCGACGTAGACGTAACCGGCCTGGACCTTGCCGGCGATCTTCGCCTTGCCCTCGACGAGGTCGACGGCCACGCCGTCCTCGGCGATGACGATCCGGTCGTGCGGGACGCCGGTCGCTGCACCCAGCTCGGCGTTGGCACGCAGGTGACGCCATTCGCCGTGGACGGGCATCAGGTTCTTCGGACGGCAGATGTTGTAGAAGTACAGCAGCTCGCCGGCCGAGGCGTGTCCGGAGACGTGGACCTTGGCGTTGCCCTTGTGGACGACGTTGGCGCCCCAGCGGGTCAGACCGTTGATCACGCGGTAGACCGCGTTCTCGTTGCCGGGGATCAGCGACGAGGCCAGGATGACCGTGTCGCCCTCGACGATGCGGATCTGGTGGTCCCGGTTGGCCATGCGGGACAGGGCCGCCATCGGCTCGCCCTGAGAACCCGTGCAGACCAGGACGACCTTGTCGGCCGGCAGGTCGTCGAGCTGCTTGACGTCGACGACCAGGCCCGGCGGGACCTTCAGATAACCGAGATCCCGGGCGATGCCCATGTTGCGGACCATGGAGCGGCCGACGAAGGCGACCTTGCGGCCGTACTTCTGGGCGGTGTCCAGGATCTGCTGGATGCGGTGCACGTGGCTGGCGAAGCTCGCCACGATGATGCGGCTGTGCGCGCCCGCGAAGACGTTGTCCAGCACGTTCGCGATGTCGCGCTCGGGCGGGACGAAGCCCGGGACCTCGGCGTTCGTGGAGTCCGAGAGGAGGAGGTCGATGCCCTCCTCGCTCAGACGCGCGAAGGCGTGCAGGTCCGTGAGACGGCCGTCCAGCGGGAGCTGGTCCATCTTGAAGTCGCCGGTGTGCACGACCATGCCGGCCGGGGTGCGGATGGCGACCGCGAGGGCGTCCGGGATGGAGTGGTTGACCGCGACGAACTCGAGGTCGAAGGGGCCGATCTGCTCACGGTCGCCCGCCTCCACCTCCAGGGTGTACGGGCGGATCCGGTGCTCCTGGAGCTTGGCCTCGATCAGCGCGAGGGTCAGCTTGGAGCCGATCAGCGGGATGTCCGGCTTCTCGCGGAGCAGGTACGGGACGCCACCGATGTGGTCCTCGTGGCCGTGCGTGAGCACGATGCCGTCGATGTCGTCGAGGCGGTCCCGGATGGACGAGAAGTCCGGCAGGATCAGGTCGACTCCGGGCTGCTCCTCCTCGGGGAAGAGCACTCCGCAGTCGACGATCAGCAGGCGGCCGTCGTACTCGAAGACCGTCATGTTGCGGCCGATCTCACCGAGACCGCCGAGCGGGGTGACCCGCATGCCGCCCTTGGCGAGCGGCGGCGGCGGGGCGAGTTCAGGATGCGGATGGCTCAAAAGACTCTCCTGACCACACACGCCACGTACCGGTGGGCACGTGGCGCGCGTGACGATCGTGCGGTTGAAATTGTCATGTTCGCGGGCACCGGTGGCCCGCCTGTGTTCAGTTGTGTTCTTCGGTTGTGGATTCAGTTGTGAAGCCTGTGTGGTGCAAAGTCCGATGTCAGAGCTGTACCCCGCCGGCAGCAAGATCGATCTTGAGCTGGGCGATCTCCTCCGGCGAGCACTCGACCATGGGGGCGCGCAGCGGTCCGGCGGGCAGGCCCTTGAGGGCGAGCGCGGCCTTGGTGGTCATGACGCCCTGCGTGCGGAACATGCCGGTGTAGACCGGGAGCAGCTTCTGGTGGATCTCGGTGGCCTTGACCACGTCGCCCGAGGTGTAGGCGTCGACCAGGGCGCGCAGCTCGGGGGCGACCAGGTGGCCGACAACCGAGACGAAGCCGACGGCTCCGACGGACAGGAGCGGCAGGTTCAGCATGTCGTCGCCGGAGTACCAGGCGAGGCCGGACCGGGCGATGGCCCAGCCGGCGCGGCCGAGGTCGCCCTTGGCGTCCTTGTTGGCGACGATCCGCGGGTGCTCGGCGAGGCGGACCAGCGTCTCGGTGCTGATGGGCACGCCGCTGCGGCCCGGGATGTCGTAGAGCATGACCGGCAAACCGGTGGCGTCGGCCACGGCCGTGAAGTGCCGGTACAGGCCCTCCTGCGGCGGCTTGTTGTAGTACGGCGTGACGACCAGCAGGCCGTCGGCTCCGTCGCGCTCGGCCGCGCGGGCGAGCTCCAGGGTGTGGCGGGTGTCGTTGGTGCCGACTCCGGCGACGACGTGGGCGCGGTCGCCGACGGCTTCCACGACGGCCCGTACGAGGTCCGATTTCTCCGCGTCGCTGGTGGTGGGGGACTCGCCGGTGGTGCCGTTGACGATGAGGCCGTCGTTGCCTGCGTCCACCAGGTGGGCGGCGAGCCGCTGCGCGCCGTCGAGGTCGAGTGCGCCGTCCGCCGCGAAGGGCGTGACCATGGCGGTGAGGACCCGCCCGAAGGGGGTCTGCGGAGTGGAGGTCGGAGCCATGGGTGACACGCTACTCGGTGCCCCATCCCTGGTCTGCCCGTGGGGTACGGGGAAAGTCAGGACAAATATGGATCCCGGCACTGCCTGCTCGGGGGTTCAAGCAGTGCCGGGTCCGTTTGATCAGGCTAGATGAACTTCTCTAAATGCCGCAATACGGACACTTCGCCTGGCTGATCCGTACATCCGTTCCGCAGGGGGGAACAGGCCTTCGCCACCGGGCCCGGCGGGCGTCAGGGGGCCACGCGGCCGTTCGTGTTGAAGGCGGCGTACGTGAGCGGCATGAGCTTGGCCCACTCGGCTTCCATCTTCTCGCCGACCATCTCGATCTCCCGCTGGGGGAACGAGGGCACCTTCGCCAGCTCGTGCTGGGTGCGCAGGCCGAGGAAGTGCATCAGGGAGCGCGCGTTGCACGTGGCGTACATCGAGGAGAACAGCCCGACCGGGAGCACCGCGCGGGCGACCTCGCGGGCGACGCCGGCGGCGAGCATCTCCTGGTAGGCCTCGTAGGCCTGCCGGTAGGAGTCCTCCATGGTGCGGCCGACCAGCTCCTGCTGGGTCTCGGTGCCCTCGACGAAGACGTACTTGCCCGGACGGCCCTGCTGGACCAGCTTGCGGGACGCGTCGGGAACGTAGAAGACCGGCTGGAGCTCCCGGTAGCGGCCCGATTCCTCGTTGTAGGACCAGCCGACCCGGTGCCGCATGAACTCGCGGAAGACGAAGATCGGGGCGCTGATGAAGAAGGTCATCGAGTTGTGCTCGAACGGGCTGCCGTGGCGGTCCCGCATCAGGTAGTTGATCAGACCCTTGGAACGCTCGGGGTCCTTGTTCAGCTCGTCCAGCGACTGCTCGCCGACCGTGGAGACGCGGGCCGCGAACAGTACGTCGGCGTCGGACGCGTCGTGTTTGACCAGTTCGACGGTCACGTCACCGCGGAAAGTCGGTTCTACGGCGTCGGCGGGGGTGTCGGTCACGGCTCGCGGGGTCCTTCCATCACTTCTGTCGGGCGGCGCCCACTCTACGGGCCGCCACCGACACCGGAGCGATCGTCGCCAGGTCGGCACATTTTTGCTGAAGGTCAACGAATTCGGTGAAAGTGGGCACCTTCCTCGGTATACGCTCGTCTGTCCCTATGAGAGACATGCGTTCGACCAGTTGAGAGGGGGCAGCCGCGATGTTCCGTCGGCGTGAGCCCGTGCCCTTCGCCTTCGTCGCCGAGGCCGACAGATTCCGCGGTGACGTCACTCCCCCGCCCCGCCGGCGCGCCACCGCCGGGGAGCTGGCCGGCCGCTGGCTGCTCGGGCTGACCATCGTGGCCGGGCTCGTCGGTGCGCTCGTTCTCGGCGCTCCGGCGATGTCCACGCCGTCCGGCACCCCGGACCAGCACTCCCAGGCGGAACAGGGGCACTGACCGTCCGGTTCCCCGGCCGGGCGGGGGCACGCACCCTTCCGGCCGCCCACAAGTGGTGGGCCGGAACACGGCCGGATAGCCTCACCGGGCACAGCCCACGCGAGGACCGAGTGAGGACCAGCCGTGCCCCTGCCCTTCCTGACGGCCGACCGCAGTTTCGAGGCGACGGCCGAGAGCTCGCTTCCGTACGACGACCGTGACCGCTGGCGGCGCCCCTACCGCCCCGGCCCGTGGCGGGTGGGCGGTGCGGCGCTGGTGCTGCTGCTCTCCTCGTTCGTCATGTTCGCCGGCGTCGCCCTGGCCCTTACGGGCTCCACCGCCTCCACCGGAGTGGTCCTCGGCCTCGCGCTGGCGATCCTCGCCTCGGCGCTGCGGATGCTCCGCATGGGCGCGTGGGTGAGCGCGCACGGGCTGCGCCAGGTGTCGTTCCTGTTCACGCGTACGGTGCCCTGGCAGCGCGTGGCGGCCGTACGCACGGCCCAGCAGCCGGTGCGCTGGCTGGGGCTGCCCCGCACGGTGCAGGGGCAGGCGCTGACCTGTGTGCGCCGGGACGGCTCGCCCGAGGACACCTCCCCGCTGCTCACCACGCACAGCCTGGACTTCGTGAACCGTCCCGCCGCCTTCGACCGGGCGGCGGACACCGTGGAGGCCTGGGCCGCGGAGTACGGGCGCGGCTGACAGCAGGCAGGTCATACGGCTGGGGCCGGTCCGCGACGGTGCGGACCGGCCCCAGCCGTGTGTGTGCCCCGGTCAGGCCTGGACGGGGCGTCCGTCGTGCAGGGCGATGGCGCGCTGCATGGCCTTGCGGGCGCGCGGGGTGTCCCGGGCGTCGTGATAGGCGACGGCGAGCCGGAACCAGCTGCGCCAGTCGTCGGGGGCGTCCTCGGTCTCGGCCTTGCGCCGGGCGAAGACCTCGTCGGCCGAGTCGCGGTCGATCCGGCCTCCGGCGGTCCGCCTGAGCTCGTCGACGGGCAGGGCGCCCTCGGCGTCCAGCTCGGCGGCGAGGGCGTTGGCCCGGCGGACGAACTGCGTGTTCTTCCACAGGAACCACAGGCCGATGACCGGCAGGATCAGCACGGCCACGCCGAAGGTGACGGTGAGGAGCGTGCCGGACTGGATGAGCATCACGCCGCGGCTGCCGACCAGCACGAAGTAGAAGAGCAGGACGGCGGCCGTGACGAGGTAGGTGATCTTCGCGCGCATGAGTGTTCCGGATCAGCCCAGGTCGAGGAAGTTTTCCAGGCCGAAGGTGAGGCCCGGGGTGGTCATGACGCGGCGCACGCCGAGCAGGATGCCCGGCATGAAGCTGCTGTGGTGGAGCGAGTCGTGGCGCAGGGTGAGGGTCTCGCCCTCGGCGCCGAGCAGCACCTCCTGGTGGGCCAGGAGGCCCCGCAGGCGGACCGAGTGGACCGGGACGCCGTCCACGTCGGCGCCGCGCGCTCCGTCCAGGGCGGTGACCGTGGCGTCCGGGGCGGGGGCGGTGCCCGCCTTGCGGCGGGCCTCGGCGATGAGCTGGGCGGTGCGCGCGGCGGTGCCGGAGGGGGCGTCCACCTTGTTCGGGTGGTGCAGCTCGACGACCTCGACCGATTCGAAGTACGGCGCGGCGATCTCGGCGAACTTCATGGTCAGGACGGCCCCGATGGAGAAGTTCGGCGCGATCAGCACACCGGTCTCCGGGGACAGGTCGAGCCAGCCCCGGAGCTGCGCGAGGCGTTCCTCGGTCCAGCCCGTCGTACCGACGACGGCGTTGATGCCGTGCCGCAGGCAGAAGTCGAGGTTGCCCATGACCGACGCCGGGGTGGTGAGTTCCACGGCGACCTGGGCACCGGTCTCCGCGAGCGTCTCCAGCCTGTCGCCGCGGCCGAGGGCGGCCACCAGCTCCATGTCCTCGGCGGCCTCGACGGCCTTGACCGCCTCGGCCCCGATGCGGCCCTTGGCACCGAGGACCGCCACGCGCAGCTTGCTCATCTGTTGCTTTCCTTACCGCAGGGTGGGGAGCGGGGTGATCAGGCGACCGCGTCGTGCAGCCGCGCGGCCTGCTTGTCCTTCAGCGGGCCGATGACCGACAGCGACGGGCGCTGTCCGAGGATGTCGCGGGCGACCGAGCGGACCTCGTCCGGGGTGACCGAGGCGATCCGGGCCAGCATGTCGTCGACCGACATCTGCTCGCCCCAGCACAGCTCGCTCTTGCCGATCCGGTTCATCAGCGCGCCGGTGTCCTCCAGGCCGAGCACGGTGGAGCCCTGGAGCTGGCCGATGGCGCGGGCGATCTCGTCGTCGGTCAGACCGTTCGCGGCGACCTGGTCGAGTTCGTCGCGGCAGATCTTCAGCACGTCGTGCACCTGGCTCGGACGGCAGCCGGCGTACACGCCGAACAGGCCGCAGTCGGCGAAGCCGGAGGTGTACGAGTACACGCTGTAGGCGAGGCCGCGCTTCTCGCGGACCTCCTGGAACAGCTTGGACGACATGCCACCGCCGAGGGCGGTGTTGAGGACGCCCATGGCCCAGCGGCGCTCGTCGGTGCGGGCGAGGCCCGGCATGCCGAGGACGACGTGCGCCTGCTCGGTCTTGCGGCCGATCAGCTCGACCTTGCCGGCCGTGCGGATCGTGCGGCTGCCGTCGCGCGGGGCGATGGGCGCGGCGTCCGCGTTCTTGAAGGCGCCCGCCTTCTCGAAGGCCGCGCGGACCTGTCGTACGACCTTGTTGTGGTCGATGTTGCCCGCACAGGCGACCACGAGGTGGGTCGGGTCGTAGTGCTTCTTGTAGAAGCGGCGGATGCGGTCGGCGCTGAGCGCGTTGACCGTGTCGACCGTGCCGAGGACGGGGCGGCCGAGGGCGTTGTCACCGAACATCGTGTGCGCGAACAGGTCGTGCACGCAGTCGCCCGGGTCGTCCTCGGTCATCGCGATCTCCTCGAGGATCGCGCCGCGCTCGACGTCGACGTCCTCCTCGCGGATGAGCGAGCCGGTCAGCATGTCGCAGACGACGTCGATGGCGAGCGGCAGGTCGGTGTCGAGCACGCGTGCGTAGTAGCACGTGTACTCCTTCGCCGTGAACGCGTTCATCTCGCCGCCGACCGCGTCGAGGGTGGCGGAGATGTCCAGCGCCGACCTGCGGGCGGTGCCCTTGAAGAGCAGGTGCTCCAGGTAGTGGGTGGCGCCGTTCAGGGACGGGGTCTCGTCGCGCGAGCCGACGTGCGCCCAGATGCCGAAGGTGGCCGAGCGCACGGAGGGCAGCGTCTCGGTGACGATGCGCAGGCCGCCCGGGAGGGTGGTCTTGCGGACCGTGCCGATGCCGTTCGCGCCCTTGACGAGGGTTTGGGTACGGGCGACGGCCCGCGCCTCCGAGGAGGTGCGGGCCGTCGCCTTGAAACTACGGGACGTCACTGGTCGGCGTCGTCCTTCTTGGTCTCGTCGTCCTCGCCCTCGATCACGGGGATGAGGGAGAGCTTGCCGCGGGAGTCGATCTCGGCGATCTCGACCTGGACCTTCTGGCCCACACCGAGGACGTCCTCGACGTTCTCCACGCGCTTGCCGCCGGCGAGCTTGCGGATCTGCGAGATGTGCAGCAGACCGTCCTTGCCGGGCATCAGCGAGACGAACGCGCCGAAGGTGGTCGTCTTCACGACCGTACCCAGGTAGCGCTCGCCGACCTCGGGCATCGTCGGGTTGGCGATGCTGTTGATCGTGGCGCGGGCGGCCTCGGCGGACGGTCCGTCGACCGCGCCGATGTAGATCGTGCCGTCGTCCTCGATCGTGATGTCGGCGCCGGTGTCCTCCTGGATCTGGTTGATCATCTTGCCCTTGGGGCCGATGACCTCACCGATCTTGTCCACCGGGATCTTGACGGTGATGATCCGCGGGGCGTTCGGGGACATCTCGTCCGGACGGTCGATGGCCTCCATCATCACGTCGAGGATGTGGAGACGGGCGTCGCGGGCCTGCTTGAGGGCCGCGGCCAGGACGGAGGCCGGGATGCCGTCCAGCTTGGTGTCGAGCTGGAGGGCGGTCACGAACTCCTTCGTGCCGGCGACCTTGAAGTCCATGTCACCGAAGGCGTCCTCGGCACCGAGGATGTCGGTCAGGGCGACGTAGTGCGTGTCGCCGTCGACGTCCTCGGAGATGAGGCCCATGGCGATACCGGCGACGGGGGCCTTCAGCGGCACACCGGCGTTCAGCAGCGACATGGTGGAGGCGCAGACCGAGCCCATGGACGTCGAGCCGTTGGAGCCGAGAGCCTCGGACACCTGGCGGATCGCGTAGGGGAACTCCTCGCGCGTCGGCAGCACCGGCACGATCGCGCGCTCGGCGAGCGCGCCGTGGCCGATCTCGCGGCGCTTGGGCGAGCCCACGCGGCCGGTCTCACCGACGGAGTACGGCGGGAAGTTGTAGTTGTGCATGTAGCGCTTGCGGGTCACCGGGGAGAGGGTGTCCAGCTGCTGCTCCATGCGGAGCATGTTGAGGGTGGTGACGCCCAGGATCTGGGTCTCGCCACGCTCGAACAGCGCGGAGCCGTGCACGCGCGGGATGGCCTCGACCTCGGCGGCCAGGGTGCGGATGTCGGTGACACCGCGGCCGTCGATCCGGGTCTTCTCCTTGATGACGCGCTCGCGGACCAGCTTCTTGGTCAGCGCGCGGTACGCGGCGGAGATCTCCTTCTCGCGGCCCTCGAACTCCGGCAGGAGCTTCTCGGCGGCGAGCGCCTTGACGCGGTCCAGCTCGGCCTCGCGGTCCTGCTTGCCGGCGATGGTGAGCGCCTGGGCCAGCTCGGGCTTGACGGCGGCGGTCAGCGCCTTGAAGACGTCGTCCTGGTACTCCAGGAAGATCGGGAACTCGCCGGTCGGCTTGGCGGCCTTGGAGGCGAGGTCGGCCTGCGCGCGGCACAGGACCTTGATGAAGGGCTTCGCGGCCTCGAGACCGGCGGCGACGACCTCCTCGGTCGGCGCCTCGGCGCCGCCCTCGACCAGCTTGATCGTCTGGTCGGTGGCCTCGGCCTCGACCATCATGATCGCGACGTCGCCGTCCTCCAGGACACGGCCCGCGACGACCATGTCGAAGACGGCGTCCTCGAGCTCGGTGTGCGTCGGGAACGCGACCCACTGGCCGCGGATCAGCGCGACGCGGACGCCGCCGATCGGGCCGGAGAAGGGCAGGCCGGCCAGCTGGGTGGACGCGGACGCGGCGTTGATCGCGACGACGTCGTACAGGTGGTCGGGGTTGAGCGCCATGATCGTGGCGACGACCTGGATCTCGTTGCGCAGGCCCTTCTTGAAGGACGGGCGCAGCGGGCGGTCGATCAGGCGGCAGGTGAGGATCGCGTCCTCGGAGGGGCGGCCCTCACGGCGGAAGAAGCTGCCGGGGATCTTGCCGGCGGAGTACATCCGCTCCTCGACGTCCACCGTCAGGGGGAAGAAGTCGAGCTGGTCCTTGGGGGCCTTGGAGGCGGTGGTGGCCGACATCACCATCGTGTCGTCGTCCAGGTACGCCACGGCGGAACCGGCGGCCTGCTTGGCCAGACGGCCCGTCTCGAAACGGATCGTGCGGGTGCCGAAGGAGCCGTTGTCGATGACGGCCTCGGCGTAGTGGGTCTCGTTCTCCACTAGCGTTTTCTCCTCGTCTTTCGTCCACGCTCGCCCGTGTGGCGGGGGGACGGTGGTGGGAGAAGCGCGCCGACTGGTGCGGGCCGGTCTTCGATCGAAGCACCCGGGGCTCGCTTCCCCCGGGGGCCACTACCGAGGACCGGCGGCGGCGAGGTGCGCTTCTTCTCCCTCGTTCTGTGTCGTGCGTGATGCGTTCTGCTACCACACTACAAAGCGTGGGTGACACTCCGCACGTTTCCGCACGTACAGCAAAGGGAGCGGCCCCGGATCACGCCGGGACCGCTCCCCTCACGGCGACTTACTTGGCGCCGGCCGCACCGCGGCGGATGCCGAGGCGGTCGACCAGCGTACGGAAGCGCTGGATGTCCTTCTTGGCCAGGTACTGCAGCAGGCGGCGACGCTGGCCGACCAGGATCAGCAGACCACGGCGGGAGTGGTGGTCGTGCTTGTGGGCCTTGAGGTGCTCCGTCAGGTCGGAGATCCGACGCGAGAGCATGGCGACCTGGACCTCGGGGGAGCCGGTGTCGCCCTCCTTCTGGCCGAACTCGGCGATGATCTGCTTCTTCGTAGCGGCGTCGAGCGACACGCTTACTCCTCATGGGTCTGAGTGGCCCTCCGAGCGCCCCCGGTCTGCATCTCGGGGGAGCTTCCGTTACTCGGAAGGCGGGATCCGCCGGTCGCGGTCCTCGGGGCGGCAGGTCGTGCCTGCGTGCTCCGGGGGTGCGTACACGGACGGTCGCCAGCCAGGGTATCAGGGTCACGGGGCGGCCCTCGCCGGGCCTTGCCTGGATGCCTTTCGGGTGCGGGGCGGGATGCCTCCGGGCGCCGTCCGGGTGCCGGGTGCGGCGTGCGTTCACGGGGCGGGTGCCGGGTGCTTTCCCGGCGCCGGTGCCGGGTGCGCTCACGGCATCGGTGTGGGGTGCGCTCACGGCATCGGTCCGGGTGCGCTCACGGTCCGCGGCCTGCTGTGACGCGGTGGTCACGTCCCGTCACGGTGGCCATCTCCGCGAACCGCTGACCAGGCAGAACCCCGGCCAGTAGGGTGAACCGACCGCCGGCTCTCGAGGAAGGACTGCGGCTGCGATGACCGACGCCGACGACAGGGAAATCAAAGCACGCAAGGAACGGGAGCGGGACGAGCTGTACGCGCTCGACATCTCGGGCGCGGAGTGGACCTGCGCCCCGGGGACCGAGCACCACGAGGAGCGCGTGGAGATCGCCCACCTGCCCGGCGGCGCGGTGGGCATGCGGTCCTCCCTCGACCCCGGCACGGTGCTGCGGTACACGGAGGCGGAGTGGCGGGCCTTCGTGCTGGGCGCACGGGACGGGGAGTTCGATCTGGAGCCGGCGCGGGGCGAGGACGGTCCCGGGGCGGGATGAGGACCGGATCGGGATGAGGCTCGGGGCGGGATGCCCGGGGTGCGGGAAAGGGCGGCACGCGATGTGCCGCCCTTTGCCGTACCGCTCCGTTCCGCCGCGGGACGCAGCCCGAGCTCCCGGAGGCCTTGGCCTTATTTGCTGGTCATCGCGCGGGCCTTCGCGTAGACGTCGAACACCGCCAGGGTCAGCGGGATCAGCGTCAGCAGGACGAAGCCCTCGGAGATCTCCAGAAAGCGGCCCCAGAAGGGGGTCAGGCCGCCGCGCGGCAGGATCAGGCCCAGCGCCGTGATCAGCGCGGTGGCGGCGGCGATGACCGCGATCAGCCAGACCGTGCGGATGTCGAGGTCGGTGCGGTGCCCTTCCAGCGCCTCGCGCATCACCGACGGGGGCGGGTTGAGCGCGAGGCCGAGGCCGAGCAGCACCAGGGAGCCGAGACCCGCGGCGAGGACCGGGGCGACCTGGGCGGTGTAGCGGAAGAGGTGGGCGCGCATCAGCATCGCCACACCGGTGGCGAGCGCGAGCAGCTGGGCCCAGATGTCGCTGGAGAAGCCGAGCACCGACGAGGCGCCGACGGCGAGCAGCGCGCAGCCGCCGACCAGACCGACGAGCAGTTCGTGACCGCGGCGGGCCTGCGCCTCGACGCGCTCGGTGTCCACGGACTCCGGGGTGTGGGTCTCGGTGCCGTAGGCGGAGCGGGTCGCGGCGCTCGGGGGTTCGAAGCCGATCGGCAGCCGGGCGAAGCGCATCGACATGCCCGGCAGGAAGGCGAGCGCGCCCACGGCGACCGGCGCGCACAGGCCGGCCGTCTCGGTGGGGGCCCAGTCGAGCAGGGTCGCGGCGAACACGACGAGCAGGGCGACGGCGGAGGCGAACACGAAGGCGACGAAGGGGCCGTCTCCGTGCGGGGAGGTGAGGGAGAGGACGAGGGCGGCGACCAGCACGGCCGCGCACGCCAGCAGGAACTGGAGCCTGCCGATGCCCTGTCCGTCGGTCAGGGGCAGCAGTCCGCTGCCCGCGACGCCGATGTTGGGCAGTGCGCCGAGGCCGAGCGCGACGGCCGAGGCGCGGTCGTCGTAGACCCGGGCGCGCGCGGCGGACAGCACCACCAGCAGGACGCCGGTGACGGCGGCGAGGATGCCGGCCAGGCCGTGCATGTCGTGGCGCGGGTCGGCGGTCCACGCGACGAACGCGAGCAACGCCGGCAGCACACCGGCGCCGACGAGGCCCGCGGCCCGGGTGAGGTCGCCGGTCCACAGCGTGTGCTGCTTGGTGACGGCGGACGCGACGGCCTCGGAGACGTCGTCGAAGACGGCCGGCGGCAGGGAGTCGGCGAAGGGCCGCAGCGTGAGGAGTTCGCCGTCGAGAATGCGCTGAGCGGCGAAGGACCGGGAACTGTCCAGCACGGTGCCGTCGGTACGGACGAGGTGGTAACCGACCGGGGCGCCGGCCTCGGGGCTCTGCCGGGACAGCCGGAGGATCTCCGGGTAGAGGTCCGCGACCGGCACGTCGTCGGGCAGTGCCACGTCGATGCGGCTGTCCGGCGCGACGATGGTCACCCGGCAGAAACCGAGTCCTGTGCCGGTTCCCGCGGGGGCTCCCGTCCCGGGTCCGCCGGTGGCGGCGGCCGTCATGCTCACCTGCTGCTCCCCCTCAGTGGTGGTGGTGCGTCTACGTCGTGAAGGTCGTGTGCCGATCGCTCCCGCGCCTTCCGCGCAGGCGGTGGCGCGGGTGCCGCGGGACCTCGGTCCGGGGCTTTCCCCCACCCGGATAAGGTGGGTTGTCCCGGTTTCCTCGACCGTACCGGCATGTGCTCACGCGAACATTCGGCACCCTACCGCTCACCCGTGTTCCGTGAACTCAGTAGGATCGCGCGGCGGCCTGCGTCCGCCGACACGGGGCGGTGGGCGGAAAGCCTGGGTCGGGCAAGGGAATTGGTGAGCAGTGAGCCAGATTGTCGTAAAGCGCCCCCCTCGGGCGCTTCCGTCCGAAGTGCCCACGGAAGAGGTCGCTGTCCAGCCGCCGCCTGAGCTGCCGCGAGGCGCCCAGGAGAGCGTGCTGATGCAGTTGCTGCCCACGCTGGGCATGGGTGGCTCCGTGGTGTTCTTCTTCACGAACGGCCAGCCGTTCATGAAGATCATGGGCATGATCATGATCGCTTCGACGGTGGCGATGTCCGTCGCGATGGTGGTCCGCTTCCGCCGCGGTTCCCAGGGCCAGCTGGCCGACATGCGCCGCGACTACCTCAGTTATCTGTCGCAGACCCGCAAGGCCGCCGTCGAGACGGCGAGGACGCAGCGGGACGCCCAGTACTACCTGCACCCCTCTCCCGAACAGTTGTGGGCGCTCGTCGCCGAGGGCAGCCGGGTCTGGGAACGGCGGCCGGGCGACGAGGACTTCTCGCACGTGCGCGTCGGTCTGGGCCCGCAGCCGCTGGCGACCCCGCTGCTGGCCCCGGAGACGGGTCCGGTCGAGCAGTTGGAGCCGCTGACCGCGGGCGCGATGCAGCGCTTCCTCGCGCTGCACGGCACGCTCACCGGGCTGCCGATGGCGGTCTCGCTGCGCGCCTTCTACCACGTCACGGTGAGCGGTGAGCCGGAGTCCGTGCGCGGCTGCGCCCGCGCCCTGGTCGGCTCGCTCGCCTCGCTGCACTCCCCCGAGGACCTGGTCATCGCGGTGGCGGCGGGCCGTGAGGCGCTGCCGCACTGGGACTGGGCGAAGTGGCTGCCGCACGTGCAGGCGCCCGGCGCGGTGGACGGCGCGGGCAGCAGGCGGCTCATCGGCGCCGACACCCGCGAGCTGGAGGACCTGCTGGCGGACCGGCTGACCGGACGCCCCCGCTTCCACCCGGACGCGACGCCGCTGCCCGAAGAACCGCACATCGTGATCGTGCTCGACGATCTGTCCCTGCTGCCCGACTCGGTCCTCGCCTCCCCGGAGGGTCTCCAGGGCGTCACCGTCATCGAGGTCGTCGCCGGCGAACCGTCGGGCGCGGGGGGCGATCTGTCGGTCGTCGTGCAGCCCGGCCTGCTGCGCCTGGAGTCCGGGCACGGCATGGTGTACGAGGGTGTCCCCGACACCCTGTCGCAGGAGTCGGCCGAGGCGCTGGCCCGGCAGCTGGCGCCGATGCGCATGGTGTCGGGTGGCGACGACGACGAACCGCTGCTCGCCAACCTGGAGTTCACCGACCTGCTGGGACTCGGTGACGCGGCCTCCGTCGACACCAAGCGGACCTGGCGTCCGCGCGCCCTGGCCGAGCGCCTGCGGGTGCCGATCGGTCTCGGCGAGGACGGCCGCCCGGTCATGCTGGACCTCAAGGAGGCCGCGCAGGAGGGCATGGGCCCGCACGGCCTGTGCGTGGGCGCCACCGGTTCCGGCAAGTCGGAGCTGCTGCGCACGCTGGTGCTGGGCCTCGCGGTCACGCACTCCTCCGAGACCCTGAACTTCGTCCTCGCCGACTTCAAGGGCGGTGCCACCTTCGCCGGCATGGCCCAGATGCCGCACGTGGCCGCCGTCATCACCAACCTCGCGGACGACCTGACCCTCGTCGACCGCATGGGCGACTCGATCCGCGGTGAGCTGAACCGGCGCCAGGAGATGCTGCGCGACGCGGGCAACTACGCGAACATCCACGACTACGAGAAGGCGCGCGCGGCCGGCGCCCCGCTCCAGCCGATCCCGTCCCTCGTCCTGGTGATCGACGAGTTCAGCGAGCTGCTGACCGCCAAGCCGGACTTCATCGAGATGTTCGTGCAGATCGGCCGCATCGGCCGTTCGCTGGGTGTGCACCTGCTGCTGGCCTCGCAGCGCCTGGAGGAGGGCCGGCTGCGCGGCCTGGAGACGTATCTGTCGTACCGGATCGGTCTGCGGACGTTCTCCGCGGCCGAGTCGCGTGCCGCGCTCGGCGTCCCCGACGCCTACGAGCTGCCCAACGTCCCCGGTTCCGGCTTCCTGAAGTTCGGCACGGACGAGATGGTGCGCTTCAAGGCGGCCTACGTCTCCGGGACGTACCGCACGGGCAGTCAGCGGGCGGCGCTCCCGGGCGGCCCGCTGCCGGTGGACCGGCGTCCGGTGCTGTTCACGGCGACGGAGGTGCCGGTGCAGTACACCCCCGTGCCGAAGCAGCGCACCGAGGCCGCGCCGGACGTGGACGACGCGCTGGCCGACACGGTCCTGGACGTGATCGTGCGCCGGCTGGAGGCGCAGGGGCCCTCGGCGCACCAGGTGTGGCTGCCGCCGCTGGAGAGCCCACCGTCGCTCGACGCGCTGCTGCCCGGTCTGGCGGCGGTGCAGGGACGCGGTCTCACCCAGCCCGACTACGAGGCCGCGGGCCGTCTGGTCGTCCCGGTCGGTCTGGTCGACAAGCCGTACGAGCAGCGCCGCGACCGGCTGCTGCTCGACTTCTCGGGCGCGGCCGGCCACATGCAGATCATCGGTGGTCCGCAGTCCGGCAAGTCGACGCTGCTGCGCAGCCTGATCTGCTCCTTCGCGCTCACCCACACCCCCCACGAGGTGCAGTTCTACGGCCTCGACTTCGGTGGCGGCGGCATGGCCGCGGTGGCCGACCTGCCGCACGTCGGCGGGATCGCCTCCCGCCTGGACCCCGAGCGGGTGCGCCGTACGGTCTCCGAGGTGTACGGCGTGATGACGCGCCGCGAGGAGTACTTCCGCTCGACCGGCATCGCCTCCATCGCCGACTTCCGGGCCCGGCGGGCGCGCGGGGACATCTCCGTCACCGACCAGCCCTGGGGTGACGTGTTCCTGGTCGTCGACGGCTGGGGCAACTTCCGTACGGACTACGAGGGCCTGGAGCCGGCCGTGCTGGACATGGCGGCGCGAGGTCTCGGTTACGGCATCCACGTGGTCATCACGGCGTCGCGCTCGATGGAGGTCCGGGCGAACATGAAGGACCACCTGATGAACCGCCTGGAGCTGCGCCTGGGTGACGTCATGGACTCCGAGATCGACCGCAAGGTCGCGGTGAACGTCCCCGCGGGCGTCCCCGGCCGTGGTCTGTCCCCGCAGAAGCTGCACTTCATGGCGGCGGTGCCGCGGATCGACGGCCTGACCTCGGACACCGACCTCGCCGAGGCGACGGCCGCGCTGACCGCGGAGGTCGGGCGGCACTGGCAGGCGCCGGGCGCGCCGCAGGTCCGCCTGCTGCCGCGTCAGCTCGAAGCGGTCCAGCTGCCGCCGGGCGACCGTTTCCCGAAGCGGGGTGTCGCCTTCGCGCTCGACGAGGACAACCTGGAGCCGGTGTTCCTCGACTTCGACCAGGATCCGTTCTTCCTCGTCTTCGGCGAGAGCGAGTCCGGCAAGTCCAACCTGCTGCGGCTGCTGATCAAGCAGCTGACGCTGCAGTACAGCGGCGACGAGGCCAAGTTCTTCGTGGTCGACAACCGGCGGTCCCTGCTGGACATCACCCCGGCCTCGCATCTGGCGGAGTACATCCCGATGTCGAGCCAGATGGACCACCACATGACCGCGCTGGCCGACCTGATGCAGCGGCGGACGCCGACCGCCGAGGTCACCGCACAGCAGTTGCGTGAGCGCAGCTGGTGGCGCGGCCCGCAGGTGTTCGTGGTCATCGACGACTACGACCTCGTGTCGACGTCCAGCGGCAACCCGCTGAGCGGCCTCACGGAGATGCTCCCGTTCGCGCGGGACGTGGGCGTCCGCTTCATCATCGCCCGCTCCTCCGCGGGCGCGGGCCGTGCCGCGTACGAACCGTTCGTCCAGCGGATGAAGGAACTGGGCGCCCAGGGCCTCATCATGGCCGGCGACCCGGCGGAGGGCGACATCCTGGGCGGTGTCCGGCCGCGCGCGATGCCGGCGGGGCGTGGCGTCTTCGTGTCCCGCAAGCGGGGCAAGCCGCTGGTCCAGACGGGTCTGGTGGACGTCGAGTACTGACGGGCGCCCGCCGCGGCGGGCGCGGCGCGGCCGCTTCGACCGGGTCCGGTGAGCCTCGCCCGCCGGACCCGGCGTGCGTCCGGCCCCGGCATGCGTCCCGCCATCCGGGGCCGGGGGGTGCCGCCTCCGGTTCACCGGGCCGGGTGGGTCCGGTGAACCGTCGCAACGTTCACCCGGCCGGTCCGGGACGCTGAGCGGTCAGAACACCGGCAGCGCCCACAGGGCGGCGTCGCACCTCGCGAAGACACGGTTGCCGTCGGCGGCGAAGGCCGTCTCCCCGCCGGAGAGTTCGTAGGACCAGATCTCGCGCGCCTGCGGCGCCGTGCTCATCGTCCTCAGCGTGGGGCGGGAGCCGTCGTCCATGATCCACACGCCGTTGCCCTGAAGGAGGACCGGGTAGTCGCCGGTCTGCGAGGCGATGCCCCCGTCCCAGCTTCTCTTGCCGGTCCGGACATCGAATCCGTAGGGCATGCCGGAGTCTCTGTCGGAGGCGCAGGAGTACACGAGGTCACCGTGGACGGTGGGCCGGGACCACTCGTAGTCCTTGTCGTCGTAGTAGTGCTTCTCCGTTTGCTTCCAGAGCTCCTTGCCGTCGGAGATCCGGCGCGCCGAGAGCGTCTTGCCGTTGAGGTGGACGACACCGTTCGCGGCGGCCGGGAGGAGCACTCGTTCCTCCGCCAGGTCACGGGCGGTCCATACGGTACGGCCGCTCTTCGTGTCCACGGCCAGGGCGTGGCCGGTCTCGGTGGTGAGGACCAGCCGACCCTGGTGGGCGACGGGCCTGGGGAGGAGCGTCTTGCGGAAGTCCTCCGGCAGCCGCACCGTCCAGCGGATGCTCGCGTCGGCGCGGTTCACGGCCCGCAGGCGCCGGTCCTTGGTCTGCAGGTAGACCGAGTCAGCGTCCGCGACGAGCAGCGTCCCGGCGTCCGCCCGCACGGTCCACCTGGGTTCCCCGGTGGAGGGCACGAAGGTGTGCAGGACGCCGTCGTCGTCGGCGGCGGCCACCAGCCGGTCGGAGAGGGAGAGGAACCGGGCGCCCATGGTCATCGCCGGAGCCTTCCAGCGGACCTTGCCGTCGACGACGTTGAGCGCCACGACGCCTCTGAGGATGTGGCCGACGATGACGACGTCACGGACGGGCAGCGGCGCCGGAGCCCCGACGTCCGTCGCGTCGGACACGGTCCACAGCGGCTTGGGGGAACCCCCGATGATGTAGTCGCCGTCGTCGGCGGAGAGCAGCCGCGCCGTGGGCGTCCGCACCGCGGGCGGGTAGCTGAACAACTCCTTCCGCGCGTCGTCCTTGTTGTTCCGCAGCAGCCACCAGCCGGTGCCCGTGCCGCCCGCGGCGAGTACGGCGCCGCCGGCCGCGAACCCGGTGAGCAGACGCCGCCTGCTGGGCCCCGCCTGCGTCTCGACCGTGGCCAGGAGCGGGGCGGTGAGGGCGCGTACGTCCTGCTCGCGCTGTCTGATCGCGTCGGCGACCGGGCCGCTCCTCCACACCTTGCCGTTCTTCTTCGGTGGGGCGAACGCGGCGGCGATCCGGTCGGGCGTGGGCCGCGCGGCCGGGTCCTTGGCCAGGCAGGGCGCGATCAGCGCGTGCTGCTGGGGTGGCATGCCGTGCCAGCGCGGTTCGCCGTGCACGACCTCGTACTGGACGGCGGCCACGTGCGTGCCGTCGAACGCCCGGCGGGCGGTGGCCGCGTAGACGAGGACGGCGCCGAGGGAGAAGACGTCGGCGGCGGTGCCGACCCGGTGGCCCATCACCTGTTCGGGGGCACCGTATCCGGGGGTGACCGGGATCTGTCCGGTGGTGGTGAGCGTCAGGCCGTGCTCGGGGCGGGCGATGCCGAAGTCGATGATCCGCGGGCCGTCGGAGGTGAGCACGATGTTCGGCGGCTTGAGGTCACGGTGGACGAACCCGGCCGCGTGGATGTCCTGGAGGGTGCGCGCGAGGGACTCGGCCAGGGCGCGCAGCCTCGCGTCGTCGAGCGGGCCGTGTCCGTCGACGATCTGGTCCAGGGTCGGTCCGGAGAGGAACTCCGTGGCGATCCAGGGCCGTCCGCCCTCGGTCTGCGCGCCCAGCACCGCCGCGACACCGGGGCTGCGCACGGCCTGGGCGGCCAGCGCCTCGCGCACGAAACGCTGGGCGAGGCCGGTGTCGTGGGCGAGTTCGGGCCGGAGCACCTTGACCGCGGCGACGGTGCCCGCGTGGTCCTGGCCGACGTACACCTTGCCCATGCCGCCCTCGCCGAGCACGCCGAGCAGCCGGTAGGGGCCGAGGCGGATCGGGTCGCCGGTCTCCAGGGGTCTCATCGCTGTTCGCCTTCTCTTCTCGTCACCGGGTCGGCTCCGGGTCGTGCGCGGGCGGCCTCCGGGCGGTCCGCCGCGGGGGTTCCGGGTCTCACGGGTGGCTCATCGCAGGGGGAAGGCCGCCAGGAAGCCGCCGCCCTGCGCGACGACCGTGCGGGCGGTCTCATGGGCGATGAAGCGGTCACCGGTGGTTCTGTAGGAGTGGTCCGGGGTGCGGTCGGACAGGGAGACGGCCCAGAGTTTCGATCCGCGCCGGCTGTAGGCGTAACCGGTGCCGATGACAGGCGCGCAGTCCAGGTGTGCGTGCGTGCCCTGGCCGCCCTTCTCCTCCCAGGCGATCCGGCCGCTCGCCGCGTCGAGGACGACGAGGCCGAGTCCCTTCTCCACCGCGTAGACGGTGCCGCCCTTGACCGCCGGAGGTCCGTAGGTCCGGCCCGGCCGGGCCGAGCCGGAGTCCCACGTCACCGTTCCGTCGTCGAGCCGCAGGGCGCGCAGCCGGCCGGTGCCGGTGTACAGGTGCTCCGCGTCGGTGGTCAGGGGCAGCCGCACCTGGTCGGCCTTGATGTCGTCGAGCGGACGGTCCCAGCGGACGGCGCCGGTGCGGGTGTCGCGCACGATCGCGTGCACCGTGCCGTCATCAGCCTCCTGCAGCGCCACGAGGCGGCGTCCCACGACGCCGGCGGAGAGGAAGTAGAACCGCTCGGTTCCGGGGCGGCGCGCGGGCAGCGGCGTCTTCCACAGTTCCTTGCCCGTCCCGATGTCGACGGCGAGCAGGTACCAGGTCTGGGCGGCCGAGTAGGTGTTGTGGACGTACCGCCCGCGGCCGGCCACCACGTAGGCGACGCCGTCGCCGGTGCACACCATCTGGTCCGGGAAGAGCTCGCCGTTGAAGTCGTCCAGGCGGGCGAAGGGTTCCCGCATCTCGCCCGTGCGGGTGTCGAGCGAGGCCAGGAACAGCGCGAACCCGCCGGCGTTGCCCATGTTCTCCGGGCCGCTCATGCTGTTGATGGCGACGAGACGCCGGCCGTCGGAAGCGATCTGCCAGGCCATGTCCATGTCGGGGACCACCCAGGCGCGCTGCCCCGTCGCCGCCATGACCCCGGTGAGGTTGCCGGTCGCGGTCGTCACCAGGTTCCCCAGGACATGCGGGTGCGAGGGCATGCTGCTCTCGAAGCTGTCCTGTTCGCCGATCTGGATCTGCCAGAGGGAGTCCAGTTCGGGCTTCGCCAGCAGGCTGTTGCTGGGTCCGGGCGTCGGCTGCGGGGAGTCGCCCCCGGCTCCCGCGGTCACGGTCCACACCCCGGCCCCGGCGGCGGCCGCTCCGAGGGCCGCGCCCGAGGCGGTGAGCAGCACCCGCCGCCGCGACCACGCCGTGGATGCCGTGGACGCCGCCGGCGCCGCCTCGGGCTCGTCGGGCGGAGCCGGCAGCCGCCGCGGCACGGTCTGCCACACCTCGGTCGCCCGCCGCCCGATGTCAGCCAGGAGCGCGGCCGGCAGGTGATCGGCGAACTCCCCCGATCCGTCGTGCAGTTGCGCGGCCAGTTCACCGGTCGTGGGCCGCAGGAAGGGGTTCTTGTCCAGGCACCGGGCGAGGACGGGACGCAGCCCCTCGGGTACGCCGCTCAGGTCGGGTTCGGTGTACCGCACGCGGTACAGCAGGTCGGCCGCCTGCCCGTGGCCGAACGGCGGATGTCCGGTCGCGGCGAACACGAGCACGCCGGCGAGGGCGAAGACATCGCCGGACGCGCTGTGTTCCTGTCCGCTCGCCTGCTCGGGCGACATGAAGGCGGGGGTGCCGACGGCGACCCCGACACGGGTGAGACGGTCGTCGCCGGCCGCCCGGGCGATGCCGAAGTCGATGACCTTGGGCCCGTAGGCGGTGACGAGGATGTTGGACGGCTTGAGGTCGCGGTGGACGACGTCGGACCCGTGCAGCTGGCCGAGCGCTCCGCACAGCGCCGCGCCGAGCACCCGTACGGTCTCCTCGGGGAGCGGTCCGCCCTGTTCGACGGCGTCGTCGAGCGGCGGTCCGAGCACGTACTCCGTGGCGAACCAGGGCGTCTCGGCCCGCGGATCCGCGTCCACGACGCCCGCGCCGAACCGCTCCCCCACGACGCGCGCCGCGTCGGTCTCCAGCCGGAAACGGGTGCGGGACGCGGGGTCGGAGGCGATGCGGGCGTGCATCGTCTTCAGCGCGACGGTACGGCCGCCCGCCGTGCGGGCGAGGTAGACGGTGCCCATGCCTCCGCTGCCGAGGCGGGCGACGGGCCGGTAGGGGCCGATCGCCTGGGGGTCGTCGTGAGTGAGTGGGGAAGGCATGGGTGGGGTCGTCGTCAGTTCCGGCGGAGGGAGGGGTGGGCGGGGGCGGACAGGGGTCCGGGCGGGGGTGGGGGTGGGGCGGAGTGCGCGGGTCCGGGCGCGGGCGCAGGCTCGGGTCCGGGCGCGGACGCGGGCGCGGGTCCGACGGGGATCTCGGCCATGAGGACGGCTGCCGACTGATGGGCGAGGGCGGCGATCACGCGGCCGGGGAGGAGGCCTGGGGCGAATGCCGGGGGCGCGACGGGGAGGCCGGGGGCGGGGGCACCGGAGGCAGGGAGGGCGGGGCCGGGGGCGCCGGGCGAGGAAGCTGCGGCGGAGGGCAGGCCGGGTGCGGGTGCCTCGGTGGAGAGGAGGCCGGCGGGAGAGGTGCCCTCGCTCAGCAGGGCGGTCAGCTCGGCGAGTTGAGGGCGGTTGCCCGGATCCCGCGAGAGGCATCGGGTGATGACCGTGCGCAGGGAGGCCGGGAGTTCGTCGCGTTCCGGTGCCGTGTACCCGGTCGCCGCGTAGGCGAGCGTCGCGCCGAGGGCGTACACGTCGCCGAGGGGGCGCGGGCGGCCGCCGGAGGCCTGCTCCGGGGGCAGGCTGCCGGAGTCCAGCCCCGGCAGTCCGGAGCGTGGGGTGCCGTCGGGCGCGGCCACGCGTACGGCGCCGAAGCAGGAGAGGCGAGGGCCGTCGGCGGAGAGCAGAACGGCGGCCGGGGACACACCGGCGTACGTCAGGCCCTGCCCGTGGAGGACGGCGAGGGTCTCCGCGAGGGCCACGCCGAGCGCGCGTACCGTCGGCTCGGGCAGCGGACCGCCGTGCACGGCGAGGGCGGTCGGCAGCGGCAGGACGGGCAGGTACGGACGGGCGCACCAGGCGGCCTCGCCCGGCGCGGCCAGGGCCGTGACCGGGGCGGCACAGGAGCCGAGCAGGTACCGGGAGGCCTCCGCCTCCGCCATGAACCGTGCGACGTCGGACCCGGGCAGCGGCAGGGAGAGCAGGACGGTCTCCTGCCCGTTCGCGCCGCGCGCGATGTACCGCCGCTCCGGGACCGGGGTCCTGGAGCGGGGGCCGTCGAGCCCGGTGATGAGGGTGTACGGCCCCACCCGCCGCCGCGCGCCGTCGACTCTGCCCGGTGCTTCCCCCGTGGCCGCCTCCGGGCCACCGTCTGTGGCGTGCATTCCCTGTCCCGATCCGTCGTCGTCCTGTCCCGATTCCCGGCATGACAGAGGGTGGGCACCTCCCGTGCGTGCCCACCCCGCTGCCGCCGTCCTGCCGGCGAGTTCCGCCTGCGCGGTCCTACATGTAGTAGCTGGCAGCCTTGCGGTCGCCGCCCTGGTAGTCGCCACCGGCCGCGTGCACGACCTTGCCGATGGCCATGAGGGCCTCGTGGATGCCCTTGGCCTCACGGTCCCAGGCGGCCTGCTGCTCGGCGTAGGCGCTGTGGGCCTCGCCCTCCCACATGCTGGCGACGCCGGCGACCTTCTGCTTGATGGCCTCGAGGCTCTCCTCGAGCCGCTTGGCGTGGTTCGCGAGCTGGGTGGCGGTCTCGTCGAGACCGCTGTAAGTGACTTCGAGCTCGCCGCTGTTGTTGACGCCCATGATTGCTCCGTTGCTGAGAAGTGGTGGCCTGGCGGGGATCAGTAGCTGGAGAGCGCCGAGTGCGACCCACCGAGGTCGACGTCGATGCCCTGGACCTGGGCGCGGACCTCGTCCTCCGTGCCGTCCTTGATCTTCCGGGTGTTGGTCATGGCCTCGATGAACTTGGCCAGGATGTTGCCGATGCGGACCATGCGCTCGTTGATCTCGGTCTGCTTGGTGTTGAACGCACCGGCGCCGATGCCCTTCCAGTGGCCCTCGAGGCTGTCGATGATGGCCTGGAGTTCCTTCAGCTGACCCTTGATGCCCTCGAAACGGTGCAGAAGCTCCTTTTCGAGGATGACAATGTCTTTGTCACTTACCTTCTGGCGCTGCGCCATTTCCATGCCTCTCTTCGTGAACTGACCTTGCCGGGCCCCGAGTCTGACGTCGGCACCGGCGGCAAGCGGACCCCCGCGCACTCGGCGAGCGAGCGGGGCTGGGGAAAGCTCTCAGGCGTTACGGCGTGCGCGCAGCACGGCGAAGCCCGCGCCACCGACGACCAGTACGGCCGCCGCGACGCCGATGATCGCCCACGTCTGGGTGTTGCCGCCGCTGGTTTTCTCGGCGGCGACGGGAGCGGCGCTGCTGCCCGGGGCGCCGGCCTTCTTCGCCGGGTGACCGGGCGAGGCACTGCTCGGCGGGGCCGAGGTGGGCGCATCCGGGTCGTAGTTCTGGTAGGCGAGCGGATCCTCGTTCGGCGGCCCGGGGTTGATGTCCTTGGCGATGAGGACGCGACGGGGGCGGACGAAGCCGTAACCGAGGTAGCTGCTGACCTCGTTCTTCGACCAGGAACGGCCCGCGGTGTCGATGAGGGTCCTCAGAACCTGGTTGCCCGTCCAGTTGGGGTGCGCGGACCAGACCAGGGCGGCGGAGGCGGAGGCGATGGCGGCGGAGGGGCTGGTTCCCCAAGTGTTGCAATATTCGGTGAACTTACCGTCGCACCAGGAGGGAATGTCGACGCCGGGAGCCGACAGATCCACATAGTCGCCGTGCGTGGAGAACTTCGCTGCGGTTCCGGACTTGTCGTACGCGGCCACACCAATGGCGAACCGATAGCGCACCGGATAGTCGAACTTATTCCCCTTTTCGCCACTGTTGCCAGCGGAGACGAACATCAACTTGCCTTTGGATGCCGCATATTTCATGGCATCCTCCATCTCCGAATCAGGATCAGCGCCACCGAAGGACATATTGATGATCTTTGCGTCACTGTCGGCTGCGGCCCGAATCGCCTGACCATCCGTAGGCGCCTTCTTTGCTTCGGCGCCGTCCGGGCTTCCCGCGGCGATACGGATGGGGATGATCTTCGCCCCTGGGGCCACCCCCCGGATGCCGTTGCCCGCTCCGGTACCCGCAATGATCTCGGCCATGCTGGTGCCATGCCCCGTGTTGTCACGGGTGGAGTGGTAAGCGGCGGCGCCCGACACCCCGTCGACCAACACCTGCCCCTTGAGGGACGAGGTGGCCGGGTTGACCCCACTGTCGATCACCGCGACCTTTACCCCCTTCCCGGTGCTGACCTTCCACGCCTCCGGAATGCGCATATCGTCCAGGTACCACTGCCTCGACCTGATATCGACGGCAGCGGCACCCGGGGCCAGCGTCACCGAAGTGGCGGCCAACGCGCCCAAAGCCGCACACACGGCACCCAGACGCCTCACGTCACGCCGCGTCGGACTGCCGATAGTCGCGCCGCGTCGGCGAATCCCTGGATTCATGCCTGTGTCATCCTCGTCGGTCTTCAGTCGTTCTTCTGAGGCGTGTCACGCCGCTGCTTGCGGGACGAACGGGGCTGATCCTTCCTGGATGCCCCGCTGGCGCGGCCATTGCCGCCTTCCGGAACCTGACGCTCACCGACGGCACCACGGCCCAGCCCGCGGCCACCCGCACCCTCCGGGCCTTCGGAGGACGAAGCGGCGCCGTTCCTGCCGCGAGGCGCGCCCACGACGCCCTCCGGGTTGGCGGCCGAGCGCAGGACCTGTCGCGCGGCGCCCGGCTCGGTCTCGGCAGCGGGGGCGCCCACGACGCCACGCTGCCCGAGAGCGCCCTTCGCCGGGGTGGAGGAAGCCGGTTCCCCGGCGCCGACGACTGTGCCGCGCGGCATGCGCGGGTTGGAGCCGGTGCCGCCGGTTCGCCCGGCGACCGGCTTGCCGCCCACCACACCGTTGCGCACAGGACCGCCCGGGGCGCCGGCTCCGGTGCGCCCGGCGGGCGAGGTGGCCGGCCTCGGCGTACCGCCGGTGACAGCGCGGCCCATGGGCGAGCGGCTCGCTTCCGCGGACCCTCGCATGGCCGACTGGCCGCTCGGCGTGGCACGCCCCATGGTCCGCCCCGCCTGCCCCAGGGG
Organism: Streptomyces sp. NPDC090108; assembly: GCF_044747185.1. Taxonomy (NCBI): domain Bacteria; kingdom Bacillati; phylum Actinomycetota; class Actinomycetes; order Kitasatosporales; family Streptomycetaceae; genus Streptomyces; species Streptomyces sp. NPDC090108. The sequence continues at coordinate 26,419 of NZ_JBIVDQ010000001.1, forward strand.
GCCTTGCGTGGCGCGACCGCCGGCCGTGGCACGCCCGACCTGCCCTTCGGGCTCCTGCACGACCCGGCCACCCGCTGTGGCAGGCCGGCCAGGACGACCTTGCGGGGACAGGGGGAGCCGACCGACCGGACCGTACCCGCCGGAACGCCCGACGGGCGGGGCCATGGGTGGAGCCGACGGGCCGGTGATCAGGGGAGGCGTCTGCCCACCTCCACCGCCTGTGCTGGGCAGAGTCGGCAGCGGTGCGCCGTGCTGCGCGGGCGCCTGAGGGGGAAGCGTGTCCACCGTGTCGATCTTCGTGCCGACATCGTCGCCAGGGCGCGTGGCGGGTTCGTGCACCTCATGGACGGGGACTGTGTGTCCACTGACGTCGGTTCCGTTCGGGACGGCCACAGCGTGGTGTGCGGCCACCGGATCCCGCCCGACGCTGGACACCGAACTCGATGCCGAGCCCTCGTGGAACCGTTGGCTGCCGGCATCTCTGAAGCTGCCCGTTGCCTTCGGCACCCCGACATTCGGCATCGCCTTCAAAGGCTCCGGCGGGACTCCGTGCAGTTCGTTCGCCGACACTTCGTAGAACGACGCCAGACGGTTCATCTGATTGACCGCTTCTTGCCGGTTCTTCTCGACCTTCACGGCGGCCACGTAGTCAGGGTTGTGGTCGACCTGCTTGGCCTTGGGCAGTTCGGTCGGAAGCTTCTGGTCGGCGTGCGGCCGAGTGTCTCGAGGCGGCATGGCGCTGCGTACCGACGCCAGCCCAGTGGCGGCCACGGACAACTGGGTCGCGGCATTGTCGGCGTAACCGGCGAGCTGGTGGGTGTACTTCAGAAGGTTCTGGGTCCAGTCGTGGAATGCCGTGGCACCCTCGCCCTCCCAGTCGACGCCGAGGTGCTTCTCGAGATCCGTCGCGGCGTCACGGATGGCATGTCCGGCGTCCCACAGGGACTTGCCGGTCAGCTCGAGGTGCTCGGGGTTGGCGTGCTCGACCAGATCGATCATCTGGTTGAGATCGTGCTTCTCGAAGTTCGTCGAGCCGAGGGCGTTGACCCGGACGCCGCCGAACAGCGGCATGTGTGCCAGTAGGCCCTGGACGCTGGTGATGGGCGCGACCTTGCCGGCGACCTCTTTGTCGACCTGCTGCACGTCGGGCTTGTACTGGGCCTGCTTCTTCCAGTCGTCGCTCATCCCCGCTCCGATCCCCCCGTAGACTTGTGGACTTCTTTCGGAGCCTGCTTACCGGCCTGACCGGCCTTCTTGGCCGCCTCGTCCTCCGCCTGCTTCTCCTTCGAGGCTCGCTCGTACTCGTCGTTGAGCTGCTGCTGGATCTGCCAGAACCGGCGCCGCACCTCTTCCTCGGTGCCGTCGTAGGTGACGTCGGCGGCATGCGTGGCGAGCTTCAGTGCCTCGATCTGCAGGTTCAGAACCTTGGAGAAATGAACCAGGCGCGTGTGCACCTCGCCGTACTTCGCGTGGAGGTTGTCCGCCTCGTCGAACTTGGCACCCGTACCGCCGAACGAAGGCCGGGCCAGCGCCTGATCCTCAAGCTTGGACGGGCTTCCAGGAGATCCCTCGAAGTTGCCCAGCGCCCTGGAGATCTGATCCCTGAACGCCGACAACGCGTCGATTCCGCGCCGCACATCCGAGCCGCCGCCGTCACCCATCGCGACCCCTTCCCCGTGTCCCCGTTTGTACAACTTTTGACGGTCCAGGTAACACTCAAGCGCACACCCGTACCTTCATCGACCACTGTAGTCACTGTGTAAATCGCGGCCAACTGAACTCTGCGACGGTTCAGTTGCAACGGCGCCCCGAAGGCCGCGGTCACAAGACCCCAAAAGTCGCAAGCGGGATGGAACGGGCAGGGGGATCCCGACATCACCGCAGAAGATTCACATCTGTCTCGTCGGGGGACGCTCCCGATCCCTTCAGGGGGTGAACTTTGCAACCACAAAACCTCACCCACGCGAAGAACACGCCGCGTTGCCGAACAGTTCGGCCAGGTCAGAACCGGGCGAACGGAGGGGGACGGCGAAGCCCCTCGGGGCCGACGCGAAGGCGTCCCGAGCTTCCGCAGCCACGGGCGGCGGGTGTCTCCCCGGGATGTTCACATGCGGCGGACGTCACAGCTCGGCGACGACGCGGGCGTCCCACGGACCCCGTTGCTAACTTGACGGGCGCACCGGAACGTCGGCACCGCCCGCGTCTCCCGACGGGAGGACCGGCGGGACCGCAGAGGGAAGGGGTCCGACCGATGGCATGGGACGAGTGGGAGCAGCTCAAGGCGCAGGCCGCCGAGCGGCCGTCGACCCACACGCGCCTCAACCAGCTGGCACCCGACGGCGGGGGCGGCGGGACCGGAGACCTCGTGGTCCACCAGAACGACCTGGGCGCGGTCGGACACGAGGCCCGTCTCCTGTACGACGACATCCGCGGCCAGGCCGACATCGGCGCGGCCGGGGCAGACGGTTCGGGCACCGGATCGACGGCACGCGCGGCCTCCGCCTTGAAGTCGCACGGCTTCCAGCTGGGCGGAGCCCTGGACACCACCGTCGAGATCTGGACGTCCCAGGTCAAGTCCGTCCTGCAGGCCTGTGCGCACATCTCCGACCATCTCGACTACACGAAGAAGCTGCACGCGGAGGACGACGCGAGGATCGGGACCGTCCTGCGGGGCGCTGACGGCTCCACCGTGTCGGTGTCCCAGCTCGACGAGTACTTCAAGTAGGGGGACCCAGTGGCTCTCACGTTCACGGACCTCGTCGAGGTCGACCTGGGCGGACTCGCCGCCGCGGTGGCGGACTGGAAGAAGACCGTCGACGGTCTCGCGAAGTCCGCCGGGAAGGCCCGCACGGGGATGTGGGCGAAGTCGGACTCGGCCCACTGGGCCGGTGTCAACGCCACGGTGTCCCGGGAGTTCATCGCCAAGACGGCCAAGGAGGTCTCGGACCTCCACGACGAGGCGAACAGCGTCTACCAGGTGCTCGACGACGGACACACCGAGTTGGAGGCCCTGCAGAAGCAGATCAGGCAGGCGGTCGGGGTCGACGCCCCGCACCTGGGAATCCGGGTCGAGGACACCGGCGGCGGCAGGGCCCGCTGCTTCTTCCCGCATGTCCGCGGCGACACCGACGAGCGCACCCAGGAGCAGCTCGACGCGCGGCGGGAGCTGGAGGACCGGATCAACCGGATCGTCGCCCACGCGGAGGAGATCGACGCCTCGGTGGCCCGCGCGCTGGCGAAGATCCACGGCAACGACCGCCATGACGCCGGGCACAGTGTGTACGGCTCCCTGAACGACGCCGAGGCCGAGCGGGCCATCGAGCTGGCACGCAAGGGCGACAAGATGTCCGACGCGGAGCTGCGTGAGCTCAACCAGCTTCTGCGCTTCAACTCCGCAGAGAAGGACGGCCAGTTCGCGACCGAGTTCTACCAGGGTCTCGGTGGCCCCGAGCAGGCGCTGAAGTTCTACGGCCGGATGTCCCTCGACGGCACCGGCGGCCAGGCGTCCACGCTGCGTCTCGACGAGGTGCGGGACCTGCAGAAGTACATGGGCTACACGCTCGCCGACGCGACGGACCCGGACCACGCCCATCACCTGCCCGACAGCTGGGGCGCGGAGTTCCGGCGTCTCGGGACCCGGCCGATCGGCTGGGAGCGGGGCCAGGTGAACCAGCCGTACGGCTACCAGGTGCTCGGCGGTCTGCTCCGCTACGGCGACTACGACCCGCGGTTCCTCACGCCGATCGCCGAGCACGTCACCCAGCTGCACCGGAAGGACCCCTTCTTCTTCCTCTCGAACAACGCGCGGGGCGTCCCGGACCTCTACGGCTTCAACCCGTCCGGCAGGCTCGGCACCGGCAACGATCCGCTGAACAGCGTCCTGGAGGCGCTGGGGCACAGCCCGGAGGCCTCGGAGAAGTTCTTCACCCAGCCGCCGACCGCGTACAACGAAGACGGCACGGTAAAGAAGGGGGGTGACCCCGGGTTCTCCTCGTATCTCGACGTGTTCACCGACAAGGACTTCGAGTGGACGGTCGACACCAACGACGTGAACGTCCTCGCCGACGAGGACAAGACGAGGACGGCCCTCGGCTTCGGCCCCCAGGCGCTCGGCCACGCCCTGGAGTCGGCGACCACCGGACGCCCCTACGACAGCGACGCGACGGCCGACGCCGTCAGGCACACGGAGGCGCGCGCGCATCTGGTGAGCGAGATCGTCGACAAGTTCGGCGAACACCCCGAACTGATCAGACACAACGAGAACGGGGATCTGGACGAGGAGAGCGGTCCGCTGTCCGCTCTTCGCGGGAGCCTCGGTGACATCACCGCCGAGTACATGGGCGACTTCCAGCAGGCCATGTACCAGGAGGACTCGGACAGCGACCTCTTCCCGTCGTTCGGCGCGGCCGCCGACCTCGACGCGAACCACGCCAGCCGCTTCCTGGGCGAGGTGGGCCAGGACCCCGATGCCTACTCGGCCATCACGACAGCGCAGCAGGCCTACACGAGCGACGTCGTGAACCACGTCATCAACGACCCGAGCCATTCGACGGCCTCCCTGGACGGGCGGGTGGGTGCGGCGGTGGCCCCGGGTTCGGCGATCGCCGGCATCATGAGCGACGCCAGGGCCCAGGCGATCCACCACTATCACGCCGCCTCGGACACGGAGTTCAACGAAGCCGCCGCCGAGAAGCAGAAGTGGGTGAACCGCGTTCTGGGCATGGGCCTGGAGAAGGCGGCGGAACGGGTGCCGATCGCCGGCGCTCCCCTGGAATGGGCCTCGGAGGACATCCAGGAGTCCGTGATGAAGAGCATCGAGAAGGACACGTCGGACGAGGCGCAGGCGCAGGCCGGTACGGAGTACACGGCGGGCAGGGAGGCGGCCCTCGATTCGGCCAGGGCCGCCGTCGATCACGCTCTGCTGAACAACGGCACCATCGACGCCGACACGGCCGAGGATCTACGGAGAGCCGCACGCACGTCCGCCGGCCACAGTCACTCCGACGGGGCCCAGTGGAAATCGGAGAGTGGCAAGAATTGAAGTCCGCGTCCCTGACCCTGCGCGGTGTGTGTCTCGTGGTCACCGCACTGGTGGTGGCCGGGTGCTCCACGGAGCCGCCGAAGAGAGAGTTCAAGGTCCCTCGGTCGCTGTGCGGAGCACGCGTGCCGGCCGATGCGCTCTCCCGTGTCCTGCCGGAGTCCGGCCGGCGACTCACGGTCCGTTCCACCGGCAGCCTGACCGACGGCTCCGCGCTCTGTGACGTCAAGGTGGACGGCGACTCGGTGCTGACGGTCAGCACCGAGCGGATCGACGCCGGTGACTCGGCCCGCCACATCCTCCTGAGCCGCCTCTCGGCATCGCAGCAGAAGTCCGCGGACGACGGCGCCGTCGCCTACACCGACTCCGCGGCGGTGTCGCTGCTGAAATGCCGCGGCGCCGATGTGCAGGAGGAGGACATCAGCGTGCTCCTCAGACTCCTGGACCCGGCCCACCGGAACGACTCAGCCGTCAGCACCCTGATCCACGGCTACACGACCTCACTGAAGAACCAGCACCCCTGCCGCCCCGCATCCTGACACCCCCGGTCAGCCGCGGGGTTTCGGGGTGGGGTTTCTTCTGCGGGCGTCGCGGAGGGTGATCGCGGTTCCCGCCAGGCCGGCGACCAGGACGGCGACGCCGATGGCGACGTAGGTGGCGAGGCGGGCGTCGCGTTCCTCCGGGGTCTCGCCGAGGGTGAGTTTCGCCGCGGTGGGGGCCTCCGCGTGGGTGAGGCCCGCGTCGGGGTGGGGTGACTCGATCGGGTGATCGTCCTCGGTGAGGGCGCGGACCGGGTCCACCACGCCCCAGCCGACGAGGCGGTCGTGCCCGGTGATGGAGCGCTCCGCGGTCTGCTCGATCTGGGCGACGACCTCGCGGGCGGTCCAGTCGGAGTGTTTGGCCTTGATGAGCGCGGCGACGCCCGCCACGTACGGGGCGGAGAAACTCGTGCCGTTGTCGGAGCAGTGGCCACCCTTGGGGACGGTGGAGATCATGTCGACGCCGGGGGCGGCGACGCCCACGAAGTCGCCCGACTGGGAGAACGCCGCCCGCTCGTTGTTGCGGTCGGAGGCCGCCACGGCGAGCACGCCGGGGTACGACGCCGGGTAGGTCTTCTTGTCGTTGCCGCCGAGGCCGTCGTTGCCCGCGGAGGCGACGACGACGATCTGCTGGGCGAGGGCCTCGTCGATCGCCCGGTGCAGGTTCTCCGTCGGTGCCGCGGCGTTCGCGGTGTCCTGGGAGATGTTGATGACCTGGACCTTCGCCTTGATCGCGTGCCGGACGGCGGCGGCGAGGGTGTCCGCGGTGCCGTGGCCGTCCGCGTCGTTCTGCTTGATCGGGACGATCGTGGCCTCGGGTGCCAGGCCGGTGAAGCCGGTGCCCTTCATGGGGCGGGCGGCGATGATGCCGGCCACGCGGGTGCCGTGGCCGACGGTGTCCGTGGTGGGCTTGGACTTGGCGCCGTCGACCGGCTGGCCCTTGTCGTCCTTGGCGGGCAGCAGGTTGACGCCCAGGGCGCCGTCCACCGCGTGGGTGAGCTGCGGGTTGGCGGTGTCGACGCCGGTGTCGATGACGGCGACCTTGACGTTCCTACCCTTCGACTGGCTCCACAGCTCGTCGAGCATGACCCGTTGGAGGGCCCAGGGCGTCCCGGCGTACTTGTGGTTCGTCGCGGAGAACGTGCACTGGTCGGACCCGGAGTCGGCGGCTGCGACGGGTGCCGTCAGCAGGGTGCCGACGGCGGCCGTGAGCAGGGCCGCCGCGAACGTCGTACCGGTGCGGAGGCGGGGGCGGGACGGGGGCGCCGGGGTGAGGCGGCCGGAGGCGTCGCGGCTGGAGGTCATCGGCGCGCTCCTCACGAACCCTGCGGCTGGCGGGCGTCCGCCGTGGACAGGCGGGGGCCCGTCGGCAGGAACTTCGACCAGGCCGCGGGGACCGGCGCGGGACGGACGCCGGCGTAGCCGAGGTGCCGCTGCGCCAGCTGGGCCTCCCGCTGGAGCGCCTCACGCTGCTTGGCGGTGGTGCCGATGCCCGCGCTGTCCGTCTCGCTGTCGTCGTTGGACTGGAGCGCGTAGCGCAGGCCGGTGTCGGTGACGAGGAAGACCGGGCCCGCGCCGGGCTCGGTGCCCTGGAACTGGCGGTAGAGCTGGCCGGAGCCCGCGGTGACATACGCGCTCGACGAACCGGTGGCGAGGACCGCGGGGAATTCGGTGCCCGCCCAGGTGCTCAGTGTCGTGGCGCCGTTCTTCGGGTCGACGTGGCGCAGGACGGTGCAGACGGTGTTGCGGCTGCCCGCGGCGGTGGAGTCCTCGTTGACCGCGCTGGGCGCCTCGGTGGGCCAGGTGTGCTCGGCGCCGAAGGGTGCTCCCCGGACGATGGCTCCCGGGCTGACCTCCTGTGCGTGGCCGTTCTGGTCGACGTGGACGAGATCCGTACTGGCCAGCAGCAGCTGCGCGACGAAGTCGGAGATGGGGGCGACGCGGCCCGGCAGGACGACGAAGTACTGCTCGCTGCCGTTGACGGGCGCTCTCAGCACCATGCCGACACGGTTGGCCCGCGTGTCCAGCTCTCCGGGAGCGTGCGCCGGCGAGCCCGGTGTGCCGTCGATCTTCGGGAAGTCGACGGGATCGCCCGGGTGCAGGGTGTCGATCCACTCCTTGGTGACGTGCTGGGGTTTGCGGTTGGCGCCCACGAGGGTCTGCAGCAGGAGCGAGTCCGCGCTGTTCACCTTGTACGCCCAGCCGCGGGCGTCCACGATGTACCGCGCGCTGTCCGGGGTGGTGACGTAGAGCAGTTCGCCGCCGTGCAGTTTCTGCCGGGTTCCCTCGGTCCTGCCGAGGTCGCGCTGCGCGAGCACGAACTCGGCCTTCTGGATCGAGTCGCCGCTGCCGCTGGGGCGTTCGCACACGGCCCAGCGCTTCGCGGCTCCCGCCTCCTTGTCGGAGGGCAGCCGGTCGGGGGCGTAGGGGATGCCGATGGTGACGCCGTGCGGGATCTTGCCGTTGTCGAGGATCGACTCGTCGACGGTGACGACGTCCACGTCGTCCTCGGAGCCGAGGACGAGCTTGGCGGAGGCCATGTTGAGCACGGGGTGGAGCTGGACCTTGCCGGCGGTCTTCAGCACCACGTACCGGGTGGTCGACTTGCTGGCGATGATCACCTTCTTGCCCGGATCGGCCCAGCCCTCGGGGGCCGTCGGGCGGAACATGCCCCAGGCGCCGAAGGCCGCCAGGACGACCGCGCCGACGATCGCGCCGGGCAGCACGGCGCGCAGCGGCCGCGGAGCCCCCTCGTCGGAGGCATCCGGTGACGACTGCACGAACGACGCGAGCATGCGGCGCTTCGCGAAGGTGTAGGCGTTGAGTTGGTCCCGCCGAGATGCCATCTGTGCTGTTTCTCCCCGTGTCTCACGCGGAGCGCGCCGGGGGACCTCGCTCCCCCGCCCTCCGCTGTCGGACCCGGCCCCTACTATGCCTGGTGCGGGACGCGTCCTGCGGAGCGGGTAGGGTACCTGGGCCCTCAAGGGGCCTGTGCGTTCGCCTGGTTCCCATGGGTTGTGAGCAAAACGGGGGGATGGAGTGATGACTTCCGGAACGCGGACGCGTTCGCGCGGCCGGCTGGCGGCCCGTGGCCGTACGGCTGCGCAGGCGCCGGATCCACGAGAGGCGTCCGGCCAGTCCGGCGCACCGCGGCAGGCGGTCACGCTCGGCTCCGGACACCGGCCGGGCCAGGCAGGTTCGTTTCGTCTGCAACGACTCGTCCTGGTCGAGATCGCCGTGGCCGTCCTCGTCGTGGGCTGGGTCGTCGGCACCATGGCGCTGGTACCGGCCGCGGTCGTCGCTCTGGCCCTGGTCACGCTGGCCTTCGCACGGCGCAGAGGCCGCTCGCTCCCGGAGTGGCTCGCCACGGCGCGCGAGCTGAAGGCGCGCAGGCGGCGAGCCGCCGCCACCCCGGTGCCGCCGGGCACGGAGCCGGCACTGGTGCCCGCGCTCGAGTGCGAACCCGCGCTGCGCACGTACTCCTACGGCGGCCGCGACCGCCGTCCGGTCGGCATGGCCGGCGACGGCACGTTCCTGACCGCCGTCCTCCAGGTCGAGGCGGACACGACGGCGCTGCGGGCCGAGCGGAACCGGCAGCCGCTGCCGCTGGGGCTGGTGCGTGACGCGCTGGAGGTCGACGGGATCCGGCTGGAGTCGGCACAGGTCGTGCTGCACACGCAGCCGGCGCCCGCGCTGCACCTGCCGCAGCAGTCGGTGGCCGTCGCCAACTACCAGCCGCTCCAGGAGCAGACGGGCGCTCCGGCGGTGCGCATCACGTGGATCGCGCTGAAGCTCGACCCCGAACTGTGCGCGGAGGCGGTCGCCGCGCGCGGCGGCGGCCTCACCGGGGCACAGAAGTGCGTGGTGCGGGTCGCGGACCATCTCGCGAGCCGGCTGACCGGCGCGGGGTTCCGGGCCAGTGTGCTCGACGAGGAGGAACTGGTCTCCGCACTCGCCACCTCGGCCTGCGCCAACCCCCTGGTCACCGCCGAGGCGGGACGCAGCGAGACGCGTGAGCGGCGTACGGAGGAGTCCGGGCGCAGCTGGCGCTGCGACAACCGGCGGCACACGACGTACTGGATCAGGCGCTGGCCCCAGCTGGGCGGCGCCCGGGGCGAGTCGCTGCCCCAGTTCGTCGCCCGTGTGACGGCGATACCGGCGCTGGCCACGACCTTCAGCATGACGCTGGCGCGCGGTGAGCGTCAGGAGGTCTCGCTGTGCGGTCATCTCCGGGTGACCGGGCGCGGTGACGACGAACTCGTGTCCGCGCGCCAGGCGCTGGAGGGCGCGGCACGCCAGGCCGGTGCGGGGCTGGCCCGGCTGGACCGTGAACAACTGCCGGGCATGCTGGCCACGTTGCCCCTTGGAGGTGCGCGGTGACGATTCCGACGACCCCGGTGAACCGGACGGGCGGGCCGGCTTCTTCGGTCGGTGCGGGTGGCGCCGGTGCGCCGTCCGCACTGGAGCGGGCCGGTGAGCGGCTGCGTCGCGGGCTCGGGCTGATCGGCCCCCGGCACACGCGGCACTCGCTGCCCGCGGATCAACTCGACACGCTCGCGCTGCCGATCGGTGACGACGGTGTGGTGGCGGGGGTGGATGCCGAGGGGCAGCCGGCGGTGCTGGGGATCAACCGGCCCACGCCGTACGACGTCGTGCTGATCGGTGGTCTGTGGACCGCGCAGGTGCTGGCGCTGCGGACGGCCGCGACCGGTGCGCGGGTGGCCGTGGAGACCGGGCGGCCGCAGGCGTGGATGCAGATGGTGCATGCCATGGGCGGCGGCCAGAACGGGCTGTCGGTGTTCGACGTGGGGCGGGTGCCGCCGCAGGGAGCGTCGGCCGGAACGCCCGTGCTGGTCGTCCGGGACTGCGGTATGCGGCCGCCGCGCGGCCGGGTGGTCGGCGGACCGTGGCAGTCGGTGCTGACCCTGCTGCCGTATCTCAGCCCGGTCGCCCCCCGTCTGCTGCGGCAGGCGCGGCTCGCGGGCATCCAGCGGGTCTCGCCCGACGAGGCGGCGGAACTGGGGCGCACGATGGGGCTGTCCCGCACCGAGGTGGAGTCCCTGCCCGCGCTGCCCGACGGTGTCACCCTGTGGTGCACCGACCGTGACCGGCAGTATGTGCTGACCCAACCCACCGATGCCGAGATCGGATTGTTGGGCACCCCGCGCCGAATGGACTGAACTGGCCTTCATCGTCCGGTTTGTTCGCCGCGTGCGCGGTGTCGATGCGCTTCGGGTGCGTCGTCCGTTCGTCCTTTGTCCGCTGTTTTCTCCCTGATTGCCGTGACAGAGTGGCGGTCGGGCGACGGCGTGTACGGGTGTGCCATGGGCGGGTGGCCGCGTGCCGAGTGGTGGGCGGGCCTGCCGTCGTACGCCCCGCGGTGATTAGGCTGGGAGCGGGCGCGATGCCGGAACCCGTGGACCGGGCCCCGTCGCAGGGGAGGGCCGGGGGAACCGGACTGCCCCGAACGACCACGGACGACTTGAACGACACGACTTGGTCGCCCCGGCACGCCATGAGGGTGCTCGACCACACCAGGAGGAACTGTGAGCAGCGATCGGGACGGGATCCGCGGGGGCTGGGCCACACCCGACGATGACCAGCCCGACGCGGAGTCGGCGTTCGAGACCACCGGCGAGTTCACCATCGACTACGCCCCGCCCGCCTGGTACACGCAGAACGCGGCCGGGACGTCCGGGACCGCCGCGGGTGCGCCCGCGTCCGGAGCGGGTGGTTTCGCCGGTCCGGGGACGGGTGACGTCCAGGGCGGGTCGGGCGGTTCGGGCGCGGCACCGTTCCCGTCGTTCACCCCGCCGCCCCCGGCGGCGCCTCCCGCGCCGGCTCCGGGCGTCCCCGGTGTGCCGTTCGCGGCTCCCGCTCCGCCGCCCGCCGCCGGTCCCGCCGTGCCGTACGCCGCCGCGCCCGTGCCTCCGGCCGTGAACCCGGCTCCAGTGCCGGGCCTGCCCACCGGGTACGAGCCGCACCGGTCGCAGCAGACGCCTCCTCCTTCGCCGCAGAACCCTTCGCCGCAGAACCCGTCGCAGACTCCGCCTCCGCCGGTCCCGGCCGTGCCCGAGCCGGACAACGGGGATCTGGAGAGCGGTGCGACCATGCGGTTCTCCGCCTCCGCGCTGAAGCGTGAGATGGCCGAGATCGCGGAACGCGCCTCGGCCGCCGACGTCCAGGGAGCCCAGGAGGCCCAGGAAGCCGGGACGGCGGACGAGGGTTCGGTCTCGGGTGACGCCGGTTCCGCCGTGAACGGTGAGAGCTCCGAGGGCGGCGAAAGCCACGCGGGGCCCACCGGGAGCGGTCAGGCCGACGCCGGCACCGGGGCCGAGGAAGCGGCCGCAGCCGGTACGGATGCCGCCGCGGGCGGCGGTACGGGCGCCGGTGCGGGTGAGGCTACGAGGGCCGGTGCGGACGCCGCTGCCCAAGACGGGAGCGAGGGTTCGCCGGTGGAGGGATCCGCCGCGGCCGGCTCCGAAAGTGCCTCCGAGGCGGATGGTGACCCCACGTCCGGCAACGGCTCCTCGGATCCTTCCGACTCCCCCACGGCTTCCGCGGCCACCCCCTCCCCTGAGCCGGAGGCGTCCGACTCGTCCGACAGCTCCGAAGATTCCGGCGACTCCGCCGCAGCTGCCGGCCTGGCCACGCGTGAGGCCGGTGACGGGGGCGCCGAGGGTGAGGCCGACGCCGACGCGTCCGGTGACGTCCCCGCACAGGACGGCTCGGACTCCACCGGCACCACGTCCGACGCGACCGGCGCTGCCGCCTCGGCCGCCTCGGCCGCCGGGGTTCCTGCCGACGCGACCGACGCGACCGACGTGACCGGCCCGGCCGGGGCGCCGCAGGCGCACGAGCAGGCCGGAGGCCCTCAGGCAGCGGCCCCGACCGCTCCCGTCGTCCCCTCCGCGCCGACCGACCCTCAGAGCCCCGCTCCGGTGGCGCCCCCGACGGCGCCCCCGATGCCCGGTGTGCCGTCGGCCTGGACGCCGCCGCCCGCGCCGCAGAGCGGAGTGCCGCCGCTTCCGCCGTCGTACCAGCCCGCGGCGCCCGCCCCGGCGGCCCAGTGGCCCGCACAGCCCGCACAGCCCGCACAGGCACAGGCACAGGCAGCCCAGGCACAGCCCGCGCAGCAGCAGCCGGGCCCGGCGTCCGGTCAGCCGCAGCCGGCGGGATCCGGGGACGCGCCGGGTCAGCAGCCGCCGTTCCAGCCGCAGGCGCCGCAGCCCGCGCCCGCCGCGTGGAACCCCTCCGCCGGGCCCGTGCCGCCCGCGCCGCAGCCCGGTCAGCCGTACGCGCCGTCCGTGCCGCCCGCGCCTCACACCCCCGGGACGCCCGGTGTACCCGGCGTGCCCGCCGCCGCGGGGACCCCCGCTCCCCCGGCACCGCAGCAGAACCCCGCCGGTCACGCGCCGTCGAGCGGTTACGCCTTCCCTCAGCCGGGACCGAACGGGCCCTCTCCCGCAGCCGGTTACGGCTTCCCGCACCCCGGTGTCCCCAACCCGCCCGCGCAACCCGGTGGTTACGGCTTCCCGCCGCAGCCCGACCCGAACAACCCCGGCGCCACCGCCGGTTACGGCTTCCCGCCGGCCGCACCTCCCGCCCCCCAGGTTCCGCAGAGCGCCTACGGCTTCCCGCAGGGGCCGCAGGGCCAGGGGCCCGAGGGCGTCCCGGCCGACCCCCGTGCCGGTGCCGCATGGCCGCAGCCCGTCCAGCACGACCAGCGGCAGCCGACCAACCCCGGTGCCGCGCCGCTCGGTTACACCGCGGCCGTGGAGCTGTCCTCGGACCGGCTGCTCAACAACAAGCGGCAGAAGGCGAAGAGCGGGCGGCCCGCGGCGGCCGCGTCCCGGTTCAAGCTGGGCGGGAAGAAGGAGGAGGCCGAGCGGCAGCGCAAGCTGGAGCTGATCCGCACGCCGGTGCTGTCCTGCTACCGGATCGCGGTCATCAGCCTCAAGGGCGGTGTGGGCAAGACGACCACGACCACCGCGCTGGGCGCCACCCTCGCCTCCGAGCGCCAGGACAAGATCCTCGCCATCGACGCCAACCCGGACGCCGGCACGCTCGGCCGCCGCGTGCGCCGCGAGACCGGGGCGACCATCCGCGACCTGGTCCAGGCGATCCCGTACCTCAACTCGTACATGGACATCCGCCGCTTCACCTCGCAGGCGCCCTCCGGTCTGGAGATCATCGCCAACGACGTGGACCCGGCCGTCTCCACCACGTTCAACGACGAGGACTACCGGCGCGCGATCGACGTGCTCGGCAAGCAGTACCCGGTCATCCTCACCGACTCGGGCACCGGTCTGCTGTACAGCGCGATGCGCGGTGTGCTGGACCTCGCCGACCAGCTGATCATCGTCTCCACGCCGTCGGTCGACGGTGCGAGCAGTGCCAGCACGACGCTGGACTGGCTGTCCGCGCACGGGTACGCCGACCTCGTCTCCCGGTCCCTCACCGTGATCTCCGGGGTCCGCGAGACCGGAAAGATGATCAAGGTCGAGGATATCGTGGCCCACTTCGAGACGCGCTGCCGCGGCGTGGTCGTGGTGCCCTTCGACGAGCATCTGGCCGCCGGTGCCGAGGTCGACCTCGACATGATGCGGCCGAAGGTGCGGGAGGCGTACTTCAACCTCTCGGCCCTGATCGCCGAGGACTTCGTACGCCACCAGCAGGCGCACGGGCTGTGGACCAGCGACGGGAACCCGCCGCCGGTCGCCGCTCCGCCCATGCCGGGCTACGCGATGCCGGGACAGCAGATGCCCGGCCAGCCGATGCCGGGACAGCCCGTCCCCGGTCAGCCGATGCCCGGTCAGCCCATGCCCGGTCAGCCCGGGCCGGGGCAGCAGATTCCGGGGCAGCAGATTCCGGGGCAGCCCGGGCCCGGACAGCCCTACCCGAGCCCGTACGGCCAGCAGCCCGCCCCCGGTCAGCAGCCCTACGCGCCGCCGCAGGGACAGCCGGCGGCACCGCCGTTCCCGCAGCAGGGGCAGCCCGGACAGCCGTACCCTCAGCAGGGCCAGCCCGGTCAGCCGTTCCCGCAGCAGGGGCAGCAGCCGTATCCGCCGGCCGGTCCGGGACAGCAGCAGCCGCAGCCTTATGCGCAGCCTGCCCCCGGGCAGCAGCCGTATCCGGCGCAGTACGGATACCCGCAGCAGCCCGGACAGCCCCCGGCGCAGCCCGCGCAGGAGCAGCCGCAGCAGAGCCCGCCGCAGCAGCAGTAACAGCGGGGGCGGTACGACGAAAGGGCGGCCGGTGCGAAGTGCACCGGCCGCCCTTTCGTGTGTTCCGTTCGTGGGGCGGGGCCCGTAAGCCCGGGAGCGGGACTACGCCTCCGCGGCCACGATCCGCCGGCAGCGCTCGACGTCCTCGGCCATCTGCTCCAGCAGGGCGTCGAGGGACTCGAACTTCGCCTGGCCGCGCACGAACGCGAGGAAGTCCACGGCGACGTGCAGGCCGTACAGGTCGAGGCCGACGCGGTCGATGGCGTACGCCTCCACCGTGCGCTCGGTCCCGTCGAACTGCGGGTTCGTGCCCACGGAGATCGCGGCCGGCATGGCCTCGCCCTCGACGTGCAGGTAACCGGCGTAGACGCCGTCGGCGGGGACGCAGGTGTGCGGCAGGGTCTCCACGTTCGCCGTGGGGAAGCCGAGCTCGCGGCCGCGCTGGGCGCCGCGCACGACGACGCCTTCGACGCGGTGCGGGCGGCCCAGGATCTCCCGGGCGCCGGTCAGCTCGCCCTCGGCGATCAGGCGGCGGGTCAGGGTCGAGGAGAACGGCTCGCCGCCGCCCGCCTCTCCGGAGACGTACAGGTCGACGATCTCGACCTCGAAGTCGTAGACCTTGCCCTGCTCGGCGAGGAAGTCCACGTTCCCGGCGGCGCGGTGGCCGAAGCGGAAGTTCGGGCCCTCGACGACGGCCCTGGCGTGCAGCTTGTCCACCAGGACCTTGACCACGAACTCGGCCGGCGACAGCTTCGAGAACTCGGTGGTGAAGGGCAGCACGAGAACGGCGTCGACGCCCAGTTCCGCCATCAGCTCGGCACGGCGGTGGTGCGCGGCGAGCAGCGGCGGGTGGCTACCGGGGCGCACGACCTCGCTGGGGTGCGGGTCGAAGGTGACGACGACCGCCGGGACGCCCAGCTCCCGGGCGCGGTCCACGGCGTGCTTGATGATCAGCTGGTGGCCGCGGTGCACGCCGTCGTAGGAACCGATGGTGACGACGCTGCGCCCCCAGTCCTGGGGGATGTCCTCCAAGCCACGCCAGCGCTGCACTGTGACCGCTCCTCGAACCCGTGTCCGTGTCTACCTTGACTCTTGTGCAGGTCTAAGGGTGCCATGCCCGCCGCCTCGGCCCCGCATCGGCATCGTGGCTGTGACCGGGCGCACGTTCGGGAAGGGCCGGTGACGGGCGCGGGAACGGCCGTGCCGGGTGCGTGTGACGGTCACCACCGGCGTGAGCTGTCGTCACGGCCGTGGGCCGGTGGGTCACGACCGGTGCGCGCTGCCCTCACGACCGGTGGGCCCGGCAAGTCCCGACCGGCGGGCCCGTCGGTCACGCCGGTACGCGCACCCGTGCCAGGACCTCGATCAGGCGACGGGTGCCGGGGCCTACGACCGCCGTCCAGTCGTCCGGGCCGTCGGCCGTCCAGCGGGCCATCCGCGCGGCGAAGCCCGGCACGTGCCGGGCCAGGTCGACGAGGCCCGCGTCGAAGCGGGCGGCGCCTTCGGGAGTGCGGCCGAGCAGGAGGCCGGTGCGATGCACGAGCCCGCGCACCTCGTCGTCCCGGAAGGCCCCGCCCGCGTGGCCTTCCGGCGCGTGTTCGTACGACGCGTGCCCGGCCGACGTGTGCCCGGCCGACGTGTGTCCGTCCAGCGTGTGCCCGGCCGACGTGTGCCCCTCCAGCGCGTGCCCGGCCAGCGTGTGCCCGGCCGACGCCTGTCCGTCGCTGGGGGCCGTGTCCCTGCTGGGCGAGTCCACTCGGTCGCCCGGCGTGGGCCCGTCACCCGGCACGGTGGCCCCGCCGGACGACTGCGCGTGGCCGCCCGTGGCAGGGTCGTGGGCCCGAGCGGCGTCCCCACCGGACGGTTCCGGCCGGTCGCGCTCCCCCAGGTCCTGGGCCGCCGTGCGCAGCACGGTGAACAGGACGGCCGGATCCTCCTCCCGGGCGAGCAGGAGGTCCAGCAGTTCGCGGCGCAGGGGGTGGGAGGACGGGGTGCCGTGGCCTCCCAGCACGCCGGCGAGGGCGGTGCGGACCTGGGTGGCGGCGTCACCGAGGAGACCGGAGACGAGGGGCAGCAGGACGGAACGGGCGGTGGGACCCCGGTCCAGCCATCGGCCGACGTACGCGGCCACGTGCTCGGCGGTGTCCGGGCGCCGGGCGGCGGTCTCCCGGACGAGGACGGCGACCCGGCGGGCGAGCGCGGAGGAGGTGACGCCGGCGAGTGCTTGGAACGTCTCCCCGGTGTCGGGGGCGCCCCGCAGGCGGGTGCGGAAGGCGTCCAGAACCGGACCGGGGTGGGTGGCGAGAGCCGGGACGAGCGCGGCGGCCGGGACACGGGGATCGCCGTCGGCGCAGTGGCGCAGAGCTCGCGGCAGATACCGGTCGCGTGTGTCCGGGTCGAGCACCAGAATCACGAGGGCGCCGCCGTACGGAGCACCACCCTGGCCGGCACCGGCCCGCGAAACGCCGTCGTGCGGGACACCGCCCCGACCGGCCCCCTCCCCTGGAACACCGCCGTACAGGGCACCGCCCCGGCCATCACCAGTCTCCGGGACGCCGTCGTACGCGGCACCGCTCCGGCCACCACCCTGTCGCGGAACGCCACCGTGAACGGCACCGCTCCGACCGGCACGCTCCCGCGGAGCGGCGTCGTACGGGACGCTGTCCCGAGCGGCGCCCCGCCGCGGACCGTCGCCGTGCGGAGTTCCGTGCAGCCCGGCGTCCCCCCGCGCCGCCCCGGCAGCCGTACCCGCCTCCTCGCCGCAGTCCGGGCAGCAGGCGGCGGCCTCCAGGACCGTCTCCGCCGCGTGGCGCAGCAGCGCGCGGTCGGCGGTGGAGCGGGCGTGGCGGGCCGCGCGGGGGGCCAGCGCCATCGCCGCGTCCCGGCGGCCGGGACGCCCGTCGCGCGCCCAGCGGTCCACCGCGCGGCACACCGCCGAGGGCTCCTCCTCGGCGAGGACGGCGAGCAGCTCGTCGGCCCGGGGATGGGCGCGTTCCGCCAGCGCCTCGGTCAGGTCGTCGAGGGCCCCGTGCCGGTGCGTGTGCAGCAGCGCCTGCGCGGCGGTCGCCACCGTGGCGTGCGGGGCGGCGGGCAGCGGCCGTTCGTCGTCGAACCAGTGCGTGAGGCAGGGCTGTACGGCGGTGGGCTCGGCGGCGAGCAGCCGGGCGACCGCGTCGAGATACCGTTCGCCGCCGTTCCCGTCGGCCGGCCCCCACTCCGTTCCGGCGTTGATCCGCGCGTCCCGCTCCGTCCCGGCACCTCCCGCCTCCCGATGCTCCCTGTCCCCCGGTACCTCGTCACCTGGCACCTCGTCCCCCGGCACCTCGTCACCCGGCTCCCGCGCCCCGTCCGCCAGGACCAGGTGCCGCAGGAGTTCGAGGCGGTCGGGGTGGGCGAGTGGCAGGTCGGTCCAGAAGGCGGGGGCGAACTCGGCGGGGACCGGGCGGTGGTCCCGGCGCCAGGCGACGACCCGCTCGGCGAGCAGGCGCAGCACCTCGCGGTACGGGGTGGCGTCCGGAACGCGTCCGAGGGTGTGGGCCAGCAGCCGGGCGGCCCACCAGGACGTCGGGACCAGGTCCAGGGCGTCGGCCAACTCGCGCAGCCGGAAGGAGAGTTGCCGGGGGCCGTACTGGCGGCCGTACAGGAGCAGGGCCTGCGCCACCGGGCCGACGCGGTGGTGCGGCACGGGCAGGGGATGCGCTCCCCCCGGGGTGCGGGGACGGTGCACCAGGGCGTGCAGGGCCTCCTCCAGGTCGAGGTGCGTGCCCTGGAGCCAGTCGGCCAGTTCCTCGTGCGCGAAGCGGTAACCGTCACCTGCCGGGACCAGGAGGCCCTCGGCGAGGACGGCGGAGGCCCAGCCGGTGCCGCCGCCGAGCCGGGCCGGGGCGGTCCCCCAGGGGAACACGGCCTCGAAGGAGGCCCGGTCGACCGCGCCCTGGCCGGGCCCCAGGCTGCGCCGGGCGGCCTCGTGCACCTGCCCGGCGACGCGGGTGGCGAGGCGTCGTACGGCCGTGCCGCGCACGCCGTTGGCGGCGGCGAGGCGGACCGCGACGCGCAGGCACATGAGGTCGAGGTGGGCCGCGAAGAGGTCGTGCCGGTCCACGGGAACAGCGGGCGGGGCGGAGGGGAGAGCCGAGCGGACCTCGCCGAGGAGCCGCAGGGCGAGCGGGTGCCGGGCGTCACGGCCGGTGAGGGCGCCGTCGGGGACGCCGTGGCGGGCGCGGGCCAGGCGGGCCTCGCCGGAGGTGAGGCCGGTCAGACGGACGCAGGGCGGAAGGGGGCCGGGCGGGTCCGCCGGGGAGTGCAGGAGGTCCGCGGGGAACACGGCGCCGGCGTGTTCCCAGTACTCCTCCCGGCAGGCCACCACCAGCTGCACCCCGGTCGCGCGCAGCCACGCGGCCGTCGCCCCGGTCCACTCGGTCTGCCGGTGGGCGAGGAGGGGCGGCATCTCCTCGGGGCCGTCGAGGAGGAGCAGCAGCGGACGGCCGGAGCGGGCGGCGATCCCGGCCAGGCGTTCGGGGGCGAGGTCGCCGAGAGCGCCTGCGGTGACGCCTCGGGAGGCCGCGACGATCCTGGCGGCGCGCTCCAGCGCGCGCCGCGCGGCGTCGGCCACGCAGGCGTCGTCCCCGCGCAGATCGGCGCCGCGCAGCCACAGGGCCGCGACCGGCCGGTCGTCCCGGCCGCGGCGGGCGGCGAGGGCGGCGAGTTCGGTCGTACGGCCGCTGCCGGGCGGACCGACGAGGCCGAGCACCGAGCGGGGGCCCTGGGTGAAGACGGCCAGTTCCCTGGTCACATGGGGCCGCTCGACCGGCCGCACGGGAGCGGGCGGCGCGTGGCCGTCCGGGGCGGTGCCGGCGCCCGGGGAGCTCGGCGGGCCGTCCTGGCCCACCGAGGTCGCGGTCAGTTCCAGGACCGCGGCCAGGTTGAGGTCGGCGCCGTAGGCGGGCACGGTGGCCGCGTTGCGGGCGAGGAGCCGGTCGAGCGCCGCGCGGGCGGCGGAGTCCTCCGCATGGTGGCCCGCGCATCCGCCGCCGTGCCCGTCGCCGTCCTGACCCTCGGGCCCGTCCTCGCGGCCGTCCTCGTCGCCGCCCTGGTTCTCGGGTCCGTCCTCGTGGCCGCCCGCCCCGTCCGCGTGTCCGTGCGCGTGCTCGTCCACGTGCCCGTCCGCGTGGGCCGGGGTGCGCAGCGGTACGGCGAAGCAGTCGTCGCGCCGCCCGGAGCGCAGCGCGGTGCCGAGGACGCCGAGCACGGCCCCGGTCCGTGCGTCGAGCACGGGCCCGCCGGCCGCGCCGCCGCCCGGCCGGAGCGCGTCGCGGCCGGCCGTGCCGATCGCCAGCTCGATGACGTCGTCCAGGAGGTGGCAGCCCTCCGTGGCGGTGTACGTCACCTGCGCCGAGGCCAGCACCCGTGCCTCCCGCCAGCGGCCCGCGGCGACCATGACGTACGTGCCGGCGTCGATCCGCTCCCGCGCGGTCAGCGGCAGGGGGTCGGCCTCCAGGCCCTCGGTGCGGACGATTGCCAGGCCGAGTCCGGGCAGCGGGAGGACCGCTCCGGCGGCGCGGGCGTCGATGACGCGGGTCCGGCCGCCGGGGGCGCGCAGCACGAACCGGGCGAGGCCGTCGACGGCCTCGTGGCTGGTGAGGAGCGTGCCATGGTGATCGGCGAGGAAGCCGACGCCGCGGGGGCGGCCGGCCAGGTCCCGGATCCGCACGAGGGCCGCGACGGGAGGTTCGAGGACACCGGCGGCCCGGTCCCCGGAATCGGCAGGGGCATCGCCACGCACACCGGCACCGCCATCGCCACGCACACCGCCACCGGCTCCGGCGAGACCAACGCGGCCGATGCCCTCGGTACGACCGATGCCCTCTGCGCGACCATCGCGACCGGCGCCGTCGACGCGACCAGCGCTGCCGATGCCCCCGGCACGCCCCGCGCCCCCGATGTGACCGGCACCCTCGGCGCGCCCCGCGCTCCCGATGCCCCCCGCGCGGTCGGCGTACCGTCCCGTCATCGCCGTACCTTCCCGCCCGCGCACCCGCACCCGCGTCGCCGCCCGCACCCTCGTCCGTCCTCGTCCGTGCTCGACGGTAGGTGCGCGCTGATCGGCGGGACAGCTCACGATGCGAAAGCGCCCCCTTCCGCTCCCCCTGTTCACTCCGAGCGCCTGCCCGGACGGGTGAATAGGCGGGAGTGGCTGGATAACCCTAGGGGTGGGGGAACCGAGGGGGGACCGCGGAGCGGCGGGCAGTGGCACGCACCCCGTGCCCGCCGCTCCACGGGAGGCGCAGGACCGACCGGGCCCGGGAGCCGGCCAGAGGGCGGGGCCCGGGGGCCGGACCGGCCGGGCCCGGAGAAACGCCGAAGCCGGCCCGGACGAACCGGGCCGGCTTCCGTGGGCGGATCCGGGTCAGCCGAAGACGGCCAGGCTCTTCGCCTTGCCCTTGTGCTCCTCGACGAGCACGAGGAAACGGCCCTCGGGGTCGAACACCGCGACGGCTCCGACGCCCGCGTACTGGTCGGGCATCTCCAGCCGGACACCGTTGGTGAGCAGCTTGGCACGCTTGGCGTCCACGTCCCAGCGGGGGAACGCGGCCGTCGCCGCGTCGGCGACCGGCATCACGGTCAGCTCCGCCTGGAGCTGGTCGAGCGTCTTCGCCGCGTCGAGCTTGTACGGCCCGACGCGCGTCCTGCGCAGCGCGGTGAGGTGGCCGCCGACGCCCAGGTCGGCACCCAGGTCACGGGCGAGGGCGCGGATGTAGGTGCCGGAGGAGCAGACCACGGAGACGACGAGGTCGAGCACCGGGGTGCCGTCCTCGGCGACGGCGTCCCGGACGTCGTACACCGTGAAGGACGAGACGGTCACCGGGCGGGCGGGGATCTCGAACTCCTCGCCCTCGCGGGCCCGCTTGTACGACCGCACGCCGTCGATCTTGATGGCGCTGACCTTGGACGGCACCTGCATGATGGCACCGGTCAGCTTGGCGACGCCGGCGTCGATGGCGTCGCGGGTCACCTTGGAGGCGTCGGTGGAAGAGGTGATCTCCCCCTCGGCGTCGTCGGTGAGGGTGTTCTGGCCCAGGCGGACGGTGCCCAGGTACTCCTTCTCGGTGAGGGCGAGATGCCCGAGGAGCTTGGTGGCACGCTCCAGGCCGAGGACGAGGACGCCGGTGGCCATGGGGTCGAGGGTGCCGGCGTGGCCGACGCGGCGGGTCCGGGCGATCCCGCGCATCTTGGCGACCACGTCGTGCGAGGTGAAGCCCGACGGCTTGTCGACGATGACCAGGCCGTCGGGCGGGGTGGGCTTGGCTGTCATTCGGCGCTGTCGTCCGTCTCGTCCTCGCCCGGCTTCCGGTACGGGTCGGCCTCGCCAGCGTACGTGGCGCCGGCCGAGGTCTCCCGGACCTTCGCGTCGGACTGCCGGGCCCGGTCGAGGAGGTCCTCGATGTTCCGGGCGGTGTCCGGCAGGGCGTCCGCGACGAAGGCCAGGGTCGGCGTGAACTTGATGCCGGCCGCGCGGCCGACCTCGGAGCGCAGGATGCCCTTGGCGCTCTCCAGGCCGGCGGCCGCCGCCTTCCGCTCCTCGTCGTCGCCGTAGACCGTGTAGAAGACGGTCGCCTCCCGCAGATCACCCGTGACACGGGTGTCCGTGATGGTGACGTGGGTGCCGAGCCGCGGGTCCTTGATCCCGCGCTGCAGCTTCTGGGCCACCACCTCTCGGATGAGGTCCGCCAGCTTTTTCGCCCGCGCGTTGTCGGCCACTGGTCCGTCTCCCGTTCTTTCCTGATCTGTTCTGTGGGTCAGTCGTCGTCGCCGTGCAGCCGCCGTCGCACGGACAGCAGCTCCACCTCGGGGCGCCCGGCGACCAGCCGTTCGCACCGGTCCAGTACGTCGGTGAGGTGTGACGCGTCTCCGGATACCGCGGCGAGGCCGATGACCGCCCGCCGGTGGAGGTCCATGTGGTCCACCTCGGCCGCGCTCACCGCGTACTTCCGCTGGAGTTCGGCGACGATCGGGCGGACCACGGAGCGCTTCTCCTTCAGCGAGTGGACGTCGCCGAGGAGGAGGTCGAAGGACAGAGTCCCCACGTACATGTGTGTTGCCGGTTCACCCGCCGGTACGGGATCGGTGGCCCCGGGGCCGTATGGCCGGGGACACCAAGAACGGTACCGCGTACCCGCCGGTGGCTCGACAGGGTTTCCGCGGTGCCGTCCGTCGCGCCACCCCACCTGGGGGCTCCGCCCCCGGACCTCCGGTCGCGTGGACCGGGAGTCCGGGGGCGGAGCCCCCAGGAACGGCGCGCTGGCCGGCGGAACCCGAGGGTCCCGCCGGCCAGCGGCGAAGCGCAGGCCTTACACCCGCGGCTTCTCGCGCATCTCGTACGTCGCGATGACGTCGTCGATCTTGATGTCGTTGAAGTTTCCGAGGTTGATACCGCCCTCGAAGCCTTCGCGGATCTCGGTGACGTCGTCCTTGAAGCGGCGCAGACCGGAGATGGTGAGGTTCTCCGCGACGACCTTGCCGTCGCGGATGAGGCGCGCCTTGGTGTTGCGCTTGACCTCGCCCGACCGGACCAGGACACCGGCGATGTTGCCCAGCTTGGACGACTTGAAGACCTCGCGGATCTCCGCCGTACCGAGCTCGACCTCTTCGTACTCCGGCTTGAGCATGCCCTTGAGGGCCGCCTCGATCTCCTCGATCGCCTGGTAGATGACCGAGTAGTACCGGACGTCCACACCCTCGCGCTCGGCCATCTGCGCGGCACGGCCGGCCGCACGGACGTTGAAGCCGATCACGATGGCGTCGGAACCCATCGCCAGGTCGATGTCGGACTCCGTGACCGCACCGACACCGCGGTGCAGGACGCGGATGTCGACCTCTTCGCCGACGTCCAGCTGGAGCAGGGAGGACTCGAGGGCCTCGACGGAACCAGACGCGTCACCCTTGATGATCAGGTTCAGCTGCTGGATCTCGCCGGCCTTGAGCACCTTGTCCAGGTCCTCCAGCGACACGCGGCGCGTGCGCTTGGCGAACGCGGCGTTGCGCTCACGAGCGGCGCGCTTCTCCGCGATCTGACGGGCCGTACGGTCCTCGTCGACCACGAGGAAGTTGTCGCCCGCACCCGGGACGTTGGTCAGGCCCAGGACCTGGACCGGCGTCGACGGGCCCGCCTCGGCGACGTT
The DNA here is from genome assembly GCF_044747185.1 of Streptomyces sp. NPDC090108. Taxonomy (NCBI): domain Bacteria; kingdom Bacillati; phylum Actinomycetota; class Actinomycetes; order Kitasatosporales; family Streptomycetaceae; genus Streptomyces; species Streptomyces sp. NPDC090108. Next base: position 50,402 of record NZ_JBIVDQ010000001.1, read on the forward strand.
GTTGCCGTTGTCGTCGAGCATGGCGCGCACTCGGCCGTAGGCGTCGCCCACGACCATCGTGTCGCCGACCCGCAGGGTGCCTCGCTGGACGAGGACCGTCGACACGGCACCGCGGCCGCGGTCGAGACGGGACTCGATCGAGATGCCCTGCGCGTCCTGGTTCGGGTTGGCCCGCAGGTCGAGCGAGGCGTCCGCGGTCAGGACGACCGCTTCCAGCAGGCTGTCGATGTGCAGACCCTGCTTGGCGGAGATGTCGACGAACATGGTGTCGCCGCCGTACTCCTCGGCCACCAGGCCGTACTCGGTCAGCTGACCGCGCACCTTGGTCGGGTCGGCACCCTCGACGTCGATCTTGTTGACCGCGACCACGATCGGCACACCGGCCGCCTTGGCGTGGTTCAGGGCCTCGACCGTCTGCGGCATGACACCGTCGTTGGCCGCCACCACGAGGATCGCGATGTCGGTCGACTTCGCACCACGGGCACGCATGGCGGTGAACGCCTCGTGACCCGGGGTGTCGATGAAGGTGATCTTGCGGTCTTCGCCGTTGACCTCGGTCGCGACCTGGTAGGCACCGATGTGCTGGGTGATGCCGCCGGCCTCGCCCGCGATGACGTTCGTCTTGCGGATGGCGTCGAGCAGTCGGGTCTTACCGTGGTCGACGTGACCCATGACGGTGACGACCGGCGGACGGACCACCAGGTCCTCCTCGTCGCCCTCGTCCTCGCCGAACTCGATGTCGAAGGACTCGAGCAGCTCGCGGTCCTCCTCCTCCGGGCTGACGATCTGAACCGTGTAGTTCATCTCGCCGGCCAGGAGCAGCAGGGTCTCGTCGGAGACGGACTGCGTGGCCGTGACCATCTCGCCGAGGTTCATCATGACCGCGACGAGCGACGCCGGGTTGGCGTTGATCTTCTCGGCGAAGTCGGTGAGGGACGCACCGCGCGACAGGCGAATGCTCTCGCCGTTGCCGCGAGGCAGCATCACGCCGCCGACCGACGGGGCCTGCATGGCCTCGTACTCCTGGCGCCTCTGACGCTTCGACTTGCGACCGCGACGCGCGGGACCACCGGGACGGCCGAAGGCGCCCTGCGTGCCACCACGGGCACCCGGACCACCGGGACGACCACCGAAGCCGGGACGGCCACCGCCGCCGGCACCCGGACCACCGGGACGGCCGGCGAAGCCGCCGCCACCGCCACCGGGACCCGCGGGACGACCGGCGAAGCCGCCGCCACCGCCACCCGGACGGCCGGCGAAGCCGCCGCCACCCGGACGACCGCCGCCGCCACCGGGACGACCGCCCGCACCGGGACCACGACCGCCGGGGCCACCGCCACCGGGGCGGGGGCCGGCAGCGGGACGCTGCGGCATCATGCCGGGGTTCGGACGGGGACCGCCGCCGGGACGCGGGCCGCCACCGGCCGCACCCTGCGGACGGGGCATGCCGGCCGGGGACGGACGGGAGCCGCCGGGAGCCTGCGGACGCGGACCGCCGCCCTGGGCGCCGGGCGCCTGCGGACGGGGACCGGCGCCGGGGGCACCGGGACCGCCGGCCGGACGCGGACCACCCTGCGGGCGGGGCGCCTGCGGGCGGGCCATGCCGGTGGAGCCACCGGAGGTGAAGGGGTTGTTGCCCGGACGCGGACCGGCCGGACGGGCACCGGGACGCGCACCCTGGCCACCGGGGCGCGGAGCACCCTGGCCCGGACGGGCGGACTGGCCCTGACCGGAAGCGGCCGGACGGCCACCGGGCTTCGGCGCGCCGGGACGGGCGCCACCGGGACGCGGACCCTGGGCGGCCGGAGCCTGCGGGGCCTGCGGAGCCTGGGCGGCCGGAGCGGCCGGCGGAGCGGTGAACTCCGGGGCGGCGGGAGCCGGGCGCGGCGCGGGCTTGGGGCCCGGAACCGGACGCGGACCCGAGGCCGGCGCGGAGGCCGCGGGGGCAGCGGGAGCCGCGGGGGCGGCGGGCTGCGCCGGCGCGGGGCGGGGAGCGCCCGGCTTCGGAGCAGCAGAACGTGCCGCCTGCGCCGGGGCGGGCGCGGCGGGCTTGGGGGCGGCCTTGCGCGGGGCAGGCTTGCCGGCGGACTTGCCGGAGCCGGCCTGGAAGGCGTCGGTCAGCTTACGTACTACGGGCGCTTCGATGGTCGAAGACGCCGAACGGACGAATTCACCGAGTTCTTGGAGCTTGGCCATGACGACCTTGCTCTCTACACCGAACTCCTTGGCGAGTTCGTATACCCGGACCTTAGCCACTTCGCTCCTTTGAGGTCCGGGGAAGCCGGACCGTCGCTAGTTCATGGGCGTACTCATCGCGTACTCATCGAGTGCTCATCGCAATCTCGACCTGCTTTCGACTCGCGAGGTACCAGGCCGCACAGGGTTCCGCGCGGCTCTTCTTACGGTGTTGCCTCAGCAACTGTTGTCTGCTCGACGTACTGGCGCAACGCCTTTGTGTCGAGCGCTCCCGGGGCGCGCAGTGCCCTCGTGAACGCTCGGCGGCGTACCGCCTGATCGAGACAGACCAGGGCGGGGTGCACATAGGCACCCCGGCCGGGCAGCGTACCGCGAGGATCGGGAACGCACGCGTCCTCGATCGCCACGATCCGCAGGAGATCGTCCTTGGCCGCCCGCCCCCGGCACCCCACACAGGTGCGTTCAGGGCATGCTCGGGCATGCGTCCGGCCAGACACAGTTAAGTCTACCTCCCCGTACCGACCTCACCCCTCCGAGGGGAAAGATCGAACAGCTGCCACGCTTCGATCTACCGCGATCCGGCCGGTCAGCGGTCCGGAACTACTCCCCGGCCTGCTCGGTGTCGGGCCGGATGTCGATGCGCCAGCCGGTGAGGCGGGCGGCGAGGCGGGCGTTCTGGCCCTCCTTGCCGATCGCCAGCGACAGCTGGTAGTCGGGCACGGTCACCCGTGCGGAGCGGGAACCGAAGTCCACGACCTCCACCTTGCTCACCCGGGCGGGTGACAGGGCGTTCGCCACCATCTCGGCCGGGTCGTCCGACCAGTCGACGATGTCGATCTTCTCGCCGTTCAGCTCGGCCATCACGTTGCGCACCCGCGCGCCCATCGGGCCGATGCAGGCGCCCTTGGCGTTCAGACCCGAACGGGTCGAGCGCACGGCGATCTTCGTGCGGTGACCGGCCTCGCGGGCGATGGCCGCGATCTCGACCGAACCGTCGGCGATCTCCGGCACCTCCAGGGCGAAGAGCTTCTTCACCAGGCTGGGGTGCGTGCGGGACAGCGTCACGGACGGACCGCGCACACCCCTCGCCACGCGCACGACGTACGAGCGCAGGCGCAGGCCGTGCTCGTAGGTCTCACCGGGGACCTGCTCCTGCACCGGCAGGATGGCCTCCAGCTTGCCGATGTCCACGAGCACGTTCTTCGGGTCGCGGCCCTGCTGGACCACGCCGGTGACGATGTCGCCCTCACGGCCGGCGTACTCGCCGAGCGTCGCGTCGTCCTCGGCGTCACGCAGACGCTGGAGGATCACCTGCTTGGCGGTGGTGGCGGCGATCCGGCCGAACCCGGAGGGGGTGTCGTCGAACTCGCGGGCCTCCTGCCCCTCCTCGAGGTCCTCGGGGTCCTCCTTCGCCCACACGGTCACGTGGCCGGTCTCCCGGCTCAGCTCCACGCGGGCGCGGCGGCGGCTTCCCTCGGTGCGGTGGTACGCGATGAGGAGGGCCGACTCGATCGCCTCGACCAGCAGGTCGAAGGAGATCTCCTTCTCCCTGACCAAGCCCCGCAGGGCGCTCATGTCGATGTCCACGGCTACGCCTCCTCCTCTTCCTTCATGTCCTTCTTGTCCTTGCGGTTGAACTCGACCTGCACCCGCGCCCGGTCGATCTCCGGGAAGCCGAGCCTGCGGGTCGTGGCCTTGCGGCCCTTGACCCCCGGCACCTCGACGTCCAGGCCCTCGTCGTCCACGTCCAGGATCCGCGCGACGAGCTCGCCGCCCTCGGTCAGCTGGAACTTCACGAGCCGGTCGACGGCCCGCACGAAGTGCCGGTGCTCGGTCAGGAGGCGCTCGGCGCCCGGGGTCCCGACCTCCAGGTCGTAGGCGTCGTCGCCCATCGCGTTGGTCTCGTCGAGCTTCGCCGAGAGCGCGCGGCTCACATCGGCGATGGCGTCCAGGTCCGCTCCGTTGTCGGAGTCGACGACCACGCGCAGTACACGCTTGCGTCCCACGGAGTCCACGGCGATCTCTTCGAGATCCAGCCCTTGCGAGGTGACGAGCGGTTCCAGCAGCTCTCGCAGCCTCTCGCTCTGGGTGGTGCTCATCCGGGTGACTCCTCGGCCGCGTGTGCTGTTGTGGGATGGATCGCGTGTCAGGTCAAAGGGTATCCGGTCGCGGGGAGTGTTGCCGTCCACGCACCCCCGCGGCGGTGCGGCCCGGCCGTCCGGGTCCGGCCCGGGAGGCGGACCCGGACGGCGGCCCCGGTCCGCGGCGGAAGCGGGCCGCCCGCGCCCGGCCGCCCGGCTCGCCGCACCCCCGGACGGGCACCGCCGGGGCGGCCCTGAGCCGGTGACGTCGGTTGGACCCCCGCGCGGGTACCGTGATCACGGGCGTGCCGCCGGTCGCCGGTCTTCCTTCCGCAACGAGTTCCCCGAGGACGTCTGCAGTGCCGTACCTCCCACCGTCGCGCACCCCCTCCGGGCCGCGCAGAAGATCCCTGCTCGCCGCCGCGGGGGCCACCCTGCTGCTGGCCGGCTGCTCGGCCGGCCCCGGTTCCGGGGACGGCGGCCCGTCCGCGTTCGCCCGCGCACGCGCGCGTGCGGCCCGGGACAGCGTGGACCTGCTGGCGCGCTACGACGTCGTGCTCGCCGGCCACCCCGCGCTCGCGGACCGGCTTGGCCCGCTGCGCGCCCAGGTCGCGGCGCACGTGGAGGCCTTCGGCGGCAAGGAGGCCAAGGCCACCGCGTCCGCCTCCCCCTCGGTCACGCCGTCCGCCACGGCGTCCCGGGCCGCCCGCGCGTCCGCGCCGGCCACCCCCTCGGCGACGGGGACCACAGGTCCCTCCGGCGCGACCACCGCGAAGGAGGCCCTCGCCTCGCTCGCCGCGGCCGAGCGTGCGCTCGCCGACCGCAGGACGCACGACCTGCTGGACATGCCCGCCGAGCTGGCCCGGCTGATGGCCTCCGTGGCCGCCGCGGGAGCCGTGCACGCGTACCTGCTGACCGCACCGGCCGCGCCGGGCGAGGGGGACCAGTGAGCGACGAGGCCAAGAAGGCCGAACTGGCCGCGTTCCAGGCGGCGCTGGCCGCCGAGCACGCGGCCGTGTACGGGTACGGCGTGGTGGGCGGCCGGATCGGCGGGAAGCGCCGAGCCGAGGCGCAGGCCGCGTACGACGCCCACCGGGCCCGCCGGGACGCGCTGGTCCGCCAGGTGCGCGACCTCGGCGCCGCGCCGGTGGCCGCGAACGCCGCGTACGCGCTGCCCTACCCCGTGACCGACCCGGCCTCCGCGGTACGGCTCGCCGCGCATCTGGAGGAAGGGATCGCCGGGGTCTGCTCGGACCTGGTCCGGGCGACGTCCGGCGCGCGCCGCGGCGCCGCGGCGGCGGCGCTGCGCGAGGCAGCGGTGCGGGCGGTGCGCTGGAGCGGGGACGGCGTAGCCTTCCCTGGGCTCGCCGAGCGGGCCGGCGGCCCGGCCGGCCGGGCCGGCACGACGGACGCGGCCGCAACGACCATGGCACCCGGTTCCGCGGCCCCGTCGGCGTGACACCGCCGGCGTGACCTCGCAGGCATCCGTACGGCGGCCCGCGTGCAGCAGACCAGCAGGAAGGAACGACTCGCGCATGGCTTTCGAACCGCCGCAGCGCCTGGTGCGGGCGACCGGTGAGACGGCGCCGCCCGGGGACGAGTGGCTGCAGAGGCTGCCCGCAGCGGCCGAACAGGCCCTGGCACGGCGCGGGTTGACGGTGGAGCGCATCCAGGTCCCGGGCGGCCGCAGCAGCCTGGTGATGCTGGTACGGCGCGACGACGGCACCCCGGCGGTGCTGAAGCTGGCCCCCGCCCGGGCCCGGCCCGAGAGCGAGCGGGCGGCACTGGCGCACTGGGGCGGCCTGGGCGCCGTACAGCTGCTGGAGACGGATCCGGCGGACACCGCCGAGGGCGTGCTGCTGCTGGAGCGGCTGCACCCCGACATGTCGGTGCGCTCGCTGCCCGAGGCCAAGGCCCTGCTGGAGGCCGCGGGCACGCTGCGACGCCTGTGGGTGGAGCCGCCGCCCGGTGAGGCGGCCCAGGTCTTCGAGACGGTCGCCGAGCGCACCGGACGGCAGGCCGCGGCGATGCGGGCGAGCGCCCGGACCGACGCCGAGGCGGGACCGCTGGTGGACACGGCGCTCGCGGTCCGCGAGGAGCTGCTGGCCGCGCCGCCCGAGCACCGGCTGCTGCACGGCACGCTCCGGCAGAGCAAGGTGCTGCGCGGGGAGCGTCTGCCGTGGCTCGCGGTGGGCCCGGACCCGGTGGTCGGCGAGTGCGCCTTCGACCTGGCCCGTCTGGTGCGCGACCGGGTCGAGGACCTGATCGCCACCTCCTCGGGACCGTCCATCACCCGGCGCCGGATCAAGAAGCTCGCGGAGTCGCTGGAGGTGGACCAGGAGCGGCTGCGCGGCTGGACCCTGTTCCGCGCGGTGGAGTCCGGGGTGCGGGCCCGCCGGGTGGGCCGCGAACAGGACGCCGAGCTGCTGCTGGAGTTCGCGACCTGGCTGTAGCCCGCGGGGCCGCCGGAACGGGCCTGCGACGGGCGGCAGCGGACATGACGACGCCGGGTGTGCCGGTCGCGGACCAGCACACCCGGCGTCGTCGTGAGGCCCCCGCGCGGGGGCCTCACCTCACGGATCAGGCGGTGAGGCGGGCGACGGCCTCCTCGACCGTCAGCTCCTCGCGCTCGCCGGTCCGGCGGTCCTTCAGCTCCAGCACACCCTCACCGGCACGGCGGCCGGCCACCAGGATCTGCGGCACACCCATCAGCTCGGCGTCGGTGAACTTCACGCCCGGGGAGACCCCGGCACGGTCGTCCACCAGGACGCGGACGCCCGCGGCGGCCAGCTTCGCGGAGACGTCGAGCGCGACCTCGGTCTGCAGGGCCTTGCCGGCGGCGACGACGTGCACGTCGGCCGGGGCGACCTCCTTGGGCCAGCACAGGCCCTTGTCGTCGGCGGTCTGCTCGGCGAGGGCGGCGACGGCGCGGGAGACGCCGATGCCGTAGGAGCCCATGGTGACGCGGACGGGCTTGCCGTTCTGGCCGAGGACGTCGAGCTTGAGGGCGTCGGCGTACTTGCGGCCCAGCTGGAAGATGTGGCCGATCTCGATGGCGCGGTCCAGCTTCAGGCCGGTGCCGCACTTCGGGCAGGGGTCGCCCTCCTGCACGACGACGACGTCGACGTACTCCGCGACCTCGAAGTCACGGCCCGCGACGACGTTCTTCGCGTGCGTGTGCTCCTTGTTGGCACCGGTGATCCAGGAGGTGCCGGGGGCCACGCGCGGGTCGGCGATGTAGGTGATCTTCTCGCCCAGGCCCTGCGGGCCGACGTAGCCGCGGACCAGGTCGGGACGGCCGGCGAAGTCCGCCTCGGTGACCATCTCGACGGCCGCCGGCGCGAAGTGCGCCTCGACCTTGTCCATGTCGACCTCGCGGTCGCCGGGCACACCGACGGCCACGATCTCGCCGTCCACCTTGACCAGCAGGTTCTTCAGCGTCGCGGAGGCGGGCACGCCGAGGGAGGCGGCCAGCGTCTCGATGGTCGGGGTGTCGGGGGTGGGGATCTCCTCCAGCGCGGGCACGTCCGAGGCGTCCACGGCCACCAGGCCGTAGGTGATCGCCTCCGTGTTGGCGGCGAAGTCGCAGTTCGGGCAGTCGGCGAAGGTGTCCTCGCCGGCCTCGGCCGGGGCCAGGAACTCCTCGGACTTGGAGCCGCCCATCGCGCCGGCGGTGGCCGCGCAGATGCGGTAGTCCAGGCCCAGGCGCTCGAAGACGCGCCGGTAGGCCTCGCGGTGCAGGGCGTAGGACTTCGCGAGGCCCTCGTCCTCGGTGTCGAAGGAGTACGAGTCCTTCATCAGGAACTCGCGGCCGCGCAGGATGCCGGCGCGGGGACGGGCCTCGTCGCGGAACTTGGACTGGATCTGGTAGAGGATCACGGGCAGGTCCTTGTAGGAGGACGCCTGGTCCTTCACCAGCAGGGTGAAGATCTCCTCGTGGGTGGGACCGAGGAGGTAGTCGCCGCCCTTGCGGTCGTGGAGACGGAACAGCTCCTGGCCGTACTCGTTCCAGCGGCCGGTCGCCTCGTACGGCTCACGGGGCAGCAGCGCGGGCAGGGAGACCTCCTGGGCGCCGATGGCGTCCATCTCCTCGCGCACGATGCGCTCGACGTTGGCGAGGACCTTCTTGCCCAGCGGCAGCCAGGACCAGATGCCGGCCGCCGTGCGGCGGACGTAACCGGCGCGGACGAGGAGCTTGTGGCTGAGGACCTCGGCGTCCGCCGGGTCGTCGCGCAACGTCTTCGCCAACAACTGGGACATGCGCTGGACCGGTGCGTTCGCCATGTTTCTCGTACTCCTGCCGATGATGGTCCCCCCGCTCGGGCACGCCCTGGGCGGGGGAAGGTGATGGCTAGGAGGTTAGCCGGGCTGGCTGTTCCGGCGGAAATCGGTTATGGACGGCGAACCCCTACATGCGGCGCAGCGGCAGCGGGGCGCCCATCACGGCGTACGGCCGCGGGGCGCTCGGGAAGTGGACCCGGCGGGCGAGGTCGACGTAGCCGAGGGAGTGATAGAGGCCGCGCGCGGGGCTGTCGATGTCGATCGCGGAGAGGATCGAGCGGGGTTCGGCGGCGCTGTCGGTGATGGTGGTGATCAGCCGGCGTCCGATGCCCCGGTTCTGGTGGCCGGGATGGACGTGCAGCTCGGTGATGACGAAGGCGTCGTCCAGCCAGCCGTCGTTGTCCCGCGCGCGGAGATAGGGCGCGACGACCGTGGACCACCAGTGGTCGCGGGAGTTGGGCATGCCGTAGACGAACCCGACGAGATGCCCCTCGGAGGTCGTCGCCCCGAGGGCGCGGGCGCCCGGGTAGCGCATGTGGCGCTGGACGATCTGGCGGCGTACGGCGACCTCCTCGGCCCCGAGCCCGAAGGCGACGGCCTGTACGGCCAAGGCCTCGTCGACGTGGGAGGCGAGGTCCAGGGTGCCGATCACGAGGTCCATGCCGGGAGCGTACAGGGGGCACGGACGGCGGTGCGGGGCCGACGGCGGACGGGACGGGGCCGACGGGACGGGCACGACGGCGGACGGCACGGTGCCGGGGTCGGCCGGCGGCGGGGCGGCGCGGTGCGGGCTTGGCCGACGGCGGGGCGGCGCGGTGCCGGGACGAGCACGACGGCGGGCGGCATGGTGGGGGCTCGGCCGACGGAGGGCGGCGCGGTGCCGGGACGGGCCGGCGGAGGGGCGGGCGGCGGACCGGAGCGGGATCGGGCCACGGCAGGGGGGCGGGCCACGGCGCGGGGCGGGGCGGCCGGGACGCGGAGCGGGGCGGGCCACGGCCGGGGCGGGAGCTAGAACAGCACGCTCATGAACGCGCCGACCTCCTGGAAGCCCACTCGCCGGTACGTCCGCCTCGCCACGGTGTTGAAGTCGTTGACGTAGAGGCTGACCACCGGGGCCACGTCGGCGAGGGCGTACTGCAGGACGGCCGCCATGCCGGGGGCGGCCAGGCCCTTGCCCCGGTGCTCGGGGGCGACCCAGACGCCCTGGATCTGGCAGGCGTGCGCGGTCGCGGCGCCGATCTCCGCCTTGAAGACGACCTTGCCCTGCTCGTCGAGGCGGGCGAAGGAACGCCCGGCGCCGACGAGTTCGGCGACACGGGCCTGGTAGAGCAGTCCCCCGTCGCCCGCGAGCGGGGAGACGCCGACCTCCTCGGTGAACATCGCCACGCACGCCGGCATGATCGCTTCCATCTCGTCCTTGCGGATGCGGCGTACGTAGGGATCCGGGGCGATGTCGGCGGACGCGCGGTCGGTCACCATGAGCGGCTGATGGGCGCGGACCTCGCGGGCGGGGCCCCAGTGCGGTTCCAGCAGGCGCCAGAGCTCGCCGGTGGCCTCGGCGGGGCCGACGATGGAGGAGCAGCGGCGCCCGGCCCGGCGGGCGCGGTCGGCGAAGGCGCGCACGGCGCGCGGGGTGGCGCAGATGGGGACGAGGTTGGCGCCCGCGTAGCACAGGGACGTCAGCATGCCGTCCTCGTACCAGCCCCACATCTCGCCGCCGAGACGCCACGGGTCGAGACCGGCGATACGGACCCGGGCGGCCACGAAGGCGTTGACGACCGGCTCGCGGTCGAGGACGGCGAGCGCGGCATCCAGGTCGCTCGGATCGAGCACCCGTGAGGTGGTCTGGGTCAACACGTGCGGGGCCTCACGCTGGGGGTTCTGCTGATCTCCGCACTATAGCCGCGCCGCTTCCGCGGTGCGCCCATGAGCTCGGGGGTTCTGATCAAGGGGTGGCCGCGGGTGGTCCCGGGTCGCCCGCGCGGTTCCCCGCGCCCCTGAGGGGGTGGCACCGAGCCCGCGGGGCAGACCCGCGTGGAAGCGCGACGCGGCCCCGCGCCCTTTCGAGGGTGCGGGGCCGCGGGACGTACGGTCAGCCGGCGACCGAGACCGAGGGCTCGCCGGACGCGATGCCGTCGGCCTCCATCTGCTCGGCGAGCTTCATGGCCTCCTCGATGAGGGTCTCCACGATCTTCGACTCGGGGACGGTCTTGATGACCTCGCCCTTGACGAAGATCTGGCCCTTGCCGTTGCCGGAGGCGACACCGAGGTCGGCCTCGCGGGCCTCGCCGGGGCCGTTCACGACGCAGCCCATGACGGCGACGCGCAGCGGGACCTCCATGCCGGTGAGACCGGCGGTGACCTCTTCGGCGAGCTTGTAGACGTCGACCTGGGCACGGCCGCAGGACGGGCAGGAGACGATCTCCAGACCGCGCTGCTTGAGGTTCAGGGACTCCAGGATCTGGAGGCCGACCTTGACCTCCTCGACCGGCGGGGCCGACAGGGAGACGCGGATGGTGTCGCCGATGCCCTGGGAGAGGAGGGCGCCGAAGGCGACGGCCGACTTGATGGTGCCCTGGAAGGCGGGGCCGGCCTCGGTGACGCCGAGGTGCAGCGGGTAGTCGCTCTGGGCGGCGAGCTGCCGGTAGGCCTCGATCATGATGACCGGGTCGTTGTGCTTGACCGAGATCTTGATGTCGCGGAAGTCGTGCTCCTCGAACAGCGACGCCTCCCACAGCGCCGACTCGACCAACGCCTCCGGCGTGGCCTTGCCGTACTTCTGCAGCAGACGCCGGTCCAGCGAACCCGCGTTGACCCCGATACGGATCGGCGTGCCGTGGTCGTTCGCGGCCCGCGCGATCTCCTTCACCTTGTCGTCGAACTGCTTGATGTTGCCCGGGTTCACCCGGACCGCCGCACAGCCCGCCTCGATCGCCGCGAACACGTACTTCGGCTGGAAGTGGATGTCCGCGATCACCGGGATCTGCGACTTCCGCGCGATCGTCGCCAGCGCGTCCGCGTCGTCCTGCGTCGGACAGGCCACCCGCACGATCTGGCAGCCCGACGCCGTCAGCTCCGCGATCTGCTGCAGGGTGGCACCGATGTCCGACGTACGGGTCGTCGTCATCGACTGGACCGAGACGGGCGCGTCCCCGCCGACGGCCACGGATCCGACCTGGATCTGCCGGCTCTTCCGGCGCTCGGCGAGCTTGGTCGGAACGGACGGCATGCCGAGAGAAATCGCAGTCATCTGCTGTGCAACCCCAAGTCGTGGATCAAGATCCGAGTCCCGTGAACGGCGGGCTCCAGGCCTTGAGATTACGACACTGTCCCGGGCCCCAGCACATCCCACCCGCTAAACCCACTCAATGAGTGGCGGCCCGGAACACGCGGATCCGGGCCGCCGGGAGCAAGAGACCCGTCAGCTGATCTTGACCGGGTTGACGACGTCCGCGATCAGGACGAGCACGGTGAAGCAGACGAAGATTCCCGCCACCACGTAGGCGACCGGCATCAGCTTGGCCACGTCGAAGGGGCCCGGGTCGGGGCGGCGCAGGACGCGGGCCAGGTTGCGGCGGAGGGACTCCCACAGGGCGCCGGCGATGTGGCCGCCGTCCAGGGGGAGCAGGGGAAGCATGTTGAACAGGAACAGGGAGAGGTTGAAGCCGGCGAGGACGAAGACGAACATCGCCACCTGCTGCGAGGCGGGGATGTCCAGGGTGGCGATGTCGCCGGTGATGCGGGCGGCGCCGACGATGCCCATCGGGGAGTCCGGCTCGCGCGGGCCGTCGCCGAAGGCGGCGTTCCACAGGGCCGGGATCTTGCCGGGGATGGCGACGAGGTTGTCGACGGCGTCGCCGACCCGGTCGGTCATCCAGGTCATGGAGTCGCCGAAGCCGAGCTTGACCACGCCGTTGGCGGCGCTGAAGCCGAGGAAGCCCGCCTTGACGTACTTGCCCTGGACGTAGGTGCCGCTGGAGTCCTTCTGGGCGACCTGGTTGGTGGCGATCGTCGCGTGCAGGGTGAGGTCCTGCCCGCCGCGCTCCACGACGATCGGGACGGTCCTTCCGGCGCTGTCCCGGATGAGGTCGGAGAGCGTGTTCCAGTCCTTGGTCGGCTTGCCGTCGAAGGAGAGGATCTTGTCGTGGTTCTTCAGGCCGGCCGCCGCCGCCGGGGAGGCGGGGTCGGACTTCTTGCACGTGTCACGGTGCTGGCTGGCGGCGATGACGCAGGGCGAGACCGAGGCGACCGTGTTGGTCTGCTGCTGGATGCCGAAGCCCATCAGCACGGTGAGGAAGAGGCCGACCGCGAGCACCAGGTTCATGAAGGGGCCCGCGAACATGACGATGACGCGCTTCCACGGCTTGCGCGTGTAGAACATGCGCGTCTCGTCGCCCTCTTTGAGCTCCTCGAAGGCCGCCGAACGGGCGTCCTCGATCATGCCGCGCCACGGTGAGGTGGAGCGCGCGGAGACCCTGCCCTGGTCGTCCGGCGGGAACATGCCGATCATCCGGATGTACCCGCCGAGCGGGATCGCCTTGACGCCGTACTCGGTGTCGCCCTTGTGCCGCGACCAGACGGTCGGGCCGAAACCGACCATGTACTGCGGGACGCGGATGCCGAAGAGCTTGGCCGTGGAGAGGTGACCCAGCTCGTGCCAGGCGATCGAGACAAGGAGTCCGATGAAGAAGACCCCTATGCCGAGGATGAACATCAAGGTCGTCATGCACGCGCCTCCGGGGTCGCCGTCGTGGCTGTGAGTTCGCGGGCCCGGGCTCGCGCCCAGGTCTCTGCTTCGAGGACGTCCGACACGGTGAGTGAAGTTCCCGACGCCGGGGTGCCGTGTTCCTCGACGACCCGGGTGACGGTCTCCATGATGCCGTTGAAGGGCAGTGCGCCGTTGCGGAACGCCTCGACGCACTCCTCGTTGGCCGCATTGAACACCGCCGGGGCGGTGCCCGCGAGCTGTCCCACGTGCCGGGCGAGGTTCACCGACGGGAAGGCCTCGTTGTCCAGCGGGAAGAATTCCCAGGTGGAGGCCTTGCTCCAGTCGAATGCCGGGGCGGCGTCCGGGACGCGCTCGGGCCAGCCCAGACCGATGGCGATCGGCCCCCGCATGTCGGGGGGCGTCGCCTGGGCGATCGTGGATCCGTCGCTGAACTCGACCATCGAGTGGACATACGACTGCGGGTGCACGACGACCTCAATGCGGTCGAAGGGAATGTCGTAGAGCAGGTGCGCCTCGATGACCTCCAGGCCCTTGTTGACCAGGGTCGCGGAGTTGATCGTGATCACCGGGCCCATCGCCCAGGTGGGGTGGGCGAGGGCGTCCGCGACGGTGACGTCGGCCAGCTCGGCCTTGGTGCGGCCGCGGAAGGGGCCGCCGGAGGCGGTGACGACGAGCTTGCGGACGTCGGCCCGGGTGCCGGCGGCGAGGCCCTGGAAGAGCGCGGCGTGCTCGGAGTCGACCGGGATGATCTGGCCGGGCTTGGCCAGCGCCTTGACCAGCGGGCCGCCGACGATCAGCGACTCCTTGTTGGCGAGCGCGAGGGTGCGGCCGGCCTCCAGGGCGGCGAGGGTGGGCGCGAGACCGATGGAGCCCGTGATGCCGTTCAGCACGGTGTGGCAGGCGGAGGCGGCGACCTCGGTGGCCGCGTCGGGCCCGGCGAGGATCTCCGGGAGCGGCTCGCCCGCGCCGTACCGCTCGCCGAGGGCCTCGCGCAGCGCCGGTACGGCGTCCTCGCGGGCGACCGCGACGGTGCGCACCCGCAGCCGGTGGGCCTGCTCGGCGAGGAGCGCGACGCGGCTGCCGTTCGCGGAGAGAGCGGTGACCCGGAAGCGGCCGGGGTTGCGCAGCACGAGGTCGATGGCCTGGGTGCCGATGGACCCGGTGGAGCCGAGGATCACCACGTCCTTCGGGCCGTCTCCCGCGAGCGGGTCGTACACGAGGTGCGGGTCGGCGAGCGGGGCGGGGCTGACGGGACTGTCGGTCATCCCCCCATTGTGGCCGCTGTTCGCGGCCCTCAGGACAGCGCGTCCCCCGGGTGGGTGGCCTTGCGGCTTTCGTCGCGGGATGGAGCGGTTGGGGTGTACGGGGATCCGACGGCCGGACGCGCACCGTCACGGCCGGCCCGGCCTGGCGCGGGGGCTGCCGTGCGCGCGGACTCCCGCCGTCACGGTTGGACCGGCCTGAGCGCGGGGGCTGCTGTGCGTGCGGACGCCCGCCATCACGGCCGGGCCTGCCTCGGCGCGGGGGCTGCCGCGCGTGGACTCCCGCCAGCGCGTCGCGGGGGGGGCGCGGGCGGGAGTCCGGGGGGCGGGGTCAGGCCTTCTCGGGGCCGCTTCCGTAGGGGCGGCGGGCGGACGGGTGCTCGCTGGGGCCGGGAGCGGCGTCCGCGATCCAGACGCCGTCGCCCGAGGGGTCGAGGACGCCTTCCTCCAGCCAGGTGTAGGCCCCGCCGAGGACGCCCTTGACGACCTTGCGGTCGAGGTCGTCGGTGTTGGACCACAGGCGGCCGAAGAGCTCCTCGACGCGGACGCGGGCCTGGTGGCAGAAGGCGTCGGCGAGCTGGTAGGCCTCGCGGCCGTGCTCGCCCTCGGCGCGCAGCCGCTCCGCGCGGACGCACGCGGCGCTCATCGCGAAGAGTTCGGCGCCGATGTCGACGATCCGTCCGAGGAAGCCCTGCTTGGTCTCCATACGGCCCTGCCAGCGGGACATGGCGTAGAAGGTGGAGCGGGCGAGCTTGCGGGCGTGCCGCTCGACGTAGCGCAGGTGTCCGGAGAGGTCGACGTCGCGTTTGAACTCGCCGTACGAGGTCGGGAGCTGGCCGGGTCCCGCGACGAGCTTCGGCAGCCACTTGGCGTAGAAGACGCCGGCGTTGGCGCCGGCCCGCGCCTTGTCCGAGAGGGGCTTGTCGGGGTCGATGAGGTCGCCGGCGACCGCGAGGTGGGCGTCGACGGCCTCGCGGGCGATGAGCAGGTGCATGATCTCCGTGGAGCCCTCGAAGATGCGGTTGATGCGCAGGTCGCGCAGCATCTGCTCGGCCGGTACGGCGCGCTCGCCGCGGGCCTTGAGGGACTCGGCGGTCTCGTAGCCGCGGCCGCCGCGGATCTGGACGAGTTCGTCGGCCATCAGCCAGGACATCTCGGAGCCGTAGAGCTTGGCGAGGGCGGCCTCGATGCGGATGTCGTTGCGGTCCTCGTCGGCCATCTGGGAGGCCAGGTCCACCACGGCCTCCAGGGCGAACGTGGTGGCCGCGATGAAGCTGATCTTGGAGCCGACGGCCTCGTGCAGCGCCACCGGCCTGCCCCACTGCTCGCGCTCGGCGGCCCACTCGCGGGCGATCTTCAGGCACCACTTGCCGGCGCCCGCGCACATGGCGGGCAGGGACAGGCGGCCGGTGTTGAGGGTGGTGAGCGCGATCTTCAGGCCGGCGCCCTCGGGGCCGATGCGGTTGGCGGCGGGGACGCGTACCTGGTGGAAGCGGGTGACGCCGTTCTCGATGCCGCGCAGGCCCATGAAGGCGTTGCGGTTCTCGACGGTGATGCCCTCGGCGTCGGCCTCGACCACGAACGCGGTGATGCCGCCGGGGTGTCCGTCCGCCTTGGGTACCCGTGCCATGACGACGAGGAGGTCGGCGACCACACCGTTGGTGGTCCACAGCTTCACGCCGTCGAGGACGTAGTCGTCGCCGTCGGGGACGGCGGCGGTGGCGAGCCGGGCCGGGTCGGAGCCGACGTCGGGCTCGGTGAGCAGGAAGGCGGAGATGTCGGTGCGGGCGCAGCGGGGCAGGAAGGCGTCCTTCTGCTCCTGGGTGCCGAATATCTTCAGCGGCTGGGGCACGCCGATCGACTGGTGCGCGGAGAGCAGGGCGCCGACCGCGGGGCTGACGGAGCCGACCAGGGCGAGGGCCTTGTTGTAGTACAGCTGGCTGAGGCCCAGGCCGCCGTACTTGGTGTCGATCTTCATGCCGAGGGCGCCGAGTTCCTTCAGGCCGGCGACGACCTCGTCGGGGATGCGGGACTCCCGCTCGATGCGGGCGGGGTCGATGGCGGACTCGCAGAAGGCGCCGAGCCTGGCCAGGAACTCCTCACCGCGGCGCACGCTCTCGTCGTCCGGCAGGGGGTGGGGGTGGATGAGGTCGAGCCGGAAGCGCCCGAGGAACAGTTCCTTGGCGAAGCTCGGCTTGCGCCAGTCCTGTTCGCGCGCGGCCTCCGCCACCTGGCGGGCCTCGCGTTCGGTGACGTTGGTGCGTTGGGTGGTGGGGGCCGACATGAGGCTCACCTCGCCGCGAAGAAGGGTGAATGCGGACCGTTCGTTACCGACCAGTGCTACTGGATCGTTGGTACCCGAAACGGGCCGTTCCCACCACCCCTCTCGCGCGCGGCCGGGCACTCCGGGCCGGTGGAACCGGCTGCTCCGGTCGGCGTAGCGGCGTACGGGTGGCCGGGGCCGGGGCGGCGGCCGCCGGGCGGGCCCGGTCCGCGGGGGCGGCCCGTGGACCGCGCCGGGCCGACTGGGCCGTTCGCGGGACCCCGGACGGGTGCGCCGGGGGCCCGGTATGCCTCCGCGCTCCGTCCGTGCCGAGGACGCGGGGACGGGTCCTGGGCCGGGCGGAGCGCGGAGAGTGTGTGCCGGCGTGGGCGCCGGAGGGAGCCGGGTCAGACGGTCGCGGCGGCCTGGGCGGCGGGCTCGGACGGCGTGGGCTCACCCGAGCGGGGCGCCGGTACGGCGGCGGGGGTGTCTCGGCGGCCGGTGAAGGCGAAGGCCGCGCCGACCAGGAGGCCGCCGCCGACGAGGTTGCCGAGGCCGACGAAGAGCAGGTTGTGGGCGAAGGCGCCCACGGTGACGCCCGGGACGTGCTCGAACAGGCCCAGGGAGAAGGTCGTCATGTTGGCGACGACGTGCTCGAAGCCCGAGCCGACGAAGGCCAGGATGCCCGCGAAGATCAGCATGATCCTGGCGGCGTCGGAGCGGGTCCGCACGCCCATCCACACGGTGAGGCAGACCAGGAAGTTGCAGAGCATGCCGCGGAAGAACAGCACGTCGCCGCTCTCCGCGAGCTTGGCGTGCAGCATGCCGGCCAGCATGGTCGAGCCGGGCGCGGGGGTGCCGGGGGCCGCCGTGATGTCCAGCACCCCGGCGCGGTGCACCAGCCAGGCGAGGACGACGGAGCCGACGAGGTTGCCGAGGAGGGAGGCGACGATGACGGCGGCGGCGACGAGGGCGCGCACGCGGCGGCGGGCGGCGCCCTGGACCATCGTCATCATGTTGCTGGTGGCCAGCTCGCCGCCGGCGAAGATCACCAGGGTCAGCGCGACGCCGAAGACCAGGCCCTGGATCAGCTTGACCCACGGGGAGTGGGCCAGGCCGAGGGGGCCGGTCACCATGACCATCAGGACGACGCCGACGCCGATGAAGGCTCCGGCGAGCGCGGAGAGCACCAGGTAGCGTCCGGGCGAACGGAGCAGGTCGGCCTTGTGCCGCGCGGTCTCGACCTGCAGGTCCAGGGCCTCTTCAAGTGGTATCGGCACGGTGGTGCTCCCAGCGACTGCTCAGTGGAAATCGAGGGCCGGGTCTGGCTCCGTCGCCACCCGGCGGCGACACGGGAGAGCGGGACCGATCGGCTGATGGGCCGACATCGACGGGTGCGCCGCTGATTCGAGCGTTGTCCGCGAATGTCCGGCTTCCCGGCGCTGAGGAAGTGTGCGCCCATCGGTGGGGGAAAGTCAAAAGCGCAATCAATTGCTTGATAGGCGGCGCTTATATCCGCACTTGATAACCGCGGGTTATTGATCAATAGATGGCTTTTATCAAAAGGGGAAAAGAACGGCCCGAGCCCCCGCACAGCGGGCTCGGGCCGTTCCGACTCCGGTCTGTCCGCGACAGGCCGGCAGGTCAGCGGGTCAGAGGGCGACGCCGGTGAGGACCAGGACGCGCTCGTAGGTGTAGTCCTCCATCGCGTAGCGGACACCCTCGCGGCCCACACCGGACTGCTTGGCGCCGCCGTACGGCATCTGGTCGGCGCGGTAGGACGGGACGTCGCCGATGATGACACCGCCGACCTCGAGAGCGCTGTGGGCGCGGAAGGCGATCTGGATGTCGTGGGTGAACACGCCTGCCTGGAGGCCGTACTTGGAGTCGTTGACGGCGGCGAAGGCCTCGGCCTCGCCGTCCACCTTCAGCACGCTGAGGACGGGTCCGAAGACCTCCTCGCAGGCGAGGGTGGTGCCGCCCGGGAGGCCGGTGAGCACGGTCGGCGCGTAGGTGGCGCCGTCGCGCTCGCCGCCGGTGAGGAGCTGGGCGCCCGCGGCGACGGCCTCGTCGACCCAGGCCTCGACGCGCTTGGCGGCGTCCTCGCTGACGAGCGGGCCGACGTCGGTCTTGTCGTCGTTCGGGTCACCGGTGACCTGGGCCTCGACGGCGGCGACGATGCGCGGCAGCAGGCGGTCGTAGACGGAGGCGTCCGCGATCACGCGCTGCACGGAGATGCAGGACTGGCCGCCCTGGTAGTTGGAGAAGGTCGCGATGCGGGTCGCGGCCCAGTCCAGGTCGGCGTCGCTCGCCCAGTCGCCGAGGACGACGGCCGCGCCGTTGCCGCCCAGCTCCAGGGTGCAGTGCTTGCGCGGCACCGAGTCCATGATCGCGTAGCCGACCTTCTCGGAACCCGTGAAGGAGATGACCGGCAGGCGCTCGTCCTGGACCAGGGCGGGCATCTTGTCGTTGGCGACCGGCAGGATGCTCCAGGAGCCGGCCGGCAGGTCGGTCTCGGCGAGCAGCTCACCCAGGATCAGGCCGGACAGCGGGGTGGCCGGGGCCGGCTTCAGGATGATCGGGGCGCCGGCGGCGATGGCCGGGGCGACCTTGTGCGCGCACAGGTTCAGCGGGAAGTTGAACGGCGCGATGCCGAGGACGACGCCCTTGGGGAAGCGGCGGGTCAGGGCGAGACGGCCCTGGCCGCCGGCGTCGGTGTCGAGGCGCTGGGCCTCGCCGCCGTTGAAGCGCCGGGCCTCCTCGGCGGCGAAGCGGAAGACGGACACGGCGCGGCCGACCTCGCCGCGGGCCCACTTGATCGGCTTGCCGTTCTCGGCGGAGATCAGCTTGGCGATCTCCTCGGCGCGCTCGGCGAGGCGCTTGCTGACGTGGTCCAGGGCGCCGGCGCGGACGTGGGCCGGGGTCGCGGCGAACTCGTCGCGGACCGCGTGCGCGGCGGCCACGGCCTCCTCGACCTGGGCGTCGGTCGGCACGCTGACCGCGGCGACGACCCGGCCGTCCCAGGGGGAAGTGACGTCGAAGCTGTCCTCGCCGGTGGCCTGGCGGCCGGCGAGCCAGAAGGCGTGGGTGGAAGTCATGTACGAGTCCCGGCCCTTCCGCGTTGGGGGTTTCGTTCGGTTCGTGGACCACCGTAGGGCGGGCCCGGCCGGGGGTCGCTTGTCCGGGACGTACGGGTGGCCCGCGCGGACGCTCCGCTTTGGCCTGGTGGGAACGAACCTGGACGGCGCGGACCGGAACGGGTCTCGGAGGCAGGGCGGGGGCCGACGCGGGGGCGGCCCGACGCCCGGGGGGGCAGGGGCCGACGCGGGGGCGGGGGCCGACGCCCGGGGGGCCTGCCGACGCCCGGGGGGCGGGGGCAGGCGCGGGCGCGAGGGCCGACGTCGGGGGCCGCGCACGTGTACCGGGACGGCGGCAGCGGCTCAGCGGACGCCCGGGCGGCGGCTCGGCGGACGCCCGGGGCGGCGGC
Organism: Streptomyces sp. NPDC090108; assembly: GCF_044747185.1. Classification (NCBI taxonomy): domain Bacteria; kingdom Bacillati; phylum Actinomycetota; class Actinomycetes; order Kitasatosporales; family Streptomycetaceae; genus Streptomyces; species Streptomyces sp. NPDC090108. The sequence continues at coordinate 70,701 of NZ_JBIVDQ010000001.1, forward strand.
TCACTCCGACGAGGTCGCCTTCAGCGCGAGCCACAGCTCCATCCGTACGTCCGCGTCGTCGAGGGAGCGTCCGAGGATCTCCTCGACCCGGCGCATCCGGTAGCGCAGGGTGTGGCGGTGGACGCCGAGGTCCGCCGCGGCGGCGTCCCACTGGCCGTGCCGGGACAGCCACGCCCGCAGCGAGGCGACCAGGTCCCCGCGGCCCGTGGCGTCGTGCTCGTACAGGGCCCGCAGCAGGCCGTCGGCGAACGCCTTCACCGCGTCGTCGGCCAGCAGCGGCAGCACCGAGCCGGCCGCGAGCTGCTCGTGCTCCACGCACACGCGCCCGCGCCGCCTGGCCACGGACAGTGCCTGCTCGGCCTGCTTGTACGCGGCGGCCGCGGCGATCGGCCCGACCGGGGCGGAGAGTCCGACGACCAGTTCCTGTTCGTCCCCCGGCGTCTGCTCCCGCGCGGGGCGCGCGGCTTCCAGCGCGGCCGCGTGCGCGGCGCACGCGGCGACGGCCGCTCCCCCGTCCGCGGCCAGCACGACCAGCCGGTCGCCGTCCGGTACGACGAGGACGCTCTCCCCGGACCGCGCGGCCGCCGACTCCACCGCCTCCGCGACCGCGCCGAGCGCGTCGGTGTCCGTCTCGGTGTGCGGCCGTCCGGCCGGGCCGGGGACCACCTCGGCGACGATCACCCGGAAGGGTGCGTCCAGGAGTCCGCCGTACAGGTCACCGGCGACGGCCCGGGCGTGGTCGGGCTCCCCGGCGAGCAGCATGCGCAGCACGGCCGAACCGATCCGCTGCTCGGCCGCGTACAGCGAGCGGGAGCGTTCGGTGGTGAGGGTGAGCAGGGCGATCGCGGAGTGGACGGCGTAGCGTTCGGCGGTCCCGGGGGCGGCGGCCGTGCCGACGGCGAGCGCGGCGCGCGGGCGGCGGCCGGTGCCGAGGGAGTGCAGTTCCACCCGGTCCTCGTTGTCGGGGGCGCCGGCCACGACGGAGGCGGGCGTGGGCCGTTCCCGCAGCCGTTCGACCTCGGTGACGAGCCGGGCGGCGCGGCGGCCGGCCCACTCGGGCGCGGCGGCGACGACGGCTCCGGAGGCGTCGTAGAGGGCGGCCCAGCCGTCGACCTGGGCGGCGAGGGCGGCGAGGACGCCCTCGGGGCCGGCGGTCAGTGCCTGCCGGGTCAGTTCGCGCTGGGCGGCGAAGCCCGCTGTCACCGCGCGGTACTGGTCGGCGGCGATCGCCGCGGAGACGGCCTTGCTGATGGCGAGGAAGGGGGTGCGGCGGGGCACCTCCAGCAGGGGCAGCCCCTCGTGTCGGGCGGCTTCGACGAGGGCGTCGGGGATGTCGTCGTAGTTCACCCCGACGGCGAAGCCGAGTCCGACGACGCCGGCGTCGGCCAGCCGCTTCACGTACCGGCGCATCGCCTCGGGGTCCTCCGCGTCCAGTTTGAGCGCGGTGACGAGCAGGAGCTCGCCGCCCTCCATGTAGGGGACGGGGTCGGCCAGCTCGCTGACGTGGGCCCAGCGGACGGGCACGTCGAGGCGGTCCTCGCCCGCGCGCACGGTCAGCTTGAGCGCGGAGTGGTGGACGAGCGAGGCGAGGGTCGGGGGCATGGGGCCTTCAGGTCGGTGACGCGGGCACGGGCGCCGGTCGGAGCGCGGTGGGTCGCGCGGGTCCGGTGATCGTCGTGATCAATTGGCCGCCGCGTATGAACGGCCTGTGCCGATTCTGCCTCACCGTCCGATGCCCCACCGTCCCGACGCCGGACCCGCCGACGCCGGACCTGTCGACGTCGGCCTCGGCAACGCCGGCCCTGTCGACACCGGACCTGTCGACGTCGACCTCGGCAACGCCGGCCCGACCGGCACGGTCCCGACCGGCGCCGGCCCGACCGGCACCGGCTCGAACGGCATCGACCCGGGCACCGCCGGTCCGGGCACCGCGAGCCCGAACGCCGCCGGTCCCCGTCCCTCGCCCGCAGGCCGCGCCCGCGGGGACCCTCCGTTCACCCCCGCAGGTCCACCAGCAGCGGCGGCGCGTGCTCGCCGCGCACGGTCGTCAGCGACAGCACCGCGTGCCCGGGCGGCACCCCGTGCGCCAGCTCGGAAGCGGACCACCGCTCCCGCTCCACCTGCCGCACGGTGACGGCCCGGGCGGTGGGCGCCTTGCCGGTGATGACACGGCGCAGCATGTGCACGGCCTTGCCGGCCGGGGTCTCGGCGATGATCTGCCGGTCGGTGACGTCGCGGGCCTCGATCCACTCCTTGCCCCACACCTCGGCGAAGTCCTGGCCGTCCCAGGGGGTGAGCCCGGACAGCGCCATCCGGCAGCCGGTGGCGCCGAGCAGCGGGCCGCGCAGCGGCCGGGGCACGTCGTCCAGGGTGCGCAGGGTCAGTACGGCTCCCGCGCCCGCGGAACGCAGCCGCTGGATGCCGCGCACGGCCTCCGGAGTGACCACCCCGCCGGCGTCGTCCAGCAGCAGGCAGGCGAACAGCGACCGGTCCTCCCGTGCCGTCACGCCGGCCGTGAACTGGGCGAGCACCAGCCGGGCCAGGATGCGGGAGGCGTCGGCGTGCCCGCGCTCGGGCAGGTCGATGCGGACCCGGACCGGGTGGTCGAGGGCCCTGAGGGAGAAGGGTCGTGAGGCGCCCGAGGTGTCGAAGAAGGCGGCGAAGGCGGGCCGGTCGAGCAGGGCGATCCGGTCAGCGAGCACGGCGCCCACGTCGCCGGGGTGCGCCATCTGGCGTTCCCGGGCGTCGAGCTCCCTGAGCAGCGGCTCCTGGCCGGTGTCGGTGAGCGCCTTGCGCAGGGCGGCCAGCGGGCCGGGGGCACCGTCGAGGAGCCCGCGCAGTTCGGGCACGGACGGGAAGCGTCTGTGGACGGCGTGGAAGGGGCCGAGCAGCTGGGCGAGGACGGTGGTGGAGCGCCGGCTGTCGCTGCCGGGGTGCGGGTCGGCGAGGTCGCCGACGAGGGCCTCGGCGAGTATGGCGGCGGCCTCGTCGGGGTCGGTGGTGCCGCCGTACAGGTCAAGGTCGTACACGGAGTCGGGGTGTCCGATGCGGACGACGACGTCGTAGGCCTCGGACGGCCCGAGGCCCGCGCCCGCCGCTCCGACGGCCACGACGGCGGCCCGTCCGGCGAGGGCGTGCAGGCACAGGGACTCGGCGAGCGGGCGGATCAGGGTGTCGGTCTTGCCGGAACCGGCCGGACCGACGGCGAGCAGCGAGGTGCCGAGCAGATCGGGGCCGAGGGCGAGGCCGGAGCCTCGGTACTGGTACGGGTTGCGCGGGTCGTCGGCGGTGGTGCCGAGCCGTACCTGACCGGTGAGCAGGTCGTGGCGGCCGTGGCGGGCGGGCAGGTCGCGGTCGCCGGAGGGGTGCGCGCAGGCCGCCGAACCGTCCTTCAGCACAGCGCCGGTGAAGGCGGTCAGGCCGTGCCGTCCGGACCGTACGCTCTGCCAGGCGCGGCTGATCCGCGCGTGGTCGACGTCCCGCATGATCCCGGCCCTCGCCTCGGAGGCCAGCCGTTCGGCGGCCTCGTGGCCGCCCGCCGCGCGCAGCTCGGGCCACTCGGCGAGGTCCCGCTCGGGCGTGGGGGGCGGCTGCTCGGCCGGTCCGGCGGGACTCCACGCCGGCGGTCCCCAGCGTCGCCAGACCTCTCCCCACCGGCCGAGCCGGCCGACGACGAGCAGGATGGCGACGGCGATGAGCGTGTAGTACGAGTACCAGAGGACGGCGTTGCCGACGTGGCTGTTCCCCTCGCGCCAGGAGTCGGGGGTGAACAGTTCCAGCGGGATGACCCACCAGCCGCCGAGGTAGCCGTTCCAGAGCAGGGACCACACCAGCCAGCCGACGAGGAAGGCGATGAGCGCGCCGCTGAGCAGCTGGCGGGCCGGGGTCGGCTCGGGCTCCTGCTCGGGGCGCGGCCGGTGGCCCAGGCGCCACACTCCGGGCGCGGCCTCGGGCCGGGGCGCGCGCAGCCAGGTCAGGAAGGCTGTGCCGTCCGGCCTGGGTGGTGCGCCGGGCGGCACCGCGGGCATCGGCGGCACGACGGAGCCCTCCACCGGCGCCGCCGGGCGCGGCACCGGGTTCACCTGTGCGCGGCGCTCGTCCCGCGTCCCGTCGCTGTTCATCGCCCTTGCCCCCTGACCAGCCGTTCCGTCACCGTCAGCGAGCCAATCTAACGTCCTGGCAAGGGGAGTTCACTGTTTACGCGGCCGAGAACGGCCGGCGGGGTCGATGGCGGGGCTCCGGCCCGCTCCGCCGCGGCTATGTCCATCGCGGACAACCGTCACCCCGGACAACGCCCACATGGAGCATGCCCAGCTACCGGCACCGGTCTTAGCCTGCGAGAAAAGAAGGCAAGAGTCCGTAATACCCCCCAGGAGCCCCGCATGACCGCACTTCCGCAGGAGCGCCGCGTCGTCACCGCCATTCCCGGCCCGAAGTCGCAGGAGCTTCAGGCCCGCCGTCTCTCCGCGGTCGCGCAGGGCGTGGGCTCCACGCTCCCGGTCTTCGTCACGCGCGCGGGCGGCGGTGTCATCGAGGACGTCGACGGCAACAGCTTCATCGACTTCGGTTCCGGCATCGCCGTGACCTCCGTGGGCGCCTCCGCCGAGGCCGTCGTACGCCGGGCGAGCGCCCAGCTGGCCGACTTCACCCACACCTGTTTCATGGTCACCCCGTACGAGGGCTACGTGGAGGTCGCCGAGGCCCTCGCCGAGCTCACCCCGGGCGACCACGCCAAGAAGTCCGCGCTGTTCAACTCGGGCGCCGAGGCCGTCGAGAACGCCGTCAAGATCGCCCGTGCGTACACCAAGCGCCAGGCGGTCGTCGTGTTCGACCACGGCTACCACGGCCGTACGAACCTCACGATGGCGCTGACCTCGAAGAACATGCCGTACAAGAACGGCTTCGGTCCGTTCGCGCCCGAGGTGTACCGCGTGCCGGTCGCCTACGGCTACCGCTGGCCGACCGGCCCGGAGAACGCCGGCCCCGAGGCCGCGAAGATGGCGATCGACCAGATCACCAAGCAGGTCGGCGCGGACAACGTGGCCGCGATCATCATCGAGCCGGTGCTCGGTGAGGGCGGCTTCATCGAGCCGGCCAAGGGCTTCCTGCCCGCGATCCGCCAGTTCGCCGCCGACAACGGCATCGTCTTCGTCGCCGACGAGATCCAGTCCGGCTTCTGCCGCACCGGCCAGTGGTTCGCGTGCGAGGACGAGGGCATCGTCCCGGACCTGATCACCACCGCCAAGGGCATCGCGGGCGGCATGCCGCTCGCCGCCGTGACGGGCCGCGCCGAGATCATGGACGCCGCGCACGCGGGCGGCCTCGGCGGCACCTACGGCGGCAACCCGGTGGCCTGCGCCGCCGCGCTCGGCGCCATCGAGACGATGAAGGAGCAGGACCTCAACGGCAAGGCCAAGCGCATCGAGGAGGTCATGAAGGGCCGCCTGGAGGCGATGGCGGAGAAGTTCGACATCATCGGTGAGATCCGCGGCCGCGGCGCCATGATCGCCATCGAGCTGGTCAAGGACCGTGCCGGCAAGGAGCCGCACCCGGAGGCCGCCGCCGCGCTCGCCAAGGCCTGCCACCAGGAGGGCCTGCTGGTCCTGACCTGCGGCACCTACGGCAACGTGCTGCGCTTCCTGCCCCCGCTGGTCATCGGCGAGGACCTGCTGAACGAGGGTCTGGACATCATCGAGCAGTCCTTCGCGCGCGTCTGAGACCGCATCCGACAGAGGTCCGCGGACCGCGCATCTGAGCGAGTGGTCCGCACCTCTGAAGGCCGACTGCGGCAGGCATGTGAAGAACGTGTGCGAGGTGGATGGCGGGACGCGATTCCGCCTGCCCAAGCACCACGGCCTGCCGTAAGTTCGGTCCGGATGAGAGATACACCTCGTCCGCGGGAGACCGTGGACGACTTCAGGGCGGGGCCTCCCCAGCTTCGACCTGGTCGTGCCCTCGCGCACACAACCGGCGCCTGACGGCTCCGGGATCTCCTCACTGATCGGACGGTCGCCGCCCCAAACCCCCCGGGGCGTGCGGCACTCCGGTCCGGTCGGCCGCCTCGGAACCACCCCCCCTTGTTCCGGGGCGGCCGACCTCCTCCTTTTTCCGGCGGCTTCTCCTCAGCCGGTTCTCCGGCTTCTTCCGGCGCCTTCTCCTGCGCCGCTCTCCGTGCCGCACCTGAGAAGCTGGAACGCGTGTCGACTCCCCAGCAGCCCGGCCCCCGCGTCCCGCGCGCCGTGCACGCCGCTCTCCTAGGTGTCCCGGCCCTCCTGTTCGCCCTGATCACCTGGCAGGTCGTCGGCCACGGTCCGCTGCTGCGGCTCGACGCCCGGCTCAGCCGGGCACTCGTGCACCCCGACCGGTTCTCGGAACTCCTCTCCGATCTCGGCGACGTCCAGGTGGCGGTGCCGGTCCTGGTGCTCGCGCTGGGCTGGACCGCCTGGCACGGCCGCGCCACCGGCACGCACCGGTGGTGGCTGCCGCCCCTGGCCGCGGCCGTCCTGATGGTCCTGCTGCCGGCGGTCGTCGTGCCGCTGAAGGAGTGGACCGCACGGCCGGGGACCCCCGTGGTGCCCCCGGCCGTCGGCTATTTCCCCTCCGGCCACACGGCGACGGCGGGGGTCGGCTACGGCGCCGCGACCCTGCTCCTGCTGCCCTGGCTCCGCTCCCCCGCCGCCCGCCGGATCCTCGTCGGCGCCTGCGCGGCGCTCGTGCTGGGGGTGTCGTACGGGCTGGTGCGCCGGGGCTGGCACTGGCCGCTGGACGTGGTGGCGGCCTGGCTGCTGTGCGCCGTGCTGCTGGCGGGGCTGTCGCTGGTGATCAGCCGAAGTAGGCGTCGAAGTTCTTCTGGAACTCCCAGTTCGAGAAGCGGTCCCAGTTCACCGACCACGTCATCAGACCCCGCAGGCCGGACCACGTCCCGTGCGTCGGGTACGAGCCGCAGTTCGTCCGCTTCGTGAGGCAGTCCAGGGCCTTGGTGACCTCGGACGGGGCCACGTAGCCGTTGCCGGCGTTGACGGAGGCGGGCATGCCGATCGCCACCTGGTCCGGGCGCAGTGGCGGGAAGACGTTGTTGGCGTCGCCCGCGACGGGAAAGCCGGTGAGCAGCATGTCGGTCATGGCGATGTGGAAGTCGGCGCCGCCCATGGAGTGGTACTGGTTGTCGAGGCCCATGATCGGACCCGAGTTGTAGTCCTGGACGTGCAGCAGGGTCAGGGAGTCGCGCAGGGCGTAGAGGACGGGCAGGTAGGCGCCGCAGCGCGGGTCCTGGCCGCCGAACCTGCCGGTGCCGTAGAACTGGTAGCCCATCTGCACGAAGAACGTCTCCGGCGCCATGGTCAGCACGAACGTGGCCCCGTATCTGGCCTTCAGGGTCTTCAGCGCCGAGATCAGGTTGACGACGACGGGTGTCGTGGGGTTCTTGAAGTCGGTGTCGTTCGCGTCGAGCGACAGGGAGTGGCCCTCGAAGTCGATGTCGAGGCCGTCCAGGCCGTAGGTGTCGATGATCCGCGCGACCGAGGAGACGAAGGTGTCGCGGGCCGCCGCGGTGGTGAGCTGGACCTGGCCGTTCTGGCCGCCGATCGAGAGCAGCACCTTCTTGCCCGCCGCCTGCTTGGCTTTGACCGCCGCCTTGAAGTCGGCGTCGCTCTCCACGTTCGGGCACTCGGTGACCGGGCAGCGGTTGAAGCGGATGTCGCCGGAGGTGACCGACGTGGGTTCGCCGAAGGCCAGGTCGATGACGTCCCAGCTGTCGGGGACGTCGGCGAGGCGGGTGTAGCCGGAGCCGTTGGCGAAGGTGGTGTGGAGGTAGCCGACCAGGGCGTGGGCGGGCAGGTCGCCGGTGCCGCCGCCCCCGCCGCCGGCGCTGGTCGTGGCGGTCACGGCGGCCGACCTGGCGGACTCGCCGGCCGCGTTGACGGCGCTCACCTGGAAGCTGTAAGCCGTCGACGGTGTGAGGCCGGTGACGGTGGCCGAGGTCCCGCCCGGCGACTGCACCTTGACCCCGTCGCGGTAGACGGCGTAGCCGGTGGCGCCGGACACCGCCGACCAGGACAGGGCGACGGAGGACGAGGTCACGGCGGTGGCACGAAGGCCGGTGGGCGCGGCGGGCGGCTGGCCGGCGCCGCCGCCGCCCGGCCCGGTCAGGGAGATGTCGTCGGCGTTGTAGGCGCCGGTGCCGTACCAGCCGTGGGTGTAGAGGGTGACGCCGGTGGTGGCGGCGCCGGTGGTGAAGGTGGTGGTCAGCTTCTGCCAGTCGGTGGCGGAGGGGGTCCAGGTGGAGACGTCGGTGGTGCCGGTGCCGGTGGCGCCGAGGTAGACGTAGGCGCCGCGGACGTAACCGGACAGCGTGTACGTGGAGTTCGGCCGGACGGCCACCGTCTGCGTGCACGGGGCGTTGTCGCTGCCGGCCGGGGTGGCCTGCAGTGCGCTGCCGCCGCCGTGCACGGGCGAGGTGACCGTCGTCGCCGCCGTGCAGGTCCAGTCGGCCAGGCCGGACTCGAAGCCGCCGTTCGTGACGAGGTCCGCGTCGGCCGCGCGGGCGGCCGACGAGAGCGCTGTGACGCCGGGCACGGCCAGGGCCAGGGCCGCGAGAAGAGCGACCAGGGGTCTGGAGCGTTCCACAAGTGCCTCCGGGCATGGGGGAGTTGGAGGAGCGGAGCGCCTTCAACTTGGTCCAGACCAATCCCGTTGTCAAGGTGCGCGACGGCCGCCGGGCCACAGCGGCACGGACTCCCCGCCGCTCGTGCCCGCCGCGGGCGCGGACGTCACCGCTCACGCCCGCCGAGGGCGCGAACGTCACCGCCCCCTACCGCGGGCACGAACGTCACTGCTCCTCACCGCGGGCACGGACGTCACCTCTCCCTCCGCAAGCGCGGGCGGGCGTCACCGCTCGCCTCCCCCGGCCGGCCCCGCCGCCGCCTCGTGCATCGCCAGCTCCAGGAGGGCCGGGTCGGTGAGGGTGCCGGAGCCGTCCGGGGGCACCAGCCAGCGCACGCCCTGGGTGGCGCGGCCCGGGTACGGCACCACGATCCAGGTGCCGGGTCCGGCGGTGCGGATGCCGGTGCCGAGCCAGCGGGCCGCCGTGCCCGGGGGTACGAAGAAGCCCACCCGGTTGTCCCCGAAGTCGGCCAGCACCGGGCCGGGCTGGTCGAGGACGCGGGTGAGCACGTCCAGCGTGGGATAGCCGAGGCCGCCCGGCAGGATGAGCACGTCCCAGGCCTTGCCCGCGGGCAGCAGGGCCACCCCGAGGGGGCTGCGCTCCCATTCCCAGCGGCACGCCTCCGGATCCGGTGCGACGGATGCCAGCCACTCGACCGCCGTCTTCGCACCAGCCATGAGAGACCTCCCTTTCCCGTGGACGCCGATCGCGCCCCAGAGGAAGAGAGGGAGGTCTCCGGCGGGCATTACGCGGGTTTGCCGGACTTCTTGGACGTGACTTGGGTCACACCACCTCGGGGGGCCTCAGCTGTCGAAGCCGAGTCCCAGCCGGTCCATCGTCCGCAGCCACAGGTTGCGGCGGCCGGCGTGGGCGTCCGCGCGGGCCAGGGACCACTTGGTGAGCGCGATCCCGGTCCAGGCGAACGGCTCCGGCGGGAACGGCAGCGGCTTCCTGCGCACCATCTCCAGTTCCGTCCGCTCGGTGCGCTCCCCGTCCAGCAGGTCGAGCATCACGTCGGCCCCGAAGCGCGTGGCGCCGACGCCGAGGCCGGTGTAGCCCGCCGCGTACGCCACCCTGCCCCGGTGGGCGGTGCCGAAGAACGCCGAGAAACGCGAGCAGGTGTCGATCGCGCCGCCCCAGGCGTGCGTGAAGCGGACGCCCTCCAGCTGCGGGAAGCAGGTGAAGAAGTGCCCGGCGAGCTTGGCGTAGGTCTCCGGGCGGTCGTCGTACTCCGAGCGCACCCGGCCGCCGTAGTGGTGGATCGCGTCGTAGCCGCCCCACAGGATCCGGTTGTCGGCCGACAGCCGGAAGTAGTGGAACTGGTTGGCCGCGTCCCCGAGGCCCTGGCGGTTCTTCCAGCCGAGCGAGGCCAGCCGGTCCGCGTCGAGCGGCTCGGTCATCAGCGCGTAGTCGTAGACCGGCACGGTGTAGGAGCGCACGCGGCGCAGCAGGCTGGGGAAGACGTTCGTGGCGAGCACGGTCTTGCGGGCGCGGACCGACCCGTAGGGGGTGCGGACGGACATCCCGGGGCCGTACTGGGTCAGGGTGAGCGCGGGTGTGTGCTCGTACACCCGCACCCCGAGCCGGACGCAGGCCTGCTTCAGGCCCCAGGCGAGCTTGGCGGGGTGCAGCATGGCGACACCCCGGCGGTCCCACAGGCCGGCGGTGAAGGTGGGCGAGTCCACCTGCTCGCGCACGGCCTCGGCGTCCAGGAACTCCATTCCGCCGGCGAGGCCCTTGTCCTCCAGTTCGCGGTGCCAGTCGCGCAGTTCCCAGGCCTGGTAGGCCTCGGTGGCGACGTCGATCTCACCGGTGCGCTCGAAGTCGCAGTCGATGCCGTGCCGGGCGAGCGCGGCCTCGATCTCGTCGAGGTTGCGCGCGCCGAGCTCCTGGAGCCGGTGGATCTCACCGGGCCAGCGGGCGAGCCCGTTGGGCAGGCCGTGTGTGAGGGAGGCGGCGCAGAAGCCGCCGTTGCGGCCCGAGGCGGCCCAGCCCACCTCGCGGCCTTCCAGCAGGACCACGTCCCGCCGCGGGTCGCGCTCCTTGGCGTTGAGCGCGGCCCACAGTCCGCTGTAACCGCCGCCGACGACCAGCAGATCGCAGGTCTCGGCGGAGGTCAGGGCGGCTTCGGGGTGGGGCTTGCCGGGGTCTTCCAGCCAGTACGGGACCGGCTGGGCTTCGGAGAGAGAGGAGATCCAGTTGTCTGTGCCACGGCTCATGGCGCTAGGGGCCATGATTTCAACTCCCTACAGAGGGTCTACGCCTTGTGGTGGTTCCGGCGGTTGGTGATCAGCATCGAGACCAGGACGAACAGTACGGCGACCAGGAACATGGCCGTGCCGATGACATTGATCTGGACGGGCGTGCCGCGCTGCGCCGAGCCCCACACGAACATGGGGAAGGTGACCGTCGAGCCCGCGTTGAAGTTGGTGATGATGAAGTCGTCGAAGGAGAGCGCGAAGGACAGCAGCGCGCCCGCGGCGATGCCGGGTGCCGCGATCGGCAGGGTGACCCGCAGGAAGGTCTGCGCCGGGCCCGCGTACAGGTCCCGGGCGGCCTCCTCCAGCCGCGGGTCCATCGACATCACGCGCGCCTTGACCGCGGTGACGACGAAGCTGAGGCAGAACATGATGTGGGCGATCAGGATCGTCCAGAAGCCGAGCTGCGCGCCCATGTTGAGGAACAGGGTGAGCAGCGAGGCCGCCATGACGACCTCGGGCATCGCCATCGGCAGGAAGATCAGCGAGTTGACGGCGCCGCGCGCGCGGAAGCGGTAGCGGACCAGCGCGAAGGCGATCATCGTGCCCAGCGCGGTCGCCCCGATCGTCGCCCACAGGGCGATCTGGAGGCTGAGGGACAGCGAGCCGCACATGCCGGCGACCCCGCACGGGTCCTTCCACGCGGCGGCCGAGAAGTGCTGCCACTCGTAGTTGAAGCGCCCCTTGGGCTTGTTGAAGGAGAACACCGTGACGACGACGTTCGGCAGCAGGAGATAGCCGAGCGTCAGCAGTCCGGCGATGACGACGAGATGGCGCTTGAGCCATGTGACGACGGGCATCAGACCAGATCCTCCGTGCCGGACCGCCGGATGTAGACCGTGACCATGGCCAGGATGGCGGCCATGAGGATGAAGGAGAGCGCGGCGGCCGTCGGGTAGTCCAGGATGCGCAGGAACTGCGTCTGGATGACGTTGCCGATCATGCGGGTGTCGGTGGAGCCGAGCAGCTCGGCGTTGACGTAGTCACCGGCCGCCGGGATGAAGGTGAGCAGCGTGCCGGAGACGACGCCGGGCATCGACAGCGGGAAGGTCACCTTGCGGAAGGTGGTCCAGGGCCGCGCGTACAGGTCGCCGGCCGCCTCGTGCAGCCTGCCGTCGATCCGCTCCAGCGAGGTGTACAGCGGCAGGATCATGAACGGCAGGAAGTTGTACGTCAGTCCGCACACCACCGCGAGCGGGGTGGCGAGGACGCGGTCGCCGGCCGTCCAGCCGATCCAGTCGGTGAGGTCCAGCACGTGCAGGGTGTTCAGGGCGTGCACGACCGGGCCGTTGTCCGCGAGGATCGTCTTCCAGGCCAGCGTGCGGATCAGGAAGCTGGTGAAGAACGGCGCGATCACCAGGACCATGATCAGGTTCCGCCAGCGGCCCGCGCGGAAGGCGATCAGATAGGCCAGCGGGTAGCCGAGCAGCAGGCACAGCACGGTCGCGGCCGCCGCGTAGAGCACGGAGCGCACGAACTGCGGCCAGTACTCGCTGATCGCGTCCCAGTAGGTCACGAAGTGCCAGGTGACCTTGTAGCCCTGCTCCAGGGAGCCGGTCTGCACGGAGGTGGAGGCCTGGTAGACCATCGGCAGCGCGAAGAAGACGAGCAGCCACAGGATGCCGGGCAGCAGCAGCCAGTACGGGGTGAGGCGGCCGCGCCGGCGCGGCGGCTTTCCGGACGCCTCTGCGGGGGCGGGCGGAGAGGGCGCCTCGGTGAGCGTCGTCATCAGGCGGCCACCTCCTCCTCGACGGCCGCCGTGCCCGCGTCCGGGGACTGGGCCGCGTCGAGACCGAAGGTGTGGGCGGGGTTCCAGTGCAGGACGACCTCGGCGCCGGGGACGAGCCGGGCGTCACGGTCGACGTTCTGGACGTAGACCGCGAGCTCGCCGCCCACGGGGCTGTCGATCACGTACTGGGTGGAGACGCCGATGAAGCTCGCGTCGGCGATCGTCCCGGTGAGGCGGTTGCGTCCGTCGGGGACGGAGCCGGCGTCGTCGGCGTGGGCGAGGGCTATCTTCTCGGGGCGTATGCCGACCAGCACCTTGCCGCCGGTCCCGGCCGGGGCCGCGCAGCGGGCCGCGGGCAGCACGAGCCTGCCGTCGCCCGCCTTCAGCACGAGGTCGTCGCCGCTGCGGCTGTCGATCTCGGCCTCGACGAGGTTGGAGGTGCCGAGGAAGTTGGCGACGAAGGTGGTGCGCGGGTTCTCGTAGAGGTCGGCGGGCGAGCCGAGCTGCTCGACGCGGCCCGCGCTCATCACGGCGACCGTGTCGGCCATGGTCATGGCCTCCTCCTGGTCGTGCGTGACGTGGATGAAGGTGATGCCGACCTCGGTCTGGATGCGCTTGAGCTCCAGCTGCATCTGGCGGCGCAGCTTCAGGTCCAGGGCGCCGAGGGGCTCGTCGAGGAGGAGCACCTTGGGGTGGTTGATGAGGGCGCGGGCCACGGCGACGCGCTGCTGCTGGCCGCCGGAGAGCTGGTGCGGCTTCTTGCGGGCCTGCTCACCGAGCTGGACGAGGTCCAGCATCTCCTCGACCTGCATCTTCACGCTCTTGATGCCGCGCCGGCGCAGGCCGAAGGCGACGTTCTCGTAGATGTCGAGGTGCGGGAAGAGGGCGTAGGACTGGAAGACGGTGTTGACCGGCCTCTTGTACGGCGGCAGGTGGGTGACGTCCTGGTCGCCGAGGTGCACGGTCCCGCAGGAAGGTTCCTCCAGGCCGGCGATCATGCGCAGGGTGGTCGTCTTGCCGCAGCCGGAGGCGCCGAGGAGCGCGAAGAAGGAGCCCTGCGGCACGGTCAGGTCCAGCGGGTGCACGGCGGTGAAGGAGCCGTAGGTCTTGCCGATCCCGGCGAGGCGGACGTCGCCGCCGTTGTCTGTGGTCTTCATCGTCGTCACGCCCCTGTGAGCTTCGCGAACTTCTCTTCGTATGTCGTCTCTTCCTTCTGGCTCAGGGAGCGGAAGGCATGGGACTTCGCCTGCATGGTCTTGTCGGGCACGATCAGCGGGTTGTCCGCCGCGGCCTTGTCGATTTTCGCAAGGTACGGCCGTACACCGTCGACCGGAGTGACGTAGTTGATGTAGGCGGCGAGCGCGGCGGCCTGATCGGGTTCGTAGTAGAAGTCGATCAGTCGCTCGGCGTTCGTCTTGTGACGCGCCCTGTTGGGGATCAGCAGGTTGTCGGTCGCAGAATGGTATCCGCTGTCCGGGATGACGTAGTCGATGTCCTTGCTGTCCGCCTTGAGCTGTACGACGTCCCCGGCCCAGGCGAGACACGCCGCGAAGTCGCCCTTGGTGAGGTCGGAGGTGTAGTCGTTGCCCGTGAAGCGGCGGATCTGGCCGCTGTCGACGGCCTTCTGCATGCGGGCGATCGCCGCGTCGAAGTCGTCGTCGGTGAACGTCCGGAGGTCCTTGCCCATGTCGAGCAGCGTCATGCCGACGCTGTCGCGCATCTCTGACAGGAAGCCGACCCGGCCCTTGAGCTTCGGGTTGTCGAGGAGGTCCGAGACGGACTTCACCTCGACGCCGTCGAGTGCCTTCTTGTTGTAGGCGATGACGGTCGGGATGCCGGTCCAGGGGTAGGAGTAGGCGCGGCCCGGGTCCCAGTCGGGGGAGCGGAACTGGGGCGAGAGGTTGGCGAAGGCGTGCGGCAGGTTCGAGGGGTCCAGCTTCTGCACCCAGCCGAGGCGGATCAGCCGGGCGGCCAGCCAGTCGGTGAGGACGACGAGGTCGCGGCCGGTGTCCTGGCCCGCGGCGAGCTGCGGCTTGATCTTGCCGAAGAACTCGTTGTTGTCGTTGATGTCCTCGGTGTACTGGACCTGGATGCCGGTGCGCCGGCGGAAGACGTCGAGCGTGGGGTGATGCTTGCCGCTGTCGTCGATGTCGATGTACTCGGTCCAGTTGGAGAAGTGCACCGTCTTCTCCTTGGCCGAGTGGTCCTCGGCGGACAGGCCGCCCCGGGTCTGTCCGGCCGCCGGGATGCCGCAGCCGCTCAGCGCCCCGAGTCCGCCGGCGGCGAGCGCCCCGCCGGCGGAGGCGCGCAGCAGGGAACGGCGGGACATGGCGGCCCGCCCGTTGCGCAGGCTGCGCCGCAGAGCGGCCACCTGGGCAGGGGTCGGGCGTTCGGGCTCGTACTGCTCCATGCGCGTGGTGCCCTTTCGTCGGTGAACGGGTCGCTCTGGCGGGGGGCGGGGCCGGACCGCGGTGCCGTCCGCGCCCCGGAGACGGGGACGACGGTGTCCGGTGCGTGCGGCCGCGAGGCGGAGGGGCCGCACGCGTGCCGGGCGTGCGCGTGGGGGGCGCGGGCGTGGGGGTCCGCCGGGGGCGGGGAGAGGCGTACCTAGAACCGGTCGCCGAAGACCGTGCGGTGCCAGTCCTTGCGGGCCACCGCCGTGTTGTCGAACATCACATGCTTGACCTGCGTGTACTCCTCGAACGAGTACGCCGACATGTCCTTGCCGTAGCCGGAGGCGCCGTACCCGCCGTGCGGCATCTCACTGATGATCGGGATGTGGTCGTTGATCCACACACAGCCCGCCTTGATCTCGCGGGTGGCCCGGTTGGCGCGGTAGACGTTCCCGGTCCAGGCGGAGGCGGCCAGGCCGTACGGGGTGTCGTTGGCCAGGCCGATGCCCTCGTCGTCGGTGTCGAAGGGGAGCACCGCCAGCACCGGTCCGAAGACCTCGCACTGGACGATCTCGCTGTCCTGGGCCGCGTCCGCGACGAGGGTCGGCGGATAGAAGGCGCCGTTCTCCAGCTCCCCCTTCGGCACCTCTCCCCCGGTCACCACGCGCGCGTAGCCGCGCGCCCGGTCCACGAACGCGGCGACGCGGTCGCGGTGGGCGTGCGAGACGAGCGGTCCGAGGTCGGTGCCGGGGGCGAAGGGGTCACCGAGCCGTACCGTCTCCATCAGCGCGGCGGTCCGCTCGACGAAGGCCTCGTACAGGGGGCGCTGCACGTACGCGCGCGTGGCGGCCGTGCAGTCCTGGCCGGTGTTGATGAGCGCGGCGGCCACGGCTCCGTTGACCGCGGCGTCCAGGTCGGCGTCGTCGAAGACGAGGAAGGGCGCCTTGCCGCCCAGTTCCAGGTGCAGGCGCTTGACTCCGGCGGTGGCGATCTCGGCGACCCGCCTGCCGACGGCGGTGGAGCCGGTGAAGGAGGTCATGGCGACGTCGGGGTGGGCGACCAGGTGCTCGCCCGCCTCCTTGCCGGTGCCGTTGACGATGTTGACGACACCGTCCGGGATGCCCGCGTCCGTGGCGGCCCGGGCGAAGAGCAGCGAGGTCAGCGGGGTCAGTTCGGCGGGCTTCAGGACGATCGTGTTGCCCGCGGCGATCGCCGGGAGGATCTTCCAGGCGGCCATCTGGAGGGGGTAGTTCCAGGGGGCGATGGAGCCGACGACACCGATCGGCTCGCGGCGGACGTACGAGGTGTGGTCGCCGGAGTACTCCCCCGCGGACTGCCCCTGGAGGTGGCGGGCGGCGCCCGCGAAGAAGGCGGTGTTGTCGACGGTGCCCGGCACGTCGAACTCGCGGGTGAGCTTGAGCGGCTTGCCGCACTGGAGCGACTCGGCGCGGGCGAAGTCCTCGGCGCGCTCGGCGAGGACGGCGGCGAAGCGGTGCAGCGCGTCGGAGCGCTCGCCCGGGGTGGCGCCGGACCAGGCGGGGAAGGCGGCGCGCGCGGCGGCGACGGCCGCGTCGACGTCGTCGGCGCCGGCCAGTTCGTAGGTGTACACCGCCTCGCCGGTCGCGGGGTCGACGACGGTGTGGGTGCGCCCCGAGGTGCCCTTCGTCAGGCGGCCCCCGATGAACTGCGCGCCGTCGGCGAAGAGGGTCGGTGCGGGGAATCGTTCCTGGGGGGCGGTGCCGGGATTGTGCATGTCGCTCTCCTCCGCCAGGCCCCCTGTCCCAGGGGTCGTGGCGTAGCTCCAGCTCGATTTGAGTGCCGATCCTGACAGAGGCATAGGGAGCCAACAAGTGATTCCGTTGTTGCCTTTTGGTTACGCGACGGAATCTGTCGACCAGGTGTCGAGCCCGCCGGGAAAAGGACGGACGGAGTGTCAGTGGCGCCTGCCAGACTCGCGTGCATGGGGATCAGGGACACGCGCACGCTCGTCGAGGAGGTCCGCGGGGGCGGACGCCTGAAGTATCTGCACTTCTGGGGGCACCGCCCGCGGCCCGACGGCCGGACCGGTGCGGGCTGCCTGAGTCAGTGGTGGCCGTCGCCCTTCACGGTGGACGGCGTGGAGTACGCGACGGCCGAGCACTGGATGATGGCCGGCAAGGCCCGGCTGTTCGCGGACCCGGAGGCCGAGCGCCGGGTGCTCGCGGCGGCGCATCCCGCCGAGGCGAAGAAGGCCGGCCGGCTGGTGCGGGGGTTCGACGAGGAGGTCTGGGAGCGGGAGCGCTTCCGGATCGTCGTCGAGGGCAGCGTGCACAAGTTCGCCGCGGACGACGCGCTCCGGGACTTCCTGCTCGGCACCGGTGAGCGGGTGCTGGTGGAGGCGAGCCCCGTGGACCGGGTGTGGGGCATAGGCCTCGCCGCCTCCGACGAGGCGGCGTCGGATCCCGAGCGGTGGCGGGGACTCAACCTGCTGGGCTTCGCGCTGATGGAAGCACGGGAACGGCTCGCGACGGCGCAGGCGGCCGGCACGGACGCGACGGCGTAGACGGCCGGCACGGACGCGACGGCGTAGACGGCCGGCACGGGCGGGACGGCGTAGGCGGCCGGAGCGGCGCAGGCGGTCCGGACGGCCGGGGCAGCGCAGGCGGGTGAGACCCGGCGGGCACGGGCGGCGCGGGCGGAACCGTCTGCCGCGGCCGGGACCGCCGGGGCGGCGCCGGAACCGTCGGGGCGGGGCCGGGACCGTGCGCCGACCGGGACTCCGGCGGGCGGACACGGCTCCGCCCCGCTCGTGCCGTGGGGGGCCGGGGGTGAGCGGGGCGGCGGATGTACGGACCGGGCGCGGCCGGTCTCAGGCCCGCGTCACCGACACCGGTGCGGCGGGAGCGTGGTTGTCGTACGGCGCGAACGTCGTGTCCTTGTGGGTCGCCGCCATCGCGAAGGCGACGATCAGCAGGGTGATGACCGCGACGCCGAGGACGATGCCGATGATGCCCGTGATGAAGCCGGCCTGGGCCTGGCCCCGGTTGGTGGCCTCACCGCGGTCGGCCAGCTTCTTGGCCTTCACGCCGAGGACCACGGCGACGATGCCGAGCACCAGCGAGAACACCCCGTAGACACAGAACAGGCAGCAGGACACGATGCCCAGCACCATGGCGGCGACGCCCATGTTGTTGCGCGGCGGCGCCTGCATGCCGGGCCAGCCGTAGCCCTGCGGGTAGGCGGGGTAGCCGTAGCCGGGCGCCCCGGGGACTCCCATGCCGGGTGCGCCCATGCCAGGGGCTCCCATGCCGGGTGCGCCCATGCCGGGGCCGGTGGGCGCGACGGGCGGCGGCGGTACGGCGGCCCCACCGGGCGCGTGCGCCGGGGGCGCGGCGGGCGGGCCGAAGCCGGGGGCCGGCATGGAGGTGACGGTCTGGTGGTCGTGCACCCCCGCGGGCGGCACCGGCGGCTGCTGCGCCGCGGGCGGCTGCTCCTGCGGAACGGGCTGCCCGGGTATGCGGTCCTGGACCGGCGGCTGCTGGGCACCCTTCTCCAGCGAGGTCTTGCTCTCGGGCGGCGCCCAGGGATTGCCGAACCCCTCGCCCGCGCCCGGCTGTGTCCCGTCCGTCATGTCCCCATCCCCGTCCCTCGTCCGTCCCGACATGCTAAAGCCTGCTCTCCGCGCCCCGGAGGCCCGGTACCGGGGCCTCCGCCGCCTAGGCACCGGGCGCCGGGCGCCGGGCGCCGGGCGCCGGGCGCCTAGGATGCTGGGGAGTCATCCGATCAGCCGATCACCCGCACCCGCTTGCCGGACCACGAGTCCACGGGTGCCGTTCACCGGGGAGGACCCCTTGACCGAGCTCAGCTCCGCGACCGCAGGCGTACCCGCCGCCGGCCCGGCCCACGACGATCTGCACGCCTTCATCGCCGGGCTGCCCAAGGCCGAGCTGCACGTGCACCACGTGGGTTCCGCGTCCCCCCGCATCGTCTCGGAGCTGGCCGCACGGCACCCCGACTCGAAGGTGCCGACGGACCCCGAGGCACTGGCCGACTACTTCACGTTCACCGACTTCGCGCACTTCATCCAGGTGTACCTGTCGGTCGTCGACCTGATCCGCACCCCGGAGGACGTACGGCTGCTCACGTTCGAGGTCGCCCGCGACCTGGCGCGCCAGCAGGTGCGCTACGCCGAGCTGACCATCACCCCGTACTCCTCCGTCCGGCGCGGCATCGACGAGAAGGCGTTCATGGACGCCATCGAGGACGCCCGCAAGGCGGCGGAGGCCGAGTTCGGGACCGTACTGCGCTGGTGCTTCGACATCCCGGGCGAGGCGGGACTCGAGTCCGCCGAGGTGACGGCCCGGCTGGCGACCGACGACCGGATACGTCCGGAGGGCCTGGTGTCCTTCGGACTCGGCGGCCCCGAGATCGGCGTGCCCCGGCCGCAGTTCAAGCCCTACTTCGACCGGGCCATCGCGGCCGGACTGCACTCCGTCCCGCACGCCGGTGAGACGACCGGCCCGCAGACGGTGTGGGACGCGCTGACGGAGCTGCGCGCCGAGCGCATCGGGCACGGCACCAGTTCCGCCCAGGACCCGGCGCTCCTCGCCCACCTCGCCGAGCACCGCATCGCGCTGGAGGTCTGCCCGACCTCGAACATCGCCACCCGCGCGGTCCGCACCCTCGACGAGCACCCGCTGAAGACGTTCGTCGACGCCGGCGTGCTGGTCACGATCAACTCCGACGACCCGCCGATGTTCGGCACCGACCTGAACTCCGAGTACGCGGTGGCCGCCCGGCTGCTCGGCCTGGACGAGCGGGGCGTGGCCGCGCTGGCGAAGAACGCCGTCGAGGCGTCCTTCCTGGACACGGCGGGCAAGGCCCGGATCGCCGCGGAGATCGACACGTACACGAACGGCAGGCTCGCCCGCTGACCCAGGGCCTGTCCTCCGGATCACGCCGGGGTCGCGGGGGCCGGCACGCACGTCCACGGCGTTGCCGGCGCGCCGCGCCGGCGCGCTCCTCCGCCTCGCAGCCGCACGCACCGGACCCCGCTCGGGTGAGCGATGAGGCGCTGCGGGGCCGGCCCGGCCCGATCCGGAAGAAAGGCCCTGGCCGTACGGCAAGAATGGGGGCCATGCAGACCGTGACTGCCGTGGCCCACCGCGGCGACCCCTACCGCTTCCGCGAGAACACCCTCGACTCGCTGCGTTCGGCCATCGCGCGGGGCGCGGACGCGGTCGAGATCGATGTGCGGCTCACCCGCGACGGCGTCCCCGTGCTGCTGCACGACGAGACGCTGAAGCGGCTGTGGGAGGTCGACAGGCCGCTGCGCACGCTGTCGGCGGCGGAGGTACGCGGACTCACGGGCGGCGGGGTGCCGACCCTGGCAGAGGCGCTGGCCGCGACGGACGGCGTGCGGGTGCTGGCGGACCTGTGCGGCCCGGTCGACCGGCGCACCGCCGAGCGGATCATGGACGTGGTCCAGCAGGCCGGGGCCCGGGACCGCGTGTACTACTGCGCGGGCGCGGAGGCCATGCTGGCCGTCCGGGCGGCCGACCCGTCCGCCGAGATCGCCCTGACGCGTACGACGCTGGCCCCGCCCCGGCACACGCTGCTGGACGTGGTGCGGCCGCGCTGGCTCAA
The DNA here is from genome assembly GCF_044747185.1 of Streptomyces sp. NPDC090108. Taxonomy (NCBI): domain Bacteria; kingdom Bacillati; phylum Actinomycetota; class Actinomycetes; order Kitasatosporales; family Streptomycetaceae; genus Streptomyces; species Streptomyces sp. NPDC090108. The sequence goes on from NZ_JBIVDQ010000001.1 coordinate 91,368, forward strand.
CTACCGCTTCTCCCTGGTCGACCGCGACCTGGCGGCCCACGTCCACCGCGCCGGTTACCTGCTGTCGGTGTGGACGCCGGACACCCGTCGCTCCATGCGCCGTCTGCTCGACCTCGGCGTCGACTCCATCACCACGAACCGTGTCGGCACGCTGCGGGCACTGCGCGCGAAGGAGACGGGCACGGAAGCGGGCCTGTAGGAGCACAGCGGGGCCCGTCCGGGCCGTCGGCGACGGCCATCGGCCACAGCCGTCGGTCACGGCCGTCGGGCATCGCCATCGGGCACGGCCGTCGGGGCACGGCCCACCGGTCACGGCCGTCCGTCCCGCCCCTCGGTCACGGCCGTCGGACCCCACTCCCCCGCCCGGCCGCCACGGGTCGTCAGCCGGCCGTCATCCGTTCGCCGACCGTCCGCGGGGGCGGTCGGTGCGCGGATCGTCGGTCCGTTCGCCCTCCGCCTGGGACGGTTCGGTCCTCAGGACGTCCGGGTGCGACTCGACCGACGTGCGTTCGCCCGCCTCGTCGCGCTCTCCCTCGGCCTGCGAGGGCGTGCGCGCGTACCAGGTGTCGCGGTCCGAGGCTCCGGATCCCATGTCGGACCTCCTTCGTCACTCACCTCCATCGTCCCCCCGCGCACGCGTCCCGGCGATACGGCCGGGCGGGGCGCGTCCCTTCGTGGACCACAGGTGAGGACACGGTGGACCAGTCGTGCCCTCGGGAGACGCGGTTCGGTCCGGGATCACCCGATCTGATAAACCATTGCCCACGACGTAACTGCTCGTGACGCGAACAGTCGTTGCCTGTAACGTGCCTCGCACACTTCTGGCCTGCCGGCCCAAACGCAACCAGGGACTGTGATGCAGGAACCTTCGACGTTGCCCGCACACGCTCCGCAAGGGACGACGGCGGTCGGCCCCCCGCACGCGCACGCGGCGGAGAGCGGCGTGCCGGGGCGCGGCGGAGCCGCGGTGCGCCACATCGTGCTCCTCGCGGTGCTGCCCGCCGTGCTGGTCGCGCTCACCGGAGCGGCGGCCGGCGCCCTGCTCTTCGACGTCGGGGCGGACCGTGTCGGCGGAAGCGCCTTCTGGATCCTGCTCACCGGCACCCTGCTCATCGTCTGCGGCATCCTGACGAGCGCGGCGCTGCTGGCCGTCACGAAGGCACGCGCCCTGGGCCACCGGCATGCCGAGGTGAGCGCGCTCGCGGCCCGCGGGCAGGCCGAACTGGCCGAACTCCGGCGGCAGTTCGACCGCAGCAAGGATCTGCTGGAGCGCCGCGGGAACGCGGACGGCGCGCTGCCGGAGCAGGCGGAGGACGCGCTGGACCGGCTGGGCGACAAGATCGCGTCGGTCCAGCGGGCCACCGCGGGCGCCGTACACGCCCCTGCTCCCGGCGCAGGGACCGGGGACCTCGCCGCGCCGGGGTCGCCTTCGCGCGACGAGCGGAACTTCGAGGTCTTCGCCAACATGGCGCGCAGGCTCGAATCGCTGGTGCACCGCGAGATCGGCCTGCTGGACGAGCTGGAGAACGAGGTCGAGAACCCCGACCTGCTCAAGGGCCTGTTCCGGGTGGACCACCTGGCCACCCGGATCCGCCGCTACGCCGAGAACCTGGCCGTGCTCGGCGGTGCGGTCTCCCACCGCATGTGGACGCGGCCGGTCAGCATGGCCGACGTGATGCGCTCCGCCGCCGCCGAGGTCGAGAACTACGCGCGGGTCAAGATGGTCCCCCCGGTCGAGGGGACGGTGAACGGGCACGCGGTCGTCGACGTCGTCCACCTGCTGGCGGAACTGGTCGAGAACGCCACGGTGTTCTCTCCTCCGCACACCCAGGTGCTGCTGCGCGCCGAACACGTCCCGGCGGGGCTCGCGATCGAGGTCGAGGACCGCGGCCTGGGCATGACCTCCGCCGAGCGCCACCAGATGAACGCCCTGCTCGCCGCGCCCGACGGGGTCGCGCTCGGCGAGCTCCTGAAGGACGGCCGGATCGGCCTGTACGTGGTCTCCGCGCTCGCCCGGCGGCACGGCATCGTCGTCCAGCTCCAGAACAACGTGTACGGCGGCACCCAGGCCGTCGCCGTGCTGCCGCCCGAACTGATCGGCGGCCGGCCGGCGGTGACGGAGACACGGCAGGAACAGGCGGACGCCTCCGCCACCGAGTCCGCGAGGACACCCGCGCCCGCTCCCTCCCCCGCATCCGCATCCGCATCCGCATCCGCATCCGCATCCGCATCCGCATCCGCATCCGCATCATCGGCATCGGCGTCGGCGCGCGGCACGGAACCGGCGGCGCACGCTCCGGCCCGGGAGACACCCGCGCCCGCGCGTCCGGCGTCCCGGCGGGCCGCGGCGTCCGAGGAGACGAGCCGTGACACGGACGACGGCCGCCCCTCGCTGCCCAAGCGTCAGCGCCAGGAGAACCTCGCACCCGAACTGCGGGAGTCCGCCCGCCAGGAGGCCGCCCGCGCGGACGCGCCGGACACGCCGGAGGCGGACGTCGACCACGATCCCGGCCTGATGGCGGCCTTCCGGAGCGGGGTACGCCGGGCCGAGGATCCCGCCGGCACGGAGGCCCCGGCAGACGCAGCCCCCGCAGACGCGGGTACGCCCGGGGACGCGCGAGGCCCCGAGGGCTCGGGTGCGTCCGAGGGCGCCGGCGCGCCCGAGGCCGGGAGCGTGCCCGAAGCCGGCAGTCAGCCCGAAGCCGGGGATCAGCCCGAAGCCGGGAGTCGGCCCGAAGCTGGGCGTGAGCCCGAGGCCGCGGAAGACCGCGGGACCGCGGACGCGTCCGGAACCGCGGACGACCCCGAGCAGTTGTACGTCATCGAGAAGAAGTAGGCGATCGTGGTGAGCGAAGATCTTTCCTGGCTGCTGAGCGGCCTCCTGCAGCGCGTCCCGCACACGCGCAGCGCGCTGCTGCTGTCCTCCGACGGGCTCGTGATGGCCGCGGACGGCCTGGACACGGACGCGGCGGACCACCTGGCCGCCCTGTCCAGCGGTCTGTACTCGCTGGCCCGCAGCGCGGGCAAGAAGTTCGACGACGGCGGCGACGTACGGCAGATCGTGACCGAGCTCAGCAACTCGCTGCTCTTCGTCTCCGCGGCCGGGCAGGGCGCCCTGCTCGCGGTGCTGGCCGGCTCCGACGCGGACGTGGCCGTGCTCGGCTACGAGATGACCATGATGGTCAAGGGTGTCCGCCGCCACCTCGGGGTCGCTCCACGGCAGTCGGTGGAGCAGTGACCGATGCCCCAGGCGCCGGGGGACCCGGAGAGGCCGCTGCTCGACGATGCCGTCGGGCGGCTGGTCCGGCCGTACACCGTCAGCGAGGGACGCACCGAACCCACGCGTCACTTCGACCTGATGACCATGGTGGTGGCCACCGGCGGTGCGCTGCGCGACGACCTCGGCCTGGATCACAGCCAGGTGCTGGACCTGTGCCGGACACCGGTGACGGTGGCTGAGATCGCGGGTCTCACCCGGATGCCGGCGACGGTGATCAAGGTACTGCTGTCCGACCTGGCCGAGCGCGGCGCGATCACCGCGCGGCCTTTCGATCTGGCTCTGCGGGGACCGAACACGGCCCCCGATCTGAAACTTCTGGAGGCGTTGCGGGATGGGCTCCTCAAGCGGCTCTGAGACCTCCGGCGCCCGGTCCCTGCCGACGGGGATCAAGATTCTGGTCGCCGGTGGCTTCGGAGTCGGCAAGACCACGTTCGTGGGAGCGGTCAGCGAGATACCCCCGTTGAGCACGGAGGAGTTGCTGACCGAGGTCAGCGCCGCCACGGACCGGCTGGACGGCGTGGAGAAGAAGGCCACCACCACGGTGGCCATGGACTTCGGGCGGATCACCCTCGACGCCGACCACGTGCTCTATCTGTTCGGCACGCCCGGGCAGGAGCGCTTCTGGTTCCTGTGGGACGAGATGTCGGCCGGCGCGCTGGGCGCGGTCGTCCTCGCCGACACCCGGCGGCTGGAACACTCCTTCGCGGCGGTCGACTTCTTCGAGGGCCGCGGGATCGACTTCGTCGTCGCGGTCAACGAGTTCGACGGGGCGCACACCTACTCGCCGGAGGAGGTGCGGGCCGCGCTGGACCTCAAACCCGGCGTGCCGGTGGTGCTGTGCGACGCCCGCGTGTCGAGCTCCGGCATCCAGGTCCTGCTCGCGCTCGTGCAGCACCTGATCACTTCCAGCATCTGACCACGTCAAGGAGTGCCCATGTCAGCGAGCGTGTCGAGAGCCCCCTCGGGAGGGGAGCCGGGGATAGGCATGCGTCATCTCCTGCTCCCTCCGCAGGATCCCGAGGCCCAGGCCCGGGCACGCCGGCTCAAGGAGCTGGGGATCGAGGACCGGCCGCTCCCGGAGTACGACGCGTTCGCGCGCGAGCTGGCGAGGCGTACCGGCGGGTGCTACGCGGGCGTCAACTTCTTCGTCGACGAGAACCGCCAGTACTTCGCCGGCCTCTACAGCGCGGTCTCCGACATGACCGTGGAACTGGACTCCACGCTGCTGGCGGACCCGGTGCCCGGCCGGGTGATGCCGCGCGACCTCGACATCGGCTTCTGCCCGCACGTGGTCAGGCGGCGCAAGGCCCTGGTGCTGGACGACGTCCGCGACTTCCCGCGCTTCGCCGGGAACCACGTCGTCGACGCGATCGGCATCCACTCCTACCTGGGGGCCCCGCTGATCGACAGCACGGGCACGGTGCTGGGCACGATCTGCTCGGTCGACCAGGACCCGCACCCCTGGGGCCACGAGGGCCTGGAGACCATCAAGTCGATGGCGGCGGAGCTGGTGGAGCGCATCGAGCGCGGATAGGGGTGCCCCCGGGTCCGGCGAGCCGGAGCCGCGTCGCGTTCAAGCGGTGGAGGCCACGGCGCTCGCCGGCGTGCCGTAGGCCTCCAGGCGCTTGATCTTCTCGCGTACGACGTACAGGGGCACGATCCCGAACACCCCGAAGGACATGTCGATCAGGCTCCACCAGAAGGGGATGCCGCGGACGGGTCCGCAGATCAACGCGAGCGGGATGATGCCGGCGCAGGCGATCATGCCGAACTCGACGACCCAGATGTTGCGGACCGGGTCGCGGTAGGGGCCGTAGAAGGCGACCGCGATGACGAGGTGCGCGAACGCCAGCCAGTCGGTGCCGTAGAGCACGAACGGGTAGTCGGTGTCGGCGGTGTCGAGGCCCTCGCGCACCCGGGTGATCCAGGCCATGAGCCCGGGCAGGTGGTCGGGTGCGGACATCGCGCGCAACGCGCTCTCGGTCCAGCGCAGTTCGTGGACGAGCGGGAAGGCGGTGGCCCCGCTGAGCGCGAGACACACGACGAAGAAGGCCAGCCAGACGCGAATGCCCTTGAGCAGGGCGGCTCTTTCGCTCATGGACAGGAGCGTACGCCTTCAATTGAACGCGTTCAAAAACCTTTCCGGCCACCTCGTCCGCCGACGCCCCGCTCCCGGCACCCCGCCCCGGCTCCCCCGCTCCCCCGGCCCGGTGCGGGCGCCCGTGTGCGACCCTTCCCAGCGTGCGTTTCTTTCTCCGTCTGCATGTTCTCGACAGGGTGGCGATCGGCCTGCTGGCCATCGGGCTGCTCTGCGTCGCGACCGGTGTGCTGCCCACGGCGCAGGCCTCCGACGCGATGGCCCGGATCGCCCCGCTGCTGGCGTTCCTGGCCACCGTGATCGTGCTCGCCGAACTGACCAGTCAGGCCCAGGTGTTCGACGTGCTGGCCGCACGGATGGCCCGGGCCGGGCGGGGCAGCTATCCCCTCCTCTTCCTGCTCTGCGTGGCCTTCGCCTCCGTCACCACCATCGCCCTGAACCTGGACACCACCGCGGTCCTGCTGACCCCGGTGATGCTGGCGCTCGCCACCCGGGTGGGCATCGCGCCTGTGCCGCTGGCGATGACGACGGTGTGGCTGGCCAACACCGCGAGTCTGCTGCTGCCCGTCTCCAACCTGACGAACCTGCTGGCCGCGAACAGGGTGGCGCTGTCACCCGTGGAGCTGGCGGGGCGGATGTGGGCTCCTCAGCTGGCGGCCGTCCTGGTGACGATGGCCTGCCTGTGGTGCTTCTTCTGGCGCGCGGCCCGGCGCGAGTCCCCCGGCCTGCCGGACACGGACGCCGGAGCGGACACCGGCGGCGGCGCGACGGCCCTCGGGACCGGCGCGGCCCGCTACACGGCGCCGGAGCCGCCCGCCCCGGCCGACCTGGTGCTCTTCCGCGCCTGCGCGCTCGCCTGCGCCGGCTTCCTGCTCGCCATCCTGGTGGCGGACGTGCCGCTGTGGATGGCCTCCGCGACGGCCGCGGCGGTCGTGGTGGCGGCCTTCGCGCTCCGCGACCGCGCCGCCCTGCGGATCTCCCTGATCCCCTGGCGGCTGCTGGTGATGGTCCCCGGCATGTTCCTCGTGGTCGAGGCGGTGAACGCCCACGGCCTGCACGAGCTGCTCGCGGCGGCGATCGGCCGTGACGGCGACACCCTCGGCCTCTTCCGCGCGGCCGCGGTCGGCGGCGGCCTCTCCAACGTGCTCAACAACCTCCCGGTCTACCTCGCCGGCGAGGCGGCCGTCCCGGCCGCCAACCACGACCAGCTCCTCGCCCTGCTGATCGGCGTCAACGCCGGCCCGGTGATCACACCGTGGGCCTCGCTGGCGACCCTGCTCTGGTACGAGCGCTGCCACGCGTACGGCGTCCGGGTGCCGGTGGCCCGGCTGATGGGCACCGGCGCGGTACTGGCGGTGTGCGCGGTCGCGGCGTCGGTGGGCGCCCTGGCGCTGACCCGCTAGCGCCCGGCGGCGGCCTCTGCCGCAACCTCGGACCCCACAGATGCGTCACAGATATGACGTGACGCCGTCTCGCCACGCACGCGGGGCACTTGCCGCCTCGAAGGCCGCGCACCGGAGGCGTCCACCGGACGGGGCGGGGGCTCGTCCGGCCCTCGTCCGCCCCACCCCAGGAGGACCGTTGCCGCCCGTCCCGCCGTCCACGCGTGCCCGCCCACCGTCCACGCGCGCCCGTCTCGGACTGGCGGTGTCCCTCCTGCTGCCCGCGGCCTTCCTCGGCGGATGCTCCGTCTTCGGCGGCCTGAGCTGCGAGGACAAGGAAGCGGACGCCGAACTCGCGCGGCTCGCGGCCGACCCGCTGTTCGACGCGGCACCCGCCCGCGCCACCGCTCCCGCCGACCACCGCGACGCGGGCGTGACGACGGAGTGCGACGACGACAGCAGTGGTCCGGCGTGGCTGCACGCGGACCGCGTGTACGCCTTCCCGGGCAGGCCCGAGGACGTCCTCGCCCACTACGCGCAGAAGGCCGCCCCGGCGGGCTGGCGGGCCCGGCGCGATCCGTACCCCGACGCACCGCCCCCGAGCGTGGACGGCGCCTGCTGGACGAGGACCACGCGGGGGCGGCACCTGATGTTCCAGATCGGCTTCGACACCCGCGGGTTCGTCTCCGCGCCCCGGGCGGGGAACGGCGTCGTCTACGTGGTGACGGTGGGCACCGAGGCGGACAGCGACACCGCCTGCTGGGACTGACCCGGCGGTGCCGGACGGCGGGTCAGGTCTTCGGGCCCAGCTCCACGTCGATGTCGCCGTTCTCCGTCCAGAAGCCGTCGTCCGCGTCCTGGAGCCTGGCCGCGGCGTGCCGCATGTGGCGGCGGGCCGCGGCGTGCGCGCCCTCGGGGTCGCGGGCCTCGACGGCCGCGAGGATGGCGTGGTGCTCCAGCCGTACGGCCTCGATGAAGTCGCCGCGCCGGGCCTCGTTGGCACGGGTGACGCGGATGCCGCCGCGGGCCACCTCGCCGAGGTAGCGCACCGTGGAGACGAGGACGTCGTTGCCGGTGGACTCGGCGATGGAGCGGTGGAAGGCGAGATCCTCGTCCACGCCGTCGCCGCCGGCCGCGACCGCGGCGTCCAGCGCGTCCAGCGCCTGCCGCATCCGGGCGAGGTCGTCCGGGGTGGCGCGGGTGGCGGCCAGCGCGGCCGCCTCGCCCTCCAGGGCGGAGCGGACCTCGACGATCTGGAACACCTTGGACCTGGTGCCGGGGGACTCCGCCTCCAGGTCGAGCGGCCGCGTGCGCCGGGGCAGCACGAAGACGCCGAGCCCCTGGCGCGGCTCGACCAGACCGGCGTTGCGCAGCCGCGACACGGCCTCGCGGACGACCGTCCGGCTGACGCCGAGCTGTTTGACCAGCTCCACCTCGGTCGGCAGCCGGTCGCCCTCGGCGAGCCCTCCGGACTCGATCTCCTCCGCGAGAATCGCGGCGACCCGGTCCGCGAGCCGCACGGGACCGCTCACCTTGGAAAACATGCTTTTCAGTCTATCGATCCACGCTCGGGCGCCCGGCTTCGAGCGCGGTGACGGCGGACACGGCGTCGCCGTGGGCGGCGATGTAGTCCCGTACGACGGACTCGAAGTCGGGGTCGGCCGCCAGTCCGAGCGCGGCGGCGCGCGCGTTGTCGAAGCGGGCGGGCCAGGAGCCCACGATGGCCTCGACGGCGGGCGCGGGCGCGACCGTCACCAGGTCGGCGGCGGTGTCACCGGCGACCCGGCGCAGCGTGTCCAGCATCTCGGCGACCGTGACGGTGAGCGCCGGCAGGTTGACCGGGATCAGCCCGTCGAGCAGGCCGGGGGCGCCGCCGCGCTCCAGCTCGGCGACCTTGAGGATGCCCTCGACCGTGCGGCGGGGCGAGGCCAGGGCGACGCGCAGCGCGGGGTCGACGGGGCAGACGGCGGGGAGGCCGGCCAGCGGCTCGCGGATGATCCCGGACAGGAAGCCGGACGCGGCGGCGTTGGGCCTGCCGGGCCGCACGGACACGGTCATCAGGCGGGCGACACGGCCGTCCAGGAAGCCGCGGCGGGTGTACTCGGCGACCAGTTGCTCGCAGACGTGCTTCTGCACGCCGTAGCTGGACCGGGGGGTCGGCAGGGTGGCCTCGCTGACCACCTCGGGCAGGGGCAGCGCGGGGTCGGAGCCGTAGACGGCGACGCTGCTGGAGAACAGCAGCCGCACCAGCGGGCCGCCGGCCGCGGCCTGGGCGCGGGCGGCTTCGAGCAGGGCGCGGGTGGTGTCCACGTTGGCGCCCATGCCGAGGTCGAAGTCGGCCTCGCACTCGGCCGACACGGCGGACGCGAGGTGGATCACCGCGTCCACGGGCTCGGCGAACAGCTCGCCGAGGCGTGCGGTCAGGTCGCCCTGTACGACGTCCACGAGCGGGTCGGCGCCGAGCGGCGGGTCCTCGGGGACGAACAGGTCGGCGAGCACGAGCCGGCCGAGCGGCGCGCCGCGGAACGTCCGCTTCTCCAGGAGGCGTTCGGCGACCTGGCGGCCCAGGAAGCCGAAGCCTCCGGTGATGACGATCCTCATGCGTGTGCTCCTCGGTAGTCGTCGAACCAGCCGAGCCCCTCGCTCGTGCCGGCGCGGGGGCGGTATTCGCAGCCGATCCACCCCTCGAAGTCCAACTCGTCGATCACGTCGAAGAGATGGCGGATGTCCAGTTCGCCCGTGTCGGGTTCGTGCCGGTCGGGCACGCCCGCGATCTGCAGATGGCCGACCCGGCCGGTCGGCAGGTCGCGGCGCAGGGTCGTGGTCAGGTCGCCCTCGGTGATCTGGCAGTGGTAGAGGTCGAGCTGGACTCCGAGCGCGGTCGTGCCCAGCTCCCGGACGATCGCGTGGGCTTCGGCCTGCCGGTGCAGGAAGTAGCCCGGCATGTCACGGTGGTTGATGGGCTCGATCAGGATGTCCACGCCGGCCGCGGCGGCCCGCTCGGCGGCCCAGGCGAGATTGGCGAGGTAGGTGTCGCGGTACCGGGCCGCCTCGGCGGCGGTGGTGCCGGCCGGGACCAGCCCGGCCATCACGTGCACCCGGGGGCAGCCGAGGGCGGCCGCGTACTCCAGCGCGCGCTCGACGCCGGCGCGCGTCTCCGCCTCGCGTCCGGGCAGGGCGGCGGTCCCGCGCTCCCCCGCGTCCCAGTCGCCGGGCGGTGCGTTGAACAGCACCTGCCGCAGGCCGTGTTCGTCGAGCAGGCGGCGCAGGGCGGCGGCTTCGTACGCGTAGGGGAAGAGGTACTCGACGGCTTCGAACCCGTCGGCCGAGGCCGCGGCGAAGCGGGCCGGGAAAGGGTGTTCCGTGTACATCATGGACAGGTTCGCTGCGAACCTCGGCATGGTGACTCCTGTGACTGCTGGGGGTGCGACGGGACCGGATCCGCACATCCGGTCCCGCCGCCGACGCCGGTCAGCGGTTGACGACGTCCTTCTTGGTGGCGAGTACGGCGGCGGCTCCGACGACGAGGCTGAGCGCCAGGACGTACATCGGTATCGAGGCCGATCCGGTGCTGTCCTTGAGGGCGCCGATCATGTACGGGCTGGCGAACCCGGCCAGGTTTCCGACCGAGTTGATGACCGCGAGGCCGGCCGCGGCGGCGGTGCCGCTGAGGAAGGCGGTGGGCAGCGACCAGAAGAGCGGGGCGCAGGTGAGCACACCGGCGGCGGCGAAGGACAGCGCGATCAGGGACAGCGCGGTCGAGCCGGACCAGGAGGCGGCGAGCGAGAAGCCGACGGCGCCCATGAGGCTGGGGACCACCAGGTGCCAGCGGCGTTCGCGGCGCCGGTCGGCGGAGCGGCCGAACAGGTTCATCGCGACGAGGGCGGCGAGGAACGGCACCGCGCTGAGCACACCGATCGCGAAGTTGCCCTTGATGCCGGTGGATTCGACGAAGGTGGGCATCCAGAACGTCAGCGCGTACTGGCCCATGATGAAGCAGAAGTAGATGAGGCTCATCAGCCACACCTTGGGATCGCGGAAGCCGTCCCGGACCTTGCCGTGCGCCGCCTGCTGCGGGGCGTCCTCGGCGAGCGCCCGCTCGATGACGTCCTTCTCCTCGTCGCTGAGCCACTTCGCGTCGCGCACACCGTTGTCGAGGTAGAACAGCGTGGCCACGCCGACGATGAGCGCGGGGACCGCCTCCAGCGCGAACATCCACTGCCAGCCCTGCCAGCCGCCCACGCCGTGGAACGCGTCCAGGATCCAGCCGGAGAGCGGGTTGCCGAAGATGCCCGCCACGGGGATGGCCGACATGAACATCGCGATGACGCGGGCCCGGCGGTAGGAGGGGAACCAGTAGGTGCAGTAGAGGATGACTCCGGGGTAGAAGCCCGCCTCGGCCGCGCCGAGCAGGAACCGGAGCACGTAGAAGGTCTTCTCGCCGGTGACGAACACGAACGCCGCCGAGACCACACCCCAGCTGATCATGATCCGGGCGATCCAGGTGCGGGCGCCGACGCGCTGGAGCAGCAGGTTCGAGGGGACCTCGAAGAGGAAGTACCCGATGAAGAACAGTCCGGCGCCGAGGCCGTACGACGCCTCGCTGAACCCGAGGTCGTCGGACATCTGCAGCTTGGCGAAGCCGACGTTGACGCGGTCGAGGTAGGAGACGATGTAGCAGAGGACGAGGAAGGGGACGATGTGCCGGACGACCTTGCGGAAGACGGCGTTCTCGCGGGTGAGGTCGGCTTCGGTGGCGACCGCGGGGAGAGACATGACGAATCCTTGGAGCGGCTCGGAGGGATTGTCAGACGGGGACGGCAGTACGGCGGGGTCGGGAACGGGGGACGGGGAGGTGCGTCACCGGCAGGCGACGCGGGCGGGACCGGTGGTCCGGCAAGCCGGGCCGGTGGAGGCCGGGCCGATGGCGGCCGGGCCGATGGGGGCCGGGCCCGGACAGGTGAGTCCTGGGACCTGGCGGGTCACCAGGCGGCGCCGAACACGTCACGCAGTTCGGCGAGGGCGGGGGCGGGGAGCGGTTCGGGCCGCCGGCCGGTGAGGAGCCACAGGCGGGCCGTCTCCTCCAGTTCCTCCAGGACCGCCAGGGCGGCGGCCGCGTCGGGCCCCCAGACCACGGGGCCCAGCCGGTCCAGCAGCACGGCCCTGACGGGCGTGCCGTTCGCCGCGCCCGCGGCGATGCGTTCGGCCACCAGATCGGCCACGCGCGGGTCGCCGGGCCGGTGGTAGGGGACGAGGGGCACGTGCCCGACCTTCATCACGTAGTACGGCGTGATCGGCGGAAGGACGTCGTCCGCGCTCCACACACCGGCCAGGGTGAGCCCGACCAGGTGGGTGGAGTGGGTGTGGACGACGAAGCGGGCGCTGGGATCGGCCTCGTAGATGCGCCGGTGGAGCGTCAGGGTCTTGCTGGCGCGGTCGCCCGCGATCTGCTCGCCGTCCGCGCCGACGAGGGCGAGCCTGCCGGGTTCGAGGAAGCCGAGGGCGGCGTCGGTCGGGGTGATCAGGTGGCCGTCGGGCACCCTGGCACTGATGTTGCCGGCGCTGGCGTGGACGTACCCGCGGGCGAACAGGCTCGTGCCCACCCGTACGATCTCGCGCCGCGCCTCCTCCACCGCGGTGCCGGGGCCGGTCATGACGTCTCCAGCAGGGTGAACGCGTCGGAGAAGAAGCCGGGACCGCCGAAGTTCCCGGACTTCAGCGTGATGTGGAGCGTGTCCCCGCCGGACCGGTCGTCCTCGCCGGGCCGTGCCCCCGCGCCGGGCCGGGTGTCCGCGCCGGGCCGGGTGGCCTCGTCCGGCAGTACGGCCGCGCACCAGGGCACGCCGGGGTCGATCTGCGGCCCGATCCTGAGCCCGGTGAGACCGAGGGCCTGGACGACCGCGCCCGAGGTCTCGCCGCCCGCGACGACGAGCCGGCGCACTCCGCGCTCGACGAGTCCGCGCGCCACCCGGGCGAGGGTCCGCTCGACCAGTTCGCCGGCCTCGGCCGCGCCGAGCCTGCCCTGGACGTCGCGCACGGCGTCGGGGTCCTCGGTGGAGTAGACGAGGACGGGCCCGTCGGCGAGGTGGGCACCGGCGAAGGCCAGGGCCTCGCCGGCCACGTCCTCACCGGCCGCGACGCGCAGCGGGTCCACGCGGTAGGCGGGCCGGCCGGTGTCCAGGAACTCGCGGACCTGCCGGTTGGTGGCGGCGGAGACGGACCCGGAGACCACGGCCCGGTGCCCGCCGGCCGGCGGCAGCTGCGCGGCGGCCGGGGACGGCTCGAACCCCCAGTTCGCGGGGAGCCCGATGGCCAGCCCCGAGCCGGCGGTCACCAGGGGAAGGTCCCGGACGGCCTCGCCGAGGGTCACGAGGTCGTCGTTGGAGACGGCGTCCACGATGGCGATCCCGGTGCCCTGCTCGCGCAGTCCGGCGACGCGGTCCCGGACGGCCTCCGCGCCCCGGGCGACGGCCGTGTGGTCGATGAGGCCGACGGGGCGCTTGGTCTGCGTGCCGAGGACCGACACCAGGTCGGAGTCGGTCATGGGGGTGAGCGGGTGGTGCCGCATGCCGCTCTCGCCGAGCAGCACGTCCCCCACGAACAGGTGGCCCTTGAAGACCGTGCGTCCGTTGTCGGGGAAGGCGGGGGTGGCGACCGTGAAGTCGGTGCCGAGCGCGTCCATCAGGGCCTCGGTGACCGGTCCGATGTTGCCGGCCGGCGTCGAGTCGAAGGTCGAGCAGTACTTGAAGTAGATCTGCTCCGCGCCCATGGCGCGCAGCCAGGCCAGGGACTTCAGCGAGGCCTCGACGGCGTCGGCGGCCGGCACGGTGCGCGACTTGAGCGCGACGACCACGGCGTCCGCGTCGCGGGCCTCGCGGCGGGCGCGCTCGTCGCCGTCGTCCGGTACGCCGATCAGCTGGACCACGCGCATGCCCGCGCGTACGAGGTTGTTCGCCAGGTCCGTGGCGCCGGTGAAGTCGTCGGCGATGCAGCCGAGTCGGATTCCCATGTCAGTTCGAGCCCTCCGTCGGCTCCGGCAGGTCGATGCCGGGGAAGATCTTGATCACCGCGCTGTCGTCCTCGCCGCCGAGGCCGGCCGCCGCGGCCTGGAGGAACATCTGGTGGGCGGTGGCGGCGAGCGGCAGCGGGAACCGCTCGGGGCGGGCGGAGTCGAGGACGATCCCGAGGTCCTTGACGAAGATGTCGACCGCCGACAGGGGCGTGTAGTCACCGGCGAGCACGTGCGCCATGCGGTTCTCGAACATCCATGAGTTGCCCGCGCTGTGGGTGATGACCTCGTACAGCGCCTCGGCCGGCACCCCGGCCCGGATGCCGAGCGCCATCGCCTCGGCGGCCGCGGCGATGTGCACGCCCGCGAGAAGCTGGTTGACCACCTTGACCTTGGAGCCGAGCCCGGCGCTCTCGCCCAGGCGGTAGACCGTGGCACTCATGGCGTCGAGCACGGGTCCGGCGAGGGCGTACGCCTCGGCCGGCCCGGAGGTCATCATGGTCAGCTCGCCGGCCGCGGCACGCACGGCACCGCCGGAGACGGGAGCGTCCAGGTAGAGCACGCCCGACTCGGCCAGCCGGTCGGCGAGTTCGGCGGACCGGGCGGGGTCCACGGTGGAGCACATCACGAACACGGCGCCGGGCCGCAGCCGCGGGACGGCCCCGCCCTCACCGAACAACACCGCTTCGGTCTGTGCCGAGTTGACCACGACGCCGACCAGGACATCGACGACGGAGGCCAGTTCGGCCGGGGTCGCGTACGCGGTGCCGCCCTCCCGGGCGAACTCCGCCGCCACGTCGGCCCGCAGGTCGTGGACCCCCACGTCGTACCCCGCGCTCCGCAGGCTACGCGCCATCCCGAGCCCCATGGCCCCGAGTCCCACCACACCGACACGCGGCGGGGCGGACCTCTCCTGGTCGTTCATGCGCAACATCCTTGTCTCGCTCTGCCGTCCGGACGCCCGACGCACCTCACTGCCAGGCCTCGTCGCCGACGGTCAGGTCATATGATGACCTGACAACAAGAGCGGGCGCACTGTGATGCCGGTCACACTCACGGGGGGTGAGGGGACCGGCGTGGGAGCAGACGAGTCCTACAGCCCCACGATCGCGTTCCACCGCTTGGCGAACTCCAGCCGTTCCGTGGACGTGATGTCACGGGCGATGGCGAGGCGTTCGCGCATGGTGCTGTCGGGGAAGATCAGGGGGTTGTCCGCGAGGGCCGCCGTGTCCTTGTCCTTGGAGGCGGCGAGGACCTCCTTGGCCGCCGGGACCGGGCAGACGTAGTTGACCCAGGCGGCGAGCTCCGCGGCGACCTCGGGGTCGTAGTAGTAGTCCATCAGGCGCTCGGCGTTGGCCTTGTGGCTCGCCCGGTCCGGGATCATGAGGGAGTCGGACCAGAGTTCGGCACCCTCCTCGGGGACGACGAACCGGATGTCGGGGTTGTCCGCCTGGAGCTGGATCACGTCGCCGGAGTAGGCCTGGCAGGCGAGGACGTCACCGCTGACCAGGTCCTTGGTGTAGTCGTTGCCGGTGAAGCGGCGTATCTGGCCGCGGCGGACCTGGCGCTCCACCTCGTCGCAGACGGCGTGGAAGTCGGCGGGCCGCCAGCGGGTGATGTCGACGCCGTTGCCCTGCATCAGCAGCGCGAACGCCTCGTCGAGACCGGAGAGCAGGGTCACCCGGCCCTTGAGGTCGCTCGCCCACAGGTCCTTCACGCCGCGTATCTCGCGGCCCAGCTTGCGGCGGTCGTAGGCGATGCCGGTGATCCCGGACTGCCAGGGCAGCGTGAACATGCGGCCCGGGTCGAAGGCGGGCGAGCGCAGCAGCGGGTCGAGGTACTTAGCCACGTTGGGCTGGTGGGCGCGGTCCATCCGCTGCACCCAGCCGAGGCGCACGTAACGGGCGCACATCCAGTCGCTGATGACGATCAGGTCGCGGCCGGTCGGCTGGTGGTTCATCAGCGCCGGGCTGATCTTGCCGAAGAACTCGTCGTTGTCGTTGATCTCCTCGACGTAGTCGACGGAGATGCCGGTGCGCTTCTCGAAGGCGTCCAGCGTGGGCCGCTTCTGCGGGTCGTCGTCATCGGTGTCGATGTACAGCGGCCAGTTCGCGAAGACCAGACTCCGGTCCGCGGCGGACCTGTCGGCCACGGCACGCTCGCCGGGCTGGACGTAGGCGCCCCGCACCCCGCAGCCGGCCAGCGCGCCGGCCGCGGCGGTACCCCCGAGCGCGCGCAGCAGCGAGCGGCGGGACACAGAGGCGGAAAAAGGGGAAGTCCGGTGCACCCCGGAAGTGTGCCGCCTCCCCCCGAAGAACAAGAAATCGCCCCCCACCTCCCCAGGAGCGCGAGAAACTCCCCGCCCAACCCCGCCCCCCCACCCCGAAGGGGCGCGAGGAACCGCGCGAAAGACCCCCCACCCACCCGCAGAGAACCCCGACCCTCACCCCCCCCAGGGGCGCGGGGAACTGCGCGACCAGCCCCCACCCACCCGCACAGAAAAACGCACCGGGGTGCAGAGCCACCAACAGCCCCGCACCCCGACACCAACAGCAACCGACCCCCGCCGACCCCCCGGAGGGGCTACGCGTCGAGCGAAGTCATCACATGCTTGATCCGCGTGTAGTCGTCGAACCCGTACCCCGACAGGTCCTTGCCGTAGCCCGACTTCTTGAACCCGCCGTGCGGCATCTCCGCGACCAGCGGAATGTGCGTGTTGATCCACACACACCCGAAGTCCAGCTTCTTGGACATCCGCATCGCGCGCCCGTGGTCCTTGGTCCACACCGAGGAGGCGAGGGCGTAGTCGACACCGTTGGCCCACTCCACGGCCTGGTCCTCGTCGGTGAAGGACTGGACGGTGATCACGGGGCCGAAGACCTCGTTCTGGATGATCTCGTCGTCCTGCTTCAGGCCGGAGACGACGGTGGGGGCGTAGAAGTAGCCCTTGTCGCCGACCCGCTGCCCGCCCGCCTCGACCTTGGCGTGGGCGGGGAGGCGCTCGATGAACCCGGTGACCTGCGCCAGCTGGTTGGGGTTGTTCAGCGGGCCGTAGAGCACGTCCTCGTCGTCCGGCTGCCCGGTCTTCGTCTCGGACGCGGCCTTCGCCAGCGCCGCCACGAACTCGTCGTGGATCGACTCCTGGACCAGCACCCGCGTGGCCGCCGTGCAGTCCTGGCCGGCGTTGAAGAAGCCGGCGACGGAGATGTCCTCGACGGCCTTCGCGATATCGGTGTCCTCGAAGACGACGACCGGCGCCTTGCCGCCCAGCTCCAGGTGGACCCGCTTGAGGTCCTTGGAGGCGGACTCGGCGACGGACATGCCGGCGCGCACCGAGCCGGTGATGGAGGCCATCGCCGGGGTCGGGTGCTCGACCATCATGCGGCCGGTCTCACGGTCGCCGCAGACGACGTTGAAGACGCCCTTGGGCAGGATCGAGCCGAGGATCTCGGCGATCAGGACGGTGGAGGCCGGGGTGGTGTCCGACGGCTTCAGCACGACCGTGTTGCCGGCCGCGATCGCCGGGGCGAACTTCCACACGGCCATCATCATCGGGTAGTTCCAGGGGGCGACCTGGGCGCAGACGCCGACCGGCTCACGGCGGATGATCGAGGTCATCCCGTCCATGTACTCGCCGGCCGACCGGCCCTCCAGCATCCGCGCCGCGCCCGCGAAGAAGCGGATCTGGTCGACCATCGGCGGGATCTCCTCGGAGCGGGTCAGCCCGGTGGGCTTGCCCGTGTTCTCCACCTCGGCCGCGATCAGCTCCTCGGCGCGCTCCTCGAACGCGTCGGCGATCTTCAGCAGGGCCTTCTGCCGCTCGGCGGGGGTCGTGTCGCGCCAGGCGGGGAAGGCCGTGGCGGCGGCCGCCATGGCGGCGTCCACGTCCGCCTGACCGGACAGCGGCGCGGTCGCGTACGCCTCGCCCGTCGCGGGGTTGACCACCTCGGTGGTCCGTCCGTCGGCGGCGTCCCGGGACTCACCGTCGATGTGGTTGCGCAGACGACGCAGCTCCGTGCTCACTGCCGGCCTCCTGATCTGGTTCAAGGGTTCGAGCTGTGCAGTGTGTCCAGCCGGTCCGGCTGTCCAGTGACTGAGACACCCCACCCTAGTCCGGACACCCACGTTTTCAACACCCCCGAACCGCCCACTCCTGCGAAATCCGCAGAGTAGGCACTCCCAAACAACGAATTTCATCGATCAAGCCTTGCGAAACTGTCGAGACGTCGTGCACAGTGAGGCCGTGGCCAGTCGAAGCGCAGAGCAGAGGGACTCGTCCCGCGAGTCCAGGAGGGACTCGCCCCGCGAGTCCAGGAACGGCACTCCCCAGCTGGATGCCGTCTCCCTCGCCATCATCCAGCAGCTCCAGGAGGACGGCCGGCGGCCGTACGCCGCCATCGGCAAGGCCGTCGGGCTGTCCGAGGCGGCCGTGCGCCAGCGGGTGCAGAAGCTGCTGGACCAGGGCGTGATGCAGATCGTCGCCGTCACGGACCCGCTCACCGTGGGCTTCCGCCGGCAGGCGATGGTCGGGATCCATGTCGAGGGTGATGTCGAGTCGATCGCGGACGCGCTGACCGGCATGTCGGAGGTCGAGTACGTGGTGATGACCGCGGGCTCGTTCGACATCCTCGCCGAGGTCGTCTGCGAGGACGACGACCATCTGCTGGACGTCATCAACCAACGCATCCGGGCCCTGCCCGGAGTGCGCTCCACCGAGAGCTTCGTCTATCTCAAGCTCAAGAAGCAGACCTACATGTGGGGAACCCGATAACCGTGACCGAGAAGGACCTCAGCCGCACCGCGTACGACCACCTGTGGATGCACTTCACCCGCATGTCCTCGTACGAGCACTCCCCCGTCCCGACCATCGTCCGGGGTGAGGGCACCTACATCTACGACGACAAGGGCAAGCGCTACCTCGACGGTCTCGCGGGACTGTTCGTGGTCCAGGCCGGTCACGGCCGCACCGAACTCGCCGAGACCGCCTTCAAGCAGGCCCAGGAACTGGCCTTCTTCCCGGTGTGGTCCTACGCCCACCCCAAGGCCATCGAGCTGGCCGAGCGCCTGGCCGACTACGCCCCGGGCGACCTCAACAAGGTCTTCTTCACCACCGGCGGCGGCGAGGCCGTCGAGACCGCCTGGAAGCTCGCCAAGCAGTACTTCAAGCTCCGGGGCAAGCCGCTCAAGCACAAGGTCATATCCCGTTCGCTCGCCTACCACGGCACCCCGCAGGGCGCGCTCGCCATCACCGGCCTGCCGGCCCTGAAGGCCCCCTTCGAGCCGCTGGTGCCGGGCGCGCACAAGGCCGCGAACACCAACATCTACCGCGCCCCGGTGTTCGGCGACGACCCGGAGGCCTTCGGCCGCTGGGCCGCCGACCAGATCGAGCAGCAGATCCTCTTCGAGGGCCCGGACACGGTCGCCGCGGTCTTCGTGGAGCCGGTGCAGAACGCCGGCGGCTGCTTCCCGCCGCCGCCCGGCTACTTCCAGCGGGTGCGCGAGATCTGCGACCGGCACGACGTCCTGCTCGTGTCGGACGAGGTCATCTGCGCCTTCGGCCGCCTGGGCACGATGTTCGCCTGCGACAAGTTCGGCTACGTGCCGGACATGATCACCTGCGCCAAGGGCATGACCTCGGGCTACTCCCCGATCGGCGCCTGCATCGTCTCCGACCGGATCGCCGAGCCGTTCTACAAGGAGGACAACGTCTTCCTGCACGGCTACACCTTCGGCGGCCACCCGGTCTCCGCGGCCGTCGGCCTCGCCAACCTCGACCTGTTCGAGCGCGAGAACCTCAACCAGCACGTCCTGGACAACGAGGGCGCCTTCCTTCAGACCCTCCAGAAGCTGCACGACCTGCCCATCGTCGGCGACGTCCGCGGCAACGGCTTCTTCTACGGCATCGAGCTGGTCAAGGACAAGAACACCAAGGAGTCGTTCGACGCCGAGGAGACCGAGCGGATCCTCTACGGCTACGTCTCCAAGGCGCTGTTCGAGAACGGCCTGTACTGCCGTGCCGACGACCGCGGCGACCCGGTCGTCCAGCTCGCCCCGCCGCTGATCTCCGACCAGAAGACCTTCGACGAGATCGAGCAGATCCTGCGCGCCACCCTCACCGAGGCGTGGGCCAGGCTCTGAGCCGTCCGGCCCGCTGATCCCGCCCCCTGATCCGGGGGATCCGCGACCGGCCACGACGCTCCGATCATCCGCCTGGATGATCAACACGGCCCCGGAGCCGTCCGTTCGAGTGAGAACGGCGACCCGGGGCCGTGTGCTGTCCGGGCAGCGCCGCGCGACCCGCCTAGCGTGCCAGTGACCGATCGGCCCTGCCTTCGTTCACCCGGACGGGGGATGAGGCAAGGGAAAACGGATCAGAACCGAGGTGTACGCCATGGAGGCCCCGCCGGACAACGACGTGCTCTGGGCACGCTCCCTGCACTTCACGCACCCCGACGGCTCGCCCGGGATCGCCGGGGTCTCGCTGGGGGTGCGGGAGGCCGAGATCCTCGCCGTCACCGGCCCGCGCGGCAGCGGCAAGACGACCCTGCTGCACTGCCTCTCCGGGATGGTCCGGGTGCGCGAGGGCGAGGTCTGGTTCAACAGCTCGCCGGTGCACACCCTGGGCCCGATGGCCCGGGAACGGCTGCGCCGCGACCGGTTCGGCTGGATCGACCCGGTCCCCGCGCTCGTACCCGAACTGAACGTCTGGGAGAACGCCGCGCTCCCCCTCATGCTGCGCGGCACCGGCCGGCGCCGGGCCAAGGTCGCCGCCCTCGAGTGGCTGGAGCGGCTGGACGTCGGCGAGCGGTCCCGCAGGCGCCCGCACGAGCTGACGCAGGCCGAACGCCAGCGTGTGGCCATCGCCCGCGCGCTCGCCCCCGGGCCCACGGTGCTGTTCGCCGACGAGCCGACGGCCCCGCTGCACCGCGCCGACCGCGCGCACGTCCTGCGCACGCTCACCACGGCCGCCCGCTCGCACGGCATCACCGTGGTCCTCGCCACGCACGACCCCGAGACCGTCGCCCTCGCCGACCGTACGGTCGCGCTGCTGGACGGCCGCCGTGTGAAGACCGTGCACCTGCCGGACCTCCCGGAGGAGACGGAAGGCCGGGCCACGTGCTCGCTCTCCGTCTGACCCGCGCCGCCCGGCCCGCCGTCCAGCTGCGCCGCCTGCTGGTGGCCGCGGCCTCGGCGGGCACCGGCTTCCTGCTGCTGGGCGCCCTCGGCTACGCGCTGGGCCACCCCGAGCAGCCGGGAGCGGCCGCGCTGCGCCTGGTCTGGTGCGTGGTCCCGCTCGCCGCCACCGTGTACTTCGCGCTCGCGGTGGCCCGCACCGACCCCGGTACCCGGCCCCGGCCGGGCCTGTCGGCCATCGGCCTCGGCCCGGGCCGCCTGATGGCGATCTCGGCGCTCACCACGGCCCTCGCCTGCCTCCTCGGCTCGACGCTGGCCCTGCTGTTCTTCCTGCACCTGCGGGGCGACCTGTCCGGCATGCCCTTCGACGGCGCGGCCGCGCAGTTCCTGGCGGCCGGCCGCCCCCTGCCGGTCCCGGCGGCCCTGACGCTGCTGGGCCTGGTCCCGGCGATCGCCTCGGCGACGGTCGCGCTCGCCCTGCGCCCCAGGGACCCGCGCGCGGCCGGGGCCCGGGAGACCTCCGCCGCCCACGGCGGGTTCGGCGCACGGCTGCGTACCGCCGCGGGACGCCTGGCGGCCGCCCCGGCGGGGCCCGCGGAGGCCGGCCCGGTACGGCGGACCGAACCCGAGCTCGTACGACAGCAGGCCGGCGCCGCGCAGGGCCCGGACGCCGGGGCACCCGCCGGGGCGGCCGCGGAGGCCGTCCTCCCGGACGCGGCGCCCGGAGCTCCCGAGGTGCGTGCGATCGCGGACGACGCAGCGCCCGGCGCCGCCCTTTCCTCCGATGCCGAGGGCGCGGGCACCGGGGACGCTGGCGCGGAGTGGTCGCGGGCGCTGCCCGAACCCGCGCCGCCCCGCGCCGCGCCGGCCGGGCTGCCCTGGGGCATCACCCTGATCGCCGCCGGTCTCGCCGTGCAGACCTACGCGGGCCGCACCCGGCCCGCGCTCTCCCTGACCGCCCTGCCCGCCGAACCGGTCGCGGTGCTGGGCGGCTGGATCCTCACCGCCCTCGGACTGGTGCTCGCCGCACCCGGCCTCACCCACCTGTGCGGCAGGCTCCTGCAGTCCGCCCAGCCCGGGGCGCTGCGGCTGCTGGCGGGCCGGGTGCTGATGGCGGAGGCCACGCGCGTCGGCCGCCCGCTCGGCATCGTCTGCGCCGTGGCGGCCGCCGCCTGTGCCATGACGGCCGTACCGGACGCCTCGGCGCCCGCGTTCGGCCCGCTGACCGCCCTCGGCTCGTCCGTGGTCGCCGGCTGCACGCTGGCCACCCTGCTGACGGCCGCCGTCGAGGCCCGTCAGTCCCGCGCCGGGACCACCGCCGCCCTGCTCCGCCTCGGCGCTCCCGCCTCGATGCTGCGCGGTGCCGCCGCTCTCCGCGCCGCCGCGCTGCTCGCCCTGTTCGTACCGCTGACGCTCCTGATCGCCAATCTGGCGGTGCTGGCCCGCTGACCGGCCGGCCGCGCACACCCCCCGCACCGGCCCGCACCCCGCCGCCGGTGAAAAAAGCCCCCGGGCCGCCGATGAGTTCTCCGGCGGCCCGGTGTCTTCACCGGTGGACGACGAAAAATGCGAGAACTCCAGGGAGACACCCCGTGTACCAGCAGATGATCTTCGTGAACCTGGCCACCGACGACGTCGAGGCGTCGAAGAGGTTCTTCACCGCCCTCGGCTTCGCGATCAACCCGCAGTTCAGCGGCGAGGACTCCACCTGTGTCGTGATCAGCGAGACCATCGTCGTGATGCTGCTCAGCAAGAAGCACTACGCGGGCTTCACGAAGAAGGAGATCGCCGATCCGGCGAAGTCCTCCGAGGTGCTGCTGTGCCTGAGCGCCGAGAGCCGGGAGAAGGTGGACGAGCTGGTGGACCGGGCCGTCGCGGCGGGCGGCACGGCGAGCGGCGAGACCCAGGACCACGGCTTCATGTACGGCCGCGGTTTCGACGACCTCGACGGCCACAGCTGGGAGGTCATGTGGATGGACCCGGCGGCCGTCCAGGGCTGACCCCCCGGTCGGGTCCCGAGGGGCCCGGGGAGCCGGGGGCCCGTGCCAGCATGGCCGGATGCATCCGACATCCGCTCGGTCCGGCCGAGCCGCCCACGACCGCGAGATAGAGTCCCTGGCCGAGTTCGACGAGGTCGTCGCCGAGCACGGGACGCTGGCACGGTTCCGCGTGCAGGCCGTCGATCTGACCGGCCGTACCGCCCAGTTGCTCGGTCTCGACGCCACGGAGGCCGTCTTCCTCGGCTGCCCGATGGAACCCGAGGCCGCCGCGCACGTCGGATCGGCCGGCGCCCTCGTGTTCCCGCCCGTCCCGGGGCTGCCCTTCGATCCGTACCGGGGCTTCGTCTACACGCCGGCCGAGTTGTTCGCCTCGCTCGACGAGGGCTACGAGGCGACGCCGGACGCGCGGTCCTACGCCTGGTTCCAGCGGACCAGGTCCGACGGGGACGTCCTGGCCTCGACGCTGCGCGCGATCCATGACGACGCGGTCTCCGACGCGCTGGACGAACTCCTCGCCGGCGCACGGGTGGTGGGGGTGATGGGCGGCCACGCGATGGAGCGGGGCACCCCCGCCTACGCCGGGGCTGCGCGGCTCGGCCGCGAGCTGACGCGCGC
Source organism: Streptomyces sp. NPDC090108 (assembly GCF_044747185.1). Classification (NCBI taxonomy): domain Bacteria; kingdom Bacillati; phylum Actinomycetota; class Actinomycetes; order Kitasatosporales; family Streptomycetaceae; genus Streptomyces; species Streptomyces sp. NPDC090108. Next base: position 114,886 of record NZ_JBIVDQ010000001.1, read on the forward strand.
CGGTCTCACGGTCGCGACCGGCGGCGGCCCCGGCGCGATGGAGGCGGCCAACCTCGGTGCCTACGCGGCGCCGTTCGCGGACTCCATGCTGGAGGAGGCGCTCCAGATCCTCGCCAAGACGCCCTCGTTCCGGCCGTCCGTGGCCGACTGGGCGCGGGCGGCGTTCGAGGTACGGGAACGCTGGCCGGACGGCGGGGCGTCGGTCGGCATCCCGACCTGGTTCTACGGTCACGAACCGCCGAACGCGTTCGCGGCCCACATCGCCAAGTACTTCGCCAACGCAACGCGTGAGGACGGCCTGCTGGCCCGCTCCACCGCGGGCGTGGTGTTCCTGCCGGGCGCCGCCGGGACGGTCCAGGAGATCTTCGACAACGCCACGCCGAACTACTACGAGTCACGGGGCGAGCCGGCCCCCATGGTGCTCGTCGACGAGGCCCACTGGACAGGGGAGTTGCCCGCCTGGCCGCTGCTGCGGGCGCTGGCGCGGGGGCGGTCCATGGAGTCGCGCATCGCCCTGGTCGACGCGATCGAGGACGCCGCGGGGGCGATCAAACGTCTGGCTCGCTAACAAGACGGTAAAGTCAACGCCCGTTGACGCCTTACAGATTGACACCTCTTACGACGCACTTATAAACCTGAGGGTCTCGTGGGGGCACTGGTGCGCAGCTCGTGGGCCGCCCAAGTCCCCCTCTACCCCCCGCAGTTATGCACTCTGTAAAGGACAAACGTGTCCATAACTCGCCGTAACGCGCGCCGTTCCGCGCGCATCCTGGGTGTTGCCTCCGCTTCGGCCGCGCTGGCGCTGGGTCTGTCCAGCACCGCGTCCGCGTGCAACATCCGTGATTTCAAGGCCGAGGCCAACTGCGCCGGCGACAAGGGCCAGATCGTGGTCACGGACATCGACAGCTCCGGTACTCCCGCCACCATCACGGTGTTCGAGAAGACCGCTGCCGGTAACGAGACCCAGGTCGCGCAGAAGGAAGGTGTCAAGGGAACCCGCCAGGGCGCCCAGGTCACCTTCGAGGTGGACTGGAAGGCCTCCACGGCCTACCGCATCCACGTCAAGACCGACAGGTTCAACGTCGACTCCGACATCAGCCCCGAGCTGACGACCCCGTCGACCGCCTGCAAGAAGGAGGAGTCCACGACTGCTCCGACGGAGGACACGAAGCCGACCACCCCGGCTCCCGCGGCCTCCGCCAGCGCCTCCGAGTCCGCCGAGGCCTCGGAGTCCCCGGCTCCGTCGGACTCCGCGAGCAGCAGCGCCGCCCCGGCGGCGCAGGAGAGCAACGCCCCGTCTCCCGAGGTCGGTGACTCCAACCTCGCCGAGACCGGTGCGAACTCCAACACCGGCATGATCGCCGGTGTCGCCGGTGCGCTGGTCGTCATCGGTGGTGGCGCCGTGTTCTTCGGCATGCGCCGCCGTGGCGCGAAGAGCGCCGGCTGACGCCAGGCTCTGCGCACACCTTCTGTACAGCTCAGCGGCCCGTCCCCGAATCCACGGGGGCGGGCCGCCGCCGTGTGCGCACGCCGCCGGGCCTGGGCGCCGCACGCCGGCGCCGTACGCCCTACGGCGCCGCACGCCCTACGGCGCTGACGGCCACGTCAGCCGAAGGCGCCCACGGAACCGTCAGCCGAAGGTGGCCCGCTGGAGCCAGAAGTCCAGGACCTCGCGGTCGCCGAGCACCTCCAGGCCGGGGGCGTCCGGCGGCAGGCGCCGGTAGGAGGCGAGCAGGAGCGCGGTGAGCGGGCCGCGCAGCGCGACGGCCGCCTTCTCGTGACCGCGCCGCCAGCCGAGGCCGCCCGCGCCGAACTCCATGAGCCACTCGGCGTCCAGGGCCGCGCCGGTGTCGGTGGCGTGCAGATGCACCGAGCGCGCCGACCCCTCCCGCAGGGCCCCGTCCCGGCCCCGGAGCGGCAGCACCAGGAGGGTCAGCTCCAGCAGCTCGTCGAGCCCGTCGGCGGCCACCTCGGGCGCGATCTCGCAGGACAGGCCCGCGGCGAGCGCGGCGTCGGCGTGGTGCACGACCGTCTCGTGGGTCATCCGGCGGGCCCAGACACCGGTGGTGCGCAGGCCCATCCAGGTCCACACGGGGACGTCCGGGCCGGCCTCGCGCAGCGCGGCGACGAACGACTCCCCCGCCTCCCCCAGCCACTTGTCCAGGGCCGGCGCGTCACCCCACTCCCGCGGGCCCGCCGCCCCGGGCACCTCGGACGCCGGGATGTTCTCCCGGGAGCGGGCGCGCACCAGGGCGTCCGCCCGGGACACCCCCGCGCCCACGTGCCGTAGGAGCTGTTCCAGCGACCACTCCGGGCAGGTGGGCACGGTCGCCGACAGGTCGGCGCCCGAAGTCACCACGTCTCTCAGGCGGTTCACCCGATGAGCGATCTCGTCGCAATAGCGATCATGTGCGAGCGGCTTCATGGGCTCACCCTAGAGAAGTCATGATCCGCCGAGCACGACGATTTCCGCGGGGTCGAAGGCGACGTGCGCCTCGGTGCCGGTGCCGGGTGCGTCCCTGAGCGGGCAGGCCGCCTCCAGGAGCGGTCCGCCGTCCCGCGGCCGCAGGCGCACGGAGACATGGGTGCCCTTGAAGGTGCGCGCGGTCACCGTGCAGGGCAGGCCCTCGCCGGCCTCCACGAGCCGCACCCCGGCGGGCCTGACCAGCAGGGGACGGTCGCCCCGGGGCGAGCCCCCGGGGACGGGCAGCTTCCCCCAGGGGGTGTCAGCGGCCGCGTCCGTGACGCGCGCCGCGACCACGTTGTCGAAGCCGAGGAAGCGGGCGACGAACTCGTCGGCGGGGCGCTGCCAGACCTCCAGCGGCGTCCCGGACTGGGCGATCCGCCCGTCCCGCATGACCACCACGCGGTCGGCGAGCGCGAAGGCCTCGCCCTGGTCGTGGGTCACCGCGAGCACGGTCGTGCCCAGCCGGCCGAACAGGTCCCGGAGTTCGGCCACGAGCCGTTCCCTGAGGGAGCGGTCCAGCTGGCCGAGCGGTTCGTCCAGCATGAGCAGCCGGGGCCGGGGGGCCAGCGCCCGCGCCAGGGCCACCCGCTGCTGCTCGCCGCCGGACAGGGCCGCGACCGCGCGGCGGGCGGACCCGGGCAGCCCGACCAGTTCCAGCAACTCCTCGACCGCCGCCTCCCGTTCCCGCCTCGGCACCCCGTGCATGCGCGGCCCGAAGGCCACGTTGCCGCCGACGTCCCGCTGCGGGAAGAGCTGATGGTCCTGGAACATCAGGCCGACGCCGCGCCGGTGCGCGGGCGTGCCGGCCTGGTCGCGGCCGTCGAGCAGCACCCGCCCGGAGTGCAGCGGCTGGAGACCGGCCACCGCCCGCAGCAGGGTCGACTTCCCGCTGCCGCTGGGCCCGAGCACGCACACCACCTCGTGCTCGGCGACGTCCAGGTCGACCGCGTCGAGCACGGCCCGCCCGCCGAAGCGCACGGTCGCGCCGCGCAGGCTCAGCAACTGGTCCCCTGTCGGGTCCGACGGCATCAGAACTCCCCCGTACGGTCGGTGCGCAGCCGCTCCAGGACGAGCAGCGCGGCCGCGCACACCACCATCAGAATCGTGGAAAGGGCCATGGCCTGGCCGTAGTTGAGGTCTCCGGGCCTGCTCAGCAGCCGGGCGACAGCGACCGGGAGCGTCGGGTCGTCGGGCCGGGCGATGAACACGGTCGCGCCGAACTCGCCGAGCGAGACGGCGAACGCGAACCCGGCCGCGACCAGCAGGGCCCTGCGCACCATCGGCAGGTCCACCTCCCGCCACACCCGCCAGGGCGAGGCGCCGAGCACGGCCGCCGCCTCCCGCAGCCGGCCGTCCACCGCGCGCAGCACGGGCAGCATGGTCCGTACGACGAAGGGGGCGCCGACCAGCGCCTGGGCGAGCGGGACCAGGATCCACGACTCCCGCAGGTCCAGGGGCGGCTCGTCCAGGGCGATCAGGAAACCGAAGCCGACGGTCACGGCGGAGACGCCGAGCGGCAGCATCAGCAGGGCGTCGAAGCCGCGCACCAGCCGCCCCGCGTCCCGGCGGGCCAGCGCGGCGGCGGCGAGGCCGCCGACCAGGACGGCGATCGCGGTGGCAGCGGCGGCGTACTCCAGCGAGGTCCACACCGCGTGCAGCGGCGCCACCAGGAAGGTCCCGTCCCCGGAGGTGGCCAGCGCCCGGTAGTAGCCGAGGCCGGGCGCGTCGAGGGAGCGCCGTACGAGCACCACGAGGGGCAGCACCACCAGCAGGGCGATGGTGAGGAGGACCCCGGCGAGCACGGTCCACTGCCCCGCGCCGCGCGGCCGGCGGGCGGTGACGGAGGCGTCCACCAGGCGCAGGGCGCTCTCCCGCCGCCGTACCGTCCAGGCGTGCACGACGAGGATCGCGCCGACCGCGGCGAACTGCACGAGGGTGAGGACGGCGGCCGTGGCCAGGTCGAAGACCTCGGAGGTCTCGCGGTAGATCTCCACTTCGAGGGTGGAGAAGGCGGGGCCGCCGAGGATCTGGACGACGCCGAAGGAGGTGAAGGTGAACAGGAACACCATCAGCGCGGCGGCGGCCACGGCGGGGGCGAGAGCGGGCAGCGTGATCTTCCGCCAGGCCCGCAGCGGGGACGCGCCCAGCATCCGGGCGGCCTGTTCCTGCCGGGGGTCGAGCTGGGCCCACAGGCCGCCGACGGTGCGTACGACCACGGCGTGGTTGAAGAAGACGTGGGCCAGCAGGATCGCCCACACCGTGGTGTCCAGCCGTACGCCCCACAGCTCGTCCAGCAGCCCGCCGTGCCCGACCAGGGCCAGGAAGGCGGTGCCGACGACGACGGTGGGCAGCACGAACGGGACGGTGACCACGGCCCGCAGGACCTGCTTGCCGGGGAAGTCGAGGCGCGCGAAGACGTAGGCGGCGGGCAGCGCGAGCAGCAGGGTCAGCGCGGTGGACGCGAGGGCCTGCCAGGTGGTGAACCACAGCACGTGCCGGATGTCCGGCTGCGTGACGACGTCCGCGATCCGCCCGAGGTGCCAGGAACCGTCCGCCTTCAGCCCGGTCGCCACGATCGCGGCGACCGGCCAGGCGAAGAACACCGCGAAGAACGCGACGGGCAGGGCCATCAGGCCGAGCCGCGCCGCGCTCCCGCGGGCACCCCTCGTGGGAGGGGTCACTTCAGTACGAGCGACGTCCATGCCCTGACCCACTGGTCGCGGCCCGCGGCGATCCTGGCGGGGGCCATGGTCTCGGGGTGCTCGGCGGCCGGGCCGTACTCGGTGAACTCGGCCGGCACCTTCGCGCCCTTCACCACGGGGTACACGAACATGTTCAGCGGCATGTCCTGCTGGAACTCGCGGGTCAGCAGGAAGTCGATGAACGCCTTGCCGCCCTTGCTGTTACGGGCGCCGCTCAGCAGTCCGGCGAACTCGGTCTGCCGGAAGCAGGTGCCGGTGGCCACCCCTGTGGGCGCGGTGGCCGGACGCTTGCCGGCGTAGATGACCTCGGCGGGCGGCGAAGAGGCGTACGACACCACGAGCGGACGGTCGCCGCCCGCCTTCCTCCCCTCGGACGAGCCGGAGAACTCCTGGTAGTAGGCCTGCTCCCAGCCGTCGACGACCTTGACGCCGTTGTCCTTCAGCTTCTTCCAGTAGCCCTGCCAGCCCTTGTCCCCCTTGTCTCCGTACCGCGCGGCGCTGCCGAGCAGGAAGCCGAGGCCGGGCGAGGAGGTGGCGGCGTTCTCGGTGACCAGGAGGTTGCGGTACGCGGGCTCGGCGAGGTCGGCGAAGGTCCGCGGCGGGGTCAGCCGGTGCTTGGCGAACCAGGCCTTGTCGTAGTTGACGCAGATGTCGCCGTGGTCGACGGGCGTGACGCGGTTCCTTCCCGCGTCGAGCCGGAAGGCCGGGTCGACGGTGTCGAGGCCCTTGGCCCGGTACGGCTGGAAGAGGCCGTTGTCGAGGGCGCGGGAGAGCAGGGTGTTGTCGACGCCGAAGAAGACGTCGCCCTGCGGGTGGCCCTTGGTGAGGATCGCCTTGTTCACGGCCTGTCCGGCGTCGCCGTCCTTCAGGACGCGGACCTTGTAGCCGGAGCGCTTCTCGAAGTCCTTGACGACGTTCTTGGACACGCTCCACGAGTCGTGGCTGACCAGGGTCACGGTCGTGGAGCCGGCGGTGTCCGCGGTGCCGTTCGCTCCGCACGCGGTGAGCACCGGCATGGCCAGCAGGCCGATCCCGGCCGCCGCGGCCGCGAGGGTCTTGATGTGCACTGGTTGTCCTCCTGGGGGTGGCCAGGAAGAGACGCGGCCCTGCCCGGGCTCCGCGAGGGAACCCGGGCAGGGCACAACAGCTCGAGTGATGACCGAACTTCCTACCCAGAATGACCTGGGCGAGGTTCAGAGGGTCTGCGGCCCGATGCCGCACTCTCAGCGCTGTGGCGCTCCCCTGTCGGAATATGAAGATGTCTCTGTATGAAGTTGTCCGCGCGGCCCAGGTTACAGCCAGGCGCGAGCGGACCACACAGGCGCTGTGGGGCTGGGCCGGTGGGAGCCGGTGAGCCCCCTGCGGCGGGGCCCTACCGCTCGGTGGCCGCGAGCTGGCCGCAGGCGCCGTCGATCTCCTGGCCGCGGGTGTCCCGGACGGTCACCGGAACGCCATGGGAGGCGATGGCCTCCACGAACGCCTTCTCGTCCTCGGGCCGCGAGGCGGTCCACTTGGAGCCCGGCGTCGGGTTGAGCGGGATGAGGTTGACGTGCACGGGCTTGCCGCGGAGCAGCCGGCCGAGCCGGTCACCACGCCAGGCCTGGTCGTTGATGTCCCTGATCAGCGCGTACTCGATGGAGAGCCGGCGGCCGGACCGCTCCGTGTAGTCGAACCCGGCGTCCAGCACCTCGCGCACCTTCCACCGCGTGTTCACGGGGACGAGGGTGTCGCGCAGCTCGTCGTCGGGGGCGTGCAGGGAGATCGCGAGACGGCACTTGAAGCCCTCGTCGGCGAACCGGTGGATGGCGGGCACGAGGCCGACCGTCGACACGGTGATGCCGCGCTGCGACAGGCCGAGGCCGTCCGGCGCGGGGTCGGTCAGCGCGCGGATGGCACCGACGACCCGCTTGTAGTTGGCGAGGGGCTCGCCCATGCCCATGAAGACGATGTTGGACAGCCGCGCCGGGCCGCCGGGCACGTCCCCGTCGCGCAGCGCCCGCATGCCGTCCACGATCTGGTGGACGATCTCCGCGGTGGACAGGTTGCGGTCCAGTCCGGCCTGGCCGGTTGCGCAGAACGGGCAGTTCATGCCGCATCCGGCCTGCGAGCTGATGCACATGGTGACCCGGTCCGGGTACCGCATCAGGACGGACTCGACGAGCGTGCCGTCGAACAGCCGCCACAGGGTCTTGCGGGTGTCCCCCTGGTCGGTCGACAGGTGCCGCACGACCGACATCAGCTCCGGGAACAGCGCCTCGCGAAGCTTGTCCCGCGAGCCGGCCGGGATGTCGGTCCACTGCTCGGGGTCGTGCGCGTACCGCGCGAAGTAGTGCTGCGAGAGCTGCTTGGCGCGGAACGGCTTCTCGCCGATCTCGGCCACCGCGTCCTTGCGCTCGGCGGGCGTGAGGTCGGCAAGGTGCCGCGGCGGCTTCTTGGCTCCGCGCGGGGCGACGAAAGTGAGTTCTCCGGGCTTGGGCATGGTGATACCAGTGTCTCAGATCCACATGGGTGACCTGCGGCTGCCGATCCATGCCACTGTCGTCAGCAGTCGTCACCGGCCGTGACCGAGTGGCGTCGGACGGCCCGGCCTCCGCCTCCTGCCGGCCTTGCGGCGGGTTCTGTTCGCCCCTCACCGCCTGCGCGTTTGCGCCACCTCCGACTACTGAGGGATGCCCGCGGAGAACTGGGCCGGCCTCCGGTCTCACGCTTGCCTCCTGCGAGGATTGTCACCGCAGTCCGCGTAACGGTCATCGCCTGGAAGTCAGCACCTGATCACTCGGTCAACGGGACTGTCCGTGCTTTTCGGTGTCAGCTGCTGGTGTCAGCCGTCGCACGCAGTCTTGACGGGGAAGTCACCTCTGCTCCTCCACTCGAAGAACCACGTCGGCAGCACGCGCGTACCCCTTCGGATCGTCGACTGCCACCCGCACCGACCACCGTTGCGGTCCCCCGATGTACTTGACGAATCGACTCTCGCCAAGCACGTCACCGATCACGAAGCGCCGGTCTGCCAAGTAGAGCGATCCGTCGAAGACCGTGGTGAACGAAGGATCGGCGGCGACACCCTGACCATGGTCTTGGAACAACCGCACCTTGATCAGAACCGTCTGTGCCTGTACACGGACAATGACGTGAGTGTCGGAGGACGCAGCGGGAGCGCCACCCAACTCCAGATCGTTGCGAATCCAGTCCGGGGACCCCAAAGCCATGACCGGGTTGTTGACGTACAAGTCGACTCCGGCTATCTGCACAGATCTCGCCCTCCTGCCGGCCTGGGGGTTGCCAAGGCACTCGCGTACGCCCGGCATCCGACCTGCACCCCCACCACCTATCCCCACGACGGCCGAGAGGTCAGGCAGGGCGCCGTGGTTCGACCGCAAAAAGCTGCCCCACCAAGGTCAATTCGACACGCGCCGGGCGGTCACCAGGTAGCCGACGAAACTGGTGTCCGGGCGGCTCTTCGCCCACCCGTCCGCCTTCTTCTCGACCGGAACCAGCGCGGTGGTGCCCGGAACCGGCTGGTACAGGTCGGACGTGGCGCCCGGGGGCACCTCGTAACGGCAGTGCACCTCGGCGGCCGTCAGCACCTCCAGCCGGGTCGGTGCGCGCTCCTCCTCCCGGCCGTGATGCTCCTCGCGAAAGTCGATCTCGGCCGCTCGGTCGGTACCGACGATGTCGGCGTAGTCCTCCGAGTCGACTTCCAGCAGCCTCCACGAGACGACATCCCCCGGGCCGAAGCTCTCGCCACAGCACTGGATCTGCCAGTCATCGACCCAGATCGTCAGCGTCATGCCGCCATTGTCCGCCGAGCGATCTGCGCTCACCACGCTTTTTTTCGTGAGGACCGCGGCTGCGCCATGGGGACGCCGGCCGGCTTCGGGATCCGGGGCGAACAGAGCTCAGCCTGGCGCGATCCTGCCTGGCCGACACGTACATGCCGCTCTTCGATCAGGACTGTTGGCGTTCGTCACTCACGTGACTGACGATGCGTCAGACACATCTGATCGAAGGTCCGCGGATGGCCATACCCACCCGCAGAAGACGGCTCGCCGCCCGGGCGCTGGTGACCGGCATGCTGCTCGGGCTCGTGCCCGTGGCGAACGTCTCCCCCGCCGCGGCGACGGACGATCACCACCGCCTACGAGGCGGGCACGCCGAGCGACAGCTTCGACTCCGACCCGCCGGCCGTCGCCTCCTACGACGAACAGAACCCCGGACGCAGCGACTACGCCGCGGACTCGGGCAAGTGCCTGAAGGCCGACCTCGTGCAGCTGGCGTTGCCGTCATCGGTCTTCGCCCGCCCATCGGGGGCGGTTGCCGTCAAACACTGCCGTCAAGGAAAAAGCCGGAGGCCCTGTGGATCACTCCACAGGGCCTCCGGTTTGCTGTGCACTCGGCAGGATTCGAACCTGCAACCTTCTGATCCGTAGTCAGATGCTCTATCCATTGAGCTACGAGTGCGTGTTCTTCTGTTGTCGTCTCCCTCACCGAACGTTCCGTAGATTCCGGATGTTCCGGCCGGTTCGGGCGATAGGAAGAATCATACAAGACCGGCGGACCGCTTCCGTCCACCGGCGGGGACGACAGCGGGCCCCGGCCCTGCTGAGCAGGATGGGGCCCGGAGTCGTACGACGTGCGGTCACGCGGAGCCGACGAACACCACCATCAGCAGCCACACCACCGGGGCGGTCGGCAGCAGGGAGTCCAGACGGTCCATGATGCCGCCGTGACCGGGGAGCAGGGTACCCATGTCCTTGATGCCCAGGTCACGCTTGATCATGGATTCGCCCAGGTCGCCGAGCGTGGCGCTGGCCGCGACCGCGAGGCCGAGCAGGAGGCCCTGCCACCAGCTGCCGCCGTCGATCAGGAACTGCATGCACAGCGCGCCCGCGACCATCGCGAAGAGCACCGCGCCCAGCAGGCCCTCGCGGGTCTTGCCGGGGCTGATGCGCGGGGCGAGCTTGTGCTTGCCGAAGCGCCAGCCGACGGCGTAGGCGCCGGTGTCGCTGACCACCGTCAGGAGCAGGAAGGTCAGGACGCGCCAGGGGCCGTCGTCCGCGGTGAGCATCATCGCGACGAACGTGGCCAGGAACGGCACGTAGAACGCGGCGAAGACGCCTGCCGTGACGTCCTTGAGGTAGCCCTCCGGCGGTTCCGTCATCCGCCAGACCAGCACCGCGAGGGCCGTCAGGGCCATCGCCACCCACGCGCCCTCGGCACCGCGGACGTACCCGGCGACGACCATCGCCGCGCCGCCGACCGCGAGCGGCACCAGGGGTGCCTTGATGCCCTTGCGCTCCTGGAGCCTGCTGGTCAGTTCCCACAGTCCGACGACCACGGCGACGGCGACCACGCCGACGAACACGGCCTTGACGACGAACAGCGACGCGATGATCACCACGCCGAGCCCGACGCCGACTCCTATGGCCGAGCCCAGGTCACGGCCCGCACTCTTCTTCTGCGGCGCGGGCGCCGGCTGCGGGGCGTCGGGCATGGGCTCCGGATTCTGCGAGGGACTCTGGGGGGAGATCTGCGGGGAACTCAGCGGTGAACTCTGCGGGGCGTGCGACGGCTGGTACGACGTCCCGTCCCGGAACGCGGGGCCGCTCGGCGAGCCGGCCCCCCGCTCGTCGTCCTGGTCTCCGCCGTAGGCGGGTACGTCGGGCGCGATGGGCATGGGGCGAGTCTGCTGCGCCTCGGGCGCATCGTATGCGGGACCCGCCGGGGCAGCCCCCTGGACAGGCCCACCAGTGGTGGGCCCCCAGTACCCGGCCTGCCCCGCCTGCGGCGGCGCCCCCCAGGAAGAGTCGCTCATCAGACTTCGAGGAGCTCGGCTTCCTTGTGCTTCAGGAGCTCGTCGACCTGGGCGACGTACTTCGCCGTGGTGTCGTCCAGCTCCTTCTCGGCGCGGCGGCCCTCGTCCTCGCCGACCTCGCCGTCCTTGACGAGCTTGTCGATGGCGTCCTTGGCCTTGCGGCGGACCGAGCGGATGGACACCTTCGCGTCCTCGCCCTTGGTCTTGGCGACCTTGATGTAGTCGCGGCGGCGCTCCTCGGTCAGCTCGGGGAACACCACACGGATGATGTTGCCGTCGTTGCTGGGGTTGACGCCCAGGTCGGAGTCGCGGATCGCCTGCTCGATGTTGCGCAGCGCGCTCTTGTCGAACGGGGTCACGACCGCCATGCGCGGCTCCGGCACGGAGAACGAGGCCAGCTGGTTGATCGGCGTCAGGGCACCGTAGTAGTCGGCCACGATCTTGTTGAACATCGCCGGGTGCGCACGGCCGGTGCGGATCGCGGCGAAGTCCTCCTTGGCGACCACGACGGCCTTCTCCATCTTCTCCTCGGCCTCGAGGAGGGTCTCTTCGATCACCACTTGCTCCTGCGTGTCTTGAGTAAGGCCCGGCAGCGGATCCCCGTCGGGGCGCCGGCCGGCTGCGTCGCGTCTTCTTCCTGCACGGTTCCCGACCGGCAGGACATTGTCCATCCTCCGGCCGGGGGGCGTACCCCCGGTCCTCCGGACGGTTGGCGCACCCCGGGCGAACGGGGTGTGCCGGTCAGTCCCGGCTGCCCTGGTCACCCACAAGCGTGCCGATCTTCTCACCCTTGACGGCCCGCGCGATATTGCCCTCGGCCAGCAGCTCGAAGACGAGGATGGGAAGGCTGTTGTCGCGGCACAGCGTGATGGCGGTGGCGTCGGCGACCCGCAGGTCGCGGGTGATGACCTCGCCGTAGCCGAGAGCGTCGAACTTGACGGCGTCGGGGTTGGTCTTGGGGTCGGAGTCGTAGACCCCGTCCACGCCGTTCTTGCCCATGAGCAGCGCCTCGGCGTCGATCTCCAGGGCGCGCTGCGCGGCGGTGGTGTCGGTCGAGAAGTACGGCATGCCCATGCCGGCGCCGAAGATGACCACGCGGCCCTTCTCCAGGTGGCGCACGGCGCGCAGCGGGATGTACGGCTCGGCGACCTGGCCCATGGTGATGGCGGTCTGCACGCGGCTGTCGATGCCCTCCTTCTCCAGGAAGTCCTGGAGGGCGAGGCAGTTCATCACGGTGCCGAGCATGCCCATGTAGTCGGAGCGGGCACGGTCCATGCCGCGCTGCTGGAGCTCGGCGCCGCGGAAGAAGTTGCCGCCGCCGATGACGACCGCGATCTCGGCGCCGTCACGGACGACGGCCGCGATCTCGCGGGCGATCTTGTGCACCACGTCGGGGTCGACGCCGAGGCCCCCGCCACCGGAGAAGGCCTCTCCGGACAGCTTCAGCAGAAACCGGCCGCGTACTTTGCCGTCGTCGCTCTTCTGGGCCTTGGTGGTCATGGGGATCCCGCCTCTTTCATGTGGTGCACATACGAAGAAGGCCATTGCCGGTGCGGTCGCTGTTCGCTCCCATACGCGGCAATGGCCTCCTCGTCAGATCTGCTGCCGTCCGCCAGATGCCCGGGTGCGGCAGTGTGCGCGGACGACTGCTGTCGACCCTACCGGGGTCGCGCGTCGATCGCGGTACGGACTCAGATGCCGACCTTGATGCGCGAGAAGCGCTTCAGGGTGACACCGGCCTCGTCCAGAACCTTCTGGACCGACTTCTTGTTGTCCAGCGCGTACGGCTGGCCGAGCAGCGTGGCGTCCTTGAAGAAGCCGTTGACGCGACCCTCGACGATCTTGGCGATCGCGGCCTCGGGCTTGCCCTCGGCGCGGGTGGTCTCCTCGGCGACGCGGCGCTCGGTCTCGACGACCTCGGCCGGGACCTCGTCCTTGGAGAGGTACTTCGGCGCGAAGGCGGCGATGTGCTGGGCGATGCCCTTGGCGACGTCGGCGTTCGGCTTGTCCAGCTCGACGAGGACACCGATCTGCGGGGGCAGGTCGGGCATCGTGCGGTGCATGTAGGCCATGACGAAGCCGTCGGAGAACTGCGCGAAGCGGTCCAGGACGATCTTCTCGCCGAGGTTGGCGTTGGCCTCGTCCACGAACGCCTGGACGGTCTTGCCGGGCTCGATCTCGGAGGCGAGCAGGGCCTCGATGTCGGCCGGGTTCGTCTTGGCGACGTGCTCGGCGATCGTGTTGGCGACGGCCTGGAACTTGTCACCCTTGGCGACGAAGTCCGTCTCGCACTTCAGCTCGACGATGACGCCGGTGGAGTTGTCGTCGGCGATGATGGAGACCACGGCGCCGTTCTCGGCGGAGCGGCCCTCGCGCTTGGCGACGCCCTTCTGGCCCTTGATGCGCAGCGCCTCGACGGCCTTCTCGACGTTGCCCTCGGCCTCGTCGAGCGCCTTCTTGCAGTCCATCATGCCGGCGCCGGTGAGCTCACGGAGCTTCTTGACGTCGGCGGCGGTGTAGTTCGCCATGAGTCTGTGAGTCTTTCTGGAGTCTTGAAAGATCGGAGATCCGCACGGGCCCGCGACCGGCCTGGGCCTGATCGCGGGCGTCGTGACTGCCTACGGGTGAACGGTGGGGGCGGGGTTCATGCCACCCCCACCGTCAACGCCGTTGTCAGGCCTGCTCGCCCTCGGCCACCTCGGCGGCGGCCTCCTCGACGGCCTCGGAGACCTTGGCGTCGGGGGCGGGGGTCTCGGCGGCGGCCTCGACGGCCTCGTCCTTCTTCTCACCCTCGAGCAGGTCGCGCTCCCACTCGGCCAGCGGCTCGGCGGCGGCGGCCTTCTCGCCCTTGTCACCGGTGGCGACGCGGGAGCGGGAGATGAGGCCCTCGGCGACGGCGTCGGCGATCACGCGGGTGAGCAGGGTGACGGAGCGGATGGCGTCGTCGTTGCCCGGGATCTTGTAGTCGACCTCGTCGGGGTCGCAGTTGGTGTCGAGGATGGCGACGACCGGGATGTTGAGCTTCCGGGCCTCGCCGACCGCGATGTGCTCCTTCTTGGTGTCCACGATCCAGACGGCGCTGGGCACCTTCTGCATCTCGCGGATACCACCGAGGGTCTTCTCGAGCTTGGCCTTCTCGCGGGAGAGGACCAGCAGCTCCTTCTTGGTCAGACCGGAGGCGGCGACGTCCTCGAAGTCGATCTGCTCAAGCTCCTTGAGGCGCTGCAGACGCTTGTAGACGGTCGAGAAGTTGGTGAGCATGCCGCCCAGCCAGCGCTGGTTGACGAAGGGCATGCCGACGCGCGTCGCCTGCTCGGCGATGGCCTCCTGCGCCTGCTTCTTCGTACCGACGAACATGACCGTGCCGCCGTGGGCGACGGTCTCCTTGACGAACTCGTAGGCGCGGTCGATGTACGACAGCGACTGGAGCAGGTCGATGATGTAGATGCCGTTGCGCTCGGTGAAGATGAAGCGCTTCATCTTCGGGTTCCAGCGACGGGTCTGGTGACCGAAGTGGACGCCGCTCTCCAGCAGCTCCCGCATCGTGACGACGGCCATGGCCATCTCCTTGAGTTTCTCGGTTGTGCCGCGTCCGCCGGACGGCGGTCGCGCCTGACGCCCGCGTTGCGCCGAGCCGCGAAGGACCGAGGGGCGCTGATACGAACCGTCTCCGGACCTCGTATCGGGGCGTGCGAAGTCGACCCGGTGACCCGGATCGCCAGAAGAAGTGTACGGGACGCCGGGAGTGCCGGGTGACGCCACTGTCCACAACCGGGCGGTGGTCCACAGGCTCCGCCGTGATCACCGGGGTTGCGGGACGGTGTCCGCATGCGACGAGCAAGGCGATCTGTGACGTGGTGGGCCGTTCCGCCGGTGGTCTCGGCGGTGCTGACCATGGCTTTTCTGGCCTGGACGGCCTGGGCGGGAGCCCCGCGCCCTGCGCCCCCGCCCGCTCCGCAGGCGCCGGTTCCGGCTGTCGCCCGGATGTGGCCGGTGGGGGTACGGCCGGTGGTGCTGCGCGGCTGGGAGCCGCCCGCGACGGTGTACGGCCCCGGGCACCGCGGGGTGGACCTGGCGGCGCCGGCGGGCGCCCCGGTGCGCGCGGTGGCGCCGGGGAGGGTGTCCTTCGCGGGGCGGGTGGCCGGGCAGGGGGTGGTCTCGGTGGAGCTGTCCGGCACGGATCTCCGTACGACGTACGAGCCGGTGGTCCCGTCGCTGCGCGAGGGTGACGTGGTGGCGGCGGGCGACGTGGTGGGCACGGCCGGGCCGGCCGGGCCGCACTGCCCCGGCGCCTGCCTGCACTGGGGCCTGCGGCGCGGCGACGCCTACCTGAACCCGCTGTCCCTGCTGCCGCCCGGCCTGCTGCGCCCTACCCCACCGAGGCTGCTACCAGTACTGGACGTGCCACCGCCTCCGCGCCGGCCAGGCGCACGGCCGGGCGCACGGCGCCTGGCCGACCGGGCGCGTACGGCGGGACGGGCGCGCCTGGCCGACCGGGTACGTACGACGGGGTGGGGAACGCACAGCGGGGTGGGGGCATACGAGCCGGGCGGGACGCGCACGGCCGGGCGGCGGTGCCGGTCGCTCGGCGGCGCACGCCGTACCGGAGCCGCCGGGGTCCCGGGCGCGGCCTCCGTGCCGCGGCTCAGCCCCGTACGCCTCGCAGCGCCATGACGACGGCTGCTTCGGTGATCTCGGACGGCTCCTCGGCCACTCCCAGCTCGATCCGCCGCACGGCCGCGTCCACGACGCCCTGGAGCAGCATCGCGGCGAGCCGGGGCCGCTCGTGGCCCATGTCGCCGAGCGCCTCGACGATCATCGCGACGAGCCCCCCGTGCGCGGCGCGAATCTTCTCCCGGGCGCCCTGGTCCAGCTCGCTGGCCGAGATCGCCACGACGGCCCGGTGCCGCCGGTCCCCGACGAGCGCGAGCTGCCGGCGCACGTACGCCTCGACCTTCGCCTCGGCGGTGTCCGCCTGCTCCATGGCCGCCGCGACCTCCGCCGCCCACACGGGGAAGTCGGCCTCGCACAGCTCTTCGACGACGGCGGCCCGCGACCGGAAGTACTCGTAGACGGACGACCGGGCGAGCCCCGTCCGCTCGGCGAGGGCCGGGAAGGTCAGCGCCTCCGTCCCGCCCTCGGACAGCAAGGAGCGAGCCGCGTCCAGCAGGGCGGCTCGCTGCATCGACCGGTGCTCGGCCACGGAGGCCGCACGAATCCTTGGCACGTCGACCACTTTACGGACCCCGTGCCCGGGACGGGACTGGTCAGCGCCCGAAGCTCGCCAGCTTGGCCCGCAACTGGAGTACCGACTTGGTGTGGATCTGGCTGACCCGGCTCTCGGTCACCCCGAGCACGTTGCCGATCTCGGCGAGGGTCAGCCCCTCGTAGTAGTACAGGGTGACGACGGTCTTCTCCCGCTCGGGGAGCGTGTTGATCGCGCGCGCCAGGAACCGGCGCAGCTCCCGGTCCTCGGCGACCTCCACCGGGTTGTCGGCGGCGGTGTCCTCGAGCGTGTCCATGAGGCTGAGCCGGTCCCCGCCCTCGCCGCCGACATGCAGCAGCTCCTCCAGGGCGACCACGTTGGCCAGCGACAACTGGCTGAACACGGCGTGGAGTTCCTCCACCTCCATGTCCAGCTCGGCGGCCACCTCCACCTCCGTGGGCGTACGCCGCAGGCGCGCCTCCAGGGTGGCGTAGGCCCGCTCCACATTGCGCGCCTTCTGCCGTACGGACCGGGGGATCCAGTCCAGCGCGCGCAGCTCGTCGATCATCGCGCCCCGGATCCGGGTGATCGCGTACGTCTCGAACTTGATCTCCCGGTCGATGTCGAACTTCTCGATCGCGTCGATCAGTCCGAACACCCCGGAGGAGACGAAGTCGGCCTGCTCGACATTGGGCGGCAGGCCGACGCTGACCCGGCCGGCCACGTATTTGACGAGGGGCGAGTAGTGCAGGATCAGCTGCTCCCGCAGCCGTTCGTCCCCCGTCGCCTTGTACGACCGCCACAGCTCGTCGAGCGTCGAGGGAGCGGGCGGCCGCACGCTGCCACCGTCGCGGGCGGCCGGGGGGACCGCCGCCCTGTCGGACCCGGAGGTGTGCTGGGGCATTCGTCGCCTTGTGCCGTTCTGCCGTGAAGTGCTGTGAAGTGCCGTGAAGTGCTGCGGGGTGGATCGCGCCGGAGCGGGATCGAGCGGGTGGAGCCGGATCGAGCGGTACAACCGGTACGGAGCGGGATGCTGCGGTGTCGAGCGGGATGGTGCCGAGGGGCCGCGGTGGGGGGCCGCGGGAGGTCGTAGGGGTCGCGGGGAAGGCCGTGGGCCTCTGTGGGCCACCCGGGTGAGCCGGCGGCCCGGCGTCGGTCCGGTGCCGGGTCGGCGCGGTCTGCACCGCGGGCTTTCGTGAGCGTAGCGTGACTGAGGAGTCGCGGTGTGCGAACGGCGAGGCTCCACCCGTGCGCGGAGCCCCTCCGCGGGCCGGACCTCCGCGCGCCGGACCTCGCTCTGCGTGATCGCCCCGAGGCGCCAACTCCGGGAAAAGCCAAGGGGGTACGGGATTACTCCGGACGGCCGAACACGGTCCGTCAGCATGGACGGCGACCCTGCCGGACCGAGATCATCGCCTGGCGTGTCAACTTCCAGCCGTCGCCGTGTCGTTCGACGTAACCAAGTGCTCGAAGCTCGTACAGCCTCGCGATGGCCTCGTCCCGCGAGGTCCGCGCGCCGCGTGCGGCCTCCTCCGCGGAGGCCGCGCGGTCCCCGGGGAGGGCGGCGAGGACGGACCGGGCGGCCGGCTCCAGCAGGTCCCGGGGGAGGACGGGGCCGCGCCGGGCCGGGGCCAGCTCGCCGATGGCGCCCACGAGTTCGGCCACCTCCGCGGCGTCGGTGACCAGGACCGCCTCGCCGCGCAGCAGTTCGTGCACGCCGGCGGAGAGCGCACTGGTGACGGGGCCGGGGACGCCCATGGTGTACCGGCCCAGGCGCTGCGCGGCACGCCCGGTGGCGAGCGAGCCGCTGCGGCAGGCGGCCTCCACGACGACCGTGCCCCGGGTCAGCGCGGCGATCACCCGGTTCCGCAGGATGAACCGGCTCGGTGTGGGGTGATCGCCCGGCGGCAACTCCCCCACGACGAGTCCCTGTTCCGCGATCCGGCCGATCAGCGCGGCGTGCCCGCGCGGGTAGGGGCGGTCGACCCCGCAGGCCAGGACGGCGACGGTGGCTCCCTGGGCGGCGAGGGCGCCACGGTGGGCGGCGCCGTCGATCCCGTACGCGCCTCCGGACACCACCACCCATCCGCGTTCCGCGAGCTCCGAGGCGAGGGTGGCCGCCACGTGGGCGCCGTACGCGGTGCAGGCGCGCGCCCCGACGACGGCCACGGACCGCAGCGCCCACATCCGCAGGCTGGGCCGGCCGCGCACCCACAGTCCCGTGGGGCGCGCGTCCCCCAGGTCGTCGAGCTGTGCGGGCCACTCGGTGTCCCCCGGGCACACGAACCGCACCCCGGCGGCCCCGGCCGTCTCCAGATCCCGCTCCGGATCCGCCGCCCTGGCCCGCGCCGCGAGGCCGGACCACCGCACCCCGCTCACCCCCGGCAGCGGTCTTCCGCCGTCACGCAGCCGCCGCACCACCTCCTCGACCCCGAACTCCCTGAGCCATCGCCCGCCCACCTCGTCCCCCGGTTCGAGCACCCGGGCGAGGAACGCCCGCCCGAGCGGTCCCCCGTCCGGACCGGCGGCTCCGGTCACGTCGGTGCCCCCGCTGTCAGGGGCGCGCCCCGCGGGACCCCGGTGCGCAGGTGCAGGGCGAGGGCGACATCGCCGGCGTCCGGGCGGTCGTGGCCGGCGAGGTCCGCGACCGTCCAGGCGACGCGGAGCACCCGGTCGATCCCGCGGACGGTGAGCACGCCTCTCTCCAGGCTGCGTTCGGCCTCCTCCATGGCCCCGGCGGCGGCGTGGAACCGGCTCCTCAGCTCCCGTCCCGGCACCTCGCCGTTGGTGCGCCACGCCGTCCCGGCGAACCGGGCGGCCGCCCGCTGCCGGGCCTCGCGCACCCGGTCGGCGACGGTCGCGGTGGGCTCGCCCCGGGCGCCGGGCGCGGTGAGCTGCGCGCGGGTGACCGGATCGACCTCGACGCGCAGGTCGACACGGTCGAGCAGCGGCCCGGACAGCCGGGCCTGGTAGCGGCGGATCACCGACGGCGGGCAGTCGCACAGGGCGTCGCGCCGCGAGAACTGCCCGCAGGGGCAGGGGTTGGCCGCCAGCACCATCAGGAATCCGGCGGGGAACCGGACCACCCCGGCGCTGCGCGCGATCACCACGTACCCGGACTCGAGCGGCTGCCGCAGGGCGTCCAGGACCCGGCCGTGGAACTCGGGGGCCTCGTCCAGGAACAGCACGCCCCGGTGGGCCAGGGACACGGCGCCCGGCCGGGCGATGCCGTGGCCGCCGCCGACCAGTGACTGCATGGTCGCCGAGTGGTGCGGGGCGCAGTAGGGCGCGACGTCGATGAGCGGCTTGCCCGGGGGCAGCAGCCCGGCCACCGAGTGCACCGCGGTGACTTCGAGCGACTCCTCCCGGGCGAGCCGGGGAAGCACTCCGGGCAGCCGCTCGGCGAGCATGGTCTTGCCCGCGCCCGGCGGACCTTCGAGGAACAGGTGGTGTCCGCCCGCGGCGGCGATCTCCACCGCCGTGCGCGCCGAGGGCTGGCCCACGACGTCGGCCAGGTCGTGGTCCGGGCCGGAGTGCGCGGCGCCGATGCCCCGCATCCCCGTGGCCGCGCCGGTGCCGGGCACCCGCAGGCCGGCCGTCAGGGAGTCGGGGCGGCCCTGGGCGTCCTGTTCCTCCTCCGGCACGGGCTCGTCGGCGAGGACGGCGATCAGCTGGCGCAGGCTGCGGATGCCGAGCACCGACACCCCGGGGACCAGGGAGGCCTCGGCGGCGGCGCACTCGGGAACGACGACCTGCTCGTATCCGGCGTCGGCGGCGGCGAGCACCGCGGGCAGGACGCCCCGGACCGGCCGTACCCTGCCGTCCAGCCCGAGTTCTCCGATCATGACGATGTCGGCGAGGACCCGGGGGTCGATGCGTTCGGCGGCGCCGAGCACCGCGCAGGCCACGGCCAGGTCGAAGCCGGAGCCGGACTTGGGCACCGAGGCGGGGCTGAGTCCCACGGTGAGTTTCTTCTGCGGCCACTCGCCGCCCGAGTTCACCACCGCCGCCCGGACCCTGTCCCGGCTCTCGGTGAGGCTCTTGTCCGGAAGGCCCACCAGCGTGAAGGCGGCCACCCCGGGTTCCAGGTCGGCCTGGACCTCCACGACGACGCCCTCGACGCCGACCAGGGCCACGGAGCACGTGCGCGCGAACGCCATCTCAGACCACCCCCCGCGCGTGCTCGACGGCGGGTGCGCCGCGCCGGGGCAGCAGGACACCGACGAGGTCGATGCGGACGCCTCCCGGCGGGGCTCCTCCGTGGGCCTGGATCCAGCGCTCGGCCAGGCCCAGCAGGCGCCGGGCCTTCTCGGGTGTGACGGCGGCCATCGGATGCTGATAGCGGCCGCCGCTGCGGGTCTTCACCTCGCACAGGACGAGGGTGTCCCCGTCCCGCGCCACGATGTCGATCTCGCCGGTCCGCCCGCAGCGCCAGTTGCGCTCCAGGATCTCCATGCCGGCCGCGGCCAGCCGCCGCGCGGCCAGATCCTCGCCGTACCTGCCGAGTCCCTTGCGTGCCTTGTTCATGTCGGCACCACCTCCGGTGCCAACCGTCACGCGTCGCGCCGCAAGAAGTGGATCTTGGTGGATGATCCGGCGGTTGTGGAGAACTCCGTCACCCGAACGGGAAACCGCAGGCCACGGCGGGCCGGCCCGGCAGGCACCCCCGGACGGCGAGGCGGCGGGCACCCCCTGCACCCCGGCAGGCGCCCCCTGCACCCCGGCGGGCCCCGCCGGCGGGTCACCCCGCTCGTCAGCCGCCCGGAAGTTCGAGGTCGCTCTTGTTGAGCTCCTCGATGTTCACGTCCTTGAACGTCAGGACGCGAACCTGCTTGACGAACCGAGCCGGTCGGTACATGTCCCAGACCCAGGCATCCGCCATGGACACCTCGAAGAACACCTCGCCCTGGACCGAGTGCACCTGCATCTCGTAGTCATTGGTGAGGTAGAAGCGCCGCTCGGTCTCGATCACGTACTTGAACAGACCGACGACGTCTCGGTACTCCCGGTAGAGCTTCAGCTCCATCTCGGTCTCGTACTTCTCGAGGTCCTCGGCGCTCATGGCATGTTCCCCTTCAGCCGTGCGATCCCACCATTGTGCGCCAGTCCGACGAACCCTCAGACGATTTCCGTGTCCAGAGTGACGGGTCTGGCGGGGGGACCTTCGTCGAGCAGCGTACGCAGCAGCCCGGCGAGTCTGGTCGGATACACCGTCTCATGCGCCCGGGTCAGTTCCCGGCACGTCCACCAGCGCGCTCCGGCGACACTGCGCCGCTCCAGTTCCGTCAGCCCGAGGGCGGCGGTGGCCGTCTGCCTCGTCCGGGCCAGGTAGTACCACTCGTCCTGGTCCCAGCGGCGCCCGGCGAACGGGAAGGAGCAGCGCCTGCGCCAGAGCACCGGACCGAGTTCGACCTCGGTGATGCCGGTCTCCTCCGCGAGTTCCCGCAGCGCGGCCTCCTCCCGGGTCTCCGTGCCCTCCAGCCCGCCGCCGGGGGTGAACCACCAGGCGTCGGCCGGATCGTCGGGCTCGTGGCCGTGCAGGAGGAGGATCCGGTCCTCGGGGTCGAGCAGCACCACCCGGGCCACCTTGCGCAGGTCCCCGGGCGCCTCGGCCGGGGGCCGTGCGGCCTCAGCGGACACCGGCGGGCTCCGGGGCGGTGCGGGCACGGGAGCGGGAGCGGACCAGGCGCGCCTCGATCGGGCCGTACGCGCCGCCGGCCATCACCAGCACGGCGCCCGCGACGATCATCAGCTCGATGATCCGGACCGGGCCGGGCTGCGAGAGCGCACCCAGGGACTCGAAGCCCGTGGGGCGCCCGAGCACGCCCTTCATCGGCCAGACGACGGAGTCGACGCGGGCGGACACCGCGCCGCGGGACACCGTGCCCCCGGCCGCGTCGGTGAGGTGGGCGGTGGAGTCCAGCGAGCCCTGGCGTTCGTCGCCGAGGAGGAACAGCCGGCCCTTGGGCACGGTCACGGTGGGGAAGTTCTTGATCTCGGCGAGGGAGCCCTCCGGGAGGTAGGGCTCCTTGATCTGCTTGCCGTCGACGGTGAGATGGCCGTCGGTGCAGCAGGAGACGGTGTCGCCGCCGACCGCGACGACGCGCTTGACGACGTCGGCGTTGGTGACCCAGCTCTTGTCCTTGAAGACGACCACGTCGCCGCGGCGGACCTCGGAGCCGTCGACCCGCTGGGCCAGCACGCGGTCGCCGGCGGCGATGGTCGGGCTCATGGAGCTGGTGGGCACGGTGTACGGCCGGTAGACCCATGCCCCCCAGCCGAATCCGCCGAGGAACAGCGCCAGGCCCAGTGCGACGGCCACCCCGGACAGGATCTGCCCCGCCCGGCTGCCGCGGGCCGGTGCCGTGTTCGTGCTCTCGCCACTCATGGACCCGCACCCTACCCGGCGGTACCGGCCGGGCCCAGCCCTCCCAGCGGCCGGGAACCGGCTACCGGACATCCGGACCGCGGAGTCCGCACGGACCTCGCACCCACCTCGCACGGACCGTACACAGACCTACCCCGGACCACCCGGCGGACCGCCCGATGCACCCGATGGATCACCCGGTGATGCACGGCCGCCCGGTGCCCACCGGGGGGGTGCCACGTCGGCCCGGTGCTCACCGGGCTCACCGGGGTGTCACGTCCGCGGTCGGCGCGGACGCGGCACCCGTCGCCCGTTCAGCGCGTCGGGGCGGACGCGGCACGCCGCCGGCGCCGCCACACGGCCACCGGCAGCACGCCCACGAGGGCGACGCCCTGCGGGGCCACCGGGAGGGACGCGGCCGCGGAGGCCTGCTGCTTGTCCAGGCCGGGCTGGTCGAACGTGTCCGGGATGGGCAGCGTGCCCCAGCGGTTGATGGGCCAGGCCTTGACGATGGCGCGGCCGACGACCTTGTCGACGGGGACCATGCCGTGGTTCTTGTCGGCCTGGTTGTAGCGGGAGTCGCGGGAGTTCTGGCGGTGGTCGCCCATCACCCAGATGAAGCCCTTGGGGACCTTCACCTTGAACTGGCCGCCCTGGTCGTCCTGGCTGCACGGAGTGTTGCCCGCGTAGACGTAGGACTCCTCGTTCAGCGCCTTGCCGTTGACCAGCAGCGGGCCGGTGCCCTTGCACTCGACCGTGTCGCCGCCGACCCCGATCACGCGCTTGATCAGGTCCTTCTCCTCGGCCGAGGGCATCAGGCCGATGAAGCTGAGCGCCTTCTGCACGGCGTTCGGGGTGGGCGTGGGCTCGCCCGCCAGCCAGTTGTCGGGGTCGTGGAAGACGACCACCTCGCCGCGCTCGGGCTTGGACCCGAACCACGGGGTGAGCTTGTCGACCAGGACGCGGTCACCCTGCTGGAGGGTGTTCTGCATCGAGTCCGACGGGATGGAGAACGCCTGGACCAGGAACGTCTTGATCAGCAGCGCCAGGACCAGCGCGATGAGGATCAGGATCGGCAGCTCCTTCCAGAAGGAGCGGGGCTTCTTCGGCTCGCGTGCCGCCTCGTCCTTGTCCTGGCCCTCACTCCCGGTCCGGGGCCGCTGCTCCTCCGGCGTGCCGTCGCCGGACGCCGCGAAGCCGTTCGCGGAGTTCATGGTGCCGTCCTGACCGGGGCCGTTCGCGTCCGCAGGGTGCCCGCGGTGCTCCTCGCCGTCGTGTCCCGACCGTGCGCCAACCGCCACATCCCCCACGCCAACTCCTCACTCTGTGCCGCCGCCTGCCCCGCAGCCGGTGCAGGCCCACCACTCCCATAACGAGCGGGAGTTCCGCAGGGGTCGGGAGCTGGGTCATTGCCTTGTTCGGATCGTCGGAGGCAACCCTATGCGACGGCGAGGGAGCCGCAGACGCGCCCGACACGGAGTCGCCAACGCTTGCGAAGGTTTTAGGTTCCCGCAGGCGGGTCCAGTGGCCGAACGGCCACCCGATCACCATGGCACGGCCGACCACCGAGGTCTCGGCGACGGTTCCCTTGTACGACGTGTTCTGGTGGTAGCGCGAGTCCGCGGAGTTGCCGCGGTGGTCGCCCATCACCCACAGGCGTCCCTTGGGCACCGTGACGTCGAACGGCATCAGGGAGGGGGCGTTGCCGGGGTAGAGATAGTCCCCCTCCGTGAGCGGCACACCGTTGACGGTGACCCGGCCCTGCGCGTCGCAGCACTTGACGTGGTCCCCGCCGACGCCGATGACCCGCTTGATGAGGTCCTTCTCGTTGTCGGAGGGCAGCAGTCCGATGAAGGTGAGGCCTTCCTTGACCTGCTTGACGACGACGGGGTCGTTCTTCTTGGCCGTCTGCTCGCCCGCCAGCCAGCCGCCCGGGTCGTGGAAGACGACGACGTCCCCGCGGTGCGGCTCGGAGCCGAACCACGGCGTGAACTTGTCGACCAGGACCCGGTCGCCGATCCGGATCGTCTCCTCCATGGAGCCGGACGGGATCACGAACGCCTGGACCAGGAAGGTCTTCAGCACCAGCGCGATGAGGACCGCCACGCCGACCAGGAGCGGGATCTCCCGTACGGCCGAACGCCTCCGTTTGCGCTTGACCTTGCGCTGGAGCTTGCGCCGGTCGGCGCGTGAACGTCCGCTGCCCGGCTTCGAGGTCCGGCGGGAGCCGGTGGGCAGCAGGTTCTCGGCCGGCGAGCTGGGAGCGCCGTGCGGTCTGCCACGGTTACCCATGGACGCCCTCCGGTCGTGAGTCGTTCTTCCCCGGGGCGGCCGGGTCCGGTGCGGCGGCGGGCACGCGCGCGTAGGCGGCGGGCCGCCGGATGCCGGCCCAGTGGGGGTACGGCCAGGCGATCCAGTCGGCCCGGCCGATCACGGCGTCGACGGGGACCATCCCGCCGCCCGGCGAGCCGAGGTGGTCGCGGGAGTCGCTGGAGCGGGCGCGGTGGTCACCGAGCAGGAAGAGCCGGCCCGGGGGCACGAGGACGTCGAAGGGCACGGCGGACGGTCTGTCCCCGGGATACAGGAACGCCGTCTCGTCGACCGCCCGGCCGTTCACCTCGAGCCTCCCCTGCCTGTCGCAGCAGACGACATGGTCGCCCCCCACTCCGACAACGCGCTTGATGTAGTCGGCGTCCCCGAAATACCCGGTGCCGTCGAAGACGACCACGTCACCGCGGCGCGGCCGGGCACCGAAACGGTACGCCAACTTGTTTACGAGAACGCGGTCCCCGATCCTCAACCCCCGCTCCATGGATCCGCTGGGAATCTGGAACGGCTGCACCACGAACGTGTTGAGGAGCAGCAGGAACACGAGGCACACGAGGACGCCGAGGGTGATCCGGCCGCCCGGCACCCGGTCCGCGATCCGGCCCGGCAACGCGAAACGCGACCGCTCCTCCGGTCCCGGAATGCCGGGGCGGGAGGAACGGTCGCGTTGCGTCGACTGTGCTTCGGTGTCCATCGGAGCCAGATGTTATCCGGCTCCGCTGTGACCCCGGTAAGGCACTCAGTTGTCGCGCTTCTCCTTGATCTTCGCGGCCTTGCCGCGCAGCTCACGGAGGTAGTACAGCTTGGCGCGACGCACGTCACCGCGGGTGACGAGCTCGATCTTCTCGACGATCGGGGTGTGCACCGGGAAGGTGCGCTCGACGCCGACGGAGAACGAGACCTTGCGGACCGTGAAGGTCTCGCGGACACCGCTGCCCTGACGGCGGATGACAACGCCCTTGAACTGCTGCACACGGGAGCGGTTGCCCTCGATGACGCGGACGTGGACGTTGACGGTGTCACCCGGGCGGAAGGCCGGGACGTCGGTACGCAGCGACGCGGCGTCGACGGTGTCGAGCAGGTGAGACATATCGTCTGCTTTCTTCGCTGATGCCACAGGTCATCAACGGGAGATAGATGTACAAGGGGTGTGCCGTGCGTGTCGATGCGGGCGTCGTGTCCCCCTGTGGCAGGGGCGCACGCCGGACGGACGCACAACAGCTGTCTATTCTTCCATGGCCTCGGCCCTGCGCCAAAATCGGCCGTGGGCCTGGCCCTCCGGGTCCGGGGCCCAGCCCAGGATGGAGAGCATCTCGCGGTCCTTCTTGTCGAAGGCCTTGGGGTCGCAGCCCTCGATCAGATCGGGCCGGTTGACCGTCGTGCGCCGCAGGGCCTCGTCACGGCGCCAGCGGGCGATCTTCCCGTGGTGGCCGCTGAGCAGCACCTCCGGGATGTCACGGCCGCGCCACACGGGCGGCTTGGTGTAGACGGGCCCTTCCAGGAGGTTCGCCATCGCGCCGGGCGCGAAGGAGTCGTCCCGGTGGGACTCGGCGTTGCCGAGCACGCCCGGCAGCAGCCGTGCGACGGCCTCGGTGATGACGAGGACGGCCGCCTCGCCGCCGGCGAGGACGTAGTCGCCGATGGAGACCTCGTAGACGGGCATGCGGGTCGCGTACTCGTCCATGACACGGCGGTCGATGCCCTCGTAGCGGGCCGGTGTGAAGATCAGCCAGGGGCGTTCGGAGAGCTCGACGGCCAGTTCCTGGGTGAACGGCCGGCCGCTCGGGGTCGGGACGATCAGCGCCGGGGCCCGGTCGCCCGTCTCGTAGCCGTCGGCGAGGACGGTGTCGAGCGCGTCGCCCCAGGGGTCGGTCTTCATGACCATGCCGGGGCCGCCGCCGTAGGGCGTGTCGTCGACCGTGTTGTGCCGGTCGTAGGTCCAGTCCCGCAGGTCGTGGAGGTGCACGTCGAGCTGCCCGCGCGCGCGGGCCTTGCCGACGAGGGAGACGTTCAGCGGTTCGAGGTACTCGGGGAAGATCGTGACGACGTCGAGGCGCATTTACGACTCTTCCCCGGCCGGTCCGGTGCCTTCGGCACCCTTGGCACTCTCAGCACCCTCAGCGCCCTCGGCACCTTCAGCACCCTCGGCGCCTTCGGCAGCCTCCGCGTCCCGCGTGGAGGCGACCTCCGCGCGGTCGTCGATCAGGCCCGGCGGGGGCGTGATGACCGCCTTCTGCTCCTCCAGGTCGATCTCGGCGACGATCTCCTCCACGAAGGGGATCATCACCTCGCTGCCGTCGGGACGCTCGACGATGAAGAGGTCCTGGGAGGGCAGGTGCGAGATCTCGGTGATGCGGCCGACCTCGGTGCCGTCCGAGGTGACCACGTCGAGGTCGATGAGCTGATGGTCGTAGTACTCGTCCTCGTCCTCGGGGAGTTCCTCGGGGTCGACGTCGGCGATCAGCAGGGTGTTGCGCAGGGCTTCGGCGCCGGTGCGGTCGCTGACGCCCTCGAAGCGCAGGAGGAGGCGGCCGCTGTGCACGCGGCCGGTGGCGATGGTGAGGGGCCCGGTCGAGGCCGGGTCGGTGGCCAGGACGGCGCCCGGGGCGAGCCGCAGTTCCGGCTCGTCGGTACGTACCTCGACGGTGACCTCGCCCTTGATGCCATGAGCACGGCCGATCCGCGCGACTACCAGCTGCACGAGTCCATATCTCCTGTCATACGACTGCGGGCCGGGGACGGCCCAGTGGCCCTCCCCGGCCCGAGCCGGTTGCTATGAAGCGTCAGCGAACGTGGTCCACGTCGACGAGGTCGACACGGACACCGCGGCCGCCGATGGCGCCCACGACGGTACGCAGAGCACGCGCGGTGCGACCGTTGCGGCCGATCACCTTGCCGAGGTCTTCGGGGTGGACCCGGACCTCCAGCACGCGCCCCCGGCGCAGGTCGCGCGAGGCGACCTGCACATCGTCGGGGTTGTCGACGATGCCCTTCACGAGGTGCTCAAGCGCCTCTTCGAGCATGATGCTCAGGCCTCGGCCGACTCGGACTCAGCCGCGGCCTCGTCCTTCTTCTCAGCCTTCTTCTTCTGGGTGATGGCCTCACCCTTACCCTCGTCGTCACCGCCGAGAGCCTCGAACGACGGACGCGCGGCCTTCGGAGCGGCCACGAGCAGCGGCGCCGGGGCGGGCTCGCCCTTGAACTTCTGCCAGTCGCCGGTCTTCTTCAGGATGGCGAGAACCGGCTCGGTCGGCTGCGCGCCGACACCCAGCCAGTAGGCGACGCGCTCGGCGTCCACCTCCATGACCGACGGGTTGTAGGTCGGGTGGTACTTGCCGATCTCCTCGATGGCCCGGCCGTCACGGCGGGTACGGGAGTCGGCGACGACGATGCGGTAGTGAGGCGAACGGATCTTGCCCAGACGCTTCAGCTTGATCTTGACTGCCACGGGAGTGGATTCTCCTGGTTTTGACGTGGTGGGCACGGCGAGCTGCCGCGTGGGGTTGCGGTACCCGATATGCCCGACGGACGCGTCAGCCGGAGGAGAGAGGGTTCCTGTGCGACTGTCGAGTACAGCTAGCCATTGTGCCACACCCCGCGGGTCGCTTCCCGCCGTGGGATCCCGGCGGCCCGGGGCACGGCTGGGCGGCACCCGGCGCGGACGGGAGGTACGTCGGGTGCGTCACCCTGCCGGCGGAGGGAACGGTGCCGGGGCGGGCCTCGGCTGCCACGAGCAGCCGGGGTCCTAGCCCGCCGCCGCCCCCACGCCCTCCGGGATGCGGAACGGCTTGCCACAGCCGCCGCACACGATCGGCGCCTGGGCCAGGACCGAGGGGACCACCCGGACGTTGCGCCCGCAGTCACAGACGGCCTTGACGCGGACGCCGCCACCCGAGGAACCGTGGCGCGCGGCCGGGCCGCGGAAGGTGCGGGAGGTGTCGGCGGAGGTGGCCACCGTGTGGGCCTTCAGCGCGCGCTGGAGCCTCTCGATGGTCGGACGGTAGCGGCGCTTCGCCTCGGGGTTGAGCGTGACCAGGGAGAAACCGCTGCTCGGGTGCGGCTCCTCGGGGTGGTCCAGGCCCAGTTCCTCGGCGATGGCCAGGAAGCGGCGGTTGTGGTAGCGGCCGGCCCGGGAGGTGTCGCGAACCCCTCGGGCGGCGGCGATGCCGTGGACTGCCTCATGAAGCAGTCGCTCGAAGGAGAGCTCGTGTCCGCACGCGGACGACGACTCTCCGATCAGGGACTCCGGCGCGGCGAGGTCGGGCAGCTCGGGGTGGTACCGCTGAATGTCGGCCCACGCCTGTGCCAGCTCCGCGGCGAGAACAGGTGGTGTCTGTGTCGTGCTCACGTAATCACAACGAGCGGAGGTACCGCTGTGTTCCTATTCCGGGCCATCCCAAATAATTTGCACTAACCCGTCAGTTGCCGCTGATGCGTCCCGAGGAGGGCGGGTGCGCCGAACTGCGGAGAAGCCGCACAGCTCGTGCCAAGTCGGTGCGTAGTCCCCCGTACGACCCCGCGCGTAGCCTCCGTCGGCACACCGGCACGGCTGGGGCCGGCGGATACGCAAGAGGCGTTCCGGCCGCTCCGGCGGCCCGGCCCGTACCTCGTACAGCGTCTGTGACGACCGTGACGTTCGTCCGTCACGACGGTGACGTTACCGGGTGCTCCCGCCCGGCCCCGCACCGCCCCTTCCCCCAGGTTGCCGGGATGTGAAATCTCGCCACATCGGGCGGTCGCGGGCAAGCCGGCCCTCACGACCCCTGGACGACTTCGCGAGCCGGGAGTTACCTGGCATACGTGGGAAGTGCGCACGCACGGCACGGGGGCCACGCGATCGGGCACTGCGTCGAACTGTCGGCGGATTGGGGCGCTTGACTATGACACCTACGCTCGTGCGGGAGCACCTGTCGCACGCGGGTTCCCGGCCACCCCGCGTGAACGTGTGCGCACGCGCGCGTGACTGGTCCGAGATCCAGGAGCGGATGCTGGTCCCGCTCCACGAGGCCGTCTACGACCGGCTCGAGGTGGGCCCGGCCACCCGGCTGCTGGGTCTGCGCTGCGGTTCCGGGCTCGCCCTGCTCACGGCGCTCGCCCGGGGCGCCGCGGTCACCGGGATCGACCCGTGTCCGGAACTGCTCGCCCTCGCGCGCGAGCGGCTGCGTCCGGACACGCAGCGGGGCACGCGCGCGCGGGCGGAGGCCCGGCTCGTCGAGGGCACGCCCGGGGACGCGGCGGACACCGGGGCGCCCGCGTACTCGCTGGTGACCGTCTTCGAGCCGATCGGCTGCCTCGCCGGTGACTCCGAGGGGCTCGCCGAACTGCTGGCCTCCGCGCTGCCGCTCATGGAACGCAGGACGGCCGTGGTCCTGGCCGGCTGGGGGCCGCCGGAGCGGTGCGCCACCGCGTCGGTGCTGCGGGTGGCGACGAAGCTGGCCGACCCGCTGCGCAGCGCGCGCAGCTGGCGGCCCGCCCGCCGCGACGATCTCGAGGAGGTCGCCCAGCGCGCCGGGCTGCGGCCGGACGGCTCCGGCCGGGTGGCCTGCCCGTTCGGCTACGCCGACAGCGACAGCGCCGTACGGGGTCTGCTGTCGACGGGGCTGTTCGACGCGGCGATCGCGGCGACCGACCGCAAGCAGGTGGACAAGGAGCTGGTGGAGGCCCTGCATCCGCACCGGCGCCCGGACGGCACGGTGTGGATGCCGAACGTGTTCCGCTACCTCGTCGCCCGGGTTCCCTAGGGTCTGTCCCCGGGACCCGGACCGGTGCCGGGCCCCGATTCCGGACCGGTGGCACGCCCGGAACCGTGCTCCGGGCCGGGCTCGGGACGGGTCCCGGTGTCGTGGGTCCCGGTGTGGCGCACCCCGGCGTCCTGGGTCCCGGCGCCTTGGGTCCCGGCGTCGTGCGCGCCGGCATCGTCGTGCGCGTCGGCGTCCTGGGGTCCGGTGTCGTGGTCCTTGGTGAACCGGGGGATGCCGGCGATGCGGTAGGCGTCCGCCTCCTCCAGCGTCTCGTTCTCCAGGAGCGCCTTCGCGAGCGCGTCCAGCTGCCCGCGGTGTTCGCGCAGCTTGTGGCAGGCCTCCTCGTAGCACTCGTCGACGATGCGGCGCATCTCGCTGTCGATGACGTCGAGGGTCTGCGGGGCGGCGGCCAGCCCGTAGGCCTGCTGGGCGTCGTTGGGGAGCGCGGAGAGACGGCCCACCTCCTCGCTCATGCCCCAGCGGGAGACCATGCCGCGCGCGATGTTGGTGACCTGCTCCAGGTCGCTCTCGGAGCCGGTGGTGATCACGTCGTAGACGACGTTCTCCGCGGCCATGCCGCCGAGGGCGCCGATGATCCGGCCGCGCAGGTACTCCTCGGTGTACGCGTACTTGTCGGCGTCCGGCGTGGACAGCGTGACGCCGAGCGCCCGGCCGCGCGGCACGATGGTGATCTTGCGGACGGGATCGGCGCCGGGCTGGAGCATGCCGAGCAGCGCGTGGCCGCTCTCGTGGTACGCGGTGCGCCGGCGTTCCTCCTCGGGCATCACCAGCGGCCGTTCCGCGCCCAGCTGGACCTTCTCCAGGGCGTCGGACATGTCCGACTGGGTCACCGCGTGCTGCTTGCGCTTGACCGCGAGGAGGGCGGCCTCGTTGGCGAGGTTGGCCAGGTCGGCGCCGGTCATGCCCGGTGTCGTACGGGCGACCTGGGCGAGGTCGACGCCGGGGGCGAGCGGGATGTCGCGGGTGTGGATCTCCAGGATGGCCTCACGGCCGCCGCGGTCCGGGGGCGAGACCTGGACCACCCGGTCGAAGCGGCCGGGCCGGGTCAGCGCCGGGTCCAGGACGTCGGCGCGGTTGGTCGCGGCGATGACGATCACGCCCTCGGACCCGGAGAAGCCGTCCATCTCGGTGAGGATCTGGTTCAGGGTCTGCTCGCGCTCGTCGTGCCCGCCCATGCCGGAACCGGCGCCCCGGGCCCGGCCGATGGTGTCGATCTCGTCGATGAAGATGATCGAGGGGGCGACCTTGCGGGCCTCCGCGAACAGCTCCCGCACCCGGGAGGCGCCCACGCCCACGATCATCTCGATGAACTCCGAGGCGGAGGCCGAGAAGAACGGCACGCCCGCCTCCCCCGCGACCGCCCGCGCGAGCAGCGTCTTGCCGGTGCCGGGCGGCCCGGCGAGCAGGACGCCGCGGGGCAGCTTGGCGCCCATGCGGCGGTAGTCGTCGGGGTTCTTCAGGAAGTCGACGACGTCGTTCAGCTCGCCCGCGACCTCGTCGATGCCGGCCACGTCGTCGAAGGTGGTGCGTTTCTGCCCCGGCACCAGTTCCACCGGCTTGGGGGGCGGTTTGCGGCCGAGCATGCCGCCCGCGCCGCCGAGCCCGGCGCTCATGCGGCGCGCGATGAACAGCCAGACGGCGACCAGCACCACGATCGGCGCCAGGGAGAGCAGCAGGTTGGAGAGGAAGCTGCGGTGCTGGACGACCGGCTCGGCGGTGACGGTGACGTTGTGCTTGGTGAGGGTCTGCCACAGCTGGTCCCCCGCGAACGCCGGCCGCTGGGTGTTGAACTTGCTGTACTTCCCGCTGCCGCCCGGCTTGGCCTGCTCCTTCCTGAGCTGACCCTGGATGGCGTCGCCCTTGGCGTAGATCTTGGAGACGTTGTCGGCGTTCACCTGCTTGCTGAACTCGGTGTACGAGATCGTCGGCTCGTTGGCCTCGCCGATGCTGGACAGCACCAGGTTGGCGATCAGGTAGACGACCAGCGCGGCGAGGAGCAGCCGCCACCAGCTCCCGCCCCGCATTCCGCGCCCGCCGGACTTCTTCGGCGAGTCCTCCGGAGCGCCTTCGGTACGCCAGGGCTGGTCGGGCGACTTGCGTGGCGGCGCGGGGTTGGTCATATCGGGACGTTACGCCACCCTCCGGCGCCCGGCACCCGCACGAACGCCCGAGGGCGCCCTTCCGGAGAAGGGCGCACTCGGGGACGTGCGTCGGGGCAGGTCAGCCCATGAACTTCTTGAACTCGTCCGGGAGCTCGAAGTCCTGGGAGCCCTGCTGCGGAACGCCGAAGGCGTTGCCGCCCTGGGCCGCGGCCTCGCGGCGCCGGGCCTCCTCCAGCTCCTGCTGCTTGCGCTTCATCGGGTTGCCGGAGCGCTGCTTGCCCTTGGCCTGCTTCGGCTGCTTCTTGCTGCGGCCGGGGCCGCCGCCCATGCCCGGGATCCCCGGCATGCCCGGCATGCCGCCGCCCTGGGCCATGCGGGACATCATCTTGCGGGCCTCGAAGAACCGCTCGACGAGGTTCTTCACGGCGCTGACCTCGACACCGGAACCCTTGGCGATACGGGCGCGGCGGGAGCCGTTGATGATCGTCGGGTCCTGGCGCTCGACCGGGGTCATCGACTTGATGATCGCGGCCGTACGGTCGACGTCGCGCTCGTCGATGTTGTTGATCTGGTCCTTGATCTGGCCCATGCCGGGGAGCATGCCGAGCAGCTTGCTGATGCTGCCCATCTTCCTGACCTGTTCCATCTGGGACAGGAAGTCGTCCAGGGTGAAGTCCTGGCCCTTCTTCGACGCCAGCTTGGAGGCCATCTTCTGGGCCTCTTCCTGGCTGAACGTCTTCTCCGCCTGCTCGATCAGGGTGAGCAGGTCACCCATGTCGAGGATGCGGGAGGCCATCCGGTCCGGGTGGAACGCGTCGAAGTCGTCGAGCTTCTCGCCGTTCGACGCGAACATGATCGGCTTGCCGGTGATCTGGCGGATCGAGAGGGCCGCGCCACCGCGGGCGTCGCCGTCCAGCTTGGACAGGACCACGCCGTCGAAGCCGACGCCGTCGCGGAACGCCTCGGCGGTGTTGACCGCGTCCTGGCCGATCATCGCGTCGACGACGAACAGGATCTCGTCCGGGGAGACGGCGTCGCGGATGTCCGCGGCCTGCTGCATCATCTCCTGGTCGATGCCGAGGCGGCCGGCGGTGTCCACGATCACGATGTCGTGGACCTTGGACTTCGCGAAGTCGATGGAGTCCTTGGCGACCTTGACCGGGTCACCGACGCCGTTGCCCGGCTCCGGGGCGTAGACCGCGACACCGGCGCGCTCGGCGACGACGCTCAGCTGGTTGACGGCGTTGGGGCGCTGGAGGTCGGCGGCGACGAGGAGCGGGGAGTGGCCCTGCTCCTTCAGCCAGCGGCCGAGCTTGCCCGCGAGGGTGGTCTTACCGGCACCCTGGAGACCGGCCAGCATGATCACGGTGGGCGGCTGCTTGGCGAAGCGGAGCCGGCGGGTCTCGCCGCCCAGGATCGTGACGAGCTCGTCGTTGACGATCTTCAGGACCTGCTGGGCGGGGTTCAGCGCCTTCGAGACCTCGGCACCGAGGCACCGCTCCTTGACGTTCTTGATGAACGTGCGGACGACCGGCAGGGCCACGTCGGCTTCGAGGAGCGCGATGCGGATCTCGCGTGCGGTGGCGTCGATGTCCGCTTCGCTGAGCCGCCCCTTGCCGCGCAGGCCCTTGAAAGTCGCTGACAGGCGATCGGAGAGAGTGTCGAACACGGCGCTCGCGGTCCTCGGGGTCGGGGATGGCTACTGGGAATCGCCCTCCAGAGTATCCCGGCGCCGAAGTCACCGGGGCAGGGTCATCCCCGCAATGTCTCCTCCAGTCCCCGGGCCATGGCCGCGGCGTCCTCCCCGACCAGGGGCACGCCCGCCCCGCTGGTGACGTAGAAGGCGTCGACGGCGTTGGAGCCGAGGGTGCTCACGTGCATGCTCCGCACCCGCACCCCCGCCTTCTCCAGCGCCATCCCGATCCGGAACAGCAGCCCCGGGGCGTCCTGGGCGCGCACCTCGATCACGGTCGCGTGGTGGGAGGCGGCCGGGGCCACGGTCACCCTCGGCGGCGGCGCGGGCCAGCCGCGGCGGCGCGGGTAGGCCGCGTCCCGCTCCGCGAGCCGGCCGTCGACGTCGAGGGAGCCGTCCAGAGCGCGCACCAGGTCGGCGCGCAGCCGGGCGGCCTGGGGCAGGGAGCCGTACTCCGCGGCGACGCGCCAGTTCAGCAGCAGGACGCTGCCGTCGTCGACGCCGTCGGGCAGGCGCAGGGTGCGCAGCTCGGCGGTGCGCACGGTGAGGCGGTGCACGGCGAGGACGCCGGCGACGGCGGGCAGTACGGCGGGCTGGTCGGGGACGGCGATGAGCAGTTCGACGCCGAGCGGCTCGGGCTCGCCGGTGGGTTCGGCGTCCGGCGGGGGGTCGGGCTGGGCGCGCAGGGCGAGGACGGGGCCGCCGGTGCGGTGGGCCTCGATGGCGAGCCGTTCCTGTTCCGCCGTGGGCGCGGCGGGTTCGGGTTCGTCGGGGGTGTCTCCGGCGAGGACGGCGGACACGCGCCGGACGAGGTCGGCGACGAGGGAGCCGCGCCAGGAGGACCAGGCGGCGGGTCCGGTGGCCAGGGCGTCGGCCTCGGTGAGGGCGTGCAGGAGTTCCAGGGTGCTCTGCGTGCCGACGGCCTCGGCGACGGCACGGACGGTGGCGGGATCGTCCAGGTCACGGCGGGTGGCCGTCTCGACGAGGAGCAGATGGTGGCGGACGAGGGCCGACAGGACGGCCGCGTCGGCGCGGTCGAACCCGATGCGTGTGGCGACGTCCTTGGCGATGATCTCACCGGCCACCGAGTGGTCGCCGGGCCAGCCCTTGCCGATGTCGTGCAGCAGGGCGGCGACGAGGAGCAGGTCGGGGCGGCCGACGCGGCGGGTCAGCGCGGAGGCGCGGACGGCGGTCTCGATCAGGTGCCGGTCGACGGTCCAGATGTGGACGGCGTTGCGCTGCGGGCGGCAGCGGACCCGTTCCCAGTCGGGCAGGAGGCGGCTGATCAGGCCCTCCGCCTCCAGGGCCTCCCAGACCTCGACGGTCGGGCGGCCGGAGCCGAGCAGGGTCACGAGCTGTTCGCGGGCCTCCGCGGGCCAGGGCGCGGGCAGCGGGCGCGCGGTGGCGGCCATGCGCCGTACGGCGTGCGGGGAGAGCGGGAGGCCCGCCTGGGCCGCGGCGGCCGCGGCGCGCAGGGGGAGCACGAGGTCGCGTTCGGGGCGTGCGGTGCGGGCGAGCACCACCTCGCCGTCCTGTTCCACGACGCCCTCGGCGAGCGGGGTGCGCTCGGCGGAGGGTTTGGCGCCGCCCAGCATGGCGCGCAGCCGCGGGCGCATGGCCCGTGAGCGCAGGACGCGTCCCACCTCGCGCCAGGTGACGTCGGCGGCGTAGGCGATCACGTGGGCCGCCTCGTAGACCTGCCGCAGCAGGGTGTCGGCGTCGAGGAGGCCGAGTTCGGCGGCGACCTGGTCCTGTTCCTGGAGGGTGAGCCGGTCGGTGGCGCGGCCGGTGGTGAGGTGCAGGGCGTCGCGGACGTCGAGGAGGCGGCGGCGGGCGTCCGCGAGGCCCTCGCGGGGGGCGTCGGCGAGCCAGGAGGCGGCGACGGCGCGCAGGGCGGTGGCGTCGCGCAGGCCGCCGCGTGCCTCCTTGAGGTCGGGTTCGAGGAGGTAGCGCAGCTCGCCCTGGCGTTCGGCGCGCTCGGCGCACAGGTCGCGGAGTTCGGGCAGGCGCTTGGGCGCCTGGTTGCGCCAGTCGGCGAGGACGGCGGTGCGCAGTCCGGCGGTCAGGCCGAGGTCGCCGGCGAGGTGGCGGGCGTCCAGGAGGCCGAGGTGGGCCTTGAGGTCCTCACCGGCGGTCTTCCTGGCCTCGGCGGGGGTGCGGACGGAGTGGTCGAGATCGAGGCCGAGGTCCCAGACGGGGTACCAGAGGCGGTCGGCTACGGCGGCTACGGCCGCGGGGTCGTTGCCGTCGTGCAGCAGCAGGAGGTCGAGGTCGCTGCGCGGGGACAGCTCGCCGCGGCCGTAGCCGCCGACGGCGACGAGGGAGACGCCGCGCAGGCCCTCGGTTGCGGCGCCGAACAGGGCCGCCAGCCAGCCGTCGGTCAGCTCGGCGAGGGCGGCACGGCGCGGCGGCCCGGACCGCGCCCCCTCGGTGAGGAGGCGCAGCCGGGCCGCCGCGTAGCCGCTGGGTCCCGAGGCATCCGCTTCTTTCGGCACATTCGTGGACGTCACTCAGCGACTCCTGTCCTTGCGTGTGTCAGAGCGCGTCGGGGCCGCGCTCGCCGGTCCTGACCCGTACGGCGGTCTCGACCGGCACGGACCAGACCTTGCCGTCTCCGATCTTGCCCGTGCGGGCGGCCTTGACGACGACGTCGATGAGCTGTTCGGCGTCATCGTCCTCGGCCAGCACCTCGACGCGGATCTTGGGGACCAGGTCGACGGTGTACTCGGCGCCGCGGTAGACCTCGGTGTGCCCGCGCTGGCGGCCGTAGCCGCTGGCTTCGGTGACGGTCAGACCGTGGACGCCGAAGGCCTGGAGGGCTTCCTTGATCTCGTCGAGCCGGTGGGGCTTGACGATGGCGGTGATGAGCTTCATGCGTCCACCTTCCTGGTCTGCGAGGCGGCCGGGGCCGGGGCGGCGGAGCCGGCGACACCGCCGCCCGCGCCGCTGAAGTCGTATGCGGTCTCGGCGTGCTCGGCGCGGTCGATGCCGGAGATCTCCTCATCCTGGGAGACCCGCATCCCGATGGTCTTGTCGAGCAGGAAGGCGAGGACCGCGGAGACGACCAGGGAGTAGGCGAGGACCGCGAAGACGCCGGCGCACTGCTTCCACAGCTGGTCGAAGCTGTGGTTGCCGTAGAAGACGCCTGTCGCGGCGGACTGGCCCTTGCCGGTGGCGAAGAAGCCGATGAGCAGGGAGCCGATGATGCCGCCGACCATGTGGACGCCGACGACGTCGAGGGAGTCGTCGTAGCCGAACCTGAACTTCAGACCGACGGCCGCGGCGCAGGCCACGCCGGCGATGGCGCCGACGGCGATCGCGCCGAGCGGGGAGACCGCGCCGCCGGACGGGGTGATGGCGACGAGTCCGGCGACCGCGCCGGAGGCGGCGCCCAGGGTGGTGAAGGCGCCGTGCCGGATCCTCTCGTAGGCGAGCCAGGCCAGCATGGCGGCGGCGGTGGCGACCTGGGTGTTGACGAACATCAGCGCGCCGACGCCGTCGTCGTTGCCGAGCCAGGAGCCGGCGTTGAAGCCGAACCAGCCGAACCACAGCAGGCCCGCGCCGAGCATGACCAGCGGGAGGCTGTGCGGGCGCATCGGGTCCTTCTTGAAGCCGGCGCGCTTGCCGATGACCAGGATGACGCCGAGGGCGGCGGCACCGGCGTTGATGTGGACGGCCGTACCGCCGGCGAAGTCGATCACGCCGAGCTTGAAGGCCCAGCCGTCGGCGCCCCAGACCCAGTGGGCGACCGGGATGTAGACGACCGTGACCCACAGGACGACGAAGAGCGACCAGGCCGTGAACTTGACGCGGTCGGCGATGGCGCCGCTGATCAGGGCCGGGGTGATGACGGCGAACATCAGCTGGAAGACCATGAAGACGAAGATCGGGATGGTGTAGCCGTCCCACAGCTCCGTCAGGCCGATGTCACTGAGCCCGAGCCAGTCGGGATTCCAGCCGATGAGGCTGGAACCGGTGCCGAAGGCGAGGGAGAAGCCGTAGAGCACCCAGAGGATCGTGACGATGCCGATGCTGATGAAGCTCATCATCAGCATGTTGAGCGTGCTCTTGACGCGGACCATGCCTCCGTAGAAGAAGGCCAGGCCCGGGGTCATGAGCAGCACCAGGGCGGAACAGATCAGCATGAAGCCCGTGTTCGCGGCGGACAGCTTGGGTGCCTCCGCGGCAAGCGTGATGGCTGGGGCCATCGGCGTCTCCTCGTCGGTGGGTACGGCCCGTGCGGGCGGTGCCGGGGCGGTCCGGTCGGTGGGGGCTGGCCGGCTGTGCGCATGAGAGTGACGCAGCGCGGTTTCCGTGGGAGCCCCTCGTTGTTTCGCCGGGGTGACGAAGACGCCCTGTGTGTTACGTGGCGGTGAAGCGCGGGTGGCGCGGGACATGGGCCGGCCGCGGCGGCCTCTCGATGACCTGGCATGGGGGAGCCGAGTCGGTGCTGTTCGGGAGGACCGGCCGCGGCCGGGGCGTGGGTGTCGCGCGGGTGGCTGTGACGGGGACGGGGAGGTCAGACCGCCGCGGCGGTCTCGGGCAGGTCGACGGCGAGCTGGTCGGTGAGGTCGACGACGGCGGTGAGGTCGCCGAAGTCGCGCACGGCGGTGTCGACCGTCTTTCGGATACGAGTGTTCACACGCTCGGAGCGGACCTTCGTGGCGATCTCCATGGCCTGCCTGGCGTACTCCGTGCTCTGCTCGGGATCGCGCTGCAGCAGGTGCACGGTGGCCATGCCGATCAGGTTGAGCGCGTACGACCGCTGGTGCTTGCCGTCCTTGGCGAACAGCTCCACGGCCCGCTGCATCAGCGGCTCGGCCAGGGAGGCGTAGGTGGGGCTGCGGCCGGCGACATAGGCGAGGTCGCGGAAGGAGTGGGAGTTCTCCCCGTGCAGTTCGGCCTCGGAGAAGAAGCTGATCCAGTCGGGATCCGGGTCGTCCCACTCGTCGGCCTCGGCGAACGTTTCCTCGGCCATGCGGACGGCCCGCTTGCACTTGCCGGGCTGGCCCATGTTGGCGTAGGCGCGGGCCTCCATCGCATACAGCAT
This sequence comes from Streptomyces sp. NPDC090108, assembly GCF_044747185.1. NCBI lineage: Bacteria > Bacillati > Actinomycetota > Actinomycetes > Kitasatosporales > Streptomycetaceae > Streptomyces > Streptomyces sp. NPDC090108. The sequence continues at coordinate 154,378 of NZ_JBIVDQ010000001.1, forward strand.
CGCCTGGGTGCGCGGGCTCGCGCAGTCGCGGCTGCCGTACTGGGCGAGGTGGATCAGTTCCAGGGCGTCGTCGGGCCGGCCGAGGTGGATCATCTGGCGGCTCATGCTGGACAGGACGTACGAGCCGAGCGGCTTGTCGCCGGCCTCCTTGGCGGCGTGCAGCGCGAGGACGAAGTACTTCTGCGCGGTGGGCTGGAGCCCGACGTCGTACGACATCCAGCCGGCGAGTTCGGCGAGTTCGGCGGCGACCTTGAAGAGCTTGCGGGTGGTGGCCTCGGGCTGGGGTTCCTGGAGGAGGTCGGTGACCTCGTGCAGCTGGCCGACGACCGCCTTGCGGCGCAGGCCGCCGCCGCACTGGGCGTCCCACTCGCGGAACATGCGCGTGGTGGACTCCAGCAGCTCCAGCTCGGGCGCGGAGAGCCGGCCGGGCCTGCGGGACTCGTGGGGCGACTCGGGCTCGGCCGTGGCCGCGGAGAGGGGGGCCGGCACGAGCCAGCGCTGCATGGGCTCGATGAGGGAGGGTCCGGCGGAGAGCGCCAGCGAGGTGCCGAGGAAGCCGCGCCGCGCCAGCATGAGGTCGCTGCGCGAGAACTCGCCGAGCAGGGCCGCCGTCTGCGGGCCCGTCCAGGGCAGGTCGACACCGGTCGCGGAGGGTGACTGCCGTGCGGCGCGCAGGCCGAGGTCCTCGATGGAGACGACACAGCCGAAGCGCTCGGAGAACAGCTCGGACAGGATGCGCGGGATGGGCTCGCGCGGGTTCTCGCCGTCGAGCCAGCGGCGCACCCGCGAGGTGTCCGTGGAGATGTGGTTGGCACCCAGCTGGCGTGCCCTGCGGTTCACCTGGCGGGCCAGCTCGCCCTTGGACCAGCCGCTGCGCACGAACCACGAGCCGAGCAGCTCGTTGGGGCGCTTCTCAGCGTTCGCCCCGCTACCGCCGTTGCCGCCCACTGGAACGCCCCCATCCCTGAGACCACTTGTCACCGAGTGCGCCAAGCCCTATCAGAATGCCGGTAAATAGGGCCTCCCGTCCGGTGGTTCTCACCCTTCGAACGCGTCGGCGACTTGCCTCGGGCATACCCACGAGTGCATGTGCCCCTGGGACTCGCACACTCACAGTAATCCTACGATCACCGGCCCAGCCATGGTGACCCTGGAAACGCCACCATTCGCCACCCCTTCGAATGAACTCACGATCGCCTCCACGCGATTCACTTGACATAGGACAGCCGGTAGTGGGCGGAGTGATGCATCCCGGGGCGCGCGGGCTCCCATGCACCACCTCGAGTGCCGCAAGGCGCCGCCTTGGCCTCACAGGCGCGGGGGAAGCGAAGCCGTAGCGTCACACTCCGCTTTCGTCTCGCTCCGTGTCGTAACCGCCGGCGCGCTGGACCCGTTGGAGGGGGCATGGGCTTCACGATCGGTGGCATCCGGGAGATCCGCACCGGCACACGCCGGCGCGGTCGCGCGTCGGAGTGCATCGCCGTCGCCGAGTTCACCGGACTTTGGGGCTGGGACGTCGTGCCGGGCGCGCGGGCGGCGGCGGGAGCCTGCTCCTGCGGGCACGCCGGGTGCCGGGCGCCGGGCGCGCATCCGCTCGGATTCGCCTCCGAGGTGCCGGCCGGGTCCACGCTCGACGAGGTGACCAAGGCCTGGTCGGAGTTCCCCGGAGCCTCCGTACTGCTGCCCGTCGGCCGCGCGTTCGACGTCATCGAGGTCGCCCTGGCGGCCGGCCGGCGCGCTCTCGTCCGCCTGGAGCGCATGGGTCTTCCGCTCGGCCCGGTCGCCGCGACCCCGGACGGCCGCGCCCACTTCTTCGTCGCCCCCGGAGCCGCCGCCGAACTCCCCCGGCTCCTGTACCGCATGGGCTGGGACGACCCCTCGGCCCTGGACCTGACCGGCCTCGGCCCGGGGACGCACATCACCGCCCCGCCCTCCGACCTCGGCGGTCTCGGCCCGGTGCGCTGGCTGCGGCCTCCCGCGCTGGACTCCGCGACCAGGCCTCCGGCGGCCCGGCTGCTGCTGGGCACACTGGCGTACGTGGCCCACCGGTCTCGAGCCGGATCCTGAGGCGCGGGGCGCCACGGCCGGCCGCTCCCCGCGCCCACCCCGCTTCCGCCGCTTCCGCCGCTTCCGCCGCCTCCGCCCCGCCGTCTCCTGAACCCGTCCCGCTTGCCGCACTCCCCGCACATGACGAAGCGCCCGCCCCCAGCTGCATCCTGGGGCGGGCGCTTCTCGCGCGGGCGGTCGGTAAGTCCACGGGCCGCTCAGTCGCCGATGAGCGCGTCCACGAACGCCTCGGGGTCGAACGGCGCCAGGTCGTCCGCGCCCTCGCCGAGTCCGATCAGCTTGACCGGCACGCCCAGCTCGCGCTGGACGGCGATGACGATGCCGCCCTTGGCGGTGCCGTCCAGTTTGGTGAGCACGATGCCGGAGATGTCGACGACCTCGGAGAACACGCGGGCCTGGACCAGACCGTTCTGGCCGGTGGTGGCGTCCAGCACGAGCAGCACCTCGTCGAGCGGCGCGTGCTTCTCCACGACCCGCTTGACCTTGCCCAGCTCGTCCATGAGGCCGGTCTTGGTGTGCAGGCGGCCGGCGGTGTCGATGAGCACGACGTCGACGCCGAGTTCCTTGCCCTCCTTCACCGCGTCGAACGCGACGGAGGCGGGGTCGCCCTCCTCCGGCCCGCGCACGGTGTGGGCACCGACGCGCTCGCCCCAGGTCTGGAGCTGGTCGGCGGCGGCGGCGCGGAAGGTGTCGGCGGCGCCCAGGACGACGGTGCGGCCGTCGGCGACCAGGACTCGGGCGAGCTTGCCGGTGGTGGTGGTCTTGCCGGTGCCGTTGACGCCGACGACCATCACGATGCCCGGCTTGCGGTCCTCGGGCTCGGTCCGCACGGTGCGGTCGACGTCCGTGCCGATGAGCTTGAGCAGCTCCTCACGGAGCAGGGTGCGCAGTTCCTCGGGGGTGCGGGTGCCGAGCACCTTGACGCGTTCGCGCAGGCGCTCCACCAGCTCCTGGGTGGGCTGCACACCGACATCGGCGGTGAGCAGCGTGTCCTCGATCTCCTCCCAGGTGTCCTCGTCGAGGTGCTCGCGCGACAGCAGCGTGAGCAGCCCCTTGCCGAGGGCGTTCTGGGAGCGGGACAGGCGGGCGCGCAGGCGGACGAGCCGGCCGGCGGTGGGCTCCGGGATCTCGATCTCGGGGGCCTCGACCGCGGGGGGTTCCTCCACGGCGACGGTCGCGCCCGCGCCCGGAAGGTCCACCTCCTCGATCGACCGGCGCGGTTCGTCGCGCGGTGTCTCGGCCTCGTCGCCGACGTGCGGCTCGGCCGGGGGCGCGGTGATGTCGGGCGTGGAGGGCGGCGGCGGGGGCAGCGTCTTCTGGCGCCGGCTGCCGACGATGAGCCCGCCGAGCGCCGCGAGCACCACCACAGCGATGACTACAGCAAGGATGACGGTTTCCATAACGGCTCCAGTATCGGCCATGAGGTGCGGCCCACCCCCGCTTGTGCGTACTCCCGGCCTGTCCCCGCTTGGAGCTTCGCACAGGAGACAAATGCCACTCGGGTGAAGTAGTCGGATTAAAGTACGATGGCCTGGGTTTCCTTGCGGCGCGGAGTGTCCCGTCCACCGCGCGCGCGGTCCCGTCGTCCCCTTCCCCCCACCGCTAGGGCACACCTCTTCATGAGCAGAACCGCCATGAGCAAGACGGCCATGAGCGCAACGGCCGAGACCGAAGGCGCACTCGAGACCCGCGGCATCGAGCAGGTACCCGATGCGGAACGCACGGCGAAGACCCGCGGACTGTTCCCGACCTGGGTGGGCGCGAACATCAGTGTGCTGCTGCTCACGATGGGCGCGAGCCTGGTGGTGGCGTACCACCTGAACTTCTGGCAGGCGCTCGTCGTCGCGTTCGTCGCGCCCGCGGTCTCCTACGGTCTGGTCGGCTTCATCGGCATCGCCGGCAAGCGCGGCGCGGCGCCCGGCATGGCGCTGTCGCGAGCGGTGTTCGGCCAGCGCGGCAATCTGCTGCCCGGCGCGCTGATCTGGGTCGCCCGCTGGGGCTGGGAGACCATCAACGCCGTGACCGGCGCGTACGCCCTGCTGACGATCCTGGACCTCGGCCTGGGCATCAAGGCGAGCCCGGTACTGGACCTGGTCACCCTGCTGCTCTTCGTCATCGCGACCTTCGCGATCTCCGGTCTCGGCATCGGCGCCGTGCGCACGTGCAGCAAGTACGCGACCTACCTCTTCGGTGTCTTCTCGGTGCTGGTCCTCGGCTACCTCGCCGTGCACACCCACTGGTCCGCGGTGATGCACCAGGGCGCCGGCTCCACGGCCTCCCTGATCACCGCCGTCGGCATGATCGCGGCGGGTGGCGTGAGCTGGATCCCCTCCGCGCCGGACTTCACGCGCTATCTGCCGCGCACGGCCTCGTCGAAGGCGATCGTGGGGACGACGATGGGCGGCGCCGGCATCGTCGTGATGCCGCTGGTGCTGATGGGCGCCGTGATGGCGGTCGCGACGCCGGACCTGGCCACGGCCTCCGACCCGGTCTCCTTCGTCGGCAAGATCCTGCCGCTCTGGATCGCGGTGCCGTACCTGCTGATCGCCGTGGTCGGCATGCTGCTGATCAACTCGATGTCGATGTACTCGGCCGGCTTCACCGCCCAGACCCTCGGCTTCAGGATCCCCCGGCACTGGGCGGTCTCCGTCAACGCCGTCATCTCGCTGGCCCTGGGCGGCGTCCTGATGCTGGTGGCGACCAGCTTCCTTGGCTCCTTCATCGCCTTCCTGTCGATGCTGGCGGTGGCCTTCTCCGCCTGGACCGGTGTCTTCGGCGCGGACATGTTCCGGCGCAGGTCCTACGACGGCCGGGCCATGGCCGACACGACCCGCACCAGCGCCTACTGGTACCGGGCGGGCTTCTCCCCCACCGCCGTGGCCGCGTGGGCGATCGGTCTGGTCATGGGCCTGATGTTCACCACCTCGGACTGGTTCACCGGCCCGCTCGCGAAGAACAACGTCATCGGCCGGTACGGCCTCGGCTGGATCGCCGCGATCGTGATCTCGGGCGTGCTGTACCTGGTGCTGCCCAAGCCGGCGGTGGCCGCTCCGGCGCCGTCCGCCGGCCCCGACGAGGCGGCAGAGACGGCCGGGCCCGCCGAGGCCGCCGCGGAAAGCGTGTCCGCCGGCGTCTGACCGACCCGGCCGCTCCCCCGCACGACCGGCCGAAGTCCCCCTCCACCGAGCTGCACCGGAGGGGGACTTTCGCATACCCGGGGCACGGCACCCGACAAGCCCCGACGGAGCCGGGCGGACCTCGGCAGGCCCCGACAGACCTCGGTGGAAACGGCAGGCCTGGGCGGAGCCTGACCAAGAGCAGCGCCGGAGCAGGGCAGGAGCAGGGCGGGCGGGACCGGAACAGGCGGGAGCAGGGCGAGCCCCCGGTGGGCGGGACCGGGACAGGCCCCCGGTGGGCGGGACCGGGACAGGCCCCCGGTGGGCGGGACCAGGGAAGTGACCCGGCAGGCCGCGAGGCCCACGCAGGCCCCGGGCCGCCATGGCCTACCGCCGCACCGCCCGCACGTGCCCGCCACCGGGGGCGTCCGTCCGAGCGGCGGCCGTACGACCCCGCGCGGACAGGCCCCGGCGCACCGGTACGGCGTGGACCGCCCCGCCCGCTCCTGCCCGCTCCGGACTCCGCGCCGATGCACGCCCGGCGGCTGTACGACGGCCCGACACGACGGACCCGTGCGCGACGGCCCGTCGTACAGCGCGCACGAGGGCCGGATCGGGCGCGCCCCCCGCACACCGCGGAGCGACCCGCACGCGCCCACCAGGCCCCGGCGACCGGAGCCGGCCCCACGACCGGCAACCGGAGGCGGCCCCTCGACCGGCGACCGGAGGCGGCCCCTCGACCGGCGGTCTGCTGTCCGCCCCCGGACAGCAGACCGCCGCCCCCGCTCCGGGCAGTGACCGGTGCGGGGGCGGCGGGAAGGTACGAGGAGAGGGGCAGCGGGGACTTGGCCCTTCTCCTCGGCTCAGGGGGTGGGCTCAGCCCATCTCCTCCAGCGTCTTGCCCTTCGTCTCCTTGACGAACTTCAGGACGAACGGGATGGAGAGCGTGGCGAAGATCGCGTAGATCACGTAGGTGCCGGAGAGGTTCCAGTCGGCCAGCGACGGGAAGCTCGCGGTGATGGCCCAGTTGGCGATCCACTGCGCGGAGGCGGCCACACCGAGGGCGGCGGCGCGGATCTTGTTCGGGAACATCTCGCCGAGGAAGACCCACACGACCACACCCCAGGACAGGGCGAAGAAGAGCACGAACAGGTGGGCGGCGATCAGCGCGACCAGGCCCTGCGTGTGCGGCAGCTTGCCGTCGACCAGGTGGGCGCTGAACGCCCAGGCCTCCAGGGCCAGGCCGAGGGCCATACCGGCGGAGCCGATGAGGGCGAGCGGCTTGCGGCCGACGCGGTCCACGAAGATCATCGCGATCACGGTGCCGACGATGTTGATGATCGACGTCGTGAAGGAGTAGAAGAACGACTGCGACGGGTCGACACCGACCGACTGCCACAGCGTCGAGGAGTAGTAGAACGCGACGTTGATGCCGACGAACTGCTGGAAGACCGACAGGCCGATACCGACCCAGACGATCGGCTTGAAGAAGAAGCTGCCGCCGAGCAGGTCCTTGAAGGAGGACTTGTGCTCGCTCTTCATGGCGTGCTCGATCTCGGCGACGCGGGCGTCCAGGTCGACGCTGTTGCCCTCGACCTCGGCGAGCACCTCACGGGCGCGGGCCTCGCGGCCGACGGAGATCAGGAAGCGCGGCGACTCGGGGATCGCGAAGGAGAGCAGGCCGTAGAGGACGGCCGGGATGACCATGACGCCGAGCATGACCTGCCAGGCCTCGATGCCCATCAGGTGACCGCGCTGGTTGCCGCCGGCGGCGTTCAGGATGCCCCAGTTGACCAGCTGCGAGATGGCGATGCCGATGACGATCGCGGCCTGCTGGAAGGAACCCAGACGACCGCGGTAGGCGGCCGGGGCGACCTCGGCGATGTAGGCGGGGCCGATGACGGAGGCCATGCCGATGGCGAAGCCGCCGATGATGCGCCAGAACGCGAGGTCCCACAGCGCGAAGGGCAGCGCGGAGCCGACGGCGCTGATGGTGAAGAGGACGGCGGCGATCTGCATGCAGCGGATGCGGCCGATCCGGTCGGCTATGCGGCCGGCGGTCGCGGCGCCGACGGCGCAGCCGATCAGGGCGATGGCGATGACCTGGGCAAGCGCCGCGGGGCCGATGTCGTAGCGGCCACGGATCGCCTCGACGGCACCGTTGATCACAGCGCTGTCGTAGCCGAAGAGGAAACCGCCCATGGCGGCGGCCGCGGCGATGAAGATGACATGCCCGAGATGCTCGGGATGAGCCGCCCTGGCTCCGGGCGAGGGCGCCTGCGCTGTGCTGGTCACTTAGTAACTCCTCGGGCCACCGGCAACGCTGCCGGGGTGGGGGTGAGCCCTTCCAGGTTTCCAGTGGCGCACAGGTTGGCGCCGCTCACACCTGAAGGTAAATACAACGTTGCAGAGACTATGCCTTCAAGTTTCGAAGTCAATAGCTCAACGAGTGTGAGCTTTTCGATACGAGTCCCCCACCTCGCGTTCAAGAAGTGAAGGAGACGTTATTTGATCTTGAACTAGACCTGGCGCAGCCGCTGCGAGATGACCTTTGACACACCGTCACCCTGCATCGAGACGCCGTAGAGCGCGTCCGCGACCTCCATCGTGCGCTTCTGGTGCGTGATCACGATGAGCTGCGAGGACTCCTGGAGCTCCTGCATGATCCGGATCAGGCGCTGGAGATTGGTGTCGTCGAGGGCGGCCTCGACCTCGTCCATGACGTAGAAGGGGCTGGGCCGCGCCTTGAAGATCGACACGAGGAGGGCCACGGCGGTCAGCGACCGCTCGCCGCCGGAGAGCAGGGAGAGCCGCTTGACCCTCTTGCCCGGGGGCCGGGCCTCGACATCCACGCCGGTGGTGAGCATGTTGTCGGGGTCGGTGAGGATCAGCCGCCCCTCACCGCCGGGGAACAGCCGGCCGAAGACGCCCTCGAACTCGCGGGCGGTGTCCCGGTACGCCTCGGTGAAGACCTGTTCGACCCGCTGGTCGACCTCCTTCACCACATGAAGGAGGTCGGCGCGGGTCTTCTTGAGATCTTCGAGCTGCTCGCTGAGGAACTTGTGCCGCTCCTCCAGCGCCGCGAACTCCTCCAGGGCCAGCGGATTGACCTTGCCGAGCTGCTGGTAGGCGCGTTCGGCGGCCCTGAGCCGTTTCTCCTGCTCGGCCCGCACGAAGGGCCTGGGCAGGTCGCGCGGGTCCCCGGCCGCGGCGGAGCCTCCCCCGGGTCCGGTCTCGGGCGGCTCCTCGCCCTCGGCGGGGAGCGACGGCGGCACCGGCTGCTGCGGGCCGTACTCGGACACCAGCCCCGCCGGTTCGACGCCCAGTTCCTCCAGCGCCCTGGCTTCGAGCTGCTCGATCCGCAGCCGCTTCTCGGCACCGAGGACCTCACCCCGGTGCACCGAGTCCGTCAGCTTGTCCAGCTCGGACTTGAGCTCGCGTCCCTCGCCGCGCGCGGCGGCCAGTTCCCGCTCGCGCAGGTCCTTGGCGGCCTCGGCCGCGGCCCGCTCCCGGTCGGCCCGCCCGACGGACACCTCGATGTGGGCGAGGAGCTGCCGCGCCCCGGAGGCGACGGCCCCGGCGACGGCGGCCTCGTGCCGCAGCCGCGCCCGCCGCTGCTCCGCACGCGCGCGTGCCTCGCGTTCGGCGCGGGCGGCCCGGTCGAGGGAGTCGGCCCGCCCCGCGAGCCCCCTGACCCGCTCCTCGTGGGTACGGACCTGGAGGCGGGCCTCCATCTCGGTCTGGCGCGCGTTGGCTCCGTCGGCGGCCAGCCGGTCGCGCGCGAAGGTGTCGGGCTCCTCGTCGGCCGGTGCCTCCTCGGCCACCGCCAGCCGCTCCGCGAGCTCCCCGGCATCCAGTACGGCGGCCTCCAGGGCCTCCTGCGCACGCGCGGCCGCGGCGGCCGAGCGCTCGGCCTCTCCGGCGGCGCCCCGCGCCTGCCCCGCGAGCCGCCCCAGCCGCTGGGCCACGGCGGACTTCTCCCGGTCGGCCGCCCGCCGCCGCTCCCCCAGTTCCTCGACGAGCGCGGCGCTCTCCGCGCGCTGCCCGGCCGCGGCACGCTGCTCCTCGGCCAGTTCCTCGCACCGCACGGCCAGCTCCGCCAGCTCCCGTGCCGCCTCGTCCACCGAGGCCTGCACCTCCAGCAGGCTCGGCGCCCCGGCCGATCCGCCCTGGGCGAAGTGAGCTCCGAGCAGATCGCCCTCCGCCGTCACCGCGGTCAGCTCCGGGTGCGCGTGGACCAGGTCCTCCGCGTCCTCCAGCGTCCCGACGACGACGATCCCGCGCAGCAGCCGCCGTACGGCCGGCATCAGTTCGGCGGGCCCGCGCACGAGGTCGACGGCGGGAAGGGAGCCGCGGGGACCGGGGGCGCCGCCGGGGCGGCCGAGGTCGTCCGGGAACCCCGCCGTCAGCAGGGTCACGCGGCCCCCGTCCTCCTTGCGGAGGAGTCTGATGGCCTCGGCGGCGGCCCCGGTGCCGTTCACGGCGACCGCGTCGGCGGCTGCTCCGAAGGCCGCGGCGAGGGCGGTCTCGTGGCCGGGGGTCACGGTGAGCAGTCCGGCCGCCGGGCCCAGGACTCCGGTCAGCCGGTCGCGCGTCTGGAGGAGGGTGCCGGTGCCGTCCTTGCGGCGCAGGCCGAGGGAGAGCGTCTCGTGGCGGGCCTGGGTGGCGGCGCGCCGGCGTTCGGCGGCGGTGACGGCCTCGCGGGCGGCGCTCAGGGCGGCCTCGGCCCCGGTGAGCAGGCGCCTGGCCTGCTCGTGCCGTTCACCTATGTCGGCGTCGTCCGCGTCGAGGCCGTCGACCTCGGCCTTGAGCGTCTCGTACTCCTCCTGGGCGCCGGCCGCGCGTTCCTGGGCCTCGTCGCGGGCGGCGGCCAGCCGGTCGATCTCGGCCTGGGCGGACGCGGCGCGCGAGCGGGCCGCGTTGGCCTGTCCGGACAGCCGGGCCAGGCCCTCGCGCCGGTCGGCGATGGCGCGGGCGGCGTCCTTCAGCCGGCGTTCCTCGACCGCCAGGTCCCGCTCCAGCTCGGCGCGGTGGGCGACGGTGTCGTCGAGCGCGTGGCGGGCGGCCTCCAGGGCGGCTTCGAGTTCGGCTTCCTGCTCGCGGACGCGGGCGGCCTCGCGTTCCATGTCCTCGGGGTCGCGGCCGCGCCGCTCCTCGGGGGGCGCCGCGTCGGCGCTCCTCACCCGGGCGTCGGCCAGCGAGACGGTGCCGCGCACGCGTTCGGCCAGCTGGGACAGCTCGTGCCAGGTCTCGCGGGCGCGCTGGAGGCGCGGGGTGAGCCGCCGTACCTCCTCCTCCAGGAGGGACTCCCGCTGGAGGGCCTTCCTCAGCTCGGCCTCGGCGCTCTCCCTGCGCTCCTTCAGGGCGGCCTCGTCGGCGATCTCGGTGCTGAGCGCCTCGCGCAGCTGTACGAGGTCGTCGGCGAGCAGCCGCAGACGCGCGTCGCGCAGGTCGGCCTGGATGACCGCGGCCCGGCGCGCGACGGCGGCCTGGCGGCCCAGCGGCTTGAGCTGACGGCGCAGTTCGTCGGTGAGGTCCTGCACGCGCGCGAGGTTGGCCCGCATCGCGTCGAGTTTGCGCAGCGCCTTCTCCTTGCGCTTGCGGTGCTTGAGCACACCCGCGGCCTCCTCGATGAAGGCGCGGCGGCCCATCGGATCGGCGTGCAGCACGGAGTCGAGCTGGCCCTGTCCGACGATGACGTGCATCTCCCGGCCGATGCCGGAGTCGGAGAGGAGATCCTGGATGTCCAGCAGCCGGCAGGTGTCACCGTTGATCTGGTACTCGCTGCCGCCGTTGCGGAACATGATCCGGGTGAGGGTGACCTCGGCGTACTCGATGGGCAGCGCCCCGTCGGAGTTGTCGATGGTCAGGGACACCTCGGCGCGGCCCAGCGGCGGGCGGCCGGTGGTGCCGGCGAAGATGACGTCCTCCATCTTGCCGCCGCGCAGCGACTTGGCACCCTGCTCGCCCATGACCCAGCTGAGCGCGTCCACCACGTTGGACTTGCCCGAGCCGTTCGGCCCGACGACGCACGTGATCCCCGGTTCGAACCGGAGCGTGGTCGCCGAGGCGAACGATTTGAACCCACGCAGGGTCAAAGCCTTGAGGTGCACGCCGTGGGACTTTACCGTCCGTCGCTATCTCAAGGGGCGAACACTCGCAACCCCTACGGTTTCGCCCATGAACATGCAGGGCACACCAGATGTTGAAGAACGTGAAAGGATGCACGGGGGAAAGAAGGAAGGGACGCCGAAGCGTCCCTTGCAGCTCTGACAACTGGGCTTGTGTTGTCTGATCATTGAGCGGTTGATAGGGGCTGCCCAACCACTGCTTCTGCTTTCGTGGAGCGATGCAGCGATCAGGTGAGCGCAGGCTCCGCCTGGTGTGCGTCGATGCTCTCCATGATCCTGTCCTGAGAGGCGGCAGCCGTCAGCGCGTCGTTCTCCGCCTGGATGCGTCCGAGTTCGGACTCCAGGTCCTGGACACGCTGCTGCAGCCGTCGCATCTCGGCGAGGAGTCGCGGGTCGGAGCCGCCGACGTAACCGAGAAGCGCCTTTGCCATGATGGATGGTCCTCCACACTGAGTGACCGACCGATGCGGTGTGGGTCGTGAGGGATCGCACCCGCGGTGCTTGACACACTGGAGTGTTGCTCTGCCGCTCTACATGCCAAACAGCTAAGGTGCGCGGGGCTTTCAGCGTCTCACCAAAAAGTTTGACGGTCAACACGATCACACCCTGTATTGGCGGGCGAACCCGGGGCGCGCGACCGGCTGTGCGGTGGCGCTGTGTCTCCTGCGGGGCCCTCAGGGAGTGGTGACCAGCTGTATCTGGGGAGCCTGCCACGCGGCGGCGTTCTTGGCAACCACCAGGCCATTTCTGCTCCGGGCACATGCCCGGAGCAACTTGTTCCGCCCCCACCTGCGGGGCTTTACGGAAACGTCTCAGCGGATGGCGAAGCCGTCGTAGCCGCCGCGCGGTGTGTCCCAGATCTCGGTGACGCCGTCTACGCGTCCGGGCGTGTCGTCACCCTGGAGCCAGTCGAGCAGTCCCTCGCAGTTCTCGCGCGATCCTTCCGCGACCACCTGGACGCGTCCGTCGCCCAGATTGAGAGCAAAACCACTCAGCCCGCCGATCTCCAGCGCCCGCGCGCGGGTGAACCAGCGGAAACCCACACCCTGGACGCGGCCGCGAACCCAGGCCACCATCCGTACGTCCTCACTCATGGAGGCAACCTAACCAGCCGGTGTCCACCGCTCCGCACCCTCCCCCCGGGCCATGCGGTAGCGTCCCGATCCGATACATCTCATATGAAACTCACTCGATCGAGTGAGTCGGATCGGCCAGAGGGCTTCGTCCGCCGTCACGGCGCCGGCCGACCGCGAGAACGAGGAAGAGGGCAAGGGCATGGGACGCCACCGCCGCTCCGCAGCCGGGCGCGCCGACGCGGACCCCTCCGGCACGGGCTCCTCCGGTACGGACGCGTCCGGCGCGGGCTCCTCCGGCGCGGGCTCGGGCGCCGGCTCACCGGCGGGCTCCCCCGGCCACGGCTCGGGCGCCGGCTTCCCCGCGGACTTCTCCGGGACCGGCTTCCCCGGGGACTCTCGCGCGGGCTCCGGCGGTGGGCCCGGCTCGGGCTCCGGTGCGGCGGCTCGCGGGCGGCGCTCACCGACGGACGACGGCTTCCGTCCGGGCATCGCCCCGTATCCGAACTCCGAGGCGTACGCCGAGACCAACGCGCGCAGCACGGCGTACCTGTTCGGGACCGACGACGCCTGCGAGCGGCCGGGCGGGGCCGGTGAAGGCTCCGACGGCGCGCTCGGCGGCGGGGCCGGCAGTACGCCCGGGAGAGGGCCTGGTGTCCCGCCCGGCGGTGGGGCCGGCGGCACGCGCACCCGCCTCACCTCGCTCGGCGGCGCGCACACGAGCTCCCCGACGGCCGCCGCGAACGGCACTGGCCCCACGGGGCGCGGGCCGCGAGGCCACCGGCGGCGGAGGAAGGCCGTGCCGCCCGTACGCACGGGGCTGCTCGGGGTGACCGCGGCCGTGGCGCTCGGCACGGTCGCGGTGGCCGCGGGCCTCATACCCGGGCTGCAGAACTACCGGCTGGGCGGCGGTTCGGGCAGCGGCGGCCACGTACGGGCCGTGGACTCCCCCGGCAACTCCGCCACCGAGCAGGGCGGCTCCTCGGGCAGCGCCGAGTCCTCGGCCGGCGGCCTCGGGACGGGCGGCGGCGTCCGGCTGCCGTCCCTGCCCGGACTCCCGGCGTCCGCGGCCGCCACCGCATCCCCGGAGAAGCAGGCCCCTTCCCCCACGGCCACTCCGTCCCCGTCGGCGACTGCGGGCGCGGCCACCACCGCCACCCCGGCGCCCGGAAGCACCTCCTCGCCGAGCGCGCCGAAGTCTCCGGCGCCACCGCGGGCGAGTTCCGCCCCGGTGACGGTCTCGGTGGAGACGGTCGCCGCGGCGGAGGTGCTGAACCTCGTCAACGACGAGCGGGCGAAGGCCGGTTGCAGCGCCGTGTCGGCGAACTCCGCGCTGAGCGCGCTGGCCGCCTCCTTCAGCGCCGACATGGCCGCGCGCGGTTTCTTCGACCACACCGACCCCGACGGGCACAGCCCGTGGGACCGGGCGGCGAAGGCCGGCATCACCGGTCTCGGCGGGGAGAACATAGCCCGCGGCCAGTCGGACGCGGCAGCCGTCATGCAGGCCTGGATGAACAGCCCCGGCCACCGCGCCAACATCCTGAACTGCGACTTCAAGACCCTCGGCGTCGGCGTCCACTTCGGCCCGGGCGGCCCTTGGTGGACTGAGGACTTCGGCTACTGAGAGAGCCGGGACAGTGTGATCGCGAGGCCCAGGATCAGCAGTCCGGCTCCCACGACCCCGCACTGCAGCCTCATGCGCCCGAGGCTCTTCCAGGGTGTTCCCCACGCGGTCCTGTGATGCGGCGAGAAGTACGCGTCCGCCCGGTCCCACACCCACACGTCCAGGTTGCGGAAGCCGCCGGCGACCAGGGTGAGAAAGCCGCCCGCCATCAGCGCGAGCACCCCGCGAAGCATCACCGTTCCCCCTCCACCCGCGACCGGTCACTCCCGCGCGGCATCCTCGCAGAGGTGCAGGAGGGATCCGGTACCAGGGGCGCGCCGCCGCGGCGAACCCGACCGCGCGGGGATCGGGGTCACCGCGGCGATCCGCGCGTACGGCACCCCGGGCTTCAGGCCGTGACCCGGCCCCGGGCGACCGGGCTTCAGGCCGCGACCCGTCCCCGGGCGACCAGGCCCCGGGCGACCAGGCTCAGGCGTGACCCGGCCGTGGCCGGGCCGGGGCCGGCCGAGGGCTTCAGGCCGCGGCGCGGCCGCGGTTGAAGACGGCTGCCGTGTCCGCGACCCGGCGGCCCAGGTGTTCGGCCGTGGCGATGTCGGACTTGTGGACGCCCTCCGGGCCCTGGTCCACGTTGGTCTGGGCGGCGGCGCCGGCGAAGAAGCCGAGGCGGTTGAGGTCGTTCTCGGAGGACTCGCTGCTGTTCCAGCCCGGGTGGAGACCGAGGTTGACCCAGTTCATGCCGTGCTGGCCGGCGAGGACCTGGAAGAACTGCAGGGTGTTCAGCTTGTCGCCGCTCTTGGAACCGGAGTTGGTGAAGCCGGCGGCCAGCTTGTCCTTCCAGTCCTGCCCGAACCAGCGCTTGGAGGTGGCCTCGGCGAAGACGTGGAAGGCGCCGGAGGCCGTGCCCATGTAGGTGGGCGAGCCGAAGACGATCGCGTCGGATCGGTCCAGGATCTCCCACTGCGCGTCGGTGATCTCGTCGACCTTGATCAGGTGCACCTCGGCGCCCGCCTCGGCGGCACCGGCGCGGACGGCCTCGGCAAGGACGGCGGTGTGGCCGTAGCCGGAGTGGTAGGCGATGGACACGACAGGGGCGGGAACGGTCATGGTGATGCGCTCCTTGAGCAGCGGAGAATGGATAAACCGGAAGAAAAGGGGATGAGGGCCCAAGAGAGCCCGCACCTCGGCACACCGCGGCGCGGCGGTAACCAAAGGAAAGCACTAACTTTTGGTTAGTGCAAACTCGCGGTGAGCGCTGTGCTCGCGTACGCTGGTTCCATGAGCGGCCGCACCCAGGACCAGGACGACCTCGCCTACGACGTGTTCGCCAAGGCCTGCCCCTCGCGCGGCACGCTGGAGCACGTCACGGGACGCTGGGGCGGACTGACGCTCGGCGCGCTGTACGAGGGTTCGCTGCGCTTCAACGAGCTGCGCCGCCGCATCGACGGGGTGAGCGAGAAGATGCTCTCCCAGACCCTGCACGCGCTGGAGCGCGACGGCCTGGTGCACCGCGAGGCGCAGCCGGTCAACCCGCCCCGCGTGGACTACGAACTGACCGCCCTGGGCCGCGCCGTCGCCGAACGGCTGCTGGCGCTGATCCACTGCGTGGAGGGTTCCATGGACGACGTCCTGGCCGCCCGCGCCCGTTACGACGAGACGCGCGGCGCCTTCTGACACTTCGGGCAGAAGTAGCTGGACCGGTTCATCCACGGGCGGCGCCGCATGGGCGTGCCGCACCGGTTGCAGGGCAGGCCCTCGCGGCCGTACGCGTCCAGGGACCGGTCGAAGTAGCCCGACTCGCCGTTGACGTTGACGTACAGGCTGTCGAAGCTAGTGCCGCCGACGGAGAGGGCCGCGTTCATCACGTCCCGGACATGGCCGAGCAGGCTCATGGTGACCGGGCGCGTGAGATGCGCGGTCGGACGCTCGTAGTGGATGCCGGCGCGCCACAGCGCCTCGTCGGCGTAGATGTTGCCGACGCCGCTGATCAGCGACTGGTCCAGCAGGGCCCGCTTGATCGTGGTCCGCTTGCGCCGCAGGGCCTGGTGGAAGGCCTCGTCGTCGAAGAGGGGGTCGAGCGGGTCGCGGGCGATGTGCGCGATGACGTCGGGCAGGCCGTCGGGGGTGTTGTCGTGCAGCGACAGGCCGCCGAAGGTGCGCTGGTCGACGAAGCGCAGCTCGGTGTCGACGGCGTCGGCGAAGCGGACCCGGACCCGCAGGTGCTTCTCGTCGGGCGCCGCGTGCGGCTGGACCAGGAGCTGGCCGCTCATGCCGAGGTGGGCGAGGACCGACTGGTCGGTGTCCTCCAGCGGCAGCCACAGGTACTTGCCGCGGCGGCTCGGGGTGCCGACGGTGTGGCCTTCGAGGCGGCGCGCGAAGTCCTCGGCGCCCGCCGTGTGCCGTCGTACGGCACGGGGGTGGAGCACCTCGGCGGCGGCGACGGTGCGATGGGCGACCCATCGCTCCAGACCGCGCCGGACGACCTCGACCTCGGGCAACTCGGGCATCAGGACCCCCGTCGGGTCCGCGGGCCGTACGGGGAACGGACCGGTGCGGACCGGTGGATGAACCGAGCGCCCGCCCCGCCGTGACCGACGGGGACGGGCGCTCGGACTACTGCTTCTTCAGGTCAGGCGGTGGCAGCGGACGACGGATCGCCCTGCCCGGCGGCTTCTTCGGCCGCCTTGGCCCGCTCGTCCGCGGCGGCCCGGATGGACCGCCAGGCGGACTCGGCGGCCTGCTGCTCCGCCTCCTTCTTGCTGCGGCCGGTGCCGGTGCCGTACGAGACGCCTCCGACGCGGGCAGCAGCAGTGAAGGTCTTCTCGTGGTCGGGGCCGGTCTCCGTGACCAGGTACTCGGGCACGCCGAGTCCCTCCGTCGCGGTGAGCTCCTGGAGACTGGTCTTCCAGTCCAGGCCGGCTCCGAGGTTCGAGGACTTCTCGATCAGCGGGTCGAAGAGCCGGTGAACCAGCTCGGACGCCGCGTCGAGGCCCTGATCGAGATAGACCGCGCCGATCACCGCTTCAAGGGTGTCGGCGAGAATGGATGCCTTGTCCCGGCCACCCGTTCCTTCTTCACCGCGGCCGAGCCGGATGAAGGCGCCCAGGTCGAGCCCACGGCCGACCTCCGCCAGCGCACGAGAGTTGACCACCGCGGCCCGCAACTTGGCCAGCTGGCCTTCGGGCAGGTCGGGGTGGGTGCGGTACAGCGTGTCCGTGACGACGAGGCCGAGCACGGAGTCCCCGAGGAACTCCAGCCGCTCGTTCGTCGGCAGACCGCCGTTCTCGTACGCGTAGGAACGATGGGTCAGCGCGCGCACCAGAAGGGCGGACTCGACGTGGTAGCCGAGCCGCCCTTCCAGAAGCGTGTGGGACGAGGCCTGGTTGTCCGCCGGTCCACCCCCGCTCACGCGGGAAGTGTTCTTCTTGGCAGTGGACACAGTGCCTCTCACCAGCCCGCTCAGACCTCGAGGACCTGGCGCTTGTTGTAGGTGCCGCAAGACGGGCACGCGATGTGCTGCTGCTTGGGCTCGTGGCAGCGCTCGCACGCAACCAGGGGGGTGACCGCAGCCTTCCACTGCGACCGGCGGTGGCGCGTGTTGCTGCGCGACATCTTCCGCTTCGGAACAGCCACGGCTACTTCTCCTGCTTCTCGTCGGCGCGTGCTGAAGGAAGCGCGCCGCCGCTCATCTCGTCCTTCTCGCCGTCTTCGAGTGAACCGGCGAGTCCCTGCAATGCCGCCCAACGGATGTCGACGGCGTCGTGGTGGTGGTCCGGGTCGTCCGCGAGCCGCGCTCCGCATTCGGAGCACAGACCCGGACAGTCGTCCTGGCACACCGGCTGCATCGGCAGTGCGAGCACCACCGCATCACGCAGCACAGGCTCGAGGTCGATCAGGCCGTCCTCGATGTAGAGCCTGTCCTCGTCGTCCTCGGCGTCGTCGCCCGGTTCCGCGATCACGCGGCCCCGGTCGTCGGCGTCAGGGTACGAGAACATCTCCTGGAAGTCCGCATCGAGCTCGTACTCGAAGGGCTCCAGACACCTTACGCACTCCGCTTTCGCCAGTGCACGGGCGGTGCCTGTGACAAGCACCCCTTCCATGACCGACTCGAGCCGGAGGTCGAGCTCCACCGGGGCGCCTTCCGGCACTCCGATGACGCCCTCGATACCGAAGTCGCGGGGGGCGTCGATCTCGCGGGTCAGGCGCTGCAGCGCACCAGGCCGCCGGCCCAGCTCGTGCGTATCGATCACGAGGGGGTTGCGGTGGTCGAGGCGAGCGTTGGAAGCCATTCCTGCTTTCGATCTTCGAACTCGAAGGGACGCCGCCCCACGGTGTTCCGGGCAGCGCCGATCACGGGCATACACGTGACCGAAGAGCCAGGATACTGGACCTTTCGCTCAGGGCCCAATCCGGCTGCCGCACCCCGGGAACCCGGGGCCCACGGAGCGGCGGATCGGACCCGCGCTCCCCGCCCAGCGGCCCGTGCCGGCCGTTCTACAGCCCGCGCCCCTGCTCGTACGCGCGCAGCTGCTCCGCGCTGATCATGCTGGTGTCGAACAGGCTGGTCTCGTCGAGAGCGTATCCCTGCTGGGACTGGTGCGGCTGCTGTGGGGGCTGGTGCGGCTGCTGCGCCTGGTTCGGGTCGTAACCGGCCTGCCGGCCGTCGTAGCCCTGGTAGGCCGGGGCGCCGCCGTTCTGGGCGTAGCCGGCCGCGGCGTAGGGGTCGGCCTGCGGGTAGCCGTAGGGGTCCTGCTGGGCGTAGCCGCCCTGCTGCGGGAAGGTGGGGGCACCTCCCGCCGGAGCGTAGCCGGAGGTGGGGGAGTAGGGGTCCTGCTGCTCGTACGCGTCGGGCTGCTGGTCGTAGGCGTCCGGCTGCTGCTGGTAGCCGTAGACGGGCTGGGGCTCGTACGACGGCTCGGGCTGCGGCTCGTACGACGGCTTGGGCCGCGCGGCCTGGCGGCCCGGGCGCTCGGCCTGGGCGTCGTCGGAGAGGGCCGCGAGGTCGGCGAGGTAGTCGGCGTCGCTGGAGTGCTGGTAGGTCGTGGTGTCGTCCGCGAGGGCGCCGAGGTCGTCCGTGGCGATCCGGCCGTGCAGCTTCTGCCGGCCGCGGCCGACGGCCTCCAGGGTCGCGGCGAGGACGGCCTCGAAGGCGCCGAGCTTGGCGTCCACGTAGGCGTCGGCGTTGTGCCGCAGGGTCTCGGGGTCCTGGCTGCGCTCGGGGGCGTCCTCGTCCTCGTAGCCGTCCTCGTCGAGGCCGGTGCCGGTACCGAGGAGCTTCTCGCGGCCGCGGCCGACCGAGCCCAGGGTCTTGGTGAGGACGACCTCGAAGTTGGCGAGCTTGGAGTCGACGTACTCGTCGGCCTCGGCGCGGACCTCCTCGGCCTCCGTGCGGGCCTCGGCGAGGATCCGGTCGGCCTCGCTCTGGGAGCGGCGGGCGATCTCGGTGTCGGAGATCAGCGAGCCGCGCTCGGCGTGGGCGTCACCGATGATCCGCTCGGCCTCGACGCGGGCCTGCTCGACCATCTGCTCGCGGTCGCCGATGAGTTCCTGGGCCTGGGCGAGCGAGCTGGGCAGCGCCTGGCGCACCTCGTCGAGGAGCGCGAGCAGTTCGGCACGGTTGAGCACGCACGAGGCGGACATGGGCATGGACCGGGCGCTGGAGACCGCGGAGACGATCTCGTCGAGCTTCATCTGGACGTCCACCGGCGCTCGCCACTCTCTACAGCTGTGTTGAAGACGGACGGCACGACTGTACGGCCATGGCCCCGCCGCCGGACACCGGGTGACGCGTTGTCACCTTCGCGCGGACCCGCGGCGGCCTCGCCCTGCCGTCGTGGGCCTCGCCGGGCCTCCACCGGCCCCGCCGTGCGGGCTCAGTTCGCCGTCAGGCGTCCGGCGAGGGCGTCCAGGACCTGCGGCGGCACCAGGTGGGAGACGTCGCCGCCCCAGGCCGCGACCTCCTTGACCAGCGAGGAGGACAGGAAGCTGTAGGTGGGGTTGGTGGGCACGAACAGCGTCTCCACCCCGGTGAGGCCCATGTTCATCTGGGCCATCTGGAGCTCGTAGTCGAAGTCGCTGACGGCGCGCAGACCCTTGACGATGGCGGGGATGTCCCGCTGCTTGCAGAAGTCGACGAGGAGGCCGTGGTGGGCCTCGACGCGGACGTTGGCGTAGTC
Source organism: Streptomyces sp. NPDC090108 (assembly GCF_044747185.1). Taxonomy (NCBI): domain Bacteria; kingdom Bacillati; phylum Actinomycetota; class Actinomycetes; order Kitasatosporales; family Streptomycetaceae; genus Streptomyces; species Streptomyces sp. NPDC090108. The sequence goes on from NZ_JBIVDQ010000001.1 coordinate 174,562, forward strand.
GGCGGTGACCTGGCGGATCAGTTCGATCCGCTCCTCGACGTCGAACAGGCCCTTCTTGGACTTGTTGATCATCACCGCGACGAACACCTCGTCGTACAGGCGGGAGGCGCGGGCAATGATGTCGAGATGTCCGTTGGTGATCGGGTCGAACGACCCGGGACAGACGGCGCGGCGCACTTGAGATCCCTCGCTCTCCGGTCCGGTCATCGTGCGTCTTCGCACGTAGAGGCGGCGCGACCGTACCAAAACGTTCCCTCGCCGTAGCGACGGGACCTCAGTGCCTCGAAGCCGTCCGGCCAGCGGAATTCGCCGCCTCTGGTGCTGCGCTCCACGGTGACGAGGGCTTCGGCGGCGAGCCAGCCCTCCGAGCGGAGTGTGAGCAGAATCTCCCGAAGATCGTCGTCTGTGACCGCATATGGGGGGTCCAGGAAGACCAGGTCGTACGGCTCGGCGGGCGGCGCGGTCCTGACGACCTGTTCCGCTTTGCCCGCTCTCACCTCGGCGCCCGGAAGGCCCAGGTTCCGCACGTTCTCGCGGACGGTCCGCGCCGCTCGGGCGTCCGCCTCGACGAGCAGGGTGTGGCCCGCGCCCCGGGACAGCGCCTCCAGGCCCACGGCTCCGGAGCCGGCGTAGAGATCGAGGACGCGTTCACCGTCCAGGGGGCCGCCGAGGAGGGACTGCCAGGTGGAGAAGAGGCCCTCGCGTGCGCGGTCGGAGGTCGGCCGGGTGCCGGTCCCTGGCGGAACGGCCAGGCGGCGTCCACCGGCTGCGCCGGCGATCACGCGGGTCATTTCGGGGTCCTTCTTCGATAGGCGGCGTTATGGGGCCAGTCTGGCAGCCCGGGGAAGGGGGTGCTTGATCGCCGTGGGGGTACGGGCGGCCGGTGGCCGGGGGTGTACCGGCTCGGTGACCGGCCGGCACGCTCCCCGGTCCCGTCCGCGGCCCGCCCGGGGAGACGCCCCCTAGCCCTTCTCCAGGTACTGCTCGCGCTCCTCGTCCAGGAGGGCGTCCAGGGCCGTGCGCAGGCCCGGGAGCCCGGCCAGGTCGGGGTCGGCCGCGACGACCGCCGTGGCCTCCTCCCTCGCCTCCGCGATGATCTCCTCGTCCTCGATGACCTCCAGGACCCGCAGGCTGGTGCGGGCGCCGGACTGGGCCTGGCCGAGGACGTCGCCCTCCCGGCGCTGTTCGAGGTCGATGCGGGAGAGCTCGAAGCCGTCGAGCGTGGAGGCGACGGCGTTCAGCCGCTGGCGGGCCGGGCTGGCCTCGGGCATCTCGGAGACGAGGAGGCAGAGGCCGGGCGCCGAACCGCGGCCCACGCGGCCGCGCAGCTGGTGGAGCTGGGAGACACCGAAGCGGTCGGCGTCCATGATCACCATGGCGGTGGCGTTGGGGACGTTGACGCCGACCTCGATGACCGTGGTGGCGACCAGGACGTCCGTCTCGCCGGCCGCGAAGCGGCGCATGACGGCGTCCTTGTCGTCGGGGTGCATGCGGCCGTGCAGCACTTCGACCCTGAGTCCCTGGAGGGGACCCTGCGCCAGGTGGCCGGCGACGTCGAGGACGGCGAGCGGCGGGCGCTTCTCCGCCTCGTCCTCGGGGGACTTCTTCCCCTTCCTGGTCTCGGCCGCCTCCTCGTCGTCGCCGATGCGGGGGCAGACGACGTAGGCCTGGTGCCCGTTCTCCACCTCCTCGCGGACCCGCTCCCAGGCGCGGGCCAGGAAGTGGGGTTTGTCGGCGGCGGGCACCACGTGCGTGGCGATCGGGGAGCGGCCGGCCGGGAGCTGGTCGAGGACCGAGGTCTCCAGATCGCCGAAGACGGTCATCGCGACCGTGCGCGGGATGGGGGTGGCGGTCATGACGAGCAGGTGCGGGGGCTGCTTCCCCTTGCCGCGCAGGGCGTCGCGCTGTTCGACGCCGAAGCGGTGCTGTTCGTCGACGACGACCAGGCCGAGGTCGTGGAACTGGACCTTGCCCTCGATCAGGGCGTGGGTGCCGATGACGACGCCGGCCTCGCCGGTGACGATGTCCAGCAGGGCCTGGCGGCGGGCGGCGGCGCCCATGGAGCCGGTGAGCAGCACGACCTTGGTGGCGTGCTCGGAGCCGCCGAGCATGCCGCCCTCGGCGAGCTCGCCCATCATCTCGGTGATCGAGCGGTGGTGCTGCTGGGCGAGCACCTCGGTGGGCGCGAGCATCGCGGCCTGACCGCCCGCGTCGACGGTGGCGAGCATGGCGCGCAGGGCCACCATGGTCTTGCCCGAGCCCACCTCTCCCTGGAGCAGGCGGTGCATCGGGTGTTCGGTGGCGAGGTCGTCGAAGATCTCCTTGGAGACCTTCTGCTGGCCCTCGGTCAGGGTGAAGGGCAGGCGGTCGTCGAAGGCGGTGAGCAGGCCGTCCGGCTTGGGGCGGCGGGCGACGGCAGGGAGCTGGGAGTCGGCGTGCCGGCGGCGGGCCAGGGCGACCTGGAGGACGAAGGCCTCGTCCCACTTCAGGCGGGCGCGGGCGTCGGCGATGTCGGCCTTGCTGTGCGGGCGGTGGATCTTGAGCAGGGCCTCGGGGAGGGTGACCAGGCCCCGGCCCTCGCGCAGGGCGGGCGGCAGCGGGTCGAGCGCCTCCACGGCGCTGGGCAGGACCGTCTGGACGGCCTTGCCGATCTTCCAGGACTCCAGCTTGGCGGTGGCGGGGTAGATCGGGATGAGGCCGCCGGCCCAGTTCTCGACGGTCTCGGCGGTCCCGGCCGCGTCCTCGTCGTCCCCCGCACCCTTGCCCAGCAGCTCGTAGGCGGGATGGTTGAGCTGGAGACGGCGGTTGAAGACGGAGACCTTGCCGGAGAACATCGCGCGGGTGCCCGGCAGCAGCTCCTTGTGCGGCTTGTGCACACCGCTGCCGAAGAAGACCAGCTGGAGGCGGCCGTGGCCGTCCGTGATGGTGACTTCCAGACGCTGGCCCTTGCCGCGTGGGGCCTTGGCCGAGGCGAAGCTGTGCAGCCGGGCGTCGGCGACCTGGGCGACCACCGTGACGTGTTCGTCCATGGGGAGGTCGGCGAGGTGGGTGAGCTGGCCCCGCTCCTCGTATCTGCGCGGGTAGTGGTGCAGGAGGTCGCCGACGGTGTCCAGGCCGAGGTGCTCGGCCATCACCTTCGCGGTGGCGGGGCCGAGCACTGACTTCAGCGGCTGTTTCAGGGTTTCTCGCAGTGCGGACACGGGATCCATTGCACACCACGGCACCGACAATGGCGTACACGCTCCCCGCGCACCGGCCCTTTCGTGCCGCGCGGGTGTCGCCGTCCCCTCTGTGCACCGCCTCCACTGTCTCCTCTGTGCACCATCTCCTCTGTGCACCGTCTCCTCTGTGCACCGGCCCCCGTCTCCCCCGCGCACCGGGCCCCGGCCCTCGTCCCGGACGTACGCGGGCCGGGGCCCGGTGCGGCGAGAGTGTGCGCATGGCGTCGCAGAGCAGGCGGGAGTTCGACGACAGGGCCTAGGATGGCGCGCTCCGGCCATCCCGCGGTCACCGCCCCACCCGGACCGCCCGACCCCGCGCCGCACTCTGCTTCCCCCCACCGGCGCTGCGACGATGGACTCCCAGACCCCACAGTCATCCCCGGCTTCCCCGGGACCCCAGACACCTCATACGTTCCAGGTCGACCTGCGTGGTCTGGTGGACCTGCTCTCCCATCACCTCTACTCCAGCCCCAAGGTCTATCTGCGCGAGCTGCTGCAGAACGCCGTGGACGCCGTCACCGCCCGGCGGGCCCTGGACCCCTCGGCCCCGGCGCGGGTGCGGCTGTACACGGCGTCCGACGGGGGCGCCGCGCTGCGGGTGGAGGACAGCGGCGTCGGACTCACCGAGTCGGACGTGCACAGCCTGCTGGCGACCATCGGCCGCAGCTCCAAGCGCGCGGACGGGCTCCAGGAGGCGCGCTCGGAGTTCCTCGGGCAGTTCGGCATCGGGCTGCTGGCCTGCTTCGTGGTCGCCGAGCGCATCCGGGTGGTCAGCCGCAGCGCCCGCGAGCCCGGGGCACCGCCGGTGGAGTGGACGGCGGCCGACGACGGCTCGTACACCGTCCGCACGCTCCCGGACTCGGCCCGCACCGAGCCGGGCACCACCGTGCACCTGGTGGCGCGGGCGGGTGCGGCCGAGTGGCTGGCGCCCGGGCGGGTGCGTGCCCTGGCGCGGGACTTCGGCTCGCTGCTGCCCTGCGACGTCCGGGTGGACGGCGAGGCGGTCACGGAGCTCCCGGCGCCCTGGGACCGCCCGTACCCCTCTCCCGCCGCGCGCCGGGTGGCGCTGGCCGCGCACTGTCACGATCTCTTCGGTTTCACCCCGCTGGACTCGATCGGCCTGGACGTGCCGCCGGCCGGGGTCCGGGGTGTGGCGTACGTGCTGCCGTCGGCGGTCGGTCCGGCGCAGCGGGCCTCGCACCGGGTGCATCTGAAGGGCATGCTGCTGACCGAGCGGGCCGAACAGCTGCTGCCCGACTGGGCGTTCTTCGTGCGCTGTGTGCTGGACACCGACAGCCTGCGGCCCACTGCCTCGCGCGAGTCGCTGTACGAGGACGAGACGCTCGCCGTCGTGCGTGAGGCGCTCGGCGAGCGGATCAGGTCCTGGCTGACGGGGCTCGCGACGGGCGATCCGGAGCGGCTGTCGGCGTTCCTCGCGGTGCACCACCTGGGCGTGAAGTCGCTGGCCCGGCACGACCGGGACATGCTGCGCACGATGCTGCCCTGGCTGCCGTTCGAGACGACCGACGGGCAGCTGTCGCTGGAGGAGTTCGCGCGGCGGCACCCGGTGGTGCACTTCACGCGGACGGTCGAGGAGTACCGGCAGGTCGCGCCGATCGCCGCCGCGCAGGGCGTCGGGGTGGTCAACGGCGGTTACACGTACGACAGCGAGCTGGTCGAGGCGCTGCCGTCGGTGCGGCCGGGGACGGTGGTCGCCGAGCTGGACGCGGACACCGTGACCGCCCACCTGGACGCCGTCGACCCGGCCGAGGAACTGGCGCTGTCCGGTTTCCTGGCCGCCGCCCGGGCGAGGCTGGACCCGCTGGGCTGCGACGTGGTGCTGCGCGCGTTCCATCCGCTGTCGGTGCCCGCGCTGCACCTGGACGACCGCGGCGCGCGGCACGAGCAGGCGCGGGCGGAGGCGGAGGAGCGGGCCGACGACCTGTGGGCGGGCATCCTGGGCTCGCTGCGCGGCAGCGCCCCGCGTGCGCGTCTGGTGCTCAACCACCTCAACCCGCTGATCCGCAGGATCAGTTCGCTCAGGGATCCCGAACTGGTCGGCACCGCCGCCGAGTCGCTGTACGGGCAGGCGCTGCTGATGGCGCAGCGTCCGCTGCGGCCGGCCGACTCGGCGCTGCTGAACCGGGCGTTCATCGGCCTGCTGGAGTGGGCCACACACGGGGAGGACGGTCGCCGATGACCGGGATCACGGACTTCGACGCGCTGCGCCGGGCCATGGCGGAGAACTCCGAGCGCCCCGAGGGGCCGGCCCGCAACGCGCGCGCGGAGGAGCTGCTGGCCGCGGCGGAGGGGCTGGGCATCCCGCTCGCCGTGATCGAGGTGCTCGGGCATCAGCTGAAGGTCTACAACTACAGCTCCGAGAAGGACCGCATGTTCGTGCCGTTCGCGCGGCTGCTGCGGATGTGGGACGAGCGGCCCGGGGACTTCGACGCGTACGAGGCGCACTCGCTGCACTGGGTCTTCAAGTGGGTGTCGGCGGGCATGCTGGACCAGCCGCACATCCCGCTCGCCTCCGCCGAGAAGTGGCTCGCCGAGATGGCGCACCGCTACCGGCTCGCGGGCCACTCCGAACGGGCCGTGCGCAGCGCCGAGTTCAGTGTGGCCCAGCACATCGGTGACCGCGCGCGGGCGCGGCGGGCGTACGCCGCGTGGCTGGCGGCGGACCGGGACGAGATGGCCGACTGCCCCGCCTGTGAACTGCACGGGCAGGGTGTGTGGCAGGCCGAACTGGGCCGGGACGCCGAGGCGCTGGAGCTGTGGCGGCCGGTGCTGGAGGGCGAGTACAGCTGCGCGCACGAGCCGCACACGGTCCTGGCGTCCTCGCTGGTGCCGCTGCTGCGCCTGGGCCGCGTGGACGAGGCGCGGGCCCATCATCTGCGCGGGTTCCGGCTGGTGCGGCCCATGGAGAGCATGCGGGGCGCCTTCGCGGACCATGTGGAGTTCTGCGCGCTGACCGGCAACGAGGCGCGCGGTCTGGAGCTGCTCGCCGAACGGCCCGCGTACTTCACGGACGACGGGCAGCCGCGCAGCCGGATGGACTTCCTGGCCGCGGTGACCCTGCTCATGGACCGCCTGACCGCGCTCGGCCTGGGCGGACAGCGGGTGCCGGGGCCCGCGGGACGGACCTGGACCGCGGCGGAACTCGCGGCCCACGCGCGTGCGGGGACCCTGGAGCTGGCCGGCCGGTTCGACGCCCGCAACGGCACCCCGGCCGTCGGTGACGCCGTCCGCGCGCGGCTGGCCCGGCGGCCGCTGGTGGACCGGCTGCCGCTGGGTGTGCGGACGGTACGGCCGGCGGTGTCTCCGGTGAACCCGCCCGTGCCGGTGGCGGAGGCCGCGGCGGCCGAGCCGGGTCCCGCCGGTCTGCCCGCGCTGGTCGCGGAGGCCCGCCGTCTCTCGGAGACGCTGCGCCCGCACGCGCTGGAGGCCTGGGCGGCGGTCGGCCGGGCCGCCGGGGACACCGAGGACACCGAGGACACCGGGGACACCGGGCTGGACCCGTGGGACCGCGGGGCGGTCGCCGATCACGAGGCGATGTCGCTCGGCCCCGGGGGCATACCCCTGTTCGACCGGGCGGCCGCGCTGTACGCGGAGGCGGGCGACCCCGGTGAGGCGCTGGCGGCCCGCGCGCGCGGGGCGTACATGCGGGCCCTGGCCGGCGACGTGGACACCGCTCTGACGGCCGTCGACGCCCTGCGTGACGAGGCGCTCGCGCTGTACGCGGCGGAGGCCACGGGGGTACGGCAGACGGCATCGGTGCTGATGAGCCACGCGCGCGTGCTGATGCGGCGCGTCGACGAAAAGGCGGCCGGGGCGGCCGGAGCGGACGGGACCGGCGGGGCGGACGGGGCGCCGGAGCGGACGGGGGCCGCCGACAGCGGCCCGGGGACCGGCCCGGACGGTGAGGGCTCGGGGACGGCCCCCGGCGCGGAGCCCTCACGGCACGCGCCGGGCGCGGAGGGCGGTGGCGCGTCCGCCGGGGCCGAGCCCGCGTCCGCCGCGGCCGCGTCCGTCACGTCCGCCGGGGCCGCGGCCGAGCGGGCCGTGCGCGAGGTGCTGGCGCTCGTGGACGGGCGGGCCGGGGACGACGTGCGGCTGGCGGCGCGGGGCGCGGAGGCGCGGGCGATGCTGGGCGAGCTGGCGGAGCGGTCCGGGGACGTACGGCGGGCGGTGGGCCTGTTCGGGGAGGCCGCCGCCGCGTACGTGGACGCCGGGCTGCCGTGGTGCGCGGTGGAGTACGAGGTGCGGGTCGCCGCGCTGTCCCACCTCACCGATCCGGCCGAGGCCGAGCGGGCGCTGCGGGCCGCGCTGGAGCACGGCGGACCGTACGTGGAGGCGGCCGGGCGGGCTCAGCTGCATCTCCAGCTCGCCGAGGTGACGGGCGCCCGGGGCGCGGCCGGGGAAGCGGCGGAGCACGCGCTCCAGGCCGCGCACTGGGCCGACGAGGCGGACGAGAGCGTCACGCTGGGCGCCTGGGCGCGGCATCAGCTGGGCGGGTTCCTGCTGCGCCAGGGGCGGTGCGCGGAGGCGGCGGAGGTGCTGGAGTCGGTGCTGCCCGACCTGACGGCCGAGACGCACGGCGAGGGGGCGGTCGTCCAGGCGTGGTGGTGGCTCGGGGACTGCCTGAGCGAGCTGGGCGAGCACCGGGACGCCGCGGAGCGGCGGCTGCGGGCCGCCGACATCGCCCGGCACTGGCCCGAGCAGCAGGACCACGCCACGCTGGCCCACCTCGCCGCGGAGTCCCTGAGCGACGCGGGTCTGGTGGCGGAGGCGGAGCGGGCGTATCTGCGGGCGGGCGAGCTGTGGCGGGAGCTGGGCAACCCGCTCTTCCTCGTCCGCTCGGTGCGGGCCCGCGGGTGGCTGGCGCTGCGCGGGGGCTCCGGGGCCGACGGCGCGCGGGAGCTGATGGCGGAGGCGGTGAGCACCTGCGAGCGCGCGCTCCAGGACGCCGCCGACCCGGTGGCCCGGGAGCAGCTCGCCGCCGAACTGGGCGGTACGCACCGCCAGTTCGGTGAGCTGCTGGCCCGTTCGGTCGCCGGGGAGACCGAGGAGGGGGTGATCCGGGCGGCGCTCGGGGAGGCGCTGGTCCGGATGGACCGCGCGGCGGAGGTGTTCGGTTCGCTGGGCGCGGAGGGACTGCACAGCCGTACCGGGGCGGAACTCGCCGCGGCCCGGCTGGCCGCCGCCCTGGACCGGCCCGCCGAGGCCGCGTCCCGCGCGCGTGCGGTGCTCGCGGCCTACGAGGACACCGTTCCCGGCGACGAAACCACGCGCGCCCGTCGCGCCGAGGCCGCCGACATCCTCGGCCCGCCCGAGGCCACCCCGGAACGTTGAGGGGTGGCCGGCCCTGCCACCCGGCCTCCTGGCCATCGGGGCGGCAGGGCCCGCCGGGGTGGGGTCATTCCACGCCGATGAGGAGGAGGGCGCCCTGGTGGCCGCCCCGGTAGACGACGGTGTCCACGGCGAGGTAGGTCTCGCGGACCCTGGTCTCGAGATGGGTGGCGACGGTCTCGGGGGTGTCGTCGCCGGTGACGAGGGTGACCAGTTCGCCGCCCGCCCGGAGCATGCGGTCCAGGACGGTCTCGGCGGTGGCGGTGACGTCCGGGCCGATCACCGCCACGTCGCCGTCGATGAGACCGAGGACGTCGCCCGCCTGGCAGATCCCGGCCGACGTCCAGGCCTGGCGCTCGGCGACGACGACCTCGGCGTAGCGGGTGGCGCCGGCCGCCGAGGTCATCTGGACGACGTCCTCGTCGAAGCGCCGGTCCGGCTCGTGCACGGCGAGTGCCGCGATGCCCTGGACGGCCGAGCGGGTCGGGATCAGGGCGACCCGGATGCCCTCGGCGCGGGCCTGCTCGGCGGCCGCGGCGGCCGTGTGGCGCAGCTCGGCGTCGTTGGGCAGCAGGACCACCTCGCGCGCGTGGGCCCGGCGCAGAGCCCGCAGCAGCTCACCGCCGGCGGGCGGCTCCCCGGGGCGGGCCAGGATCGTGGTGGCGCCGGCCTCGGCGTACAGCCCGGCCAGCCCCTCGCCGGGCACGACGGCGACGACGGCCCGCTGGACGCGCTCGCGCGGCGGCCCCTCGCCGCCGGTGTGCACGTCGTCGAGCCCGAAGTGCGTGATCCGGATCCGGTACGGCCGGCCCGCCTCGACCCCCGCCTCCACGGCGGCACCGGCGTCGTCGACGTGCACGTGGACGTTCCAGAGCCCGTCGCCGCCGACGACGACGAGGGAGTCCCCGAGGTCGTCGAGCCGCGCCCGCAGCCGCGCCACGGCCTCGTCCCCCGCCTCCAGGAGGTAGATCACCTCGAAGGCGGGGCCGCCCGCCCCGGAACCCTCGGCGCAGGAATCGGCGGGTCCGGGGACATCCTCCCCGCGCGTGCGGGCGGCGGGGACGGTGGCGCCGGAGGGCTCCTCCGCCCGCGCGACCGCCTCAACGGGCGCCTCCGCCTCAACGGGCGCCTCCGCCTCACCGGGCGCCTCCCCCGTGACCGCCTCCACCAGTGCCCCCAGCACCGCCACGAGCCCGCGTCCGCCCGCGTCCACCACTCCGGCCCGCCGGAGCGCCGGCAGCTGGCCCGGGGTCGCCGCCAGGGCGGTCCGCGCGCCCTCGTAGGCGGCCCTCGCGACCGACCCGCAGTCGCCCCCGGCCCGCTCGGCGGCGTCCGCCGCGGCGGAGGCGACCGTCAGGACGGTGCCCTCGACCGGGTGGGCCACGGCCTCGCGGGCGGAGTCTGCGGCGCACCGCAGGGCCAGGCCGAGCCCCTTGCCGTCGGCGTGAGACAGGTCACCGCCGCCGCACGGGCGTCCGGCGCCGGCGGTGCTCTGGGCGGCCGTGCCGTTCGCGGCGTCCGCGGCGCCGGAGCGGCCCTGTGCCGTCGCGCCCTCCGCGGCCAGCACCTGTGCCATGCCCCGCAGGATCTGCGCCAGGATCGTCCCGGAGTTGCCCCGGGCCCCGATGAGCGCCCCGTGGGCCATCGCGCGCACGGCGTCCGCGAGCGGGGGCGGCTCGGCGCCCGTGCCCTGCCCGGCGAACAGCGCCTCCACGGCGTCCGCCGCCGACTCCAGGGTCAGACAGAGATTGGTCCCGGTGTCCCCGTCGGCGACGGGATAGACGTTGATCGCGTCGATCTCCTCGCGCGCCCGCGCCAGCGCCCCGAGTGCCAGACCGCACCAGGCGCGCACCGCGAGAGCATCGAGGAATGTCTGCGGCACCTGCGCCACCTGCGCCTCCCTGAGTGGCTGGACGTGGACGCAGCGTAGACCGAGCGGAGGTGCCCTCCGGAAGAGGGCCGGGAACGGAAGCCCGATCAGCCATGGTAGTTTCGTTGTACGGAAGCAGCCGTTGTATGCTGCTCCGGTTGCCCGATCCCGGTCGGGCCATTCCCCCTGGCAACGCCACTAGAGATCATAGATCTTCGGATCTTGATCCCGGCATGCCGGGATCAACCGTAAGTGCATCTGAAGTCTTTGGAGTGACCCGTGGCTGCCAACTGCGACGTCTGCGGCAAGGGGCCGGGCTTCGGCAACAACATCTCGCACTCGCACCGCCGTACGCCCCGTCGCTGGAACCCGAACATCCAGCGCGTGCGTACCGTGGTCGGCGGGACGCCGAAGCGCGTGAACGCCTGCACCTCGTGCATCAAGGCCGGCAAGGTCGCGCGCTGACGTACAGCGCGGCCACTGCTGGTTCGCCGCACTGAGCCGGTCCACCTCACGGTGGGCCGGCTTTTTGCTGTGCCCGGCCGGGCCGTCCGCCGTACCTCACACGTCACAGGGGCCGTCGTCCGGCGGGTGGATCCCCCGCCGGGCGACGGCCCCCGCCGTCAGCCTCGTGTCCTGAACCGCCAGCCGTGGTCCACCGGCCCGATCCCCGCTCCCAGCGGGAACCCGGCGGCGATCGCCCCGGTGACGTACTCCTTGGCCTCGCCGACCGCCTCCGGCACGGAACGGCCCTTGGCCAGGCCCGAGGCGATGGCCGAGGCGAGGGTGCAGCCCGTGCCGTGGGTGTGCCGGTTGTCGTGCCGGGGCGCCCGCAGCCAGTGCTCCTCGGAGCCGTCCGTGAGCAGGTCCACGGCCTCGCCGGACAGATGACCGCCTTTGATCAGCACCCAGCGCGGCCCGTACGCCAGCACGGCCTCGGCGGCCCGCGGCAGATCGCCCTCCGATTCGACCAGGACCCCTGTGAGCTGGGCCACTTCGTCCAGGTTCGGAGTCGCCACGGTCGCCGCCGGGAGCAGCCTGGTGCGGACCGAGTCCAGCGCCGAGGCGGCGAGCAGCGGGTCGCCGTGCTTGGAGACGCCCACCGGGTCCACCACGGCCGGCACGTCCGTGCCGGAGATCAACTCGGCGACCGCCTCGACCAGTTCCGCCGAGGCGAGCATGCCGGTCTTCACGGCCTGGACACCGATGTCGTCCACGACGCTGCGGTACTGCGCCCGCACCGCCTCCACGGGCAGTTCCCAGGCGCCCTGCACACCCACGGAGTTCTGCGCGGTCACGGCGGTGATCACGCTCATCCCGTGCACACCGAGCGCGAGCATCGTCTTCAGGTCGGCCTGGATGCCGGCGCCTCCGCCGGAGTCCGAGCCGGCCACGGTCAGTACACGGGGTATCACGACTCTATGTCTCCGAAGTGGTCCCAGCCGCCCTTGCTGGTCCAGGGGGCGCCGTCGACGGTCACCTGGGGAAGCGCCGAGGGGTTGAGCACCTCGCCGATCACCTTCCAGCGGGCGGGGAGTTTGGTGTCCGGCGGGAAGGTGGCCACGATCGCGTGGTCCTCTCCCCCGGTCAGCACCCACTGCATCGGGTCGACCCCCACGGCCTGACCGATGTCGTTCATCTGCGTGGGGATGTCGATCGCGCCGGAGCGGATGTCGATACGCACCTTGCTGGACTCGGCGATGTGCCCGAGGTCGGCGATGAGTCCGTCGCTCACGTCGCACATCGCGGTCGCGCCGAGCCCGGCGGCCGCGGGACCCGCGTGGTACGGCGGCTCGGGACGCCGGTGGGCCTCGACGAAGGCGCGCGGCGAGCGGAAGCCGCGGGAGAGCACCGCGTAGCCGGCCGCGGACCAGCCCAGCCAGCCGGTGACGGCGACGAGGTCGCCGGGCTGGGCGCCGGCCCGGGTCACCGGCTCCTGGCCGCGCAGATCGCCGAGCGCGGTGATCGACACCATGATCTGGTCGCCGCGCACGACGTCGCCGCCGACCACGCAGGCGCCCGCGACCTGGCACTCGTCGCGCAGGCCGTCCATCAGTTCGGTGGGCCAGGTGACCGGCAGTTCGGCCGGTACGACCAGGCCGAGCAGCAGCGCGGTCGGCACCGCGCCCATGGCGGCGATGTCCGCGAGATTCTGTGCCGCCGCCTTGCGTCCGACGTCGTACGCCGTGGACCAGTCGCGGCGGAAGTGCCGTCCCTCCAGCAGGATGTCCGTGCTGGCCACCACCCGGCGGTCCGGGGCGGCGACCACCGCGGCGTCGTCACCCGGGCCGACCCGGACCGCCGGGGTGCTGGTGAGACGTGAGGTCAGCTCCCTGATGAGCCCGAACTCACCCAGCTCGCCCACTGTGCCCTTCATGGCCTCAAGCCCCTTCTGTGCCGGTGCGTGCCGGCCGTCTCTGTGCCGGTCCGTGCCCGGTCGCGCCTCTTCAGTGTCCCCGATACGGTCGAGGTGGCCGTCAACCTCTGTCGTGCCTGCACCCTGGCGCGCAAGCCCGGTCCCCGCAGGTCTCCCCCCGGAGAGCGGCGACGCGATACCGTGGCGTTCCTTTTCCCCACATGATCCTCGTGGCCGCCCTGGAGGTTCCGTGGTACAGGCGTACATCCTGATCCAGACGGAGGTCGGCAAGGCGTCGACCGTCGCCGAGACGATCAGCAGAATTCCCGGAGTGATCCAGGCCGAGGACGTGACGGGTCCTTACGACGTCATCGTGCGCGCACAGGCCGACACGGTCGACGATCTCGGCCGCATGGTGGTCGCGAAGGTCCAGCAGGTGGACGGCATCACGCGCACCCTGACCTGTCCGGTCGTGCATCTGTAGCCCCCGTCTACCCTTGGCCGGTGAACTTCTTCCGTCACCGGCCGCTCGCCCTGCTCGCGCCCGCCCTGCTGATCGCGGTCGCGGGCTGCTCGTCGGCGGACGACGCCACGGTGGCGGTTCCCCGCCCCGACGCCAGGACCGCCCCCCTGTGCCGCCAGCTGCACCGGGAACTGCCCGGGAAGGTGGACGGCGAGCACCGCGACGACCCCGTTCCCCGGTCCGTCTACACGGCGGGCTGGGGAGGCCCGGCGATCATACTGCGCTGCGGCGTGGTCCGGCCGCCGAAGATGATCGACGGCAGGGTGGCCCAGGGCGACGACCCGGACGCCATCGCCGGCGGGGTCGACGGCGTGGAGTGGCTGATGGAGAAGCAGGACGGCGGATCGTGGCGGTTCACCACGGCCAACCGCCGTGCCTACGTGCAGGTGACGCTGTCCGGGGACCGGTCCGGGCCGGACCACAGCTCCCAGGTGCTGATCGACCTGGCCCCGGCCGTGAAGAAGGCGATCCCCGGGGGGATCGCCTCCATGCGCTGACCGCGCGGGTACGGCGGGACCGGGGGCGGTGCCCCCGGAGCCGGAGCCGCTAGCGCAGCCCGGTGGAACGCCGCAGGGCGGCCTGCACCAGGCGGTCCACCAGCTCGGCGTAGCCGATGCCGGTGGCCTCCCACATCTTCGGGTACATCGAGATCGGCGTGAAGCCGGGCATGGTGTTGATCTCGTTGATCACGAACTCGCCGTCCTCGGTGAGGAAGAAGTCCGCGCGGACCAGGCCCTCGCAGGAGGCCGCCTCGAACGCCTCGACCGCGAGCCGCCGCACCTCGGCGGTCTCCTCGTCGCTGAGCGGGGCCGGGACGACGCCGGGGGTGGAGTCGATGTACTTGGCGTCGAAGTCGTAGTACGCGTGGGCGCTCGGCGGGGGGATCTCGGCCGGGACCGAGGCGCGCGGGCCGTCCTCGAACTCCAGGACCCCGCACTCGATCTCGCGGCCGCGCAGCGCGGCCTCCACGATGATCTTCGGGTCGTGGCGCCGGGCCTCCGCGACGGCCTCTTCCAGGCCGGCCGGGTCGTCGACCTTGGTGATGCCGATCGAGGAGCCGGCGCGGGCAGGCTTCACGAAGAGCGGCCAGCCGTGCTCGGCGGCGAGTTCGACGATCTTGCGGCGGGCGGCGGGCTCGTCGCGCTCCCACTCGTGGGGGCGGATCACCACGTACGGGCCGACCTTGAGCCCGAAGGAGGTGAACACCCGCTTCATGTACTCCTTGTCCTGGCCGACGGCCGAGGCGAGCACCCCGCAGCCGACATAGGGCACCCCGGAGAGCTCCAGCATGCCCTGGAGGGTGCCGTCCTCGCCGTAGGGCCCGTGCAGGACCGGGAAGACCACGTCGACCTCGCCGAGGGCCTTGGGCACCGAGCCGGGCTCGCTGTAGACGACCTCGCGCACGGCGGGGTCGACGGGAAGCACCACGCCGCCCTCGGTGGACTCCGCCAGTTCCTCGACCGCGGGGACGCGGCGGTCGGTGATCGCCATCCGCGCCGGCTCGTCGGCCGTCAGGACCCAGCGCCCCTCCCTGGTGATGCCGATCGGCAGGACGTCGTACTTGGTCCGGTCGATGGCGTTCAGGACGGCGCCGGCGGTGACCGTGGAGATCCCGTGCTCGGAGCTGCGGCCGCCGAAGACGACGGCCACACGCGGCTTGCGGGACGGCTGCCCGGGGCTCTGGGGGAGGTTCTCGGTGCTCATATCGCGTTGAGCGTACCCGCTGGTAGAGCCCCGGGACAGCGTCGGCTCGGCCGACCGGCTCAGCGCCGCTCGGGCTTGGCGCTGCGCGACATCAGCTCCTTGAGGGCGACCACCGGCGGCTTGCCCTCGTGCACGATGTCCACGACCGTCTCGGCGATGGGCATCTCCACCCCGTGCCGGCGCGCCAGATCCACCACGGACTCGCAGGACTTGACGCCCTCGGCGGTCTGGCGGGTGACCGCGATGGTCTCCTCCAGGGTCATGCCCCGGCCGAGGTTGGTGCCGAAGGTGTGGTTGCGGGACAGCGGCGAGGAGCAGGTGGCCACCAGGTCGCCGAGGCCGGCGAGTCCGGAGAAGGTCAGCGGGTCCGCGCCGAGCGCCATGCCGAGCCGGGTGGTCTCGGCGAGGCCGCGGGTGATGAGCGAGCCCTTGGCGTTGTCGCCGAGGCCCATGCCGTCGGCGATGCCGACCGCGAGGCCGATGACGTTCTTGACCGCGCCGCCGAGTTCGCAGCCGATCACGTCGGTGTTGGTGTACGGCCGGAAGTACGGCGTGTGGCAGGCGGCCTGGAGCCGCCGGGCGACCGCCTCGTCGGTGCAGGCGACCACGGCGGCGGCGGGCATGCGGGAGGCGATCTCACGGGCCAGGTTGGGGCCGGTGACCACGGCGACGCGGTCGGCGCCGACCTTGGTGACGTCCTCGACGACCTCGCTCATGCGCATGGTGGAGCCGAGCTCGACGCCCTTCATCAGGGAGACCAGGACGGTGCCGGGGGCCAGCAGCGGGGCCCACTCGGCGAGGTTGGCGCGCATGGTCTGCGAGGGCACGGACAGCACCGTGAAGTCGGCGCCCGCGGCGGCCTCCGCGGGGTCGGCGGTGGCGCGGATGTTCCGCGGGAGTTCGACGCCGGGAAAGTAGTCCGGGTTCGTCCGGGTGGTGTTGATCGCCTCGACGACCTCGGTGCGGCGCGCCCACAGGGTGACCTCGCACCCGGCGTCGGCGAGCACCATGGCGAAGGCGGTGCCCCACGAACCGGCACTGAAGACGGCAGCTTTGACCGGCTTGTCCGGCTTGCTCACTTACCCTGCCCTTCCGGCTGCTTGGCTGGTGCGTGGCCCTGGACCTCGGCCTGGGCCTCGGTCTGGGCCTGGGTGCGGCGGCGCTGCTCGATCCGCTCGCGCCGCGGGTCGTACGGCGTCTCGGGGGCCTTCTCGCCGCGGATCTCCTCCAGCTGGCGGGTGACGGCGGCCATGATGACCTCCGTGGCCTCCTTGAGGATCTCGGCGGTCATCTCCCGGCCGTAGAACCGGGAGAGGTCCACCGGCGGCCCGGCGAGGACGCGGTGGGTCTTGCGCGGGAAGAGGTGCGGCTTCGTCGCGTAGGGCGGGAGCAGTTCGTTGCAGCCCCACTGGGCGACCGGGATGACCGGGCACCGGGTCTGCAGGGCCACGCGGGCGGCACCGGTCTTGGCGGTCATGGGCCAGCCGTCGGGGTCGCGGGTGAGGGTGCCCTCGGGGTAGAAGGCGACGCACTCGCCGCGCTCGACGGCGTCGATGGCGGCCCGGAAAGCACTGAGCGCGTCCGTGCTCTCGCGGTAGACGGGGATCTGCCCGGTACCGCGCATGACGGCACCGACGAATCCCTTCTTGAAAAGGCCGCTCTTCGCCAGGAATCGCGGAACCCGGCCGGTGTCGTACTGATAATGGGCGTACGCGAACGGGTCCACGTGGGAATTGTGATTCACCGCGGTGATAAATCCACCCTCGGCCGGCATGTGCTCCATTCCACGCCAGTCCCGCTTGAGCAGAACCGCCAGTGGCGGTTTGCAGATCACCGCGGCGAAGCGGTACCAGAAGCCGATTCTGCGGCGGGGCACGCGGACACCTTCCTCTAGGGCCTCAAGGGCTTGTCACCTCGGGCGGGGGGCCGCCGAGGGGCCGCACAAGTGTCGCCCCAGGCCGCCGGTCTGTCGAGAACACGGTACGCCCCGCCGCCGCCCCCACCGGAAGGGCCGGGTGACAATGGGCGCGGAGAGAGAGGGACGGTACGCCGGTGCAGTGGACCTTGGTCATCCCGCTGAAGCCTCTGGCGCGGGCCAAGAGCAGGCTTGCGGACACCGCTTCGGACGGGGTGCGCCCACGGCTGGTCCTCGCGTTCGCGCAGGACACGGTGGCCGCGGCGCTGGACTGCCCGGCGGTCGCGGATGTGGCGGTCGTCACGGACGACGAGCTGGCCGGCCGCGAGCTGGCCGCACTGGGCGCCAGGATCGTCCCGGACACCCCGGGAACCGGCCTGAACGCCGCGCTGGAGCACGGGGAGACCGTCGTCAGGTCCCTGCGGCCCCGGTCCGCCGTGGCCGCGCTGAACGCCGACCTGCCGGCCCTGCGCCCGCTGGAATTGTCACGCGTCCTGGAAGCGGCCGCCGTATTTCCGCGGGCATTTCTCCCGGACGCGGCGGCTCTCGGCACCACCCTGCTCGCGGCGGCCCCCGGTCACGCCCTGCGCCCGCTTTTCGGCACCGCCTCCCGGGTGCGGCACCGGGCCTCGGGAGCGGCGGAACTGGAGCTGGCCGGGGTGGATTCCGTACGGCAGGACGTGGACACCGGCGCCGATCTGCGGGCGGCGCTGACGCTGGGCGTGGGCCCGCGCACCGCGGTGGTGAGCGCGCGGCTGGCGATCGCCGGGCAGTAGGCTGCCGTCATGCAGGCGACCGCATACACGTACGACCCCGGCACCCGCAGCGGACAGGTGCTGCTGGACGACGGCACCCCGGTGCCCTTCGACGCGGCGGCTTTCGACGCGGGCGGGCTCAGACTGCTGCGGCCCGGTCAGCGGGTGCGGATCGAGAGAGCCGGCGACGAGGGCGACGGCGGCCGGATCACCCTGGTGACCCTCCAGACCTTCTAGGTCCTGTTGGCCTTCCAGGCCTTGCAGACCCTCCCCTGCGTCACACGCGCCACGTACGTCACACATACCGCATACGCCGCGGGCCGGGCTCCCCCAGGGAGTCCGGCCCGGCGCGTGTGTGCCCTGGCGACCTTGCTTACGAGGCCTTGCGGGCGGTGGTCTTCTTGGCGGTGGTCTTGCGCGCCGTCGACTTCTTGGCGGGAGCCTTCTTGGCGGTGACCTTCTTCGCCGGGGCCTTCTTGGCCGCCACCTTCTTGGCGGTGGTCTTCTTCGCGGCGGTGGTCTTGGCGGCCGCCGTGGTCTTCTTGGCGGTGGCCTTCTTCGCCGTGGCCTTCTTTGCGGCGGCGGCGGTGGTGGTCTTCTTCGCCGGCGTGGCCTTCTTGGCGGCGGTGGTCTTCTTCGCGGCGGCCTTCGTGGCCTTCTTGGCCGCGGCCTTCTTCACCGTCGCGGAAGCGCCACCGGTCAGGCTGCCCTTGGGCGCCTTCTTCACGGCGACCTCGCCACCACGCGGCAGCTTCTTCGAGCCGCTGACCAGGTCCTTGAAGCCCTGACCGGCACGGAAGCGCGGCACGGACGTCTTCTTGACCCGAACACGCTCGCCCGTCTGGGGGTTGCGCGCGTAACGGGCGGGGCGGTCCACCTTCTCGAAGGACCCGAAGCCGGTGACCGAGACCCGGTCGCCCGCGACGACGGCGCGGACGATGGCGTCCAGGACGGCGTCGACAGCATCGGCGGCCTGCTGGCGGCCGCCCATCTTGTCGGCAATCGCTTCTACGAGCTGCGCCTTGTTCACGTCTTCCCCTTCGGAGACATCGCCAGAACGTATGTGTTCAAGCTTTTTCGCACGTTAGGCAGATATATACCGCAAATCAAACACGAAACGGGCTTATCACCCTTGTGCCGCAACGGATTCGGTTGTCTCGGACTCTTCAGCGGTCCTCTTCGGGGAGTCGACCCTCGTCGAGGTCCCCGGCGAACCGTTCGAGACGCCTTGCCGCGTCGGCGAGATCGTGCTTGGCCACGGCCGTAATGACCAGCAGCTTCCGGGTCAGCGCCATCCGTACGCCCTCCGGGACTTGCAGTGCGCGCACTCTTGTGTGCGCTTCTTTCAGTTGGTCCGCGACTGCCGCATAGAGCTGGAGTTGGCCGTCGTGTCCCATGCACAGATTGTGCCATCTGGGGCGAGTTGTCGCCTGCGCAGGGGGCAACTGCCGCCGTTCCCGGCCCTCCAGGGCCTTTGGGGCGCCACCGGCCCAACGGTCGCGTACCCCGGCAACGCCCCGCTTAACGTGGGAAGTTGAGCACCCCGCCCGTCGCGCGCGAGTTCATCCGGACGCGAAAACGGCTGTACCCCCAATCGTGGCGATCGGGGGTACAGCCTGGGTTCGAGGTGGCCGAAACCCGTCGGTCCGGGGGTGCCGGACGGGCCGGGCGGGCCCTTGTGGGTCAGTTCTGGAGCGTCCGCGGCTTGTGGGTGGGCCGCTTGGCCTCGAAGGCGGCGATGTCGGCCTCGTTCCGGAGGGTGATGGAGATGTCGTCCAGGCCGTTCAGCAGCCGCCAGCGGGAGTTCTCGTCCAGGTCGAAGGAGGCGGTGACGCCCTTGGCGCGCACCTCGCGGTCCTGGAGGTCGACGGTGATCTCCGCCTGCGGGTCCTCCTCGGTCAGTTCCCACAGCGCGTCCACGACCTTCTGGTCGAGCACCACCGTGAGCAGCCCGTTCTTCAGCGAGTTGCCCCGGAAGATGTCCGCGAAGCGGGAAGAGATCACGGCCTTGAAGCCGTAGTTCTGCAGCGCCCACACGGCGTGCTCGCGGGAGGAGCCGGTGCCGAAGTCGGGGCCGGCGACCAGGACCGTGGCGCCCTGCCGCTCGGGCCGGTTGAGGACGAAGGAGGGGTCCTTGCGCCAGGCCTCGAACAGCCCGTCCTCGAACCCGTCGCGGGTCACCTTCTTGAGCCAGTGAGCAGGGATGATCTGGTCGGTGTCGACGTTGCCGCGGCGCAGCGGGACGGCCCGGCCGGTGTGGGTGGTGAAGGCTTCCATGGTTATCGGACTCCAGCGGGCACGGGGGCGTCGGACAGGTCGGCGGGCGCGGACAGGTGGCCCAGGACGGCGGTGGCGGCCGCGACCTGCGGCGACACCAGGTGCGTACGGCCGCCCTTGCCCTGCCGGCCCTCGAAGTTGCGGTTGGAGGTGGAGGCGGAGCGCTCGCCCGGGGCCAGCTGGTCCGGGTTCATGCCGAGACACATCGAGCAGCCCGCGTGCCGCCATTCGGCGCCGGCCTCCTTGAAGACCGCGTCCAGGCCCTCGGAGACGGCCTGCAGCCCGACCCGTACGGAGCCGGGGACGACCAGCATCCGTACGCCGTCGGCGACTTTGCGGCCGCGCAGGACCGCGGCGGCGGCACGCAGGTCCTCGATGCGGCCGTTGGTGCAGGAGCCTACGAAGACGGTGTCCACCTCGATGGAGCGCAGCGGCTGTCCGGCCTCCAACCCCATGTACGCCAGGGCGTTTTCGGCGGCCAGGCGCTCCGAAGCGTCTTCGTACGATGCCGGGTCGGGGACGGCCGCCGAAAGCGGTGCGCCCTGGCCGGGGTTGGTGCCCCAGGTGACGAACGGCGACAGTTCGGCGGCGTCGATGACGACCTCCGCGTCGAACTCGGCGTCGTCGTCGGAGCGCAGGGTCCGCCAGTACTCGACCGCGGCGTCCCACTCGGCGCCCTCGGGGGCGTGCGGGCGGCCCTGGAGGTAGGCGAAGGTGGTCTCGTCGGGGGCGATCATGCCCGCGCGGGCGCCGGCCTCGATGGACATGTTGCAGACGGTCATCCGCGCCTCCATCGAGAGCTTCTCGACGGCGGAGCCGCGGTACTCCAGGACGTAGCCCTGACCGCCGCCGGTGCCGATCCGCGCGATGATCGCCAGGATCAGGTCCTTGGCGGTGACGCCGTCGGGCAGCTCGCCCTCGACGGTGATCGCCATGGTCTTCGGGCGGGCCATCGGCAGCGTCTGGGTGGCCAGCACGTGTTCCACCTGGGAGGTGCCGATGCCGAACGCGAGCGCGCCGAAGGCGCCGTGCGTGGAGGTGTGCGAGTCGCCGCAGACCACGGTGGTGCCGGGCTGGGTCAGGCCCAGCTGCGGTCCCACCACGTGGACGACGCCCTGCTCGACGTCGCCCAGCGGGTGCAGCCGCACCCCGAACTCGGCGCAGTTCTTGCGCAGGGTCTCCAGCTGGGTGCGCGAGACGGGGTCGGCGATGGGCTTGTCGATGTCCAGGGTCGGGGTGTTGTGGTCCTCGGTCGCGAGGGTGAGGTCGAGGCGGCGGATCCGGCGGCCGTTCTTGCGCAGGCCGTCGAAGGCCTGCGGGCTCGTCACCTCGTGCAGCAGGTGCAGATCGATGTAGAGGAGGTCGGGCTCGCCCTCGGCGCGCCGGACGACATGGTCGTCCCAGACCTTCTCCGCGAGTGTCCTACCCATCGCTTTCCCCTTTTCCCGGGGCTCGCTCGTCTCCGGGGCGCTCCAGCCGGTGCCGAGGGGCCGATCGTGCTCGCCCCTAGGGGCCTCCGCGCGTTCGGCCCCTCGGTACCGGCGCACCCCTTCGGCTCGCTCGCCGCTGCTCTCGGGCATGTGTCACCGGTCCCGTGAAAATGCGGGCCTCTGTCGACCAAGGGTTGCGCGTTCCGCCGAAAATTGAACTTGCGTTTCACAGAGTGAGACGTGAGTATCGTTTCATGGACAACAGTAGCGGCGTCGGCGTTCTGGACAAGGCAGCCCTCGTCCTGAGCGCTCTGGAGTCCGGTCCGGCCACCCTCGCGGGTCTGGTCGGGGCCACCGGACTGGCACGACCCACGGCCCACCGGCTGGCCGTGGCCCTGGAACACCACCGCCTGGTGGCGCGCGACATGCAGGGCCGGTTCATCCTCGGACCGCGCATGGCGGAGCTGGCCGCCGCGGCGGGCGAGGACCGTCTGCTGGCCACGGCCGGCCCGGTGCTCACGCATCTCCGGGACGTCACCGGGGAGAGCGCGCAGCTCTACCGCCGGCAGGGCGAGATGCGGATCTGTGTGGCGGCGGCCGAGCGGCTGTCCGGCCTGCGGGACACCGTCCCGGTGGGCTCCACGCTGACCATGAAGGCGGGCTCCTCGGCGCAGATCCTGCTCGCCTGGGAGGAGCCGGAGCGGCTGCACCGCGGACTGCAGGGTGCCCGCTTCACGGCGACGGCCCTGTCGGGTGTGCGGCGCCGCGGCTGGGCCCAGTCCATCGGCGAGCGCGAGCCGGGCGTCGCCTCGGTCTCGGCGCCGGTGCGGGGGCCGTCCAACCGCGTGGTGGCCGCCGTCTCGGTCTCCGGCCCCATCGAGCGGCTGACCCGCCACCCGGGCCGTATGCACGCCCAGGCCGTGATCGACTCCGCCGCCCGCCTGTCCGAGGCCCTGCGCCGCTCGGGCTGATCCTTCCGCGACCGCACCGCCCCGGGACAGAGCCGCCTCAACGCCGCGGCGGCTCTTCCCGGGGCGGAGTCGCATGGTGGCGAACTGCTCGCGGCCCGGGCGCAGTTGACGCGCCGCGCGAGGGCGCCGGCGGAGGGGCCGGCGTGACGCCACGGCCCCGGACGACGACGAAGGCCCTCCACTTGAGTGGAGGGCCTTCGTCTTCTGTACCCCCGACCGGATTCGAACCGGCGCTACCGCCTTGAGAGGGCGGCGTGCTAGGCCGCTACACAACGGGGGCCTAGAACCTGCGTTTCCGCAGGTCCGAGCTGGTCTACCTGGACTCGAACCAAGACTAACTGAACCAGAATCAGTCGTGCTGCCAATTACACCATAGACCAATGATGGTTTAGACCAGTCGTACCCCCGACCGGATTCGAACCGGCGCTACCGCCTTGAGAGGGCGGCGTGCTAGGCCGCTACACAACGGGGGCCCTAGCGGCTCCGACGTAAGACCGGAACCAGTACCCCCGACCGGATTCGAACCGGCGCTACCGCCTTGAGAGGGCGGCGTGCTAGGCCGCTACACAACGGGGGCTTTGCAGATGAGCTCTGCGAGCTGGCCTACCTGGACTCGAACCAAGACTAACTGAACCAGAATCAGTCGTGCTGCCAATTACACCATAGGCCACTGGAACTCAAGCCCCTGTGCGGGGGATCTCGTTCTAGCGTGCTCCTCGGGTTCCGGCCCTTTCGGCCCGTTTCCCTCGGCGCAGGAAGAACATTACCCGAAGGTGGACGGGGCTCCAAAACGGGTATCCGCACGGACGACCGCGGGGAGTTCGGCGAGGGTCGTGATCCGGTGGGCGAGGGGTCCGCCGGCGTCCTCCCCGAACGGCCCGCCCCGGTCGATCCACACCGACAGCAGCCCGGCCCCGGCCGCCCCGCGCCCGTCGATCTCCGGGTGGTCGCCGACGTACGCCACCTCGTGCGCGGGCAGCTCCAGCGCCTCGCAGGCGGCCAGGAACGCGCCGGCCTCCGGCTTGGAGACGCCCAGCTCGGCGGCGCACAGCATGGTCTCGAAGCGGTCGCGCAGGCCCAGGGTGCGCAGCTTGCGCTCCTGGACCTTCAGGCTGGAGTTGGACAGCACCGCGTGGCGGTAGCCGGCGGCGAGGGCGTCCAGGGCGGGCAGCACATCGGGGAACACGCTCCAGGCGGCCTCGTAGTGACCGACGTAGCGCTGGAACCAGACGTCGGCCTCGTCGTCGCTCAGGGAGGCGTCCAGGAAGGTGCGGACCCGGTCGCGGCGCTGCCCCTCGAAGGTGCCGTGGCCGGCCGCGAAGCGCTCCCAGTGCAGCTCGGTGGCCTCGCGCCACCGTGCGATCGCCCGCTCCGGGCCGCCGTACCCCTCCAGCAGCCCCTCCGCGGCGAGGTGGGCGCGCATGCCCTCCCGGTCGGCGGTCGTGTAGTCGAAGAGGGTGTCGTCCACGTCCCAGACCACGGCTCTGATCGTCACACCGCCCACCATAGGACCGCGTTCCGGTCCGGGGAGGCGGGTTGCGCCAACAGGGGGACCGCCCCGGTACGGGCGGGCGGCGGGTGAGGGGCGTACGACGGAGGGGCGGCACCCGGATCTCCGGGTGCCGCCCCTCCGGCGTGCGGTGTGCGTTACGCGGCGAGCTTCGCCAGCGCGGCGTCGATGCGGGCCAGCGTGGTGTCCTTGCCCAGGATCTCCAGGGACTCGAACAGGGGCAGGCCGACCGTGCGCCCGGTCACGGCCACACGGACCGGGGCCTGGGCCTTGCCGAGCTTGAGGCCGTGGGCCTCACCGGCGGCCAGGACGGCCTCCTTGAGGGACTCGGCCGACGTCCAGTCCGCGGCCTCCAGCTTCTCGCGGGCGGTGCGCAGCAGGGCGTCGGAGCCCTCCTTCATCGCCTTCGTCCAGCTGGCCTCGTCGAAGGCCGGCTCGGGGAGGAAGAGGAAGTCGACGTTGTCGGTGATCTCGGAGAGCACCTTCAGACGGGTCTGGGCGTGCGGGGCGATCGCCTCCCACTTGGCCTCGTCGAAGTCCTCCGGCGCCCAGGGGGCGAAGGGGGCCCTCAGCCACGGGGCGCAGCGCTCGGCGAAGTCCTTGGCGTCCAGCATGCGGATGTGGTCGGCGTTGATCGCCTCGCACTTCTTCAGGTCGAAGCGCGCCGGGTTGGGGTTCACGTCCGAGATCTCGAAGGCCGCGACCATCTCCTCGATCGAGAAGATGTCCTGGTCCGCCGAGAACGACCAGCCCAGCAGGGACAGGTAGTTGAGCAGACCCTCGGGCAGGAAGCCGCGCTCGCGGTAGAGGTTGAGGGACGACTCGGGGTCGCGCTTGGAGAGCTTCTTGTTGCCCTCGCCCATCACGTACGGCAGGTGGCCGAAGGCCGGGATCCGCTGCGCGACGCCCAGGTCCATGAGCGCCTTGTAGAGGGCGATCTGGCGCGGGGTGGAGGAGAGCAGGTCCTCGCCGCGCAGGACGTGGGTGATGTCCATCAGCGCGTCGTCGACCGGGTTGACCAGCGTGTACAGCGGGGCGCCGTTGGCGCGCACGATGCCGTAGTCCGGGACGTTCTCCGGGAGGTACGTGATCTCGCCGCGGACCAGGTCCTCGAAGGTGATCGCCTCGTCGGGCATCCGGAAGCGGACGATCGGCTCGCGGCCCTGGGCCTTGTACTCCTCGACCTGCGCGTCGCTCAGATCGCGGCAGTGGCCGTCGTAGCCGGAGGGCTTGCCGGCGGCGCGGGCGGCCTCGCGGCGGGTGTCCAGCTCCTCCTGGGAGCAGTAGCAGTGGTACGCGCGGCCGGCGTCCAGCAGCTTCCCGGCGACGTCCTTGTAGATGTCCATGCGCTGCGACTGGCGGTAGGGCGCGTGCGGGCCGCCGACCTCGGGGCCCTCGTCCCAGTCGAAGCCGAGCCAGCGCATCGAGTCCAGCAGCTGGTTGTACGACTCCTCCGAGTCGCGGGCCGCGTCGGTGTCCTCGATGCGGAAGACCAGCGTGCCCTGGTGGTGCCGCGCGAACGCCCAGTTGAACAGGGCGGTGCGGACCAGGCCCACGTGGGGGTTACCGGTCGGGGACGGGCAGAAACGGACGCGTACAGGTGCGCTAGCCACGCTTGACAACCTTGTTGGTGAGAGTGCCGATGCCTTCGATGGTGACGGCGACCTCGTCGCCGACGTGCAGGGAGCCGACTCCTGCGGGGGTTCCGGTGAGGATGACGTCGCCCGGGAGCAGCGTCATCGCCTCGGAGATGTTGACGATCAGGTCCTCGATGGGGTTGATCATCTGGCTCGTGCTGCCGAGCTGACGCTGCTCGCCGTTCACGGTGAGCTGGATCGTCAGGTCGTTCGCGCGGGCGAGGTCGAGGTCCGTCTCGACCCAGGGGCCGAGCGGGCAGGCCGTGTCGAAGCCCTTGGCGCGGGCCCACTGCTTCTCGCGCTTCTGCACGTCACGGGCGGTGAGGTCGTTGGCGCAGGTGTAACCGAGGATGACGTCCTTGACGCGCTCGCGCGGGACCTCCCGGCACATGCGGCCGATGACGACGGCCAGCTCGGCCTCGTAGTGGAGGTCCGTCGAGAAGGACGGGTACTGGATCTCGTCGCCGGAGCCGATCACCGAGGTGGACGGCTTGAAGAAGGCGAACGGGGCCTCCGGCACCTCGTGGCCCAGCTCCTTGGCGTGGTCGGCGTAGTTGCGGCCGAAGGCCACGACCTTGTTGGGGAGGACCGGCGGCAGCAGTCTGACCTTGCTCAGCGGCACCTTCGTCCCGGACAGCTCGTGGTCCGCGAACGGAATGCCCTTGATGATGTCGAGGACGAGTTCGTCCTGCTTGTCACCCTCGACCGCGCCGAAGGCGACGTTCCCGTCGATGGAGAACCTGGCGATGCGCACGGGATCCTTGCGCCTCTCACTGAGAACCGGCTTACTGACGCCCCAGGTTAACCGGTCCGGGGGTCCGGCGTTCGGTCGTGTGGCGTGGCGGGGGCGATTTCGGGGCCCGGGAAACGGCCCGCCGGAATTCCGAATTCTGTGAGTTCCGGTCCGGTCCGCGGCGGTAACCGCAATCGGCCGGGGCGGATACGGGGTGGATATCGACCCGGAAATCACTTCCGGGCCCCCAGGGGGCGGGACGCTCCGGCCGGGAGGCTCCGGGGGCCGGGGCTCAGGGGGGCGGGGCCCCAGGGGTGCCGCCGGACCGGGCCCGGCACGGGGCACGCCTCCGGCTCCGCCCGGGACCGTCAGGGCGTCCGGCCGTCCGGCCCCGTCGCGATGCCGCACACCCTCCGCCCGTCCGACCGGCCGCCCGCCCGTCCGGCCGGCGGCCCGCCCATCAGGCTGCCCGTCCGGCCGCCCGGGAAGCTCCGCGGGTCTTTTCCGTGGCGGAGGACCGTTCATGGCGACGACGGTAAGGAATAGGGGTCCGGTGGCCCGCGCCCCGCATTCCCGGCCGGGGCGGGGGAAAGGGGCCGGGCTTTCCCCCGCCCGGGATGAGCGGGGCCGGGAAGACGCCGGAAGCGTCTTTGTGCCGCTGGGCCACCTGTATGAAGGGGAGAGGGGCCGGCACGGAAGGTCCGCCGCGCACGGGTGCCCCACGACGGACGCCAGACGGGCGCCAGGGGGCGGGAACAACCAGACGGACGCCAGGGGGCGGGAACAAAAGGAGCGCGGCCCGGAGGACCACGCCAGGTGCGTGATCTTCCGGGCCGCGCTCTCGGACCGTCGGGGCCGCTCGGCTACTCGGCGGCGACGCCGGCGCCGGCCGGGATCTCCATCAGGATGGTGCGGCGGGGGTTGGCGGTCTGGGCCGGGAGGTCGATGGAGTGCTCCGGCAGCTCCGGGATCTGCAGCTCGCCGGCGTCGTCGAGGTGCGCCAGCGTCGTGCGCCGCGGGTTGGCTATGTTGCGGAACATCATCGTCGTCTTCACCGTTGTCGTCCTGTGGGCTCGGCAGATCAGGTCATCCTGTAAAGCGCCAGGCTAAACATCCGATTCGCCGCCAGAGCCGTGAACTGCCCTTGATCGACGTGTGAGTTTGCTCACGCCCGCGAGTACAAACCGGTCAACTCGGACCCTCAACCGTCCTGCACGAAAGGGACATTGGGCCACTGAAGCCGCCATTCCGCTCCTGATCATGGCGACTGGGACACCCGTCACAGCGCGTCGACTCGCAGAGGTACGCCCCCTTTTGAACCGGAACAGCCTGTACGCACCGTTGCCCACCCCTCACTTTCTGTGACAGAGAGCACACCTCGGGCCACGGCCCTTGTTGGAGATCCTGCACTGTGCTGGAATTCCTCGGAACCGCCGCGGGATCGAGCCGGCGCGCAGGGGGCGCAACGCAGCGCCGAGTGGCGGCGGGCTGGGGGAATGCTGCGCCGGCCACTCAAGACCATTTGGGGGGCGTATTCAGGGCGCTCTCCACGACGCCGACACCGTGTCCCTTCGTTCACGCGGGGGGGCGCCTGGTCCAGAGGTTGCGACGCTAGTGCAGGGACGTTTCAAGAGGGATGGCAGCGCTTCGGCGGAGCCGGAGCCGCACGGCGGGACCGACCGCGGCTCCTCGCCCCAGCACGCCCAGGGCCCGGGTACGACCCCGTCCAGTGACGGTGGCGAGCGCTCCGGGCGCGCCGGCACCTCCGCCTCGGCGGGTGCCTCGGGGCCGGTGAGTCCGACGCCGGTCACCACCGCCGCCAAGGGGGTCCCAGGACCCGGTTCGCGCATGGCACTGCGCAACTGGCGCATCTCCACGCGCCTGGTGTCGCTGCTCGCCCTGCCCGTGGTCGCGGCCACGTCGCTGGGCGCGCTGCGTATCGGCGACTCCATGAACGACATCCAGCAGCTCGACAACATGCAGCTGCTGACGGAGATGACCCAGCAGGCGACCGAGCTGGCCGCCGCGCTCCAGGACGAGCGCGACCAGTCCGCCGGTCCGCTGAGCCACGGCCTGGCGGCGAACAACTACTCCATCAAGGGTCTGCGGCAGAAGACCGACCGCGCCGAGGACACGTTCAAGACCTCCGCCGAGACCATCGACTCGGCGAGCAAGGACGGCAACCTCCAGGGTGTCCGTGACGCCCTGGTCGGTCTGGTCGGACAGCTCGACAACCTCGAGCGCATCCGCCACGACGCCTACACCTCGCCGCAGAACTCGACGCAGACCGTCGAGGCCTACCACCGGCTGATCACCCAGCTGATCGGCCTCTCGCAGGACATGGCCGAGGCGTCCAGCAACCCCGAGATGATCCAGCGCACCCGCGCCCTGGCGGCGTTCTCCACCGCCAAGGAGTACGCGTCGGTGCAGCGGGCCGTCATCGCCGCGGCGCTGCCGACCAACCCGCGCACCACCGCCGCCAAGCTCTCGGAGAACGACCGCCTGTACGGCCAGTCGGCGTACGACAGCGAGGCCTCCGAGCTCAACATCTTCCGGCAGATCTACTCCGACAAGGACGCCGAGGTCCTGCTCCAGCCGATCGACGGCACCAACTCGATCATCCAGGCCTCGGACAGCTACGCGAAGCGCACCTTCGAGAGCCGCGACGGTCTGGCCGGCCAGCAGGTCCGCTCGTACCTGGACTGGGTGGACGACAGCACCACCAAGATCCAGCAGATGAAGAACATCGAGCGCCAGCTGCTGGAGCAGATGGAGCAGAAGGCCCGTGAGCTGAAGTCCACCTCCGAGCAGGAAGCCATCATCTCCGGTGCGCTGATCCTGCTGGTGCTGGGCGTCTCGCTGGTCGGCGCCTTCGTCGTGGCGCGCTCCATGATCCGCTCGCTGCGCCGCCTGCAGGAGACCGCCACCAAGGTCGCCCAGGACCGTCTGCCCGAGCTGGTCAAGCAGCTGTCCGAGTCCGACCCGCAGGACGTCGACACGTCCGTGGAGTCGGTCGGTGTGCACTCCCGGGACGAGATCGGCCAGGTGGCCGCGGCCTTCGACGACGTGCACCGCGAGGCCGTCCGCCTCGCCGCCGAGCAGGCCCTCCTCCGGGGCAACGTCAACGCGATGTTCACCAACCTCTCGCGCCGTTCCCAGGGCCTCATCCAGCGTCAGCTCTCGCTCATCTCCGAACTGGAGTCCCGCGAGGCCGACCCGGACCAGCTGTCCTCGCTCTTCAAGCTCGACCACCTCGCGACGCGTATGCGCCGTAACGGTGAGAACCTCCTCGTCCTCGCCGGTGAGGAGCCCGGCCGGCGCTGGACCCGCCCGGTCCCGCTGGTCGACGTGCTCCGCGCCGCCGCGTCCGAGGTGGAGCAGTACGAGCGCATCGAGCTGGCCTCGGTGCCGACCACCGAGGTCGCCGGCCGCGTCGTCAACGACCTCGTGCACCTCCTCGCCGAGCTGCTCGAGAACGCCACCTCGTTCTCCTCGCCGCAGACCAAGGTCAAGGTCACCGGTCACGCGCTGCCCGACGGCCGTGTGCTGATCGAGATCCACGACACCGGTATCGGTCTGTCCCCCGAGGACCTCGCCGCGATCAACGAGCGCCTCGCCGCGCCGCCCACCGTGGACGTGTCGGTCTCCCGCCGCATGGGTCTGTTCGTGGTCGGCCGTCTGTCGCAGCGTCACGGCATCCGCATCCAGCTCCGCCCGTCCGACTCCGGTGGTACGACCGCGCTGGTCATGCTGCCCGTCGACGTGGCCCAGGGCGGCAAGAAGCCCGTTCCCGGCAAGCCCGGCGCGCCCGTGTCGAGCGGTGGCCCCGCCGCCGCGCAGGCTGCCGCGGGTGCCGCGGCGGCCCGCCGCAACAACGGCGGCAAGGGCGGCGCTCTCGGCGTCCCGCCCGCCGGCGGCGGACGTCTCACCGCCGGTCCCGGCCCGCGCGGCCAGGTCGGCGCCGGCCAGGGTCCCCGGGCCGCGCTGCCCGGCACCGGCCAGGGCGGCCGTCCGGCGGGCCCGGGTGCTCCGGGCGGTGCCCGCGGCCAGCAGGGTCCCGGCGCGGGCCAGCAGGGCCAGCAGAACCGGCAGGCTCCCGGAGGCGCCGGCGGTTTCGGCGCCGGCCAGACGCCGGGTGCCCCGCAGGGTCTCCAGTCCGCAGGCACCGGCGGTCCGCAGCAGGACGCCTTCGGCGGCCGCGGTCCGGCCGCGCAGCGCGGTGGCGGCAACGACCAGAACCGTCAGCCCCAGCTGCCGCCGCGCGGCGGCCCGCGGGCCGAGCTGCCCGGCGGTCCGCAGCAGCGCACCCCGGAGTGGGGCGACACCGGCCAGGCTCCGGTCTCGCGTGCCTCGCTGGACGCTCCGCGCGGCCACGACGAGCAGGCCCCGGGCCGCACCGGGCGCATGCCGCGCGTCGACGACCGGCAGGGTCCGGGCGCGACCGCGGAGATGCCTCGCATCGGCGCGGGCCAGGACCCGTCCTCCACCGGCGAGTTCGCCCGTGGCGACCTGAACGGTTACAACGGCCCTCAGGAAACCGGCCAGTTCGCCCGTCCCGGCGCGGACCAGTCGCAGCAGACGGGCCAGTTCCAGCGGCCCGGCACCCCGCAGGGCAACCAGTACGCCCAGCAGGACAACAGCGGCCAGTTCCAGCGCCCCGACCTGTTCGGCACGCCGGCGCCCGCGCACCAGCCGCACCACACCGGCCAGTTCGCCGCTCCGCAGGAGCAGCAGCACGCGGGCCAGTACGGCGGCGCACAGGACCAGCAGCACCACACGGGCCAGTTCGCGGTCCCGCAGGAGCAGCAGTACGGCGGCGCACAGGACCAGCAGCACCACACGGGCCAGTTCGCCGCTCCCCAGGCGTACGACGGCGGTTACGACGCGGGCTCCACCGGACAGCACGCGCTGCCGGGCCGTCCCGCCCAGAACCCGTCGGACACCGGTCAGTACGAGCGTCCGCAGCCCGGCGTTCAGGGTGACTTCGGCGCCCAGCGCCAGGCGGCCCCGCAGCGCCAGGACAACCAGGCGCGCCCGGCCGACAACTGGGCGCTCCCGGCGGCTCCGAGCCAGGGCGACGGTCGTACCCCGCTGTACGACAACCTGGAGACCAACTGGTTCCACGGCGGTCCGCAGGAGCAGCAGGCGGCTCCCGCGCAGCAGCAGGCGCAGCAGACGGCCGCCCCCGCGGCCGCCCCGCAGCGTTCCGCCTCCCCCTCCGCCCAGGCCAACGGCTCCTGGCGCACGTCTCCGAACGACGAACTCGTCCGGCAGGCGGAGCGTGTCAGGCAGCCCGCGGCGGGCGGCATCACGACCTCCGGCCTTCCGCGCCGGGTGCCCCGGGCGAACCTCGTCCCGGGGGCGGCACAGCAGCAACAGCAACAGCAGCAGAGCGGTCCGCAGGTCTCGCGTGCGCCTGATGACGTACGCGGCCGTCTGACCAATCTCCGTCGGGGTATCGCTCAGGGCCGTCAGGCCGGCGGCGGCCAGACCGGCAGCTTCCCGAGCCCCACTCACCAGCAGGAGCGTTAGTTGAGTCCGATGAGCCAGGCGGCACAGAACCTGAACTGGTTGATCACCAACTTCGTGGACAACACCCCGGGGGTGTCCCACACAGTGGTGGTCTCCGCCGACGGCCTCTTGCTGGCGATGTCCGAGGGTTTCCCGCGTGACCGCGCCGACCAGCTGGCGGCAGTCGCGTCCGGGCTTACCTCCCTGACGGCCGGGGCCTCCCGGATCTTCGAGGGCGGCAGCGTCGCGCAGACCGTCGTGGAGATGGAACGCGGGTTCCTCTTCCTCATGTCCGTCTCGGACGGGTCGTCCCTCGCGGTCCTGGCCCACCCCGAGTGCGACATCGGCCTCGTCGGCTACGAGATGACACTGCTCGTCGAGCGTGCGGGCGCGGTACTCACTCCGGATCTGCGCGCCGAACTCCAAGGCAGTCTGCTCCACTGACCCGCCCCGGCACCACCCACCTCACAAAACCACCGTCCGGCCGCCACAATCCCCCCACCGGCCCCGTCAGACGGCACGACTGACCAACTTGCTGTCCCGCCCGGAGGATTCATGACCCCGCCCACCGCCTCTCATGATCCGTACGCGGAACCGTACGGAGATGAGGGCGACCAGCCGCTGGTTCGCCCCTACGCGATGACCGGTGGCCGGACCCGGCCGCGCTATCAGCTCGCCATCGAGGCGCTGATCAGCACCACGGCCGATCCGGCAGCGCTCATGGGGATGCTCCCGGAGCATCAGCGCATCTGCCACCTGTGCCGCGAGGTCAAGTCGGTCGCGGAGGTCTCCGCGCTGCTGACCATGCCGCTCGGTGTGGCCCGGATCCTGGTGGCCGACCTCGCCGAGGCCGGCCTGGTCGCCATCCACCAGCCTGGTGGCGACGAGAACAACGGCGGCGCTCCTGATGTGACGCTGCTCGAAAGGGTGCTCAGTGGACTTCGCAAGCTCTGACTCGGGCCGGACCACCACCTCCGCGAAGATCGTGGTGGCGGGCGGCTTCGGCGTGGGCAAGACCACGTTCGTCGGCGCCGTCTCGGAGATCAACCCGCTGCGTACCGAGGCCGTCATGACGTCCGCGTCCGCGGGCATCGACGACCTGACCCACACCGGTGACAAGAAGACGACCACGGTCGCCATGGACTTCGGTCGTATCACCCTGGACCAGGACCTGATCCTGTACCTCTTCGGTACCCCCGGTCAGGACCGCTTCTGGTTCATGTGGGACGACCTCGTACGCGGCGCCATCGGCGCGATCGTCCTGGTCGACACCCGGCGTCTCGCCGACTGCTTCCCCGCGGTCGACTACTTCGAGAACTCCGGTCTGCCGTTCGTCATCGCCCTCAACGGCTTCGACGGCAGCCAGCCGTACACGCCGGAGGAGGTGCGCGAGGCGCTCCAGATCGGTCCGGACGCCCCGATCATCACCACGGACGCCCGCCACCGCGCGGACGCCAAGAGCGCGCTGATCACTCTGGTCGAGCACGCCCTCATGGCCCGCCTGCGCTGACCCTCAAGTGGGACTTGCCATACGGCAGTTGTCGTAGAAGACCTGGAGCCGACTGTGGCCTTTGACACGGTCGGCTCCGGTGTTCATAACAGTTCGGCAGAGGAATCGGCGGGCATCGGCCACGCGACGCGGTCGCACGATGCCTGTCCGCGCACAAACGTCCCGCCATTTGGCGGGGCTCGCTCTTTATGACCGTTTTATCTGGGACGTACAAGGGCATGGTCCGGCGCTCTCCAACGTTTGGAACTGCGCTGGTCCACGTGCTGGAATGCCTGAACTGCCCGTTGGTCGACGTCGTACTGAGCCGTCGACGACAAAAGGGGCTCTGAGAGACTGCGGCACGTCGAAGGTGCCGACCCGCCGAGAGGTTGTTGGTCGAGTGAGGCGAAGCAAGAACGGTCCCGAGCCGTCGGCGCGGGGCAACTTCACCCCGCCGCCGCGCGCTGCGGCGCCAAGCCCAGTTGTACCCAGCGCTGAGCCGGAGGAACCCCCCGCGTCGAGCGGAGGCCGTTTCTCCCCGCGCAACTGGAGAGTGCCGACCCGCCTGAACGCGATCCTGCTCATACCCGTGGCGGTCGGCCTGGTCATGGGCGGCTTCCAGGTGAAGAGCTCGATCGACACCTGGCAGGACGCACAGGACGCGGAGAAGACCGCGCGCCTGGTGCAGGCGTCGCTCTCCTACGCGAACCAGCTGTACAACGAGCGGGACATGACCGCTCAGTACCTGCTGAAGGGCAAGCTGGAGACCGCTGCCGACAAGCAGGCGGTGGCCGGGATCCGCGCCAGGACCGACAAGGCCGCCACGGTCTTCCACCAGGTCGCGCAGGACGCTCCGCACACCGCCGGCCTGGACCGCCGTCTGAAGCTCTTCAGCGACACCGAGCCCGACCTGCAGACGCTGCGCCAGGACGCGTACACGTCGAAGTTCCCCGGTGTGCAGACCGAAGAGGGCTACGTCAAGATCGCCCACCCGCTGATGGAGTTCGCCAACGAGCTCGGTCTGGGTACCGGCAACATCACGTCCTACGGCCGTACCGTCTACGCGATCTCGCTGACCAAGGCCGCGCTCTCCCTCGAACGTTCGATCGGCATGCACATGCTGATCAAGCCGGGTCCGGACCAGCCGGGTCTGACCAGCCAGCGCACGGCCCTCGCCTCGTACGCCTACCTGGAGGGCATCGCCTCCGAGGAGTACCTCGGCGGTGGCACCCAGGCCGACGCCGACCGGCTCAACGCCGAGACGCAGGACGTCACGGCCAAGGCCACGGAGCTGGCCAAGGAAGCCAAGGCCAAGGACCCGAACTATGTCCCGCCGCCGGCCAACCCGCAGGCGATGGTGGTCGCGCTCGCCTCGCTGAAGACCGCCGACCCCACGGAGCGCCAGCAGCTGGCGGCCACCCAGGGCATCACCCCCGCCAACTGGTGGGCGGTCAACACCCTCAAGTTCGACGCCTACGGGTCGATCGAGTCGGACATGTCCGACAAGGCCGTGACCGAGGCCTCCGGCATCGCCGACGACGCCAAGACCTCGGCGCTCATCACCGGTGCGGCCGTCGTCCTCGCGCTGCTGCTCGCCTTCTTCCTGGCCGGTAACGTCGCCCGCCAGATGAGCCGCTCGATGCGCCAGCTGCGCAACGCCGCGTTCGGCATCGCCGAGCAGCGTCTGCCGATGCTGGTCGACCAGCTCTCCCGCACCGACCCCGGCCGGGTCGACACCCGGGTCGCCCCGATCCCGATCCACACCAAGGACGAGATCGGCGAGGTCGCCCGCGCCTTCGACCAGGTCCACCGCGAGGCGGTCCGGCTCGCCGCCGAGCAGGCCCTGCTGCGGGGCAACATCAACGCGATCTTCACCAACCTGTCGCGCCGCAACCAGTCGCTCATCGAGGGTCAGCTGACCCTGATCACCGACCTGGAGAACAACGAGGCCGACCCGGACCAGCTGGAGAACCTCTTCAAGCTGGACCACCTCGCGACCCGTATGCGCCGCAACGGCGAGAACCTCCTCGTCCTCGCCGGCGAGGAGCCGGGCCGCCGCTGGGACCAGCCGGTCCCGCTGGTCGACGTCCTGCGCGCCGCCTCCTCCGAGGTGGAGCAGTACGAGCGCATCGAGCTGTCCGGCGTCCCGGAGGCCGAGATCCACGGCCGCGCGGTCACCGACCTCGTGCACCTGCTCGCCGAGCTGCTGGAGAACGCCACCACGTTCTCCTCCCCGCAGACCAAGGTCCGCGTCACCGCGACCCGTCTTCCCGACGGCCGCGTGATGATCGAGATCCACGACAAGGGCATCGGCCTCACCGCCGAGGACTTCGCGGACATCAACCACAAGCTGGCGAACCCGCCGACCGTGGACGCCGCGATCTCCCAGCGCATGGGTCTGTTCGTGGTCGGCCGGCTGTCCGACCGGCACGGCATCCGTGTCCAGCTCCGCCCCTCGGGCGAGCAGGCCGGTACGACCTCCCTGGTCATGCTGCCGGACGCGATCACCCACGGTGGCGGTGGCGAGACGCAGCTGGACCGCGAGGAGTTCACGGTCTCCCAGATCATCCCGGAGCAGCAGTTCCAGGGTGAGAGCTTCAACCAGCCGCAGCCGCAGCAGCCTCAGCTGCGCACCGCCGCCGAACTGGGCTTCGACGACAGCCGCTACGAGGTCCCGGACGACATCCGCGACCTGGACCCGGTCAACCGCTCGCTCAGCCGCGGCGACCGCCGCGCGGCGCTGGAGGCCCAGACCCACGGACCGCAGTCCGACCAGCCGCAGCAGGCGTACCCCGACGAGTTCGGGGCGCGGCAGACCGGCTACGACGGCAGCACCACCGGGTACAACGAGCAGCCGGCGCAGCCCGGTGCGTTCGACGGGCAGCAGGCGTACCAGGAGCAGCCCCAGCAGGCGTACCAGGAGCAGCAGCAGGAGTCGTACGAAAAGCCGTACGACGACCAGTACTTCGCGCCGAACGGCGGGATGGCGCAGAACGACGGCTTCCAGGCCGGCGGCGGCTATCCCGACCCCGCGTTCGCGGAGCCCGCTCAGGACGACTGGCCGCAGCAGAACGGCTTCCAGAACGACGCCGGGTTCCAGAACGGCTACCCGGCCCAGTACGCTCCGGAAGCGGAATCACCGCAGGCCGGTGACGTGGACGAGCGGAACCGCGTAGGCTTCGACCGACCGGGCCCGTCCCCCTCCACCCCCCACCGGATGACCGATGCCGGGCTGCCCCGCCGGGGTCCTCTCGCGAACGGTTCCCACGGGGCGAGCGGCTCGAACGGTACGGCGCCCATGCGGGCGGAGACGCCGGCCCCCGCGCCGGCGAACTCTCCGGCCGACAACGACGGCGGTGACAGCGACTGGCGTTCGGCGAACGACGAGCGCTGGCAGCAGGCCTCGCAGCTGCGGAAGCCCAAGGCGGGCGGGGTCACCTCCTCCGGCCTGCCGCGGCGGGTGCCCAAGGCCAATCTGGTCGAGGGCGCCGCGGAGACCACCCCCCAGGGAGGCCCCCAGGTCTCCCGCGCCCCGGAGGACGTCCGGGGCCGACTGAGCAACCTGCGTCGGGGCGTCCAGCGCGGACGCAGCGCAGGCAGTGAAACGAACGGCCAGGGCTTCGGTCCTGACAGCACCTACAACCAGGAGCGTTAGTGTGAGCCCGATGAGCCAGGCGGCACAGAACCTGAACTGGTTGATCACCAACTTCGTGGACAACACCCCGGGGGTGTCCCACACCGTGGTGGTCTCCGCCGATGGACTCCTTCTGGCAATGTCCGAAGGCTTCCCCCGCGACCGCGCCGACCAGCTCGCGGCCGTCGCCTCCGGTCTGACGTCTCTGACGGCAGGCGCCTCCCGGATCTTCGAGGGAGGTGCCGTGAACCAGACAGTTGTGGAGATGGAGCGAGGATTCCTCTTCCTCATGTCCGTATCCGACGGTTCCGCTCTCGCGGTTCTTGCCCACCCCGAAGCGGACATCGGTCTCATTGGGTACGAGATGGCCCTTCTGGTGGACCGCGCGGGCACGGTCCTCACCCCGGATCTCCGTGCGGAGCTCCAGGGAAGCCTTCTCAACTAGCAATCGGACGGTGCGGGTTCGCGTCCCAGGGCCGTAAGGTTTCGGGACGCGGCTCCACAGCGATGGGTGCCCGGCACAGTCGGAGGAGGAGAAAGTGGCAACACCCCCAGGCGGATCGTCTTCGGGCAATTGGTCGTACGGACCTGTTCAGGGTCAGAACGACGGCTCGGCGAACCCGTACAACTTCCCCTCCGCCCCTGGCCACCAGCAGCCGTACGCACCGGGACCCGGTCCCTCGCCGTACGAGCAGCCGGCCGCGCCTCGGATCCAGCCGGTACAGCCGCCCCCGCGCCGTTCCGAGCCGGCGTCCGCTCCGGCGGGGGCCAGCAACCCCTTGGTGCGCCCGTACGCCATGACCGGCGGCCGGACGCGCCCGCGCTACCAGCTCGCCATCGAGGCGCTGGTGCACACCACCGCCGCTCCGCACCAGATGCAGGGCCAGCTGCCCGAGCATCAGCGGATCTGCAACCTGTGCCGGGAGATCAAGTCGGTGGCCGAGGTCTCGGCCCTCCTCACGATCCCCCTCGGCGTGGCCAGGATCCTCGTCGCCGACTTGGCGGAGGCGGGCCTGGTCGCCATCCATCAGCCCGGCGGCGACGAGAACGCCGGTGGCCAGCCAGCCGTGACTTTGCTCGAAAGGGTGCTCAGTGGACTTCGCAAGCTCTAGCGGAGGGCCTTCCCGCTCCACCACGTCCGCGAAGATCGTGGTGGCGGGCGGCTTCGGCGTGGGCAAGACCACGTTCGTCGGCGCCGTCTCGGAGATCAACCCGCTGCGTACCGAGGCCGTCATGACGTCCGCGTCCGCGGGCATCGACGACCTGACCCACACCGGTGACAAGAAGACGACCACGGTCGCCATGGACTTCGGTCGTATCACCCTGGACCAGGACCTGATCCTGTACCTCTTCGGTACCCCCGGTCAGGACCGTTTCTGGTTCATGTGGGACGACCTCGTACGCGGCGCCATCGGCGCGATCGTCCTGGTCGACACCCGGCGTCTCGCCGACTGCTTCCCCGCGGTCGACTACTTCGAGAACTCGGGTCTGCCGTTCGTCATCGCCCTCAACGGCTTCGACGGCAGCCAGCCGTACCAGCCGGACGAGGTGCGCGAGGCGCTCCAGATCGGCCCCGACACGCCGATCATCACCACGGACGCCCGCCACCGCGCGGACGCCAAGAGCGCGCTGATCACTCTGGTCGAGCACGCCCTCATGGCCCGCCTGCGGTAATCCGGTCTCCCCCGAAGGGGCCCTCTCCTCCCGGAGAGGGCCCCTTCGCCGTACCCGCGCCTCCGGCGTGCCCGGGGCGGATCCCGGTACGGCGAAGGCCCCGCTCCTCCCTGAGGGGAGGGGCGGGGCCTTCGGACGGGCTCGGAGAGAGACTCAGCGCCAGCTGTGCGGGGCGCGGAAGCCGGGCTCGCGCTCCAGGCGGCGCCAGCCCGCGCGGGGGCGGCCGCGGTGGGCCTGAGGGGCCGGCTGGGCGGCGGCGCGGGCGAGGAGCACGGCCGTGATGGCGGCGACCTCCTCGGGGTCGGCGTGGCCCTTCTCGACGCGGATGTCAGGCAGGTTCATGGGTGTCAATCTCCGTGAGAGAGGAGTCCGCGGGGTTTCCGCGGCCGGTCCGGTCGGTTACTGCGGCGGGTTGCCGTGCTTGCGCGAGGGCAGGTCGGCGTGCTTCGACTGCAGCATCGACAGGGACTTGACGAGGACCTCGCGGGTCTCCGCGGGGTCGATGACGTCGTCCACCAGGCCGCGCTCCGCCGCGTAGTACGGGTGCATGAGCTCGGCCTTGTACTCCTTGACCATCTTCTGCCGCATCGCCTCGGGGTCCTCGGCCTCGGCGATCTGACGGCGGAAGATGACGTTGGCGGCACCTTCGGCGCCCATGACGGCGATCTCGTTCGTCGGCCAGGCGTACGTCAGGTCGGCTCCGATGGACTGGCTGTCCATCACGATGTAGGCGCCGCCGTAGGCCTTGCGCAGGATCAGGGAGATCCTCGGGACGGTCGCGTTGCAGTAGGCGTAGAGGAGCTTCGCGCCGTGACGGATGATTCCGCCGTGCTCCTGGTCGACACCGGGGAGGAATCCGGGGACGTCCAGGAAGGTGACGATCGGGATATTGAAAGCGTCACACATCTGGACAAAGCGCGCAGCTTTTTCGCTCGCCTCGATGTCCAGCACGCCCGCGAGGACCTGGGGCTGGTTGGCGACGATGCCGACGACCTGGCCGTCCAGCCGGGCGAGGGCGCAGATGATGTTGCGGGCCCAGCGCTCGTGCACCTCGAGGTACTCGCCGTCGTCGACGATCTCCTCGATGACCTTGGTCATGTCGTACGGCCGGTTGCCGTCGGCCGGGACCAGGTCGAGCAGGGCGTCGCCGCGGCGGTCCACCGGGTCGCCGGACTCGGCGCGGGGCGGGTTCTCGCGGTTGTTCTGCGGCAGCATCGACAGGAGGTAGCGCACCTCGGCGATGCACGTCTCCTCGTCGTCGTAGGCGAAGTGGCACACACCCGAGGTCTCGGCGTGCACGTCCGCGCCGCCGAGGCCGTTCTGGGTGATCTCCTCGCCGGTGACCGCCTTCACGACGTCCGGACCGGTGATGAACATCTGCGAGGTCTCGCGGACCATGAAGACGAAGTCCGTCAGGGCGGGGCTGTAGGCCGCGCCGCCCGCGCAGGGGCCGAGCATCACGGAGATCTGCGGGATGACACCCGAGGCCTTCGTGTTGCGCTGGAAGATGCCGCCGTAGCCGGCGAGGGCGGAGACGCCCTCCTGGATACGGGCGCCCGCGCCGTCGTTCAGGGAGACCAGGGGGGCACCGGCCGCGATGGCCATGTCCATGATCTTGTGGATCTTGGTGGCGTGGGCCTCGCCCAGCGCGCCGCCGAAGATCCGGAAGTCGTGGGCGTAGACGAAGACCGTGCGGCCCTCGACCGTGCCCCAGCCGGTGATGACACCGTCGCTGTAGGGCTTCTTCGCCTCCAGGCCGAACCCGGTCGCCCGGTGCCGGCGCAGCTGCTCGACCTCCTGGAAGGAGCCGGAGTCGAGGAGCAGCTCGATGCGCTCGCGGGCCGTCAGCTTGCCCTTGGCGTGCTGTGCCGCGGTCGCCTTCTCGCTGGGACCCGCCACGGCCTGGGCGCGGATCTCGTGCAGCTCGGCGACCCGGCCGCGCGCGTCCGCCGGCTCGGCCGTCGGCTCACCCTTCGTCTCTTCCAAAACGGTCATGTAGTGACCTTACGAAGAGCACCGCGGATTGCGAGCCGTCGACTCCGTACAGTCTCCGGAGCGTTTTCCTGGTAGCACTGAACAGAACCACACCAACATGCAGCCGTTCCGACTGCTCAGGGGCCACTGCCGTTGTAGGGGTGCCACAAAGGCATCACCCGTGAGTGAGCTCACTCCGAGAGCCCACATGCCATCGCCGGAGTGAAAACGGGGCCTCGGACGGGTGCCCGCCGAAAGAGTCCGCGGGCGTCCGGGAGGGTGCGCGGCGGGGCGGCGCGAGGGCCGCGAGGCGGCGACCCCCACCGTACCGCCTGCCGCGGACGCGGCGGAGGCGCCCCGGTCGGGTCCGGGGCGCCGCCTGCCGCTCGCGCGGCCGTCACCGATCCCGGGGGATCAGCAGCCGCAGGTGTAGTACGTCGCGTCCCAGTGGCTGCCCTCGTCGGCGTAGAGGTTGCCGGAGGCCGCCTGCCACTGCGGGTAGCCGTCGCCGCGCAGACCGATGTAAGTGAAGCTGTTCTTGATGTAGTTGGTGATGCACGTGTTCTTGCCGTAGTCGAGCTTGTAGCCGTTCCAGTGCGAGTAGGTGCCGGAGGCGTGGCCGGTCTCGGTCCCCCCGGTGATGTTGAGGGCGCAGCCGCTGGAGCTCTTCAGGGTCTGGGCGCCCTGCGCGGTGGCGAGGTTGAGCTGGTCGAAGGACGTACAGGTCGAGTTGTTGCGGTTGGTGCAGCCGCCCGACGACGACCAGGTGATCCCGGACGAGCGGAACATCGATTCGGCGGTGGCCTGGCTGATCTTGGTGACGGCGAAGGCATCGGTGGCGGTACCGACGACGGCGACACCGGGGGCGACGACGAGCGCGAGCGCGGTCACGGCGGAGCGGAGCTTCATGGGGGAACCTTCCTGCGGTTGGCCGAGCGTCCTGTGGGGCGGCTGTGCAGGTGGTGCATGCAGATGGTGCCCGAGTTCTACGCGCGTCCGCCAGAGGGCGTACGACATCACTGTGCGTTACCCTGAGAACACTCTGCGGATGATGTTGAATATTGAACCGAAAGGGTCTACGGTCGTATCCGTCGGTTTCGTTGAACGTTAAACAGAATCGGCGCGCGGCCCTCCGCACCCGTGCCGCGCATCCCCCGCACCCCGCCGCAAGACCTCTCCAAGGAGCACCTCATGGGTATCTTCAGCCGCAAGGAAACCGCCGCCCCCACCGCCTCCGGCGTGCCCGCCGCGGACCTCTCCGCGCTGACCGGCGACTACACCATCGACCCCGCGCACACCACGATCGGCTTCGTGGCCCGCCACGCGATGATCACCAACGTCAAGGGCGGCTTCACGGACTTCTCCGGCACGCTGCACCTCGACGGTGCCGAGCCCGCGAAGTCCTCCGCCACCCTCGACGTCCAGATGGACAGCATCGACACCGGCAACCCCGACCGTGACACCCACCTGAAGTCCGCCGACTTCTTCCGCACCGACGAGTTCCCGGTCATGGCCTTCCGCTCCACCAAGGCGGAGCACCTGGGCGGCGACGACTACCGCATCACCGGTGACCTCTCGATCCTCGGCGTGACCAAGCCGATCACCATCGACCTGGAGTTCAACGGCGCGGCGAAGGACCCGTTCGGCAACGAGCGTGTCGGCTTCGAGGGCAAGAGCGAGCTCCTGCGTTCCGACTGGGGCCTGACCTGGAACGCGGCGCTGGAGACGGGCGGCGTCCTCGTCTCCGACAAGATCAAGCTGATCTTCGACATCTCCGCCATCAAGAAGGCGTGACCCCCGCTCCCCCGCCGGCTCCCGCGCCCCGGGCGCATCCGCACCCGCCCGCCCCTCCCCGAGAAGGAAGGGCGGGCGCTCGTGCGGGAGGGGCCGGCTGAGCCCCGGCGCTCCCCCGCGGTCCCTCAGTTGCCGCCGAAATCGCCTCCGCCGAAATCCCCGCCCCCGAAGTCGCCTCCGCCGAAGCCGCCGTCACCGAAGCCGCCGTCGTCGCCGAAGCCGCCGGGGTCGAAGTCCGCGCCGGAGACGTCGCCGCCCTCGTAGCCGCCTCCGCCGAAGTCGCCGTACCCGCTGCCGTAGTCGGCCGCGTAGGACGGGGTGGCCATCGCGCTGCCCAGCAGGGTGCCGACGAGCAGGCCGGGAAGGATCCCGCCGCCGAAGTAGCCGCCCGCCCAGGGGCCGTAGGCGGGGCCCGCGTCCCAGTAGGGGCGGCGGCCGTAGGCGGTGTCGACCTCGCGGACCACCGGGTCGCGGCCGTCGGCCAGACGGGTCGCGTCCGCGGCGCAGACCGGGACCTCCCGGGAGCTGCCGCCGGGCGGGATCCAGGTGGCGTCGGCCACGGACGGGCCGTGGCGCGGGTCGAAGAAGCAGGGCGGGCGCCGCTCGGGCAGCGGACGGCCCGCGCGGCGGGCGGCCAGTACGGTGAGCGAGAAGCGGCCGTCCTCCAGCGCCTCGGTGACCGGGCGGACGTCCTCCGGTCTGCTCGCCTCGGCCATCCGCCGCTTGGCGTTCTCGTAGGCGTCCAGCGCGCGCTCGTAGTCCGCGCGCATGGCGTCGTCGGCACCCGGCTCGGCGGGATGGAAGTCCAGCCGGTCGAGTTCCTCGCCGAAGGCGGTGATGTCCTCGTCCACCACGACGCGCAGCCGCTCCAGCGCGGCCCGCTGCTCCTCCTCGTGGCGCCGGCGGCCTCGCCGGACCAGCGCGTAGGCGCCCGCGCCGCCGGCCACCACGACCGCGCCCGCGACGATCAGGGCGGTCGTGGACACCCCCTCGCCGTGCACGGTGCCCCAGCTCGCGGGCGCGCGGCCGCCCATGTTGGCCAGGGCGCGGTCGGTGAAGTCGGTCAGCTGGGCCTTGGTGTCCTCGCCCTGGACGCTGGCCACCAGATTGCGGCGCGCGGTCGTCGGCATGACCGAGGGGTCGGAGCCGGCGTAGAGGCGGTCGCCGACGCGGAGGGCGTACAGGCCCGTGACGCCGGTGGCGGTGCGCACCTTGCCCAGGAGCCCCTCGGTCGGGGTGCCCGCCGGGAGGACCGCGACGAACAGGGGTTTGTTCGCGTCCTTGATGCGGTGGGCCAGCGCGTCGGCGTCGGCCGCGGACAGCTGTCCGGAGGCCGCCGGGTCGACGTAGACGGGGCTCTTGCGCAGGGCCTCGCCGATCGTGGAGACGCCGGTGGCCGCGCTCGCTCCGGGAGCGAGCGCGGCCAGGACGGCCAGCGCGAGTACGGCCAGCAGCAGGGCCGGGAGGCTTCGGGTCCGCGGGACGGCCTTCATGCTTCGAAGCTACCCGAAAGCCTCCTCAACCATCCCGAATCCGTCCATACTCGGCACATGTGCCCGGTGCCGGGCGGGGCGGCCGGGAGCGGGCCTCCGGGTCAGGCGGCCCGGTAGGCCTGCGCCAGCTTCTCCACCGCCTTCCCGTACCGGCCGGTCAGCAGCAGGTGGTCGGCGTCGGCGAAGGGCTTGGACAGCGCCTCGGTGATCCGCTGCCCGGCCGCGCGCTGGACGATCAGCCGCGCCTCGGCGACCAGTTCCCGCCCGGTGCGGGCCGAGCCGGTCCGTTCGGCCGCCGCGGCCGCCCGGCCGAGCGCGCGCAGCTCGGCCGCGCCGCCGTCCGGCACCCGGGTGAGCGTGGTCAGACCCCAGCCGTAGGGGTACTGCGGGTCGTACGACGTGTCGCCCACGTTGACGGGGAGCTGGGCCTCGGACCTCGGCCAGGTGACGGGGAGCTGCCCGGTGAAGGGCCGCTTGCCGTACAGGACGTCGGCGACGCCCTCGCCCTCGGTGCCGGGGAGCCAGGAGGCCACCAGCGCGTCGATGCCGTCGAGCCGGTCGCCGATCAGCTGCGGGCGGCCGGAGACGATCAGCACCACGCACTTCATGGCCGCGCACACCTTGTCCACGGCGGCCTGGTCGGCGGCCGTGAGGGACAGGCTGTGGCCGTTGCCGACGTCGCCGACGCCCTCGGCGTACGGGGTCTCGCCGACGACGACCACGCCGACGTCGTACCCGCCGGTCGGCGCGGAGGCGTCCTTGGACCAGGTGACGTTACCGCCGGCCTCCC
Source organism: Streptomyces sp. NPDC090108 (assembly GCF_044747185.1). Taxonomy (NCBI): domain Bacteria; kingdom Bacillati; phylum Actinomycetota; class Actinomycetes; order Kitasatosporales; family Streptomycetaceae; genus Streptomyces; species Streptomyces sp. NPDC090108. The sequence continues at coordinate 219,175 of NZ_JBIVDQ010000001.1, forward strand.
GCATGCCCTGCAGGACGGTGGTGCCGGGCACGGTGTTCCCCGGGGCGCCCTGCCAGGTGACGGTCCAGCCGCCGGTCTGGTTGCCGATGTCGTCGGCGTTCGAACCGGCGACGTAGACCTTCTGGCTCTTCTTCAGGGGCAGCAGGCCGCCGCTGTTCTTCAGCAGCACCTGGGACTCGGCCGCGGCCCGGCGGGCGACCGCCCGGTGGGCCGGGGAGCCGATGGCGGCGGCGCCGCGGGTGTCGGCGTAGGGGTGCTCGAACAGGCCGAGGCGGAACTTCTGCGTGAGGATGCGGGAGACCGCGTCGTCGATCCGCTTCGCGGTGATCCGGCCGGCGCCGGCCTCGGCGGTCAGCGTGCCGGTGAAGTCCTTGTAGGAGTACGGCACCATCATCATGTCCACGCCCGCGTTCACCGACGTGCGGACGTGGGAGCCGTAGTCACCGGGGAGCTGGTCGATGGCGTTCCAGTCGCTGATCACGAAGCCGTCGAAGCCCATGCGGCCCTTGAGGACGCCGTTGATCATGTCGGCGCGGGCGTGCATCTTCACCGGGCCCTGCCCGTCGCCGATGACGTCCAGGGACGAGTACGACGGCATGACCGTGCCGACGCCCCGGTCGACGGCCGTGGCGAACGGCGCGAGGTGGACGGCCTCCAGTTCCTGGCGGGTGACCCGGGTGACGCCCTGGTCGATCTTGTAGGACCCGGTCGTCGAGGAGCCGTACGCGGTGCCGCCGTCGCCGGCGAAGTGCTTGGCGGTGGCGAGGACCTTGTCGCCGCGGCCCAGGTCCTTGCCGTCGGCGCGGCCCTGGAGGCCCTGGACGACCGTCTCCATGGACTCGACCAGCGCCGGGTCCTCGCCGAAGGACTCGTAGGAGCGGCCCCAGCGTTCGTCGCGGCTGACGCACAGGCAGGGCGCGAAGTCCCAGGGGATGCCGGTGGCCCGGACCTCGGCGGCCGTCACGGCGCCCGTCCGCTCGGCGAGCGCGGGGTCGCGGGTGGCGCCGATGCCGATGTTGTGCGGCATGACCGTGGCGCCGACGAGGTTGTTGTGGCCGTGCACCGCGTCGACGCCGTAGATCAGCGGGATCTGGAGGCGGGTGGCCCGCGTCCGCAGCTGGAAGTCGTCGATCATCCGCGCCCAGGCCGCGGGGGTGTTGGGCGTCGGGGTGGAGCCGCCGCCGGAGAGCAGCGAGCCGAGGCCGTAGGCGGTGATGTCGCCGCCCGTGCCGACCGCGCCGCGCTCGGCCTGGGTCATCTGGCCGGCCTTCTCCGCCAGGGACATGCGCCCGAGGAGGTCCGCCACCCGCTTCTTCACGGGCAGCCGGCTGTCGAGGTACGGCAGCCCGTGGGCGTCGATGACGACCTGCGGGGTCTCGGCGGGAGCCTTGGCGCCGGTCACCGTGAGCGTGACCGGGATCGACTCGGCGGACTCGGCGGCCTTGTCCTTCAGGGTGTGGACCTGGACGGTCCGCGAGGCGCCGGAGGCGGTGCCGGCCGGGAAGGTGAGGGTGCCGGAGGCGGAGGTGTAGTCCTTGCCGGGCTCGGCGGTGCCGCCGCCGGTCGCGTAGGCGACCGTCACGGGTTCGTCGAGGGGGGCCGCGCCGGTGGTGGACACGCCGACCTTCAGGGTGGCCGTGCCGCCCTCCTTCACCGGCAGGACCGTCGCGCCGGTGGTGACCGAGGCGCGCAGCGACTGGTCGGCCCGGCCGTACAGCTCGACGTCGTCCATGGCGAAGCTGCCCTGGACGCCGGTGGGGAGCGTGAGGGCGTACCCCCACATCGCGGTCAGCCCCAGGACGTGGTCGATGCCGCCGACGGGCTGGTAGTCCGTACGGTAGGTGAAGTCGCCGAACGGGATCTCGACCTGTTTCCAGCCGGTGAAGTCGTCGGTGAAGGACGTCGTCCACAGTTCGGACGCCTCGCCGTTGGCGCCGCCGTCCTTGATCTCGAAGGCGATCTTCTTGCCGGTGTTCCGGCCTTCCCACCAGAAGCGGATGCCCCGGTGCGCGGACCAGTCGTGGGCGGGCTCGCCGGCGGCGAAGTCGTGGGTGAAGCCTCCGTAGCCGCTGATGTCGTAGGTGCCGGTGAGGACCTTGGCGCCCTCGGGGGCGTCGGGGCGGTCCGCCAGCCGGAGCGCGGGCGGGTCGTCGGCGTCGCCGCCCCAGGTGAAGATCCCCTCGGCGGGCTGGGCGGCGAAGGGCACCTCGCCCTCGAAGCGGTCGACGGGCACGGGCGGCGGATCGGCGGCGCCCGAGGCGGTGGCGGCGGCGGTCAGCGGGAGGAGCGCGGTCAGCAGAGCGGCGGAGGCGAGCAGGGCGGTTCTTCGCATGGACCCTTCCCTTGGCTCTCTGGCGGGTGTCCGCGCGGTCCTCGCGGTGCGGGCCGCGGAGACACCCTCTGGGGGCTCTCGATTCACTCATGACTTAGATCAGGGCGTGAGTTAACTCGGGCCTCATGAAGCCGTCAAGAGTTCACGTCAGAAGTGACGGGGGCTCACGGGGCGGCCGGATCGGCGCGGTCGCGTGTTCGGCTTCTGAATGCGCGACCCCTTGACGCGCCCGCCGAGCCGTCATTGACTCACGGCTCGCACGCCTCCCCACCCCCCACCTCATGAAGGGACGGCGCACCATGAGACGACCCCTGCGCGCTGCCCGGCTGCTGCTGGCCGGGCTGCTCGCCACCGCCGGACTGACGGCCGCGGGCATCCCCGCGCACGCGGCCGGTGAGCAGGTGACGGTCTGGCTCACCACCACCGACGACTCCGCGGGACGGCACGTCGTACGCGGCCTCCAGGCGCAGACCCCGTTCGCCTTCCAGTCCGGGGCCGGGGGCGCCGGCGAGAACATCACCGTGGACGAGAACACCCGGTACCAGACGTTCACCGGCGGCGGCGCCTCCTTCACGGACACCGCGGCGTGGCTGATGAACAGCAGCGGGGCGCTGTCGCAGGCGACGCGGGACGCGACCATGCGCAAGCTGTTCTCGCCGGCCGACGGGATCGGGCTGTCCTTCCTGCGCAACCCGATGGGCGCCTCGGACCTCGCGCGCTCCGGGTACACCTACGACGACGTGCCGGCCGGGCAGAGCGACCCCTCGCTGGCGAAGTTCTCCCTCGCGCACGACCTCGCCGACGTCGCCCCGCTGACCCGGCAGGCGGTCCAGCTGAACCCCGCGCTGACCGTGATGGCGTCGCCGTGGACGGCCCCGGCGTGGATGAAGGACAGCGGCTCGCTGAACGGCGGCTGGCTGAAGGCCGAGGACTACGGGGCGTACGCCTCGTACTTCGTGAAGTACCTCCAGGCGTACAAGGCCCAGGGCGTGGACGTCGGTTACGTCACCGCGCAGAACGAGCCGACGTGCTGCTCGGGCTATCCGTCGATGAGCTGGAACGCGAGCGGGCTGGCCTACTTCACCAAGAGCGAGCTGCTGCCGAAGCTCCAGGCGGCGGGCCTGTCCACGAAGGTGCTCGCGCACGACTGGAACTGGGACACCTACGACTCCTACGCCGCGCAGACCGTGGACGACCCCGCCGTGCGCGCCCACCCCAACTTCGGCGGGATCGCCTGGCACGGGTACGGCGGCGACATCGCGAAGCAGACGGCCGTCCACGACCGGTACCCCGGCCTGGACGCCTTCGGCACCGAGCACTCCGGCGGCACCTGGATCGCCGACCAGCAGCGCGAGGACATGTCGAACATCATCGACTACACCCGCAACTGGGCGAAGTCGGTGACCAAGTGGTCGCTGGCGGTGGACCAGAACATGGGCCCGCACAACGGAGGCTGCGGCACCTGCACCGGCCTGGTCACCGTGCACAACGGCGACGCGCAGGGCGGGAGCGTGGACTACACCGTCGAGTACTACGACATGGGGCACCTGACGAAGTTCGTGCGGCCCGGCGCCCAGCGCATCGCCTCGACCGCGTCCGCCGCCGTGCCCAACGTGGCCTGGCGCAACCCGGACGGCAGCAAGGCGCTGATCGCGTACAACGGGTCCACCTCGGCGCGGACGGTCACCGTCGGCTGGGGCGGGCAGCACGCCACGTACTCCCTGCCGGCGCGGACCTCGGCGACCTTCACCTGGTCCGGCACCCCGTCGGGCGGCGGCGCGCGCAGCGGTGCCTTCACGGGCCTGGCCGGCAAGTGCCTGGACGTGGCGGGCGGTTCGAGCGCGAACGGTACGGCGGTGCAGCTCTACGACTGCAACGGCAGCGCGGCGCAGGCCTGGACCGTACAGACCGACGGGTCCGTGCAGGCTCTCGGCAAGTGCCTGGACGTGACCGGGGGTTCGACCGCGGACGGCGCGAAGACGCAGCTGTACGACTGCAACGGGACCGGGGCGCAGCGGTGGAGCTACGACCCGGCCACGGGCGACGTCGTGAACACCGCCGCCGGCAAGTGCCTGGACGTGACGGACAACTCGTCGGCGAACGGGGCCCGCGCCCAGATCTGGTCGTGCACCGGGGCCGCCAACCAGAAGTGGCATCTGCAGTAGCCCCGCGCCCGCGGCGGTCCGCCGTCCGTCCGCGCGGCCGCTGCCGGGCTGTGGCCCGGGAGCGGCCGCGGGCGGACGATGGCGGAGGGATCCGGCACCGCATCCGGGCCGGGCCGTTCGCGGAAGGGAGCCGGTCATGCGTGAGTTCCTGGTCAGGATCACCACCACCGTGCCCGAGGGCACCGCGCCGCAGGAGGCGGACCGGCGGAGGGCGGCGGAGGCCGTCCGGGCCCGGGAGCTCGCGGCCGCCGGACATCTGGCGCGGCTGTGGCGGCCGGTCGGCGAGCTGCGCAGCGTCGGCGTCTGGCGGGCGGCCGACGAGGAGGAGCTGCGCGCGAAGGTGCTCGGCACCCTGCCGCTGGCGCCGTGGATGACCTTCGAGATCACCCCGCTGGAGCCCCACCCCAACGATCCCGGCGACGGTTCCGCGGCACCGTGAGCCACGGCGGGCCGCGGCCCCGCGGCCCCGTGGCCCGCGGCGGTTCCGGGGCGCCGTGAGCCCGCGGATCGGGCGGTCCGGCTGCGGATCGGCGTCCCGGACGACATGGTGGTGGTACGAGGCCGCAGCGCGCCATGCCATCGGGAGCCGCAGATGACCACAGCCCAGGACCTGCTGATCGTCGCCCTGGACGCCCCGGCGGCCGGCCGGCCCGCCCAGGGCGACCTGTCGCTCGCCCTCGCCGGAGCCGAGCTGCTCGACCTGCTGGAGGTGGGCGCGCTGGTGGTGGAGGACGCCCGGGTCGTGCCCTCGGCCGAGCGCGTCACGGGTGACGTGCTGCTCGACGGGGCCTCGGCCTCTCTCGTGCGGCAGACGCCGTACGAGACGGTGGAGGACTGGCTGTGGCGGCGCGGACGCGGTCTCGCCGACGCCTACGCCACCGATCTGGAGCAGCGGGAGACGCCCGCCGGGACCCGGCGGCACTGGCTGCGCCGGCGCTCCGCGGACTCCGCTCCCCCGGACTCGCCGGACCGCCGCCGCGCGGCCGACCGCTGGGCGGCGCACGAACCGGTCCTGGTGGATCTGGCGGAGGCCCTCGGCATCGAGGACACCTCCGGGACGCAGACGGCCGAGATCACCGACGACCAGGTGGCGACCGTCCTGGCCGCCGTCGGCGAGGCCCTGACCGAGCTGGAGGCCGTGCGCCAGCGCCGCCGGATCGAGGAGGACGCCTACGACAACGTCTGGCGGGCCCCCTGACCCGCTCGCGGGCCCGCCGCGCCGGTCGCTACTGGGCGGCGGCCGGCTCCACTCCCGCGCGCAGCAGACCGTAGGTGTAGGCGTCCTGGAGGGCCTGCCAGGAGGCGGCGATGACGTTGTCCGCGACGCCGACCGTGGACCACTCGCCGGCGCCGTCGCTGGTGGAGATCAGCACCCGGGTGGTGGAGTTCGTGCCGTGCTTGCCCTCCAGGATGCGGACCTTGTAGTCCACCAGGTCCAGCTTGGCGAGCTGCGGGTAGATCTTCTCCAGGGCCACGCGCATCGCCCGGTCGAGGGCGTTGACGGGGCCGTTGCCCTCGGCGGTGGCGACGATGCGCTCGCTCATGGCCCACAGCTTGACCGTGGCCTCGTTGGCGTGGGTGCCGTCGGGGCGGTCCTCGACGATGGCCCGCCATGAGTCGACCTCGAAGTACTTCAGCGGCTTGCCCTGCACCTCGGCGCGGAGCAGCAGCTCGAAGGAGGCGTCCGCGGCCTCGTAGGTGTAGCCCTTGAGCTCGCGCTCCTTGACCCGGTCGACCACCCGGCCGATCAGCTCGCGGTCGCCGCCGAGGTCGATGCCCAGCTCCTTGCCCTTCAGCTCGACCGAGGCGCGGCCGGCCATGTCGGAGACGAGCATGCGCATGGTGTTGCCGACCAGGCCGGGGTCGGTGTGCTGGTACAGGTCGGGGTCGACCTTGATCGCGGAGGCGTGCAGGCCGGCCTTGTGCGCGAAGGCGGAGACGCCGACGTAGGGCTGGTGGGTGGAGGGGGTGAGGTTGACGACCTCGGCGATGGCGTGCGAGATCCGGGTCATCTCGCGCAGCCGTCCGTCGGGCAGGACCTTCTTGCCGTACTTCAGCTCCAGGGCGGCGACGACCGGGAAGAGGTTGGCGTTGCCGACGCGCTCGCCGTAGCCGTTGGCCGTGCACTGCACGTGGGTGGCGCCCGCGTCGACGGCGGCGAGGGTGTTGGCGACGGCGCAGCCGGTGTCGTCCTGGGCGTGGATGCCGAGGCGGGCGCCGGTGTCGGCGAGGACGGTGGCGACGACGGCGTGGATCTGCGCGGGGAGCATCCCGCCGTTGGTGTCGCAGAGGATGACGACGTCGGCGCCGGCCTCGGCGGCGGTCCGGACGACGGCCTTGGCGTACTCCGGGTTCGCGCGGTAGCCGTCGAAGAAGTGCTCGCAGTCGACGAAGACCCGGCGGCCCTGCGCGCACAGGTGGGAGACCGTGTCGCGGACCATCTCCAGGTTCTCGTCCAGGGTGGTGCGCAGGGCCAGCTCCACATGCCGGTCGTGCGCCTTGGCCACCAGGGTGATCACCGGGGCGCCGGATTCCAGGAGCGCCCTGACCTGCGGGTCGTCGGCGGCTCTGGCGCCCGCGCGGCGGGTGGCGCCGAAGGCGACGAGCCGGGCGTTGCGGAAGTCGATCTCCTGCCGGGCCCGGGCGAAGAACTCGGTGTCGCGGGGGTTCGCGCCCGGCCATCCGCCCTCGATGAATCCCACGCCGAAGTCGTCGAGGTGCCGTGCGATGGCCAGCTTGTCCGCGACGGTGAGGTTGATGCCCTCGCGCTGCGCGCCGTCGCGCAGCGTGGTGTCGAAGACGTGGAACGAGTCGTCGAGTTCGCTGGTTTCCGTCATGGTCTCAAGGCTCCTGTCGGAGATGTCGGTCTTCCGGATGACCGGCTCCACCGTCCCCCATGGTCCCTCGCGCCACGTCTCCGGCTGAAGGTGGGCCGGAAAACGAAAAACCCCTCGCGGGTGCGAGAGGTCTGCGCGCGGGTCGAGGACGACGGTGCCACCCGCACCTGGTCGTGCGAGGTGGTCACTGCGGACCGGCGCGCCTGCTGCCCATAATCATGGCGAACGAGAGCACGAGGGGCAGTCTGGCACAGAGTGCCCCTCGTCTCACCGTCCGTCTCAGGATGCGGGCTCGCGCGACCCGCCCCGTGGGACGGCAGGGGCACGAGGTGCGTACGGGACACAAGGTGCGAGCGGGAGGCGTGGGGCGCACGGGACGCGTGGGGCAGCGGATTGCGTGGGGCACGCGGGACAAGATTGCGTGGGGCACGCGGGACAAGTGGGGCGCGCGGGGCGCCGGGGGGGCTCAGGCGTCCGGCGTGAGCAGGGCGCCGGTGAGGAACTCCCTCACATGGGCGAGGACCCGCTCGCGGTCGGTGCCGCGCAGGCCGACGGCGACGTGGATGGAGAAGCCGTCGAGGAGGGCGCGCAGCCGGGTGGCGAAGCGGTCGGCGTCCACGGGCCGGAACTCCCCGCGCGAGACGCCCTCGGCGATCAGGGCGACGAGGTCGCGGTGCCAGGCGCCCTCGATGGCGGCCTGCCGTTCGCGGGCGTCGTCGCCGGCGCCGCGCGAGCGGTTCCACACCTCCAGCCACAGCGTCCAGTGCGGGTCGCGGTCGCCGTCGGGGACGTACAGCTCGACGTAGGCCTCCAGCCGCTCGCGCGCGCCGCCCGGCCGGGTGAGCAGCCGGGCGCGCTCGGCGCCGAGCCGGCCCTCGCTCCACTCCAGGGCCTGGAGCAGCAGTTCGTCCTTGGAGCGGAAGTAGTAGAGCAGGTGTCCGCTGCTCATCCCGACCGCGTCGCCGAGTCCCGCCATGGTCAGTTTCTCCAGGCCGCGCTCGGCGATCATGTCCATCGCGGCGGCGAGCACCTCCTCGCGCGGCGGGGCGGGGGTGCGGCGGCGGGAGGAGGAGGCCGGGCTCATGCGGTGACCGTCCCTACGGCGTCGGGCTGGCGGTTCTCGGGCGGTGCGGCGCGCCCGGGGGACGGCGCGGGCAGCGGGTGCGGCGGGCCGCCGGGACGGCGGCCGCGGGCCGCGCGGACCTGGACGTTCACCCGTCTGTTGTACCCGACGGGGGCCGTCAGGGGACCCTCGGCTGCTGCTGGGTGATGCAGTGGATGCCGCCGCCGGCCGCGAAGACGGGCCGGGCGTCCACCAGGGTGACCGTGCGCCGCGGGAACAGCCGGCGGAAGATCCCGGCGGCGGTCTCGTCGCGGGGGTCGTCGAAGCCGCAGAGCACGACGCCGCCGTTGCACAGGTAGTGGTTGATGTAGGAGTAGTCGGCCCAGTGGCCGTCGGTCTCCAGGACGGTCGGGGCGGGCACCTCGACGACCTCCAGCGGGCGGCCGTGGGCGTCGGTCGCCGACCTGAGGATGCCGATGACCTCGCGGGTGATCTCGTGGTCGGGGTGGGCCGGGTCGGGCTGGTGGTGGGCGACGACGACGCCGGGGCGGGCGAACGCGGCGACGATGTCGACGTGGCCGAGGGTGCCGAAGCCGTGCGGGGGGTAGTCGGCGGTGAGGCCGCGGGGCAGCCAGATCGCCTTGCGGGTGCCGAGGTGGGCGTGGATCTCCGCCTCGACCTCCTCCTTCGTCCGGTGCGGGTTGCGCTCGGGGCCGAGCTGGACGGTCTCGGTGAGCAGGACGGTGCCCTCGCCGTCGACGTGGATGGCGCCGCCCTCGTTGACCAGGTCCGAGCGGTACGTCTGCGCGCCCGCGAGACCGGCGACGTGCCCGGCGATCTTCGCGTCGTGCTCCCAGCGGGCCCACTCCTGGGCGCCCCAGCCGTTGAACGTCCAGTCCACGGCGGCCAGCCGGCCCGCGCCGTCGGTGAGGAAGGTGGGCCCGATGTCGCGCATCCAGGCGTCGTCCAGGTCGCGTTCGACGGTGTCGACGCCCTCGCCGAGCAGGGCTCGTGCCTCCCCGGACTGTCCGGGCCCGCACACGACGGTGACCGGTTCGAAGCGGCGGACGGCGCGGGCGACCCCGGCCCAGGCGCGGCGGGCGGCGGCGAGGCTCCCGGGCTCGGCGAAGGTGGCGTTGGGGCCCGGCCACGCCATCCAGGTGCGCTCGTGCGGGGTCCACTCTGCGGGCATGCGGAAGCCGTCGGCTGCCGGGGTGGTCATGTCACGGCTCCCTAGAGGAAGTAGAGGCGGTTGAGGGCGACGGAGTCGGCGGGTTCGGAGCGCAGCGGATCGCCGTCGAGGGTGACGAGGCCGGTGCGCTGGTCGACGTCGACCGCGCCGGTACGGGCGTTCAGCCGCAGGTCGGCGGGGCCGATGCCACGGGTGCCGCGCACGGCGACGCGGCGGCGCCGGGTGGGCAGGGTGTCGTGGCCCTGGTCGAGGGCGGCACGGGCGACGAACGCGACGGAGAGGTCGGCGGGGGTGGCCCCGTGGCCGCCGAAGAGGGGGCCGAGGACGAGGGGTTCGCAGGTGTCGGTGGCGGCGTTGGGGTCGCCGGTGACGCCCCAGGCGGGGAAGCCTGACTTGAGGACGAGCTGCGGTTTGGCGCCGAAGTACGCGGGGCGCCACAGCACGATGTCGGCGAGCTTGCCGGGTTCGAGGGAGCCGATCTCGTGGGAGAGGCCGTGGGCGATGGCCGGGTTGACGGTCAGCTTGGCGATGTAGCGCAGGACGCGGGCGTTGTCGTCGCCCTCGCCGTCGCCGTCCAGGGGTCCGAGTTCGGCCTTCATCTTCCCGGCCATGGCGAAGGTGCGGCGGACGGTCTCACCGGCGCGGCCCATGCCCTGGGCGTCGGAGGAGGTGATGCCGATCGCGCCGAGGTCGTGCAGGACGTCCTCGGCGCCCATGGTGCCGGCGCGGATGCGGTCGCGGGCCATGGCGGCGTCGCCGGGCAGGTCGGTCTTGAGGTCGTGGACGGAGACGATCATTCCGTAGTGCTCGGCGACCGCGTCCCGGCCGAACGGCAGGGTCGGGTTGGTGGAGGAGCCGATGACGTTGGGGACACCGGCCATCTTCAGCACGTTGGGCACATGGCCGCCGCCGCAGCCCTCGATGTGGAAGGCGTGGATCGTACGGCCTTCCAGGACCCGCAGGGTGTCCTCGACGGAGAGGCACTCGTTCAGCCCGTCGCTGTGCAGGGCGACCTGTACGTCGTGCTCCTCGGCGACCCGCAGCGCGGTGTCCAGGGCGCGGGTGTGGGCGCCCATGTCCTCGTGCACCTTGAAACCCGAGGCACCGCCCTCGGCCAGCGCCTCCACCAGCGGAGCCGGGTCGGACGACGAACCGCGGCCGAGGAAGCCGATGTTGACGGGCCACGCGTCGAACGCGTTGAACGCGTGCCGGAGCGCCCACGGCGAGTTGACGCCGACGCCCCACACCGGGCCGAACTCCTGCCCGATGATCGTGGTGACCCCGGAGGAGAGGGACGCCTCCATGATCCGCGGCGACAGCAGGTGGACATGGGTGTCGACGGCTCCGGCGGTGGCGATCAGCCCCTCGCCGGACACGATGGTCGTGCCCGTGCCCACGACCACGTCGACCCCGTCCAGGGTGTCGGGGTTGCCGGCCCGGCCGATGGCGTGGATGCGGCCCTCGCGGATGCCGATGGACACCTTGCGGATGCCGAGCACCGCGTCGATGACGACGACGTTGCTGATCACGACGTCACAGGTGTCGCGGACCGCCGCGGCCTTCAGGTGCAGCCCGTCCCGGGCGGTCTTCCCGAACCCGGCCAGGAACTCGTCGCCGTACTTCTGCGCGTCGGACTCGACCCGGATCACCAGACCCGAGTCGCCGAGCCGGACCCGGTCGCCGGCGCGGGGTCCGTGGGTGGCGGCGTACTCGTACGGATTCACCGGTTCTCGACTCCCAGATCGTCGGCGCCCGGTCGCCCGGTGCGCCCGCTCCCCGCCTCTTGCCGTCCTGTGCCCGCGCCGCCGGCCGACGGGGCACCGGGGTCCCCCGCTCCGAGGTAGCCGCAGGCGGCCGCGCGGCGCAGGGCCTCCTCGCGTGCGCCCGGCGCGTCCAGCGGTCCGTCGACCAGACCGGCGAAGCCGATGGCGACGCGGCCGCCGCCGATCGGCACGAGACCGACCTCGGCGCTCTCCCCCGGTCCGAACCGCACCGAGGACCCGGCGGGCACGGCCGCCCGCATGCCGTAGGCGCGGGCGCGGGGGAAGTCGAGGCGCGGGTTGGCCTCGAAGAAGTGGAAGTGCGAGGTGACGCTGACCGGCACGGACGCCGTGTTGGTGACGGTCAGCGTCAGGACGGGCTCGGGGTCGGCGTGCTCCGGGCCGGGCAGCAGCGCGCCGGGCGCCAGGTCGCCGAGGCCGCCCCCGATGGGGTCGGCGACCACCGCGAGCCGGGAGCCGTCGTCGAAGACGGCCTCCACGTGCACCTCGGTGACCACGTCGGCGACGCCCGGCAGCACGTCGTCGGGGCCGAGCACCGAGCGGGCCGCCTCGATGGCCTCCGCGAGCCGGCGGCCGTCCCGGGCGGCCTCGCAGACGGTGTCCGCGATCAGCGCGGTCGCCTCCGGCACGTTCAGTCGGAGGCCGCGCGCCCGGCGGGCCCGGGCCAGCTCGGCGGCCCCGAAGAGCAGCAGCCGGTCGCGTTCGGTGGGGGTCAGTCGCACGGCGCGACACCTCCTTGCCTGGCCTACGTTTAGAGCGTCACTCTAAACGCCGTGGACCTCGAAGAGAAGGGCCTTCCGCGCGTCCCGCCTCGCCAGTTTGAGTGATGTTCTAAACACCCGTGCCCTCGGGACGCGACAGGGCCGCCCCGGACGCGGTGTCCGGGGCGGCCCTGTGGGTGCCGGCGCTGTGTGCCGGCCGGCCGGGTGTCAGCCCAGCGGGTGCATCCAGCCGTGCTGGTCGCCGATGGTGCCGCGCTGGATGTCGAGGAGGGCGCCGCGCAGGCGCATGGTGACCTCGCCGGGCTCGCCGTCGCCCTGCTTCCACTCCGCGCCGTCCCGCTTGACGGTGCCGACCGGGGTGATCACGGCGGCGGTGCCGCAGGCGAAGACCTCGGTCAGGGTGCCGTTCTCGGAGTCGCGCTGCCACTGCTCGACGGAGACGCGGCCCTCCTCGGCCTCGTAGCCGAGGTCACGGGCGACGGACAGCAGGGAGTCACGGGTGACGCCCTCCAGGATGGAGCCGGTCAGGGTGGGGGTGACGATCCTGTCGCCGTAGACGAAGAACAGGTTCATGCCGCCCAGTTCCTCGACCCACTTGTGCTCGACGGCGTCGAGGTAGCAGACCTGGTCGCAGCCCTTGGCGGCGGCCTCGGCCTGCGCGAGCAGGGAGGCGGCGTAGTTGCCGCCGGTCTTGGCGTCGCCCATGCCGCCGGGGACGGCGCGGACGCGGTCCTCGGAGACCCAGATGGAGACCGGCTTCACGCCGCCCTGGAAGTAGGCGCCGGCCGGGGAGGCGATGACGATGAACAGGTACTCGTTGGACGGCTTGACGCCCAGGCCGACCTCGGTGCCGATCATGAACGGGCGCAGGTAGAGGGACTCCTCGCCGCCGTGCGCGGGCACCCAGTCCTTGTCCTGCCGGACGAGGAGGTCGCAGGCCTCGATGAACGTCTCGACCGGGAGCTCGGGCATGCCGAGGCGGTGCGCGGAACGCTGGAAGCGGCGGGCGTTCTGGTCGGGGCGGAAGGAGGCGACCGAGCCGTCGGGCTGCCGGTAGGCCTTCAGGCCCTCGAAGATCTCCTGCGCGTAGTGCAGGACGTTGGTGGCCGGGTCCATCGGGATCGGCGCGTACGGAACGAGCTGGCCGTCGTGCCAGCCGCGGCCTTCGGTCCACTTGATGGTCACCATGTGGTCGGTGAAGTGGCGGCCGAATCCGGGGTTGGACAGGATCGCCTCCCGCTCCGCGGCGGCGAGCGGATGGGCGGAGGGCTTGAGCTCGATCGTGGGCGTCGTCATGACTGGGAGTCCTTCGCTTCCTCTATGGGCGGAGCGGCGCCGGTCTTTCGGCCGGACTCTCCGGGGTCGTCCCGGAAAGATGCAGCACCGGTTGTGGTGACGGGCCGCGCTCACGCCCGCACGGCCCGTGGCCGGAGTGAGGACGTCCGAGCATTCCCCATGTCGCGGCTCCGCGTTCGATTATCGCGCGCGGATGGCGAGGGAAGGAATCGGGGTGAAAGCGGCCCCGGGTTCGATGGTGACACCCGTCGGCCGCACAGGAAAAGGCCGCCGGGCGCGGTGGCGACCCGGCGGCTTGCAGGCGGCGCGGGTCAGCCGGCCACGCGTACGGCGAGCGCGTCGCCGATCTCGGCGGTGGTACGGGCCGGCTTACCGGTCCGCTCGGTGAGGTCGGCGGCGACCGCGGCGTCCACGCGGTCCGCCTCGGCGTCGTAGCCGAGGTGACGCAGCAGCAGGGCGACGGAGAGCACCGTGGCGGTGGGGTCGGCCTTGCCCTGGCCGGCGATGTCCGGGGCCGAGCCGTGGACCGGCTCGAACATGGACGGGAACGCGCGGCCGGGGTTGATGTTGCCCGAGGCGGCCACGCCGATGCCGCCGGAGACGGCCGCGGCGAGGTCGGTGATGATGTCGCCGAAGAGGTTGTCCGTGACGATCACGTCGAACCGCTCGGGCTGGGTGACCAGGAAGATGGTGGCCGCGTCCACGTGGATGTAGTCGGTGGAGACCTCGGGGTACTCCTCGGCCACCCGGTTGAAGACGTCCGTCCACAGGTGCCCGGCGAAGGTCAGCACGTTGTTCTTGTGGACCAGCGTGAGCTTCTTGCGCGGGCGGGCCTGGGCGCGCTCGAAGGCGTCGCGGACCACGCGCTCGACACCGAAGGCGGTGTTGACGGAGACCTCGGTGGCGACCTCGTGCGCGGTGCCCTTGCGGATGGTGCCGCCGTTGCCCGTGTAGGGGCCCTCGGTGCCCTCGCGGACGACCACGAAGTCGATCTCCGGCTGGCCGGCGAGCGGGGTGGCGACTCCGGGGAGCAGCTTCGACGGACGCAGGTTGACGTGGTGATCGAAGGCGAAGCGGAGCTTCAGCAGGAAGCCGCGCTCCAGGACGCCGGAGGGCACGCTCGGATCACCGATCGCCCCGAGCAGGATGGCGTCGTGCCGCTTCAGGTCGGCGAGGTCGGCGTCGGTGAGGGTCTCGCCGGTGGCGTGGTAGCGCCTGGCGCCGAAGTCGTACTCCCGGGTCTCCAGTTTCACGTCCTGCGGCAGGACGGCGGAGAGGACCTTGAGCCCTTCGGTCACGACCTCCTGGCCGATTCCGTCACCGGGGATCACTGCGAGATTGATGCTGCGCGACATGTCGGAACCGTACTCCGCATCCCAGGGAATGACACACACCGTCCGGCATGCGGACATCGGATCAGGACGGCGTGCGTCACGGCGGGCGGCTCCCGGTCTCGGCGCCCGGTGGAACTCCCGGTCTCAGTGCCCGGTGGAACCGCCGTTGTCACGGCGGTCGAGGGAGCGCTGGAGGGCGGCGGCCGCGCTCTTGCGGTCGGTCTCGTCCGTACGGGACACGTGGCGGACTCGGCGGCGGGTGGTCGTCTCGGCCATGGAGATCGTCTCCTTCTGAGGTACTGGCACACGGGGGCGCACGGCTCTGCGCCACGACGCGTGTGCACGGCAAGGGAGGGTTACGAGACGCCGTGGGCGGCGGACCGGCCCGCAGGGGTTGCCTGCGCAGGGCCCGGAACGGGGCCGCCATTCGCTTGATCGAGCGAGTCGTTCGGCATCCACCACGCTAAGGGAGCCGGACGCATCTGTCTGCATGGTTACTTTGACTTCCTACTATCTGAGACGGCCGAAGCGTTCGCACCTCCGTGAGCTGCGGTTTCACCGAACGGAGCAAGGGCCGGTACGGGGGTGCAGGGCCCGGCGCACGAGACGTGCGGGGCGCGCGCGGGGCGTCAGGCCACGTCCCCGTCACGCCAGTCGAGGACCAGTTCGTGCCGCGGGTCGAGCGGTTCCCCGTCGCGCGCCGGCCACAGGTGGATGCCGCCCTCCTCCTCGGCCAGGCGGACGATCCCGTCCGGGGAGAGGCCGTGCACCTGCCCGGCCCACCGCTGCCAGCCGCGGGACGCGTACAGCGCGGCTCCCGCCTCGCTCGCGGACAGCGCGCCGAGGTCGTAGGCCCGGTCGACGATCCCCTCCAGGGCCCCCATCACCCGCCCGCCGAGCCCGGTCCGGCGCACATCGGCGCGTACGGCGACGGCCTCCACGTATCCGGTGCGCAGCCAGCGCCCGCGGTGCCGGGTGCGCCGCATCACCACGGAGCCGTGCGCGGCCACCCCCTGGCCGTCCTGGACGAGGACGTGCAGACCGCCCAGCGTGTGGTCCCAGTCCTCGTCACTGAATCCGCCGTCGAAGGCGGCGTCCAACAGGGCGCGGACGGAGCGGAGTCCGTCCGCGCCGAGCTCGGCGGTATGAGCGGTGCGCAGCGGTGGGCGCGGGGTCATACGACCAGGCTAGGCCGTGTCCCCCGGATCTTCCCGGTCTTCCCGGCTCACGGGGACACTCCCGGGAGGGCGCTCAGCACCGCGTCGCGGAAACCCGCCGGGTCCTCGGTCCACGGCATGTGCCCGGCGTGCGGCAGGGTCACCCGGCGGGCCCGGGGCAGTGCCTCGGCCAGGGAGTCGACGGCGGTACGGGGACGGACGTCGCCGGCCCCGTCGACGATCAGCACGGGCACGTCGAGCCGGGTGCACGCGGTGTACAGCTCAGGGGTCCCCCAGGTGGTCGCGCGCTCGCGGTTGAGGGCCTTGTTGCAGGCGGTGTTGACGCCGAACCAGGGATCGGCCATGCGCCAGGCCCGCTCCAGGGCCCGCGGCCGGTCCTCGAACTCGGCGGACCAGCGCAGGACGGCCAGTTCCCGCTGCTCGTCCTCGGTGCGCGCGGCGGGGGCGAGGGAGGTCAGCTCGCGCCAGCGGGCGAGGCGTCCGGGGTGCTCGGCGAGCCGGGCGGTGAAGTGCGCCTGGTGGGCGGGGTGCCAGGCGGCGTCCGGTCCGATGCCGGTGCCGGAGACGTAGATCAGGGCGCTCACCCGCTCCGGGTGGGCCAGGGCGTAGGACAGCGCGAGCTGCGCGCCCCAGGAGTGGCCGAGCAGTGCCGTCCGCTCCAGGCCGAAGTGCCGTCGTACGGCGTCGAGGTCGGCGACGAAGCGCGCGCTCGTCCAGGGGCCCGCGCAGGGCTCGGACCGTCCGCAGCCGCGCTGGTCCCAGCGGACGACGGGGGTGGCGGCGGCGAGGAGCGCCGCGACCTCGCCGAACATGTCCCACAGTCCCGGGCCGCCGTGGCACAGCACCAGCGGGTCACCCGGACCGGGGGTCCGGGCGGCCCACAGCCGCACGCCGTCGTCGGCGGTCACCGTCACGCGTCCAGTGTGGCGCCGTGCGTCCGCACCGCGGGACGGGATCCACGGAATCCCGGGGCTCAGCCCCCGGGGAAAAGGGGGCGGGCCGGGAAGCCTGTTCGGGGGAGTTCAGGCTTCCCGGCCCGCGTTCGCGGGGGCTGATCAGCCCATGTGCGGGTAGGAGTAGTCGGTCGGCGCGACCAGGGTCTCCTTGATGGCGCGGGTCAGGGTCCAGCGCATCAGGTTCTGCGGGGCGCCGGCCTTGTCGTTGGTGCCGGAGGCACGGCCGCCGCCGAAGGGCTGCTGGCCGACGACGGCGCCGGTCGACTTGTCGTTGATGTAGAAGTTGCCCGCCGCGTAGCGGAGCTTCGCCATCGTGTGGGCGGCGGCCGCACGGTCGCCCGAGATGACCGAGCCGGTCAGGGCGTAGTCGGAGACGGACTCCATCTGGTCCAGCATCTCGTCGTAGCGGTCGTCCTCGTAGACGTGGACGGCGAGGAACGGGCCGAAGTACTCGGTGCGGAAGACCTCGTTCTCCGGGTCGCTGCACTCGACGACGGTCGGGCGGACGAAGTAGCCGACCGAGTCGTCGTAGGTGCCGCCCGCGACGATCGTGCAGGCCGGGTCCGCGGCGGCGCGGTCGATGGCGTCCTTGTTCTTGGCGAAGGAACGCTCGTCGATCACGGCGCCGATGAAGTTCGACAGGTCGGTGACGTCACCCATGGTGAGGCCGTCGACCTCGGCCGCGAACTCCTCCTTGAAGCCGGAGTTCCAGATGGAGGCCGGGATGTAGGCGCGGGAGGTCGCCGAGCACTTCTGGCCCTGGTACTCGAAGGCACCGCGGGTGAGGGCGGTCTTCAGCACGGCACGGTCGGCGCTCGGGTGGGCGACGACGAAGTCCTTGCCGCCGGTCTCGCCGACCAGACGCGGGTAGGAGCGGTACTTCTCGATGTTGTTGCCGACCGTCTTCCACAGGTACTGGAAGGTCTTGGTCGAGCCGGTGAAGTGGATGCCCGCGAGGTCGCGGTGCTCCAGGACGACCTTGGAGACGTCGATGCCGTCGCCGGTGACGAGGTTGATGACGCCCTTGGGCATGCCCGCCTCCTCCAGCAGCTGCATCAGCAGCACGGCGGAGTGGGTCTGCGTCGGGGACGGCTTCCACACGACCACGTTGCCCATGAGGGCCGGGGCGGTGGGCAGGTTGGCCGCGATCGCCGAGAAGTTGAACGGGGTGATCGCGTAGACGAAGCCCTCCAGCGGGCGGTGGTCCATGCGGTTCCACACGCCCGGGGAGTTGGCCGGGGGCTGCTCGGCCAGGATCTGGCGGGCGTAGTGGACGTTGAAGCGCCAGAAGTCGACGAGCTCGCAGGGGCTGTCGATCTCGGCCTGCTGGGCGGTCTTGGACTGGCCGAGCATGGTGGAGGCGGCGATGGTCTCGCGCCAGGGGCCGGACAGCAGCTCGGCGGCGCGCAGGATGATCGCGGCACGGTCGTCGAAGGACATCGCGCGCCAGGCCGGGGCGGCGGCGAGCGCCGCGTCGACGGCGTCCTGGGCGTCCGCCTCGGTGGCGTTGCGCAGGGTGCCGAGGACGGCCTTGTGGTTGTGCGGCTGGACGACCTGGAAGGCCTCGCCGCCGCCCATCCGCTTCTCGCCGCCGATGGTCATCGGCAGGTCGACCGGGTTCTCGGCCAGCTCCTTGAGCTTGGCCTCCAGGCGGACGCGCTCGGCCGAGCCGGGGGCGTAGCCGTGCACCGGCTCGTTGACGGGGGTGGGGACCTGGGTCACAGCGTCCATGGATCCGTAACTCCTTCTGCTTGAGCGGGTGGTGGGCTCAGCCCTTGGTGATCATGCTGCGTACGAAGAACTGGAGGTTCGCCGGCTTCTCGGCGAGGCGCCGCATGAAGTAGCCGTACCAGTCGGTGCCGTAGGCGGTGTAGACGCGCATCCGGTGACCCTCGGCGGCCAGCCGCAGGTGCTCCTCGCCGCGGATGCCGTAGAGCATCTGGAACTCGTACTCGTCGAGCTTACGGCCGGCCTTGTGGGCGAGCTCCTGCGCGATGGCGATCAGACGCGGGTCGTGGGACCCGATCATCGGGTAGCCCTCGCCGTTCATCAGCGTCTTCAGGATGCGCACGTAGGCCTTGTCGATCTCGTGCTTCTGCTGGTACGCGACCTCGGCGGGCTCCTTGTAGGCGCCCTTCACCAGGCGCACGCGGCTGCCGGCGGCGGCGAGGCGGCGGGCGTCGGCCTCGGTGCGGAACAGGTAGGCCTGGATGACGCAGCCGGTCTGCGGGAAGTCCTTCCGCAGCTCCTCGTGGATGGCGAACATCGAGTCGAGGGTGGTGTGGTCCTCGGCGTCCAGCGTCACGGTGGTGCCGATGGCGGCGGCGGCCTCGACGACCGGGCGGACATTGGCGAGGGCCAGCTCGTGGCCGCCCTCCAGCGCCTGGCCGAACATCGACAGCTTGACGGACATCTCGACCTTCTCGCCGAGCCCGAGCTCCTTCAGGTGCTCGATCAGCTTGAGGTAGGCGTCCCGGGCGGCGTAGGACTGCTCCGGGGTGGTGATGTCCTCGCCGACGACGTCCATCGTCAGCTCCAGGCCCTTGGCCGTGAGGTCCTCGATGATCGGGACGATGTCGTCCACGGTCTCGCCGGGGATGAAGCGGTCGACGACCTGCTTGGTCACCGGGGCGGCCGAGATCAGGCGTCGCATCCGGTCGCTGCGCGACGCGGCGAGAATCACGGGACCCAGCACGGGGCACCTCCACAAACAAAAGCACCGAAAACGGCCGCCACCCGACGATTCGGAGACGGCACGGAGAACCACCGTGAAACCTAAGGATCTCTCCGATCGTCGGCCATCGACAGCTGTCACGCATCCGTTGCCGGTATCTCAGACAGATGTATGAAGGCGGTCGGGAAATGCGGCAGAATGCCCGAGTGGCGTCGGAATTCAAAGGTGACTACCAGGAGCTCGTGGACGAGCTCTCGGAACTGCTGGGCGCTCCGGCGACCCTGGAGAACCGGGACTTCGAGCTGATCGCCTTCGGTACCTACGACAGCGAGGGCGAGCTGGATCCGTCGGCCCTGGACCCGGTGCGCACCCGGTCGATCCTGACCCGGCGCTCCACCGCGACGGTGCGGGCGTGGTTCGAGGGGTTCGGCATCACCCGGGCGACCGGGCCGGTGCGCATCCCGCCGACCCCGGAGGCCGGCGTCTACCGCGGCCGCGTCTGCCTGCCCGTACGCCATCGGGGTGTCGTCCTCGGTTACGTCTGGCTGCTGGACGACGATCCGGGCCCGACCGACGCACAGCTGGCCGCCGCCATGGAGGTGGCGGGCCGGATCGGCGCGCTGCTCGCCGACGAGGCGCGGGCCGGCGCGGGACTCGGCCGCGAGCTGCGGGCGGTGCTCACCGCGGAACGCGGCTGGCAGCAGGACATGGCGGTGGCGGAGCTGCGCACGGCCCTGGGCGCCCGCGCCGACGGCCCGCACACGCTGGTGTGCCTGGCCCCGTGGCCCTCGGCCGACCCCGACGACGCCCCCTCCCCGCGTACGGTCCCGCACGCCACCGCGCTGTGCACGGTCCCGTGGGGTGCCACGGCGCAGAGCCTGGCGGTGCTGGTGCGGCTCCGCTCGGCGGACGCGGCCGCCCCGGCGCTGACGACCGCGTCGCGGCTGCTGAAGGAGGTCGAGGGCACGCACGGGGTGCGCGCGGCCCGGGGCACGCCCGCCGCCGGGGTCGGCGAGCCCCGCGTCGGCCTGGTCGAGCTGGGCGCCGTCTGGCAGGAGGCCGCGGCCGCCGCGCGGGCGGCGCTGGCCGAGCCCCGGCTCGGGCCCGTAGCCGAGTGGGGCCGCATCGGGCCGTACCGGCTGCTGACCGCCCTGCCGCCGGAGTCCGCCCACGACCCGGCGGCGAGCCCGCTGCTCTCCCCCGCCCACCGGGATCTGGCGCACACCGCCGAGGTCTACCTCGACCGCGCGGGACAGGCCGGCCGCACCGCCGCCGAACTGGGCATCCACCGGCAGACGCTGTACTACCGGCTGTCCCGGGTCGAACAGCTGACCGGCCTGGACCTGGACGACGGCGAGGACCGGCTGCTGCTGCACATGGCCCTGAAGCGGGCGCGGCTGGTCTGAGGGGTCAGCCCCTGGCCGCCGCCTCGACGATCTGGCGCAGGCCTTCGGTGAGCGCGTCCCCGTCGGGCGCGGTCTTCGGGTCGAACGTCCACTGGGCGATGAGCCCGGTCATCAGCGTCAGGTAGAAGCGGCCGAGCGTGTCCGCCGTGGCGTCGGAGACGTCCTCCTCCGGCACGCCCATGAGCATCGCCACCAGCCCGCGGCCGCCCTCCCGCTGCGCGCGGGACAAGTGGTCGCGCACCTCGGGCAGTTCGAGGGTCATGACCTCCATGCTCAGCCGCCACACCGAGCCGGGCTCCCGCATGCTCGCGACGATGTTCGACCACACCCACCGGAAGCGCTCCAGCGAACCGGGCGCGCCCTCGGCCCCGGGGCCGTCCCCGTCGAAGCCGTCGGACACGTTCTCCACCAGCGCCACATAGGCCTGGGCGAGCAGGGCGTCCTTGGAGCCGTAGTGGTAGCCGATCGAGGCGAGATTGGTCCCGGACTCCTTCACGATCTCGCGCGCGGTCGTCCGCGCGAAGCCCTTCTGGAGCAGGCAGCGCTTGGCGCCTTCGAGCAGATCCTCACGGTGTCCCATGCGGGCCAGCCTAGCGCCCGTCCATACACGCGTCCTAGACGGCTGACTTATACAAGCGTTCTATACAAGCGTTTATGACGCCCGTACAGTCCTCGGCATGACGAACTCGACGAGCACGAACGTCCCGACGGGCGCGGACGGCGCCGCCGGCGCTCCCGTCCGCGCCGGACGCCGCGAGTGGACCGCCCTCGGCGTGCTGATGCTGCCGCTGCTGCTGGTCTCGATGGACGTCTCCGTCCTGTACTTCGCGATCCCCTCGATCAGCGCCGACCTGCGGCCGAGCGGCACCCAGCAGCTGTGGATCTTCGACGTCTACGGCTTCGTCCTGTCCGGGCTGCTGATGACGATGGGCTCGGTCGGCGACCGCGTCGGACGCCGCCGGCTGCTGCTGTGCGGTGCGGCGGCGTTCGGCGCGGCCTCGCTGGTGGCCGCGTACGCGGACAGTCCCGGGACGCTGATCGCGGCCCGCGCGGTGCTCGGCGTCGGCGGCGCGACCCTGATGCCCTCGACCATGGCGCTGGTCCGCACGATGTTCACCGATCCCGGCGAGCGCGCGAAGGCCGTCGCCATCTGGTCCGGGGTGATGACCGGCGGCATCGCGCTCGGCTCGGTCATGAGCGGCGTCCTCGTCCAGTACTTCTGGTGGGGCTCGGTCTTCCTGGTCAACCTGCCGGCCATGGCGCTGCTGCTGCTCCTCGGCCCGGTCCTGCTGCCCGAGTCGAGGAACCCGGCCCCGGGCCGCTTCGACCTGGTGAGCGTCCCGCTGTCGATGGCCGCGGTGTTCCCGGTCGTCTACGGCCTGAAGAAGATCCCGTCCGAGGGCGCGCACCCGCTGTACGTCGTCTCCATCGCCGTCGGCCTGCTCTTCGCGGCTCTCTTCGTCCACCGCCAGCGCACCGCGGACTCCCCGATGATCTCCCCGGCCCTGTTCCGCGGACGCGGCTTCGCGCCGGCCGTCGTGCTGAACCTCGTCTCGGCCTTCGGGGTCATGGGATCGGCGTACTTCACGACGCAGTACCTGCAGTCGGTGCTCGGCATGAGCGCGCTGGAGTCGGCCCTGTGGGCGCTGCTCCCCTCGGTGCCGATCGGCCTCGCGGCCCCGCTCGCGGCCGCGCTGGTGCAGCGGGGCGTGGACCGCGGGCGCGTCGTGGCCGCCGGGTTCGTGACCGGGGGCGCCGGCTTCGTGCTCCTCGCCCTGACCGGCACGGACGCCCTCTGGCTCGCCCTCGCCGCGGCCGGGGTCCTCTCCGCCGGGCTCGTCGTGGTCATGTCCCAGCTGAACGACCTCGCGCTGAGCGCGGCCCCGCTGGAGCGGGCGGGCAGCGCCACCTCACTGCTGGAGACGGGCGCGGAGTTCGGCGGCGCCCTCGGCATGGCGGTCCTCGGCTCCGTCGGCACCGCCGTCTACCGCCACGGGATCCCGGCCTCGGCCCCGGCCCCCGCCCACGACACCCTCGGCAGCGCCCTCGCCGTCGCCGCCCGGCTGCCGGGGCGCACGGGAGACGCCCTGGCCGCGACGGCCCGCGCCGCCTTCACCCACGGGATGCAGGGCGCGTCGGTCGCGGGGGCCGCGGTCCTGGCCCTGGCGGCGGTCGCGGCGGCGACGACGCTGCGCGGGACCGAGGTCCGGCAGACACCGGCGGAGAAGTCCGAGGCGGAGCCGGAGCGGGCGGCGGTCTGACCGCCTCGCGGCACACGGCGAACGCCGGACGGGCGCATCGCCCGTCCGGCGTTCGAGGACGCGGCCCATCCGGGGCCGCAGGGGGTCCGGTGCGCGGACCCGGCGGCTCAGACCAGGTTCACCGACCGGGCGGACGTCGCCCCGATCTCCTCACCGACCTCGGCCAGCACCGCGGGGTCGACCGTGTCGTCGACGGTGAGCACGGCCAGTGCCTCGCCGCCGACGCCCGCGCGGGCGACCTGCATGCCGCCGATGTTGATGCCGGCCTGGCCGAGGATGCGGCCGACGGTGCCGACGACACCGGGGCGGTCCTCGTAGCGCAGGACGACCATGTGGTCGGCGAGCGCGAGGTCGACGTCGTAGTCGCCGACCGCGACGATCTTCTGCACGTGCTTGGGGCCGGCCAGCGTGCCGGACACCGCGATCTCCTCGCCGTTGCCGAGCGTGCCGCGCACGGTCACCACGTTGCGGTGGTCGGCCGACTCGGAGCTGGTGGTCAGGCGCACCTCGACGCCACGCTCCTGCGCGAACAGCGGGGCGTTGACGTACGACACCGTCTCGTCGACGACGTCCTCGAAGACGCCCTTGAGCGCGGACAGCTCCAGCACCTTCACGTCGTGCTGGGTGATCTCGCCGTAGACCTCCACGTCGAGACGGACGGCCACCTCGCCCGCGAGGGCGGTGAAGATGCGGCCGAGGCGCTCGGCGAGCGGCAGACCGGGCTTGACGTCCTCGGCGATGACACCGCCCTGGACGTTCACCGCGTCCGGGACCAGCTCACCGGCGAGCGCGAGGCGCACCGAGCGGGCGACCGCGATGCCCGCCTTCTCCTGCGCCTCGTCGGTGGAGGCGCCGAGGTGCGGGGTGGCCACGACCTGGTCGAACTCGAACAGCGGCGAGTCCGTGCAGGGCTCCTTGGCGTACACGTCGAGGCCGGCGCCCGCGACGCGGCCCTCCTTCAGCGCCGCGTACAGCGCCGTCTCGTCGACGATGCCGCCGCGGGCCGCGTTGACGATGCGCACGCCGGGCTTGACCCTGCGCAGCGCCTCGTCGCCGATCAGGCCGAGGGTCTCGGGGGTCTTGGGCAGGTGGACGGTGATGAAGTCGGAGACCTCGAGCAGCTCGTCCAGGGACAGCACCTTGACGCCCATCTGGGCGGCCCGCGCGGGCTGCACGTAGGGGTCGTAGGCCACGACCTTCATGCCGAAGGCGGACATGCGCTGGGCGACGAGCGCGCCGATGCGGCCGAGGCCGACGACGCCGAGCGTCTTCTCGGCCAGCTCCACGCCGGTGTACTTGCTGCGCTTCCACTCGCCGTTCTTCAGCGCCGCGTTGGCCTGCGGGATGTTGCGGGCGGTGGCCAGGATCAGACCGCAGGCCAGCTCGGCCGCGGTGACGATGTTGGAGGTCGGGGCGTTGACGACCATCACGCCCGCCTTGGTGGCGGCGGAGACGTCGACGTTGTCCAGGCCGACACCGGCGCGGGCGACGACCCGGAGCTTCTTCGCGGCGGCGATGGCCTCGGCGTCGACCTTGGTGGCGGAACGGACCAGGATCGCGTCGACGTCGGCGATGGCGGGAAGCAGTTCGGCCCGGTCGGCACCGTTGCAGTGCCGGATCTCGAAATCGGGACCGAGCGCGTCGACGGTCGCGGGCGACAGCTCTTCAGCGATGAGTACGACAGGTTTCGAGCTCACGTGAGTCCTCACAAGTCCAATGCGGACGGCCGTCCCGACGGCCGCTGGCGGAGGGGTGCTAGCCGCGTGGAAGACGCACGACGCTGTGGGCCTGACGCGTATGTAGTGCGCAGTGTAATGGCGCCACGGTCGTCGTTCTGCGCCACTGCGGAAGGATCACCCGGACGAGAAACTCCATTGTGTACGGGGTCTCCCGGGAGGTGCCGTGGGGGGGGGGGGCCCCCCCCGGGGCCCCCCCCCCCCCGGGGGGGGGGGCCCCCCCGCCCCCCCCCCCCCCAAAAAAAAAGGCACCAGCATGGCCGGGGGGTGCGCCACCGTGG
>NZ_JBIVDQ010000001.1:244398-589245 GCF_044747185.1 Streptomyces sp. NPDC090108
TTTGGGGGGCTCTGGTTCTGGTGCGCCCCCCCGGCCCACCCCACCCCCCCACTAAAATTTTGGTGGGGGGGGGGGGGCGCGGGGGGGGGGGGGGGGGGCCCCCCCCCGGGGGGCCCCCCCCCCCCCACGGGCGCGGCGGTCACGCCTCGTCGTTCACCCACGACATCAGCTTGCGCAGCTGCTTGCCGGTGGTCTCCAGCAGGTGCTCGGAGTCCTGGTCCTTGTACTCGTTGTACTTCTTCAGACCGCCGTGGTACTCGTCCATCCAGTTCTGGGCGAAGGTGCCGTCCTGGATCTCGGCGAGGACCTTCTTCATCTCGGCCTTGGTGGCGTCGGTGATGATCCGCGGGCCGGTGACGTAGTCGCCCCACTCGGCGGTCTCGGAGATGGACCAGCGCATCTTCTCCAGGCCGCCCTCGTACATGAGGTCGACGATCAGCTTCAGCTCGTGCAGGCACTCGAAGTAGGCGATCTCCGGCTGGTAGCCGGCCTCGGTCAGGGTCTCGAAGCCCGCCTTGACCAGAGCCGCGGTGCCACCGCACAGGACGGCCTGCTCACCGAACAGGTCGGTCTCGGTCTCCTCGGTGAAGGTCGTCTTGATGACACCGGCACGGGTGCCGCCGATGGCCTTGGCGTACGACAGGGCCAGCGCGAAGGCCTTGCCCGAGGCGTCCTGCTCGACGGCCGCGATGCAGGGGACGCCGCGGCCCTCCTCGTACTGGCGGCGCACCAGGTGGCCCGGGCCCTTGGGCGCGACCATGCAGACGTCCACGCCGGCCGGGGGCTTGATGAAGCCGAAGCGGATGTTGAAACCGTGGCCGAAGAACAGCGCGTCGCCGTCCTTCAGGTTCGGGGCGATCGACTCCTCGTAGACCTTCGCCTGGACCGGGTCCGGGGTGAGGATCATGATGACGTCGGCCTCGGCGGCGGCCTCGGCCGGAGTGACCACACGCAGGCCCTGCTCCTCGGCCTTCGCCTTGGACTTGGAGCCCTCGGGCAGACCGACGCGGACGTCGGCACCCGAGTCCCGCAGCGACAGGGCGTGGGCGTGGCCCTGGCTGCCGTAGCCGATGACCGCGACCTTGCGGCCCTGGATGATGGACAGGTCTGCGTCGGCGTCGTAGAACAGCTCGGCCACTTTGGGTTCTCTCCTTGGTGTGCAGATGTTGCGTCCCACCGTATTGCGGTGGGGGGAGGGGAAGTCCTGGGGTCTCGGCATCCGGCCGGCGGGTGCTGACCCGGCCGGCCGGACGCCGCTCATGCGGACCGGTCGAGCGCGCGCAGCGAACGGTCGGTGATCGAGCGGGCGCCGCGTCCGATGGCGATCGTGCCGGACTGGACGAGCTCCTTGATGCCGAAGGGTTCGAGCATCTTGAGCATGGCGGACAGCTTGTCGCCGGATCCGGTGGCCTCGATGGTGACCGCCTCCGGGGAGACGTCCACGGTCTTCGCGCGGAACAGCTTGACGATCTCCACGATCTGGGAGCGGGTCTCGTTGTCGGCGCGCACCTTCACCAGAACGAGTTCGCGCTGAACGGCCTGACCCGGTTCCAGTTCGACGATCTTCAGCACGTTGACGAGCTTGTTGAGCTGCTTGGTCACCTGCTCCAGCGGCAGGTCCTCGACGCCGACCACGATGGTGATGCGGGAGATGTCGGGGTGTTCGGTGACGCCGACCGCGAGCGAGTCGATGTTGAAGCCGCGGCGGGAGAACAGGGCGGCGATGCGGGCGAGGATGCCCGGGGTGTTCTCCACCAGGACGGAGAGCGTGTGCTTGGACATGATCGGGGTGCTCTTCCTTGCCTGTCGGGGTCAGTCGTCTTCGTTGTCGCCGAAGTCGGGGCGGACGTCCCGGGCGGCCATGATCTCGTCGTTGGAGGTGCCGGCGGCGACCATCGGCCACACCATCGCGTCCTCGTGGACGATGAAGTCCACGACGACGGGACGGTCGTTGATGGAGTTCGCCTCCTCGATGACCTTGTCCAGGTCCTCCGGGCGCTCGCAGCGCAGGCCGACGCAGCCCATCGCCTCGGACAGCTTCACGAAGTCCGGCACGCGCGTGCCCCTGGCCTCCGGGTTGGCCTCGTCCGGGCCGGAGTGCAGCACGGTGTTGGAGTAGCGCTGGTTGTAGAACAGGGTCTGCCACTGGCGGACCATCCCGAGGGCGCCGTTGTTGATGATGGCGACCTTGATCGGGATGTTGTTCAGGGCGCAGGTGGTGAGCTCCTGATTGGTCATCTGGAAGCAGCCGTCGCCGTCGATCGCCCACACCGTGCGGTCCGGCCGGCCGGCCTTGGCGCCCATCGCGGCGGGCACCGCGTAGCCCATGGTCCCGGCGCCGCCGGAGTTCAGCCAGGTCGCGGGCCTGTCGTACTGGATGAAGTGCGCGGCCCACATCTGGTGCTGGCCGACGCCCGCCGCGAAGACCGTGCCCTCGGGGGCGAGCTGTCCGATGCGCTCGATGACCGCTTGCGGGGCGAGCGAGCCGTTTCCGGGCTGGTCGTAGCCGAGCGGGTAGGTGTCGCGCCAGCGGTTCAGGTCGCTCCACCAGGCGGTGTAGTCACCCTTGGAGCCCTCGCTGTGCTCCTTCTGCACGGCCTGGACCAGGTCGGCGATGACCTCACGGGCGTCCCCGACGATCGGCACGTCGGCCTCGCGGTTCTTGCCGATCTCGGCCGGGTCGATGTCGGCGTGGACGATCTTGGCGTACGGGGCGAAGCTGTCCAGCCGGCCGGTGACGCGGTCGTCGAAGCGGGCGCCGAGGGCGACGATCAGGTCGGCCTTCTGCAGCGCGGTGACGGCGGTGACCGCGCCGTGCATGCCGGGCATGCCCACGTGCTGCGGGTGGCTGTCGGGGAACGCGCCGAGCGCCATCAGGGTGGTGGTGACGGGCGCCCCGGTCAGCTCGGCGAGCACCTTCAGCTCGGCGGTGGCGCCGGCCTTGAGGACGCCGCCGCCGACGTAGAGGACGGGCCGCTTGGCGGCGGTGATCAGCTTGGCGGCCTCGCGGATCTGCTTGGCGTGCGGCTTGGTCACCGGGCGGTAGCCGGGCAGGTCCATGACCGGCGGCCAGGAGAAGGTGGTCCGCGCCTGGAGGGCGTCCTTGGCGATGTCGACCAGCACCGGGCCGGGGCGGCCGGTGGAGGCGATGTGGAAGGCCTCCGCGATGACCCGGGGGATGTCCTCGGCCTTGGTGACGAGGAAGTTGTGCTTGGTGACCGGCATCGTGATGCCCACGATGTCGGCCTCCTGGAAGGCGTCGGTGCCGATCGCCTTGGAGGCGACCTGACCGGTGATCGCGACCAGCGGCACCGAGTCCATGTGCGCGTCGGCGATCGGCGTGACCAGGTTGGTCGCGCCCGGTCCCGAGGTGGCCATGCAGACGCCGACCTTGCCGGTGGCCTGCGCGTAGCCGGTGGCCGCGTGACCGGCTCCCTGCTCGTGGCGGACCAGCACGTGACGCACCCGGGTGGAGTCCATCAGCGGGTCGTACGCCGGGAGGATCGCGCCGCCGGGGATGCCGAATACCGTCTCAGCGCCGACCTCCTCGAGGGAGCGGATCAGGGACTGCGCACCCGTCACGTGCTCGACGGACGCGGACTGCTGTCCTCCGGGTCGGGGCCGCGGCTGCGGATGGTGGGCCCCGGTGGCCTGCTCGGTCATCGGCATTCTCTTCTCGATGCTGAGGGTTTTTGCGAGGTCTGGACGGTGATGTAACAAAATCTGAGCGGGTGCCGAACTCCCCGGGAGGGGTGCTCATGCAACAAAAAACCCCTCGTGCCGCAAGGCAAGCGAGGGGAGCGCGTCGGTGAGGTCGCTGGGGTTTCCGGATCGTCGCCCGGTGGGCCCCAGTTCAGCCGACGCGCTGTCCAAGTACGAGAATTCGGGTGCGCATGGAACTGACCCTCCTCCCGGCACACACCACGTGTCAAGTGGGTGGGACGGGAGTCTCATCATGTGAGCGAGGAACGCGTCCACCTCAGAAGACGGTGGACACGTCCTTCGCGCACACCCTCGCACCCGTGTTCATGCGGCCTTCACCTCCGGGGCGCCACGGGCGGTGTCGTGGCCACGATCGTGCCCACGCCCTCGGGCCGGCGCCCTCCGCCTCCCTCGGTGTCCCCGGAGCGCACGGCCGCCCACGCGCCTTCGGCGGCACGCCCCTGCGCCGCCCGACCGCCGCCCGCGAAGGCCGGTTCGGCCGGTGCGTGCGGCAGCGGGCAGTGGCCGGTGGCGAGCGCGCGGCGCAGCCGGTACTCGTCCACCGGGCCCGCGAACGCCATGCCCTGTCCGTGGGTGCAGCCCATCTCGCGCAGCGCGACGACCTGCTCCGGCAGGTCCACGCCCTCCGCGACCGACTGGAGGCCGAGGTCGCCGGCGATGCGCAGCAGCCCGCTGGTGATCTTGTGCAGCCGCGGCGACTCCACGACTCCCTCGACCAGGCTGCGGTCGAGCCTGAGGATGTCCACGGGCAGCCGCCGCAGGGCCGTGATGGCCGCGTAGCCACTGCCGAAGCCGTCGAGCGCGATCCGCACCCCGAGCCCGCTGAGCGCGGTAAGCCTGCGCTCCAGCTCGTCCAGGGAGATCCGCGGGTCGGTGTCGGTCAGCTCCACGACGAGCGCCCCCGCCGGCAGCCCGTGCCGGTTCAGCAGCGCCTCGACCGAGCCGAGCGGCAGGGAACGGTCCAGCAGCCGCCGGGCGCTCATCCGCACGGACACCGGGACGAGGAGTCCGCTCGCGGCACGCTCGGCGGCCTGTTCCACGGCTTCCTGGAGGATCCAGCGCTCCAGTTCCGCGGTCTTGTCCCCGTCCTCCGCGACCCGCAGGAACTCGGCCGGGGTGAACAGCACGCCCTGGGAGGAGCGCCAGCGCGCGTGCGCGGAGACCGAGGTGATCCGGCCGTCCTCCAGGCACACCACCGGCTGGTGGAGCAGTGCGAACTCGCCGTCGTGCAGCGCGGCCCGCAGCCGGGTGGCCAGCTCGGCCTTGCGTACGACGTCCTGCTGCATCTGCGGCCGGTACAGCTCGACGCGTCCCTTGCCGCCGGCCTTCGCCCGGTACATGGCGAGGTCGGCGTTGCGCAGGAGTTCGCCCGCGCCGAGACCGGCCTCGGCGAAGGCGACCCCGATGGAGGCGTTGACCCGGACATCGTTGCCGCCGATGGCGTAGGGCTGGGAGAGGGTCAGCCTGAGGCGGTCGGCCAGCTCCAGGATGTTCCGCTCCCGGGCGGCACGGTCCCGGGTGCCGTCCCCGGCGATCAGGGCCGCGAACTCGTCGCCGCCCAGCCGGGAGGCGGTGTCCCCCTGCCGGACCGCGTCCTGGAGCCTGCGGGCGGCCTGGATCAGGAGTTCGTCGCCGGCCTGGTGGCCGATGGTGTCGTTGACGGCCTTGAAGCCGTCCAGGTCGATGAAGAGCACGGCGGTGCCGCGCAGGGCGGCTCCCCGGTCTCCCGCGCGGCGCCCGGACAATGCCTGCTGGACGCGCCGGGTGAACAGCCCCCGGTTGGGCAGGTCGGTGAGCACGTCGTGTTCGGCGTTGTGCTGCAGCTGGGCCTGGAGACGCACCCGCTCGGTCACGTCCCGGCTGTTGAAGATGAGGCCGCCGTGATGCCGGTTGACGGTGGACTCGACGTTGAGCCAGCCGCCCGCCCCGGAGCGGAAGCGGCACTCGATGCGGGTGGTGGGTTCCTCGGGCGGGCTGGCGGCGAGGAAGCGCCGCACCTCGTGCACCACGCAGCCCAGGTCCTCCGGATGGATCAGATGGGCCAGTTCGGTGCCGACCAGTTCCTCGGCGGCCCGTCCGTAGACCCCGGCCGCGGCCGGGGAGACGTACCGGAGGATGCCGTTGGGCGCGGCGATCATGATGACGTCGCTGGAGCCCTGCACCAGCGAGCGGAAGTGGTTCTCCTTCTGTGCCAGTTCCTGGGTGAGGGTGATGTTGTCCAGCAGCATGATCCCCTGCCGGATGACGAGCGCCAGGACCACCGCGCCCGCGGTGATCAGCACCACGTGGTCGGGCCGCCGGCCGTTGAGGACGTTGTACAGGATGCCCAGGGTGCACACGGCCGCGGCGAGGTACGGGGTGAGCGCCGCGAGGGAGCCGGTCAGCGGCCGCCCGGCCGGGTACCGCCCGTGGTCGCCGCCCGGCACGGACGCGGTGCCTTGCGCGGCCCCGGGTGCTTGCGCGGACGTGGAGCCCGGCGCGAGGGGTGTGCCGCGCTGTCCCGGCACGTGCTCGTGGACCACGCGCGTGTGCCCGTCCGGTGCCTGCCGCCCGCCGTCCCGTGCGCCGTGGCGGCGCGGGGCGGCCCACGGGGCGTACGCAAGCAGCAGCGAACCGGCGAACCAGCCCGCGTCCAGCAGCTGTCCGGAGCGGTAACTGCTGTGCAGCAGCGGCGAGGTGAACAGCGCGTCGCACATCACGGTGAGGGCGAGCGCGCCGATCGCGGTGTTCACCGCGGTGCGGTTGCCCGGGCTGCGCCGGAAGTGCAGCGCGAGCACCATGCTGACGAGCGCGATGTCGAGCAGCGGGTACGCCAGCGACAGCGCGGTGTGCGCCACGCTCGGCCCGTCGAAGCGGGCCGCCTGGGCGAGCGCGAGGCTCCAGGACAGGGTGAGCAGCGAGCCGCCGATCAGCCAGGCGTCCAGGGCGAGACAGATCCATCCGGCGCGGTTCGCGGGCCGTTTGGCGAGGACCAGCAGGCCCACGATGGCGGGCGGCGCGAAGCACAGGAAGAACAGGTCCGCGTAGCTGGGGCTGGGCACGTCGCGGCCCAGCACGACCTCGTACCATCCCCAGACCGCGTTGCCGAGGGCCGCCATCGCCGAGGACAGCGCGAACAGCAGCCAGGCCGGGCGGAACCGGACGCGGGCGCTGCGGGCGTAGAGGAAGCAGGAGACGGCGGCGGTGCCGGCGGCGGCGCTCAGGCCGAAGTCACCCATGAACAGCGCGACTTGGGGCGATCCCCAGTCGAGCGCGGATCCGATGCCGTAGGCCGCGCAGAGCACGGCGATGGCGAGCTGCTGGACCAGACGCGAGGCGTCACCGCCGCCGCGCGGGCGGGGCGGCGGGTCACCCTGCGGGTGCGGCGCGCGCGAGGGTCCGTCGAGGGTCGTCGTCAGCGACGGCGGGGCGTTCACCGGGGCCTCCCGGTCCGCGCCGTCCCCGGGTCCCGCTGGTCCTGGTGCGTGCGCCTCCTGCGCTCGCCCGGCCTGCGGTGATGACTCTGCTGACTGTGCTGGGTGGCATGGCGGCCGCGTCTGCGCGCGACCGTCCGCCAGGGTCGCCGCCGGCGGCTCCGCCGCGTCGGATCGTTCGTCCATAGGCCGTGCATCGCCCGTCGCCCCCCTCACCAATCTGACTGTCCATCCCCGGCGCCGAACGGTCGGCGGCGCAGCCCCTGTCGGGACGATACACCAGTATCGTCACTCAGGGACATAGCTTCTCTACGCTCCGTGACGACCAGCGGGGATGCGGAAACCCCCCGCATCCGGAGGATCGCGGAGTGTGCCGTACGGGAGTTCCCCGCCCCGGCCGAGCCGGCGGCGGGGGTGCGTCACGCCCCCGTGGTGAGGATCACGTTCCGCAGGGGCTCCTGGTTCACGAACCGGTGCAACTGGTCCACGAGCAACCGCTCGGCGCGCGGCAGGAAGGCCGAAGTGGGGCCGCCCACATGCGGGGTGAGGAGCACGCCGGGCGCGTGCCAAAGCGGGTGCCCGGGCGGCAGCGGCTCGGGGTCCACCACGTCCAGGGCGGCGGTGATGCGGCCGCTCTCCAGCTCGGTGAGCAGCGCCTTCGTGTCGACCACCGCGCCGCGGGCGACGTTGACGAGCAGCGCCCCGTCCTTCATGCGGCCGAGGAACCCGGCGTCGGCCAGGCCCCGGGTCTCGTCGGTGAGGGGCGTGGAGAGGATCACGACGTCGGCGTCGGGGAGCAGTGCGGGCAGATCGGTGAACGGGTGCACGGGCCCGCGCACCGTGGTGCGCGCGGAGCGCGCCACGCGCGCCACCCGCGCGAGCTCGAAGGGGGCGAGCCGGTCCTCGATGGCGGCGCCGATGGCGCCGTAGCCGACGATGAGCACGGACCGGTCGGCGAGCGCGGGCCGGAACCCGCTCCGCCAGCGCTCCTCCTGCTGGTTCCGGACGAACTGCGGGATGCCGCGCAGGGAGGCGAGGGTCAGGGCGAGCGCCAGCTCGGCCGTGCTCGCCTCGTGCACACCGCGCGCGTTGCACAGCCGTACGCCGGGCACGATGGAGGAGAGGGCGGCGGTGATGTCGTCCACGCCGGCCGTGAGCGTCTGGATCACCTGGAGGCGGGTCAGCAGCTCCAGGGGGCGCACCTTGACGGGCCACCGCTTCATGTACGGCACCACGTACATGACGCAGTCCGCCGGGTCGCCGGGGAACTCCTCGGCGCCGTCCCAGAACAGGTACCGGAGCCCGTCGGGAAGTCCCTCGATCTCCTCCGGCGGAAGGGGAAGCCATACGTCAGCAGTCATGGCAGGGAGGCTATGTCAGGGGCGGCTGAGCACAGAGGTTAGGTTGGGGGCCCGGAGAGGGAGGTTCACGAGCACGTGGAGCGCAGGACGATCGGCGCGGGGGCGCTCGCGGTGGGGGCCGTCGGACTCGGGTGCATGCCCATGAGCTGGGCGTACAGCACCTCGCGGCAGCGGGGGGACGACTCGCTCAGAGCGGTGCACCGGGCGCTGGACCTCGGTTCGGACCTGCTGGACACGGCGGACATGTACGGCCCGTTCACCAACGAGCTGCTGCTCGGGCGGGTGTTGAGGGAGCGGCGCGCGGACGCCTTCGTGTCGACGAAGGCGGGGCTGCTGGTGGGTGAGCAGCACGTCGTGGCCAACGGCCGCCCCGGCTATGTGAAACGGGCCTGCGACGCCTCGCTGCGGCGCCTGCAGACCGACGTGATCGATCTCTACCAGCTGCACCGCGCCGACCCCGAGGTCCCCGTCGAGGAGACGTGGGGCGCGATGGCCGACCTGGTGCGGGCCGGGAAGGTACGGGCGCTGGGCCTGTGCGCGGTGGGCGCGCGCGCCGCACGCCGCTCCGGGGCCGGGACCCACGACCTGACCTTGCGTCAGCTCCGGCGGGTGCAGCAGGTCTTCCCGGTGAGCGCGGTGCAGGCGGAGCTGTCGGTGTGGTCGCCGGAGGCGCTCGGGCAGTTGCTGCCGTGGTGCGAGGCGCGAGGCGTGGGATTCCTGGCGGCGATGCCGCTGGGCAGCGGCTTCCTGACCGGGACGCTGACGCCGGGGAGCGGTTTCGAGCCGGACGACGTGCGGGCCCGCCATCCGCGGTTCACGGCCGAGACGATGGCGGCGAACCAGCCGATCGTCGCCGGGCTGCGCCGCGTCGCCCGCCGGCACGGGGAGCGTGTCACCCCGGCGCAGGTGGCGCTGGCGTGGGTGCTGGCCCAGGGCCGTGGGGTGGTCGCGCTGCCGGGGACGAAGCGGGCGCGCTGGGCCGAGGAGAACGCGGGGGCGGCCGCGCTGCGGCTGACGGCGGAGGATCTGGCGGAGGTGTCCCGGCTGCCGGCCGCGCGCGACTCCTGGGACTGAAACGATTCCGCATGAGGTCGGCGCGGATCGGGAACCCGGGCGGCGTGAGCGGTGTATGAGAAGGGGAAGCCGTCTTCGGGTACCGCCGCTGCGAAGGGACCGTGATCGTGCGAGGCCGAACCGTACGGGCCGTGCTGGCCACCGCCACCGCGCTCCTGCTGGCGGGCTGCTCCTCCGGCGGGGGCGGAGGCGGCGGGGGGTTCCCGCCCGCCGTCGGGCGGACGACACCGGGCGGGACGGCCGCGGGCTCCTCCCCCGGCGCGTCCCCCGCGGAGACGGCCGCGGCGGCCAGGGGCTCGGCGACCGTGCTGCGCACCGTGGCCGAGGGACTCAGGACCCCGTGGGGGCTGGCCCGGCTGCCGGGCGGTGACCTGCTCGTCTCCTCGCGCGACGACGGCACGATCACCCGGATCGACACGAGGACCGGCGGGAAGACGGTGCTGGGCGCGGTCTCCGGGGTCTCCCCGGCGGGCGAGGGCGGCCTGCTGGGCATCGCCCTGTCCCCCGACTACGCCTCGGACCACCTGGTGTACGCCTACTTCACCTCGGCCTCGGACAACCGCATCGTGCGTATGCGCTACGACGAGCGGAAACCGGCCGGTGAGCAACTGGGCGCCCCCGACACGGTGTTCAAGGGCATCCCCAAGGGCTTCATCCACAACGGCGGCCGGATCGCGTTCGGCCCGGACGGGATGCTGTACGCGGGCACCGGCGAGAGCGGGCAGCGCGGCCTCGCCCAGGACCGCAGGTCGCTCGGCGGCAAGATCCTCAGGCTGACCCCGGAGGGCGAGCCCGCTCCGGGCGACCCGTTCCCCGGCTCGCCGGTGTACTCGTACGGCCACCGCAATGTGCAGGGCCTGGCCTGGGACTCCCGGCAGCGCCTGTTCGCCTCGGAGTTCGGCCAGGACACCTGGGACGAGCTGAACGCGATCGTGCCGGGCGGCGACTACGGGTGGCCGACCGCCGAGGGGACCTCCCCGGGCTCCCGCTTCCGCGATCCGCTGGCCCAGTGGCACACCGACGACGCCTCGCCCAGCGGCATCGCCTATGTGAACGGCGTGATCTGGATGGCCGGCCTCAAGGGCGAGCGGCTGTGGCGCGTCCCGCTGAAGGGAACGGCCGCCGCCGCTGCCCCCGAGTCCTTCCTCGCCGGACGGTACGGCCGTCTGCGCACCGTCCTGCCCGCGGGCGGCGACAGGCTGTGGCTGGTGACGAGCAACACGGACGGCCGGGGCGATCCGGCGAAGGGCGACGACAGGGTGCTGGAACTGCGGGTGCGGTGAGCGGCCCCGCTCCTCGGTACGGCGCCGCTCCCGCGTCCGGCGGGGGGCAGTTCGGGGGCGGTGAGGTGATGGCGGCGCCCGCGGGGTCCGGCGGCGGGTGTCAGCCCGCTGCCAGGCGGTCCGGGCCGCCGGGCGGGAAGAGCCCGAGCCGGTGTGCGACGGCGGCCGCCTCCCCCCTTCCCGACACACCGAGTTTCGCGAGGATGTTGGAGACGTGGACGCTCGCCGTCTTCGGCGAGATGAACAGCTCCTCGGCTATCTGGCGGTTGGTGCGGCCGGCCGAGACCAGACGCAGCACGTCCCGCTCGCGGCTGGTGAGCCCGAGGGACCCCGCCGGACCGGCCGGGGCGAGCTCCTGCCGCGGGGCGCGGGTCAGGCGGCCGCGCTGGGCCAGGCCGGTGACGGCGTCGGCGAGCGGGCGGGCGCCGAGGTGGCCGGCGACCGCGCCGGCCAGTCCCAGGAGTTCCGCGGCCCGGTCGCGCTCGTCCTCGCCGGCGCCCTCGGCCAGCAGCGCGGCGGCGAGGCGGTACCGCACACGTGCGAGGTCGTAGGGGCGCTCCAGGCATTCGAAGGCGCCGGTCACGGACGACCAGGTGGCGGCGGTGTCACGGCCCTCGGCCCGCAGCAGTTCGGCGCGGGCCCACTCTTCGTGGGCCCGCCAGAGGGGGACACCGGTGGTGAGGGTGCGGACGGCCTCGGAGAGGCGGGCGAGGGCCGCGGCGCGACCGGGCCCGGCGGCGGGCAGCGTGCGGGCGTCGGCCTCGGCGGTGGCGGCGGCCCGCAGCAGCGGCCAGGCGTAGCGGTGGGTGCCGGCCGGGAATCCCGCGTCCAGGGCGGCGGCCAGTTCGGTGCGGACGTCGAGGATGCGGCCCTCCTCGGCGGCGAGGCCGAGGGCCACCCGGGCCAGGGGCAGCGATTGCTGGGGCATCGGGTCGTGGGTGCCGTAGCCGGCGTGGGCGGCCTCCAGCCGGCGGGCCGACTCCGCGAGGTCGCCGCGGCCCAGGGCGATGTGGGCCAGGCGCAGTGCGCCGGAGCCCCGGGTCCGGGCGCTGTGGCCGGTACCGGTCGCACGCGTCGCGGCCTCGGCGGCGTCCGTCCAGCGGCCGAGCGCGTACAGCACCTCGGCGAGATTGCCCCACACCCATGCCTCGGGTTCGAGGAGCCCGAAGCGGCGGGTGAAGGCGAGCCCTTCGCGCAGCACGGGCTCGGCCTCCCGGTCACGGCCCACGGACTGGAGCTCGGAGGGGAGGTTCACATAGGCGCGCCCGGTGACCTGGGTGACGCCCTCCGCCAGGGCGTCCGCCGTGACCCGCCGCAGCTCCGCGAGCCCGGCCTCGACGTCCCCCGAGTCGACCATGAGGCAGCCCAGGGTGAGCCGGGCGTGCAGTTCGATCGGGCGGGCGCCGACCATGCGGGCGTACTCCACGGCCCGCTCCGCGTCGGCGAGGGCCCCGGGGCCGGGGCGGTGCAGCATGGACCAGTTGGCGGAGATCGCCAGCACCTCGGCGTGCACCTCGCTCGGCGGCAGGCCGCGCACCAGTTCCTGGGCGGTGGCCAGTTCGCTCCATCCGTCGCCGCGGGCCTGCGCCTGCACCACCCGTGAGCGCTGCACCCAGAACCAGGCGGCGCGCAGAGGGTCGGGGTCGTCCTCCAGGAGCCGCAGCGCCCGCTTGATGATCTTCAGTGCGCGTTCGCGCTCCCCGCCGAAGCGGCCCGCGACCGCGGCCTCCGCCATCAGGTCCAGGTAGCGCAGCGGGGTGGTGGCCGGATCGCAGCCGCACGGCGGATAGACCTCGGCGTGGTCGACCGGGCGCAGGGCGGAGCGGACGTCCTCGGGCGCGCCGTCCCACAGCTCCATCGCCCGCTCCAGCAGCCGGAGCTGCTCGGTGTAGGCGTGCCGGCGGCGGGCCACGACGGCGGCGTCCAGGACGGCGGGCAGCGCCTTGGCCGGGTCGTGGGCGTGGTACCAGTAGCTGGCCAGGCGCATCACGCGGGCGTCGGCGGCGACGAGCGCGGGGTCGGCCTCGACGGCCTCGGCGTAGCGGCGGTTGAGCCGGGAGCGTTCGCCGGGCAGCAGGTCGTCGGCGACGGCCTCGCGGACCAGGGAGTGGCGGAAGCGGTAGCCGCCGCCGTCGGGGGTCGCGGTGAGGAGGTTGGCGCCGACGGCGGCGCGGAGCGCCTCGATGAGGTCGTCCTCGGGGAGCCGGGCGACGGCGGCGATCAGCGGGTGCTCCACCGTCGAGCCGCCCTCGGCGACGATCCGGGCGACCTGCTGGGCGCTCTCGGGCAGCGCCTCGACCCGGACCAGGAGCAGATCGCGCAGGGAGTCGGTCAGTCCGGTGCGGCAGCCCTCGCCGGCGGCGACGGCGAGTTCCTCCACGAAGAAGGCGTTGCCGTCGGAGCGGGCGAAGAACTCGTCGATCTGGGCGGGGTCGGGTTCGGCGGCGAGGATGCCGGCGACCTGGCGGCCGACCTCCTCGCGGGTGAAACGGGCGAGTTCGACACGCCGGACGGTGCGCATCCGGTCGAGTTCGGCGAGCAGCGGGCGCAGCGGATGGCGGCGGTGGATGTCGTCGGACCGGTAGGTGGCGAGGACGACGAGGCGGCCCGAGCGCAGGGTGCGGAAGAGGTGGGCGAGGAGGTGGCGGGTGGAGGCGTCGGCCCAGTGCAGGTCCTCCAGGACGAGGACGACCGTGTGCTCGGACGCGGTCCGCTCCAGCAGCCGGGCGGTGAGTTCGAAGAGACGGGCCGTGCCCTGTTCGTCGTGGCGGCTGCTGCGGGCCTCGCCCAGCTCGGGCAGCAGCCGGGCCAGTTCGTCCTCCTGTCCGGCCGCGGCGGCGGCGAACGGCTCGGGCAGCGCGTCGCGCAGGGCGCGCAGCGCGCCGGAGAAGGGGGCGAAGGGCAGTCCGTCGGCGCCGATCTCCACGCAGCCGCCCACGGCGACGACGGCGCCCCGACGGGCGGCGGCCGCGCCGAACTCCTCCACGAGGCGGGTCTTGCCGACCCCCGCCTCGCCGCCGAGCAGCAGCGCCTGCGGTTCTCCGGCGGTGCCGGGAGCCCGGGAGGTGCCCTCGCCGGCGGCGCGGGCGAGCGCGTCGTTCAGGACGGACAACTCGTCGGCGCGGCCGACGAACACGGGACTGACGGACCTGGTCTCCACGGGCCAGAGCATCGCACGAGGCCGGGACGGCAGGGCACCTGTTTTCCACAGGTCCGGTGCGATGGTCATACCGATGCCCGCGTGAGCCGGACCGGCCGGGACGGGAGTCCCGCCGGGGATACGCCGGTGCGGGCGAGAGCCGTCCGGCTGGGCGCCGGCACCGTGCGCGCGGAGCCGGGACGCGCGCCGGTGGGGGCCGCGGGCGGGCGCGGCTGCGGGGGCCCGGCGGGTCCCCGGGGCGGCCGGTGGGCCGGCCCGGGGACCGCGGGGCACGCCGGGCCGGCGTTCACGCGCTGCGCGCCGGCCGGCTCCGGACCGCGCGCCCGGTATGCGGGCCGGCGTCGCGGCCTGCTTCCGGGCCGGCCTCCGGGCCGCCCCGCCGGGCCGCGGCCTCCGCGCGGCGGGTGGCGCGGCCGGCGCGGACGACCTCGCGGGCGAGGCGCTCCTGCTGGGCGGCGCGGCGCAGTTCGGCGGTGTGGAATCGCTGGAGCTCGAACTCGTGCATGGTGTGTCCTTCGGGAGAGAGGGAGTCGTGCGTCGCTTTCCGCGATGCCTTCACTCTCGTCGCCGAGGGGGTCCGCCCACATCGGGAGAGTTCCGTATTCCGGGGCCGCCGCCGTGCGCGGGGGCACGCGTAAGGGGCCTCAGGAGGCCCGCGACACGGTCGCGGACTCCCTAAGGCCCCTGTGCGGTGAGTGTCTCCTCAGCCCGCGGACGGGAGGGCGAAAAGCACGCCGGTGTACTTCAGGACGGCCAGGAGCAGGCCGATGACACCGAGCGAGACGCCCGCCCAGGCGACCGAACGGATCCAGGCGGCCTGGGGGCGGCCGGGGGCGCCGAACGCGGGCCGGACGAGCACGACCACGCCGGTGATCAGCGCGGCCAGCGCGAACAGGCCCGCCCACAGCGCGGTGGCCTGCCAGGAGTCGCCGTAGACCGCCTTGATCTGCTCGGCGACGCCCGCGGCGGAGGAGGTGCGCAGCTGGCCGACGAGCTGCTGGCGGGCGCCGGCGATCGTGCCGACCCAGCCGCCGCTGAGCGAGACCAGACCGAGCGCGGCCGAGACGACGGCAGCCGCGCCCAGGCCGGCCCCGGAAGCCTTCTCACCGGGCTCGGCGGCCTCCTCGTCGAGGTCGGCGTCGGCGTCGACATCGGCGTCCGGGGCGTTCTCGGCGGCCTCGGACCCGCCGGCCGCCGGGGTCCCGGCGGGCTCGGCGGCCTCGCGGGGCTCCTCAGGCGTCTCCGCCTTCAGCGGCGCGCGCTCCGCGTCCCGCTTCTCCTCCGTCTGCTGCGTCCCCTCGTCGTCGGTCGGGATGACGTCGTCTGTCTTCGTAGCCATGCCCGGCACCGTACGGACGCTGTCTGAGAAGTTTCTTAATGATCGTCAGCCGGCGTCCTCGGCGGCACGCGCGCGTGCCTCCCGCCACTCCGGGGCGAGCACGGCCCAGATCTCCGTGGAGGTGCGCACACCGCGGTGGGGGTAGTTCTCCCGGAGCACGCCTTCCCGGGTCATCCCCAGACGCCGGGCCACGTTGATGCTGGGTTCGTTGGCGGACGACACATGCCATTCCACCCGGTGCATGCCGCGCTCCTCGAAGGCCCAGTCCAGCAGCGTGACCAGGCCGCGCGTGACGAGTCCGCGCCCGGCGGCGGCCGGCTCCAGCCAGCAGCCGGCCTCGCACACCCCGCTCGCACTGTCCCACACCCGGAAGAGCAGTCCGCCGACGAGCTTCCCGTCCAGCCGGATCCCGTGCAGGCTGCCGGTGTCGGTGGCGCGCTTGTCGGCGTACGACTTCAGATAGGCGCGGGCGGCGTCCAGATCGGACACCACGTCGGGCAGTGCGACGTGCCGGCCGATGAACTCACGTCCCCGGTCGATGTTGGCGAGGAGTTCCTCGGCGTGCCAGACCTCCAGGGGCCGCAGTTCGGCGCCGTCTCCCAGGGATGTCGCGTACATCGTCGTGTTGTTCCTTCCTCGGTTTCCCGCCCGTCCGTCCGGGCCCCCCTCTCCGATAGCGTCTTTCCTGCTCCGGACAGGTGGGCGGGCGAGCGAGAGGGATGTCGTGCGGGTTCAGATACGTGGGCGCGGTACCGGTCGGTGGGTCGTGTCCGGGGTGATCGTGTTCGGCGCGCTGTTCCTCGCCATCGGCCTGGCCCTGGCGGGCGGCAGCGTCTCGTTCCTGTCGGAGGCGAAGCGCGCACCGGGCACGGTGGTCGGGATGGACTGGCGGAGCGGCAGCAGCGGTCAGCACGGTGTCGGGCGACGGACGCACAGCGGCCCGACGGCGCACCCGGTGGTCGCGTTCACGGCGGCGGACGGGGTCCGGCGGACGTTCACCGGTTCCGTGGGTTCCAAGCCGCCGGCC
This sequence comes from Streptomyces sp. NPDC090108, assembly GCF_044747185.1. Classification (NCBI taxonomy): domain Bacteria; kingdom Bacillati; phylum Actinomycetota; class Actinomycetes; order Kitasatosporales; family Streptomycetaceae; genus Streptomyces; species Streptomyces sp. NPDC090108. Next base: position 260,779 of record NZ_JBIVDQ010000001.1, read on the forward strand.
TACGACGAGGGCGAGCGGGTCGAGGTGCTCTACCGCCCCGGCTCCCCCGAGGACGCGCGGATCGACAGCTTCGTGTCGCTGTGGCTGCTGCCGCTGGTCTTCGGCGGGATCGGGCTGGTGATCACCGGCGTCGGTACGGCCGTCGCGGTGGTGATGCGCCGGCAGCGGGCCGGCGCGGGGATCTCCGCGCCCGCCAAGACGTCGGTCCTCAAGACCACCACGGGGTCTTGAGGACCGACATCACGCGGGACCGGACGCGCGGAGGGATCAGCCCTCGCTGACGCCCAGCTTCTCCAGGATCAGTTCCTTGACGCGGGCCGCGTCGGCCTGACCGCGGGTGGCCTTCATGACCGCGCCGACCAGGGCACCGGCCGCGGCCACCTTGCCACTGCGGATCTTGTCCGCGATGCCCGGGTTGCCGGCGATGGCCTCGTCGACGGCCGTGCCGAGCGCGGAGTCGTCGGAGACGACCTTGAGCCCGCGCTTGTCGACGACCTCGTCCGGGGTGCCTTCGCCCGCGAGGACGCCCTCGATGACCTGGCGGGCCAGCTTGTCGTTGAGGTCGCCCTTCACGACGAGCTCGGTGACCCGGGCGACCTGCTGGGGCGTGATGGCCAGCTCGTCCAGGGACGTGCCGGACTCGTTGGCGCTGCGCGCCAGCTCGCCCATCCACCACTTGCGGGCGGAGGCCGCGTCGGCGCCAGCGTCGATCGTGGCGACGATCAGGTCCAGCGCGCCGGCGTTGAGGATCGACTGCATGTCGGTGGCCGAGATGCCCCAGTCCGCCAGCAGGCGGGTGCGGCGGGCCAGCGGCATCTCCGGCAGCGCGGCGCGGATCTCCTCGACCCACTCGCGCGACGGCGCCACGGGGACGAGGTCGGGCTCCGGGAAGTACCGGTAGTCCTCGGCCTCCTCCTTCACGCGGCCCGAGGTCGTGGACCCCGTGTCCTCGTGGAAGTGGCGGGTCTCCTGGATAATCGTGCCGCCCGAGTTCAGCACCGCGGCGTGGCGCATGATCTCGAAGCGGGCCGCACGCTCCACCGAGCGCAGCGAGTTCACGTTCTTCGTCTCGGAGCGCGTGCCGAACTTCTCGCGGCCGTGCGGGCGCAGCGACAGGTTCACGTCGCAGCGCATCTGGCCCATCTCCATGCGGGCCTCGGACACGCCGAGGGCACGGATGACCTCACGCAGCTCACGGACGTAGGCGCGCGCGACCTCGGGGGCTCGCTCGCCGGCGCCCTCGATGGGCTTGGTGACGATCTCGATGAGCGGGATGCCGGCGCGGTTGTAGTCCAGCAGGGAGTGGGACGCGCCGTGGATACGGCCGGTGGCGCCGCCGACGTGCGTCGACTTGCCGGTGTCCTCCTCCATGTGGGCGCGCTCGATCTCGACGCGGAAGGTCTCCCCGTCCTCCAGCTGTACGTCGAGGTAGCCGTCGAAGGCGATCGGCTCGTCGTACTGGGAGGTCTGGAAGTTCTTCGGCATGTCCGGATAGAAGTAGTTCTTCCGGGCGAAGCGGCACCATTCGGCGATCTCGCAGTTCAGCGCGAGGCCGATCTTGATCGCGGACTCGACGCCGGTCGCGTTGACGACCGGGAGCGCGCCGGGCATGCCGAGGCAGACCGGGCAGGTCTGCGAGTTGGCGTCGGCGCCGAGCGACGTCGAGCAGCCGCAGAACATCTTGGTCTTGGTGCCGAGTTCGACATGGACCTCAAGGCCCATGACGGGGTCGTACGACGCCAGCGCGTCCTCGTACGACACCAGGTCGGTCGTGGTGGTCACGGTGAAACTTCCCTCTCAGCCCAGCAGGACGTCGTCGTCGCCGAGCCGCTTCAGCTCGCGATAGAGGATCGCGAGGCCGGTGGCGACGGCGACGGCGGACACGGCGGCGTCGAACAGGCGCAGGTTGTCCTGCTCGGCACGGGCCTTCTTGATCTGCTTGGCGACACCGATCGCGCCGAACGCGGTGGTGGCCATGGACAGGTACGTACCGGACTTGGACTTCTTGAAGCCCTTGGCCTTCGACAGTGCACTACTCACAGCGACGGAGCCTCCTCCAGCAGCGGGTGCCCCCACTTTTCCACGAAGGCGGCCTCGACGGCGGCACCGACCTTGTACAGCCGGTCGTCCTGCATCGCCGGAGCGATGATCTGCAGGCCCACCGGGAGGTTGTCCTCCGGGGCGAGGCCGCAGGGCAGGGACATGGCCGCGTTGCCCGCCAGGTTGGTCGGGATGGTGCACAGGTCGGCGAGGTACATCGCCATCGGGTCGTCGGCGCGCTCGCCGATCGCGAAGGCGGTGGTCGGGGTCGTCGGGGAGACGATCACGTCGACCTGCTCGAAGGCCTTCTCGAAGTCCCGCGTGATGAGCGTGCGGACCTTCTGCGCGGAGCCGTAGTAGGCGTCGTAGTAGCCGCTGGAGAGGGCGTACGTGCCGAGCATGATGCGGCGCTTGACCTCGTCGCCGAATCCCGCCTCACGGGTGAGGGAGGTGACCTCTTCGGCCGAGTGCGTGCCGTCGTCGCCGGTCCGCAGGCCGTAGCGCAGGCCGTCGAAGCGGGCGAGGTTGGAGGAGCACTCGGACGGCGCGATCAGGTAGTACGCCGACAGGGCCAGGTCGAAGGACGGGCAGTCCAGCTCGACGATCTCCGCGCCCAGCTCCTTCAGCAGCTCGACGGACTCGTCGAAGCGCTGGATGACGCCGGCCTGGTAGCCCTCGCCGCGGAACTGCTTGACGACACCGACGCGCATGCCGGCGACGCTGCCGTTGCGGGCGGCCTCGACGACCGGCGGGACGGGGGCGTCGATGGAGGTGGAGTCCATCGGGTCGTGCCCGGCGATGACCTCGTGCAGCAGGGCCGCGTCCAGGACCGTGCGGGCGCAGGGGCCGCCCTGGTCCAGGGAGGACGAGAAGGCCACCATGCCGTAGCGCGAGACCGAGCCGTAGGTCGGCTTGACGCCGACCGTGCCGGTGACGGCGGCCGGCTGGCGGATGGAGCCGCCGGTGTCGGTGCCGATGGCGAGCGGGGCCTCGAAGGAGGCGAGCGCGGCGGAGGAGCCGCCGCCGGAGCCGCCGGGGATCTTGGTGAGGTCCCAGGGGTTGCCGGTCGGGCCGTAGGCGCTGTTCTCGGTGGAGGACCCCATGGCGAACTCGTCCATGTTGGTCTTGCCGAGGATGACGACGTCGGCGTCCTTCAGACGCTTGGTGAGCGTCGCGTCGTACGGCGGGATCCAGCCTTCGAGGATCTTGGAGCCGACCGTGGTCGGGATGCCCTCGGTGGTGAAGATGTCCTTGAGCGCGAGCGGGACGCCGGCCAGCGGGCCGAGCTTCTCGCCCCGCGCGCGCTTCTCGTCCACGGCGCGGGCCTGGGCGAGGGCGCCCTCACGGTCGACGTGCAGGAAGGCGTGCACCTTCTCGTCCACGGCGTCGATCCGGGCGAGGTGGGCCTCGGTGACCTCGACGGCCGTCAGCTCGCCGGAGGCGATCCTGTCGGCGATCTCGGCGGCCGTGAGCTTGATGATGTCGGTCATGACTTCTTAGTCCTCCCCCAGGATCTGCGGCACCTTGAAACGCTGCTGCTCCTGGGCGGGGGCGCCGGAGAGCGCCTGCGCGGGGGTGAGCGAGGGACGGACCTCGTCCGCCCGCATGACGTTCGTCAGCGGGAGCGGGTGAGAGGTCGGCGGTACGTCTTGGTCAGCGACCTCACTGACGCGGGCGACCGCGCCGATGATGTCGTCGAGCTGGCCGGCGAAGTGGTCGAGTTCTTCGGGCTTGAGCTCCAGACGCGCCAGCCGGGCGAGGTGGGCGACCTCCTCGCGCGTGATGCCAGGCATGCAGCGATCCTCTGGGGTGAGTGTGTGTGGTTTGGGGCCAATCCTATGGGGCGGGGCGCGGTGACCGTGCAACGGTTTATCCCGGGGCCGCCCCGAGAGGGGTACGGCCCCGGGACGCGGCCCGCGCCCGGACCGGGACACGGCCCCTGCCGTCACCCCCGGCGGTTCTCCCAGGCCTTGCTGCCGAGGAAGTGGTTGTCGTACCGCTCCTGGACCTCCAGCAGGCTCTCCGGGGTGAGCTCGCCCAGGCGGATGCGCTGCAGATGGCGGAAGTACTCGAAGCGCTCGACGCCCGGGGCGATGACGATCAGCAGGTCGGCCGGGGCGCCGGGGGCGGCGGCGAACGCGTGCGGCCGGTCCGGCGGGACGATGATCAGGTCGCCGCGCTCGGCGGTGACGACCTCGTCGCCGGAGAGGACCTCCGCGGCGCCGTCGAGCAGGTAGAACATCTCGGCGGAGTGGTGGTGCACGTGCGGGTGGGCGCCGTCGGCGCCCTCCGCGAGGGTGACCCGCACGGTGGACAGGGCGCCGCCGCTGGCGCTGCTGTCGGCGAGCAGCCGGACGGTGGTGGGCGCTGCGCCGATCACCTCGGCCTCGGCGTCCCGGACGAGCACGGTGTCATCGAACTTCGGCACGAACAGCGACATCTTCCTACCCCCTGGTGTGACGACGTGCTGGTGTGGACGGCCGCCGGCGCGGGCGGCCCCGGTCCGCTCAGACGGCGAAGAGCAGTCCGGCACTGATCAGGACGACGAGCGCGGTGGCGAAGTGGATCCCGAAGGCGACGGCCTTCGCGCCGCCGTGGCGCAGGACTATCAGCGTGTCCCCCAGCGGGACAAGGGCCACGCAGAGCATGAACCAGGCCTCGGCGCCCGTTCCGGCGAAGGCGAGCAGGGCCAGACCGACCACTCCGAGGGTGCCGTCCCGCAGGCCCTTGACGGTGAGGTAGGCCCCGGCGTCACCGTCCGCGCGGGCCGGGACGCCGTATCCGGCGGCGGCGGGCACGGGCTGGAACAGGAAGCGGTAGCCGAGGAACACGCAGAACAGATCGAGCACGACGGCGAGGGTGATGGCGGTGACGGTCATGATCTTCTCTCCCCATTCGCTAGCAATGCTAGGCACTGAAGCGAAGCTAGCAGAGCATGGAAAGAAACACTAGCGGTGCTAGAATCATTTTCATGTCGATCCAGACGCGCCGGGAGCGCGAACGAGCGGAACGCGAGCGGCTGATCGTCACGGCCGCGCGGGAGCTGGCCGAGACGGAGGGCTGGGACGCGGTGACCACGCGCCGGCTGGCCGCCGAGATCGAGTACAGCCAGCCGGTCCTCTACAGCCACTTCAAGGGCAAGGTCGCGATCATGGCCGCCGTCGCGGTCGAGGGCTGCGCCGAGCTGGCGGCGGAGCTGCGGCGGGCACGCGCGGGAGCACGGGGCGCGCGGGAGGAACTGGCGGCGGTCGGTGAGACCTACACGGCCTTCGCCCGGCTCAGGCCCGCCCTGTACGACGCGATGTTCACCCACGGGGTGGATCTGCCGTTCGCCACGCCCGAGGCCCCGGCGCCGCTGCACGAGGCGTTCGGCGAGCTGCGCGCCGCGGTCGAACCGATCGCGGCGGAGGGGGACGACGTGGGCCTGCTCACGGAGACCTACTGGGCGAGCCTGCACGGGCTGGTCACGCTGATGCGCAGCGGCCGCCTGCCCGAGGAGGCCCACGCGGCCCGCCTCGCGCTCCTGACGGACCATTTCACGGCCGGCGCCGCCTGAGCGGACGGGGGCGGCACGCCGGGCGGCACCGGGGCCGCTCCCCCGGACCGGCAGGCGCGGGCGGCCGCCGGCAGGCGCGGGCGGGGCGCCGGCAGGCGCGGGCGGGGCGCCGGACGACCCCGGCGGCGGACCGCGAGCGGCAGGCGACGGACGGCGCGCTGCGGGCTGCGGGCTGCGGGCTGCGCACTACGGAAGCCCGGCTCCAGAGGGCAGGACCCTGCGGCGGGCTCCCGAGGGCAGGCTCCAGAGGGCGGGCTCCGGACAGCGGGCTCCCGGGGGCGGGCTCCAGACAGCGGGCTCCCGGGGGCAGGCTCCGGACGGCAGGCTCCCGAAGACAGCCCCCGGACAGCGGGCTCCCGAGGACAGCCCCCGGACGGCGCGCTCCGGACAGCGGGCTTCGGGGGCTACTCCGCCGCCGGAAGGGCCGCGCGCGGGCGCTGCCAGCCGCGGGAGCCCCGCGCGCGCAGCCACGCCGTGGTCTCCTCGGGCGGCATCGCGGCGGCGACCAGCCAGCCCTGGACCGCGTCGCAGCCGAGGTCACGCAGCCGCTCCCAGGTCTCGTCGTCCTCGACGCCCTCGGCGACGACCACCAGCCCCAGCGAATGCGCGAGGTCGACCGTGCAGCGCACGATCTCCGCGTCCTCGTTGTCCACCGCGAGGCGCGCCACGAAGGAGCGGTCGATCTTCAGCTCGCTGACGGGCAGCCGGCGCAGATGCACCAGCGAGGAGTAGCCGGTGCCGAAGTCGTCGAGGGACATCTTGACGCCGTGTCCGGTCAGCCCGTTGAGCGTGTCGGCGGCGCGCTGCGGGTCCTCCAGCAGGACATGTTCGGTGATCTCCAGCTGGAGCGCCCCCGCGGGCACCCCGTGCCGCGCCAGCCGGGCCGCGACCGAGCCCGCGAAACCGGGCGAATGGACGTCACGCGGGGAGACGTTGACAGCCACCGGCACCCGCAGGCCCTGCGCCCGCCAGCGGGCCACCTGCGCGAGCGCGGTCTCCAGCACGTACTCCGTCAGATGGGGCATCAGCCCCGAGGACTCGGCTATCGCTATGAACTCGTCAGGAGGAACCTTCCCTCGCTCGGGATCGACCCAGCGCACCAGCGCCTCCAGGCCGGCCACCTGCCCGTCGAAGCGGACCTTCGGCTGGTAGTGCAGCTGCACCTCGTGCGCGTCGAGCGCCCGGCGCAGATCGCCCAGCAGGCCGAGCCGGTCGGGGGTGTTGGAGTCCCGCTTGGACTCGTAGACCTCCACCCCCGTGCGGTCGCGCTTCGCCTGGTACATCGCCACGTCCGCCCGCCGCAGCATCCCCTCGGCGTCCAGCGCGTGGTCGGGGAAGACGGCGACGCCCGCGCTGGCCTCCAGGACGAGGGTGAGGCCGTCCAGGTCGAGCGGGGAGCTGAGCTCCGTGACGAGCGCGCGGGCGACGCGGGTCGCGGACGTCGTGGAGTCGGCGACCGGCAGCAGCACGGCGAACTCGTCGCCACCGAGCCGCGCGGCCTCCGCCCCGCGCGGCAGGGCGAGCCGGAGCCGGTCCGCGATCTGCAACAGCAGCCTGTCCCCCGCGAGATGACCGAGGGTGTCGTTCACCGACCGGAAACGGTCGAGGTCGATCAGCATGAGTGCGGAACGCGCGCCGATGCGCTCCGCGTCGTCGAGGGCGGTCCAGATCCGCTCCAGCAGCCACTGCCGGTTGGGCAGTCCGGTCAGCGGGTCGCGCAGTTGCTCCTCGGCGCGCGCCCGGGCCATCCACAGGGCGGAGTCGAGCGCGATCAGCGGGACGGCGAACAGCGGGAGCAGCACGGGCCGCGCGACGGCGACCACGCACACCAGCGGCGCGATACCGGTCAGGGCGGCCGCGATGAGCCCCTGTCTGAGCAGGGCCGTGCGGGCGACCTTGGGCAGCGCGCCGTCGCGCGGGGCGTGCAGGTACCAGAGCAGACCCCGGCCGACGGCGAGATAGGCGGCGGCCGCGAGCACCACCGCGGGCGCGGCGCCGACGCCCCAGCTGTCGGGCCGCCAGGGCGACTCGACGCTCGGGAAACGGCCGAAGGCGCCGAGCACCAGGGCTCCGGCACCGATACCGAGGATGTCCGCTGCCCCGTGCAGCACGCCCTGGCGGCCGCGCTGGCGTCTGGCGACGCCGACCAGGACGACGACGGTCAGGCTGACCATGCCGGCCGGCACCCAGCCGTACAGCAGCAATACGGCGATGGTGAGGGCAGCGCCGGAGCCGGTGCCGCCCCACCAGCGGGCGCGGCCGAGCATCACGAGGTGGCCGACGATGACACCCGTCAGCAGGGCCATCGACCAGCCGACCGAGCCGGGCGGGAAGAGCGCGTGGCTCCCGGTGAAGGCCCGGCAGAAGCCGGCCGCCAGGACGATCGACGCGGCGGCCACGACGACCGCGGGGAGCGAGGGGCGGGGCAGGCGGCGTCCGGCGGCGGAGCCGGGGCTCCCCGGAAGGCCCGCGAGTCCAGGCAGGCCGGGCAGACCCGGCGTGGGAGTGAGGGACGGCGGGAGGTGCGCTTCGGTCGCGGTGCCCCGTGCGCCGGCGCGCCCGGCGCCGCGCCCGCTCCACCGGCTCGTCCGCCACGCGGCCGCACGGCGGCGCAGGCGCTGCCATGGGTCCGGGGCGGCGCTCTCGGTCGGTTCCATTCCCGTCCCTCTCACAGCCGGCGGTGCCCGCACCACGCGGCCCGATGCCCGGCAACCATCAGCGGCTCCGCGCTGGAAAGCCCCTCCCCGTGCCGTCCTGCGGGCACGGGGATGCCCCAGCCGTAGCTGGGCACGGCGGCGCACACCTCAACAGTAGGCCGCGGAAGGCTTCCTCGGGCAGCGGTCGTCGACGGTTGCCCGAATGCGCCCGGGCCACCCGTATGCATCTGATATGCGCCGATCGGGTGGCCTTCAACCGCTACTCCCCGGTCGGAAGCGCGACTTCCGCCGCCGCCTCGGGTCCCTGCTCCAACAGGACGGCGAAACCGTCCTCGTTCAGGACCGGCACCTTCAACTGCATGGCCTTGTCGTACTTGGAGCCGGGGCTGTCGCCGACGACGACGAACGAGGTCTTCTTCGACACGGATCCGGTCACCTTCGCGCCCCGGCTCTGCAGCGCGTCCTTGGCGCCGTCCCGCGTGTGGTGCTCCAGGGTGCCGGTGACGACGACGGTGAGCCCTTCCAGCGGGCGCGGTCCCTCCTCCTCGCCGGTCCCCTCGTCCTCCAGCGGGACTCCGGCCGCCTTCCACTTGCGGACGATCTCGCGGTGCCAGTCCTCGGCGAACCATTCCTTGAGCGCGGCGGCGATGATGGGACCCACGCCGTCGACGGCCGCCAACTCCTCCTCGGTGGCCGCCTCGATGCGGTCGGCCGAGCGGAACTCGCGGGCGAGCGCCTGCGCCGCGACGGGGCCGACGTGCCGGATGGACAGGCCGTTGAGGAACCGGGCGAGGGGGCGGGACTTGGCCTCCTCGATCTTCTCCAGCAGCGCGAGGGTGTTCTTCTTCGGCTCGCCCTTCTGGTTGGCGAAGACCGTGACGACCTTCTCCTTGCCCGTCTTCGGGTCGCGCTTGGGCAGACCGCTGTCCGGGTCGAGGACGTAGGCCTTGATGGGCAGCAGCTTGTCCACCGTCAGGTCGAACAGGTCGCCCTCGTCCACCAGCGGCGGGTCGGCCGGCTCCAGGGGCCGGGTGAGCGCGGCGGCGGCCACCCCGCCGAAGTGCTCGATGTCCAGGCACTCGCGGCCCGCGAGGTAGGAGACGCGCTCGCGCAACTGGGCCGGGCAGGTGCGCGCGTTGGGGCAGCGGAGGTCGATGTCGCCCTCCTTCATGGGCCGCAGCGGCGTCCCGCACTCGGGGCACTCGGCCGGCATCACGAACTCCCGCTCGCTGCCGTCGCGCAGGTCGGCCACCGGTCCGAGGATCTCCGGGATGACGTCACCGGCCTTGCGGATCACCACGGTGTCGCCGATGAGCACGCCCTTGGCCTTGACGACGTCCTGGTTGTGCAGGGTGGCGAACTCGACCTCGCTGCCGGCCACCGTGACCGGCTCGACCTGGGCGTACGGCGTGACGCGGCCGGTGCGGCCGACGCCCACCTTGATGTCGATGAGCTTGGTGTTGACCTCCTCCGGCGCGTACTTGTAGGCGATCGCCCAGCGCGGGGCGCGCGCGGTGGAGCCGAGGCGGCCCTGAAGGCGGATCTCGTCGAGCTTGACGACCACGCCGTCGATCTCGTGCTCCACGGAGTGGCGGTTCTCGCCGTAGTGGGCGATGAAGCGGCGTACTCCGTCGAGGCCGTCGACCACGCGGTTGTGCCGGGAGGTGGGCAGGCCCCAGGTCTTCAGCAGGTCGTACGCCTCGGACAGCCGGCTCATGCCCGTGCCCGAGTAGCCCTCCAGGGCGCCGATGCCGTGGACGACCATGTGCAGCGGGCGGGTGGCGGTGACACGCGGGTCCTTCTGGCGCAGCGAACCGGCCGCGGCGTTGCGGGGGTTGGCGAAGGGCTTGTCACCGGCGGCGACCAGACGCTCGTTCAGGTCGAGGAACTTCTCCATCGGGAAGTAGACCTCGCCGCGGATCTCCACGAGGGCGGGGACGTCGTCGCCGTGGAGGCGGTCGGGGATCTCCGCGATCGTGCGGACGTTGGGCGTGATGTCCTCGCCGGTGCGGCCGTCGCCGCGGGTGGCCGCGCGGGTGAGACGGCCGTGCTCGTAGGTGAGGTTGACCGCGAGGCCGTCGACCTTCAGCTCGCACAGGAAGTGGTACACCTGGTCGCCCAGGTCCCGGGCGACGCGGTCGGCCCAGGCCGCCAGCTCCTCGTCGTCGAAGGCGTTGTCCAGCGAGAGCATGCGCTCGCGGTGCTCGACGGCGGTGAACTCCGTGGCGTACGCCCCCGCGACCTTCTGGGTCGGCGAGTCGGGGGTGCGCAGCTCCGGGTACTCGCCCTCCAGCGCCTCCAGGTCTCTGAGCAGCCGGTCGAACTCGGCGTCGCTGACGACCGGGGCGTCCTTCACGTAGTACCGGAAGCGGTGCTCCTCGACCTGTTCCGCGAGCTGTGCGTGCTTCTCCCGTGCCTCCGCCGGCACCGTCGTCTCCGCCTGCTGCTTGTCGCCGGCCACCGTGTGGTCCTCCCGTTACTCAGGGTTGTCCGCGAGGGATCTCGCCGCCCGGACGCAGTGCGCGAGCACCTGGCGCGCGTAGGCGGGCGAAGCGCCCGCGAGACCGCACGCCGGGGTGACCGTGACCGCTTCCGCGAGCAGCCCGGGGTGCAGACCCAGCTTGCGCCACAGCGTCCTGACACCCATGACGCTACCGGCAGGGTCCGACAACGGGCCGTCGGTGCCCGGCACGACACCGGCGAACAGTCCGGTACCGGCCTCGACGGCCTCGCCGAGGGCGTCGTCGTCACGCTCGGTGAGAAGAGCGAAGTCGAAGGAGAGGGCGGCGACACCCGCCCGGCGCAGCAGGGCGAAGGGCACGTCGGGCGCGCAGGAGTGGGCGACGACCGGGCCGCCGCCCGCCGCCCCGGACACCTGCCGCAGCGTGGCCTCGACGACCTGGCGGTCCACGGCGCGGTGGGTGCGGTAGCCGCTGGCGCTGCGCACCTGTCCGCGCAGTACGGCGGTGAGGGAGGGCTCGTCGAGCTGGAGCACCACCCGGGCACCCGGGATCCGGCGGCGCACCTCGGCGAGGTGCAGGCGCAGGCCCTCCTCCAGCGAGGCGGCGAGGTCGCGGCAGGCACCGGCATCGGACAGCACGGCCTCGCCGTTCCTGAGCTCCAGGGCGGCGGCCAGCGTCCAGGGGCCGACCGCCTGCACCTTGAGGTCGCCCTCGTAGCCCTGGGTGAACTCCTCCAGGGCGTCGAGGTCCTCGCGCAGCCAGGACCGGGCGCGCCGGGTGTCGCGGCCGGGGTGGTCCGACAGGCGCCAACCGCTGGGCTCCACGCGCGCGTACAGCTCGACGAGCATGCCGGCGGTCCGGCCGATCATGTCGGCACCGGGGCCACGGGCGGGCAGCTCGGCGAGGAACGGGAAGTCCTCCAGACTGCCGGTGACGGTCTTGGCGGCCTCCCGCGCGTCCGTGCCGGGCATGGACCCGATGCCGGTCGCTCCCGCGAACCTGAACTCGCTGTTCTCACTCACCCCGGCAGACTATGCGGTCCGGCGGCCCGGCCGGTTCCCCCGCCGGTGGCCCCGCCCGGCTCGGCCGGGCGGGAAGTACCGGTCAGCGGCCCGGGCGCACCGTCAGGTCGTTGATCTCCGCGTCCCGGGGCAGGTCGAGGGCCGTGAGGATGGCCGTGGCGACGGACTCGGGGTCGATCCACTGCGCGGGGTCGTACTCCTTGCCCTCCTGCTGGTGCACCTTGGCCTGCATGGGGCTTGCGGTGCGGCCGGGGTAGACGGAGGTGACGCGGACGCCGTTGCCGTGCTCCTCGTGGCGCAGCGAGTCGGCGAGGGCCTTCAGGCCGTGCTTGGAGGCGGCGTACGCCGACCAGCCGGCGTGGGCGTTCAGACCGGCCCCGGAGTTGACGAAGATCACTTGACCGCGGGAGGCGCGGAGCTGCGGCAGGAAGTGCCGGGTCAGTTCGGCGGGGGCGATCAGGTTGACGTTGAGCTGGTGACGCCAGGACTTCGGGGTGAGGTCGCCGATGTCGCCGAGGTCCACCACGCCGGCGATGTGCAGCAGCGAGTCGACCCGGTCCGGCAGGGTCTGGTGGGAGAACGCCCAGGAGAGCTTGTCGGGGTCGGAGAGGTCGCCGACCAGGGTGCGCGCGCCGGGGAACCGCGCGGCCAGTTCCTTGGCGCGGCCCGCGTCGCGCGCGTGCAGGACGATCTCGTCCCCGCGCTCGTGCAGCCGGCGGGCGACGGCGGCGCCGATGCCGGAGCCGGCGCCGGTGATCACATGAGTAGCCATGCCCGCCATGCTCGCATCACCGCGGGACGAGTCCCTACGCGGTGGCCGCCCGTGCCGCGGCCTCCAGGTGGGCCATGGCCCCGGCCGGCTCGGCGGCGAAGAAGACCAGCTCGGCCAGCGGGCGGGGCAGGAACCCCTCGGCCTCCATGCGGCGGAACTGCTGCTCCAGGCCGTCGTAGAAGCCGGCCGTGTTGAGCAGCACCACCGGCTTGTCGGTGCGGCCGTGCTTCTTCAGCTCCAGGATCTCGGTGGCCTCGTCGAGCGTGCCGGTGCCGCCCACCATGATCACCACGGCGTCGGCCTTCTCCATCAGGATCCTCTTGCGCTCGGCGAGGTCGGCGGCCACGATCATCTCGTCGGCGCCGGGCCGCGCCTTGAGCGCGAGGAACTCCACGGACACCCCGAGCAGCCGGCCGCCCGTCTCCTGCACCCCGTCGGCGACGACCTTCATCAGGCCCGTGTCGGAGCCGCCCCACACCAGGGTGTGACCGCCCTTGCCGATCAGCTCCGCGAACTCGCGGGCGGGCCCGGTGTAGCGCTCGGCGAGGTCGGCGGCGGAGAGGAAGACGCAGATGTTCATGGCCACCACCGTACGCGGGAAGAATCGGGGGCTCCCCGGCGCTTCCCCGGTATGAGCCGAGGACACACCATCACCATCGAGCAGGGCGACCGGCACGTGCGCGTGGTGCACGGAGGCCAGGTGCTCGCGGAGACCGACCGTCCGCTGGTGCTGCGCGAGACGGGCAGCCCCGTGCGGTACTACATCCCCGCCGAGGACGTGCGCCTCGATCTGCTGACCCCGTCCGGCACGCACACGGTCTGCCCCTTCAAGGGCACGGCGTCCTACTGGTCGCTGCCGGACGCGCCCGACCTCGTGTGGGCGTACCCGGACCCGAAGCCGGAGGTGGCGGAGATCAAGGACCACCTGTGTTTCTACGCGCCGGAAGTCTCGTGACCTTGCCCGGTGTCGTCGTGTCGTGACCGGGGAGCCGGGTGCCGTACGGCAGTCTGCACCGGCATGGAGCAGAAGACGACTTCCCGTGACGGCACGTCCCTCGCGTACCAGGTGACCGGCCAGGGCCCCGCGGTGGTCCTGGTGAGCGGCGCGCTGTCCACCGGCGGCACGCTCGCGCCCCTGGCGGAGCTGCTCGCGGACACCTGCACCGTCGTCGTCTACGACCGCAGGGGGCGCGGCGCGAGCGGCGACACGGCGCCCTACGCCGTGGAGCGCGAGATCGAGGACCTCTCCGCGCTGATCGGCGCGGTGGGCGGGGACGCGGCCCTGTTCGGGATGTCCTCGGGCGGCGCGCTGGTGCTCCGCGCGGCGGCGGACGGCCTGCCGGTGCGTCAGGCGGCCGTGTACGAGGTGCCGTTCATGGACTTCGTGACGGGAGGCGCGGCACAGTGGGCCGCGTACCGGAAGGACCTGGACAGGGCGCTCGCGGACGGCCGGCGCGGGGACGCGGTGGCGCTGTTCCTGCGTCTGACCGCCCTGGCCGAGCAGATGATCGAGCGCGCCCGCCACTCCCCCCTGTGGGCCGGTCTCGAGGTCGTCGCACCCAGCCTCGGCCACGACGCCGCGGTGATGGACGACGGCCGGATGCCGCTCGACCTGCTGGCGTCCGTCGGGGTGCCCGTCCTGTCCGTGGCGGGCGGGGCGAGCCCGGAGTGGATCCGGGAGGCGGCCCGCGCGGTGGCCGCGACGGCGCCCGACGGGATGTACGCCGAGCTGGACAAGCAGACCCACGCGGTCGAGCCGCCCGCCCTGGCGCCGCTGCTGGCGGAGTTCTTCACCGGCTCCCCCACCGGCTGAGCGGGCGGGCCCGGCGGCGGCCTCAGACGGCCGTCGCCGCCCTGCGCGTGGTCGTCGCGATGGTGGCCGAGCCGACGACGCGCGTGCCGTCGTAGAGGACGATCGCCTGGCCGGGGGCGACGCCGCGGACCGGCTCGGCGAAGGTGACGCGGAGTTCGCCGTCGACGGCCTCCGCGGTGACCTCGGTCTCGCCGCCGTGGGCGCGCAGCTGGGCCGTGTAGGTGCCGGGGCCCGAGGGCGCGGTGCCGCACCAGCGGGGCTTGATCGCGGTGAGGGCGGTGACGTCGAGGGCGGCGGCGGGGCCGACGGTGACCGTGTTGTCCACCGGGGAGATGTCGAGGACGTAGCGCGGCTTGCCGTCGGCGGCCGGGGTGCCGATGCGCAGACCCTTGCGCTGGCCGATGGTGAAGCCGTACGCGCCCTCGTGGGTGCCGACCCGGTTGCCGTCCTCGTCGACGATGTCGCCCTCGGCCTTGCCGAGCCGCCGGGCGAGGAAGCCCTGGGTGTCGCCGTCGGCGATGAAGCAGATGTCGTGCGAGTCGGGCTTCTTGGCGACGGCCAGACCGCGGGCCTCCGCCTCGGCGCGGATCTCCTCCTTGGTGGTGACCGTGTCGCCGAGCGGGAACATGGCGTGGGCGAGCTGGCGGTCGTCGAGGACGCCGAGGACGTACGACTGGTCCTTGGCCATGTCGGAGGCGCGGTGCAGCTCGCGGGAGCCGTCCTCGCCGGTGATCACCTGGGCGTAGTGGCCGGTGCAGACGGCGTCGAAGCCGAGGGCGAGGGCCTTGTCCAGGAGCGCGGCGAACTTGATCTTCTCGTTGCAGCGCAGGCACGGGTTCGGGGTGCGGCCGGCCTCGTACTCGGCGACGAAGTCCTCGACGACGTCCTCGCGGAACCGGTCGGCGAGGTCCCAGACGTAGAACGGGATGCCGATGACGTCGGCGGCGCGGCGGGCGTCGCGAGAGTCCTCGATGGTGCAGCAGCCGCGCGCGCCCGTGCGGAAGGACTGCGGGTTGGCGGAGAGCGCGAGGTGGACGCCTGTCACGTCGTGGCCCGCTTCCGCGGCGCGCGCGGCGGCGACGGCGGAGTCGACGCCACCGGACATGGCGGCCAGGACGCGGAGGGGGCGCTGCGGGGTCTCAGTCATAACCCTTCCAGGGTACGGGGCGCCGGGAACCGTGGCCGCCGCGTATCCGTTGACGATCACACGGGGACGCGTTCGGAAGAGGGCGTGGGGCGCAGGCGGGGGTGGGGGCGTGGCCGAGGCGGGCGCGAAGGGCGGGAGCGCGGGCGACGGGGACCGGCGGATCGGGCGGCGGGCGCTGCTGGTCGGCGGGGCAGCGGCCGCGGTGGGCACGGCGGTGCTGGCGCGCGAGGAGCTGTCGCATCTGTACTGGCGGCTGCCGGGTGTACGGCGCTCCCGGGTGCCGGGCGCGGTGGACTTCCGGGGCGCGCGCTGGGTGCCGGCCTCGCCCGGCAACTACCGGGAGGCGGACCGGCCGGACGACTACGCGGTGGACCGGGTGGTCGTCCATGTGACGCAGGGCGGTTACGCGTCGGCGGTGAAGGTCTTCCAGGACCCCGCGCACGAGGCGGCGGCGCACTACATCGTGCGCCGGGACGGGCGGATCACCCAGCTGGTCCGGGAGCTGGACGTGGCCTTCCACGCGGGCAACCGGGAGTTCAACGAGCGCAGTGTCGGCATAGAGCACGAGGGTTTCGTGGAGGACGCCTCCTCCTTCACCGACGCGATGTACGCCGCGTCGGCCCGGCTGACGGCCGCGATATGCGGGCGGTACGGCATGGCCGCCGACCGTGAGCATGTGATCGGGCACGTCCAGGTGCCGGGGACGGACCACACCGATCCGGGCCCGCACTGGGACTGGGAGCGGTACATGAAGCTGGTGCGGCAGGCGCGTACCGCCCGGCCGTAGTCCGCAAAAAAATCAAGCACGAAACCCTTTTTGTCCGCTTCCGGGAGTTCTATGCTGAATTCAGGCCTACGAGGCGAGTGAGGGAGTTCGAGCGTAGTAGCCGACTTCAGCGCGAAGCGAGAAGTTCAGTTTCCGCTGGTGCCGACATCTACGGTCGCAACTGAGAGGCCGGAAGGCAGTAGCGAGGCCCGACGGCGACCCCTAGTCACCTGATCCGGACCATACCGGCGAAGGGAACCCGTTTCGTAGGTCGTTTCCGTGCCCGCCGGCGCCTCAGGTGAGGCCCGCCGCGCGGGCACGTTCCACCGCGGGGCCGATCGCCCCGGCGACCGCCTCGATGTCCGCCTCCGTGGAGGTGTGGCCCAGCGAGAAGCGCAGGGTGCCGCGGGCGAGGTCGGGGTCGACGCCCGTCGCGAGCAGCACATGGCTGGGCTGCGCCACGCCCGCCGTGCAGGCGGAGCCGGTGGAGCACTCGATGCCCTGGGCGTCCAGCAGCAGGAGCAGGGAGTCGCCCTCGCAGCCGGGGAAGGTGAAGTGGGCGTTGGCCGGGAGCCGCCCGCCGGGCGCCGGGTCGCCGCCGAGGAGGGCGTCCGGGACGGCGGTGAGCACGGCGTCGGCCAGCCGGTCGCGCAGGGCGCCGATCTCGCGGGCGAAGCGTTCCTGGCCGTCGGCGGCGTGCCGGCCGGCCACCGCGAAGGAGGCGATGGCGGGGACGTCGAGGGTGCCGGAGCGCACGTGCCGCTCCTGGCCGCCGCCGTGCAGCACGGGCACCGGGGTGTACTCGCGGCCGAGCAGCAGCGCGCCGATGCCGTAGGGGCCGCCGATCTTGTGGCCCGAGACGGTCATGGCGGCGAGCCCGGAGTCGGCGAAGCCGACCGGGACCTGCCCGAAGGCCTGCACCGCGTCGGCGTGCAGCGGGACGTCGAACTCGGCGGCGACGTCGGCGAGTTCACGGACCGGCATGATCGTGCCGATCTCGTTGTTGGCCCACATCACGGTGGCCAGGGCGACGTCGTCGGGATTGCGGGCGATGGCCTCGCGCAGCGCCTCCGGGTGCACCCGGCCATGGGCGTCCACGGGGAGGTACTCCACGACGGCGCCCTCCTGTTCGGCCAGCCAGTGCACGGCGTCGAGGACGGCGTGGTGCTCGACCGGACTGGACAGGACCCGCACGCGGGCCGGGTCCGCGGCGCGGCGGGCCCAGAACAGCCCCTTCACCGCGAGGTTGTCGGCCTCGGTGCCGCCCGAGGTGAAGACGACCTCGCTGGGGCGGGCGCCCAGCGCGTCCGCGAGGCTCTCGCGGGACTCCTCGACCGTGCGGCGCGCCCGGCGGCCGGAGGCGTGCAGGGAGGACGCGTTGCCGGTGATGCTCAGCTGGGCGGTCAGCGCCTCCGCCGCCTCGGGGAGCATCGGGGTCGTGGCGGCGTGGTCGAGGTAAGCCATGGTGCGGCCGATTCTACGGGGCACCGTCCGCGCGGCCCGCTCCGGCCGTACGGACGGGACGGATCACCCGGAACGGCCGCCCGCGGCAGCCCCGCACCACCGGCCCCGCCGCCCGCACCGGACCCCGCCGCCCGCACCTGACCCCGCCGACCGGGGCCGGACCGCGCCGCCCGGCACGCCGACCAAACGGCCCTCAGGGCCACCGGACCGCAGGGCCACCGGACCGCAAGGCCACCGGACCGCAAGGCCACAGGGCCACCGGCCCTCAGGGCCACCGGACCGCAGGGCTACCCGGACCGCAGGGCTACAGCGCCGCAAGGCCGCAAGGCCGTCAAGGCATCGGCTCGCCGGCCCGCCGTCACAGGTTCCAGGACACCGTGTCGGACAGCTGCATGGTGGCCGCGAGGACCACCAGGTCGGCCACGCCCAGGGCCATGCCGAGCCAGGCGCGGCCGCGGCGGGCGGTGCCGCGCCAGAGGGCGGCGGCGGCCAGCGCGACGGCGACGGGGCCGAGGAAGAGATTGAGGACGAGCAGGCCGAGCAGGCCGAGGATGAAGGAGGCCACGGCCATGCCGTCGGCGTCCCGGGTACGCGGCCCGGTGACAGCGCGGCCCGCGGCAGGTGCGGTGAGACGCATGGGGCTCAGCTCCTGGAGGTGGTTGCGGACGGCCGGACGGCCGGGGTGCGGCGACGGCGGGCGGTGTGCCGCTCGCGGACCGCGAAGACGACGAGCCACACGGCGATGACGGCTGCCAGCGCGGCGGAGACGGCGATCGGTACGTGGGCGACGGTGCCGAGCACGACACCGAGCAGCATGAGTGCGGCGACGAGGAACAGCATGAGGTCGGGTCCCCCCTCCGGGATGCCTCGCGCGGCGCCTCCGAGGGGGCGCCGCCCTGAAGTTCTGGTGAACAGTTGTAGTAACACTTGTTCACTGACTCCGAGTCTAACCCGCGCCGCGGCTTTCCAATTCCGGAGAACAGTTGTTAACTGGATGACATGAGTCACACGCTCGGCATCCGGCAGGCCCAGAAGCAGAAGACCCGTCAGGCGTTTCTGGACGCGGCGCTCGTGCTGCTGGAGGAGCAGAGCCTGAGCAGCCTGGGACTGCGCGAGGTGACCCGGGCCGTCGGCGTGGCACCGACCGCCTTCTACCGGCACTTCCGCTCCACGGCGGATCTCGGGGTGGCCCTGGTCGACGAGGCGCTGGGCAGCCTGCACCCCATGGTGCGCACGACGGTGTCGACGACCGACGACAACGACGAACGCATCCGCCGCGCCATCGAGTTGATCGCCCGTCATGTGGACACCCACCCCGCGCACGTCCGCTTCATCGCGCGGGAACGGCACGGCGGGGTGCAGCCGGTGCGCGAGGCCATCCAGGCCCAACTGGCGCGGTTCGCCGAGGAGGTGCGGGCCGAACTGGCCAACGACCCGCAGGCCGAGGGGTGGAACGACGACGACCTGCTGATGCTGGCGCACCTCTACGTCGACCAGATGCTCAGCACGGCCTCACTGTTCCTGGAGGCGCTGGACGCGCCCGGGGAGGAGCGCGAGCGCGTCGTACGGCTCGCCACCCGTCAGCTGCGGCTCATCAGCGTCGGCCGCCACCACTGGCTGGACTGACCGCGCCGCGGCTCAGCCGAGCCGGACGCGGGCGAGCTGGCGGGACTGGGCGACCAGCCGGTCCTCGCTGTCCCAGACCTCGGCGTCCTCCTCGAGGAAGCCGCCGGCCAGATTGCGGGTGGTGATCGACACCCGCAGCGGCCCCGGAGCCGGGCGGTGGCGGACGTGCACGGTGAGCTCGACCGTGGGCACCCAGCCCTTCAGGCCGATCTCGAAGGCGGTGGGAGGCAGGGCGTCCACCGCGAGCAGCAGGGACAGCGGGTCGGCGTCACGGCCGTCCGCGAGCCCGAACCAGGCACGCATCTCCCCCTTGCCGGAGGGCGCGCCGAGCGCCCAGCCGAGGGTCGCGGGGTCCAGTCGCAGCATCAGCCGGTCGGTGATGGCCGAGCTTCCCTCCACCGGGGCGGGTCCGTCCCCGGAGCCGAAGCACTGCTCCGGCGGGGGCATCACCGGCGGGGTGGCGGTGGTGCGGACGTCGTCGGGGAGGGCGGCGAGATCACCGTAGGAGGCGAGGACGCGGATCCGTTCCACCTCGTTGCCCTCGTCGTCGTACTGGAAGAGGGAGGCCTGGCCGGTGGAGAGGGTGCGACCGGTGCGGACGGTCTGCGTGCGCACGACCGCGGGGCCGGGCCGGGAGGCCGTGAGGTAGTGCGCGGAGACGGTGAAAGGGTCCGGGTGCGGGAGGGTGTCCGCGAGGGCCCGCCCGAGCACGGCCAGCAGATAGCCGCCGTTGACGGCGCTGATGATGGTCCAGCCGGCCGAGAGGTCGATGTCGTAGACGCCGGGCTCGCGCCGGGTGAGCGCGGTGTCCCGGTCGAACTCGCTGTCGCCGATCAGGGCCCGCGAGGGGGATCCCCCCGCCCGGGCGCGGCCGAGAGCGTGGGAGGGTGCGGAAGCAGCTTCTGGCATGGCTGAACGGTACAACAAGGCATTACTAAGCGGTAGCTTTTCGCTGTTCGGCGGCCCGCGCCACACTCCAGGGTGAGAATCCGGCAATTTCTAGGTAAGTGTCCGGACACGTCCACAACCTCGGACCCCCGATCGCCCTCTATGAGGACATGAGCCTCACCGGGACTCCGTTCCTCTACACGACGATCGTGCTGGCGGTCGTCGCCCTGATACTGCCGCTCGCCCTCTGGTCGCGGATGCGCGGCCCCCGGCCGCTGCGCACCGCGGCCCGTGTACTGATGCTGCTGTTCGCCCAGGGCACCGCCGTCACGCTGGTCTTCGTGCTGGTCAACAACCAGAACAACCTGTACGACAACTGGGCCGACCTGGTCGGCACCGGCAACCATGTCCAGCAGGCCACCGACCTCGGCCGGGACGGCACGGGCGGCATCGCGCTGAAGACCCTGCCCCGGGTCAGACAGGACTTCAGGCCGGCCGACGGACCCGGGATGCGCGCGGCCGGCGGGGTCCGCGTCACCCAGCTCAGGGGCCGGGTCTCGGGGGTGAACGCCGAGGTCTACGTCTGGCTCCCGCCCCAGTACGACGAGCCGGCCTACCGGCACACGAAGTTCCCGGTGGTGGAACTGCTCCCGGGCTATCCGGGCTCGGCGAAGGCCTGGTTCGGGGCGCTCGGGACGCACCAGCAGCTGCTGCCCCTGATGAAGGACGGCCGGGTGGCGCCGTTCATCCTGGTCGCCCCGCGCACCAACCTGCTCGCCGGCGTGGACACCGGCTGCGCCAACGTGCCCGGCCAGGTCAACGCCGACAGCTGGCTGAGCATCGACGTGCCGAGGATGGTCGCGGACAACTTCCGCGTCCAGCCGGCGCCGCGGGGCTGGGCCGTCGCCGGGTACTCGGCGGGCGCCCACTGCGCGGTCAAGCTGGCCGTCGCCCACCCCGACCGGTTCCGGGCCGCGGTGAGCATGTCCGGCTACAACGACCCGATCGGCGAGCGCAACTCCCTGGCCGCGCAGAGCCCCGCGCTGCGCGCCGCGAACAATCCCTACCTGCTCCTGCGGAAGCGGGCGGAGCCGCCCCGGATCGCGCTGTACCTCTCCGGCGAGTCCGGCGACGGCTACCAGGCCGGCATGGCGCTGGAGTCCGTGGCCAAGGCGCCGACCACCGTGCACGTGGTCTTCCTGCCGCGCAGCGCGGGCGGCCACACCCTGGCGCTGTGGCGGCCGCAGGTCCCGGCGGTGTTCCGCTGGCTGACCCTCCAGATGGGCCAGAACCGGGCCGGCGGCGAGGACCGCTCCCTCGCCGGGACCGCGGAGTCCACCCGGGCCACCCACTCCCGGGTGCCTACTCCTCGGTCACCGTCGAACGCCGGTTCCACGCACGCGGCGCTCGCCAGTGGTACTTCATCGCCAGCAGGCGCAGCACGAAAGCCGTGACGGCGGCCACGCCGCTGGTGACCGGGGTCAGCACGTCGTAGCGGATGCAGAGCACCACCATGGTGGAGCCGACGATCGCCGGGACCGCGTACAGGTCGCGGTCCCAGCGCAGCAGCGAGGGGACCTCGTTCGCCAGCACGTCGCGCAGCACACCGCCGCCGACGGCGGTGGCGAGCCCCAGGGTCGCCGACGCGGTCAGCCCGAGGCCGAAGCTGTACGCCTTGGTCGTGCCGGTGACGCAGAACAGGCCGAGGCCCGCCGCGTCGAAGACGAGAACCGCCGACTGGATCCGCTCCACGTGCGGATGCAGGAAGAAGACGACGACGGCCGTGATCAGCGGGGTGAGGAAGTAGCCGAGGTCGGTGAAGGCGGCCGGCGGCACGGCCCCGATGATCAGGTCCCGGAACAGTCCTCCGCCCAGCGCGGTCACCTCGGCCAGCACGGCGATGCCGAACAGGTCGAAGTTCTTCCGGACGGCCAGCAGCGCACCGGAGATCGCGAACACGAAGATGCCGATCACATCGAGCGTGTGCTGGACGGAGGGACTGAAGATTTGCTGGAGCTGCACCCTGACATTCTCACCCGCCGAGGCCGGTGAGCCTTACAAACCCAGGGTCAAGGTCGTCTAGAGGGCGGGCTTGCCTGTCGTGAACAGCCAGGTGGAGAAGAGGTCGTCGAGCTGCTGCCCGCTGATCCGCTCGGCGAGCCGGACGAAGTCGGCGGTGGAGGCGTTGCCGTAGCGGTGCCGGCGGGTCCAGGCCGGCAGCAGCTCGAAGAACTTGGTGTCGCCGATCCGCTCCCGGAGCATCTGGAGCGTCATCGCGCCCCGCTGGTAGACGGCGGAGGCGAACATCGTGTCGCGCTGCGGGTCGCCGACCTCGGTCCGCCAGAAGTCGGAGTCGGCGGGGCGGGCGTCGTAGGCGGCGCGGAAGGAGTCGTGGGCCGAGCGGGTGCCCTGGTGCTCCGCCCACAGCCACTGGGCGTAGGTGGCGAAGCCCTCGTTCAGCCAGATGTCCTTCCACCGGGCCACGCTCACCGAGTCGCCGAACCACTGGTGGGCCAGCTCGTGCACGATGGTCGACTCGCTGCGCACGGCCGAGTAGGCGGGCTTGCTCTGCACCTCCAGCGAGAACCCGGCCTCCGGCATGTCGTCGACGATCGCCCCCGTCTCCTCGAACGGGTACGGCCCGAAGACCTTGGACCAGTAGTCGGTGGCGGCGGAGGTGACGGCGTACACGTCGACGCTGTTGCCGTTCTTCAGCACCGGGTCGACGGCGACGTAGACCGGGATGCCGCCGGGCGTGCGGCCGGTGCGCACGTCGAACTTCCCGATGGTGGCGGTGGCCAGGTAGGTCGCCATGGGCCGGTTCTCGCGCCAGTGGGCGTACGAGGAGCCGCCGCGGTCGTACGACGACACGAGCCGGCCGTTGGAGACACCGGTCAGGCCCTTCGGCGCCTTGATCCGGATGTCGTAGGTGGCCTTGTCGGAGGGGTGGTCGCTGGACGGGAACCAGGTGGAGGCCGCGTTGGGCTCACAGGCCACGAAGACGCCGTCGGCGGTCTTCATCCAGCCGTACTCGGAGCCGAAGACGATGGGGCCGCTGAGCGGCTCGGGCACCCCGCCGTAGGTCACGGTGACCTTGAAGACCTTGCCCTTGCGCAGGGTGCCGCGCGGGGTGACGGTGATGTCGTCGCCGTCCCGCGTGAACCGGGCCTTCGCGCCGTTCACCTCGATCCGGGAGACCTCCAGCTTCTGGAGGTCCAGGTCGAAGGAGGAGAGGTTCTGGGTGGCGCGGGCGGTGAGCGTCGTACGGCCGTCGAGGCGGCCGGTGCCGGGCGCGTAGGAGACGCCCAGGTCGTAGTGGAGGGCGTCGAAGCCGCCGTTGCCCAGCCGCGGGAAGTAGGTGTCGCCGATGCCGGGGGCGCCGGCGACGGGTGCGGGCGAGGCGGCGACGACGAGGAAGGAGGCCGCCGCGGCGGTCGCGGCGGCCCCCGCGCGCAGCGAGCGGCGGCGTAAGGCGCGGGCCGGGGGCGTCGCACGCGCCGGGGCCTGCGGATCTGCAGAACGTGCCGGGCGTGCCGGGCGTGCCGAACGGGAGAGTGCCATGAGTCGTCCCCTCGAGCGTGTTCCGGTCGGTCAACGGACACGGACGACTCTGCACTCTCCCGCTCAGGCATGTACATGCCTTTACCCGGTTGTCACGGGCTACTTTCCGGTGGACTCCCCGGACTTCGCACCGTCCGCCTCAGGAGCCTCAGCGGCCTCTTCGGCATCGGCGGCGGCGACGTCCTCGGCACCGGTGGCCTCCGCGGCCTCCGGCTCCTCGTCCGACGCGGGCTCCTCGGCGGAAGCCTCCGCCGCGGACTCCTCGGCGGACTCCGTCGCCCCGGACCCGGACGCATCGGTGGACGCCTCGGCCTCCGGAGCCTCCTCGGCCTCGGACTTGGCCTCCGCCTCGGGCTTGGCCTCGTCCTTGACCTCAGCCTCAGCCGCGGGCTCCGGCTTGGACTCCGCCTCGGGCTCGGCCTCCGCCTTGACCTCGGGCTTGGCCTCCGCCTCGGGCTTGGCCTCGTCCTTGA
This sequence comes from Streptomyces sp. NPDC090108, assembly GCF_044747185.1. NCBI lineage: Bacteria > Bacillati > Actinomycetota > Actinomycetes > Kitasatosporales > Streptomycetaceae > Streptomyces > Streptomyces sp. NPDC090108. The sequence continues at coordinate 285,026 of NZ_JBIVDQ010000001.1, forward strand.
CCTCGGCCTCAGCCGCGGGCTCCGGCTTGGCCTCGGGCTCGACCTCGGACTTGGCCTCCGCCTTGTCCTCGGACTCGGCCTCCGCCTCCGGCTCGGCAGCCGCTTCCGGCTTCGCGGCCGGCGCCTTGTCCTCGGACTCGGCCGCGGCCTCCGCGACCTCCGCCGCCACCGCGGCCGACGTCTCCGCCGACTCCTCCAGCACCGCGTCCGGAACCAGCTCGGAGGCCGCCTTCGCGGCCGAGAGCAGGACGACGTCCTGCGGGGCCTGGTCGGCGAAGTTCTCCGGGTGGTGGCAGGCGACCCGCTGGCCCGGCCTCAGCTCCAGGAACGCCGGCTCGGTCGTCTTGCAGATCTGCGTGGCCTTCCAGCACCGGGTGTGGAACCGGCATCCGGAGGGCGGCGCGATCGGCGACGGGACGTCACCGCGCAGCAGGATGCGCTCGCTCTTGCCGCCCCGCCGCTTCGGGTCGGGGATCGGCACGGCCGACATCAGCGCCTTGGTGTACGGGTGCATCGGCGACTCGTACAGCGAGGTGCGGTCCGCGAGCTCGACGATCTTGCCGAGGTACATCACCGCGATGCGGTCCGAGACGTGCCGGACGACCGAGAGGTCGTGCGCGATGATCACGTACGTCAGACCCAGTTCCTGCTGGAGGTCGTCCATGAGGTTGACGACCTGGGCCTGGATCGACACGTCCAGCGCGGAGACCGGCTCGTCGGCCACGACCAGCTTCGGCTTCAGGGCGAGCGCGCGGGCGATGCCGATGCGCTGGCGCTGGCCGCCGGAGAACTCGTGCGGGTAGCGGTTGTAGTGCTCGGGGCTCAGGCCCACCAGCTCCAGCAGCCGCTGGACCTCCTTCTTCACGCCGCCCTCGGGCTCCACGCCCTGGAGCCGGAAGGGCGCCGAGACGATCGAGCCGATGGTGTGGCGGGGGTTCAGGGAGCCGTACGGGTCCTGGAAGATCATCTGGATGTCGCGGCGCATCGGCCGCATCTTCCCGGCGCTCAGGCGCGTGATGTCCTGGCCCTCGAAGGTGATCTTTCCACCGGTCGGGTCCTGGAGCCGGGTGATGACCCGTCCCATGGTCGACTTGCCGCAGCCCGACTCGCCGACCACGCCCAGGGTCTCGCCCTTGCGCACCTCGAAGTCGATGCCGTCGACCGCCTTCACGGCGCCGACCTGGCGCTGAAGGATGCCCTTCTTGATCGGGAAGTGCTTGGTCAGGCCCTCGACGCGGAGCAGCACGTCGGAATCTTCCACGGACGACGCCTGGTGCGGGACCGCGGCCTCGGTGACGGTGTCCGTCTTCTTGGTCTCACTCACAGCTTCGGCGCAATCTCTTCGGTCCAGATCCGCTCACGGTCCTCGGCCGGGAGGTGGCAGGCGGACCAGTGCCCGGTGCTCACCAGCTCCAGCTCGGGACGCACCGTGCGGCTGACGTTGCCCTTGGGGACGTCCGCGTACGGGCAGCGCGGGTGGAAGGCGCAGCCGGAGGGGACGTTGATGAGGCTCGGCGGCTGGCCCTTGACGGGGATGAGCCGCTCGGAGGTCTCACGGTCGATCCGGGGCATCGAGCCGAGCAGACCCCAGGTGTAGGGGTGCTGCGGCTTCTCGAAGACCTCGTCGGCCTGGCCGCGCTCGACGCACCGGCCGCCGTACATCACCAGGACGTCGTCCGCGATCTCGGCGACCACGCCGAGGTCGTGGGTGATCATCATGACCGCGGAGCCGAACTCCTTCTGCAGGTCCCTGATCAGGTCGAGGATCTGCGCCTGGACGGTCACGTCGAGCGCGGTGGTCGGCTCGTCCGCGATGAGCAGCTCGGGGTTGTTCACCAGCGCCATGGCGATCATGGCGCGCTGGCGCATACCGCCGGAGAACTCGTGCGGGTAGCCGTCGACACGCTTGGCCGGCTCGGGGATGCCCACGCGGTCCAGCATCTCGATGGCACGCGTGCGGGCCACCTTCTTGCTGACGTCGTGGTGGACCCGGTACGCCTCGACGATCTGGTCGCCGATCTTGTAGTACGGGTGCATCGCGGACAGCGGGTCCTGGAAGATCATCGCCATCTCGCGGCCGCGGAGCTTGCGCACCTCGTCCGGGGTGGCGGAGACCAGTTCCTTGCCGCCCAGCCAGATCTCGCCGGACATCCGCACGTTCTTGCCGCGGGTGCCGAGCCGGTGCAGGCCCATGATGGCCTGCGAGGTGACCGACTTGCCGGAGCCGGACTCGCCGACGACGGCGAGGGTCCGGCCCTTCTCCAGCGAGAAGCTGAGCCCGTCGACGGACTTGACCAGGCCGTCGTCGGTGGGGAAGTGCACCTTGAGGTCGCGGACCTCGAGGAAGGCTTCGGGCGTCCGGCTGCCGGCGGTGGGCTCGCCCACCGCGGCGTCGGACTTGGAGAGTTCGGTCACGAGAGCCTCACCCGCGGGTCGGCGGCGGCGTAGAGCACGTCCACCAGGAGATTTGCGATGACGACGAAGAAGGCGGCGAGCAGCGTCACACCGAGGATCTTCGGCAGGTCGTTGTCGGTGATGCCCTGGACGGCGTACTGGCCGATGCCCTGGAGCGAGAACACCGACTCCGTGATCACGGCACCACCGAGCAGCAGGCCGATGTCCATGCCGAACACGGTGATGATCGGAGTGAGAGCGGCGCGCAGTCCGTGCCGGACCACGACGTTGCGCTCACGCAGACCCTTGGCGCGGGCCGTGCGGATGAAGTCCTCGTTCATCGTCTCCAGCATGCCCGAGCGGGTGAGCCGCGCGTAGATGGCGGAGTACAGCAGCGCGAGTGAGCACCACGCCGGGAACAGGGTGTTGGCCCACTGCGACGGGTTCTCCGTCAGCGGGACGTACTCGTTACCGAAGATCGGCCACTTGAAGTGGAAGAGCAGGAGCGCCAGGTTGCCCGTGAAGAACATGGGCAGCGACACGCCGGTGAGGGCGATGCCCATGAAGGTCCGGTCGTAGACCGAGCGCGGCTTCAGCGCCGAGATGACGCCGGCCACGACGCCCGAGAGCAGCCACAGTACGGCGGCACCCACGGCGAGCGAGAGGGTGATCGGAAGACGGGAGACGAGCTCCGGCCACACTGCCTGGTGGTTCTTGAAGGAGTAACCGAAGCAGGGTGCGTCACAGTGCACCGTGGTGGGGCCGAGGTCATAGGTGGCGCCGCCCACGATCCCCTTGATGAAGTGCCAGTACTGGACGTAGACGGGCTGGTCCAGACCGAGGTTGTGCTTGACAGCGGCGATGTCCGCCTTCGACGGGCTCTTGCCGATGTACTGCTGCGCCAGCTGATCCGCTGTCTGCCCCACGAGCCGTGGCAGCAGGAAGAAGATGGCGAAGGTGACCGCGGAGACGACCAGCAGCAGCATGAGTGCCGCGAACGTCCGGCGGAGAATGTACGAGATCACGGGGATCGGCGCTGGTGCCCGCGGGCTGCTGAGCCCGCGGGCACCAATGCCTTCACCTGCCTTCCGGGGCTGCTACTTCGACGCGACGCCGATGTTGAGGTAGTCGTACTCACCGCTGAACGCCGCGGTGGACACCAGGTTGGTGTAGTTCTGCGGGCGGGCCAGCAGGACCTTGAAGTAGGTCAGCGGGACCAGGACGGCGTCGTCCATGGCCTTCTTGTCGATCTGGGTGTACAGGGCGTTGCGCGCGGCGTCGTCCTGCGTACCGATCGCCTTGGCGAGGAGGTCGTTGACGTCCTTGTTGTCGTACTGCGACAGGTTGGTGTTACCGGACTGGCTGATCGCCTTGCCGTTCAGGATCTGCTGCAGGAAGCCGTAGCCGGAGGGCCAGTCGGCACCCCACTGCATCATCTCCAGGCCGATGTTCTGCTTCGTGGCGAACTTCGGCACACCCGCGTAGTCGGTGAAGTACTTGCCCGACGGGTACTGCTTCAGCGTGGCGGTGATGCCGACGGCCTTCAGCGAGTTGATGATCGCCGTGGCGGCGTCGATCTCCTGCGGACGGTCGCTGCGCGCCGAGATGTTGGTGCTGATCGAGGTCTTGCCGCAGGCCTTCAGCTGCTCCTTGGCCTTGGCGGCGTCGCCCTTGTTGCCGGCGCTCGCGTAGACGTCGGCCTTCGAGTAGCCCGGGATGTCCGGAGGCAGGACCGTGGAGGCCACGTCACCGCGGATCGGGCCACCCTCGGCGGTCTGCACCGAGACCTTGTCGATCGCGTACTGGACGGCCTTGCGGCACTCGACCTTGTCGAACGGCTTCACCTTGGTGTTGATGCCCATGTAGACCAGGCGACCGCCGTAGGCGTTGTCGGTGTTGGCCTTCTGGCTGGCGTCGGTGAGCACCTTGGCCTGCGTGGAGGCCTGGACACCCGTACCGCCCAGGTCGATCGCGTTGCCCGCGAGGACGTCCTGGTCGATCGTCTCCGGGTTGACCTTCAGCTTGACGACGATCTTGTCCGGCAGCTGCTTGCGCAGCGGGTCGGTCTTCGCGTCCCAGTTCTCGTTGCGGACGAGAACGGCCTGCTTGCCGTCGTCGTAGCTCTGGAACTTGTACGAGCCCGAGGAGACGATGTGCTTGACGTAGTCGACGCCGGTGTCCTTGGCCTGCGGCACCGGAGCCGTCTGCGGGGCGGCGACCAGGTAGTCGAACTCCTGGAAGGCCTGCTTCAGGTGGAAGACGATGGTGGTGTCGTCCGGCGTCTCGATCGAGGACAGGCCCTTGGCGCTCTTGTCCTTGTAGGGGCCCTTGTACTTGTCGCCGCCGGCCATGAACTGCTGGAAGTAGTTCGGGCCGAGGGAGAGCACGTCACGCGCGAAGTTGGAGCGCTCGACGGCGTACTTGACGTCCTTCGAGGTGACCGCGGAGCCGTCGTCGAACTTGACGCCGGAACGCAGCTTGTAGGTCCAGGTCTTGCCGCCGTCGGACGGAACACCCTTGCCCGCGGCGAGGTCGGGGACCAGGGTGTTGCCCTTGTCGCCGGCGCCGGGCTGGAACGTCATGAGCGGGCGGGCCCACAGACGGCTGAGGTTGTACATGTACGCGTAGTACATGTTGCCGGGGTCGAACGAGTCCGGCACGTCGGACAGCTCGTAGGTGAGCGTGCCGCCCTTCTTGTCGGAGGCGTTCACGACGCCCTGCGTCGCGGCGTTGGCGCCGGCCGACTTGGTGCCGTTCTCGTTCTTGTTGTCATCGGCCTTGCTGCAACCCGCAAGAAACAGGCTGGCGGTGCCGATGGCCGCGATCGCGGCCAGCGCTGACCTTCGCATGATGGGCGTTATCCCCTTGATTGTCGGAAACTTTTTGGGCTCTCGGAGGCGTCAGGCGTCAGCGGCTGCGCGGGTCGAGGGCGTCGCGGAGACCGTCACCGAGCAGGTTGAACGCCAGGACAGTCACGAAGATGGCGAGACCGGGCACGATCATGTACTCGGGGTCGACCTGGTAGTAGGTCACCGCTTCGCGGAGCATGCCGCCCCACGAGGCCTGCGGCGGCTGGATACCGACACCGAGGAAGCTCAGCGAGGCCTCGAAGAGGATGTTGGTCGGGATCAGCAGCGTCGAGTAGACGATGATCGGGCCGACCAGGTTGGGCATCAGCTCACGGAACAGGATGTACGGACCGCGGGCGCCCATGCCGCGGGAGGCGTCGACGAACTCGCGCTCCCGCAGGGCCAGGGTCTGGCCGCGCACGATCCGGCCCAGGTAGGGCCAGTTGAAGAAGCCGATGACGAAGATCAGCACGCTGAGGTGGAGCGGCAGACCGTTCAGGCCGAACGCGCCGCCCTGGAGGGTGGCGGAGATGGCGATCGCGAACAGCAGCAGCGGGAACGCCAGGAAGGTGTCCATCAGCCGGCTGATCACGGAGTCGACCCGGCCGCCGTAGTAGCCCGCGACGACGCCCATGATCGCGCCGATCACGTTCGACAGGATCGTGGCGCCGAACGCGACCACCAGCGAGACCCAGGAACCCTCGAGGACGCGGGTGGCGATGTCACGGCCGAACTTGGGGTCCAGACCGAAGGGGTGGGAGAGGCTCATGCCGCCCCACTCACCCTTGGGCAGCGACGTGTTGGCGTCGATCAGGTCCTGGTGGAAGGCGTTGGGGTCGAGCCCGAACGCGGCCTGCAGCGGACGCGAGAGAACCGCGAGGACGACCAGGAGGACGACGATGACGGCGCCGGCGACGGCGGCTCTGTCCTTCTTGAACCGGGTCCAGGCGATCTGTCCAAGGGAACGACCCTCGATCTGCCCCTTACCGGCACCGTCGAGGACAGCTTCCGGCTGTGTCTCGGCTGCCGTACCGGTGGTCTCGATCGGTGCGGTCACAGTGACCCGACCCCTCTCGCCGGTGGTGACCGGCCTGTGCTCGCCGCAGATTGCGGCTTTGTCGACTTGCACTCGAACACGAGGTCATCACAACTTTCGTGTTCATGACTCGGGAGTCTTCAGTGCGGTTGCGATCAGCCGCCAGAGCTGGCGGTGAAAGTATGCGCAACCGTGATGCGGCGCTGGGGTTTTCGTTATCCGATCACTGGGTAACGGGTAACGAACAAGGGCCAGTTGGGACACAGTGGCAATTCGGTGCGATTGGGACGCACCGGCCGTTCTCCCCCGCGTGCAGAGACGCGGAGATGTGTGGACGATGAGTGTGTCCGGTGTGCCCGTCTTCCACATCCGTCCGCGCGAACGGCGTGACGCTCAGTACCCGCCGCGCACCGGCGGGTAGCCGTAACCGGGGGCCGGCGCCTGGGTCTGGACCGGGGACTGGGGCGCGGCGTGCGCCTCACGGTCGTAGAACGGCCGGGAGTTGGCGCGCATCCACAGCACGACCGGGTCGTAGTCGTCGGTCATCACGACGGTGGAGACGGGCAGCCCCTCCGGGACCGCACCCACGGAGCTCTGCATCATCGCCCGCACGGAGTCCACGGCGGCCGGCGAGGTCTCGTACACGTCCAGGCCGATGGCGAGGTACGGCGCCCCGAGCGCGGGCTGGACCCAGGCCCGGCGCAGCGTGCGCAGGGCCGGGGTGCGGTGGGCGTTCTGCGCCAGCAGGGCGTAGAACTGCGGCACCTCGATGGCGGGTTCGGACAGGCGGAGCGGGCCGGCCGGCTGGCGGTCCAGGCCCGTGGCGATGCGGCGCAGATCGGTCCAGGGGACGCCGACGCCGCCGCCGGGTGCGTGCGGGTTGAGCCAGAGGCCGTGGCGCTCGGGGTAGAGGGTGCGGGCCACGTCGAGGCCGTCGACCACCTCGTAGGAACGGTTCCAGCCGCTGGCCGAGAGTTCCTGCGCGGAGGTCACACAGGGGGCGTAGCCGAAGCCGTCGACCTCCATGTTCCCGTACTGCGCGTCCGGGGACCCGGCCTGGCCGTGCCACAGGAACATCCAGATCTGGCCGGAGGCGGGGGCGGCGAGGGCGCGGAGCAGTGCCTCGTAGGCGTCGTAACGCCCGGGGGTGACCTGGCGCAGCATGTGCTCGACGCTGCCGCTGTGGCTCGCGCTCACCTGTTGTACCGGCCCTTTCTGGAATTGCCCCTCGCTTGAGGGACAGCTTAAGCGCCAATCGGGCCGGGGCCACGGGTTCGTGCGGGACCGCGGGTGTGACGGTCACCTGTCGCGCGGTTCCCCCCGGGGGACGTCACCGCGGTCCCGGCGGACCGGGGTGACGTCCCCCGGGAGGAATCCGGAGGAAAGGCGTGTCAGTGACCGGACTGGTAGAAGGGGCGCACACTGGCCCGGAGCCATTCGGCCACCGGGTCCTCGGTCACGTCCAGGAGGATCAGGTTCACCGGCCACGGGACCGGGACCGCGCCGAGGGCCTTGCCGAGGGCCTCCAGCGGGAGGGCGCGCATGTCGCCGTCCCACGAGGAGAGTTCGACGCCGACGAACATGACGGGGTCGGCCGTCTCGATGGCGGCGAGGCAGCGGCGGGCGGAGCGGACCACACCGGTGGCGGCGAACTCGGCGGAGGCGGCGGCGAGGAAGTCGACCGGGTCCTCCTGCCAGTCGGGCTCGAACAGCCGGACCCGGCCTCCGCTGTCGGGGCCGTCCAGCGGGCCGCGGCCCGAACGGCACAGCTCGGCGACCGCCTCCGGGGGCAGCGGCATGCCGACCACACCGTCGGGGTTGATCAGGATGCCCACCTGCGGCGGCAGGCCGCGGGCGAACTCGGGGGCGGGGGCGACGGTGTACGACATGTGGGCGCCCACCGCCTGCCGGAACTGCTCCTCGGAGCTGAAGACCGGTATGTACACCTGGCCTTCGATGTCGATGGTGGGCAGATCCAGCGAACCGCTGTCCGGACTGCCGCCGTTGGGCAGCGGGATCCACAGGAAGCCGCGGCCGAGTACTTCGACGATCCGGCCGCCCGCCGAGGGGACGCCGAGCGATGCCGAGAGCACCTCCTCCAGTTCGTTGCCGGGCCACCCGCTGTGCGGGTGGGGGTGCGCCTGTGCCGGGAAGTCCGCGGGAAAGTCCGCCGGGAAGTCCATGTGCCTACCGCCTGCTGGGATCCGTGCTGTGGCTCAAAAGGCTAGCCGGTACCGGTGACGGAGCCCATCCCGGTGAACACGATCCGTCGCAGGACGTCCGCCGCGTCCCGGTCCAGCAGCACCGCCGAGCCGCAGCCGGCGGGCGGAGTCCCCCGTTCCACCTTGCGCAGCAGCCGGGCGGCCGTGCGGCGGTGGCGGCGGAAGGCGTACCGGGACACCTCGCGGCCGCGCTCGCGCTGGCCCTCCCGGGCGGTGCCCGCGGGGACGTCCAGGAGCAGCAGGTGCAGGGTGCCGCCGCGGCGGCGGGCCTCGCGGGCCAGCCAGCCGCGGACCCAGGCCTGGGTGCCGCAGTCGTGCACGACCACTCCCTCGCCGGCGCGCAGGGCGCGGTTCAGCCCCGTGTAGTGGGCGAGGCGGACGAGGGGGCGGTAGAGGGCGTAGGGCAGGAGGCGGGGGGCGCGGGCGTCCCAGCGGTCGCGGGCGTCCTGGGAGTCGACGCGGGGGCCCGGGACCGTGCGCCGCATCAGGGTGGACTTGCCGCTGCCGGGCAGCCCGGTGATCACCACCAGGTCGCGGGGGCCGAAGCGCAGCGTGTGCGGGCTGCCGCCGGCGTGGCCGCGCAGGTCACGGACGGCCGGGGCCGCGGGTCCGGCCAGGCGCTCGCGGGCGGGGGCGGAGGGCTGCTGCGGCACCGCGGTGCCGGTGGTGGCGGCGTACGCCGGAGTCCTGTTCACCGTGATCGTCCTCCCCTGTGGGCTCGGGGGGTTCCCTGCCCCCCGAATGTAAAGAGAAGGTAATGCCCGGGGCCCGGCGGTTCGGTGCGCGTACTGCCACAGAACGGTCACAACTGACGTGCTCTGGAGGGGGAGGCCGGGGCGTGCAATGATGTGCCCGCCAACTGCATACCGGCCGTTTGAATCCGCGCGGGAGAGTCCCCGGCAGCAAGTCTCGCCAGGGCGCCGAAGGAGCAAGTCCCTCCCTTGAATCTCTCAGGCCCCGTTACCGCGCGGGCGAGGCACATCTGAAAAGCGGGCCGCCGTCACAGCGGCCCCACCCAAGGTGCAAGCCATGACGTACGGCTCCTTGCGAGCCGACGATGGTCATGGCGAACCTCTCAGGTTCCGATGACAGATGGGGAGGACCTTCCTCGCCCGTCATGCCCCTGGGAGACGAACGACCGATGAGCAGCACCGAATCACGTCAGCTCCGCCACACCGCGCTCGACGCCCTGCATCGCGAACTGGGCGCCACCATGACCGACTTCGCCGGCTGGGACATGCCCCTGCGGTACGGCTCCGAGCGCGACGAGCACATCGCGGTGCGCACGAAGGCGGGCCTCTTCGACCTCTCGCACATGGGCGAGATCACGGTCACCGGCCCCGGCGCGGCCGCCCTGCTGAACTTCGCCCTCGTGGGCAACATCGCCTCGGTCGGTGTCGGCCGGGCCCGCTACACCATGATCTGCCGCGCCGACGGCGGCATCCTGGACGACCTGATCGTCTACCGGCTCGCCGAGACCGAGTACATGGTGGTCGCCAACGCCTCCAACGCCCGGGTCGTGCTCGACGCGCTGACCGAGCGCGCCGCCGGCTTCGACGCCGAGGTCCGCGACGACCGTGACGCCTACGCGCTGATCGCCGTCCAGGGCCCCGAGGCCCCCGGCATCCTGAAGTCGCTCACCGACGCCGACCTGGACGGCCTGAAGTACTACGCGGGTCTGCCCGGCACCGTCGCGGGTGTCCCCGCGCTGATCGCCCGCACCGGCTACACCGGCGAGGACGGCTTCGAGCTGTTCGTGAAGCCGGAGCACGCCGTGGAGCTGTGGCAGGCGCTCACCGGCGCCGGCAAGGACGCCGGCCTGGTGCCGTGCGGCCTGTCCTGCCGCGACACGCTGCGCCTGGAGGCGGGCATGCCGCTGTACGGGCACGAGCTGTCCACGTCCCTGACGCCGTTCGACGCCGGTCTCGGCCGGGTCGTGAAGTTCGAGAAGGACGGCGACTTCGTGGGCCGCGAGGCGCTGGCCGCGGCCGCCGAGCGGGCCGGGCAGAACCCGCCGCGCGTCCTGGTCGGGCTGATCGCCGAGGGCCGCCGGGTGCCGCGCGCCGGGTACGCCGTCGTCGCCGGCGGCGAGGTGATCGGCGAGGTCACCTCCGGTGCCCCCTCCCCCACCCTGGGCAAGCCCGTCGCCATCGCGTACGTCGACGCGGCGCACGCGGCGCCCGGAACCGCGGGTGTCGGCGTGGACATCCGGGGCAGCCACGAACCGTACGAGGTCGTGGCGCTGCCGTTCTACAAGCGGCAGAAGTAGCCCCTCCTCGGCCCGGGCCCGACCGGCCCGGACCGCCCCGGTGTGCGGGCGGCGCGGGCGCCGCGCGAGCGGGCGGACGCGTGGCGTGGTCGCGCGACCACGCCGTCCGCCGCACGTGACGCTGCGCACATTCCCCCGCCCACCAGCGCTTTCAGCACGCTCCCATCGACCAGCACCTCCCCGCGTACAGGAGAATTCAGACCATGAGCAACCCGCAGCAGCTGCGCTACAGCAAGGAGCACGAGTGGCTGTCGGACGCCGAGGACGGCGTCTCGACGGTCGGCATCACCGAGCACGCGGCCAACGCGCTCGGCGATGTCGTCTTCGTCCAGCTCCCCGAGGTCGGCTCCGAGGTGACCGCGGGTGAGACCTGCGGCGAGCTGGAGTCGACCAAGTCCGTGTCCGACCTGTACTCGCCGGTCACCGGTGTGATCACCGAGGCCAACCAGGACGTCGTCGACGACCCGTCCCTGGTGAACTCCGACCCCTTCGCCGGCGGCTGGCTGTTCAAGGTGCGCGTCACGGCGGAGCCGGGCGACCTGCTCTCCGCCGACGAGTACACCGCCGAGACCGCGGGCTAGAGGAGTCACAGGCATGACTGTCCTGAACACGTCCCTGCACGAGCTGGACCCGGAGATCGCCGCCGCGGTCGACGCCGAGCTGCTGCGCCAGCAGTCCACGCTGGAGATGATCGCCTCCGAGAACTTCGCGCCGCTCGCGGTGATGGAGGCCCAGGGGTCGGTCCTCACCAACAAGTACGCCGAGGGCTACCCGGGGCGCCGCTACTACGGCGGCTGCGAGCACGTCGACGTCGCCGAGCAGATCGCGATCGACCGGGTCAAGGAGCTGTTCGGCGCCGAGTACGCCAACGTGCAGCCCCACTCCGGCGCCTCCGCCAACCAGGCGGCCCTGTTCGCGCTGGCCCAGCCCGGGGACACCATCCTCGGCCTGGACCTGGCGCACGGCGGCCACCTGACCCACGGCATGCGGCTGAACTTCTCCGGCAAGCAGTTCGACGTGGTCGCGTACCACGTCGACGAGGCCGGCCTGGTCGACATGGCCGAGGTCGAGCGGCTCGCCAAGGAGCACCGCCCGAAGGTGATCATCGCCGGCTGGTCGGCGTACCCGCGTCAGCTGGACTTCGCCGAGTTCCGCCGGATCGCCGACGAGGTCGGCGCGTTCCTGTGGGTCGACATGGCGCACTTCGCGGGCCTGGTCGCCGCCGGTCTGCACCCGAACCCGGTGCCGTACGCGGACGTGGTCACCTCCACGACCCACAAGACCCTCGGCGGCCCGCGCGGCGGCATCATCCTGGCGAAGAAGGAGTTCGCGAAGAAGCTGAACTCCTCCGTCTTCCCGGGCTTCCAGGGCGGCCCCCTGGAGCACGTGATCGCGGCCAAGGCGGTCTCCTTCAAGGTGGCCGCGGGCGAGGAGTTCAAGGAGCGCCAGCGCCGCACGGTCGAGGGCGCGAAGATCCTCGCCGAGCGGCTGACCGCGCCCGACGCCCGCGAGGCCGGGGTGAACGTCCTGTCCGGCGGGACGGACGTGCACCTGCTCCTGGTCGACCTGCGCGAGTCCGAGCTGGACGGGCAGCAGGCCGAGGACCGCCTCCACGAGGTCGGCATCACGGTCAACCGCAACGCGGTCCCGAACGACCCGCGCCCGCCGATGGTCACCTCCGGCCTGCGCGTCGGCACCCCGGCCCTGGCCACCCGCGGCTTCACCGCCGAGGACTTCGCCGAGGTCGCCGACGTGATCGCCGAGACGCTGAAGCCGTCGTACGAAGCGAACGCGGCGGCGCTGAAGGCCCGGGTCACCGCCCTGGCCGACAAGCACCCGCTGTACCCCGGCCTCGGCCGGTAGGTCCGTTTCATCCGGCATCGCGCACACTGGACACAGTGGACGGCGTGCGCGATGCCGTTCCGCGCGCCCGCGCGGCACACACGCCCCCTTGCACCACCCCCGCACCACCCGTCTTGAGGAGTCACCCGTGGCCGTCTCGGTCTTCGACCTGTTCTCGATCGGCATCGGCCCGTCCAGCTCCCACACGGTCGGCCCGATGCGCGCGGCGCGCATGTTCGCCCGCCGCCTGCGGGGCGAGGACGTGCTCGGCTCGGTGGCCTCCGTGCGCTGCGAGCTGTACGGCTCGCTCGGCGCGACCGGCCACGGCCACGGCACCCCGAAGGCGGTGATGCTCGGCCTGGAGGGCGCCTCCCCGCGCACCGTCGACGTGGAGGGCGCCGACGAGCGGGTGCGGGAGATCAAGGAGGCGGGCCGGCTGAACCTGCTCGGCACGCACGAGATCCCGTTCTCCTTCGACGACGACCTGGTCCTGCACCGCCGCAAGGCCCTGCCGTACCACGCCAACGGCATGACCCTGTGGGCGTACGACGCCTCGGGCGCGGAGCTGCTCACCAAGACCTACTACTCGGTCGGCGGCGGCTTCGTCGTGGACGAGGAGGCGGTGGGCGCGGACCGGATCGTGCTGGACGACACGGTCCTGAAGTACCCCTTCCGCACGGGCGACGAGCTGCTGCGCCTGACCAAGGAGACGGGCCTGTCGATCTCCTCGCTGATGCTGGAGAACGAGCGGGCCTGGCGCACCGAGGAGGAGATCCGGGCGGGCCTGCTGGAGATCTGGCGGGTCATGCGCGAGTGCGTCCAGCGGGGCATGTCCCGCGAGGGCATCCTGCCCGGCGGCCTGAAGGTGCGCCGCCGCGCCGCCGTCTCCGCGCGCCAGCTGCGCGCCGAGGGCAACCCGCTGGCCCACGCGATGGAGTGGATCACGCTCTACGCGATGGCGGTGAACGAGGAGAACGCCGCGGGCGGCCGCGTGGTCACCGCCCCGACCAACGGCGCGGCCGGCATCATCCCGGCGGTCCTGCACTACTACATGAACTTCGTGCCCGGCGCCGACGAGGACGGCGTGGTCCGCTTCCTCCTCGCCGCCGGCGCCATCGGCATGCTCTTCAAGGAGAACGCCTCCATCTCCGGCGCCGAGGTCGGCTGCCAGGGCGAGGTCGGCTCCGCCTGCTCCATGGCCGCGGGCGCGCTGGCCGAGGTCCTCGGCGGCTCCCCGGAGCAGGTCGAGAACGCCGCCGAGATCGGCATGGAGCACAACCTGGGCCTCACCTGCGACCCCGTGGGCGGCCTCGTCCAGATCCCCTGCATCGAGCGCAACGGCATGGCCGCGGTCAAGGCCGTGACCGCCGCCAAGATGTCGATGCGCGGAGACGGCTCCCACATGGTCTCCCTCGACAAGGTCATCAAGACCATGAAGGAGACCGGTGCGGACATGAGCGTCAAGTACAAGGAGACGGCCCGCGGCGGGCTCGCGGTGAACATCATCGAGTGCTGAGCGCTCCCTCCTCGGGGCGCCCGGACCCGGTCGGTCCGCCGCGCGGTCAGTCGCGGATGCCGGCGAAGAGTTCCAGGTGGGAGCAGTTGGGGCAGCGGTAGGCGTCGATCTGCCAGGCGGGCCGGCCCCAGCGCTTCGCCCCGCCGAGGGGGCCGCGTTCGAGCGGGCCGGCGATCCAGCGGGAGAAGCCGCGGGCGTTCTGGCCGGAGTCCTCGACGAAGCCGGGATCGAGGCCGACGGTGTCGCACTGGGAGCACCGGAAGGTGTTGGTCACGGTCGGTGAGTCTAGGGGCTGGGCCCTGGCGGGGCGCCGGCCGGGGGTGAACTCCCCATCGGCGCACGCCCGGTGGGCGCCTGATGCCCGCCCGATGCCTGAGTGGTGCCCGCCTCGCGCCTGCCTGATGGCGGCCCGGTGGCGGCCTGGTGGCGGGCCGCCGGGACGGGCGGGGCCGGGGCGCGCGGCGGCGGTTCGGTGACGCACCGGAGCCATTAATACGGAGCATCATGTTCCGACGGGGAGCGCAGCGGGCACAAGACCCCCATGCTGCACGGCATCGACGTAAGCGCGTTCCAGACGTCCTCGTTCGACACGGACGGTCTGTCCTTCGTCTTCATAAAGGCGACGGAGGGCCGTTCCTACGTCAACTCCAAGCTCACGGCCCAGACGAAGACCGCCCGCGACGCCGGGCTCGTCGTCGGCTTCTACCACTTCCTGTGGCCGGGCAACCTGACCGCCCAGGCCGAGTACTTCGTCCAGCACGCCCCGGACCGGCCGGGGGACGTCCTGGCCGTCGACTGGGAGACGACCGGCGACGGCACCCACGCGAGCAACGCGGAGAAGGACGCCTTCATCCGGAAGGTGAAGCAACTGCGGCCGGACAACCGGGTCATCCTGTACACGAACCGGGACTACTGGCTGAACATCGACACCACCTCGTACGCCGGCGACGGGCTCTGGATCGCCGACTACGTGAGCGCGGGCAAGCCGCGGATCCAGGCCAAGTGGCGCTTCCACCAGTACACGTCCGATCCGCTCGACCGGGACGTGGCCGACTTCTCCAGCAAGGCCGCGCTGCGCGAGTGGGCCGCGGACGCGTGACGGACCACGGGCGGCGGCCACCGTCCACCGGGGCCGCCGCCGCGTCCCGCTATCCCCTGAAGTCCGCCGGGCGCTCCGGCGAGGCCTTCGCGAGCGCGTCGCGGACCGCGTCCACGCCCTCCCGCAGGCCGTAGACGGGGGTGCCGGGCTGCTGGCGCCAGGAGTCGTCGATGCCGCCGGAGTCGACGGTGTCGAAGCCCAGTTCGCCGATGAGGTCGCGGACCTTCGCCTTCGCGGCGGCGTCGTCGCCGGCGACCGGCAGAGCCAGGCGGCCGGAGTCGCCGGCCGGGCGGTGGCGGTCCAGGATGTCCTGGGCGTAGGTGCCGTTGAACGCCTTGACGACCGGGTGGCCGAGCTGCCGTTCGATCCAGCGGCTCTCGGTCAGCCCCTCGTCCTCGATGGCCGCGATCCGGCCGTCGCGCTCCCGCGGGTAGTAGTTGTTGGTGTCGATCACCACGGCGTCCGCGGCCGCGCCGTCGAGCAGTCCGGCGGGCAGGCCGGGAACCGCCTTGAGGGGGACGGTGACGACGACGATGTCGGCGCCCTTCGCGGCCTCCTCCGCGCGCACGGGCTTCGCGCCGGTCTCCTCGGCCAGTTCCCTCAGCGTCTCCGGGCCGCGCGAGTTGGCGACGGACACGTCGTGGCCGAGGGCGGTGAGCCGCCGGGTGAGGTTGCCGCCGATGTTGCCCGCGCCGATGATGCCGATCTTCATGGCAGATCTCCAGGTCGATGCATACGCATGCTTCTGTCGTCGGGGACAACCGCGGCCGCGCCGCGCCTATTCCGCCCGTGCGGCGGACGGGTGAGAGGCACGTGACCGGCGGGGCGCATCGGCGCCGGGTACGGCGAAGGGGGGCGCCGGACCGGCCGGCACCCCCCTTCCGCGCGGGTCACTTGTTCAGGTAGGCCCAGAACTCGTCGAACGACAGGACCTTGTCGCCGTTGAGGTCGCGGGTCCTGATGATGGCCGCGGCCACCGTCTCGGTGACGTTCCAGTCACCTTCCTGGGCCAGGGCGGACTTGAACTCCGCCGCGGTGATGAACCCGTCACCGTCCGCGTCGATCCGCTGGAACTGCTTGCGTGCTTCCTCGATGTCCGCCACCGATCCGCCCCTTTTACTCGTTTTTCTCATGCCCTGCAGGCGTACTGACGCTGGTCAGATTAACGGCCCGGGTGAACCCCCCGTGCGGCGACCACCTCCACGGCCCCTCCCCGCGGCCCGGCGGCCCGTGCCGAACGCTCCGGTGACGGGAAGTCCGGTGCCGCCGCCGGTCGCGTCTGGAAGTGTGGGACCTCCGGCGGGCGACGGCCCGCGCGGTGTCCGAGGAGGAGCACGTGGCGGAGACCCTGCGGGACGTTCTCGACGCGGTGGCGCGCGGCGCGTTCCCCCCGGCCGACGGCCGTACGACCGTCGTCGGCCAGGCCTGCGACCGGGACGCGGGAGTGATCGCGTTCACCGGGCACTCGGTCGTCTTCACGGACGAGGACCCGCGCTGGGTGTACGACACCCTGGGCGCGCTGGACTGCGATCCGCTCGCCGCGCCGCTGCACCCCCGCTTCCTCACCGCGTTCCTGGACCGCACCGGGCGCCGCACCGAGACCGTGGACGGGCTGCTGGTCGCCGCTCCCCTGCCGGGCCGGCCCGCGCTCACGCTGCGGGAGATCGAGGACACCGGGCACCCGCGCGTCGCGTACGCCCGCCGGCGCCGCGAGGAGGTGCGGGTGTGGACGGCGGACGGCGGGGTGCTGGTGACCGGGCGCGGGGTCGGCGGCCGGCTGGAGGTGTCGGTGGAGCTCGACGAGGAACCCGAGGGGCGCGGGGGGCGCGAAGAACACGCGGGACAAGAAGAGCACGCGGGACACGAACGAGGCCGGGCGGGCGGCGGCCCGGGGCGCCCCGGGCTCGGGCGCGCGCTCGTGACGGCGGCCCGGCAGCTCGTCACGGAGCCGCTGTGGGCGCAGATCGCGCCGGGGAACGCCCGCAGCGCGCGGGCGTTCCAGGCGGCCGGTTACCGGCAGGTGGGCGCGGAGGCGCTGCTCCTGCGCGCCACCGGGGGCGGGTCCGCGGGCGGGGTGTGAGCGCTCAGCGGAAGATTCCGGTGTGGCCGAGGGAGTAGCGGCCGGGCTGCGGATAGACGGCGAGGCCGTGCGGGCCGCTGCCGACCTTGATCCGGGCGAGCAGCCTGCCGGTGCCGGTGTCGAGCGCGTACACCTCGGAGTTGTAGCGGCCGGACAGCCACAGGACCTTGCCGTCGGCCGAGACGCCGCCCATGTCGGGGCTGCCGCCGCCGGGCAGGCTCCACTTCCCGGTGAGCCGGTGCCGGGCGAAGTCGTAGAGCGAGATGGTGCCTTCGCCGCGGTTGGAGATGTACATCACGCGGGAGTCCCGGCTGACGTACAGCCCGTGGGCGCCCTTGCCGGTGGCGAGGAACGTGGGCTTGGCGAAGGTGTCGCCGTTCAGGATCCACATGCCGTTCGCCGCCATGTCGGCGATGTAGAACAGCTTGCCGTCCGGGGAGATCTTGACGTCCTGCGGCATGGCACCGCGCAGGGGCAGCTTCTGGTGGGCGACGACCTTCATCGCCGCGGTGTCGACCTTGAGCAGTTCCCCGCTGAACTCGCAGGAGACGACGAAGTAGCGGCCGTCGGCGGAGAAGTCGGCGTGGTTGACGCCGAAGCAGGTGACCGGGACCGCCTTGACGGTCTTCATGGTGTGCGCGTCCCGGAAGACGAGCTGCCGGTCCATCGAGGCCATGACGACGGCGTACTTCCCGTCGGGCGTGAAGTACAGGTTGTACGGGTCGTGGACGGCGACCGGCTTGCCCGCCTCGCCGGTCCTCGGGTCGATCGGGGTGAGGCTGTTGCCGCGGTCGTTGTTGACCCACAGGGTCTTCAGGTCCCAGGACGGGACGACGTGCTGCGGCTGGCGCCCGACCTTCAGGGTCCTGACGATCCGGTAGGTCCGGGGGTCGATGACGGAGACGGTGTCGGAGTTGGTGTTGGGGACGTACACCAGGGACGGGAAGTCCTTGACGACAGGGGACAGCCGGCCGGGGCGGTCGGCCGCGTAGAGGTCGGCCGGGTCCAGCACCGGGGGCATCCCGGGGAGCGTCCTCGCCTGCTGCGGTTTCACCGGCGGGGGCGGCACGGCGGCCTTGCTGACAGCGGGCTCGTCCGCGCGGTGCGCGCCGCCGCCGCCGTCGCCGCCGCCGCAGCCGGCCAGCAGGGTCAGGGCGGTGAGGGCGGCTCCGGCGGCCAGGAGGCGGGCGGCGTTCGTGGTTCGCATCAGCTCAGCAGCTCCGTGGTGGTGACCGCGCGCAGTCCGCGGCGGTCGAGTTCGTGGAGTACGGCGGGGAGGGCGGCGACCGTGTCCGGGTATCCGAAGTGCAGGCTCACCACCGAGCCGGCGCGCACCTCGGCGAGCACCTTGCGGGTGACGGCAGCGGCGCCGGGACGCGTGTAGTCGAGCGAGTCGACGTCGTACGACAGCACGTGCGGGTATCCCGCGGCGGCGGCCAGCCGGACGACGCGCTCCGAGGCCGCCGGGGAGCGGGAGGGCCGGAACCAGGTGCCGATGGATCCGGTGAGCCGCTTCAGCCGGTCCGCGCAGCCGGTGATCTCGGCGCGGGCCTCGCCGTCCGGCAGTTCGTTGACGGCGATGTGCCGCTGGGTGTGGTTGCCGAGGTCGTGGCCCCCGTCGAGGATCCGGCGGGCGAGGCCGGGGTGTTCGTCCAGCCAGGTGCCGACGGCGAGCACGGTGAGCCGGGCGCCGCGCTGTTCGGCGGCGGTGAGCAGGGAGGTGGCGAGGGCCGGATCGCCCTGGCCGTGGAAGGTGAGGGCGACCCGCGGCCGGGTGCGGGGACCGTGGGTGATCTGGGCGGGCAGACCGGGGTAGGCGCGGGGGCCGGGAGCCGTAGCGGGAACGGCCGGTGAGCGGCCGGCCGAGCGGGCGGGGGTCGCGCCCGCGGTGGCTGCGGCCGTGGTCGGGGTGGCCGGTGCGGGCCGGCCGGCCGTGCCCGGTGTGGCAGCTTCTCCGCATCCGGCGGCGAGCGCGCCGCCGGCGACGAGGCCGGCGCCCGCGCGCAGCACCCCGCGTCGGTTGGTCGTGGTCACGCGCACCATTTAAGGGGCGAACGGTAAGAAAAGGGCCCATTGGCCCGAACAGTCGGTTCCTCGGGTCGCGGTGTCGTGGCCCGTCGGGGCACTCTCGCCGGCCAGGGCGGTGCGGGACGACGGGGCGGCGCGGGACGGCGGGGCGCGGGGCGAGGCGGTGCCACGGGGGCGCCCGGAGTGCCGTGCGGGGTACCGGACTGCCAGGGGGCGGAGCCGGGGCCGGGCGGTGAGCGGGGCTGCGGCGGGTCAGCGGTCGGCGACGCGCATCTCGAACCAGGTCGTCTTGCCCCGGGGTAAGAGGTCCACGCCCCAGCGGTCGGAGAGCTTGTCGACGAGGAACAGGCCGCGGCCGCTGACGTCCATCTCCTGGACCGGCATCAGGCAGGGCAGTCCGCGCGAGGGGTCGCGGACCTCGACACGGATCCAGCCGCGGCGGCGGCGCATGCGGAGGCCGAAGACCCGGGCGCCGGTGTGCCGTACGGCGTTGCCGACGAGTTCGGAGACGAGCAGGACCACGTCCTCGGTCATCTTGGGGCTCAGTCCCCAGTGGCGCAGGACGACGACCTGGGCGAGCCGGCGCGCGGTGGCCGCGGACTCGGGGCGGGACGGGAGCGGTACCTCCGCGTCCGCGGGATTGCCGAAGAGTTCGAGCGCCTTGAGCGCCTGTTCGTCCTCGACCGCGGGCGACCAGCGCGCCGCGGCCGCACGGCTGTGTCCCCGCGGCTGTTCGATGCCCTCCAGCCCCGCCATGCCCCCATGATGGCCGTCCGGGGCGGCCTCCGGGGGCGTTCCGGAGGAATGCGCCCCCCGCACGCCCCCGTCGTCCGGTGCGGGATCGGCATATGCCAAAGGCATGCAATCGTCCGGTGGGGCCGGGCTGAGCTGCGGCGACGGCTCACTTCCGGGCAATCGTCAGGCTCCCTCGACGAGGCAGGCTTAAGGGTGAGTTAAGGCTGCCATAAACCGCCATGCCGAGGGAGCGGAACGAGACGACGCGTCAATTGCAAGCTTTCCCGGGAGAGTTACGGCAGAAGTTCATCCTCCGCTTGCCTGCCGGGGTGCGGGTGCGCTTGTCCGCGCGCAGGGCCGCCGGGCGTCCGCGCGGGCGGCACGCCGGGGACCTCAGAGGAACTTCGCCTTGCCCGGCCCCTCTTCCACGAAGCTGCGCATGCCGCGCTCCCGGTCCTCGGTGGCGAACAGGCCCGCGAACCAGTTCCGTTCGACGGTGAGACCGGTGTCGATGTCGGCCTCCAGGCCGGTGTCGACGGCCTCCTTCGCCGCGCGCAGGGCGAGGGCGGGGCCCTTGGCGAGCGCGGCGGCCCAGGCGTGCGCCTGCTCGTACACCTCGGCGGCCGGGACGACACGGTCCACCAGCCCGATGGCGAGGGCCTCGTCGGCCTTCACCATGCGGCCCGTGAAGATCAGGTCCTTCGCCTTCGAGGGGCCGACCAGGCGGGGCAGCCGCTGGGTGCCGCCGGCGCCGGGAATCAGGCCGAGCAGGATCTCGGGCTGGCCGAGCTTGGCGTTGTCGGCGGCGATGCGGTAGTCGGCGCACAGGGCCAGTTCGCAGCCGCCGCCGAGCGCGTACCCGGTGACGGCGGCGACGACGGGCTTGGGGATGCGGGCCACGGCGGTGAAGGCGTCCTGGAGGCCGCGGGAGCGCAGGACCATCGCGGTGTGGTCCATGTTCTGCATCTCCTTGATGTCCGCCCCCGCCGCGAACACCCGCTCGCCACCGTAGATCACCACGGCGCGCACGTCCTCGCGGCGCGTGGCCTCCTCGGCGAGCTCCTTCAGCCGGTCCTGCGTGGCCACGTCCAGCGCGTTCATCGGCGGGCGGTCCAGGCGCAGCGTTCCCACACCGTCGGCGACTTCGAGATTCACGGTCATGCCCCGCAGGTTAGCGGGCGTTCACGCGGCACGGGAGACACACCCTCTGGCCAACGCGCGTAGAAGCGAGCATCATGGCGTGGCCGACGCACCATCCCGCACAGCTGTCTCGTCGCAAATTGTCATGCACTGCTCAACCCCACGTCCGAACGGTGCACTGAACTCCCCCATCGACGAAGGGACAAGCAATGGCCTGCGGATCCACCTCGCTCTGGGCGGGTGAGACCTCCTGGTTCTGCTGCGGCAGCTCCTGGGGCCCCTGCGGCAGTACCGGAACCGGCGCCTGTGGCACGTGTCAGTCGAGCCGGAACATGGCGGCCTGGCCCAACCTGACGGCCGCCTGCTGGAACGTCACGAACCCCGCCGCCTGCGGCGAGAACATGCCCAGACGCGGCTGCGGTTCGGTGATCAACGTCAAGCACCAGTGCTCCGGCGCCACCGTCTGCGTCACGCTCGCCGACTGCGGACCCAACACCCAGATGTGGTGCGGCGAGAAGACCTGCTGCAACGGCACGTGCCGCACCAACCGGGTGATCGACCTCACCCCCGCCGCGTACTCCGCCATCGGCAGCCTCAGTTCCGGGCTGCTCCCCGTCTACATCTACGAGTGAGGAGGACCACCATGACCCAGCGCGAAGGCCTGGACCGGCGCCGGCTGCTGACGGCCGCGGCGCTCGGCGGCGCCACCATCGTGGGCGCCTCCGCACTCGGCGGACTGGACGCGGACGCCGCGTTCGCCGCCCCGATGCCCTCCCTGGACCCCGCGGTCCCGAAGTCGTCGTTCATCGACGGCCGCGTCCGGCAGATCAAGGGCAGCGTCCTCGACGTCGTCGAGTCGGGCGGCGGCCACCGTCTGATCCAGCTCACCAACGCCACCAGCGTGTGGAAGCTGGAGACGGCCACCGCCGGGGACATCGAGCCCGGCGACGGCCTGTACGCGCGGGGCGTCGAGATGCCCGACGGCAGTGTGGCCGCCGACGCGGTGTGGGTGAACATCGTCAACCTCTACGTCACCGTCCGCGGCATCGAGCGGTCCCGGCTCCGGCTGAGCCACGGCCGGAACGCCCTGACCGGCAACATCGTGGCGAAGAGGACCGCCGCCTCCTTCCGCGGCGGCGCCCTCACCTCCGACCTCTCGGCGCTGCGGATCGGGCACCACGCCCAGGTGCTCGGCGCCTGGCGGCCCGCCGACGACAGCGTGGACATCGCCCGTATCAGCGTCGGGCACTGAGCCGGAGGGGCAACTGATGGTCTCGCTCGCTGTGAACCTCGCGCCGCTGCCGCTCGGTGTCCTGCTCGCGCTCACCGGGGCGGGCAAGGCGTTCGGCCGGCAGGCGGCGCGGCAGGCGGCCGGCACCGTGCTGGTCCGGGTCCTGAACGACGGCCGCCGGGCCACGGCCGCGCTGCGGGCCACCGGCGCCGCCGAACTCGTCGTCGCCGCCGGGCTGCTCGCGGCACCGGGCACCACGGTCCCGGGACTCGCGGCGGCCGCTCTCGGGCTCGCGTTCCTGGGATACCTCGGGTACGCGCGCGTCACCGCCCCGGAGTCGTCCTGCGGCTGTACCGCACGGGACGAAGGGCCCGTCACCTGGCGGGCGTTCGTCCGCGCGGGCCTGGTCGTGGCGGGCGGGGCCGCGGCCGCCGGGGCACGGACGTCCTGGTGGCAGCAGGCCGCCGGGCGCCCGGTGGCGTCGGCGGTGTGCCTGGCCGTGGTCGCGGCCGCACTGGCCGCGGTCTCGAAGGACCTGGACGAGCTGTGGCTGGTGCCGCTGCGCAGGACGCGGCTGAGGGTGCTCGGCCATCCGCTCGGCGGCGACCGGGACGTGGAGGTGCCGGTCGCGGCCTCCGTGGAACTGCTGGAGCGCTCCCTGGCGTGGGTGGCCGCGGCGCCCGTCGTGCGCTCGGGACTGATCGACCACTGGGACGCCGACGGCTGGCGCTTCCTGCGCTACGCCGGGGTCCACGGACCCGGGGGCGCGGCGCGCCCGGTCACCGTGCTGTTCGCGGTGGACGCGCGCGCGACCCGGGACACCACCGCGAGTCCCGCGGTCCGCGTCACCCTGATCGACGACCGGACCGACGAGCCCGTGCCCGTGGACCTGCTCGACGGCCTCCCGGGGCGCCCGTCGCTGCCCCTGGCCTGAGCGGGAGGCGGGGTACGGAAAAGGGGGCGGGGCGTCCGCCGGACGCCCCGCCCCCCTCGCTCACCGGTGTCTACTTGGTCCACTCGGCCCAGGACATGTTCCAGCCGTTGAGGCCGTTGGCCGGGTCGACCGTGCGGTCGTGGGAGTGCCGTACGACCACCACGTCGCCGACCATGGAGTGGTTGAAGAACCACGCCGCCGGGACGCTCTTGGAGTAGCCGCCGCGCACGTCGCGCAGACCGACGCAGCCGTGGCTGGCGTTGTAGTTACCGAAGGCGCCGCCGCCCCAGTAGTTGCCGTGGATGAAGGTGCCGGAGTCGGTCAGGCGGATGGCGTGCGGGACGTCCTTGATGTCGTACTCGCCGCCGTAGCCGACGGTCTCGCCGTTCATGCGGGTCACGGCGAGCTTCTCGGTCATGACCATCTGGCCGTTCCAGGTGTCGTAGCCGGGCTTGCCGGTGGTGACCGGGAGGGTCTTGACCGTCCTGCCGTCCTGGGTGACCCTCATCGTGTGCTTCTTGGCGTCCACGTAGGACACCTGGTCGCGGCCGATGGTGAACGTCAGCTTCTTGTGCTGCTTGCCGTAGACGCCGGAGCGGCCCTCGACACCGTCGAGGTCGAGGTCGACCGTGACCTTGGTGCCGGACTTCCAGTACTTCTCCGGGCGGAAGTCGAGGCGGTCGTTGCCGAACCAGTGGCCCTCGACGTCGACGGCCGGCTCGGTCTTGATGCTGATGGCCTTCTCGACGGCCTCGGGGTGGGTGATGCCCCGGGTGAAGCGGACGGAGAACGGCATGCCGACACCGACCGTGGAGCCGTCCTCCGGCGTGAAGTTGCCGACGAAGGTGTTCTTCGGGGTGAGGGTGGTGAACGTGGAGTCCTCGGCGGCCTCCCGGCCGGCGGAGTCCTTCGCGACCGCGTGCACCGTGTACTTGGTGGCCCCGGCCAGGTGGGTCGACGGCGTCCACGCCGCGCCCGATGCGGCGATGGAGCCCGCGACCTCGGTCCCCTTGGCGTCCTTGACGGTGACCTCGGTCAGCTTGCCCTTGGCGACACCGATCTTCAGGGCACCGCTGGTGTCGACGCCCGTGGCCCCGGACTTCGGCGCGATGCTGACGGCCGCCACCGACTGCTCGCTGCGCTGCTTGTCCGAGGACTTGCCCTTGCCGTCGCCCGCGCCGGAGGCGGAATTCCCGCCACCGCCGCACGCGGCGAGGGACAGCACCAGGGCGCCCGCCACGAGCCCCAGCCCCAGCCCCCGACGACCTCTCCGCCGGTCCCCCGCCGGAGCCCCCGATATCGGCCGCACGTTCACGTTGCTCTCCCCTCCAAGGCCTGGTCACAGGCCCGCGCCCCGGCGCGTCACGTGCGCGCACCGAGGCATGTTAACCGCCGGGTTCGGAGCGGGAAGCCCGCCGAATGTCACCGTTCCGTCGCAACTTCGGCCGGCCCCCCTCAGCCGTGAACGCCCGCGATTCAGCAGGTCACTTGAGCACGCTGCCCGCTTTCCACGCCTTCCACGCCATGTTCCATCCTCCGAGCCCGTTGTCGGGTGAGACGGTTTTGTCCTTGCTGTTCACGACCTCGACGACGTCCCCGACCAGGCTCCGGTCGAAGAACCAGCCCGCCGGGGTGTCCGAACCGCCCCCCTTGACGTCCTTGAGTCCCACGCACCCATGGCTCACGTTGACCACGCCCGGGGCGCCGGGCGCCCAGTAGTTGCCGTGCAGGAAGGTGCCGGAGTCGGTGAGCTTCATGGCGTGCGGCACGTCGGGGATGTCGTACTCGCCGCCGAAGCCGACCGTCTGGCTGTTCATGCGGGTGACCTCCAGCATGTCCATCACCACCATCTTCCCGTTGTAGGTGGGATGGTCGGGGGCGCCGGCGGTGATCGGGACGGTGGCGAGCAGCTCGCCGTCCCGGCGCACCTCCATGGTGTGCTTGGCCGCGTCGACCAGGGAGACCTGGCTGCGCCCGACGGTGAACCCGGCCTTCTTGCGCTGGAGCCCGTAGACACCGGGCGCGCCCTCGACGTCCTGGAGCCCGAGGTCGACGGTGACCTCGGTGCCGGGCTTCCAGTAGTGCTCGGGGCGGAAGTCCAGCCGGTTCTTCCCGAACCAGTGCGGCTCGATCCGCACCGGCGGCTTCGCCGTGACCCGCACCGCGCGCTGGACGGCGGCGCGGTCGGTGATGTCGTGGCTGAAGGTGAGGGAGACGATCATCCCGGTGCCGACGACGGAACGGTTCTCGGGGGTGGCGTAGGCGATGAACCGCTGGTCGGGCACGTACGTCGTGAAACTGGAGTGCCGGGCCGCGCGGCGGCCGCGGGCGTCCAGCGCCACCGCGTCGACGGTGTACCGGGCGGCCGTCGCCAGCCGTGCGTCGTCGGGCTCCCAGCTCAGCCCGTCGGCGCTGACGTGCCCCGGGACCGGGGTGTCCCGCGCGTCCTGGGAGCGGACGACGGTCACCTTCTCCAGGCGGCCCCCGGGCACCCGTACCCGCAGCCGCTGCGCCGGGCGGACGCCCTTGCTGCCGTCGCCCGGGGTGACCCGGATGGTGTCCTCGGGGGCCGGGGCCTCGGCCGCGGGCCCCCCTCCCCCCGGCGGGCCGGAGCCGTCCCGGGTGCAGCCGGCGGCCCCCGCCAGCAGTCCCGCCCATGTCACTGCCGCGGCCAGCGCGACCGTCACGCGCCGCGCGCGTCCTTGTACGTGCCTCACGCGGGGTTCAACGACCGGGCCCGCCCCGGGGAAACGTGAGTGCGACGCCCGCACTGGGCAGAACTGTGGAAGGACGACGTGAAGGGGAGCTCCCCACGGGGAGGCCCCGGGCCCGCGCGGAGCCGTCGCGGGCGCGCAGCCGTACCGGCCGGCCGGGTGTGCCGCTGGGCCGAGAGCCCGCACACCCGGCCTTTCGGCACGGCCGGCCGCGCCCCCGTGGCCGAGCCACGAAGAAGAGGGGCGACGGGTGACGAGCGCAGCCGAGCGGCGTACACGGGTCGGGATGCCGGCCGCGGAGAGCGGGCATCCGGCCGCCGCGGTGAACGGCGCCCGCCGCGCCGTGCCACCGGTGCCGCCCGCGTGGCCGGGGACGCCGACGCCGCTGGGCGCCCGGTTCCGGGTGGGTCCCGACGGGGTCGCGGGCACCAACTTCGCCCTGTGGGCGGCCGGCGCGGAGGCGGTCCGGCTGTGCCTGTTCGACGAGGGGGGACGCGAGACGCGGATCCCGCTGACCGAACTGACGCACGAGATCTGGCACGGCTTCGTGCCCGGTGTGATGCCGGGGCAGCGCTACGGCTACCGGGTGGACGGCCGCTGGGACCCCTGGACCGGCGCCCGCTGGAACCCGGCCAAGCTGCTGCTGGACCCGTACGCGCGGGCGGTGGACGGGGACTTCACGCTGCCGCCCGAGGTGTACGGGCATGTGCGGGACTGGCCGGAGCAGTACGTCGCCGACACCGTGCGCGACGAGCGGGACTCGGCGCCGCACGTGCCCAAGGGCGTCGTCGTGCACGACGACGACGACTGGTCCGACGACCGCCGCCCCAAGACGCCGTGGGCGGACTCCGTCATCTACGAGCTGCACGTCAAGGGCTTCACCAGACTCCACCCGGACATCCCCGAGGAGCTGCGCGGCACCTACGCGGGGCTCGCCCACCCGGCCGCGGTCGAGCACCTCGTGCGCCTCGGCGTGACGGCGGTGGAGCTGCTCCCCGTCCACCAGTTCGCCCACGAGGACCACCTGCTGCGCCGCGGCCTCGCCAACTACTGGGGCTACAACTCCATCGGCTACTTCGCCCCGCACGCGGCCTACGCGGCCTCGGGCACGACCGGACAGCAGGTCGGCGAGTTCAAGCGGATGGTCCGCGCGCTGCACGCGGCCGGTATCGAGGTGATCCTCGACGTGGTCTACAACCACACCGCCGAGGCGGGCGAACTGGGGCCCACGCTCTCCCTGAAGGGCATCGACAACCGCGGCTACTACCGGCTCCAGGACGACGCCCGCCGGTACGCCGACTACACCGGCTGCGGCAACACCCTGCACGTGGTCCAGCCGCAGGTGCTGCGCCTGATCACGGACTCGCTGCGGTACTGGGTGACCGAGATGGGCGTGGACGGCTTCCGCTTCGACCTGGCGGCCGCGCTGGCCCGTTCGATGCACGACGTCGACATGCTGTCCCCCTTTCTCGCGGTCATCGCCCAGGACCCGGTGCTGCGCCGGGTCAAGCTCATCGCCGAGCCCTGGGACATCGGCTCGGGCGGCTACCAGGTGGGGGCGTTCCCGCCGCTGTGGACCGAGTGGAACGACCGCTACCGCGACACGGTCCGCGACTTCTGGCGCCACGCGCTGCCCGACGTACGGGAGATGGGCTACCGCCTGTCCGGCTCGTCCGACCTCTACGCCTGGGGCGGGCGCCGCCCCTACGCCTCGGTCAACTTCGTCACCGCGCACGACGGTTTCACCCTGCGCGACCTGGTGTCGTACCAGGACAAGCACAACCGGGACAACGGGGAGAGCAACCGGGACGGCACGAACGACAACCGCTCCTGGAACTGCGGGGCGGAGGGCGAGACGGCCGACGAGGGCGTACGGGCCCTGCGGCGGCGGCAGTTGCGGAACCTGCTGACGACCCTGCTGCTGTCGACCGGGGTGCCGATGCTGGTCGCGGGCGACGAGCTCGGCCGCACCCAGGGCGGCAACAACAACGCCTACTGCCAGGACAACGGGATCAGCTGGCTGGACTGGTCCCTGCTGGACGACCCGGAGTGGCGGCCGCTGTTCGACCTCACCTCGCGGCTGATCGCCCTGCGCCACCGGCACCCGGTACTGCGCCGCCGGGCCTTCTT
Organism: Streptomyces sp. NPDC090108; assembly: GCF_044747185.1. NCBI lineage: Bacteria > Bacillati > Actinomycetota > Actinomycetes > Kitasatosporales > Streptomycetaceae > Streptomyces > Streptomyces sp. NPDC090108. The sequence continues at coordinate 313,245 of NZ_JBIVDQ010000001.1, forward strand.
CTCCGGCCGCGCGCACTCGGCGGACGGACTGCGCGACCTGGCCTGGTTCACCGCCCGGGGCGCGGAGATGACCGAGGGCGACTGGTACGCCCCCGCCGCCACGCTCGGCATGTATCTGTCCGGGCGGGACATCCCGGGCCGGGACGAGCGGGGCGCGCCGGTCCTGGACGACAGTTTCCTCGCCGTGCTCCACGCGGGCGACCGGCCGACGGGCTTCGTCCTGCCGGGGGCGCCGTGGGCGGAGACCTATGAGGTCGTGGTCGACACCTCCCGCGAGGAACAGACCGGGGCACCGGGGACGGTCCACCCGGCGGGCACGGAGATCACGGTGCCGGCCCGGTCGGTCCTGCTGCTGCGCGTCGGCTGAGGGGAGGCGGGGGCGGCTGGGCGCGACCGGGGGAAGCAGGGGGCGCCTGTGGAACGGCCGTGGGGCGGCGCCCGGTGCGCGGCCCGCCCGGTGCGCTCCGGCCCGCGCGGTTCCCGCGCCGGAGCGCGCGCTCCGGCGCCCGTGAACGCGCTGGTGGCGGGTGCGGCGGCGGTCCGTGACGCGGCCAAAAAACTCGGTGGGCGTAGTCCGCGCCGGTCCGTAGGCTCGCGATGATGCCCACGAAACGTGCAACCGCCAAGGACCGTTCCGCCGTCCGCACGCTGCTGAGGCTGTGGCCGTACGTCCGACCCGTCCGCGTCCGGCTGTTCACCGCCGCGTGCGTGGCGGTGGTCGCCTCCTGCACCGGACTGGTGATCCCGCTCGTGCTGAAGTGGATGGTCGACGGCCCCGTGGCCGACCGGGATCCGGCCGGGGTGCGGCTCGGCGCGCTGTACCTGCTGCTGCTCGGCATCGCCGAGGCGGTGCTGTTCGGGATACGGCGCTGGCTGGTGGCCCGGCCGCTGACCCGGGTCGAGGCGGAGATGCGGGCGGGGCTGTACCGGCACCTCCAGCGGCTCCCGGTGGCCTTCCACGACCGCTGGGCGTCCGGCCAGCTGCTGTCGCGGGCCACCACCGACCTGATGCTGCTGCGCATGTTCCTCGCCTTCCCGCTGACCTTCCTGCTGGTCAACGGGGTGACGATCCTCGTCGGCGTCACCGTGATGCTGGTGCAGGACTGGTCGCTCGGGCTCGTCGTCCTCGGACCCGCCGTGCCGGTGCTGTGGACCTGCGTGGTCTTCGAGCGCCGGTACGCCGAGGTCGCGCGGAAGGCGCAGGACCAGGTCGGTGACGTGACGACCCTGGTCGAGGAGAGCGTGCTCGGCATCCGCGTCATCAAGGGATTCGGCCGGCACCGCACCCAGGCGCGGGCGTTCCGCGCGCTGGCGGGCACCCTGCGCGGCACGGAACTGCGCAAGGCCCGGCTGCTGGCCGTCATCTGGGGCGTCATCGTAGCGCTGCCCGAGGTGGCGATCGGGGCGGCGCTGGTGCTGGGCGTCCTCCAGGTGGCGGACGGGGAGCTGTCGGCGGGCACCCTGGTGGCGTTCCTGAGCACGGCGCTCGCGCTGCGCTGGCCGGTGGACTCGATCGGCTTCCTCCTCGCGATGAGCCAGGAGGCGGCCACGGCCACCGAGCGGTACTTCGAGGTGATGGACGAGGCGGCGGAGGACGAGACGGCGCAGGTCCGGCCCCCGAAGGACGGGCGCCCGGAGAACGAGGGTCCGGAGGACGGGTGCCCGGAGGACGGGGCCCCGGAGCGGGGCGCGCCCGCGTCCGCCCTCGCTCCCCCGCCCGAGAAGGGCCTGCGCTTCGAGAACGTCTCCTTCCGCTACCCCGACGCCCCGCCGCACTCCCCGCCCCTCCTCCACCACGTCGACCTCCACATCCGCCCCGGCGAGTCCATGGCCCTGGTCGGGGCGACCGGGACCGGCAAGACCACCCTCACCGCGCTGATCCCGCGTCTGCACGACGTCACGTCCGGCCGTATCACCCTGAACGGCACCGACATCACGGCGATGTCCCGGCAGGAGCTGCGCGCCCGGGTCGCCGTGGCCTTCGAGGAGCCCACCCTGTTCTCCGCGAGCGTCGGCGAGAACGTGCTGATGGGAGCGGGTGAGGACGCCGGTACGGCCGAGCTGGACCGGGCCCTGGCGGTGGCACAGGCCGAGTTCGCGCACGCACTCCCGCAGGGCTCCGGCACCCAGGTCGGCGAACAGGGCCTGAGCCTGTCCGGCGGCCAGCGCCAGCGCCTCGCGCTGGCCCGCGCGGTCGTCGGCCGCCCGGAGTTCCTGGTGCTGGACGATCCGCTGTCCGCCCTGGACGTGCACACGGAGGCGGCCGTGGAGGCCGCGCTGCGGCAGGTGCTGGCGGACACGACGGCGCTGATCGTCGCCCACCGTCCGTCCACGGTGCTGCTCGCCGACCGGGTGGCCCTGCTGTCGGACGGCCGGATCACCGCCGTGGGCACGCACCACGAACTGCTCCGCACCAACGCCGAGTACGCGCATCTGATGTCCGGTGACGGCGACGAGGGGGACCACCGATGACCACGACGACCAGCACCGGTCCCGACGCCGACGAGGACGGTCCGTCCGGTCCCGGGGACCCGGCCCGCGGCGCCCAGGGCGATCCCTTCGACCAGGACGTCCTGCCCACCCCGCCCGGCGCCACAGGCACCCTGCTGCGCTCGCTGCTCGCCCCGATGCGGGGCCGGGTCGTGTTCACCACCGTGCTGCTGCTGTTGCAGCAGGCGGCGGTGCAAGCGGGCCCGCTGCTGGTGGCGTACGCCATCGACGACGCCGTACCGGCGCTGCGCGGCCACGACCGCGGGCCGCTGATCGCGGTCGCCGCCGGCTACCTGCTGTGCGCGCTGACCTCCGGCGGGCTGCAGATCGCGTTCATCGAGACCTCGGCGCGGGTCAGCCAGAATGTGCTGCTGGACCTGCGCGGGCGGATCTTCCGGCACGCGCAGGCGCTCAGCGTCGACTTCCACGAGCGGTACACCTCGGGGCGGCTGATCTCCCGCTCCACGACGGACGTCGAGTCGCTGCGCGAACTCCTCAACGAGGGGCTCCAGGAGCTGGTGACCGTCGTGCTGTCCTTCGTCTTCATCGCGGCGACGCTGCTCTGGCTCGACCTCGGCATCGGCGCCGTCGCGGTGGCCTCCTTCGTGCCGCTGTACCTGCTCGTGCGGCTCTACCGGCGGCGTGCGGGGCGGGTGTTCCGGGCACGGTCGACGGCGATCGCCGCGGTGATCGTGAAGTTCGTGGAGACGATGAACGGCATCCGCCCGGTGCGCGCGTTCCGGCGGGAGGCCGTCAACGACGGCGAGTTCGGGGTGCTGAACGAGCGGCACGCGCGGGTCAACGGCGACGGCCTGCTGGAGATGGCCCGGTACGTGGTCGGCTCCCGGCTGGTGGCGAACACGGCGGTCGCGGGGATGGTGCTGTGGGGCGCCTACCGGGTGGCGACGGGTTCGCTGGCGCTGGGTGTGCTGGCGGCCGCGGTGCTGTACCTGCGCCGGCTGTACGACCCGATCGACCGGCTCGGCATGTTCCTCAACTCCTACCAGTCGGCGGCCGCCTCGCTGGAGAAGATCGCCGGGCTGCTGGCACAGATCCCGTCCGTGCCCGAGCCCCCGGACCCGCGCGAACTGCCCGCGCGGGCGGGGGAGCTGCCCGGCCGCGAGGTGGTCTTCGACCAGGTCCGCTTCGCCTACCGCACCGGCGGCGAGGTCCTCCCCCGCTTCGCCCTCACCGTGCCCGCGGGGCAGACCGTCGCGCTGGTGGGTTCCACGGGCGCGGGCAAGTCGACGCTGGCCAAGCTGCTCGCCCGCTTCTACGACCCCACCGAGGGGCGTGTGCTGCTGGACGGGGTGGACCTGCGCGAGCTGGCGGTGCCCGAGCTGCGGCGCGGGGTGGTGATGGTCACGCAGGAGTCGTTCCTCTTCTCCGGCACGGTCGCGGACAACATCGCGATCGGGCGGCCGGAGGCGACCCGCGCCGAGATCGAGGGCGCGGCCAAGGCGATCGGCGCGCACGACTTCATCGGCGGGCTTCCCGACGGCTACGACACCGACGTGCGCAAGCGCGGTGGTCGCATCTCCGCCGGACAGCGCCAACTGGTCGCCTTCGCACGGGCACTGCTCGCCGATCCCGCCGTGCTGATCCTGGACGAGGCCACCAGCTCGCTGGACATCCCGGGCGAACGGGCCGTGCAGCGCGCGATGTCGACGGTGCTGCGCGGTCGTACCGCCGTCGTGATCGCGCACCGGCTGTCCACGGTGGAGATCGCGGACCGGGTCCTGGTGATGGAGCACGGCCGGATCGTCGAGGACGGCACTCCGGGCGAACTGATCGCCGGCACGGGCCGGTTCGCCGATCTGCACAAGGCCTGGCGGGACAGCCTGGCCTGACGGCACCGGGCCCGCCGACGGCCCGGCACCCGGCCCCGGCCGCCCCGCCTCGGCACCCGGCCCCGGCTGCCGGCGCCGACAGCCGGGGAGAACCTACGGGGAAAGACGGAGCGTGATGATCGACGCGTACGAGGATCCCGGCACGCCCGACCGCCGGGACGGCCGGCGGTACCTGTGGTGGCTGGTGACCCGGCAGCCGGGCCGGGCCGTGGCCGGGGCGGTGCTGAGCAGCGCGTGGATGACGCTGCTGGCGGCGACGCCGTACCTGATGGCGAAGGCGGTCGACGAGGGGCTGGAGCCGGGCGACACGGAGGCGTTGGTGCGGTGGACGGCTGCGCTGTTCGCGGTCGGCTCGCTCAACGCGTGGCTGAGCATCATGCGGCACCGCACGATGACCCGGGTGCGGCTGGACGCCAACTTCCGGACGGTGAAGGTCGTCGTGCGGCACGCGGTACGGCTGGGGGCCGTGCTGCCGCTGCGGACGGGGGCCGGGGAGGTGGTCACCATCGGTGTCGGCGACGTGCAGACGATCGCCGGCGCGCTGAGGGTGGTCGGACCCGGCATCGGGGCGCTGCTGTCCTGTTTCGTGGTCGCGGGGCTGCTGCTGTCGGTCTCGACGCGGCTGGCCGTGGTGGTGCTCGCCGGGGTGCCGCTGATGGGCCTGCTCCTCGCACCGCTGATGAAGCGGCTGCGCCGGGCGGAGACCGAGTACCGCGAGCGCCAGGGGGTGCTGACCGCGCGGATCGGGGACCTCGCGGGCGGTCTGCGCGTCCTGGGCGGCCTCGGCGGCAAGGGCCTGGTCGGGGACTCCTTCCGCCGGGACTCGGGGCGGCTGCGCGCGCAGGGGTACCGGGTCGGCGCGGTGACGAGCTGGGTCCAGGCGCTGGGCGCCGGACTGCCGGCCCTGTTCCTGGCTCTGGTGACCTGGCTCGCGGCGCGGATGGCGGCCCGCGGGGAGATCACCGTGGGCGAACTGGTCTCGGTGTACGGCTATGTCGCCGTGCTCGCCGGGTGGCCGGTGGCCATGCTGATCGACGGCGCCTACTACATCAGCCGGGGCGTGGTGGCCGCGGAGCGCGTCGTACGGCTGCTGCGGATCGAGCCCGCGCCGGAGGCCGGCACCGCCGACCCCCCGGCCGAGCCGTCGGTGCTGCACGATCCCGAGTCGGGTGTGCGGGTGCCGCCCGGCGGGCTGACCGCGCTGGCCGGGGCGCGGCCCGCGGACGCGGCGGCGGTGGTGGACCGGCTCGGCCGGTACGCGCCCTCGGAGGTGACCTGGGGCGAGGTCCGTCTGGGGGACGTCCCGCTGCCACGGGTGAGGGAACGGATCCTGGTGGCCGACCCCGAGGCCGACCTGTTCGCGGGGCCGCTGCGGGAGGTCGTCGGCGGGCGCGGGGAGCCGGACGAGGCGGACCTGGCGCATGCCCTGCGCGCGGCCGGGGCCGACGAGATCGTGCGGGGGCTGCCGGACGGCCTCGGCACCCGGGTGGCGGCCCAGGGCCGCAGCCTGTCGGGCGGCCAGCGGCAACGCGTGCGGCTGGTGCGGGCGTTGCTGGCCGCTCCGGAGGTGCTGCTCGCCGTCGAGCCGACGTCCGCGCTCGACGCGCACACCGAGGCCCTGGTCGCAGGGCGGCTGCGCGAAGCGCGCGCGGGCCGTACGACCGTGGTGACGAGCACCTCCCCGCTCGTCCTCGGCCACGCGGACACCGTGCACTACCTGGTGGACGGCAAGGTCGCGGCGACCGGGAGCCACCGTGAACTGCTCGCCGGGGAACCGGGCTACCGGGCACTGGTCGCCCGGGAAGCGGCCCAGGAGGCCGAGCAGGCCGAGCAGGCCGAGCAGGCCGACGGACAGGCCCACGAACAGGAAGACGGGCAGGCCGACGGGCAGGAAGACGGACAGCACCGTCGGCCGGACAGCGGGCCTGACCGCGGCACGGGCGGCGGCGTGGACAGCCCGCCGGAACGCGGCACAAGCGGCGGCACGGTCGTCGCAGCGGACAGCGGCACGGTCGCCGCGGCGGGCGGCGCCCCGGTCGCCGGCGCGGAGGGAGCGGCATGACGGACGGAAGGCTTCCGGTCGCCGGGGCCGCGGACGTACGGCGGGCCTCCCTGCGGCTGCTGCGCGCCGACCGCGGGGCCTTCGCGGCCGTCCTGGCGCTGAACGCCGCGGCGGCGGGGGCGGGGCTGGCGGGCCCGTGGCTGGTCGGGCGGATCGTGGACGCGGTGCGCTCCGGGAGCGGGGTCGCGGCGGTGGACCGGCTGGCTCCGGCCATTCTGCTGTGCTCGGCCGCGCAGTTGCTGCTGGCGCGCTGGGCGCGGTACACCGGGCACCGCTTCGGGGAACGGACGCTGGCCCGGGTGCGCGAGGAGTTCGTCGACCGGGCGCTGGCGCTGCCCGCGTCGGTGGTCGAGCGGGCGGGCACCGGCGACCTGACCGCGCGGGGCACCGCCGATGTGACGGCCGTCGGCACCACGCTGCGCGACGCGGGCCCGGAGATCCTGGTCCAGGGGGTACAGGCGCTGTTCCTGCTCGGCGCGGTGTTCCTCATCGACCCGCTGCTCGGTGCCGTCGGGACGGTGGGCCTGGTCCCGGTCTCGGTCGCGGTGCGCTGGTACCTGCGGCGGGCGCGGACGGCGTACCTCGCCGAGGGCGCGGCCACCTCGGACGTCGCCGAGACCCTCGCGGCGACGGCGTCCGGCGCGCGGACGGTCGAGGCGTTCCGGCTGGCGGACCGGCGGGTCGCCGCCGGCGGCGAGGCGCTGGAGACGTCGCTGCGCACCCGTCTGCACACGCTGTACCTGCGTACCGTCTTCTTCCCCGCGGTCGAGGTGTCGTATCTGCTGCCGGTGGCCGGGGTGCTGCTGATCGGCGGGGCGCTGCACGCGCGGGGCACGGTGAGTCTCGGCGCGGTGGTGGCGGCGGGCCTGTATCTGCGGCAGTTCAGCGAGCCGCTGGACGCGGTCCTGGTACGGGTGGAGCAACTCCAGTCCAGCGGTGCCTCCTTCGCCCGGGTGGAGGGTCTGGCCGGTGCCCCGCGGGCGGTGCCGCCGGCCGGGGAGGCGGTGCCGGACGGCGACCGCGTCGACGTCACCGGCGTCCGCTACGGCTACGGGGACGGCCGGGAGGTGCTGCGGGGTGTCGGTCTGAGCGTCCGGCCCGGCGAACGGCTCGCCGTGGTCGGTCCGTCCGGCGCGGGCAAGACGACCCTCAGCCGGCTGATCGCGGGGATCGACCGTCCCGGCGCGGGCGCGGTGACGGTGGGCGGCGTGCCGGTGACCGCGCTGACACCGGAGCGGCTGCGCCGCCAGGTGGTGCTGGTCACCCAGGAGCACCATGTGTTCCTGGGTACGGTCCGGGACAATCTGCTGATCGCCGAACCGGAGGCCACGGACGAGGAGTTGTGGCGGGCGCTGGCCGTCGTGGGCGCCGACGACTGGGTACGCGGGCTGCCGGACGGGCTCGGCACCCGCCTCGGCCCGGGCGCGCCGCCCGGCGGTCCGGGTCCGGCGCGGGCGGTCACGGCCTCCCCCGCCGACGGCTCGCGGGCCCAGCAACTGGCGCTGGCCCGCGTGGTGCTGGCCGACCCGCACACCCTCGTCCTCGACGAGGCGACCGCGCTGCTCGACCCCGCGACCGCCCGCCACGCCGAGCGCGCGCTCGCCGCGGTCCTTCAGGGCCGTACGGTCATCGCCATCGCCCACCGCCTGCACACGGCCCACGACGCGGACCGGGTGGCGGTCATGGAGGACGGCCTGGTCACCGAACTGGGCACGCACGACGACCTGGTGGCGGCCGGCGGGGCGTACGCCGCGCTGTGGCGGACCTGGCACGGGGACGGCACGCCGGACCGCAGCGGCTGAGCGGGTCCGGCGGACCGGCGCGCGGCGGGGTGACGCCTTCCGCTCCCACCGCCGGCGCGTCACCGCGCGCGTCCCCTCAAGTACGTCCAGCCGCACCCGTGTCCTGGCGGCACGTCCGGCCCACGGGCCGCCCCATGAGGCACCGTTCGTCGCAATCGTGCCCCGTTTTACAAACATTTCGCATATCGAACATGAATATCCGATCAACGAACGATTTCCGGCCAAGTTCATGACGCGCTCCTGACAGGAGCAGTGATCACCTGCCACTCTTCCCACGGCCGGCTCACAGCAACCCCACACCACGTTCACGTGTGGGCCGGGCCGGCTTTCCGTACGCGAGTTCCCGCACCTCCCTGTTCTGCCCGGACGGCCCAACCCACCGCCCGGTCTCCCCTGGCCGCGCCGGGCGCGGTCATGCAGAAGGAGTCAGTGTTGAACAGCAGTTCTCGCAGACGCACCTCCCACACCTCGCACCGTCGTACCGCTGCCGTCGCCCTGGCCGGCGTGGCCGCGCTGGTCGCCGTCGCCGTGCAGTCCGGCGCCGCGAGCGCCGCCCCCGCGCAGCCCCGTACCGGCAAGATCGACACGGCCCACACGGCCGTCAGGCTCACCGCCTCGCAGCGCGCGGAGCTGATACGCGACGCCGACGCGGCCAAGGCGACGACGGCCCGGTCGATCGGTCTCGGCGCGAAGGAGAAGCTGGCGGTCAAGGACGTCGTCAAGGACGCCGACGGCACCCTGCACACCCGCTACGAGCGCACCTACGCCGGACTGCCGGTCCTCGGCGGCGACCTGATCGTCGACACCGCCAAGTCGGGCGCGACGAAGAAGGTCGTCAAGGCCAACGGCGCCACGCTGAAGGTGGCCGGCCTGACCCCGGCCGTGGCGAAGGGCGCGGCCGAGAAGCAGGCCGTGCAGGCGGCGAAGACCCTCGGCGGGACCAAGTCCGCCGCGGACAGCGTCCGCAAGGTCATCTGGGCCGGCTCCGGCAAGCCCGTCCTCGCCTACGAGACGGTCGTCGGCGGCCTCCAGGACGACGGCACCCCGAACCAGCTGCACGTCATCACCGACGCCGCGACCGGCAAGAAGCTCTTCGAGTACCAGGGCATCCAGACCGGCATCGGCAACACCGAGTACAGCGGCCAGGTGACGCTGACGACGACCCAGTCGGGGTCGAACTTCACGCTCACCGACGGGGCGCGCGGCGGCCACAAGACGTACAACCTGAACCACGGCACGTCCGGCACCGGCACGCTGTTCTCGCAGACCAGCGACACCTGGGGCAACGGCACCACGTCCAACGCCGCCACCGCGGGCGCCGACGCGCACTACGGCGCCGCCGTGACGTGGGACTTCTACAAGAACACCTTCGGCCGCAGCGGCATCAAGAACAACGGTGTCGGCGCCTACTCCCGCGTGCACTACGGCAATTCGTACGTGAACGCGTTCTGGGACGACAGCTGCTTCTGCATGACCTACGGCGACGGCTCGGGCAACGCCGACCCGCTGACCTCGCTGGACGTGGCGGGCCATGAGATGAGCCACGGCGTCACGTCCAACACCGCGGGCCTCAACTACAGCGGTGAGTCCGGCGGCCTGAACGAGGCCACCTCCGACATCTTCGGCACCGGCGTCGAGTTCTACGCCGCCAACTCCTCCGACGTCGGCGACTACCTCATCGGCGAGAAGATCAACATCAACGGCGACGGCACCCCGCTGCGCTACATGGACAAGCCCAGCAAGGACGGCGGCTCCGCCGACTACTGGTCCTCCAGCGTCGGCGGCCTGGACGTGCACTACTCGTCCGGCGTCGCCAACCACTTCTTCTACCTGCTGAGCGAGGGCAGCGGCGCCAAGGTGATCAACGGCGTCAGCTACAACTCGCCCACGAAGGACGGGCTTCCGGTCACCGGCATCGGCCGGGACAAGGCGCTGCAGATCTGGTACCGGGCGCTGACCACGAAGTTCACGTCCACCACCAACTACGCGGGCGCCCGCACCGGCACCCTCGCGGCGGCCGGTGAGCTGTACGGCACCACGAGCGCCGAGTACAAGGCCGTGCAGGACGCCTGGGCGGCCGTCGCGGTCGGCACCCGCTCGGGCGGCAGCACCGGGACGTCGTACTCGACCACCACTCCGGTCTCGATCCCGGACAACGGGCCCGCGGTCACCTCGTCGATCACGGTCTCCGGCCGGACCGGGAACGCGCCGTCCAACCTTCTGGTGACGCCGAATATCAGCCACACGTGGCGCGGCGACCTGGTGGTCGACCTGGTCGGCCCGTCGGGCACCTCGTACCGGCTGAAGAACTCGAGCTCCGGCGACTCGGCGGACGACGTCACCGACACCTACACGGTGAACGCCTCGGCCGAGCCGGCCAACGGGACCTGGAAACTCAAGGTTCAGGACGTGGCCTCGCAGGACGTCGGCACCATCAACGGCTGGACCATCACCTTCCCGTAGCCCACGGGCCGCGGGGGCGGAGCCAGGGTGCCGTCCGGGAGGTGCGATTCCCCGGGCGGCACCCGTTCACAGCCCCGCAACATTCACCGGCAGTTCACTTTCGGCCAACATCACAGCAGGGTCATGACATGTACGCGTCCCTGGTGTCACTCTCTCTCCACCCGCCGCAGCAGCACAGCAACTTCACCACCCAGATCGCCGGCCAGTAACCCCACACCGACCGGCTCTCCCCCACATGAAGGAGCTTCTGTGAGCCCCCTCTACGCGCGTCGCAACCGCACCACTCTCGCCATCGCCACCGCGGTCGCCGCAGGTGCCCTGCTCTCCACCGGCCTGTCCACCAGCGCCACCGCCCAGCCCACCGCCGCGGCCAAGCCCCTCTCGGCCGCCCCCACCGCGCTGTCGGCCTCGGCCCGCACCACGCTGATCCAGCAGGCGCAGTCCGGCGCGTCCGAGACCGCCCGCTCCATAGGCCTCGGCGCCAAGGAGAAGCTGGTCGTCAAGGACGTCGTCAAGGACGTCGACGGCACCGTCCACACCCGCTACGAGCGCACCTACGCCGGACTCCCGGTGCTCGGCGGCGACCTGGTCGTCCACACCGCCAAGTCGGGCCGTACGGAGGGCGTCACCAAGGCCGCCAAGTCGGCGATCAAGGTGGCCTCGCTCAAGCCGCAGATCACCGCCGCCAAGGCGGAGAAGCAGGCGCTGAGCGCCGCCAGAACTCTGGGCTCCGCCAAGTCCGCCTCGGACGGCGCGCGCAAGGTGATCTGGGCCGGCTCCGGCAAGCCCGTCCTCGCCTACGAGACGATCGTCGGCGGCCTCCAGGACGACGGCACCCCGAACCAGCTGCACGTCATCACCGACGCCGCGACCGGCAAGAAGCTCTTCGAGTACCAGGGCATCGAGACCGGCACCGGCAAGACGCTGTACTCGGGCACCGTCAGCCTCAACACCACGCTGTCGGGCTCGACGTACCAGCTGACCGACGGCACGCGCGGCGGGCACAAGACGTACAACAAGTCGCACACCACGACCTCCAGCGCCGGCACCCTGTTCACCGACGCGGACGACGTCTGGGGCACCGGTACCGCCTCCAGCTCGACCACGGACCAGACGGCCGCGGCCGACGCCGCCTACGGCGCCCAGGAGACCTGGGACTTCTACAAGAACACCTTCGGCCGCAGCGGCATCAAGAACAACGGTGTCGGCGCCTACTCCCGCGTCCACTACGGCAACCAGTACGTGAACGCGTTCTGGGACGACAGCTGCTTCTGCATGACCTACGGCGACGGCAGCGGCAACAACCACCCGCTGACCTCGCTGGACGTGGCGGGCCACGAGATGAGCCACGGTGTCACCTCCAACACCGCCGGCCTCAACTACAGCGGTGAGTCCGGCGGTCTGAACGAGGCCACCTCCGACATCTTCGGCACCGGCGTCGAGTTCTACGCCGCCAACTCCTCCGACGTCGGTGACTACCTCATCGGCGAGAAGATCAACATCAACGGCGACGGCACCCCGCTGCGCTACATGGACAAGCCCAGCAAGGACGGCGGCTCCGCCGACAGCTGGTCCTCCGGCGTCGGCAACCTCGACGTGCACTACTCGTCCGGCGTCGCCAACCACTTCTTCTACCTGCTGAGCGAGGGCAGCGGCGCCAAGACCATCAACGGCGTCAGCTACAACTCCCCGACGTCCAACGGCTCCACCGTCACCGGCATCGGCCGCGCCAAGGCGCTGCAGATCTGGTACAAGGCGCTGACGACGTACTTCACGTCGACCACCAACTACAAGTCGGCCCGCACCGGCACCCTGTCCGCGGCGGCCGCGCTGTACGGCTCCGGCAGCGCCGAGTACAACGCGGTGGCGGCGGCCTGGTCGGCGGTCAACGTCTCGTAGCGGCCGCGTGAGGGCCGAGCCGTGGCCGCGTGAGGTCCTGGCAGTGGCCGAGTAGCTGCGGTGGGGCGGTACCCGGGAGGAGCAGGTTCCGGGTACCGCCCTACTCTTGTGAACCATGTCCTCGGCGCCCTTCACCTACGAGCCGGTCGGCGCGACCCACGGTGACCTGACGTTCTGCCCGCCCGGCTTCCGTCCCCTGTTCGTCCGCACCCGCCTCGGCGAGGGCCAGGAACTCTTCCGGCGGGCCGCGGACGCGGTCCTCACCTGGGAGATGCACCGCGCGCTGGGCGTCGGCATCGACAGCTCCGCCGACCGCGCCGCCCCCGACGTCGACGTCACCGTCACGCTGGCCGGCATCGTCCGGGCCCCCTGCCGTGTCGTCTGGACCGTCGAGGAGGACCGCCGCGCGGGCTGGGCCTACGGCACCCTCGCCGGCCACCCCGAGTCCGGCGAGGAGGCCTTCGTGGTCGACCGCACCGGCGACGGCACGGTCTGGCTGACGGTGGCGGCCTTCAGCCGCGCCCACCGGTGGTACGCCCGGGCGGGCGGCGCGGCGACCCGTGGTCTGCAGCACGCGTACGCCCGCCGCTGCGGCACCGTGCTGAAGCGGCTGACCGCGCATCTGCGGGAGGACTGAGCGGCAGGTCCGGGCACGGCGCCGCGTCCGCACGGCGCCGCGTCCGCGGGCGTCACCACGTCACCGGCTCAGCCCGCCACCCGGTCACCGCGCCGCTCGGCCCTCGCGACGCCGGGTCACCGCATCAGCACGCCCGCTCCTTCCGCCGCCTCTCCCGACGGCGCCGCCACCAGGCCCAGTTCGGCGCCTGAGGCCAGCAGCCGGTGGGAGGGGAGGATGCGCACCGTGTAGCCGTACGGGCCGGTGCGGTCCAGGAAGAGCGGGCCCTCGTAGAGCCAGCGGCCCTCCAGGTCGGGGTTGCCGACCGGTTTCAGCGGCACGCTGCCGGCGTCGGTGATCCGGTCGGCGGAGTCGACCCGGCCGGAGACGGCCTGCACCTCGACGTCGTCCGGGGTCAGGTCGCCGAGCGCCACCCGCACCCGGAGACCCACGCTGGTGCCGAGCTCCGCGGTGGCCGTCGTCGCCGTGGCCTCCACGTGGTCGACGCTCACCCCGGGCCACGCGGCCCGCACCCTGCCCTTCCAGGCGGCCAGCTCACGCGCCGTGTCCGGGGTCAGCGCGCGGTGGGCCTGGGCGGCGGGGGTGTAGAGGCGGTCGACGTACTCGCGGACCATCCGGCCGGCCAGCACCTTCGGACCGAGCAGGGTCAGGGTCTGGCGGACCATCTCGATCCAGCGGTCGGGCAGTCCCGCGCGTCCCCGTTCGTAGAAGCGCGGGGTGATCCGCTGTTCCAGCAGGTCGTACAGGGCGGCCGCCTCGATGTCGTCCCGCCGGTCGGTGTCCATGGCCGAGCCGTCCGCGGTCGGGATCGCCCAGCCGAAGTCCGGCTGGAACCACTCGTCCCACCAGCCGTCCAGCACCGAGAGGTTGAGACAGCCGTTGAGGGCGGCCTTCATCCCCGAGGTGCCGCAGGCCTCCAGCGGGCGCAGCGGGTTGTTCAGCCAGATGTCGCAGCCCGGGTAGAGCTTCTGCGCCATCGCCATGCCGTAGTCGGGCAGGAAGACGATCCGGTGCCGGACCCGCGCCTCGTCCGCGAACCGCACGAGTTCCTGCACCAGCCGCTTGCCGCCGTCGTCCGCCGGGTGCGCCTTGCCCGCGACGACGATCTGCACCGGCCGCTCCGGGTCCAGCAGCAGCCGCGTCAGCCGGTCCCGGTCCCGCAGCATCAGCGTCAGCCGCTTGTACGACGGCACGCGCCGGGCGAAGCCGATGGTCAGCACGTCGGGGTCGAGCACGCCGTCGATCCAGCCCAGCTCCGCGTTGCCCGCGCCCCGCTGCCGCCAGGAGACGCGCAGCCGGTCGCGCACCTCCATGACCAGCTGTTCGCGCAGCGTGCGGCGCAGCTCCCAGATCTCCTGGTCGGGGATGTCCGCGACCAGGTCCCAGCGTTCGGAGCCGCCGACGGTCAGCGCGTCCTCGGCCCGGTGCGCGCCGATCTGCCGGGCGCCCAGGCGCAGCACCTCGGGCGCGACCCAGGTCGGGGCGTGCACCCCGTTGGTGACCGAGGTGATCGGCACGTCCTCGGCGTCGAATCCCGGCCACAGTCCGGCGAACATCTCCCGGCTGACCTGGCCGTGCAGCAGCGACACCCCGTTGGCCCGCTGGGCGAGCCGCAGGCCCATCACGGCCATGTTGAACAGGCCGGCCTCGCCGCCCGGGTACGTCTCCATGCCGAGCGCCAGGATGCGCGCCACGTCGATGCCCGGCAGCTCGGCGTCGGGCCCGAAGTGCCGGGCCACCAGATCCCGGTCGAACCGGTCGATGCCGGCGGGCACGGGGGTGTGCGTGGTGAACACGGTCCCGGCGCGTACGGCCTCCAGCGCGGGGTCGAAGCCGAGGCCGCCCGCGCACAGCTCGGCGATCCGCTCCAGGCCGAGGAAGCCGGCGTGCCCCTCGTTGGTGTGGAACACCTCGGGCTCCGCGTGCCCGGTGAGCCGGCAGTAGGTCCGTACGGCCCGCACACCTCCTATGCCGAGGAGCATCTCCTGGAGCAGCCGGTGTTCGCTGCCGCCGCCGTAGAGCCGGTCGGTCACACCGCGCTCGCCGAGGTCGTTCTCCTCCACGTCGGAGTCGAGCATCAGCAGCGGCACCCGGCCCACCTGGGCCACCCAGATCCGGGCGTGCAGCGCCCGGCCGCCGGGCAGCGCGAGGGACACGCCCGCGGGGGTGCCGTCGGCCTCCTTCAGCTGGGTGACCGGCAGCTCGTTGGGGTCGAGCACCGGGTAGTGCTCCTGCTGCCAGCCGTCCCGGGACAGGGTCTGGCGGAAGTAGCCGTGCCGGTAGAGCAGTCCGACCCCGATCAGCGGCACGCCGAGGTCACCGGCCGCCTTCAGGTGGTCGCCGGCGAGGATGCCGAGGCCGCCGGAGTACTGGGGCAGGGCGGCGGTGACGCCGAACTCGGGCGAGAAGTAGGCGACGGCCGCGGGCAGGCCGTCGCCCTGGCGCTGGTACCAGCGGTCGCCGGTCACGTAGTCGTGCAGGTCGTCGGCGGCCGCGGTCAGCCGGCGCAGGAACCGCCGGTCCTCGGCCAGCTCGGCGAGCCGCGCGGGACCCACCCGGCCCAGCAGCCGGACCGGGTCGCCCTCGGCGGCGGCCCAGTGCTCGGGGTCGACGGACTGGAACAGATCGCGCGTCTCCGCGTGCCAGGACCAGCGCAGATTGCGCGCCAGGTCGCTGAGCGGCCGGAGGGGTTCGGGGAGAACGGGACGGACGGTGAACCGACGGATCGCCTTCACTCTTCCACCTAGGACGCGTGTCGCGGGTGAGACGCACGGCGCTGTACGTCTCGTCGTCAGTTTCGACGGTAGTGGTTACCGGGGCGTCGGTGGGGAGGCATCCGGGTGAAGCGGTCGGGACGGGACGGATCGGAACGGAACGGCACCCTCAGCGGAGCCGGCCCCTCCGCCCCCGCGACCGCGCCCCCCGCCGCTGTCCGGTATCCGCCCCTCCCCGCCCATCCCCGGGCAGACGGAGGGGAGTTGATGCCTTGTGGGTGGGAAACCGGAAAAAGGGGCCGGTCTTGTACGTAGACATACGCGCGAGTAGTTAACAAAGTGCCGGATTGCCCACCCGAAACACTTGGGAAGGCTCCTCCGGTACGACCCCGAAGGCGCAGTCCCGCACAGCCGCAGGACCCACGTCGCCCATCCATCCGCCCACACCCACGTTGACGCGGACAGGAGCGGTCATGCCCGCCACGCACCACTCGTCAGCACGCCCGACCACCAGCAGGAAGGCCAGCGGGAAACCGGTGGAGCCGGACACCGGCGACACCGCAGGCGCACCACCGTCACCGGAGCGACCGGCCCCGGCCCGTGACCGCGCGGCCCCCGCCCACGAGCCGCCCCAGGGCCGTTCCCCCCGCCGGGAGAAGCGCTCCGGGCCCGTGACCCAGGGGATGCCGGGCGGTCCGGTGACGCCGGACACGCCGGTGACACGGGGGACGCGGACCGAACCGGCCGCACCGGTGCCGCCGGCGGAAGCGGTCGGGCCACTCCCCGCGGCGACACGGGCGGAACGGGTGGCGCACGGGACGGGCGGGCCGGGTGCGACTCCCGCGCCGGCCGCCGGGGGCACGGTTCTCGGCCGTATTCCCGTCCTCGACGTCCGCCCCGCCGTACGGCAGGGACGCCGGCCCGCGAAGGCGGTGCCCGATGAGCCGTTCGAGGTGTCGGCCACCGTGTTCCGGGAGGGGCACGACGCCGTCGCCGCCCATGCCGTCCTGCGCGGCCCCGACGGACGGGAGGCCTCACGGGTCCCGATGCGGGAGCTCGCCCCGGGCACGGACCGCTGGGGTGCCACGGTCAGCGCGGACGAGCCCGGTCGCTGGACCTACACGGTGGAGGCCTGGTCGGACCCGATCGGGACCTGGCGGCACACCGCGCGGATCAAGATTCCGGCGGGCATCGACACCGGTTCGGTGCTGGAGGAGGGCGCGCGGCTCCACGAGCGTGCGGCCAGGGGGGTCCCCGAGCCGCAGCGGGGTGTCGTCCGGGACGCGGCGGCTGCCCTGCGCGACGACGGCCGTCCCGCCGCCTGGCGCCTCGCGGCGGCGCTGACGCCCGAGGTGGCGGAGGTGCTGACCCGGTTCCCGCTGCGGGAGCTGGTCACGGCCTCGGACGTGATGCCGCTGCTCGTGGAGCGGGAGCGTGCCCTGTACGGGTCGTGGTACGAGTTCTTCCCGCGCTCGGAGGGGACGGCGGAGCAGCCGCACGGCACGTTCCGGACGGCGGCCCGGCGGCTGAAGGCGATCGCCGACATGGGCTTCGACGTCGTCTACCTCCCGCCGGTGCACCCGATCGGCACCACGTTCCGCAAGGGCCGCAACAACACCCTGGACGCCACGCCGGACGATGTCGGTGTGCCGTGGGCGATCGGCTCCCCCGAGGGCGGTCACGACGCGATCCACCCCGATCTGGGCACGCTCGACGACTTCGACCACTTCGTCGGCCGGGCACGGGAGTTGGGGCTGGAGATCGCTCTGGACTTCGCGTTGCAGTGTTCTCCCGACCATCCCTGGGTGCAGAAGTACCCGGAGTGGTTCCACCACCGTCCCGACGGCACGATCGCGTACGCGGAGAATCCGCCGAAGAAGTACCAGGACATCTACCCGGTCGCGTTCGACGCGGACATGGACGGGCTGGTCGCGGAGACCGTGCGGGTGCTGCGGCACTGGATGGAGCACGGGGTGCGGATCTTCCGCGTCGACAACCCGCACACCAAGCCGGTCGTGTTCTGGGAACGGGTCATCGGCGAGATCAACGGCGCCGACCCGGACGTCATCTTCCTGGCCGAGGCGTTCACCCGCCCCGCGATGATGCACACCCTCGCGCAGGTCGGTTTCCAGCAGTCGTACACGTACTTCACCTGGCGCAACACCAAGCAGGAGCTCACCGAGTACCTGACCGAGCTGTCGGGCGAGGCCGCCTCGTACATGCGGCCGAACTTCTTCGCCAACACCCCCGACATCCTGCACGCCTACCTCCAGCACGGCGGCCGCCCCGCGTTCGAGATCCGCGCCGTCCTCGCCGCCACGCTGTCCCCGTCCTGGGGCGTCTACAGCGGCTACGAACTGTGCGAGAACACCGCGCTGCGGGAAGGCGGCGAGGACTACCTCGATTCGGAGAAGTACCAGCTCGTCCACCGCGACTGGGAAGCCGCCGCACGCGAGGGCCGCACCATCGCCCCCCTCATCACCCGCCTCAACACCATCCGGCGGGAGAACCCGGCCCTGCGCCGGCTGCGCGACCTGCACTTCCATCACGCCGACAAGGACGAGGTGATCGTCTACTCGAAACGCAGCGGTTCGAACACGCTTCTGGTGGTCGTCAACCTCGACCCCCACGTCACCCAGGAGGCCACGGTGTCGTTGGACATGCCGCAACTCGGCCTGGAATGGCACGAGTCGGTACCGGTGCGCGACCTGCTCACCGGCGAATCCTTTCACTGGGGCAGGGCCAACTATGTGCGACTCGAACCGGGTCGTCGACCCGCGCATGTCTTCTCGGTTCTGCGACCGTCCAACCCGCAGATCGGGGGGTCACCCGCCATATGATCGTCAACGAGCCCGTCCCGGACACATTCGAGGACACTCCCGCCAAGGACCGGGACCCGGAGTGGTTCAAGCGCGCCGTCTTCTACGAGGTGCTGGTCCGCTCCTTCCAGGACAGCAATGGTGATGGTGTCGGCGACCTCAAGGGCCTGACGGCCCGGCTCGACTACCTGCAATGGCTCGGAGTCGACTGCCTGTGGCTGCCGCCCTTCTTCAAGTCGCCGCTCCGTGACGGCGGTTACGACGTCTCGGACTACACCTCCGTGCTCCCCGAGTTCGGCGACCTCGCCGACTTCGTGGAGTTCGTCGACGCCGCCCACCAGCGCGGCATGCGCGTCATCATCGACTTCGTCATGAACCACACCAGCGACCAGCACCCGTGGTTCCAGGAGTCCAGGCGCGATCCGGACGGTCCGTACGGGGACTACTACGTCTGGGCCGACGACGACAAGCAGTACCAGGACGCCCGGATCATCTTCGTCGACACCGAGGCCTCCAACTGGACGTACGACCCCGTACGCAAGCAGTACTACTGGCACCGCTTCTTCTCGCACCAGCCGGATCTGAACTACGAGAACCCGGTGGTGCAGGAGGAGATCATCTCCGCGCTGAAGTTCTGGCTGGACCTCGGCATCGACGGGCTCCGTCTCGATGCCGTGCCGTACCTGTACCAGCGGGAGGGCAGCAACTGCGAGAACCTGCCGGAGACCCACGAGTTCCTGAAGCGGGTCCGCAAGGAGATCGACGACCAGTACCCCGACAAGGTGCTGCTGGCGGAGGCCAACCAGTGGCCCGAGGACGTGGTCGACTACTTCGGCGACTACGCCTCCGGCGGCGACGAGTGCCACATGGCCTTCCACTTCCCCGTGATGCCGCGCATCTTCATGGCGGTGCGCAGGGAGTCCCGTCATCCCGTCTCGGAGATCCTGGCCAAGACCCCCGCCATTCCGTCGAACTGCCAGTGGGGCATCTTCCTGCGCAACCACGACGAGCTGACCCTGGAGATGGTCACCGACGAGGAACGCGACTACATGTGGGCGGAGTACGCCAAGGACCCGCGGATGCGGGCCAACATCGGCATCCGCCGCCGTCTCGCGCCCCTGCTCGACAACGACCGCAACCAGATCGAGCTGTTCACCGCGCTGCTGCTCTCCCTGCCCGGCTCGCCGATCCTCTACTACGGCGACGAGATCGGCATGGGCGACAACATCTGGCTCGGCGACCGCGACGCGGTACGCACCCCGATGCAGTGGACCCCCGACCGCAACGCGGGATTCTCCTCCTGCGACCCCGGCCGGCTGTTCCTGCCCACGATCATGGACCCCGTCCACGGCTACCAGGTCACCAACGTCGAGGCCGCCATGTCCTCGCCGTCCAGCCTGCTGCACTGGACCCGCCGCATGATCGAGATCCGTAAGCAGAATCCTGCCTTCGGACTGGGGTCCTACACCGAGCTGCCGTCGACGAACCCGGCGGTGATCGCCTTCCTACGGGAGGCCCCCTTGTCGAAGGAGGGAGGAGACGACCTCGTGCTGTGCGTGCACAACTTCTCCCGGTTCCCGCAGCCGACCGAACTCGATCTGCGGGCCTACGACGGGCGGCACCCCGTCGAACTGATCGGCGGGGTGCGCTTCCCCGCGATCGGTGAACTGCCGTACCTGCTCACCCTCGCGGGACACGGCTTCTACTGGTTCCGGCTGCGCCGCGACACGGTGTAGCGGCCCCCGGGCGGGCCGGTTTCCGCCGTCCCGCCCGGGGCACGCGACAGACATCCCCCGACGATCCGGGGAAAGGACATGACGCCCATGGCGGAAACGGTCACCCCCTCCGACACCACCACCGGCCCTGCCGGACACCTTCTCTCCTCGCTCGATCCCCTGCTGCGCCAGTGGCTGCCCCGGCAGCGCTGGTTCGCCGGCAAGGGGCGCCCGCTCACCGGCTTCACCCCCGTGGCCGTCACCGAACTCCTCCCCGGCACCGGGCGGATGGGCCTGTACCACCTGCTCCTGCGGGTGCACCAGCCACCCGCGCCCGGCGCCCCGCCGCACCCCGGCGACTGCTACCAACTGCTGATAGGCGTGCGCGAGGCGCTGCCGCCCCGGCTCGCGCCCGCGCTGATCGGCCATGTGACGGACGGCCCGCTCGCCGGCCGCACGGTGTACGACGCCCTCCACGACCCCCGGCCGGCCCAGGTGCTGCTGGAGGCCCTGCGCACCCGGGCCCGCGTGGGCGTCCTGCGTTTCGAGCGGGAACCGGACCAGGAGATCCGGGACGGGCTCGTGGCCCGGCTGCTCACCACGGAGCAGTCCAACTCCTCGGTGGTCTACGGCGACACCTTCATCCTGAAGCTGCTGCGCCGGGTCGTGGCCGGCGTCAACCCCGATCTGGAACTCCCTCTCGCGCTGGCCCGCGAGGGCTGCGCCCGGGTGCCCGCGCCGACGGCGTGGATCCGTGCCGAGCTGGGTGAGGAGCCGTATGTCCTGGCCGTCCTCCAGCCGTTCGTGAACGGCGCGGCCGACGGCTGGGAGCTGGCGCTGCGCGAGCTGGCCAAGGGCGAGGACTTCGCGGCCGAGGCGCGGGCGCTCGGCCGGGCCACCGCCGAGGTGCACACCGCCCTCGCCCGCGCGCTGCCCACCGCGACCCTCGGACAGGCCCAGCTCGGGCCGCTGGTGGACGGCATGCGCGAACGGCTCGCGGCGGCGGTCACGGCGGTGCCCGCGCTGGTGCCGTACGAGAGCGGTCTGCGGTCGGCCTTCGACGCGCTGGCCGCGCTCGCCGCGGAGGGCCACACCTGGACCGCACAGCGCGTCCATGGCGACCTCCACCTCGGCCAGTGCCTGCGCTCGCCGTCCGGTGACGGCGGTGACGCGCCGGACGGCGGCGGGACCTGGTCGCTGATCGACTTCGAGGGGGAGCCGGCCCGGCCGCTGGCGGAACGGCGCATGCCGCAGCCGCCGGAGCGGGACGTCGCCGGGATGCTGCGCTCCTTCGACTACGCGGCCCGTTCCGCGGCGCCGCCCGCGCCGGCGTGGGCGGACACCTGCCGGGCCGCCTACTGCTCGGGGTACGCCGAGGTCTCGGGGACCGATCCCCGCACCGACCCGGTGCTGTTGCGGGCGTTCGAGACCGACAAGGCGGTCTACGAGGTCGTGTACGAGGCCCGGCACCGCCCCGACTGGCTCGCCGTCCCGCTCGCCGCGGTCCACCGCCTCGCCGCGGCTCCCCCTGTCCGGCCCGACCTGCCCCGACCCCCCCGGGAGACTCGTCCGTGACGTCCAAGAAGCCCGCCCGCTCGAAGAACAAGTCCACGAGCAAGTCCACGAGCAAGTCCGCCAGGAAGAGGAACGGGAGCGGGAACGCGGACCGGGGCGCGCGCGGCTCCGCCGCGCCCGCCGCGGCCGCCGTCCCGCGCGCCCGCACCCCGGAGCCCGACCCGGCCCCGTCGGAAGCGGCGCACACGGAGCCCGCGGCGGAGGCCGGGCTCGCCGAACCCCTCGGGACCGCGCCGGACGCCGGGGGCACCGAGGCATTCGGGACCGCGCCGGACGCCGGATCCCCGGAGAGCGCGCCGGCCGCCGGGACGGAGATCGCCGTGTCGCCCGCGATCGACGCCGGCGACCGTGAGCGGCTGCTGAGCGGCACCCACCACGCCCCGCACGCCGTGCTCGGCGCGCATCCGGTCCCCGGCGGCGTCGCGTTCCGCGCCTACCGGCCCTGCGCGCGGGCGGTCACTGTCGTGTCCGGCACGCTCCGGGCGGAGCTGCACGACGACGGCGACGGCTTCTTCTCCGGGCTGCTCCCGCTGGCCGGTGTACCGGCCTACCGCCTGCTCGTGACGTACGACGGCACCGCGCACGAGACCGAGGACGCCTACCGTTTCCTGCCCACGCTGGGCGAACTGGACCTGCACCTGATCGGCGAGGGCAGGCACGAGCAGCTGTGGCAGGCGCTCGGGGCGCGGGTCATGACCCACCAGGGGGTGACGGGCACCCGCTTCGCGGTGTGGGCACCGAACGCGCGGGGCGTCCGAGTCGCGGGGGGCTTCAACTACTGGGACGCGAGCGGGTTCCCAATGCGTTCGCTCGGTTCGTCCGGGGTGTGGGAGCTGTTCCTGCCCGGCGTCGGTGAGGGTGAGCTGTACAAGTTCGAGATCACCCGCCCGGACGGCTCGCGCACGCTGCGCGCCGACCCGCTGGCCCGCCGTACGGAGGTGCCGCCGGCCACGTCCTCGATCGTGGACGCCTCGCACCACGAGTGGGGCGACGCCGAGTGGATGGCGCACCGGGGCGACACCCCCGTGCACGAGGCGCCGTTCTCGGTGTACGAGGTGCACCTGCCCTCCTGGCGTCCCGGTCTCACCTACCGGCAGCTCGCCGAGCAGCTCCCTGCGTACGTCACCGATCTGGGCTTCACGCACGTGGAGCTGATGCCGGTCGCCGAGCACCCCTTCGGCGGCTCCTGGGGTTACCAGGTCACCGGTTTCTACGCGCCGACGGCCCGGCTCGGCACCCCGGACGACTTCCGGTACCTGGTGGACCGGCTGCACCAGGCGGGCATCGGGGTGCTGATGGACTGGGTGCCCGCGCACTTCCCGCGCGACGAGTGGGCGATGGCCGAGTTCGACGGACGCCCGCTGTACGAGCACCACGATCCGCTGCGGGCCGCCCATCCCGACTGGGGCACGCTGGAGTTCGACTTCGGCCGGCGCGAGGTGCGCAACTTCCTGGTGGCGAACGCCGTGTACTGGTGCGAGGAGTTCCACATCGACGGGCTGCGCGTGGACGCCGTCGCCTCGATGCTCTACCTCGACTACTCGCGCGAGCCGGGCCGGTGGACGCCGAACCGCTTCGGCGGCCGGGAGAACCTGGACGCGGTGGCCTTCCTCCAGGAGATGAACGCCACCGTCTACCGGCGCTGCCCCGGGGTGGTGACGATCGCCGAGGAGTCCACCGCCTGGGACGGGGTCACGCGGCCCACGCACCACAAGGGCCCGAGCGGCTTCGGGGGCCTCGGCTTCGGGCTGAAGTGGAACATGGGCTGGATGCACGACTCGCTGGGGTACATGAGCCACGATCCCGTGCACCGGGCCTACCACCACCAGGAGATGACGTTCTCCATGGTGTACGCCTACAGCGAGAACTACGTCCTGCCCATCTCGCACGACGAGGTCGTCCACGGCAAACGGTCGCTGGTGTCGAAGATGCCCGGCGACTGGTGGCAGCAGCGCGCCAACCACCGCGCCTACCTGGGCTTCATGTGGGCCCACCCCGGCAAGCAACTGCTGTTCATGGGGCAGGAGTTCGCGCAGGGCGCCGAGTGGGCGGAGGCGCACGGCCCCGACTGGTGGCTGCTGGACCCGGCCTACGGCGCCGCGGCGGACCACCGGGGGGTGCGCGACCTGGTCCGCGACCTGAACTCCCGCTACCGGCAGGCCCCGGCGCTGTGGCAGCGGGACACCGACCCGGCCGGCTTCCGCTGGGTGACGGGCGACGCGGCCGACGACAACGTCCTGGCGTTCCTGCGGTACGACGCGGCGGGGAACCCGCTCCTCGCGGTCTCCCACCTGTCACCGGCGGTCCGCCACGACTACCGCCTCGGCGTCCCCGAGGACGTCCCGGCCTGGCAGGAGGTCCTCAACACCGACGCGGCACGCTACGGCGGCGGTGACGTCACCAACCCGGACGCCGTGAAACCCGATGCCCAGCCCTGGCACGGCCGGCCGGCGAGCATCCGCCTCACCCTGCCGCCCCTGGCGACGGTGTGGCTGCGCCCGGCCTGAGGCGGCGGAGAGCCTGAGGCAGCGGGAAGGGGGCCGGGGGTGATGCCCCTCGGCCCCCTTCCCCGTCCGGCCCGGGCGCCGCCCGGGCCGGCCGCCCGGTCGGTCAGCCGGGGGTCGCGAAGACCTGGACGGCGTAGTCGCCGCTCACGGCGACGCCGGTGTCCTTGTAGGAGCAGTTGACGATCGTGCCGCGGTGGGCCGCGCTCTTGTTCCAGCCGTCGAGGATCTTCTGGGCGTCGGTGGTGCCCCAGGACATGTTCTCGGAGCCGGAGGACGGGTTGTAGCCCGCGTCCTTCATGCGCTGCTGGATGCTGGAGCCGTCGGAACCGGTGTGGTTCGTCAGGTGGTTCTTGCTCGCGTCGTCGGCGAAGACCTGTGCGGCCTTGGTCAGTTGCGCGTTCTCGTTCAGTGCGGGGCAGCCGGCCTTGGCCCGTTCGGCGTTGACCAGCTGGAGGATCTCGGAGGGCGAGGCGGTGGGTGCGAGGGCCGTCGCGGCGCCCGCTCCGGCCGCTCCCGCGAACAGCAGCGGTCCGGCGCAGGCGACGGCGCACAGACAGCGCACGCGTGTGGACGTGATCCGCATGGGAATGCCCCTTCGATCGGCGGTATCGGCGAGGTGTCCCCCGGACTCCCGTGAGAGATGTCGACGGGTCGGCGTGGTGGGCACGGACACGTACGGCGAGCGCCCGTCTGAACCCTGTCTCCCGCGGCGGGTCATAGGGATGTGCCCGGCGCCTGCGCTCGCTCCACTCCACCGTACGCCCGGTGCCGTGGTCCCACGACCGGAGTAACGGGACCACGGCACTCCGGGCGTGCGCGCACCGGTGTGCCGTGGCGCGTGCGCGCGGCGGCCGGAGCGGCTGTCCGGCCGCCGCGCGCACGCCACGGGCCCGCGGTCACGGGGCTGCGGTCACCGGCCTGCGGTCGCGGGCCGGGCGAAGGCCTCCTCCAGCGCCTTCGGCAGCTCCCCGGTGTGCAGCACCCCGAGCCGCTGCGTGGCCCGGGTCAGGGCCACGTAGAGGTCGCTGGTGCCGTAGTCGCCGGGCTCGACGACGAGGACCGAGTCGAACTCCAGGCCCTTGGCCTGACGCGGGTCGAGGAGGACGACGGACCGGGTCAGGTCGGGCTCGGCCCCGGCGGTGACCCCGTCCAGCCGGGCCGCCAGCGCGGGGTGCAGCCCGCGCGGGGCGATCACCGCCAACCTGCCCTCCTCGGGGGTGAGTTCGCCGGCGGCGCGGGCCACCGCGCCGGGCAGGTCGTCGCCCGCGTGCCGCGCCCAGGGCCGCACGCCGGTGGAGCGGACCGAACTCGGCGGCTCGAAGCCGGGGTCGTCCGCGCGCACCACGGCCGCCGCCACGTCCATGATCTCGGCGGGGGTGCGGTAGTTGACGCCGAGCCGGGTGTGCTCCCAGCGGTCCTCGACGTACGGTTCGAGGATGCCCCGCCAGGAGCCGACGCCCGCGGCCTCGGCCGTCTGCGCGGGGTCGCCGACCAGGGTCATCGAGCGGGTCGGGCTGCGCCGCATCAGCAGCCGCCAGGCCATCGGCGACAGCTCCTGGGCCTCGTCGACGATGATGTGCCCGAACGCCCAGGTGCGGTCGGCCGCCGCGCGCTCGGCGGCGCTGCGGTGGTCGCCCTCCTCGTGCCGTTCGGCGAAGCGCTCGGCGTCGATGATGTCGTGCGCGGACAGGACCTCGGAGCCCTCCGGGTCGTCCTCCTCCTTGTCCTCGAACTCGTAGGTGCGGGAGGCGTACGACACGTCGAGGACGCCCTGCGCGAAGGCGATCTGCTCCTCCCGCTCGCGGTCCGCGCGGGCCTTGGCCGGCCGGTCGTCCTCGCCGAGGAGTTCGGCCGCCTCGTCGAGCAGGGGCACGTCGGCGACCGTCCACTCCCGGGTCACCGGGCGGCGGATCGCGTCGGCGTCCTCCGGCGGCAGGTGGCCGTCCGGCTCGGCGAGGAAGTCGGCGACCAGGCGCCGCGGGGTGAGCCGGGGCCACAGCCGGTCGACGGCCGCCCAGACCTCGGGGTTCTCGGCGAGCTCGTCGCGGATCTGGGTGATGTCGGAGGCGTCCAGCAGGCTGCTGCCGTCGTACGGGTCGGTGCCCACGCGCTCGGCGTACAGCTCGGTGAGCGCGTTGAGCAGGTGGCCCTCGAAGTACTCGCGGGACGCGTTGTGCGGCAGTCCGGCGGCGCGGGTGCGCTCGCGGGCGACGCCGACCAGGCCCTCGTCGAGCATGAGGACCTCGCGGTCGTGCTCGATCGTGAGCACCGGGTCGGGCAGCGCCTGCCGGTCGCGTACGACGGCGGCGAGCACGTCGGCCATGCCGGCGCGGCCCTTCACGGCGGCCGCCTCCGGGGTGTCCGTGGCGGTGGCCTTCACGCCCGGGAACAGCTCGCCGACGGTGGCCAGCAGCACCCCGGTCTCGCCGAGCGAGGGCAGCACCTCGCCGATGTAGCCGAGGAAGGCCGGGTTCGGGCCGACGATGAGCACGGCACGGCGGGCCAGCAGCTCGCGGTGCTCGTAGAGCAGATACGCCGCGCGGTGCAGCGCCACCGCCGTCTTGCCGGTGCCCGGACCGCCCTCCACGACCAGCACGCCGCGGTGCGGCGCCCGGATGATCTCGTCCTGCTCGGCCTGGATGGTCCGCACGATGTCGCCCATGCGGCCGGTGCGCGCCGAGTTCAGCGCGGACAGCAGCACGGCGTCGCCCGTGGGGTCCTCGTGGCCGGTGCGGGTGGCGTCGCCGAGGTCGAGGATCTCGTCGTGCAGGGACGTGACGGTACGGCCGTCGGTGCTGATGTGCCGGCGGCGGCGCAGGCCCATGGGGGTGTGGCCGGTGGCCACGTAGAAGGGGCGGGCGACGTCGGCCCGCCAGTCGATGAGGACGGGCGTGTGCTCGGCGTCGTCCGCGCGCAGCCCGATCCGGCCGATGTGGTGGGTCGTGCCGTCGGACAGGTCGATCCGCCCGAAGCAGAGCGAGCCGTCGACGGCGTTCAGCGCGGCGAGCAGTCCCGAGCGCTCGGCGACCAGGATGTCCCGCTCCAGCCGGGCCTGCATGGGCGTGTTGCCCTGCGCGAGCGCGTCCGCGACCGAGGTCTCGGCGTCGCCCCGCAGCGCGTCCACGCGCGCGTACAGTCCGTCGATGAATTCCTGCTCGTGCCGCAATTCATCGTCCGGAAATTCGGTGTTTGACAATTCCGCTCCCGCCCGGATATACTGTGGTCAGTGAACTTCTTCGCGACCTTTTCACAAAGAAGTCGCGAACCATCAAGTATACGCACGAAAATCCCCCGCACTCCATTGCACGGGGGATTTTTTGATGCCCGGCCCCTTGTCGCAGGGCCTGTGGGAGCCGTCGTACGGGTCAGTGGAGCACGTCGGCCAATTCCGCCAGCAGCCGGCGCAGGGGGCGCGCGCCCACCATCACCCTGACCGGTTCACCTCCCTGGAAAACCATGAAGGTCGGCATCGACAGCACGCGATAGGCGTTCGTCGTTTCCGGATCGGTGTCCACGTCGACCTGGACGACCTCGAGCCGTTCGCCCTCCTGTGCCGCCAGCGCGCCGAGCACCGGCCCCATCTGCCGGCACGGCGGACACCAGTCCGCGGTGAACTCCACCAGTACCGGCAGTTCCGAGCGGAGCACCTCCGCCTCGAAGTCCGCGTCCCCCACCGCCGCCACGCCGTCCGCCTTGATCATCGCCGCCGCCCTCCCAGCTCGCACAGAGGCTCCGGACCGCCCGGAGCCGACGCGTCGGCGGCCGGCCCGTCCCGGGCCTCCTCGGCCCGCCGCAGCTGGGCCGCGACGGTCTCCCGCACCGCGGTCAGCTGCCCGACGAGCGCGTCCAGCTCCGCCGGCTTGCGCCGGTAGACGGCCAGGGACGCGGGGCAGGAGTCGCCCTGCGGATGCCCTGACCGCAGGCAGTCCACGAACGGCCGCGTCTCCTCCAGGTCGAACCCGAAGTCCCGCAGCGTCCGGATCTGCCGCAGCAGCCTGACGTCGTCCTCGTCGTACGTGCGGTGCCCCCTGGCGTCGCGCCGCGCGGCCAGCAGCCCGCGCCTCTCGTAGTAACGCAGGGTGCGGGTGGTGGTCCCGGTCCGTGCGGCCGGCTCGCCGATTCGCGTGCCTGCGACCGTAGGGGCTGACGTCGGCGTCAAGGCAAGACGGGCGGCGGCACAGGATCCGCCGCGCGGGTCAGCCGGCCACTCCCGCGGACTCCTCGACCTCCAGCAGGGAGGCGCTCCGCCGCTCCTCCTCGAAGGCCCGGCGCCCGCCGCGCAGCCCGAACAGGCGCTTGGCGACGGCGATGTAGATCACCGCGAGGATGTTGAGGACGAGCGTGGCGATCTTCAGCCAGCTCACGTGCTCGGTGAGCTCGTAGACCTCCAGCGGCAGGAAGGCCGCGGTGGCGACGACGGTCAGGTACTCCGCCCAGCGCTTGGCGTACCAGAGGCCGACGGCCTCGATCAGCTCGATCAGCGCGTAGGCCAGCAGCAGGCCGGCGACCAGCAGCAGCGTGGAATGCCGGTAACCGAAGGCCTTCTGGACGGAGCCGACGACCGGCGAGTGGTCGAGGTCGTAGTGGAAGTGCACGAACACCGGACGGAAGGCGTCCAGGTACTCGTTGAAGAGCCGGCGGACCGCGTCCTGGCTGTTGCTGAACCGCCAGACGGCGACGGCGACCAGCACGATGAACACACCGCGCACCGCGCGCTCGACCGCGAGGAAGCGCAGGATGAACAGGTCCCGCAGCACCTTCCCGCGCGGGACGAGCGGCGCCTCGGCGGCCGGTCCCGAGCCGTGCGGCTCGCCGAGCGTGAAGTCACCGCAGCGCAGGCAGCGCCACACCTCCCCGAGCCCGGTGTCGGCGCGCAGCCGCACCCGCAGCCGGGGATCGTCGGGCGCGTAGGTCACATGCCCCTTGCGCGCACACGTGCGCCGGTCCCAGTCGATCTTCATCCCCCGTGCCTCCGTACCGCGTTCTCGCACACGCACCGACGTGCCGTGCCGGTTGTTCCGGCTCGGCACGTTAGTGGATCCGCGCGGACGGCGGTACGACGGGGGCGGCGGGCGGTGGCGCGGGGATCAGCGGGCGGCGCTGTCCGCGGCCTCCTTCGCCCGGCCCTCGGTCGCGTCCGCCGCGTCCGCCGCGTCCGCCACGCCCTGCGCGTCACCGGCGGCGTCCGTGGCGTCGACCGCTTCCGTGGTGGCTCCGGCGGCCGCGGTGGCCTTGGTGGCTGCCGTGGGCTCGGTGACCTCGGCGGCCTGAGCGGGGTCCGTGACCTCGGCGGCTTCCGTGGGCTCTGCGGCGGCAGCCTCCGCGGCCCGCGCGGGCTCCCGGGCCTCGGCGGCCCCAGCGGCCCCGGTGACCTCCGCGGCTTCCGCGGCTTCCGCGGCTTCCGCGGCTTCCACGGCTTCCGCGGCTTCCACGGGCTCCGCGGGCTCCGCGGCCTCCGCCGCCGGGGCGGTCGCTTCGCGGCGGGGCAGCAGGAAGGCCACCAGGAGGGTTCCGGCGCCCAGGATCACCGCGCCGATCAGGCTGGTGTGGGCGACCGCGTCGGAGAAGGAGGCGCCGACGGCGTCCGCCATCTGCCGGGCACCGCCCGCGAGCTGGGCGGCCTGCTGCTTGAGCTGCGCGGCCTGCTGCGGGTCACCGGTGTGCGCCGCCCGCGCGGCCAGCTGCTGGGCCTTGTCGCCGATGCCCTGCGCGACGGCGTACCCGGCGCCGACCGAGTCCTTCGCGGTGTCCAGCGCGCTCGCCGGGAGCCGGCTGCCGGCGGTGGCGTCGGTGAGGTGGTCGCCGTACGACGTGGCGAGCAGCGAGCCGAGGATCGCGATGCCGAGCGAGCCGCCCAGCTCCAGCGAGGTGTCGTTGACCGCGCCGCCGACGCCGAGCTGGGACTCGGGGAAGGAGCCCATGATCGCGTCGGTGCAGGGCGAGAGGGCGAGGCCGATCGCGAGGCCGAGGATGATCAGGGGCGCGACGAAGTCGCCGTACGTCGAGGCGGCGTCCACCCGCGTCAGCAGGGCGAGGGCGGTGGTGCCGCCGACCATGCCCGCGGTGACCGTCCACTTCATGCCGACGCGCGGGGTGAGCCAGCCGGTGAGGGCGGAGCCCACGAAGACCGCGCCGGCCAGCGGCAGCATCCGTACGCCGGTCTCCAGCGCGTCGTAGCCGAGCACGAACTGCAGGTGCTGGGTGAGGTAGTAGAAGGCGCCGAAGACGGCGAGGAAGAACAGGGCGACGGCGAGGTTGGAGCCCGCGAAGCGGCGGTCGGCGAAACGGCGCACGTCCAGGATGGGGTGCGGGTGGCGCAGCTCCCACAGCGCGAAGGCGATCAGCCCGAGGCCCGCGACGACCGCCGCGGTGACGGCCTTGGCGCCCCAGCCGAAGTGCGGCCCCTCGATGATCATGTAGACCAGCGAGCCGGTCCAGATCACCGACAGCAGCCCGCCGACGTAGTCGATGCGGTCACGGTGGCCGGCCTTCGACGGCGGCACGAGCACCAGGGCGCCGACGATCGCCACGGCCGCGATGGGCACGTTGATGAGGAAGGTGGAGGACCAGCCGTGGCCACGCAGCAACGCGCCGGCGACGACGGGGCCCGCGGCGATGGCGAGCCCGGCAGTGGCGGTCCACAGGGTGATGGCCTTGGCGCGCTCGGCGCGCGGGAAGGTAGCGGCGAGCAGGGAGAGCGTGGCGGGCATGATCAGCGCCGCGCCGAAGCCCATCACGGCGCGGGCCGCGATGACGGTCGCGGAGCTGTCCGCGAGGCTGCCGAAGACGGCGCCGCCGCCGAAGACGAGCAGACCGAGGACGAGCGCCCCGCGCCGGCTGTACTTGTCGCCGATCGCGCCGAGCAGCAGCATCAGCGCCGCGTACGGCACGGTGTAGCCGTCGATCACCCACTGGAGGTCGGCGCTGGACAGGCCCAGGTCCCGGGTCATGTCGGGCGCGGCGACCGTGAGGGCGGTGTTCGCCATCACGATGATCAGCAGGCTCAGGCAGAGCACGAGCAGTGCCCACCAGCGCCGGGCATAGGGCCGGTCCGTCCTCCCGACCGGTTCGGACATGACGAGTCGCATGACAGGGGTCGCCCTTCTCGCGTGCACGGTGCTCGACTTGCACAGTGGCGTGCAATTGCACAACGATGTGCAATATACGGCGCTGCACAACGCTGTGCAAATGAACGGGACCGAGAGGGGCGTGCACAATGACTGCCATGACCACGGGTAACAGCAGCCGCGCGGACGCCAACCGGCGCCGCATCCTCGACGTCGCACTCGCCGAGCTGCTGCGCGACCCCGACGCCTCGATGGACCAGATCGCCCGCGCCGCCGGTGTCGTGCGGCGCACGGTGTACGGGCACTTCCCGAGCCGGGAGGCGCTGATCTCCACGCTCACCGACGAGGCGGTGCAGGCGCTGACGGAGGCGGACTCGGGCGCCCGCGCGGGGGTCACGGACGCGGCCGAGGCGCTGGCCCGTTCGGTGCTCGCGATGTGGGCGGCCGCCGACCGCTACCGTCTGCTGGTCGCGCTCGCCCAGCGCACGGTCACCGTGCAGGGCATCCGCGAACGGCTCGCCCCCTTGCGCGAGGACAAGGTCAGGCTGCTGCAACGCTGCCTGGACGAGGGCGTGTTCAGCTCCCCGCTGCCCGCACCGGCCCTCGCGTACGCGCAGGAGCAGATGATGTTCGGTGTGATGGAAGCGGTCAACGACGGTCTGATCCCGGCGGAGGAGGCGGGCCGCGCGGCCACGCTCACCCTGCTGACCGCCTCGGGCATGCCGGCCGCGGAGGCCGGCGACCTGGTGGCGTCGGTGAGCGCGAAGCCGTAGACGGCACGCTCAAGGACCGCGGGCCCGCCGGAGACGGGAAAAGCCGTACGTCCGGCCCCGGTTCAGGCGGGTCCGGACGTACGGGGTCCAGAGGGAGCGGCGCTCCCCGGCGGCGTCACGCCGTGGCGAGCTCCTTGGGCTCGGGCGCCGAGCCCTCCTCGTCGGGCAGCGTGGTCTCGTCGAAGGGCAGCTCACCCGCGAGCACCCGCTTCACCCGCTCCGGGTCGATCTCCTTGGTCCAGGTTCCGATCAGCACCGTGGCCACGGAGTTGCCCGCGAAGTTCGTCAGCGCGCGTGCCTCGCTCATGAAGCGGTCGATGCCGACGATCAGGCCGACGCCGTCGACCAGCGCGGGCTTGTGCGACTGGAGGCCGCCGGCCAGCGTCGCGAGCCCCGCGCCGCTGACGCCCGCCGCGCCCTTGGAGGCGAGCAGCAGGAACAGCAGCAGCGGGATCTGCTCGCCCACCGACATCGGCGTGCCGAGGGCGTCGGCGATGTAGAGCGACGCCATGGTCATGTAGATCATCGTGCCGTCGAGGTTGAAGGAGTAGCCGGTCGGCACGGTGATGCCGACGACCGCCTTGCTCACCCCGAGGTGCTCCATCTTCGCGATGAGCCGCGGCAGCGCCGACTCGGACGAGGAGGTCGACAGGATCAGCAGGAACTCGCGGGCGAGGTACTTGAACAGGGCGAGGACGTTGACCCCGGAGACGATCCGCAGCAGCGCGCCGAGCACGACGAAGACGAAGAGGAAGCAGGTCAGGTAGAACCCGAGCATCAGCACGGCGAGGCTCTTGAGCGCGTCCAGGCCGGCCGAGCCGACGACGGCCGCGATGGCGCCGAAGGCACCGATGGGCGCCGCCCACATGACCATCGACAGGATGCGGAACACCAGTCGCTGGACGTGCTCGACCCCGCGCAGCACCGGCTGTCCCGCCGAACCCATCGCCTGCAGCGCGAATCCGGCGAGCAGGGCGATCAGCAGGGTCTGCAGGACCTGACCCTCGGTGAAGGCGGACACGAAGGTGACCGGGATGATCGACAGCACGAAGTCGACGGGCGGCAGCGCGTCGGCGGACACCTGCGCGTGCCCGGTCTGCTTGAGCGCGGCGGTCAGGTGCAGGCCCTCGCCGGGGTGCAGCACGTTGCCGACGACGAGACCGATGGCCAGGGCCACGATCGACATCACCAGGAAGTAGCCGAGGGCCATGCCGCCGACGGCGCCGACCTTCGCGGCCTTGCGCACGGAGCCGATGCCCAGCACGATCGTGCAGAAGATGATCGGCGAGATCATCATCTTGATCAGGTTCACGAAGCCGGTGCCCAGCGGCTTGAGCTCGACCCCGGCGTCGGGCCAGACGAGTCCCACGGCGATGCCGAGCGCGACCGCCACGATGACGGCTATGTACAGGTAATGGGTGCGGTCCCGCTTCACAGCGGGTGCGGCAGGTGCCGTATCGGGGGTGCTGGCGGCCACGGCTGCCCTCCTTGACGTCTTCGTCGGCATCACCGGCGTGCGGCTCACGTCCGGGCGGTGCGGGGGAATGCCGTGACTATCTCCCGCCGTGTGAGGGCGGTCACCCTTCCGTTCATTTCGTTCACGGGGATCCGGCCGGAATCCGGCAGCCGGCGCGGCCG
This sequence comes from Streptomyces sp. NPDC090108, assembly GCF_044747185.1. Classification (NCBI taxonomy): domain Bacteria; kingdom Bacillati; phylum Actinomycetota; class Actinomycetes; order Kitasatosporales; family Streptomycetaceae; genus Streptomyces; species Streptomyces sp. NPDC090108. The sequence continues at coordinate 347,256 of NZ_JBIVDQ010000001.1, forward strand.
GAAACGCACGGTCCGGGCCGCGTGCGCCCGACCGCGTCCCCGAGGCGCGCGCCCCTCGGGGACGCGCTCGGGGACGCCGACAGGGACGGGCGGGTGCGTCCGCGTCCCTCCGGCCGGGCACACTGGCGGGATGCGTCTCGCCGTCGTCCCCCGGCCCCGCAGCCTGGCCGGGCAGCTGTTCGCCATGCAGGCCGTGCTCATAGCGGTGGTCGTGGCCGGGTACGCGCTGTTCACCTACGTCAGCGACGAGCGGCAGGCCGAGGACGCCGCGGTCCGCCAGGTGACCGCGGTGGCGCGCTCGATCGCCGACGCCCCCTCGGTGCGCGCGGCGATCCGCACTCCCGACCCCTCCGCCGAGCTGGAGCCGTACGCGCTCCAGGTCATCCGGGACGCGGACGTCGACTTCGTCACGATCATGGATCCGCGGGGCATCCGCTGGACCCACCCCGACCGCGAGCAGATCGGCAGGCCGTTCCTCGGCCGTATCGCGCCCGCCCAGCGGGGACGCACCTTCACCGAGACCTACACCGGCACCCTCGGCGCGTCCGTCCGCGCGGTGACGCCGGTGAAGGAGAACGGCCGGGTCGTCGGCCTGGTCAGCGCCGGCATCAGGGTGGAGGCGATCAGCGCGCGGGTCCAGGACCAGGTCGCCACCCTGCTGCTGTTCGCCGGGGGCACCCTGCTGCTGGGCGCGGTCGGCACCTACGTCACCAACGCCCGGCTGCGCCGGCACACCCACGGCATGAACGCGGCCGAGCTGAGCCGCGTGTACGACTACCACCAGGCGGCCCTGCACGCGGTGCGCGAGGGGCTGCTGATGCTGGACGGGCAGTACCGGGTGGCGCTGATCAACGACGGCGGCCGGGAACTGCTCGGCGTGGACGGCGGGGACGAGGTGGTCGGACACTCGGTGGCCGGCCTCGGACTGCCGGCCCCGCTGACCGGGGCGCTGCTGTCGTCCGAGCCGCGCGTGGACGAGGTGCACCTGACCGAGTCCCGGGTGCTGGTCGTCAACACCTCCCCGGTCTCCGGCGGTGAGCGCCGGGGCACGGTGGTCACGCTCCGCGACGTGACCGAACTGCGGTCGCTGATGGGCGAGCTGGACTCGGAGCGCGGGTTCACCCAGGCCCTGCGCTCCCAGGCGCACGAGGCCGCGAACCGGCTGCACACGGTCGTCTCGCTGATCGAACTGGGCCGGGAGCGGGAGGCCGTGGAGTTCGCGACGGCCGAACTGGAGCTGGCGCAGGCGCTGACCGACCAGGTGGTGGCCGCGGTGGGCGAACCCGTCCTGGCCGCGCTGCTGCTGGGCAAGACGGCCCAGGCCAACGAGCGGGGCGTGGAACTGATCGTGTCGCCGGACAGCCGGCCGTCCGACGGCCCGCTCCCGTCCGGGATCGGCGCCCGCGACCTGGTCACCGTCCTCGGCAACCTGATCGACAACGCGGTGGACGCGGCACAGGGCAGCCCGCGGGCCCGGGTGACGGTGACGGCCTGCGCCCCGGACACGGAACTGGTGCTGCGTGTGTCGGACACCGGTCCGGGGGTCGACCCCGCCCATGTGGGCCTGGTGTTCCAGGCGGGGTTCTCCACGAAACCGGCCCGGCCCGGCGGCCGGGGCCTGGGACTGGCCCTGGTACGGCAGGCGGTCACCCGGCTCGGCGGAACGCTGACGGTGGACGAGGCCGAGGAGGGCGGAGCGGTGTTCGAGGCGCGGCTGCCGCTGCGTACGGCGGCCGGTACCGCCCCGGCGGCGGGAGGCGGCGCATGACGGACGGCACCGGCCCCATCCGGGTCCTCGTGGTCGAGGACGACCCGGTGGCCGCCGACGCGCACGTGCTCTACGTCGGGCGCGTGCCGGGTTTCGTCACCGTCGGCAAGGCGCACACGGGAGCGCAGGCCCGGCGGATCCTGGACCGCACGGCGGTGGATCTGCTCCTGCTCGATCTGCACCTGCCGGACGTGCACGGCCTGCAGTTCGCGCGGTCGCTGCGGGCGGCGGGGCATCACGCGGACGTCATAGCGGTGACGTCCGCCCGGGACCTGGCGGTGGTCCGGGAGGGGGTCTCGCTGGGGGTGGTCCAGTACGTGCTGAAGCCGTTCACCTTCGCGACCCTCAGGGACCGGCTGGTCCGGTACGCGGAGTTCCACGCGGCGGCCGGGGAGGCGAGCGGCCAGGACGAGGTGGACCGGGCGCTGGCCGTGCTCCGGGCCCCCGCGCCGGCGGCGCTGCCGAAGGGGCTGAGCGCGCCCACGCTGGAGCGGGTCACTGGGGTGCTGCGGGACAGCGGGGAGGGCCTCACGGCGAGCGGTGTCGCCGAGGCGGTCGGCATCTCGCGCATCACGGCCCGCCGCTATCTGGAGCACCTGGTCGGCTCGGGGCGGGCGGCGCGGAGCCCGCAGTACGGGACGGTGGGGCGGCCGGAGCTCCAGTACCGGTGGATCCGGGCGCGGTGAGCCGGCCGCGGCGGACGGCCCGGGGCAGGGACGGCAGGGGCAGCCACGGGCCGGGCGGTGCCACCCGGGACCGCCGGGCGCTGCGGTCCGGGACAGAAAGCGGTAACTCCCAATCCCTGCAGACACATTGACCTGACCAGACCACTCCTCTTACGTTCGCACGGCAGTCATCTCCACGCAACGCCATCCCCATGTGCGCCCGCAGGAGGTCATGCCCGTGCGTCCCACCGCCGCCCTCACCGCCCTCCTCTCCGCCGCCCTCGCCGCCACCGCGCTCACCGCGTGCGGCTCGGGTTCCGGCAGCAGCCCGGACACGATCAAGGTCTCCTACAAGGAGTCGATGGACAACTCCATCAAGGTGATGGACACCTATGTCGCCGACATCAAGCGGCAGTTCGAGAAGAAGTACCCCGGCAAGAAGGTGGAGCTGGTGCCGATCAAGGCGCCGGACTCGGAGTACTACACCAAGCTCCAGCAGATGCTCCGCTCGCCGCGGACCGCGCCGGACCTGGTCTACGAGGACACCTTCCTCATCAACTCGGACATCACCAGCGGGTATCTGAAGCCGCTCGACCCCTATCTGGACAAGTGGCCGGACTGGCAGCAGTTCATCGACAGCGCGAAGAGCGCGGCGAAGGGGCAGGACGGCAAGACGTACGGCGTCCCCGACGGCACGGACACCCGCGGACTCTGGTTCGACAAGGGGGTGTTCAGGAAGGCGGGGCTCCCGGCGGACTGGCAGCCGAAGACGTGGGACGACGTGCTGGCGGCCGCGCGGACCATCAAGGAGAAGGTGCCGGGCGTCACGCCGCTCAACGTGTACACCGGCAAGCCGGCCGGTGAGCGGGCCACCATGCAGGGCTTCGAGATGCTGCTGTACGGCACGGGCGACGGCGGCGCCGATCCGCTCTACGACAGCGCGGCGAAGAAGTGGGTGACCGCCGGGCAGCCCTTCAAGGACGCGCTCTCCTTCGTGCGCACGGTCTACCAGGAGAAGCTGGGCCCCGACGTCTCCGACGCCCTGGACCCCAACTTCGCGACCGCCGTCAACGGCGAACTGCTCCCCCAGGGCAAGCTCGGCATCGACCTGGACGGCTCCTGGCTCCCGCAGGCCTGGCTCGCGGGCAGCGGCCACGCCTGGCCCGAGTGGTCCCAGAAGCTCGGTCTCGCCGCGATGCCCACCCAGCACGGCCAGGCGCCGGGCAAGGTGAGCATGTCCGGCGGCTGGACGTGGTCCGTCCCGGCCAAGGCGGGCAACCCCGACCTCGCCTTCGACTTCATCCGGACGATGCAGACCGAGGCCAACGCCAAGAAGTGGTACATCGCCAACTCCGGCATCTCGGTGCGCAAGGACGTCGCGGCCGACCCCTCGTACGCGACCGCCCAGCCCGGCATCAAGTTCTTCACCGACCTGGTCGCCAGCACCCACTACCGGCCCGCCTACCCGGCGTACCCGAAGGTGTCGACCGCGATCCAGGAGGCCATGGAGGGCGTGACGACCGGTGACGCGTCCGTCGGGAAGGCGGCGGACGACTACGACGCCACCCTCAAGGACGTCACCGACGGCCAGGTCACCCGGAGGTGACGGCACCCCCGCAGGGCGCGCGGCCCCTGCCCCGCGCCCTGGACCGCTCCCGTCCGCTGCCCCTCACCCGCTCCCTCGCCCGCGCGCTCACCCGGGTCCTCCCCCTCGGGCCGGCCCTCGTCCTGCTGCTGCTGTTCCTCGCCGGCCCGATCGCCTACTGCGTCTCCATCGCCTTCACCGACCTCCAGCTGACCGGCCAGGCGCACTCCTCGTTCGTCGGCCTGGCCAATTTCCGCCGGGCCTTCCGCGACGACGCGTTCCTCAACGCCGTATGGCTGACACTGGTGTTCACCGTGGTGTCCTCGCTCCTCGGGCAGAACACGCTGGGGCTGGCGCTGGCCGGTCTCATGAAGCGGGCCTCCCGGCCGGTCCGCACGCTCACCGGCGGGATCGTCGTCACCGCCTGGGTGCTGCCCGAGGTCGTCGCCGGGTTCCTGCTCTACGCCTTCTTCCGGCGCGAGGGCACCTTGAACGCGATCCTCGACTGGCTCCATCTGCCGCGCCAGAACTGGCTGTTCACGCTGCCGATCCTGGCGGTGTCGTTCGCGAACGTGTGGCGGGGCACCGCCTTCTCGATGCTCGTCTACTCCGCCGCGCTGGACGGGATACCGGGCGAGATCACGGAGGCCGCCGAGGTGGACGGCGCCGGCGGGTGGCGGCGGCTGTGGCACATCACGCTGCCCATGATCCGGCGTTCCATCGGCACCAACCTCATGCTGAACACCCTCCAGACGCTGTCCGTCTTCGGGCTGATCTGGGTGATGACCAGAGGCGGGCCGGGCGACCGGAGCCAGACGCTGCCGCTGTTCATGTACGAACAGGCCTTCCAGAACAGCATGATCGGGTACGGCACCGCCGTCGCCCTGCTCCTGCTGCTCGTCGGCTCCCTGTTCTCCGTCGTCTATCTGCGCCTGCTGCGGACGGAGGTGCAGTGACCGCCATGTCCCGCCGCCGCACCTCCCGCCGCCTGGCCGCCGACGCCGCGCTGCTCGCCGTCGCCGCGGCGTTCGCGCTGCCCCTCGTCTGGGTGCTGCTGTCCGCGGTGGACCCGCGGGCGAATCTGCGGGTGAAGGTCCCCGACGGACTCACGCTCGGCAACTTCGACGCCATCCTGACCCCGGACATCACCTACACGCCGCTGCTCAACAGCCTGATCCTGTGCGGGGGCGCCACCGCGCTGACCGTGGTCTGCGCGGCCCTCGCCGCGTATCCGCTCTCGCGGTTCCGCTCCCGGTTCAACCGGCCGTTCCTGCTGGCGATCCTGTTCGCGACGAGCCTGCCGATCACCGCGATCATGGTGCCGGTGTACGCGCTGTTCGTGCGGGTGGACCTGATCGACACGCTCCAGGGCACGATCCTGTTCTTCGCGGCCTCGCAACTGCCCTTCGCCATCTGGCTGATGAAGAACTTCATGGACGGCGTGCCCAGAGAACTGGAGGAGGCGGCCTGGACGGACGGGGCCTCCTCGCTGCAGTCCCTCGTCCGGATCGTGCTGCCCCTGATGGGTCCGGGGGTCGCCGTCGTCACCGTCTTCTCGTTCGTGCTGATGTGGGGCAACTTCTTCGTCCCCTTCATGCTGCTGCTCTCCCCGGACCAGATGCCCGCCTCGGTCAGCATCAACGACTTCTTCGGCAACCGGGGCATGGTGGCGTACGGGCAGCTCGCCGCGTTCTCCGTCATCTACTCGACGCCGGTGATCCTGCTGTACGTGCTGGTCGCGCGGAAACTGGGGGGCGGGTTCGCGCTGGGCGGCGCGGTCAAGGGGTGAGCGGACCCGGCCGCCGGGCGAGGTCCGGGGTTCTCGCCCCCGGCGGGCCCGAAAGTCCCCTCACGGCGCGGTGGTCCCGGGTCCGAACGGCACCGCGTACGCGACGACGAACCACCCGAGCGCCGCCACCACGACGGCCTCGGCCACCGAGAGGACCAGCAGCCCGGCGGAGACCTGGCCACCGGCCCAGTACACGGTCAGCGCCGCCAGCGGTACGACGCAGAAGGCCAGCAGATCGATCACGCACTGCACGGCCTTGCGGGACCAACGCCGGGGATCGGTGCGGTGGAAGTGCTCCCACCGGAACACCTCCGCCTCGTCCACGCCGCTTATCCCGGCGAGCCGGGGCGTCAGCTCCTCGCGCACATAACGGCCGACGGTGGAGATCTTCACGTCGTTGACCAGATAGGTCCATCCGAGCACGACACAGACGGGAGGCAGCGCGAGCAGCATCGACGTCTGCTTCGCCTGCGCGGCCGCGGCGACGACGGCCGCGACGACACCGAGCGTCACATAGAGCAGGTTGTCCCGGAAGCCGATCCTGGCCTTCTGCTCGTCCTTGACGCTCTGGTACTCGGCCAGCAGCAGCTTCCCGAGCCCGGCCTCGTCCCGCCCGTCCATCGCGGCTCCTCTCCCCCACGTCAACACCGGTCGCGAACCGACGACTTGGCAGTACCTTAAAGGTGTGCGAGAGACGAAATCCACCGTCGTGATCCTCACCGCCCTCGCGCTGGAGTACGCGGCCGTACGCGCGCACATCACGGACCGGGAGGAACTGGTCCACCCCGGCGGAACCCGCGTCGAGCGCGGCCGGCTCGACGGGACGGACTGGTCGGTCGCGCTCGCCGAACTGGGCGAGGGCGCGGTGCACGCCGCCGCGCTGACCACACAGATCGTGTCCTGGCTGCGGCCCGGGGCGGTGCTCTTCGTCGGCGTCGCGGGCAGCCTGAAGCAGGACATCGGGATCGGGGACGTCGTCATCGGCACGCGGGTGTACGCCGTCCAGGGCGGCAAGCGGACACCCGACGGCTTCCTGGTGCGCCCCGAGGCCTGGCCGGGCTCGCACGCGCTGGTGCAGGCGGCACGGTCCGCGGTACGGGACATGCCGGAGATCCGCGCCCACTTCAAGCCGATCGCCGCGGGGGACGTCGTCCTCGCCGACGCCAGGTCCGGGATCGCCCGGCATCTGCGCGCGCACTACAACGACGCGGCGGCCATCGAGACGGAGGGGTCGGGCGCGGCTCACGCGGCGCATCTCGGCGGGCAGGTCGACGCGCTCGTGATCCGGGGGATCAGCGATCTCGCCGACACGGCCAAGAGCGCGGCCGACGCCTCGGGCTCCCAGGAACGCGCGGCCCGGCGGGCGGCGGCCGTGGCGATGGGGGTCCTGCGCAGACACCAGGTGCGCGGCGCGAGCGGCACCCCGGGCGACACCGGGGCGGACGGCCGGCGGGGCGCGGGGACGGGCTCCGCGTACGCGGGGGACCACGTCGACTTCCGGGACGGCGTCTTCCTCGGCCCGGTGACCGGGAAGTCGGAAGGGGAGCGGCCCTAGGGGTCAGGCGTCCGGGCCGATAGGGGCCGTAGGGGCACGGCAGGCCGGTCGTCCGGTCCCGATGGCGGCCGGTAGGGGTGCAGCCGGTCAGTCGTCCGGGCCGATGGCGGCTGCCAGGCCGCGGGCGTTGGCGGCTTCGGCGGTGGCGCCGGCCCGGGCGAAGAGGTCGCCGGCCAGGAGCCAGCAGGTGTGGGCCTGGGCCGGGCGCCCGGCCGCCTCGTAGGCCCCGCCCATGTTGTACAGGGCGGCGCCCGACCGGTACCAGTCCTCGAACTCCCGGAAGACCTCGAGCGCCCGGGCGAATGCCTGGATCTGCTCCTCCAGCCGTCCGGTCGACTGCAGAGCAGTGCCGAGATTGCCCCACGCCGTGGCCTCCAGGTGGCGGTCCCCCACCTGCCGGTACAGGTCGCAGGCCCGGGTGTGGGCCTCGATGGCCTCCTCCACCCGGCCCGCGTCCTGCAGGGTGACGCCCAGGTTGTTCCACGCCATGGCTTCCTGGCGGCGGTCGCCGGCCTGCCGGTGCAGGTCGCAGGCTCGGGTGTGGGCCTCGATGGCCTCCTCGACCCGGCCCGCGGCCTGCAGGGCGAGGCCCAGGCCGCCCCACGCCATGCTCTCCCGCTCCCGGTCCCCCGCCTCCACGAAGAGTTCACGGGAAAGGTGATGGGCGTCGATCGCCTCCTGAACCATTCCCGTCTGCCGCAGGGCGACGCCGAAATTGCCCCACGCGGCGCCCTCGACGACCGGGGACCCGAGACGGTCCGCGGCCCTGCACGCGGCCCACCCCACCACCAGCCAGTCGTCGAAGAACCGCCGCCAGTCCAGATACGCCGCCAGACGCTCGGCCAGCGACACCGCGGCGCTCGCGAACCGGTCCCGCTCCCCCCACCCGACCGCGGCCACCAGACCGGGCCGTTCACCGTCGAGCCACGCCAAGGCGCCTGCCCGGTCCGCGAAACACTCCGGCTCCGGCGCCCCCGGCAGCCAGCTCAGCCGGGCATGCGCGTCCGTGGTGAAGCGCAGGTAGTACGCAAGCAGCCGTTCCCGTGCGTCGTCCCCTTCCTCCCGCAGCCCGGCATCCCCGTCCACCACGCTCGCCCCGAACGCCCGCACCAGGTCGTGCATCCGCCACCGGTCGCGCCCGCTCCCCCGCTCCACGAGATGCGCCCTGGCCAGCGCGTCCAGCATGCGCAGGGGCGGGGTGCTCGTGCCGGCGACCGCGGCGACGGCTTCGCCGCCGATGCCGGGTCCCGGGGCGAGGGCGACCAGGCGCAGCAGGCGGGCCTGTTCGGGCGCCAGACGGCGGTAGGAGAGGTCGAAGGCAGCCCGGACGCTGCGCTCACCGTCGTCCAGCTCGTCGAGGAGGGAATGGGAGCGCGTGAGTTCGGCGGCGAGTTCCTCAAGGGGCTTGCCACGGTCCATGACCAGGAGCGCCGCCACGATCTGGAGGGCCAGCGGGAGGTGTCCGCACAGGGCCGCGAGCCGCTTGGCCGCCTCCGGTTCACCGGCCGCGCGGGTGTCGCCGGGGTCGGCGACCGTCAGCGCGCGGTCGAGGAGGTCGTACGCGTCCTGCGGTGGCAGCTCACCCAACGGGATCAGGCGGGCACCCAGTTGGGGGAGACGGTCGCGCGAGGTGACCAGCAGACGGTGTCCGGTCCCCCCGGGGAGGAGGGGCCGGACCTGGGCGGGCGAGGAGGCGTTGTCGGCGACCACGAGAACCGGCCCCCGGGCCTCGGCCCGGGCGTCGAGACAGGACCGGTACAGCGCGGCGCGCTGGTCCGTGCCGGACGGGATGTGCTCCGGGGCCACACCGAGCGCGCGCAGGAAGGCGTCCAGGGCCTGGCCGGCGGTGACTGGGTCGTCGTTGTAGCCGTGCAGGTCGATGAAGAGGGTGCCGCCGGGGAACCAGCCCTTCTCGCACGCCTCGCACGCGGCCCGCACCGCGAGCGCCGTCTTGCCGATCCCGCCGAGCCCGGAGACGGCGGCGACGAGGACCGCCTCGGGGCGGGGTGCGCCGCCGGGCGCGGCCGACCTCAACGCGTCGAGCAGCGCGGCCAGTTCCCCGGTCCGGCCGGTGAATTCGACGGGGCGCGGCGGGAGGGAGTTCAGGGCGGTGGGTGCGGGACCGTGCTGGTGCACGACCTTGCCGGTGACGGGGGCGTGGAAGGTCCCGCCCCGGAAGTCGATGTGATCGCCGCCGTACCCCGTGGTCATCGCGCCGCCCCCGTACGCCGTCCCCGCTCCCGGACGTCAACCGTACGCCGCCCACCGGCATCCGGCACGCGGTTCGCCGTGACGCACAGCACCACCTGCCGTCACCCCGAGAAGCGCACCTCCTGTGTCCGCGCCCCCGCGTACCCCTGGGCGCCCGCCTGCGGCAGCACCGCCCACATGCGCGTCCCTCCCCCCGGTTCCCGCGCGTCCCCGAACCCCCACTCCCCCGCGCACACCCGCACCACGCAGGCCGGCACTCGCAGCTCCGCCCGCCGCCGGAAAGGCCGACCACCTGCTCTGAAGCGACCCGCACGCGCGACCGCCCCGCACCAGGGAGCAGGCCCCCGGTCGGGGCGGGCGTACGTGCGGGCGGGACGGTCAGAAGACCGACTCCGCCTCCTCCATGCGGTACGCCGGGACGGTCTTCAGCTCGGTGACGGCCTCGGCCAGCGGCACCATCTCGATCTCGGTGCCGCGCAGAGCCGTCATCTTGCCGAACTCGCCCCGGTGCGCCGCCTCCACCGCGTGCCAGCCGAAGCGGGTGGCGAGGACGCGGTCGTAGGCGGTGGGCACGCCACCGCGCTGGACGTGGCCGAGGATGACCGGCTTGGCCTCCTTGCCGAGGCGGCGCTCGAGGTCGTAGGCCAGCGCGGTGCCGATGCCCTGGAAGCGCTCGTGGCCGTACTGGTCGATGGCGCCCTTGCTGTAGTCCATCGTGCCCTCGGCGGGGTGGGCGCCCTCGGCGACGCAGATGACGGCGAACTTCTTGCCGCGCGCGAACCGCTCCTCGACCATCTTGACCAGGTCGGCGGGGTCGAAGGCGCGCTCGGGCAGGCAGATGCCGTGGGCACCGGCGGCCATGCCGGACTCCAGGGCGATCCAGCCGGCGTGCCGGCCCATGACCTCGACGACCATCACCCGCTGGTGGGACTCGGCCGTGGTCTTCAGGCGGTCCATGGCCTCGGTGGCCACGCCGACGGCGGTGTCGAAGCCGAAGGTGCGGTCGGTGCCGGAGATGTCGTTGTCGATGGTCTTGGGGACGCCGACGACCGGCAGGCCCGCGTCGGCGAGCATGCGGGCCGCCGTGAGCGTGCCCTCGCCGCCGATCGGGATGAGGGCGTCGATGCCGAACTCCTCGGCCATGTCGGTGGCCCGCTCGCAGGCCTCGCGCAGCCGGTCGCGCTCCAGCCGGGAGGAGCCGAGGATGGTGCCGCCGCTGGCCAGGATGCCGCTGACGTCGTCCAGGTCGAGGGTGCGGTAGTGGCGGTCGAGCAGACCCCGGTAGCCGTCCTCGAAGCCGATGACCTCGTCGCCGTACTGGGCCACCGCGCGGTGCACGACCGACCGGATCACTGCGTTCAGGCCGGGGCAGTCGCCGCCTGCGGTGAGAACTCCGATGCGCATCGTGCTGTGTCTCCTGCTCGCTGTCGGTACCGGTGAGCCCTTTCGATTCAATCACGCTCCCCCGAGGCACGACGAACGGTCACCCGCGCGCGACCCCGCGAGCGGGTCCGGAGGGCGGTGGCCAGGGGTGTTCACCCGCTGGTGGGGCCGTGCCGGGCTTGACGGGCGCCTTATCTGCCGCCGGAGGTATTGTCAAGAAGGTCCGCTCACCCCGGTGGGCGATTTTTGTGCGGTGACGCACCGGCGACGACCGACAGCGATGACAACGATCGGAGAGCACGCGTGACGCGCAGCGTGTACGTGACCGGCATCGACCGCGGCGACGGCCGCCAGGTCGTCGAGCTGGGGATCATGGAACTGCTGACCCGGCAGGTCGACCGGGTCGGCGTCTTCCGTCCCCTGTTCCACGACCGGCCCGACCGCATGTTCGAACTGCTGAGGGCGCGCTACCGGCTGTCCCAGAACCCCGACACGGTCTACGGCATGGACTACCACGAGGCGTCCGCGCTCCAGGCCGAGCGGGGCACCGACGAACTGGTCTCCACGCTGGTGGACCGCTTCCACCGGGTCGCCCGCGACTACGACGTCGTCCTGGTCCTCGGCACCGACTTCGCCGACACCCAGCTGCCGGACGAGCTGGCGCTGAACGCGCGGCTGGCCAACGAGTTCGGCGCGTCCGTCGTCCCGGTCGTCGGCGGCCGGGGGCAGTCGGCCGAGTCCGTGCTCGCCGAGACCCGCAACGCCTACCGCGCGTACGAGGCGCTGGGCTGCGACGTGCTGGCGATGGTGGCCAACCGGGTGGCCCGCGAGGACCGCGAGGAGATCGCCGTACGGCTGGCCGGCCGGCTGCCGGAGCCCTGCTACGTGCTGCCGGACGAGCCCGCGCTGTCCGCGCCGACGGTCGCGCAGATCGCCCGGCACCTCGACGCCCGGGTGCTGCTCGGCGACGAGTCCGGGCTCGCCCGGGACGCGCTGGACTTCGTCTTCGGCGGTGCGATGCTGCCGAACTTCCTGGCCGCCCTGACCCCGGGCTGCCTGGTCGTGACGCCGGGCGACCGGGCCGACCTGGTCGTCGGCTCGCTGGCCGCGCACAGTGCGGGCACCCCGCCGATCGCCGGCGTGCTGCTGACCCTGAACGAGGTCCCGCGCGAGGAGATCCTCACGCTGGCCGCCCGCCTCGCCCCCGGCACCCCCGTGCTGTCGGTCTCCGGCAACAGCTTCCCCACCGCCGAGCAGCTCTTCTCCCTGGAGGGGAAGATGACGGCGGCCACGCCCCGCAAGGCGGAGACCGCGCTCGGCCTGTTCGAGACCTACGTCGACACCGCCGGGCTGGCCGACCGCGTGAGCGCCTCCAGCGGCGACCGGGTCACCCCGATGATGTTCGAGCACAAGCTGCTGGAACGGGCCCGCGCCGACAAGCGCCGGGTCGTGCTGCCGGAGGGCACCGAGGAGCGGGTGCTGCGCGCCGCCGAGGTGCTGCTGCGCCGCGGCGTGTGCGACCTGACGCTGCTCGGCCCGCTCGACCTGATCCGCAAGAAGGCCGCCGACCTGGGCATCGACCTCGGTGACAGTCAGCTCATCGATCCGGCGACCTCGGAGCTGCGCGACTCCTTCGCCGAGAAGTACGCCGCGCTGCGCGCCCACAAGGGCGTCACGGTGGAACTGGCCTACGACGTCGTCTCCGACGTGAACTACTTCGGCACGCTGATGGTCCAGGAGGGCCTGGCCGACGGCATGGTGTCGGGCTCGGTGCACTCCACGGCCGCGACCATCCGGCCCGCCTTCGAGATCATCAAGACCAGGCCTGGGGATCCCTCCTCCGGGGGAGCCTCGATCGTGTCGTCGGTCTTCTTCATGTGCCTGGCCGACAAGGTGCTGGTGTACGGCGACTGCGCGGTCAACCCGGACCCGGACGCCGAGCAGCTCGCGGACATCGCCGTCCAGTCGGCGGCCACGGCCGCGCAGTTCGGTGTGGAGCCGAGGATCGCGATGCTGTCGTACTCCACCGGCACCTCCGGTTCGGGCGCCGACGTGGACAAGGTGCGCACGGCGACCGAGCTGGTGCGCGAGCGGCGCCCCGACCTGAAGACCGAGGGCCCGATCCAGTACGACGCCGCCGTGGAGCCGTCCGTGGCCGCGACCAAGCTGCCCGGCTCGGAGGTCGCCGGGCAGGCCAGCGTGCTGATCTTCCCCGACCTCAACACCGGCAACAACACCTACAAGGCCGTGCAGCGTTCGGCCGGCGCGATCGCCGTCGGCCCGGTCCTGCAGGGTCTGCGCAAGCCGGTCAACGACCTGTCCCGGGGCGCGCTCGTCCAGGACATCGTCACCACCGTCGCCATCACGGCGATCCAGGCCCAGCACCCGAGCGAGAAGGCGTCAGCGCAGTGAGCACCCCCACGAACCCCACCGCCCCCACGCGGGTCCTCGTCCTCAACTCCGGCTCCTCGTCGGTGAAGTACCAGCTCCTGGACATGCGCGACAGCAGCCGTCTCGCGGTGGGCCTGGTCGAGCGCATCGGCGAGCAGACCTCGCGGCTGAAGCACACCTGCCTGGTGACCGGCGAGACCCGGGAGCAGACCGGCCCGATCGCCGGCCACGACGCGGCCCTGAAGGCGGTCGCCGAGGAGCTGGGCCGGGACGGCCTCGGTCTGGACTCGCCCGAACTGGCCGCGATCGGGCACCGCGTGGTGCACGGCGGCATGTTCTTCACCGAGCCGACGGTCGTCGACGAGTCCGTGCTCACCGAGATCGAGCGGCTGATCCCGGTCGCGCCGCTGCACAACCCGGCCAACCTGACCGGCATCCGCACCGCGCAGGCGCTGCGCCCGGACCTGCCCCAGGTCGCGGTCTTCGACACCGCGTTCCACACCACGATGCCGGAGTCGGCGGCGCGTTACGCGATCGACCCGAAGATCGCCGACCGGCACCGGATCCGCCGCTACGGCTTCCACGGCACCTCGCACGCCTATGTGGCCCGGGAGACCGCGCGACTGCTCGGCAAGGACCCCTCCGAGGTCAACGTCATCGTGCTGCACCTGGGCAACGGCGCCTCGGCGTCGGCGGTGGAGAAGGGCCGGTGCGTGGACACCTCCATGGGGCTGACGCCGCTGGAGGGGCTGGTCATGGGCACCCGGTCGGGTGATCTGGATCCGGCCGTCATCTTCCATTTGGCGCGCGTAGGCGGAATGTCCATGGACGAGATCGACACTCTTCTCAACAAGAGGAGCGGTCTGTTCGGGCTGTGCGGGGACAATGACATGCGCGAGATCCGCCGCCGGATCGACGAGGGCGACGAAGAGGCCGCGCTGGCCTTCGACATTTACATTCACCGGCTGAAGAAGTACATCGGCGCCTATTACGCCGTGCTCGGCCGCGTGGACGCGGTGGCGTTCACGGCCGGGGTCGGCGAGAACGCGGCGCCGGTGCGCGAGGCGGCCGTCGCGGGTCTGGAAGGGCTGGGCCTGGCGGTCGACGGCGCGCTGAACGCCGTACGCGGCGATGGACCGAGGCTGATCTCGCCCGGGTCGGCGCGGGTGGCGGTCGCGGTGGTGCCGACCGACGAGGAACTGGAGATCGCCACGCAGACGTACGCGCTGGTAGGAAAGAAGAGCTGAGCAATACACCGCAGTAACACGCCTGAGCGCATGTCCGCCCATTTGTATCTTCCGCCGGCCGGAATATTCCGCAGCGAAACAAAACGATAGGATCGCACTCATGCGCCGTTCGAAAATCGTCTGTACTCTCGGCCCCGCGGTCGACACCCATGAGAAGCTCGTCGACATGATCGAGGCGGGCATGAACGTGGCCCGCTTCAACTTCAGCCATGGCTCCCACGCCGAGCACCAGGCGCGGTACGACCGCGTCCGTGCCGCGTCCAAGGAGACCGGCAAGGCCATCGGTGTACTCGCCGACCTCCAGGGCCCGAAGATCCGCCTGGAGACCTTCGCCGAGGGCCCGGTCGAGCTGGAGCGGGGTGACGAGTTCGTCATCACGACCGAGGACGTGCCGGGTGACAAGCACATCTGCGGCACCACGTACAAGGGCCTGCCGGGCGACGTCTCGCGCGGCGACCAGATCCTCATCAACGACGGCAACGTCGAGCTGAAGGTCACGGACGTCGAGGGCCCGCGGGTGCGGACGATCGTCATCGAGGGCGGTGTCGTCTCCGACCACAAGGGCATCAACCTGCCCGGCGCGGCCGTCAACGTGCCCGCGCTGAGCGAGAAGGACGTCGAGGACCTCCGTTTCGCGCTGCGCATGGGCTGCGACATGGTCGCCCTGTCCTTCGTCCGCGACGCCAAGGACGTCCAGGACGTCCACAAGGTCATGGACGAGGAGGGCCGCCGCGTCCCCGTCATCGCCAAGGTGGAGAAGCCGCAGGCGGTGGAGAACATGGCGGACGTCGTCGCGGCGTTCGACGCCGTCATGGTGGCCCGCGGCGACCTGGCCGTCGAGTACCCGCTCGAGAAGGTCCCGATGGTGCAGAAGCGCCTCATCGAGCTGTGCCGCCGCAACGCCAAGCCGGTGATCGTGGCGACCCAGATGATGGAGTCGATGATCACCAACTCGCGCCCGACCCGCGCCGAGGCCTCCGACGTGGCCAACGCGATCCTGGACGGGGCCGACGCGGTCATGCTGTCCGCCGAGTCCAGCGTGGGCGCCTACCCGATCGAGACCGTCAAGACGATGTCGAAGATCGTCAAGGCGGCCGAGGAGGAGCTGCTGTCCAAGGGCCTGCAGCCCCTGGTCCCCGGCAAGAAGCCGCGCACGCAGGGTGGTTCGGTCGCCCGCGCCGCCTGCGAGATCGCCGACTTCCTCGGCGGCAAGGGCCTGATCGCCTTCACCAAGTCCGGTGACACCGCCCGCCGTCTGAGCCGCTACCGCGCCGCCCAGCCGATCCTGGCCTTCACCACCGACGAGGGCACCCGCAACCAGCTGACCCTCAGCTGGGGCGTGGAGTCGCACGTGGTGCCGTTCGTCAACAGCACCGACGAGATGGTCGACATGGTGGACCAGGAGCTGGCGAAGCTGAACCGCTTCAACGCCGGTGACACCGTGGTCATCACCGCCGGCTCGCCCCCCGGCGTCCCCGGCACCACCAACATGGTCCGGGTGCACCACCTGGGCGGCGGGGACGTCGACTGACGGTCGCCCGTCCGGCCTTCCGCAGCATGACCGTGGCCCGGTCCTCCGTCGAACGGAGGACCGGGCCACGGTTCTGTGCGGCTCCCGGAGCGGCCTGTGGGGCTGTCAGCCGGTGGTGTAGACGTGCATGCCGGGCACGTGCAGGTTGCCGCCGAACTGCGCCGCCTGCGTCACCTTGGCGTTGGTGAAGTAGATCAGCGGGATGTTCAGCGGGGGCGGGCTGTCCGGGCTGAACGTGATCGGGACGAGCCCGAACAGGTTGCCCGAGATGCTCTCGGTGTACATCACGGTGTCGCCGCCGGTGATGGTGGACATCGAGCCCGAGGCGGCCTGCACGTGGTAGGTCTTGCCCGAGAGCTTGTCGTTCACCGTCTGGTGCAGGTCACCGATGTCGGTGCCGCCGGAGATGACGTACTTCAGCACCTTCTTGGTGGTACCGCTCGCCGTCTTCACCTCGACGACGCCCTTGTAGTCGGCGCCCTTCAGCAGCAGCGAGCTGGCGTCCAGGTGCCAGGGGTCGTCCGCCACGGGCACCTTGTTGTCGACGCCGCTGACGTCGTCGGTGGCGGCCGGGCAGTCGTCGGCGGACGGGGTGGCGCTGGCGGACGGGTCGGGCGTGGCCTGGCCTGCCGTGTCGGCGGCGTCCTCGGCGGTCTTGCCGACCGTGTCGGCGGTGTCCTTCACCGTCTTGCCGACGGTGTCCGTGACGTCCTTGACCGTCCTGCCGACCGTGTCGGCGGTGTCCTTCACGGTCTTGCCGGCCGTGCCGCCCGCGTCCTTCGCCGTGGACGGCGTGCCCGCCGCGGCGGGCGCGGACGACGGGCCCGGGGCCGGCTGGGACGCGGCCGGTGCCGGGCTCTCGGACGCGCCGGAGTCCTTGCCGCCGCCGAGCACGTCACCGAGGGTGGTGCCGATGGTGTCGAGCAGGCCGCCGTCCTTGCTCGCCGGCGCGGACGTCGACGGGGCCGGGACCGTGGGGGCCTGCGTCGCCGTACCGGAGCCGGCACCGGTGTCCTTGGAGCCGGTGGGGCCCGAGGACCCCGCCGGAGCGGGCTCGCCCTTGCCGTCGGAACCTGAATCCGGCGATGAGGTCGCGCCCGTGCCGCCGTCGCCCGCGCCGGTGTCGCCCTTGCCGTCGCCGGACGCCGAGGGGTCGGGCGTGGCGGGCGGGGTGGACTCGCCGGCGGAGGGCGAGGCCGAGGGGGTGTCCTTGCCGTCCAGCGCGTCGACGCAGTCCTTGTACTCCGCCGCCTTCTGGCTGTTCGACGTGCCCGTACCGCCGCCCGCGGCGAGAGCGAGCGTCGACGTGAAGCCCATGCCCATCAGCACGGCCGTGGGCATCGCCACGGTGGCTATCGCCTTGCCGGCCGGCATGTGGAACCTGGTGAACAGCGGCTTCTTGGGAGCCGCGTGGCGGGCCCCGGTTCTCCCACTGGACCCGTCCACATCGGTCCAGTGGGTCACCTCGTCAGCCGGCACTGTGCCTCCCGTTCGCCCCGTTGGCCGGGTTCATTCCTGACAGGTCGTTCTCCCCCTGCGCCTCGGAGCCCTGGGCCGGGATGCCCTCGGCCGCCGCGTCCTGCTTGGACAGCGGGACGGGCCCGGGGGCGGCAGCGGCCTCGGCCGGGACGCCCGCCACCGGTGCGGCCGCGAACTGCGGCGCCGGCTGCTGCGGGCCGCCCGGGGCCCAGGACACGGCCATCGCTCCGCCCACGAGGGCGAGCAGGAAGCCCACGATGAAGCCGCCGAAGTTGGACACGGGGAGGGACACCAGCGCCAGCAGGATCGCCGCGACACCCGCGAACGTCCGTACGTGCTTCTGGAACCAGAGGCTGATGCCCAGGACGATGAGCAGCACGCCGATGATCAGGGAACCGGCACCCGCCGTGGTCGCCATCGCCAGCGTCAGATGGCCGAGCTGGAGGTGGAAGTACGGGAAGTACATGATCGGAAGGCCGCTGAGCAGGACGTACAGACCGGCCCAGAAAGGACGGTCGCCCCGCCACGCGCGGAACTGCTGCCTCCGGAGATGGAACTGGCCGGATTCGGCTGCAGGGGTCTCGGCGCTCATGGAAAACAGCTCCCTGGTGCGGCGTTGCTGTGGTGGTGATGTGTGCCGCGCGTGAACACGCGGCCGGAGAGGGGACGGGCGGGGGCGCCATCGGCTCCCCCGCCCGTCAGCGAGTGCTTAGTAGCACTCCGCGCCATCGGTCGACAGCGACATGTGCAGCCCGCTCAGCTTGAAGGTTCCGGCGGTGGTCGCCCACGCCGTCTGCTTCACGTTGACCAGCGTGGCCTTGTCGGCCTGCTGCGCGAACCCGAAGGGGTTGGCCTGCTCGGACCCGCCCTTCATGCCCGGACCCTTGGCGGCGTCCTTGGCGGCAACACCGATGTCGATGTTGTTGAACGTCGCGTCGGCGTCGAGGTCGGCCACGTCGATGTAGATGCGGTCGGCCTGAACCGCGTCGTGCCCCGCCCCGCCGGCCTTCAGAATCAGGCTGATGGAACCGAAGCCCGGCACGTCCGGGGTGACCACGGACTGGCACAGGTTGGTGATCTCGGCGTGCGAGAACGCCGAGACGGCGACCGGGTGAGCGGTCTTCTTGCCGTCCATGGTGTAGCCGCTGTCGATGGCACCGTACTGTTCGAAGCCGTCACCGACGAGCTTGTCGGCACGCACCTTGAACGACTGACCCGAAACGCTGAACGAAGCTGCGAGAGCGCCCTGCGCGAGGGCGACACCTATCGCGGCCGTAGCGGCGACGCTGGGCACCATGACCACAGCGAAGCGCTTCCATCTGGTCCCGCCACGCACCTGGGACTCCATATTTCCTCCTTCTCGGACGTACATCTCCTGGCCCGGGCCGGCCCCGTTCGGCGGCTCGGCGGGCAGGGATGGGAGAAGTGCTACGTCCTCGGGAAGGAGAGCGCCCGCGCCGGCGCGAAACGCGCCCGCATCACCGGCGATCACCCCCGAGCGACAACCACTGGTCGCGCCTGACACGCATCACGCACAACCTTGCGGACAGGCTCCGCCGGTGAGGCGAAGACCCCCCTGTCCCAGAGCCGGCGCCACTGCCGTCGGCTCTGCTCGGTGGGGACCCCTGATGCTCCCGCGACCCGGCCGGATGCCGGGGACGGGAAGGGACCGAGCGTGGCCGATCGTGGTGCATTCTCGGCCGAGACACAAGGGGGTTCATTACCGGCTAGTAACGGCCGGATAACCGAACAACGACTCTGGGATCCCGTAGTGCCACGCTCGGTGCCATCGAGGGGCAGAGCAAAGCCGTTGATCCCTGGACGAATCCAGACAGATCAACGGCTGCGACTTACTCCGAGTAACAGCACGCACGATTACCAAGATTTGGCAAAGTGCGGCCACCCTGACGCTCCGTCGGCAGATCTTTCACCCTGGCATCACGAGCCCGGGGGTTTACCGACTGGTCAGAACAGCGCCCGTGCCAGCGCCCGGCGGGCACCGACCACGCGCGGGTCCTCGGGTCCCACGACCTCGAACATCTCCAGCAGCCGGCGCCGCACGGTGTCCCGGTCGTCGCCCGCGGTGCGGGTCACGGTCTCGATCAACCGCCCGAAGGCGTCGTCGACATGACCGCCCACCAGATCCAGGTCGGCCGCCGCGATCTGCGCCTCGGCGTCGCCCGGCCTCTCGGCGGCGTCCCGGCGCACCTGCTGCGGGTCCATGTGCTGCACGCGCTGGAGCAACTCGGCCTGCGCGAGGCCGAGCTTGGCCTCCGTGTTGCCCGGGTCGTCGCTCAGCACGTTCCGGTAGGCCTGGACCGCGCCGCCCAGGTCGCCCGCGTCGAGCGCCTGCACGGCGGCTTCCAGCAGGGCGTCGTGGGGGCCCTCCTGGACCTCTTCGCGCGCGGCACCGCCGGGCTCGGCCTCCGGGTCGACGGTCAGACCGGTCAGGCCGAACCGCTCCTCGGCGACCTGGACCAGCTGGTCCAGGGTCTCCCGGATCTGCTGTTCGCCGGCCGCCCCCTGGAAGAGGGGGAGCGCCTGCCCGGCGACGACGGCGAAGACGGCGGGAATCCCCTGGACGCCGAACTGCTGCATCAGCATCTGGTTGGCGTCGACGTCGATCTTGGCGAGGAGGAAGCGCCCGTCGTACTCGACCGCCAGCCGCTCCAGCACCGGGCTGAGCTGCTTGCAGGGCTGGCACCACTCGGCCCAGAAGTCGATGACGACGGGGACTTCGGCGGAGCGCTGGAGGACGTCCCTCTCGAAGTCCGCCTCATCGACGTCGATGACGAGATCGGCCGGGGAGATGGCCCCCGTGCCGCCGTGCCGGGCGGTCTCGGCGCGCACCTGCTCGGCCTTGGCCTTGGCCTCCTGGGCCGCCTTCACCGCGGCGAGGTCGACGACGCCGCTCATGGACATGTTCCGTGGCTGCATGGGTCTATCCTCCCCCGTACCCGCGCGTGAATGAAAAAGCGATGTGTTCCGGCGGTGCACATGGCGTGTGGTCCCCACCCCACGCCGGTGTCCGCCAGCCCGTGTACGTCCCTCACGAGCTTTCGCTACGAGTCGTAGCGTAATGCCAGGACCCGCTCCGGCGGCACCTGTTTCCGGTGATCTCCCTCACGACGCTTTGCTACCCGCCGGTTAAGGTCGGGGAATGCAGAGCCGCACCCCAGCCAGCCGTACCGGACGTCCGCGCAGCGCCGCGGCGGACGCCGCGATCCTGGCCGCCACCCGCCAGGCGCTGGTGGAGCTGGGGTGGTCGGGGCTCACCCTCGGCGACGTGGCGACGCGGGCCGGGGTGGCGAAGACGACGCTGTACCGCCGCTGGGCCGGCAAGCACGAGCTGGTGGTGGACGCGGTCGCCGAGCTCTTCGACGAACTGGAACTCCCCGACCGCGGCAGCCTGGGCGCCGACATCGAGGGCGTGGTGCTCCAGTTCGCGGCCATCCTGGCCCGCCCGGAGGCCCGGAGCGGCCTGATGGCGGTGGTCACGGAGTCCACCCGCGACGACTCCCTGCGCGAGCGCATCCGCGACTCGATCGTGGAGCGCCAGAAGTGCCTCGTCGTCGCGGGCCGCAGACGCGCGCAGAAGCGCGGCGAGCTGCCCGCGGAGTCCGATCCGGAGGCGGCGGCCCGCGCGATCGACCTCATCTTCGACATCGTGGCGGGGGCCGTGGTGCACCGCACGCTGGTGAGCGCGGAACCCGCGGACGAGGAGTGGGTACGGCGTTTCGTCTCGGTGCTGCTGAACGGACTGGCGGCGGCGGAGGGCTGACGGCACCACAGGAACGACGTCCGGGGTACGGAGGTCTTGCGCACCTGGCATGTCCAGGTCACCATGTGCTGCGGAATCTACTCGCATAGATGTGGTTCCGGATTCACCCGTCCCACTCGGCACCACCCCCTGACAGTGCGTCACCTCCCCACTGACCACTCGTATCCGGAGGGATCGATCCCCGTGAGACCTCGTCACCCCCGCCGCCGTGTCACGCTGACCGCCACTGCCGCCGCCCTGCTCGCCCTGTCCGCGGCCCAGACCCTGGCCGCCGCCCCCACGGCCGGCGCCGCCCCCGCCGCACCGGCCCGCACCGCGCACCACACCTCCGCCACCGCGGCGGCGGTCACCGGCGCCCAGGACCGCGCCGCCCGGGCGATAGCCCGCTCGCTCGGCGACGGCGCCTGGCGCGCCCGGCTGCGCACCGCCGCCCTGAAGTCCGGCGACGTGGCCGTCACCGCGCTCGCCGCACGGGCGAACCCCGGCCTGGCGTCCCCGCTCGCCGCCGCCGACCGCGCGATCGCCGGCGCCAAGGGCCTGGACTCCAAGGTGGGCCCGCTGCTCCGGCTGCGGCTCGGCGACCGCTCCATGCGCGGCGCGCTGACCGCGGGCACCGCGCCCTGGGTCGCCGCGGCCGCCTCGGACGACGCCACGCGCACGGTCACCGCGTACGACAGCCACGGCCGCGCCCACACCCTGGACGCCCGCGAGGCACCCGCCCGCCCGGTGTACGTCGTCGACATCGACAGCTCCAAGGCGCTGTCCGCCGGTCTGGACGTCCTGCGCGGGGAGCTGGTCAAGAAGGGCGTGCGCTCGTCGGCGCCCGCCACCGTGAACAGCGCGGCCGCCGGCCGGGCGGCCGCGGCGAGCGGGGGCTTCTGGACCACGAAGATCGACGCCGTCGAGCTCTCCGACGACGAGGAGCCCTGGGTCAAGGGCGACGCCGAGATCTACACCCTCGTCACCGGCTTCGGCCAGGACGGCGCCGTCCGCGTCGACCCCGTCGACATGCCGTGGCTCGACAACGACGGCACGGTCTACCGGCCCAACCAGATCCTGGTGAACTGGTCGAACTACAAGTACGACCTGGCCGACGCGGTGATGATGGAGGACGACGGCAGCACCAACTACCACGACCTCGCCGTGGCCATCGCCGGTGCCCTGCTCACCATCACCGACCAGGGCACCTACATCCCGCTGGTGGACGCGGTCCTCAACGCCATCCCCACCTCGTGGTGGACCGACGACCCGGACTACGTCGACTCCTGGTACACCCTGGCCCAGGGCAGCAACGGCACCCTCCACGGCGCCCGCAACAACGGCTGGATGACCGTCGAGCCGTACTGGGTCTCGCAGTTCTGACGCACGGCGCACAGCGGCGCGGCGGCACCGCCGGGAACGGGGGCGCCGCCGCCCGGCGCGAACGGCGGGGGCCCGCCGGAACGGACATCCGTTCCGGCGGGCCCCCGTGCTGTGCGGCGGGTCCGGCGGCGGTCAGAAGCCGGCGGGCTCCGTGTAGACGCCCCACTCGTCCCGCAGCACCCCGCAGATCTCCCCGAGGGTCGCCTCGGCGCGTACGGCGTCGAGCATCGGCCCGATCATGTTCGCGCCCGACCGGGCGGCCGCCAGCATCTCGTCCAGCGCCGTGCGCACGGCCCGCTCGTCCCGGGCCGCCTTGCGCCCGGCCAGTGTCCGGACCTGCTCCCGCTCGACCTCGTGGCTGACCCGCAGGATCTCCAGGTCCCCGGTGACCGAGCCGGTGTGGACGTTGACGCCGACGACGCGCTTCTCGCCCTTCTCCAGCGACCGCTGGTAGCGGAACGCGGACTCCGCGATCTCGCCGGTGAACCAGCCGTCCTCGATCCCGCGCAGGATCCCGGAGGTGACGGGCCCGATCGGGTGGCGCCCGTCGGGGTGCGCCCGCAGCCCGCGCTCCTTGATCTGCTCGAAGATCTTCTCCGCGTCCGCCTCGATCCGGTCCGTCAGCTGCTCGACGAACCAGGAACCGCCCAGCGGGTCGGCCACGTTGGCGACCCCGGTCTCCTCCATCAGCACCTGCTGGGTGCGCAGCGCGATCTCGGCCGCCTGCTCGCTGGGCAGCGCCAGCGTCT
Source organism: Streptomyces sp. NPDC090108 (assembly GCF_044747185.1). NCBI lineage: Bacteria > Bacillati > Actinomycetota > Actinomycetes > Kitasatosporales > Streptomycetaceae > Streptomyces > Streptomyces sp. NPDC090108. Next base: position 370,752 of record NZ_JBIVDQ010000001.1, read on the forward strand.
CGTCCAGGGCGTTGGTGTGCAGCGAGTTCGTCCCGCCGAGCACCGCGGCCAACGCCTCCACCGCGGTGCGCACCACGTTGTTGTACGGCTGCTGCGCGGTCAGCGACACCCCGGCGGTCTGCGTGTGGAACCGCAGCCACTGCGCCTTCTCGCTCTTCGCGCCGTACACATCCCGCATCCAGCGGGCCCAGATCCGCCGGGCCGCGCGGAACTTGGCGATCTCCTCGAAGAAGTCGAGGTGCGCGTCGAAGAAGAAGCTGAGCCCCGGCGCGAACACGTCCACGTCGAGACCGCGCGACAGGCCCAGCTCGACGTAGCCGAAGCCGTCCGCGAGCGTGTACGCCAGCTCCTGCGCGGCCGTCGAGCCCGCCTCGCGGATGTGGTAGCCGGAGACCGACAGCGGCTTGTAGGCCGGAATGCCCGCCGCGCAGTACTCCATGAGGTCGCCGATCAGGCGCAGGTGCGGCTCGGGCTGGAAGAGCCACTCCTTCTGGGCGATGTACTCCTTGAAGATGTCGGTCTGGAGCGTGCCGTTCAGGACCGCGGGGTCCACGCCCTGGCGCTCGGCGGCGACCAGGTACATGCAGAAGACGGGGACGGCGGGGCCGCTGATCGTCATCGAGGTCGTGACGTCGCCGAGCGGGATGTCCTTGAACAGGACCTCCATGTCGGCGGCCGAGTCGATGGCCACACCGCAGTGGCCGACCTCGCCGAGCGAGCGGGGGTCGTCGGAGTCGCGCCCCATCAGCGTCGGCATGTCGAAGGCCACGGACAGGCCTCCGCCGCCGGCGGCGAGGATCATCTTGTAGCGCTCGTTGGTCTGCTCGGCGTTGCCGAAGCCGGCGAACTGGCGGATGGTCCAGGTGCGGCCGCGGTAGCCGGTCGGGTGGAGCCCGCGCGTGTAGGGGTACTCGCCCGGCCAGCCGATCCGCTCGAATCCCTCGTACGTGTCACCCGGCCGGGGCCCGTACACCGGCTCCACGGGATCGCCGGACAGCGTGCTGAAGTCGGCGTCGCGCTTGCGCGCGGAGTCGTAGCGGGCCTGCCAGCGCCGGCGGCCTTCCTCGATGGCGTGAGCGTCCATACCCCTGAATTTACTTGGACGTCCTAGTAAATGTCGATGGGCAACCGCCGTACGACACCCGTACGGCGGTGGAGGCGGGCCTCCGCTGGTGGAATCCGGGCCTTCGCCCCCTAGGCCTTCGCGACGGCGGGCGCGGCGCCCTCGACGCGGGCGTCCAGCTCGCGGCTGATCTTCCGCTCGACGAAGAACGCGGCGGTGGGGATCGTGCCGGCCAGCAGCACCCACAGCTGCTTGCCGACCTTCCACCTGGCCTTGGAGCCCAGGTCGAAGGCGAAGACGAGGTAGACGACGTACAGCCAGCCGTGGGCGATGGCGACGACCCGGGTGAAGTCGGCGGCACCGTCGATGTGGAGGCCGTACTTCGCGATCATGCCCAGGCACAGGAGGACCAGCAGGACGCCGGTGAGGTAGGCCAGGACCCGGTAGCGGGTCAGCACGCTCTTTTTCATGCCGACGAGCGTAACCACCCGTTCCGGGAGATCTTGCCCCGGGTCACTTCTCGTCGAAGTCGTGTGCCGCCACCCGCAGCGGCCGCAGCATCGCGAAGATCTCCGCGCACTCCTCCGCGTCGTACACCCCGAGCCCGAAGTCCATGGCCATCAGGTCGCGGGTCGCGTCGTCGACCACCTCGCGCCCCTTGTTGGTGATCACGGCGAGGGTGCCGCGGCCGTCCTTGGGGTTCGGCTGCTTGGCCACCAGACCGGACCTGACCAGCCGGTCCACGGTGTTCGTCACCGACGTCGGGTGCACCATCAGCCGCTCGCCGATCTTGGACATCGGCAGCGCGCCGGTCTTGGAGAAGGTGAGCAGCACCAGCGCCTCGTAGCGCGCGAACGTCAGTCCGTACGGCTTGACCACCGCGTCCACCTCGGCCAGCAGGATCTGCTGCGCCCGCATGATCGAGGTGATGGCGGCCATCGAGGGCACGCCTCCCCAGCGCTGCTTCCACAGCTCGTCGGCACGGGCGATGGGGTCGAAGGGAAGTCCGAGAGGCTTGGGCACGTCTCCAGACCCTACCGGCCGGTCATATGCCCGGGGGCTCCCGTCTCGTTCTTCGGTCACCCGGCGGCCGCGCCGGGCGGCCGCCGGAACGGCGCAGGTGCAGGCGGACCGCGCGCTGCGCGACCGGACCCAGCTCCTCCAGGGCCGCCGCGACCGCGCCGAGCTGCTCCAGGGCGTCCAGGGCCGCGTGCGCCCCGGCCCGGTCGACGCCGTCGTACAGCTCGATGCCGACGAAGGACGCGGCGACCGCGCGGGCGAGTCCGGCGGGGTCGGTGAACTCCTCGAACCGGGTCCCGGCGAGCACCCGGCGCAGCACCTGCTCGATCTCGGCGATCCACAGGTCGAGTCCGGCCGTCGTGGCGGGGCCGAGACCGGGATGGGTGGAGGCACCGGCGAGCAGCTGGCCGAGCAGGGCCACATGACCCTCGGCGCGCTCCTGCTCGTGTATCTCGCGCCCGGCGGCGAGGAGCTCGGACAGGGAGCCGACGGCGGCGAGCCGGGCGCGGTGGCGGGCCACGGCCTGCTCGGCGCCGTACCGGCAGGCCGCGGCGAGCAGCTCGTCCACCGAACCGAAGTGGTAGAAGACGAGCGCCTGGTTGACGCCGGCGACGGCGGCGACCGTACGGCCGGACGTCTTGGCGATGCCCTGCTCGGTCAGCACCCGCAGGGCACCCTCCAGCAGCTTGGTCTTGGTCTCCTGGGACTTGGCGGTCTCGGCCCGCACGGGCTCGCTCCTCGCCGTCCCCGGTCTCCGCTCCGCGCTCATGTGCGCGCCTCCTCCCGAACCGGACGCTCCAGGGTGCGCAGGACGCACGGTACGCCGGTCTGGATGACGGGGGTGCGCAGACAGCGGCGGGCGGCCGGGGTGGAGGCGAAGGGGGCCTTGAAGAGGGCCAGGGAGAGGAGAAGCATCAGCAGCAGCGGGCAGAGGTAGGCGACGGCCGCCGTGAGCGGGCCGAAGGCGCGCAGGAAGGGCCCGCGGCCGAGTCCGGCCAGGCACACGGTGACGATCAGGGAGCGGACGGCCAGTTCGGCCAGCCAGTTGGCCAGGGCGCGTTCGGGGGTGATGCCCCGCTCCAGCCACAGCCGCAGCCGGTCGAAGGACCAGGCGGTGGCCCAGCCCATGAGGGGCCGGACGAGCAGGCGGTCGGCGACGGTGCCCGCGGCGCCCCAGCGGGGGCGGTGGTCGTAGGCGGCGAGGAACTGCACGCCGTGGGCGTCGGACACGCAGCTCCAGTAGCCGCTGCTCTCGGCGAGCGGGGAGAGCGGATGGGGGCAGGCGAGGCGGAGCGCGGAGGTGCGGGTGCCGTCGGGGTGTTCCCGGTCGCCGGCGGTGACCCCGGTGCCGGTCAGGGTGAGGAACGGCAGCACCCGGACGGCGTAGCGGAAGCGCTGGGGTTCGCCCTCCGCGCGCGGGAGGTGGGTGAGCCGGGTGAACCGCAGGTCCCAGCGCTGCTGCCGGGCGGGGTCCTGGGTGTGCGCCCAGAGGTCGTCCAGGTCGGCGCGGATACGCGTCTCTATGTAGAGACCCATGGTGTTCCCCCACGTCAGGCTCATGTTTGAGCAACCGCTCAAGACATCCTGAGGGAACGTACACCGCGTCGAACGGAGCCTCAAACAGCGGGGACGGAAAAAACCCCGGCCCAAGAGGACCGGGGTGCGGGCTGGTTGACCGCGCGTCCGCCGCCGGCGCGCGGCCGGGGGCGCGGACGCCGTGCGGTCGGCGCGCAGGCGCCGGGCGGCTAGCGCGCGAGGTGGCGTGCGGCTAGCGGGCGAGGTGGCGTTCGACGGTCTCGACCTTGGAGGTGAGTCCGTCGGTCACGCCGGGCCGGATGTCGGCCTTGAGGACGAGCGAGACGCGCGGGGCGCGGGCCTCCACGGCGGCCACGGCACGCCGGACGACGTCCATGACCTCGTCCCACTCCCCCTCGATCGAGGTGAACATGGCGTCCGTGCGGTGGGGCAGGCCGGACTCGCGGACCACGCGGACGGCGTCGGCGACGTACTCCCCGACGTCCTCGCCGACACCCAGGGGCGTCACGGAGAAGGCGACGATCACGCGTTCACTGTCCCTTCCTGGCCGGCACGGGCGGCGGCGACGGCGTTCTCGGACTCGCGGCGCAGCCTGCGCTCGGCGAAGAAGCCGCCGGTGGGCAGGACGGAGAGGACGAAGTAGAGGGCGGCGGTGCCGAAGCTCCACTTCGCACGGTTCCAGGCGTCCGCCCAGAAGAGCACGTACAGGACGAACAGCACGCCGTGGACCATGCCCATCACGGGCACCGCGTTGAAGTCCGTGGTCCGCTTCAGCACCGAGCAGACGAGCAGGACGATGAAGGACACGGCCTCCGGCGCCGAGACCAGTCGCAGGCGTCGGATGGCGGATGCAGTCTTGAGGTCCACGGTTCACCTTCGGTGGGGAGTCGCTGAGCGCGCGGTCGCTTCGTGATCGGCTTTCGAATGCTCTGATCACGTCTGATCTGCTCCATGATCCGTTTTGTGAACGGAAGCACAAGCGTCCCCCATTGTGGCAAACGGCGCCCCTAGGGGTGCGCTCAGGGTCGCGCTCCACCCGTGGGCCCTGTTCCCTCCACCCGGCGGGCCGCTACTTTCACAGCGTGGCGATGTTCCGACTCCAGGGCAGCAAGGTGCTCGCCGTCGACATGACCGGGGACGCCGTGAAGGCGAAGAACGGCTCGATGGTCGCGTACGACGGGCAGATGGCCTTCAAGAAGCTGAGCGGCGGCGGCGAGGGGCTGCGCGGGATGGTGACCCGGCGGCTCACCGGCGAACAGATGACGGTGATGGAGGTGAAAGGACACGGGACCTGCTGGTTCGCGGACCGGGCGTCCGAGATCAATCTGGTCGGCCTGCGCGGCGACACGCTCTACGTCGAGTCGAGCAACCTCCTGGCGACCGACGCCGGGCTCAGAACGGGCACGACCTTCACGGGACTGCGCGGCGCCTCGCAGGGCAACGGGCTGTTCACCACGACCGTCGAGGGGCACGGCCAGGCGGCGATCGTCTCGGACGGCCCCGCGGTGGTGCTGCGGGTCAGCCCGCAGCACCCGCTGACCGTCGACCCGGGCGCCTACATCGCCCACCAGGGGAACGTACGGCAGTCCTTCCAGTCCGGCGTGACCTTCCGCACCCTCTTCGGGGAGGGCGGCGGCGAGGCCTTCCAGATCCGCTTCGAGGGCGACGGGCTGGTGTACGTGCAGCCCAGCGAGCGGAACACGATCGCGGGGGATCTGTGAGATGAGCTTCCGGGAGATCAACTCCAAGATGGTCGAGGCGACCGTGCTGCCGGGGCAGCGGCTGTTCAGCCAGCGCGGGGCGATGCTCGCCTACAAGGGGGACGTGTCCTTCACCCCCAGCCTCCAGGGCGGCCAGGGCGGCCTGATGTCCATGATCGGGCGGCGGGTGGCCGGCGAGGCGGCCCCGCTGATGACCGTGGAGGGCAGCGGCACGGTCTACTTCGGGCACGGCGGCCATCACGTGCAGGTCATCGGTCTCACCGGCGACACCCTGTACGTCGAGGCCGACCGCCTGCTCGCCTTCGAGGGCACCCTCCGGCAGGGCACGATGTTCATGGGCTCGCAGGGCGGCGTGATGGGCATGGTGCGCGGCCAGGTCACCGGGCAGGGCCTGTTCACCACCACCCTCCAGGGGCACGGCTCGGTGGCCGTGATGGCCCACGGCGGTGTCTTCGAGCTGCCGGTCACCCCGCAGCGCCCGGTCCACGTCGACCCGCAGGCCTACGTGGCCCATCACGGCGACCTCCGCAACAAGCTGTCCACCGCGCTCGGCTGGCGCGACATGGTGGGCCGGGGCTCCGGCGAGGCGTTCCAGCTGGAGCTGAGCGGCAGCGGCACGGTGTACGTCCAGGCGTCGGAGGAGAAGCTGTGAGCGCGTACGGAACCCCCGGCGGCCCCGTGGTGTGGGACCCGTCGACCCTGCCCGTCGACGACAACGTGAACAAGTACACGTTCTGCGTGGAGCTCAAGGGCGGGCAGTGGTTTCTACAGAAAGGGAAGATGATCGCCTACTACGGGGCGATCGAGTTCAACGGCGTCGGACACGGCCGGCTGGACCGTCTGGTCCGGACCTCGTTCCATTCGCCACTGCACGCGAGCGACTGGGTCGTGGCGGAGGGCTCAGGCCGCATGCTGCTCGCCGACCGGGCCTTCGACGTGAACTCGTATGACCTGGACGACGGCAACCTGACCATTCGCTCGGGCAATCTGCTCGCTTTTCAGCCAAGTCTCGCGCTCAAACAGTCGATCGTGCCGGGCTTTCTGACACTCATCGGAACCGGAAAGTTCGTCGCCGCCTCGAACGGGCCGGTGGTGTTCATGGAACCGCCGATCCGGGTGGACCCGCAGGCGCTGGTCGGATGGGCCGACTGCCCCTCGCCGTGCCATCACTACGACCACGGCTACATGACGGGCGTGATGGGCGGTCTACGTGCGATGACGGGTCTGGGCGGGGCCTCCGGGGAGGAGCACCAGTTCGAGTTCGTGGGCGCCGGGACGGTCCTGCTCCAGTCGAGCGAGACCCTCATGGCCGAGCAGGCCACGGGTGCGGTGCCGGCCGAGCCGGGGGTACCGGGAGGCGGCGGAACGGCTCCGACCGGGCACGCTGCACAGCAGCCGGGGGTACCGCGCCTTCCCGGACAGCTGGGGGACCTCCAGCGTCGCTTCGGGCTGTGAGCGGTAGTCTGCGGAGTGTGACGTCGAACGCGTGCGCACGTCACACCACCCGAAGTAGTTCGTCATTCAACTTCTTAGGTAGACTTCATTCATGGAGACCGAGACGGCCACGCGCTGGCTGACCGATGCGGAGCAGTGCGCCTGGCGCACCCACCTGGAGGTCAACAGGCTGTTGACGTACCAGCTCGAAAAGGATCTGCAGCCGTTCGGGCTGACGATGAACGACTACGAGATCCTCGTCAATCTGTCCGAGTCGGACGACGTGCGGATGCGGATGAGCGACCTCGCCTCCGCCACCCTCCAGTCCAAGAGCCGGCTCTCCCATCAGATCACCCGGATGGAGAACGCCGATCTCGTGCGGCGCGAGAACTGCGAGTCGGACCGCCGAGGTCTGTACGCCGTACTGACCGAGCACGGTCTGGAGACGATGAAGAAGGTCGCGCCGCACCACGTGGCATCCGTGCGCCGGCACTTCATGGACCTGCTGACGCCCGAGGCCCTCATAGAACTGGACAAGTCGCTCAAGCCGATCGCCGAGCACCTGCGGGGACAGCGCGGCCGCCCCTGAGCCGGCGGCGGCAGCCACCTGGATCCCGGGTCCGGCCCGGAAGCCCGGGGCTGCCGCCGGCCCCCGGGCATCGGCCCCAGGAGGCAGGGGCCCGGACGCAGGGGACCAGTCAGGCGGTGCGGCGGGAGCGAACGCCGAGGGCCTGACGCGGGGGTCGGTTCAGGCGGTGCGGCGGCGGCGCGGGCCCGCGAGCAGCGCGGCCACCAGGGCCACCCCGCCCGCCAGCAGGAAGCACACCGCGAGCGGCAGGGCGCCGATCAGCAGCCCCGCCACCATGGCGCCGCCCGAGTTCCCCGCGTTCACGGCCATGTTCACCCAGGCCCCGGCACGGGTCCGGGAGCCCTCCCCCGCCGTCTCGTCGGCCAGCAGATAAGCCGTCGTCAGCGCGGGGGCGACGAAGGCACCCGCACAGCCCATGGCCGCCGTCAACGTCCACACGCCGGGCGCGAGTCCCGCCGCGGCGACGACCAGCCCCAGACCGGCCGCGAACCAGGCCAGCCGGGTGCGGGCGGAGCCACGCCAGTCGACGGCGCCGTTGACGAGGCCGCCCACCGCGCTGCCCGCGGAGAGCGCTCCCAGCACCCACGGCACCAGGGCGGTGTCGTAGGAGCGCGCGGCCATGAACGCCATCACCAGCAGTTCCACCCCGCTGAGCGCCAGCCCCACGCCGGCGGCCACCACGACCGGGGGCAGCATGCCGCGCAGGGGCCCGCGCCCTTCCCGGCGGCTCCCGGGACGCACGCCGGCCAGCGCCGGGGACATGACGAAGGCGCCGGTTCCGGCGACGACCAGCAGCGCGCTGAGCGGGATGCCGGCCGCCGGGGGCGCGAAGCGCACCAGCACGCCCACCAGCGCCGGTCCGGACACGAAGATCAGCTCCTCGGCGACGCCGTCCAGGCTGTAGGCGCGGCGCAGCAGATGCCGGTCGTCGACGAGTCCGGCCCACAGGGCGCGCATGGTGGGTCCCAGCGGGGGCGCGCAGGCACCCGCGAGGGCGGCGGCCCCGGCGATGAGCGGCGCCGGCGCCCCGGGCCGCCAGACCAGGGCCGTGAGGACGCACAGCAGGAGGCCGTAGCAGGCGGCCATGGGGAGCAGGGCGCGGCGCGGGCCGTGGCGGTCGATCAGCGACGCGCGCACCGGCATCAGGAACACCATGGCGCCGCCGAACAGGCTCATCACGGCGCCGGAGACGGCGAGCGAGCCGGTGGCCCGGGTGACGGACAGCAGCACCGCGAGCGGGGCGATGCCGTAGGACAGCCGGGCGCTCAGAGCGGCGGCGAAGGTCCGGCGCGCGTGGGGGACGCGCAGCACGGCGGCGTACGAGGGGCGTTCGGGCAGGGCGGCGCGCGCTGAAGTGGGCGCGGACATGGGCGGGTTCCTCACGTGCGGCAGGACGAGGGGACACGTGTGCGCCGCGCCGGCCGACGAGGGGCCGGACGCGCGGCGCGGGTCCGCGCTCTATGCCAGGAGGAGGAACATGCGGGTCAACTTAGCAGCGGTGCCCCGGCGTTGCCCAGGGCACGGGCCCGCCTCGGCGTCCTACCCCGGGCGCGTCCCGCCTCGGCCGCACGGGCGACGCCCGGAGGCCGGCCGACAGGGCCGCCGGGTGCGGGCGCCGGGTGCGGGTGCCGGACGGGACCGGGCGGCGTTCCGCCCGCCCCGTCAGGGTGCCGTCCGGCCGGACGGCACCCTCAGGGCCGCAGGCGGAACGGACTCCGGGCCCACGGCCGGCACAGCCCCTGCCGGAGCGGAACAGGGCGCCGCACACGGGTACCGCGCCTGCCCCGCCGGAGCCGGGCCCCGGGGGTCCGGCCGCCGTCCGGACGGGTCCGGAGGGCCGTTCGGGCGCCGGGGCCCGCGGGGCTCAGCTCTCGGTCAGGCCGGTCACCAGTTCGTCGGCGGCGCGGTAGGGGTCCAGGTCGCCGGAGACGATGCGTTCCGCGAGGGCGCTGAGGCGGCGGTCGCCGTGCAGGTCGCCGATGCGTTCGCGCAGCGCGGTGACGGCGATGGTCTCGACCTCGCGGGCGGCGCGGGCGCGGCGGCGTTCGGTGAGGACGCCGTGCTCCTCCATCCAGGCCCGGTGCTTCTCCAGGGCCTCCACGACCTCGTCGATGCCCTCGGCGCGGGACGCGACCGTCCGGACGATGGGCGGGCGCCAGTCGCCGGGCCCGCGGGACTCGCCGAGGCCGAGCATGTGGTTCAGCTCGCGGGCCGTGGCGTCGGCGCCGTCCCGGTCCGCCTTGTTGACGACGTACACGTCGCCGATCTCCAGGATCCCGGCCTTGGCCGCCTGGATGCCGTCGCCCATGCCGGGGGCGAGGAGGACGACGGAGGTGTCGGCCTGGGAGGCGATCTCCACCTCCGACTGCCCGACGCCGACCGTCTCGACCAGGATCACGTCGCAGCCCGCCGCGTCCAGGACACGGATGGCCTGCGGGGCCGACCAGGCGAGGCCGCCGAGGTGGCCGCGGGTCGCCATGGAGCGGATGTAGACGCCGGGGTCGGAGGCGTGGTCCGACATGCGGACCCGGTCGCCGAGCAGTGCCCCGCCGGAGAACGGTGAGGAGGGGTCGACGGCCAGGACGCCGACCCTCCTGCCCTGCTTGCGGTACGCGGTGACGAGCGCGGAGGTGGAGGTGGACTTGCCGACGCCCGGGGAGCCGGTCAGACCGACCACATAGGCGTTGCCGGTCAGCGGGGCGAGTGCCGCCATGACCTCCCTGAGCTGCGGGGACGCCCCCTCCACCAGGGAGATGAGCCGGGCCACGGCCCGGGGCCGGCCTTCCCTGGCCTGGGCCACCAGAGAGGAGACGTCCTGCATCGCACAGCTCCGTTCACTTCACCGACGTAACGACGTACAAGGGACGATCAGGCCTTCGGCACCCGCACCACGAGCGCGTCGCCCTGGCCGCCGCCGCCGCACAGCGCGGCCGCGCCCACACCGCCGCCGCGCCGCTTGAGCTCCAGCGCCAAGTGCAGCACGAGACGGGCGCCGGACATGCCGATCGGGTGACCCAGCGCGATCGCGCCGCCGTTGACGTTCACCTTTTCCGTGGAAACGCCGAGGTCCTTCATTGACTGCACGGCGACCGCGGCGAAGGCCTCGTTGATCTCGATGAGATCGAGGTCGGCGACCTCCAGGCCCTCCTTCTTCAGGGCGTGCAGGATGGCGTTGGACGGCTGCGACTGGAGCGAGTTGTCGGGGCCCGCCACGTTGCCGTGGGCGCCGATCTCGGCGAGCCACTCCAGGCCCAGCTCCTCGGCCTTGGCCTTGCTCATCACGACCACGGCGGCGGCGCCGTCGGAGATCTGGGAGGCGGAGCCGGCGGTGATGGTGCCGTCCTTGGCGAAGGCCGGGCGCAGCTTGCCGAGGGACTCCGCGGTGGTGTCGCCGCGGATGCCCTCGTCCTTGCTGAACAGCACCGGGTCGCCCTTGCGCTGCGGGATCTCCACCGGCGTGATCTCGGCCTCGAACAGGCCGTTCTTCTGCGCGGCGGCGGCGCGCTGGTGCGAGAGGGCGGCGATCTCGTCCTGCTCGGGGCGCCGGATGCCGAGGCGGGTGTTGTGCTTCTCCGTCGACTCGCCCATGGCGATGCCCTCGAAGGAGTCGGTCAGGCCGTCGTACGCCATCGCGTCGAGCATCTGCACCGCGCCGTACTTGTAGCCGTCGCGGGACTTGGGCAGCAGGTGCGGGGCGTTGGTCATGGACTCCTGGCCGCCGGCCACGACGATGTCGAACTCACCCGCGCGGATGAGCTGGTCGGCGAGCGCGATGGCGTCGAGGCCGGAGAGGCACACCTTGTTGATGGTGAGCGCGGGGACGCTCATCGGGATGCCCGCCTTGACGGCGGCCTGGCGGGCCGGGATCTGGCCGGCGCCGGCCTGGAGCACCTGCCCCATGATCACGTACTGCACCTGGTCGCCGCCGATGCCGGCGCGGTCGAGGGCTGCCTTGATCGCGAAGCCGCCGAGGTCGGCCCCGGAGAAGGACTTCAGCGAGCCCAGCAGCCGACCCATGGGCGTGCGCGCGCCCGCGACGATCACCGAGCTGGTCGAACCGGAAGTTCCAGAAGACATGAGCTGCGATCCCCTTACCGGCCTGCACAGCCGAGGAGTGAACGAGGGTTTACTTCGAATGTACTGACCGGTGCGCGAGGCCGTCATCGTCCTTACGGTGTGATCGCGCGCACGTTGCGTAACCATCCGCGGAGCGCTGCACTGAATCCATGCTGACGCGAATCGACCACATCGGGATCGCCTGTCACGACCTCGACGCCACCGTCGAGTTCTACCGCGCGACCTACGGCTTCGAGGTGTTCCACACCGAGGTCAACGAGGAGCAGGGTGTGCGGGAGGCCATGCTCAAGATCAACGAGACCTCGGACGGCGGCGCCTCCTACCTCCAGCTGCTCGAACCGACCCGCGAGGACTCCGCGGTCGGCAAGTGGCTGGCGAAGAACGGAGAGGGCGTACATCACATCGCCTTCGGCACCGCGGACGTGGACCAGGACGCCTCGGACATCCGCGAGAAGGGCGTACGCGTGCTGTACGACGAGCCCCGACGCGGTTCGATGGGGTCGAGGATCACTTTCCTGCACCCGAAGGATTGCCACGGAGTCCTGACAGAACTGGTCACTTCGGCCCCAGTTGAGTCACCTGAGCACTGACCGGCGTACATAAGGGCCGGTAGGGTTGGGGGCGGTCGTCTCCGCAGTCGGGGGACGGCCGTATGCCGGGGTCCGGATTTTCGGGGGACGAGCGTCGGGGGCAGCAGCCCATGCTCCGTCGTTGATCTGACACCATTCCCCGGGGGCCCCGTTCGGCGGATGGACGGGGCTCGTTGCAGAAGCTCACCAGGGGACGGATGGGACCGCGCAGTGCGGGGCTACGAGAGCCAGGAGCGAGAGCCGGCGGCTGACGTCGACCACCTCTCTCGGTTCGAGGCCGAGATGAAGCGGCTGAAGACCGAGCGGGAAAAGGCGATCCAGCACGCCGAGGACCTCGGCTACCAGGTCGAGGTGCTGCGTGCCAAGCTTCACGAGGCGCGCCGCACTCTGATGACCCGGCCCGCCTATGACGGCGGCGACATCGGCTATCAGGCCGAACAGCTGCTTCGCAATGCCCAGATGCAGGCCGACCAGCTGCGTCAGGACGCCGAGCGGGAGCTGAGCCAGGTACGGGCACAGACCCAGCGGCTCCTTCAGGAGCACGCGGAGCAGGCGGCCCGGCTCCAGGCCGAGCTGCACCAGGAGGCGGTGAACCGCCGCCAGCAGCTGGACCAGGAGCTGGCCGAGCGCCGGCAGACCGTCGAATCGCACGTCAACGAGAACGTGTCCTGGGCCGAACAGCTGCGCGCCCGCACGGAGTCGCAGGCGCGCCGGCTGCTGGAGGAGTCCCGCGCGGAGGCCGACCAGGCCATGGCCGCGGCCCGGGCGGAGACCGAGCGGCTGACCCGCGAGGCCCGTGAGCGGCTGACCGGCGAGGCCGAGGCGGCCCGCGGGGAGGCCGAGCAGATCCTGCGGCGCGCCCGCACGGACGCCGAGCGGCTGCTGAACGCCGCCTCCACCCAGGCCCAGGAGGCCGCCGACCACGCCGAGCAGCTGCGCAGCTCCACCGCCAGCGAGTCGGACGCCGCCCGCCGGCAGGCCGGCGAGCTGAGCCGCGCCGCCGAGCAGCGGATGGCGCAGGCCGAGGAGGCGCTGCGCAAGGCGCAGTCGGAGTCCGAGAAGCTGCTCGCCGAGGCCGAGACGGCCGCCGCCAAGGCGCTGTCGAGCGCCGAGGCCGCCAACGAGACGCGGACGCGTACGGCGAAGGAGCAGGTCGCCCGCCTGGTCGGTGAGGCCACCAAGGAGGCCGAGACCACCCGGGCCGAGGCCGAGCAGGTCATCGCCGACGCGCGCGCCGAGGCCGAGAAGGTCCTCGCGGAGGCCGGCGAGAAGGCCCGCAGTGTCACCGCCGAGGAGACGGCCAGCCAGCTGTCGAAGGCGGCGCGGACCGCCGAGGAGGTCCTCAACAAGGCGTCGGAGGAGGCCCGGAAGACCACCCGGGCGGCCGCCGAGGAGGCCGAGCGGATCCGCGGCGAGGCCGAGTCCGAGGCGGACCGGCTGCGCGCCGAGGCCCACGACATCGCCGAGCACCTCAAGGGCGCGGCGAAGGACGACACCAAGGAGTACCGCGCCAAGACGGTCGAGCTCCAGGAGGAGGCCCGCCGGCTGCGTGGCGAGGCCGAGCAGCTGCGCGCCGACGCGGCCGCCGAGGGCGACTCGATCCGGGCGGAGGCGCGCCGCGAGGCGGTCACGCAGATCGAGGAGGCGGCGAAGTCCGCCGAGGAGCTGCTGGGCAAGGCCAAGGCGGACGCCGACGAGCTGCGCAAGTCCGCGACGGCGGACAGCGAGAAGGTCCGCACCGAGGCCATCGAGCGGGCGACCGCGCTGCGCCGGCAGGCCGAGGAGACCCTGGAGCGCACCCGCGCGGAGGCGGACAAGCTCCGCGAGGAGGCCGGTGAGCGGGCCGAGTCGGTCACGGCGGACGCCGAGCAGGCCGCGCGCGAGCTGCGCGAGGAGGCCGAGCGTGCCGTCGAGGCGCGGCGCGAGGAGGCCGCCGGCGAGCTGACGCGGCTCCAGACGGAGACCCAGGAGCGGCTGGAGGCGGCCGAGCAGGCGCTCACGGACGCCCGCGAGGAGGCGGCCCGCATCCGCCGGGAGACCGGTGAGGAGTCCGAGCGGCTGCGCTCGGAGGCCGCCGAGCGGATCCGTACGCTCCAGCAGCAGGCCGAGACCGAGGCCGAGCGGCTGCGGGACGAGGCCGCGTCGGACGCGTCCGCGTCGCGCGCCGAGGGCGAGGCCGTCGCCGTACGCCTGCGCTCCGAGGCGAGCGTCGAGGCGGAGCGGCTGAAGACGGAGGCGCAGGAGACCGCCGACCGGGTGCGCGCGGAGGCGCAGGCCGCCGCCGAGCGGCTCGGCGCGGAGGCGTCCGAGACGCTGGCCGCCGCCCAGGAGGAGGCCGCCCGCCGCCGCCGCGAGGCGGAGGAGCTGCTCGGTGGCGCCCGCGAGGAGGCCGACCAGGAGCGCGAGCGGGCCCGCGAGCAGAGCGAGGAGCTGCTGGCCTCGGCGCGCAAGCGCGTGGAGGAGGCGCAGACCGAGGCGACCCGGCTGGTCGAGGAGGCCGACCGGCGCGCCGCGGAGATGGTGTCCGCCGCCGAGCAGCACGCCCAGCAGGTGCGGGACTCCGTCGCCGGGCTGCACGAGCAGGCGCAGGAGGAGATCGCCGGGCTGCGTTCGGCCGCCGAGCACGCGGCGGACCGTACCCGCAGGGAGTCCGAGGAGGAGGCGGACCGGGTCCGCTCCGACGCGTACGCCGAGCGGGAGCGGGCGAGCGAGGACGCCACGCGGCTGCGCCGCGACGCGAACGAGGAGTCGGAGGCCGCCAAGGCGCTCGCCGAGCACACGGTCGCGGAGGCGGCGTCGGAGGCCGAGCGGCTGCGCTCGGAGGCCTCGGAGTACGCCCAGCGCACGCGCACGGAGGCCTCCGACGCCCTGGCCGAGGCCGACCAGGCGGCGTCCCGCACCCGGGCGGACGCCCGGGAGGACGCCAACCGCATCCGCTCGGACGCGGCGACGCAGGCGGACACCCTCATCACCGAGGCCCGCAACGAGGCGGAGCGGCTCCAGAACGAGACGATCGCCGAGGCCGACCGGGTACGCACCGACGCGCTGACCGAGGCCGACCGGCTCCAGACGGAGACGGTCACCGAGGCCGAGCGGGTGCGCACCGAGGCGCTGGCCGAGGCCGACCGGATGCGCGCGGAGTCCGTCGCGGGCGCCGAGCGGATGCTGTCGGAGGCCACCGGCGACGCGGAGCGGCTGCGTGCCGAGGCCGCCGAGACGGTCGGTTCGGCCCAGCAGCACGCGGAGCGGCTGCGCGGCGAGGCCCGGCGGCTGCGCGCGGACGCGGAGACGGAGACCGAACGGCTCGTCAACTCCGCGCGCGAGGAGGCCGAGCGGACGCTCGACGAGGCGCGCAAGGACGCCAACAAGCGGCGTTCGGAGGCGGCCGAGCAGGTCGACACGCTCATCACGGAGACCGCCGCCGAGGCGGACAAACTGCTCGCGGAGGCCCAGCAGCAGGCGCAGAAGACCACCGCCGAGGCGGAGGCGCAGGCCGACACGATGGTGGGCGCGGCCCGCAGCGAGGCCGACCGGATCGTCGCCGAGGCGACGGTGGAGGGCAACAAGCGGGTGGAGAAGTCCCGTACGGACGCGGACGAGCTGCTCGTCGGCGCGCGCCGGGACGCCACCGCGATCCGGGAGCGCGCCGAGGAGCTGCGCGACCGGATCACCGGCGAGATCGAGGACCTGCACGAGCGGGCCCGCCGCGAGGCCGCCGAGACGATGAAGTCCACCGGCGACCGCTGCGACGCGCTCATCAAGGCGGCCGAGGAGCAGCTGGCCAAGGCGGAGGCCAAGGCGAAGGATCTGGTGTCGGAGGCCAACTCCGAGGCGGGCAAGGTGCGCATCGCCGCCGTGAAGAAGGCGGAAGGCCTGCTGAAGGAGGCCGAGCAGAAGAAGGCCAAGCTGGTCAAGGAGGCCGAGGACCTGAAGGCCGAGGCGGTCCGCGAGGCCCGGGCCACGGTGGAGGAGGGCAAGCGGGAGCTGGAGGTCCTGGTGCGCAGGCGCGAGGACATCAACTCCGAGATCTCCCGGGTCCAGGACGTCCTGGAGGCGCTGGAGTCGTTCGAGGCGCCGGGCGGCAAGGACGGCGGGGTCAAGGCGGGCGCGACCGTGGGGGCCCCTCGTTCGGGTGGGAAGTCCTCGGACGGCTAGCGCGGTGAGGTGGATTCCATGTCTCCTGGGGGGCTTTGACCAAGTATTTGGCAAGCTGTCCAGGAGTCAGCCACCCGAAAGTGGTGTCATTCTCCAGATCAAACACGTATCCGCTCGATGACACACCGCTTCGGCCCCTAGGATTCCACCTATCACCTCACCGGTCTCATTCGACAGGAACCCCATGAGCGACACTTCCCCCTACGGCTTCGAGCTTGTGCGGCGTGGGTACGACCGCGCTCAGGTGGACGAACGGATCTCCAAGCTCGTCTCCGACCGTGACAGTGCTCTCGCCCGTATCACCGCGCTGGAGAAGCGCATCGAGGAGCTCCACCTCGAAACACAGAACGCCCAGGCACAGGTCACCGACGCCGAACCGTCGTACGCGGGTCTCGGCGCGCGGGTCGAGAAGATCCTGCGCCTCGCCGAGGAAGAGGCGAAGGATCTGCGGGAGGAGGCGCGGCGCGCGGCCGAGCAGCACCGCGAGCTCGCCGAGTCCGCGGCCCAGCAGGTCCGCAACGACGCCGAGTCCTTCGCCGCCGAGCGCAAGTCCAAGGCCGAGGACGAGGGCGTCCGGATCGTCGAGAAGGCGAAGAGCGACGCCTCGCAGCTGCGTTCCGAGGCGCAGAAGGACGCGCAGTCCAAGCGTGAGGAGGCGGACGCCCTCTTCGAGGAGACCCGTGCGAAGGCCGCTCAGGCCGCCGCCGACTTCGAGACGAACCTCGCCAAGCGCCGCGAGCAGTCCGAGCGCGACCTGGCCTCGCGTCAGCAGAAGGCCGAGAAGCGCCTGGCCGAGATCGAGCACCGCGCCGAGCAGCTCCGCCTGGAGGCGGAGAAGCTGCGCACCGACGCCGAGCGCCGCGCCCGCCAGACGGTGGAGACGGCTCAGCGTCAGGCCGAGGACATCGTGGCCGACGCCAACGCCAAGGCCGACCGGATCCGTTCGGAATCCGAGCGCGAGCTGGCCGCCCTGACCAACCGCCGCGACAGCATCAACGCCCAGCTGACGAACGTCCGCGAGATGCTCGCCACGCTCACGGGTGCCGCGGTGGCCGCCGCCGGCGCACCGGTCGAGGACGAGCCGATCTCCCGCGGTGTTCCGGCGCAGCAGTCCCGGTAGGACCCGCACACGCACGGGGTGACGCCGTGAGGGGCGGTGGGAGATGCTCCCACCGCTCCTTTCGTGTGCGCGGGGCGACCAGCAGCGGGCGTCCAGCAGTGGGGCGTCCGGCGCCGCAGGGTGTTCAGCAGTCATCGGGGAGACACCCCGCCTCCGGCCACCCTCGGTGAACCTCTGGCTTTACTTTCTCTTGAGCGGAACCGTCAGCGCACCGATATCCTCCTAACCCTTACGGGGGGCGTGTGCCCCGCTGTCCTGAACCTGCCGATGGGTGCGGAGCATGATCGAGGCTGCAGGCCTGACCAAGCGGTACGGCGACAAGACCGCCGTGTACAACCTTT
The DNA here is from genome assembly GCF_044747185.1 of Streptomyces sp. NPDC090108. Classification (NCBI taxonomy): domain Bacteria; kingdom Bacillati; phylum Actinomycetota; class Actinomycetes; order Kitasatosporales; family Streptomycetaceae; genus Streptomyces; species Streptomyces sp. NPDC090108. The sequence goes on from NZ_JBIVDQ010000001.1 coordinate 388,398, forward strand.
CCTTCCAGGTACGCCCCGGTGCGGTGACCGGCTTCCTCGGCCCCAACGGCTCGGGCAAGTCGACCACCATGCGGATGATCCTCGGGCTGGACAACCCGACCTCCGGATCGGTGACCATCGGCGGCCACCCCTACCGCAGACTGCCCAACGCCCCCCGCCACGTCGGCGCGCTGCTCGACGCCAAGGCGGTGCACGGCGGCCGGACCGCCCGCAACCACCTGCTCAGCCTCGCCCAGCTGTCGGGCATCCCGGCCCGGCGCGTCGACGAGGTGCTCGGGGTCGTCGGCCTCCAGGACGTGGCGCGGAAGCGTTCCAAGGGCTTCTCGCTCGGCATGGGCCAGCGGCTCGGCATCGCCGCGGCCCTGCTCGGCGATCCCCAGGTGCTGCTCTTCGACGAGCCGGTCAACGGCCTCGACCCCGAGGGCATCCTGTGGGTCCGCAACCTGATGAAGGCCCTCGCCGCCGAGGGCCGTACGGTCTTCGTCTCCTCGCACCTGATGAGCGAGATGGCGCTGACCGCTGACCACCTCATCGTCATCGGGCGCGGACAGCTGCTCGCCGACATGAGCGTGAAGGACTTCATCTCCGCCAACTCCGCCGACTTCGCGCGCGTGCGCACCCCCGACACCGAACCGCAGCTGCGCGAGAAGCTGACCTCCGCGCTCACCGAGGCCGGCGGGCACGTCCTGCCGGAGCAGGACGGCGCGCTGCGGGTGACCGGGCTGGCCCTGCCCCGCATCAGCGATCTCGCGCACGAGGCGGACGTACGGCTGTGGGAGCTGTCGCCGCACCAGGCCTCGCTGGAGGAGGCGTACATGCGGATGACGCAGGGCGCCGTCGACTACCGCTCCACCATCGACCAGAAGGCCGGCCTCCAGCAGCCGCTGCCGCCGGGCGTCCAGCCGCCCATGCCGGTCCCCGGCCAGGGCCAGCCCGGCTGGTACGCGCCGCCGCCGCCCCAGCAGGGCGGACAGCCCTTCGCGCCGCCGGTTCCCTACGGCGCCCCGGGCGCGGGCGCACCGCACCCCTACGGCGCCCCGGGCGCGGCTGCCCCGCATCCGTACGGCGGCGCCCCCGGCGTCCCCGCCGCGAACCCGTACGCGGCCCCCGCCGCCCCCGCCGTGCCTGTCGCGCCCGCCGTGCCTGTCACCCCCGCCCCGCAGGCCCCCGCGGCCCCGCAGGCCGCGCCCGCGGTACCGCCCGCGCCGGGCCAGCCCCCGGTGACCGCACCCGCGCCCGCGCCCGCGCCCGCCGCCCCGACCCAGCCCGAGGACGCCCGATGAGCACGCATCAGCCCCCGACGCCGCAGGCCCCCGCCGCCGTGCCCGGCGGGGCGTACCCCGGTTACAGCTCGCCGATCCCGGTCGTGCGCACCCACCTCGGGCACGCGCTGGCCTCGGAGTGGACGAAGATCCGGACGATGCGCTCGACGATGTGGACGCTCGGCGTCTTCGTCCTGCTCGTGATCGGCGTCGGCCTGCTGGCCGCCGCCGCGGTCAGGGACGAGGGCGGCCTGAACGGCGACGGCGCGCTCTCCCTCGGCTTCTTCGGCCTGCTGGTCGGCATGATGTGCATCATCACGCTGGGCGTGCTGACCACGGCGTCCGAGTACGGCACGGGCATGATCCGTACGACGATGACCGCCTGCCCGACCCGGGGCCGGGTGCTCGCGGCCAAGGCGATCGTGTTCACCACCCTCGCCTTCGTGGTCACGGTCGTCACCGTGTCCTTCGTGGCGGTGGTCCAGACGTCCATGCTCGGGGACCAGGCGCTGGCGCCGTCCGGTTCGCAGTGGCTGAAGGCCACCTTCGGCATCAGCCTCTACATCGCGCTGCTCGGGCTGCTCTCGCTGCTCGTCGGCTCGATGATCCGGCACTCGGCGGGCGCCATCACCCTCATGATCGGCGCGGTGCTCGCGCCCCTCGTGCTCGCGCTGTTCATGAACGCCACATCGCTGGAGAAGGTGCAGCAGGCCCTGCTGGAGTACTCGATCCCGAGCCAGATGGGCGTCTTCTACGACAACACCCTGAGCCACTCCGGACCGACCGGCTGGGACCCGCTGTGGATCATCCTGGGCATCACGGCGGCGGCCTACGCCGGTGCCTACGCCCTGCTCCGGAGCAGGGACGTCTGACCCGGCCTGGAGCTCCTCGGCCGGCGCCCGGCCCTCAGAACCTCGGCGCGTTACGGGACCGCTGCACCCGCGTGGTGCGGCGGTCCCTGGCGTTCCAGCACGCCTTGTGCCAGTGCCTGCGGTCGTCCACGCCCGCGTGCTCCGGCCACGCCACCACGTGCGGCACACCGGAGGGGATCATCTGGTCGCAGCCCGGACAGCGGTAGGTCTTGCCCACGGCGCTCGCCCCGGCGACATGGCGCACGCTCCACTCGTCGCCCTGCCAGTTCTCCGAGGACTGCCAGCCGCCGTACCGGCCTGCCGGATCGTCCTCGGCGCTCCGGCCTGACGAACCGGGTGCCTTCGAACGGTTGCGACGCGGGGACACGGGACACCTCTCGGGCGGTACGGGGGCACGGGCCACATCCAGCCTACGCGCAGCGCCCGGGGGTACGCGTAGGCCACCAACCCGCACAAGTCCCCTTCCGAGGCGACCGGTTCTCCGACAATCCGGAAATCTCCCCGCCAGGCCGTGTCCTGAGCACATGTCGGCCGGTTATGCCCGGTGGGGGAGCTCCGGTCGGAGCCGAGGAAGCAGGAAAAGCAATGCGCGTAGGTAGTTTTGTGCTGGCGGCCCAGTTCCCGGGCCAGGGACCCGGGGAGGCCCTGCACCGGGCGGTCAGGTCCGCCGAGGTCGCCGAGGAGTCCGGGCTGGACGCGGTATGGCTGGCCGAGCACCACTTCGTGCCGTACGGCACGTGCCCGTCCGCGATCACGCTGGCCGCGCTGCTGCTCGGCCGCACCCGCCGTATCCGCGTCGGCACGGCGGTGAGCGTCCTGCCCACCGCCCACCCGGTCGCCCTCGGCGAGCAGGCCGCGCTGCTGCACCTGACGAGCGGCGGCAGGTTCACGCTCGGGGTGGGGCGCGGCGGCCCGTGGGTGGACCTGGAGGTGTTCGGCGCCGGGCTCCAGGCCTACGAGCGCGGCTTCCCGGAATCACTCGATCTGCTGGTGCGCTGGCTGCGCGAACCGTCCGTGGCGGCCTCGGGCGAGCGGTACCGCTTCCGCGAGGTGCCCGTCGTACCGCGCCCCTCGGAGGCGCTCACCGAGGCGCCGGGACCCGAGGTCGTCGTCGCCTGCACCTCGCCGGGCAGCGTCCGGCTGGCGGCCGAGCGCGGGCTGCCGATGCTGCTCGGGATGCACATCGGGGACGAGGAGAAGGCCGACATGGTGGCCCTGTGGCGGCGCTGCGCGCGGGCCGCGGGCCGGCCGGCCGAGGAGACCGAGGACGCGGCGCACGTCTCGGCGGGCGTCTGCCAGCTCGCGGACCGGCGCACCGACGCCGTGGAGACCCTGCTGAAGGCGATGCCGGGCTGGCTGAAGCAGGGGCTGGAGGCCCATGTGACGGTGGACGGCCGGATGCGCTCGATGCGCGACCCGCTCGCCTACACCGAACTGCTCTGCGGGCTGCACCCGGTGGGCACCCCGCGGCTGGCCGCCGACCGGCTCGCGGCCACCTCCGAGCGCACCGGCATCTCCCGCTTCGCCCTGCTGACCGAGGGCTCGGGCGATCTCGCCGCGACGGAGGAGAACCTGCGGCGCCTGGGCGCCGAGGTACTGCCCCAGCTGCGATGACCGGCCGCGGACGTGCGGGTGCCGGGCAGCGGCACGGACGCTCAGGGCGCCGCTGACCGGCCGGACGCGGCCGGGGGGCTTGCCACCCCAGTACTGGATGCACCTCCCGCGGGTGGAGCGGCAAGCCGGTGGGTCATGGGGTCGGCCTCTCCGGGCCGCGGTCAGCAGTCCCGGAACTCCGGCGACTGGTTCAGCACCTGGCTGCGCACCGAGGTGAAGCGGGCCAGCTTGTCGTCCACCGAGGTGTCCAGCGGGAACACGGCCACCCGGTGGCAGTTCTGGAAGGCCAGCCGCACACCGAAGTGGCGCTGCAGCGCACCGCGTATGGCGTCACTGGCGAGTGCGCGCAGCAGCTGGCCGCGCGCCCGCTCGTCCGGCGGGGGCGTCTGGTTGTCGGCGAAGGGACCGCCGTCCACCTTCAGCTGGGCCACCAGGGAGCTGATCATCTCCCACGCGTAAGGCAGGGAGGTCCGGACGCAGTCGACGAATTCTGCTTCGTCGACCTCGCCTCGCTCGGCCTGTTCGAGTAGGGCCGGTGAGACGTCGAGCGACATGGGTTCTCCTCTCGCACCCCCGACGAGCAGGGGTTGCCGGACAGATGGGGGAGTTCGCGATATCGAACACGCTGAGTACACCTGCGGCGACCTCCCGTTCTCTACGGTAGGCAACCGTCGGTGACCACACCAGCAGATTGCGTATATGGAACGGTCCCATTGCGCCCTTAATCGGCCAGGGATGAACAAGAGTTTCCAGGGATAAATGGGGTGGCCCACTGTGCGCCGGAGCCGGGTGGGAGGCGGATGAGGGCAGGCGAATCGCGTGCACCAGTGTGTGTCGAGTAGCGTTGCCGACCATGCGTCTCGTCATTGCCCGATGCTCGGTCGACTACGCCGGCCGGCTCACCGCCCACCTGCCCTCGGCGCCCCGCCTGATCCTGGTCAAGGCGGACGGCAGCGTCTCCATCCACGCGGACGACCGGGCCTACAAGCCCCTCAACTGGATGTCGCCGCCCTGCACCCTGAAGGAGGGGACCGGTGACGAGACGGGTGTCTGGACCGTCATCAACAAGGCGGGCGAAAAGCTGATCATCACGATGGAGGAGATCCTCCATGACTCCTCGCACGAACTGGGCGTGGACCCCGGCCTGATCAAGGACGGCGTGGAAGCACACCTTCAGGAACTGCTCGCCGACCGCATGGAGACCCTCGGCGAGGGCTGGAGCCTCATCCGGCGCGAGTACATGACCGCGATCGGCCCGGTCGACATCCTCTGCCGCGACGCCGAGGGTCAGACGGTCGCGATCGAGATCAAGCGGCGCGGTGAGATCGACGGCGTCGAGCAGCTCACCCGCTACCTGGAGCTGCTGAACCGCGACCCGCACCTCGCACCGGTCCGTGGCGTGTTCGCCGCCCAGGAGATCAAGCCGCAGGCCCGCGTGCTGGCCACCGACCGCGGCATCAACTGCCAGATCCTCGACTACAACGCCCTGCGTGGCATCGAGGACGACAAGCTCCGCCTGTTCTGACCGCGCCACGCCGTCCCGGCCCGGGGTGAACCTCCCCCGGCCGGACGGCCACGCCCCATCCCGAGCCGCCTGCCCCGAGCAGGCGGCTCTTTCTCGCTCCCGCGACCCCGGCAAGATCCGGAAGACAGGCCCTGGATCCGGAGGGCTCGGCCTAGACGATCTCTTCGGTCTCGCTCGGCGACGCGCTCTCGGGCGTCTGCGAGGCCGTCGCCGAGCCGGCGGCGCTCGGCGCGGTCGTACCGCCGTCGGCCCCTGTCGTGGTGCCGGTGCCGCCGTCGGTCGTGGTGCCGGTGCCGCCGTCCGTCGCGCCGCCCGTGGGGTCACCGGTCGCGCCGTCCGTGGAGCCGCCGTCCGTCGCACCGCCCGTGGGGCTGCCGGTGGTGCCGGTGGTCGATCCTCCGGCGCCTCCGGTCGTGGTGCCGCCCGTCGGGGAACCGGTCGTGCCGCCCGTCGTGCCGCCGGTCCCGCCGCCCGCACCGCCGCCCGTGCCGCCGGACGTCGAACCGGACGGCTTGGTGGACTTGGAGGGCTTCGGGGTCGCGTCCGACGGCTTGCCGGACGCGGACGCCGTGCCGGTCCCGGACGGGTCGCCGCTGCCGGACGGCGTCGCGGCGCCCTCGGTGCCGTCCGAGCCGGGGCCGGTGGGACGGCTGGTGGCGGTGCCGGTGTCGCCGGAACCGCTGTCGTCCCGCTTGGGGGCGGCCCCCAGGTTGCCGTCGTCCAGGCCCTGGGTCGCGGACGGGTCGACCTCGACGCTGCCCGCGGGGTTCTTGTCCGCGTTCTCGTTGGACGTCATGCCGAGCGTGACGACCGTGCCGAGCACGGCGGCGAGCAGGGCGCCGGAGCCGACCGCGACCAGGTTGCGGCGCGCCACCCGCCCGATGCCGCCGCGGGTCTCGGAGGCCGGGGACTGCGAGGAGACGAGGGTGACGTCGGCGGAGCCGTACAGCGGCCCGTAGGAGGCCGGGGTGCCACCACGCGGGGGCGCCGGCTCCTCGTGTCGGGTCTCCGGCACCTCCTCGGCGGCCATGGCCGCCAGCGCCGCCATGGCGACCGCTCCGGGCACGTCGCCCGAGCGGTCGGCGACCAGGGCGAGCGCGCGCCGGCCGGCGACGGTGCCCCGCTTGTCGGCGAGCGCGCCGCGCAGGCCGTTGGAGGTCTCCAGTTCGGCGCGGGCCCGGTCGAGCTGGCCGCCGCACAGCGCGAGGACGCCCAGCTCGTGGTGGAAGTAGGCCTGTTCGGCCGGTTCCCCGGAGAGCCGGGAGGCCTCGGCGCCGGAGCGCAGCGCGCGCTCCCAGGCGCCCCACTGCAGCCCCGCGGCGAAGGCGGGCGCGGCCGTGCGGGCGAGCTGCACGGCGGGGGCGTCCTCGTCCTCGGCGGGCGCCGTGGTGTCCGGCACGACGACCGCGAGCGCGGCCAGGACGGCGTCGGCCTCGGCGCACACCCGCTCGGGGGTGACGGAGGGGTGGCCGGCCCACCAGGTGTAGTGCTGGGCGGCGGTGAGGGCGCGCTCGGCGCGGTCGCTGTCGTACCCGGCGGCCTCCAGCTGGGCCGGCACGCCGGCGGCGAGGCGGTAGCGGGCGCCGACCGGGGAGACCAGGCCGCAGGCCGCGAGTTCGCCGAGGGCCGCGTCCGCGTGGGTGTCGCCGACCAGCGCGGGCAGGTGCGCCTGGTGCGGCACCTCGCCGCCGAGCGCGACGGCGAAGCGGAGCGTGTCGCGGGCGGAGGCGCTGAGCCGGGCGGCGAGCAGCGGGGCCGGTCCCGCGGCCTCGCCGAGGGAGGGCAGCGGGATCTCCTCGCCCCCGTCCGCGTCGAAAGCCGGCTCGAAAGCCGCGTCGAAGGCGGGGTCGGCCGCGGGCCGCACGTCCTCGAAGACGCCGTACTCGTCCACCGCGCCGGTGCTGGCGCGCAGTTGGTCGCGCTGCCGGAGCAGGGCGCCCGCCTGGACGAACCGCAGCGGCAGGCCCTCGGACTCGAACCACAGGTCGCCGGCCCAGTTCGCCTCCTCCTCGGTGAGGGTGCGGCCGACGGCCCGCTCAAGGATCTCCACGCCGCCCGCGCGGTCGAGGCCGCCGAGGACGACCTCCTCGACCTCGGAGGCGGCGGAGGGGGCGGGCACGTCCGGGGTGGCGCCGAGCAGGAACGCGCACTCGGGGGTGGCGTCGAGCAGTTCGTCGAGGGCCGCGCCGCCGAGTTCGGCGTCGTCCACGACGACGACCGCGCCGACCGTCCGGACGAGTTCGAGGAGCTGCTCCTCCTCGGGCCGGAACTCCTGGGCGTCGTAGACGGCGTGGAAGAGGTCGCGCAGCAGTTCGACGGCGGTGCGGTGGTAGCCGGTGAGCCGGACCACGCCGTCGGGGGCGAGGTCCCCGCAGTCCTCGGCGACGAGGTCGAGCAGGGCGGTGCGGCCGGAGCCGCCGGGGCCGGTGAGGCGTACGGAACGGCCGCGGGCCAGCAGCCGGACCAGCTGCTCGCGTTCGTCCTCGCGCTCCAGCAGAGGGAGGGCGGGCTCGGACGGGCCGGCCGGTGCCGCGGGGCGGGCGGCGAGAGCGGTCTCGGCGCGTTCGGCGGCGGTGCGCCTGCGCGGCGGGGCAGGGCGCCGGCCCGGCGGGCAGAGCTCGATCTCGCTGCCGTCGACGGGGTTGACCGTCAGCAGGAGGTCGCCGGAGACGAGCCGCGCCGTGCGGACGGGCGCGCTCTGGCCGAATTCGGAAGTCAGCGATTCCCGGGGCGGGCGGCGGCTCGGCACCTGGTCGCGCTCCTCGGGTCCCGGCATGATCGGGTCCATAGGTTCAAGCCCCCCAAAAGCGTCATATGCCCTGTGTCGGCCCCTCCCGGCCTGCTGCACACGTGCGCTGTCGCTTCTGGTCCGGGCCCGCTCGAGGGTTGCGAGGCAGCGGGCGACCGAACCCTAAACCTTCGCACAGTATCCACGACAGGGCGGGGTGCCACGCCGTCCGAGACGTCACGGTCCGATCAGGATTGCTCCCGTCGCACGGTTCGCCTCCTGCGTCCGGGTCTCGGGACTCCCCCGGAGCCCGGTTCGTTCCCGGTGACCGCTTTGCCGCGAGCCCGGCCCGCGCGCGCCGGCGGAACCGTCACGCCCGGGCGGTCACACCCGCGGCAGCGACTCCAGGCCGATGCCGCCCTCGATGGCGAGGATGCGGTGCAGCCGGGTGGCGACCAGCAGGCGCCGCATCTGGGCCGGCACCCCGCGCAGCACGAGACGGCGGCCGCAGCGGCCGGCCCGCCGGTGGGCGCCCATGATGACGCCGAGTCCGGTGGCGTCCCAGGAGTCGAGCTCGGACAGGTCGAGCACGAGGTCGCCGACCCCGTGGTCGACGGCCGAGTGCAGGGCCGTACGGGCGTCCGCCGCGCTGCGGACGTCGAGGCGGCCCCCGACGACCAGCTCGGCGTGGTCGCCCCTGATGTGCATATCCGCTCCCCGGTGCGTGCGTGTGGCGTTCTCCGTGACGGTGCTGTGCAACGTCTGACTGTGTGAGTGGCTGGGCGGTTGCTGTTTGTAAGCGAACCGATACCGAATTCACCCCCAGGGGTGATTCCCCCGGGGGATCTGTCCGGATGCGTACGGATCAGTACGTGTAGAAGCCCTGCCCGCTCTTGCGGCCGATGTCACCGGCGTCCACCATCCGGCGCATCAGCTCCGGCGGGGCGAACTTCTCGTCCTGGCACTCGGTGTAGATGTTGCCGGTGGCGTGCAGCAGGATGTCGACGCCGGTCAGGTCGGCGGTGGCCAGCGGGCCCATGGCGTGCCCGAAGCCCAGCTTGCAGGCGAGGTCGATGTCCTCGGCCGAGGCGACACCGGACTCGTACAGCTTGGTGGCCTCGACGACGAGCGCGGAGATGAGGCGGGTGGTCACGAACCCCGCCACGTCCCGGTTGACGACGATGCAGGTCTTGCCCACGGACTCGGCGAACTCCCGCGCGGTGGCGAGGGCTTCGTCGCTGGTCTTGTAGCCGCGGACCAGCTCGACGAGCTGCATCATCGGCACGGGCGAGAAGAAGTGCACACCGACGACCCGCTCGGGGTGCTCGGTGGCGGCCGCGATCTTGGTGATCGGGATGGCGGAGGTGTTGGAGGCGAGCACGGCGTCCGGGCGCACGATCTTGTCGAGCGCACGGAAGATCTCGTGCTTGACCTCCAGCTTCTCGAAGACGGCCTCGACGACGATGTCGGCGTCGGCGGCGGCGTCCAGGTCGGTGGTGGCGGTGATCCGGCCGAGGGCGGCGTCGGCGTCGTGCGCCTCCAGCTTCCCCTTGGAGACGAACTTGTCGTACGACGCCTTGATGCCGTCGGTGCCTCGCTTCAGGGCCTCGTCGGTGACGTCACGCAGAACGACGTCCCAGCCGGCCTGTGCGGCGACCTGGGCGATGCCGGACCCCATGAGACCGGCCCCGATGACGGCGAGCTTCCGTGCCACTCCGACTCCCCTTACACGCTGTTTAAGTTGCTCCTCCGGCGGACCTTAGCGCTCTGCCGACCGGTTGAGGACGGTAAGTAATGCGTGTCACGGTCTCAGGGGGTGAGACACCGGTCACGTCGGCCATGGACGGTCAGCCGGCCCTGCGCGCCGCGCAGTTGGGGGCCTTTCCCGCCCGAGCGCCGCCGCCCGGGTCAGGAGGGCCGCCGCGCCCCGCGCGTCGCACCCCGTCCCGTGCGGCGGTCCGTGGACGGCGGGCGCGCGGGTGCTGAACGGCGTTCTCGCCGGCGTCCGCCGCGCGGTGGCCGCCGTGACGGCCGGCACACGCGTGTTCCGGACGGCCGGGGCGTAACTAGGCTGGTCGCATGGTCAATCTGACGCGCATCTACACCAGGACCGGCGACACGGGCACCACCGCACTCGGTGACATGAGCCGGGTCGCCAAGACCGATCTGCGGATCTCCGCGTACGCCGACGCCAACGAGGCCAACGCGGTGATCGGCAGCGCGATCGCGCTGGGCGGGCTGGAGGCGGAGGTCGTCGAGGTCCTCACCCGCGTCCAGAACGATCTGTTCGACGTGGGCGCGGACCTCTCGACGCCGGTGGTGGAGAACCCCGCCTACCCGCCGCTCAGGGTCGAGCAGTTCTACGTCGACCGGCTGGAGGCGGACTGCGACCGCTTCAACGGGCGGCTGGAGAAGCTGCGCTCCTTCATCCTGCCCGGCGGCACGCCCGGCGCGGCCCTGCTGCACCAGGCGTGCACGGTGGTACGGCGGGCCGAGCGCTCCACCTGGGCGGCCCTGGAGGCGCACGGCGAGGCCATGAACCCGCTCACCGCGACCTACCTCAACCGCCTGTCCGACCTGCTCTTCATCCTGGCCCGCACCGCGAACAAGGAGACCGGCGACGTGCTGTGGGTGCCGGGCGGCGAACGCTGACCCCCTCCCGGGCGGCCGGCGCCCCGTCCCGCCCGGCACGCCCACGGGCGCCGGGCCCGCGCCGGCCGCCCGGGACACCGGTCCCCGCGCCCCCGGCACCGCGCCACCGGCCGTGACACCGGGGGCCGGTCAGCGGTCCGCGTCGCTCGTCGCGTCGCGGTCGGCGGCGGCCGCGGCGGACTCGGCGGCGTCCACCTTCTTCTCCATCTCCGCGTAGCCCGAGGGCGTGCCCGCGGGGGCACCCGACGGGGTCGCCGCCGGTGCGCCGCCCGGCGCCGCGCCGTCGTGTCCGCCGCAGCCCGCCGTGAGGGCGACCAGCGCGCCGACCGCGAGGGCGGCGAGCACCGGCCCGCGGCGGCGGCCCGCTCCGGGGCGCGATCCGGTCCCGGGGCGCAGTCCGGTTCCGGGGCGGGCCGTCCGGGTGCGCATCACTTCGCCGCCTTGCCGCCGTCGTTGTCCTCGCACCACGTGCGGACGCCCGCGAGGTCCTTCTGGCGCTTGCCGAGGTTGTCCCGCAGCGAGACGCGGAAGTCCAGCCGGTCCTGCAGGAAGCGGGCGATCTCGTCGTGCCCGGCCTTCTTCGCGTTGTCGACGCGCTGCTGGAGCCGGGCCACGGAACCGCGGCGGCCGGTGCCCGCGCCGAGCCGGTCCAGGGCGCGGTCGATGCGCCGGTCGATCCTCGGCACCCGCTTGCACAGGGCGCGCGCCCCGTCGCCGGACGGCTTCGCGGCCGAACCGCCGTCCGCCGCCTGCGCGGCGCCCGCCGCGCCCACGAGGACGGCCGTCGCGGCGAGCCCCGCGAGCAGCGTGCGTGTCTGTCGTCGTACCTGCATGCGCGTCTCCGTTCGCTTCCCGGACGGCGGGTCCGCCCGTCCGGCGCGACGCACGTTAGGGACCTTCTTTGGGGAAACTCTGTGACCGCTCCGGACCCGCTGTGCCGATCAGCCAGTCCCGCCGGACGGGGGTCGCGCCGGGGTGCGGGGGCAGCCGGACCTCGAAGCGCGCCCCCGGGCCGTCCGGGCGGCCGGTCACGGTGACGCTCCCCCGGTGCAGCTCGGTCTGCTGGGCGACGAGGGTGAGGCCGAGGCCCGAGCCGGCGCTGTCCGGGCCGCGCCGGAACCGTTCGAAGACCTGTTGCCGGGCCTGGGGCGGGATGCCCGGACCGCGGTCGTCGACGGTGACGACGACCTGACCGGCGTCGCCGTGGACGCCGACCCGCACCCGGGCCCCGCCCCGCTCGTCGCGGCCGTGGGCCAGCGCGTTGCCGAGCAGGTTGTCGAGCAGCAGGCGCAGGCCGGGCTCCCAGCCGTGCACGGTGAGCCCGGGTGCCGCGTCCAGGGTGATGTCGGCGTCCCGGGCGCGGCGGCGGGCCTCGGCGACGGCGGTGTCGGCCAGCTCGGCGAGGTCGACCCGGCCGAAGGTCTCCGCCTCCACGAGGTCCCCGCGTCCCAGCTCGCGGAGCATCACCAGCAGGCCGAGCATGCGGGCGTGTTCCCCGCGCAGGTCGTCCAGGACCTCCTCGCGGTCGGGCGCGGGCAGGCCGGGGTGGCCGGTGAGGATGTCGAGGTTGGTGCCCATGCTCATCAGCGGGGTGCGCAGTTCGTGCGCGGCGGCGGAGGCGAAGGAGCGGGCGGTGTCCAGGGCGTCGGCGGTACGGGCGGCCTGTTCGTCGTACCGGGCGAGGACGGTGCGCAGGGTGGCGGCGAGCTCGTCCACCTCGCCGACCCCGGTGCGCTCGTGGGCGGGCCGGGCACTGCTGGCGCGCGGGTCGAGTCCGGCGGTACGGCGGGTCAGGCGGCGCAGGGGCGCGCTCGCGCCGGCGGCGACGCCCCAGGCGAGCAGTCCGGACAGCGGGGCGGCGAGCAGCGCGGTGGCGAACACCCGGCGCCGCACGAGGGTGAGCCGGGCGCGGCTCGCGGTGTCGGGCGCGAAGACCCACAGGGTGCCGGTCACGGCGCGGCCGCGCACCGGGCGGGCCAGGGCGCGCCAGGCCCGGGCGCCGTCCCGGACGGTGACGGGACCGGTGGCGGACGCGGGCAGGCGCACGCCGGGTCCGGGCTGGGGACCGCCGCTGAAGGCCGCGCCGGGGCCGGTGACGCGTACGCCGATGTCGAGCGCGGCGTCGAAAAGCCGCCGTTCCCGGGTGTCGGCGGCCTTGGGCCGGTCGTCGGCCGAGGCCCGCAGCAGGGCGCGGGCGTCCGGGGCGACGGCCGCGGCGCGCCGGCGCAGTTGCTGGTCGTCGGCGGCGCGCAGGTCCCGGCTCACCAGTTGCAGCAGCAGCCCGCCGCAGGCGAGGACGAGCAGCGGGACGGTGCAGCCGACGGCGATGCCGACGCGGGTGGACAGTCTCACGGGGTGTCCCTCGTCTCCCGCAGCACGAAGCCGACCCCGCGCACGGTGTGGACGAGCCGGGGGCGCCCGCCGGTCTCCAGTTTGCGGCGCAGATAGCTGACGAAGGTGTCGACGGCGTCGCTGCGGACGTCGAAGTCGTAGCCCCACACCCGTTCCAGGAGCTGGTCGCGGGTGAGGACGAGCCCGGCGTTGCGGACGAGCACCTCCAGGAGCGCGAACTCGCGCCGGGTCAGCTCCAGCGGGCTGCCGTCGCGTTCGGCGGTGCGGGCGGCCGGGTCGATCACCAGGCCCGCCGCGCGCAGCACCTCGGGGCCGGCCGGCGGGCGGCGGCGCAGCAGCGCGCGCAGCCGCAGCACCAGTTCCTGGAGGGCGAAGGGTTTGACCAGGTAGTCGTCGCCGCCCGCCTGGAGTCCGGCGATGCGGTCGGCGGTCTCGTCGAGCGCGGAGAGCATGAGCACGGGCAGGTCCCGGCCCTCGCCGCGCAGGCGGGCGCAGACCTGGATGCCGCTGAGGCCGGGCATCGACACGTCGAGGACCAGGACGTCGGGCGGTGCCTGCCCGATGGCGGTGAGTGCCTCGGTGCCGTCGGCGGCGGTCCGCACCGTGAACCCGTTGAGCCGCAGGCCGCGTTCCAGGGAGCGGCGGATCGCCGCGTCGTCGTCGACGACCAGGACCGTCCCAGGGCGTGCCGTGTCTTCCATGCGCCCTCCTCATCGCCGGACATCGCCGGACAGGGTACGGGCCGCACCGCGGGCGAGGTCCGGCGCGGGTCCTGCCGGACCTCGGTCCCGTCGGGTCCGGCAGACCTCGCGCGCCGCACGCGTGCCGCCAATCCCCATTACCGGTAAGCGAGTTGGCGTTCCAGCCGAACTTCGGCCAACTGGTCCAGACCTATTGACCGATGGTCCGGACCTTCCTATTCTCACCGCACCGTGGGCGTGAAGGCTCAGTCATGCCCCTGACATCCCCACACTTAGGGAGGCGCAGCATGCGCTTCAGACACAGAGCCGCGGCAGGGTTCGCGACCCTGCTTCTCCCCCTGGCCGGCCTGGCGGGTCCCGCGCAGGCGGCAGCATGGGGGTCCCCCCGCTCGAGCGCAGCCGCGAGTGGGGGAGCCACCGCCACCTACGCCAAGACCCAGGACTGGGGCACCGGCTTCGAGGGCAAGTGGACCGTCAAGAACACCGGCAGCGCGGCCATCAGTTCCTGGACGATCGAGTGGGACTTCCCCTCCGGCACGTCGGTCACCTCCGCGTGGGACGCGGACGTCACCTCCTCCGGCACCCACTGGACCGCCAAGAACAAGTCGTACAACGGCTCGCTCGCCCCGGGCGCCTCCGTCTCCTTCGGCTTCAACGGCGCCGGGACCGGCTCCCCCGCCAACTGCCGGCTCAACGGCGACAGCTGCGACGGCACCACGGTCCCCGGTGACGCGGCCCCCTCCGCGCCCGGCACCCCCACCGCGTCGAACATCACCGACACCTCGGTGAAGCTGTCCTGGTCGGCCGCCACCGACGACAAGGGCGTCAAGAACTACGACGTGCTGCGCGACGGCGCGAAGGTCGCCACCGTGACGACGACCTCGTACACGGACACGAACCTGACCGCCGGCACCGACTACTCCTACACCGTGCGGGCCCGCGACACCGCCGACCAGACCGGCCCGGTCAGCGGCTCGGCCGCCGTGCACACCACCGGCGGCGGCACCAATCCCCCGCCCACCGGGAACAAGATCAAGCTCGGCTACTTCACCGAGTGGGGCATCTACGGCCGGAACTACAACGTCAAGAACCTCGTGACGTCGGGCTCCGCCGCGAAGATCACGCACATCAACTACGCCTTCGGCAACGTCACGAACGGCCAGTGCGCGATCGGCGACTCCTACGCCGACTACGACAAGGCCTTCACCGCCGACCAGTCGGTCAGCGGCGTCGCCGACACCTGGGACCAGCCGCTGCGCGGCAACTTCAACCAGCTGCGCGAGCTGAAGGCCAAGTACCCGAACATCAAGGTGCTGTGGTCCTTCGGCGGCTGGACCTGGTCCGGCGGCTTCGGCCAGGCCGCCCAGAACCCCGCCGCCTTCGCGCAGTCCTGCTACAACCTGGTCAAGGACCCGCGCTGGGCCGATGTCTTCGACGGCATCGACATCGACTGGGAGTACCCCAACGCCTGTGGCCTGTCCTGCGACACGAGCGGCTCCGCGGCCCTGAAGAACGTCCTGTCCGCGCTGCGCGCCAAGTTCGGCTCCTCCGCCCTGGTCACCGCGGCCACCACCGCCGACGGCACCAACGGCGGCAAGATCGACGCCGCGGACTACGCGGGCGCCTCCCAGTACGTCGACTGGTACAACGTGATGTCGTACGACTTCTTCGGCGCCTTCAACCCGCAGGGCCCGACGGCCCCGCACTCGCCGCTCACCTCGTACAGCGGCATCCCGACGCCGGGCTTCGACACGGCCGACGCGATCGCCAAGTTCAAGGCGAAGGGCGTCCCCGCGAGCAAACTGCTGATCGGCATCGGCCTGTACGGCCGCGGCTGGACCGGCGTCACCCAGGACGCCCCCGGCGGCACCGCGACCGGGCCCGCCCCGGGCACCTACGAGCAGGGCATCGAGGACTACAAGGTCCTCAAGACGTCCTGCCCGGTCACCGGCACGATCGCCGGCACCGCGTACGCCCACTGCGGGAGCAACTGGTGGTCGTACGACACCCCGTCCACCATCGCCGGCAAGATGAGCTGGGCCAAGGGCCAGGGGCTCGGCGGCGCGTTCTTCTGGGAGTTCAGCGGCGACACCGGCAACGGTGAGCTGGTGAGCGCCATCAGCGGCGGTCTGTCGTAAGAAAGTGCGAAGGGTCGCAGGGCCCTCACCGCGTCGACCCTCCCCCGGACTCCGGAGGAGGGTCGACCCGTGTGTCAGGCCACGTTCACCCTCTGCCCGGGGGGAGCCGCCTCCAGCCAGGCCAGGAAACCGGTCAGCGCGTCCTCGCTCATCGCGAGCTCCAGGCGGGTGCCGCGGACGGTGCAGGCGAGGACCACGGCGTCGGACAGCAGCGCCAGTTCCTCCTCGCCCTCCGGCAGCCGGCGGCCGGCCACCTCGATGGCCGAGCGCTCCAGGGTGCGGCGCGGGCGCAGGGCGTAGGAGAAGACGCGGTACCACTCGATGCGGTCGCCGTTGTAGCGGGCGACGCCGTAGCTCCAGCCCTTGCCGCCGGCGTCCGCGAGTTCGGTCACGTCCCAGCGCAGCGAACAGTCGAAGGTGCCGCCGGAACGCTGGATCAGCCTGCGCCGCAGTCCGAACAGGAACAGTCCCACCACCACGAGCGCTACCACGATTCCGCACACAGTCAGAGCGAGGACCATCGGCACCGACCTCCCCGTCTCCCAGGTAGTGGAACTTCGTTCAGTACTAGATAGTTCAGTACTAGGTAATGAAAGCGGAAAAACACCCACATCTGCCTCAGCCGCGACCGGCACCGGATTGCTCCGGGCCGGCCGCGGCTGAGTGACATCTTCGACGTGGCACTCCCCCAGAGCCTAAAGGGCCTGGGAGGTGCTTCCGGTCAGCGCGCCGATGCCGCCCGCAGACGGACGTCGGCGCGCAGGGCCGCCTCCGCGTCGTCCTCCGCCTTCGCGCGCTCGAGCTCACGCTCCACGCGCTGGACGTCGATCTCTTCCGCCAGCTCGGCGATCTCGGCCAGCAGCGACAGCTTGTTGTCGGCGAACGAGATGAAACCGCCGTGCACCGCGGCGACGACCGTTCCGCCCTCGCTCGTACGAATGGTCACCGGGCCCGACTCCAGCACACCGAGCAGCGGCTGGTGACCGGGCATGACGCCGATGTCGCCGGAGGTGGTGCGCGCGACGACCAGGGTGGCCTCGCCGGACCAGACCTGGCGGTCGGCGGCGACCAGCTCGACGTGCAGCTCAGCAGCCAAGGTTGGCTCCTCGGGTCACCACCCGGTGGGAATACCGGGTGTTGGATAACAAGTCTAGTGGGCCTCGGTGCGCGGGAGCGCCGTGGCCCGTCCCGGCCGGGCCGGGGCCCGGGGGTCACCCCCCGGGGATACAGCAGTGGGCGTGGATGAGGGGGCGGGACGCACCCGCCCCCTCACCGAGAGCACGAGGCTCAGGAGACGCCGAGCTCCTTCGCGTTCTGCTTCAGGTCCTCGATGCCACCGCACATGAAGAACGCCTGCTCCGGGAAGTGGTCGTACTCACCGTCGCAGATCGCGTTGAACGCGGCGATGGTCTCGTCCACCGGAACGTCCGAACCGTCCACGCCGGTGAACTGCTTGGCGACGTGGGTGTTCTGGGACAGGAAGCGCTCGACTCGACGGGCACGGTGGACAACGAGCTTGTCCTCCTCGCCCAGCTCGTCGATACCGAGGATCGCGATGATGTCCTGAAGGTCCTTGTACTTCTGCAGGATGTTCTTGACACGCATCGCGCAGTTGTAGTGGTCCTGCGCGATGTAGCGCGGGTCCAGGATCCGGGACGTGGAGTCCAGCGGGTCCACGGCCGGGTAGATGCCCTTCTCCGAGATCGGACGGGACAGAACCGTCGTCGCGTCGAGGTGGGCGAAGGTGGTGGCCGGGGCCGGGTCGGTCAGGTCGTCCGCGGGGACGTAGATCGCCTGCATCGAGGTGATCGAGTGACCGCGGGTCGACGTGATGCGCTCCTGGAGGAGACCCATCTCGTCGGCCAGGTTCGGCTGGTAACCCACGGCGGACGGCATGCGGCCGAGCAGCGTGGAGACCTCGGAACCGGCCTGCGTGAAGCGGAAGATGTTGTCGATGAAGAACAGCACGTCCTGCTTCTGGACGTCACGGAAGTACTCGGCCATGGTGAGGCCGGCCAGCGCGACGCGCAGACGGGTGCCCGGGGGCTCGTCCATCTGACCGAAGACCAGGGCGGTCTTGTCGATGACGCCCGAGTCGGTCATCTCCGCGATGAGGTCGTTGCCCTCACGGGTGCGCTCGCCGACACCGGCGAACACGGAGACACCGTCGTGGTTGTTGGCGACGCGGTAGATCATCTCCTGGATGAGCACCGTCTTGCCGACGCCGGCACCGCCGAACAGACCGATCTTGCCGCCCTTGACGTACGGGGTCAGCAGGTCGATGACCTTGACGCCGGTCTCGAACATCTCGGTCTTCGACTCGAGCTCGTCGAAGTTCGGGGCCTTGCGGTGGATGGACCAGCGCTCGCCCTCGTGCTTCTCCTCGGAGTTCAGCACCTCACCGAGGGTGTTGAACACCTTGCCCTTGGTGAAGTCACCGACGGGGACGGTGATGCCGTCGCCGGTGTCGGTCACCGTGGCCTGGCGGACCAGACCGTCGGTGGGCTGCATGGAGATGGCGCGGACCATGCCGTCGCCCAGGTGCTGGGCGACCTCGAGGGTCAGCGTCTTCTTCTCGCCGTCGTTCGCCGGGTCGGCGACCTCGACGTGAAGGGCGTTGTACATCTCGGGCATCGCGTCGACGGGGAACTCCACGTCGACGACCGGGCCGATGACCCGGGCGACGCGGCCCGTGGCCGTCGCGGTCTCAACAGTGGTGGTCATTATCGGTCACTCCCCGCGGTCGCGTCGGCCAGGGCGCTGGCGCCACCGACGATCTCGCTGATTTCCTGGGTGATTTCGGCCTGGCGGGCCGCGTTGGCAAGACGGGAGAGCGTGTTGATCAGCTCGCCCGCGTTGTCGGTGGCCGACTTCATCGCGCGCCGCGTGGCAGCGTGCTTCGAAGCGGCCGACTGGAGCATCGCGTTGTAGATGCGGCTCTCCACATAGCGCGGCAGCAGGGCGTCGAGGACGTCCTCCGCCGAGGGCTCGAAGTCGTACAGCGGGAGGATCTCGCCCTGCGGCGAGGCCTCCTCGGCGACCTCTTCGACGTTCAGCGGCAGCAGCCGGGTTTCGACCGCCGTCTGCGTCATCATCGAGACGAACTCGGTGTAGACCATGTAGAGCTCGTCCACACCGCCTTCCGAGTCGGGCGTCTCGATCGCCTTGATCAGGGGCGCCGCGACCTTCTTGGCGTCCCCGTACGTCGGCTCGTCGGTGAAGCCCGTCCACGACTCCACGACCTTGCGCTCGCGGAAGTTGTAGTGGGCGATACCGCGGCGGCCGACGATGAACGTCTCGACCTGCTTGCCCTCACGCTCGAGGCGTGCGGTCAGCTGCTCCGCCGCCTTGATGGCGTTGGAGTTGAAGGCGCCGGCCAGACCGCGGTCGCTCGTGAGGAGCAGGACCGCGGCACGGGTCGGGTTCTCCGCCTCCGTGGTGAGCGGGTGCTTGACGTTCGACCCGTTGGCCACCGCCATGACCGCGCGCGTGAGCTCGGTCGCGTACGGCGTGGAGGCCGCCACCTTGCGCTGCGCCTTGACGACGCGCGAGGCGGCGATCATCTCCATCGCCTTGGTGATCTTCTTGGTCGCGGTGACGGATCGGATGCGACGCTTGTAGACCCGGAGCTGGGCTCCCATGAGTCAGGTCCCTTCCTTACGTCACTTGGCGGCAGCGGCCGGGGCGTCCTCGCCGAGCAGCTTGCCGTCGGAGGTCTCGAACTGCTTCTTGAACTCCGCGATCGCGTCACCGATGGCCTGCAGCGTGTCGTCGGACAGCTTGCCGCCCTCACGGATGGAGGTCATCAGACCGCCGTGCTTGCGGTGCAGGAACTCCAGGAGCTCCTTGTCGAAGCGACGGATGTCGTCGACCGGCACGTCGTCCATGCGGCCCGTACCACCGGCCCAGATCGAGACGACCTGGTCCTCGGTGGACATCGGCTGGTACTGGTTCTGCTTCAGCAGCTCCGTCATGCGCGTACCGCGCTCCAGCTGCTGCTTCGAGGCCTGGTCCAGGTCGGAACCGAAGGCGGCGAACGCCTCCAGCTCACGGAACTGGGCGAGGTCGACGCGCAGTCGGCCGGAGACCTGCTTCATCGCCTTGTGCTGCGCGGAACCACCGACTCGGGAGACGGAGATACCGACGTTCAGCGCGGGGCGCTGACCGGCGTTGAACAGGTCCGACTCCAGGAAGCACTGGCCGTCGGTGATGGAGATGACGTTGGTCGGGATGAACGCCGAGACGTCGTTGGCCTTCGTCTCGACGATCGGCAGACCGGTCATCGAGCCGGCACCCATGTCGTCGGAGAGCTTGGCGCAGCGCTCCAGCAGGCGGGAGTGCAGGTAGAAGACGTCACCCGGGTAGGCCTCGCGGCCCGGCGGACGGCGCAGCAGCAGGGACACGGCGCGGTAGGCGTCGGCCTGCTTCGACAGGTCGTCGAAGACGATCAGGACGTGCTTGCCCTGGTACATCCAGTGCTGACCGATGGCCGAACCGGTGTACGGCGCCAGGTACTTGAAGCCGGCCGGGTCGGACGCCGGGGCGGCGACGATGGTCGTGTACTCCAGCGCACCGTTCTCCTCCAGCGCGCGGCGCACGCCGGCGATGGTGGAGCCCTTCTGGCCGATGGCGACGTAGATGCAGCGGACCTGCTTCTTCGGGTCGCCCGAGCGCCAGTTGTCGCGCTGGTTGATGATCGTGTCGACGGCCAGGGCGGTCTTGCCGGTCTGGCGGTCACCGATGATGAGCTGACGCTGACCACGGCCGACCGGGGTCATCGCGTCGACGGCCATGTAGCCCGTCTCCATCGGCTCGTGGACCGACTGGCGCTCCATGACCGTGGGGGCCTGCAGCTCGAGGGCGCGGCGGCCGTCGGTCTCGATCTCGCCGAGACCGTCGATCGGCTTGCCGAGCGGGTCGACGACACGGCCGAGGTAGCCGTCGCCGACCGCGACCGAGAGGACCTCACCGGTGCGCTGCACCGGCTGACCCTCCTCGATGCCACTGAACTCACCGAGGACGATGGCGCCGATCTCGCGCTCTTCCAGGTTGAGCGCGAGGCCGAGGGTGCCGTCCTCGAACTTCAGCAGTTCGTTGGCCATGGCCGAGGGAAGACCCTCGACCTTCGCGATGCCGTCGCCGGCAAGGGTGACCGTACCGACTTCCTCGCGCGAGGCCGCGTCCGGCTTGTACGACTGGACGAAGTTCTCCAGCGCGTCCCGGATCTCCTCCGGCCGGATCGTGAGCTCCGCCATCTGGGTTCCCTGCTCTCCTTGTTGGGCCCGAAGTTTCACTTTGGGGGGATGGGGACTCCCCCCTGAAAGAGGTGAATCCTCTGCACGGCCCAACCAGGGCCGTAATTGCGTACGTACTGCTTTTGAGTTACTAGCTCGCCATACGGCGCGCGGCGTCGTCCAGCCGGTCCGCGAGGGAGCCGTTGATGACCTCGTCACCGACCTGCACCCGGATACCGCCGACGACGTCGGGGTCCACGTCCAGGTTGAGGTGCATCCGGCGGCCGTAGAGCTTCGCCAGGGCGTCGCCCAGGCGCTGCTTCTGCGGTCCGCTCAGCGGCACCGCCGAGGTGACGGTCGCGACCATACGGTCCCGGCGCTCCGCGGCCAGCTTGGACAGGGACTCGAGTCCCGCTTCCAGGCTACGTCCGCGCGGCGCGGTGACCAGGCGGGTGACCAGACGCTCGGTGACCGGCTTGGCGCGGCCGCCGAGCAGCCGGTGCAGCAGCTCGGCCTTGGCCGAGGTGCTCGCCGACCGGTCGGTCAGCGCGGCGCGCAGCCCGGTGTCGGAGGCGACGATCCGGCCGAACCGGAACAGCTCGTCCTCGACGTCGTCGAGCGTGCCTGCCCTCTCCGCGGCGGTGAGGTCGGCGATGTCCGCCAGCTCCTCCAGCGCGTCGACCAGGTCACGGGGCTGCGACCAGCGGGTGCGGACCATCCCGGCGACCAGGTCGGCGGCAGCGCCGCTCACCTGGCCACCGATCAGCCGCTGAACCAGCTCGGCCTTGGCCTCGGCGGGCTGCGCCGGGTCGGTGACGGCCCGGCGCAGGCCGGCCTCGCGGTCGAGCAGCGCGGTGACGGCGGCCAGCTCGTCGGCGAGCTTCGTCGCGTCGACGGACGTGGAGTCCGTCAGCGCGTCGAGACGCTCGCGTGCGGCTGCCAGGGCCTCGCGGCTCGCTCCGTTCATCGCGTGGCCTCGGCCTTCTCCTCGAGCTCGTCGAGGAAGCGGTCGATCACACGGCTCTGACGGGCGTGGTCCTCGAGGGACTCACCCACGAGCTTGCCGGCCAGTTCGGTGGCGAGCTTGCCGACGTCCTGCCGCAGGGCCGAAGCGGCGGCCTTGCGGTCGGCCTCGATCTGGGCGTGACCGGCGGCGACGATCTCCTCACGCTGACGCTGGCCCTCGGCCCGCATCTCGGTGATGAGCGCGGCACCCTGCTCCTGAGCCTCCTGGCGCAGGCGCGCGGCCTCGTGGCGGGCCTCGGCGAGCTGGGCCTTGTACTGCTCAAGGACGCTCTGGGCCTCGGTCTGCGCGGCCTCGGCCTTCTCGATACCGCCCTCAATGGCCTCGCGGCGCTCTTCCAGAACCTTGTTGATGTTCGGGAGGAGCTTCTTGGCGAGGAAGCCGAAGACGATGACGAAGGCGATGAGGCCGATGACGAGCTCTGGGATCGGCGGGATGAGGGGGTTTTCGGCCTCCTCCGCCGCCAGCATGACCAGGGGGCTCATATCAGTGCCTTTCGTCTAATGGTGCGCGGCGGTCGGGTCAGGAGGCCGGGTAGACGAACGGCATGACCAGACCGATCAGGGCGAGCGCCTCACAGAAGGCGAAGCCGAGGATCTGGTTGGCGCGGATCAGGCCGGCAGCCTCGGGCTGACGGGCGAGGGCCTGCGTGCCGTTACCGAAGATGATGCCGACGCCGACGCCCGGGCCGATGGCGGCGAGACCGTAACCGATGGAGCCGAGGTTGCCCTTGATCTGGACGCCGGCGGCAAGGGTTTCGAGAGCGGACATGCCGGTTCTTCCTTCTCTTTCAAAGACCGGTGGGGGTTGGCCACCGGATGTCTGGGTGGGTGGTCGGGAGGCTCAGTGGTTCTCGGCGAGCGCGCCCTGGATGAAGCTGCAGGTCAGAAGCACGAAGACGTACGCCTGGACAGCCTGGATGAACAGCTCGAAGGCGGTCATGACGATGACCATCACGAACGAGACACCGGAGTAGGCGATACCGATGCCGTTCAGCATGTACCAGCTGGCGATCGTGAAGAGCAGCAGCAGCGTGTGACCGGCGAACATGTTCGCGAAGAGTCGCACGGCGTGCGTGAACGGCCGGACGAGCAGGTTCGAGAAGAGCTCGATCGTCATCGACAGCGGGAGCACCCCGCCGAGCGACTTGTCGTAGCCGGTGAAGTTCTTGAAGGCGCCGACGAAACCGTGTCGCTTGAACGTCAGGGACACCCAGAGGATGTAGACGATCGCGGCCAGGCCGGCCGGGTACGAGATGATCGCGGTGACCGGGAACTGGGCGACCGGGATGATCGACCAGAGGTTCATCATCCAGACGAAGAAGAAGAGCGAGACGACCAGAGGTACGTACTTCTCGCCTTCCTTCTTACCGATGGTCTCGTAGACGACACCGCGCCGGATGAAGTCGT
Source organism: Streptomyces sp. NPDC090108 (assembly GCF_044747185.1). Taxonomy (NCBI): domain Bacteria; kingdom Bacillati; phylum Actinomycetota; class Actinomycetes; order Kitasatosporales; family Streptomycetaceae; genus Streptomyces; species Streptomyces sp. NPDC090108. The sequence continues at coordinate 411,909 of NZ_JBIVDQ010000001.1, forward strand.
AGCCCGACTCGGCGATCATCTGCAGCTTGCCCGGGACGACCTTGGGCTTCGCGAACGCGGCCCAGAAGAAGGCCACGACGATGATCGAACCGAGCAGCGCCAGCAGCATCGTCTTGTTGAAGTACAGGTTGCTGTCCGCGTTGCCCCAGAGGGGCTTGAACAGGAACGAGTGCAGGCCCGGAGCCGGGAAGCCGCACCCGGTGAACAGGTGACAGCTGGTGTCGGAAGCGAGCGTCGGATCAGCACTCACCGCGGGCTCCTTCATCGTGGCGCATAGGTACGGCAACCTCGTTGTGTCGGCGCGGTGTGCAACCGCGGTTCGGCACGGGACTGGTGTAACGGATGTGGGGGCGGCTGAGGGGCATCTCGCCTCGCAATGGAACAGGCGTCAGCTCGGATGCCCGCGCCCGCGATGCCGCAGTTGGCACCGGACGATAGCAGGATCTCTCGTACGCCTTTATCCCGGCCCTACCTCTCACGACGAGTGCCCTGTCTTTTCGGGCTTGTCGCCCTTCGACGAGGCATCGGGATCGACGTAGAGAATCTTGGCCTTCATGTGCGCACGCGTCTGCGCGGCGATCCACGTGAGCGTGCAGACCACGATCACGATGGCGAAGGCCCGGGGGTTGAACAGCGTCGTGTTCTTGAACACGGCGATGAAGACGACCATCAGCAGCAGCTGAGCCGCGTAGAGCATCAGGCCCATCATCTGGAACAGCTGCGGGAAAGACTTGGCGGTGCGCTGGAGCACGTACAGGCCGAGCCCCATGAGGACGGTGACGACCAGCGTCGCGATGACGGCCCCGATCGCGCCCTTGGCGCCGGCGACACCACCGCTGACGGCGGTGGCGACAGCACCGACGACAACCGTGGGCACGGCGGCCTGGGTCAGGATCCGGACGTCATTGGACGGCATGGCGGCAACTCCGCTTTCACAGGGGGCAGGGTGTCGTCATGGACGAGCGTAGTCCCGGGCTGAGTGATCGAGATCTCACACCAAGAGACCGTGGCACTACGGGTCTTCGGTTCTCTCCGGGGTTCTCGTGAACCGTATCACAAACTATTTGATGAGGTCTTTACTCTCTGAGTGTGCTCGGTGTCACACATGAGAGTGAAGTTGCACGCCTGTGCAAAAACCGAGCCCACTTGTCTGGTATTGGGGGGCTTTGCTCCCCCACGAGATGGCAATGCTCTAGTCAGATTCTTACCTTGAGGCTCCGGGGGACCTCAGCGCATACGCGAACGGGGGCCGATCGCGGTCGCTCCGTTGACGCCCGGGACCGCGGCCGTGACCGGCGCCGTGACGGGCACCTGTCCGTCGTCCCCCGACGGCTCCGCGGAGGCCGCCACGGCGGCGTCCCCGGGCTCCTCGGTGAACGTGTCGTCCTGCTCGCCCGCGGCCTCCCCCGCGGGCCTGCGGCGCCTGCGGTAGCGCGGCGGCACGAACCGCTGGGCCCACATCGGGGCGCGCGGCGTGAAGCGCGGCAGGAGCAGCAGCACGAGGCCGATGGCGCTGAAGAACACGACGCCGAGCACGATCCACATCGACGCCGAGTTGACCGAGTAGGCCAGCGCGCCGAAGGCGATGAGGGCCGACCAGAAGTACATGATCAGCACGGCCCGGCTGTGCGAGTGGCCGATCTCCAGCAGCCGGTGGTGCAGGTGGCCGCGGTCGGCGGCGAACGGGGACTGGCCGCGCCAGGTGCGGCGCACGATCGCGAGGACCAGGTCGGCGGCGGGCACCGCGATGATCGTCAGCGGCAGCAGCAGCGGGATGTAGACGGGCACCGTCTGGTGCACCGCGGCCTTCTCCGAACCCGTGAACAGCGCGAGGGCGTCCGGGTCCACCTGCCCGGTGATGGAGATGGCGCCGGCCGCCAGGACCAGGCCGATGAGCATCGAGCCCGAGTCGCCCATGAAGATCCGCGCGGGGTGCATGTTGTGCGGCAGGAAGCCCAGGCACATGCCCATCAGGATGGCCGAGAAGAGGGTCGCCGGAGCGGCGGCCTCGATGCCGTACGAGGTCCAGATGCGGTAGGCGTACAGGAAGAACGCCGTCGCCGCGATGCCCACCATGCCGGCGGCGAGACCGTCCAGGCCGTCCACGAAGTTCACCGCGTTGATCGTGACGACGACCAGGGCCACGGTGAGCAGGGTGCCCTGCCACTGGGTGAGTGCCACGTTGCCGACGAACGGGACGGGCAGCCACAGGATCGTCAGACCCTGGATGACCATGACACCGGCGGCGATCATCTGACCGCCGAGCTTGATCAGCGCGTCGATCTCGAACTTGTCGTCCAGGACACCGATCAGCCAGATCAGCGCGGCCCCGGAGAGCAGGGCGCGCGGCTCGTTGGACTTGGCGAAGACCTCGTTGAGGTTCGTGAGGTGGTCCGCGACGAGCAGTCCGGCGCACAGGCCGAAGAACATGGCGATACCGCCGAGGCGCGGAGTGGGCTCCCGGTGCACGTCACGTGCCCGGATCTCCGGCATGGCTCCCGCCACGATCGCGAATTTACGTACCGGCCCTGTCAGCAGATACGTCACCGCGGCCGTGATGCAGAGCGTCAGCAGGTATTCACGCACGGGCTTCCCCACAGGTCTCGCTGGCCATCACAGCCCCACACCCTAGCGAGGCGCGCATATGGATGAGGACTTCCGGTCGGGCGACGATGGTTGCACGCACGGCTGTGCGCCACGGTCCACCAGGGTGGCGAGGACGACCGCCTCCCCCACGTCAGCCGGGATACGGCGGAAATCTACCGGTCAGCTCACGCACCTCGGCACGCACCCCGGAAGGATCATGATCACCCCGGAGCACCCCGGCCAGCAAGGCGGCGATATCGGCCATCTCCGGCTCGGTCATGCCCTGGGTGGTCACGGCGGCCGTCCCCAGCCGCAGACCGCGTCCCTCGGACGGCAGCGCGCAGCCGTCCAGCACGATCCCCGCGGCGTTCAGCAGGCCGCGCGCGGTACGGCCGTCCACGCCGAGCGGCGCCGGGTCGACGGTGATCAGGTGGGTGTCGGTGCCGCCGGTGGTCACCCCGAGCCCCAGGGCCGCGAGGTGTCCGGCGAGCACCCGCGCGTTGGCGACGACCTGGCGGGCGTACGCGCGGAACCCGGGCGTCGCGGCCTCGCCGAACGCGACGGCCTTGGCGGCGATGGAGTTCATCTGCGCACCGCCCTGGGTGAAGGGGAAGACGGCCCGGTCGATCCGTTCGGCCAGCTCGCTCCCGCACAGGATCATCCCGCCGCGCGGACCGCGCAGCACCTTGTGGGTCGTGGCGCACACCACGTCGGCGTACGGCACCGGGTTCGGCGCCACTCCCCCCGCGACCAGTCCGATGGGGTGCCCGGCGGCCACGATCAGATGGGCGCCCGCCTCGTCGGCGACCTCGCGGAAGAAGGCGTAGTCGATGTGGCGGGGGTAGGCGATCGAGCCGCACACGATGGCCTTGGGCCGGTGCTCGCGGGCCAGCCGGCGGACCTGGTCGTGGTCGATGAGCCCGGTCGCGGGGTCGACGCCGTAGCCGACGAAGTCGAACCAGCGGCCGGAGAAGTTCGCGGGCGAGCCGTGCGTGAGATGCCCGCCGTACGGCAGTCCGAGGGCGAGGACGGTGTCCCCGGGCCGCAGCAGGGCCGCGTAGGCGGCCAGTACGGCGGAGGAGCCCGAGTGGGACTGCACATTGGCGTGCGCGGCGCCGAACAGCGCCTTGGCGCGGTCCACGGCGACGCGTTCGGCGACGTCGACCAGTTCGCAGCCGGCGTGGTGCCGGGCGCCGGGATAGCCCTCCGCGTACTTGTTGGCCAGCGGGGAGCCGAGGGCGGCGAGGACGGCCGGCGAGGCGAAGTTCTCGGCGGCGATCAGCTGGAGCGTCGTCGACTGCCGCGTCAGCTCGCCGAGCAGGATCTCGGCGAGTTCGGGGTCCTGTCGCCGCAAGACGTCGGTGTCGAGGGCAGAGGTGACCGCCATGGTGGGCTCCCGGGCGTCGGCGGGGACGTAGGTCCAATGTAGGCCGGGGACCCCGGGACCGCCCGGTGTCGCAGCTGTGCCGGGGGTGCGGCGGCGCGACGCCGCCGGCGCGCGGACCGTGTCCGCGGGTCCGTCGTGGCCGTCATGGCCGTCATGGCCGTCCTCGTACCCCCCGGGAGGAGCGCCGCGGGTACGCCGGATCGCCTCGGGGCGTCAGGCGCGGGCGGGCACGCCCGTGAGCGCGGTGACGACCGGGTCCAGCGCCTCGTGTATCTCGTCGCCGATCGACCGGAAGAACGGCAGCGGCGCCCCGTAGGGGTCGTACACCTCGTCCGCCTCCGCGGTCGGCGCCAGCAGCCAGCCGCGGAGCGCGGCGGCGGCGCGGACCAGGGCGCGGGCGCGCATGACCACGCCGTCCTCCAGGGGCGGCAGGGTGGCCGGGTCTATCGCCCGCACCAGGCGGGTGAACTCCTTCAGCGTGAAGGTGCGCAGGCCCGCCGAATGGCCCATGGAGATGACCTGGGCACGATGGTCGCGGGTGGCGGTCAGGACGAGGTCGGCCATGATCACGTGCTCGTCCAGCAGTTCACGGCCGGTGAATCCGGAGGCGTCCGCGCCGAACTCGGCGAGCACGGTCTCCGCGTTCTCCTCCATCGGCGCGCCCTCATGACCCCAGGTGCCCGCGCTCTCCACGATCAGCCCGCCGCCGAGTACGCCGAGCCGCTCCGCCACGAAATGGCGGGTCAGGCGCTCGGTGATCGGCGAGCGGCACACGTTGCCGGTGCTGACGTGGAGGATGCGGAAGGTGTCGCGCGGAAAGCCGAAGGTCGTCGTGACCTCCGCCGCGCGTTCCTCATTGCCTATGCCACGCCCCGCTTCAGGGGCCGTCAATTCGCCACCTCGAGGTCGGGTACGACCTTGCGCAGCTCCTCCGCGGAGAGCGCGCCCTGGCGCAGCAGCACGGGCACCTCGCGGGTGACGTCCACGATGGACGACGGCACGTTGCCGGGGGTCCGGCCGCCGTCGAGGTAGACGGAGACGGAGTCGCCCAGCATGGTCTGCGCGGCCTCGCAGGTCTCCGGCGCGGGGTGGCCGGTGAGGTTCGCCGAGGACACGGCCATGGGGCCGACCTCGGTGAGCAGCTCGATGGCGACGGGGTGCAGCGGCATGCGCACGGCGACCGTGCCGCGGGTGTCGCCGAGGTCCCACTGCAGGGACGGCTGGTGCCGCGCGACGAGCGTGAGGGCGCCCGGCCAGAACGCGTCGACGAGCTCCCAGGCCATCTCGGAGAAGTCCGTGACGAGGCCGTGCAGGGTGTTCGGGGAGCCGATGAGGACGGGGGTGGGCATGTTGCGGCCCCGGCCCTTGGCGTCGAGGAGGTCGGCGACGGCCTGCGAGGAGAACGCGTCGGCGCCGATGCCGTACACCGTGTCGGTCGGCAGCACCACCAGTTCGCCCCGGCGGACGGCCGACGCGGCCTCACGCAGACCCGTCACACGGTCGGTCGCGTCGTTGGTGTCGTATCGCCGTGCCATGTCTAGCGGGCCTCCTCGTACACGTACTGCGGGCTGGAAGAAAAGAGGGTGCTCACGGCATCGCCTTGCGGGCGGTCGCGAAGCGGGGCCGGTTGTTGAGGTCGGGGTGGTCGGCCGCGTCGGCCCAGCCCCGCTCCTCGGTGAAGATCCACGGCACCTGGCCGCCCTGGGTGTCGGCGTGCTCGATGACGACGACGCCGCCGGGGCGCAGCAGCCGGTGCGCGGTGCGTTCGATGCCCCGGATGAGGTCCAGGCCGTCCTCGCCGGAGAACAGGGCCAGCTCGGGGTCGTAGTCGCGGGCCTCGGGGGCGACGTACTCCCACTCGGTGAGCGGGATGTACGGCGGGTTGGAGACGACCAGGTCGACCTGGCCGTCGAGCTCCGGGAAGGCGTCCAGGGCGTTGCCCTGGCGCAGGTCGACCCTGGAGCCCGCCACGTTCTTGCGGGTCCACACCAGGGCGTCCTCGGACAGCTCCACGGCGTGCACGCGCGAGCGCGGCACCTCCTGGGCCAGCGCGAGGGCGATGGCGCCGGAGCCGGTGCACAGGTCGACGATGCAGGGCTCGACCACGTCCATGGCGCGCACGGCGTCTATGGCCCAGCCGACCACGGACTCGGTCTCCGGCCGGGGCACGAAGACACCCGGGCCGACCTGGAGCTCCAGGTAGCGGAAGTACGCCCGGCCGGTGATGTGCTGGAGCGGCTCACGCTGCTCGCGGCGGGCGATGACCTCCCAGTAGCGGGCGTCGAAGTCCGCGTCCTTGACCGAGTGCAGCTGGCCGCGCTTCACGCCGTGCACGAACGCGGCGAGCTCCTCCGCGTCGTTGCGCGGTGAGGGCACGCCGGCGTCGGCCAGCCGCTGGGTGGCCTGGGCCACCTCCGCGAGCAGCACGCTGCGGGGGCTCGGGGGTCGCCCCCCGAAGTCTTGCTGCACGCTCGTCCTCCGGTCCTCGTGCTTCGTCCTGCATGCCTTGCGCGGTCGCGCCGTCCGCGGTCCTGCCGTGCGCGGTCCTGCTGTACGCGGTCCGCCCGCCGTGCGCGGTCCCGGGCGGTGCCGCCGCGGGACCCCGGCCCCGGGCGGCAGGGGCCGTCGTCCTAGGCGGCCGCGAGCTTGGCCGCCGAGTCGGCGTCGACGCAGGCCTGGATGACCGCGTCGAGGTCGCCGTCCAGGACCTGGTCCAGGTTGTACGACTTGAAACCGACCCGGTGGTCCGAGATGCGGTTCTCCGGGAAGTTGTACGTACGGATCTTCTCGGAGCGGTCGACCGTGCGGACCTGGCTGCGGCGGGCGTCGGCGGCCTCGGCCTCGGCCTTCTCCTGGGCCGCGGCGAGCAGCCGGGAGCGCAGGATGCGCATGGCCTGCTCCTTGTTCTGGAGCTGGCTCTTCTCGTTCTGGCACGACGCCACGACTCCGGTGGGCAGGTGCGTGATGCGCACCGCGGAGTCGGTGGTGTTGACGGACTGGCCGCCAGGGCCGGAGGAGCGGTACACGTCGATGCGCAGGTCGTTCGCGTGGATCTCGACGTCGACCTCCTCGGCCTCGGGCGTGACGAGCACACCGGCCGCGGAGGTGTGGATGCGGCCCTGGGACTCGGTCGAGGGCACGCGCTGCACGCGGTGCACGCCGCCCTCGTACTTCAGCCGGGCCCAGACGCCCTGGCCGGGCTCGGTGGCACCCTGGCCGCCCTTGGTCTTCACGGCGACCTGGACGTCCTTGTAGCCGCCGAGCTCGGACTCGGTGGCGTCGATGATCTCGGTCTTCCAGCCGACGCGCTCGGCGTAGCGCAGGTACATGCGCAGCAGGTCACCGGCGAACAGGGCGGACTCGTCGCCGCCGGCGCCCGCCTTGATCTCCAGGATGACGTCCTTGTCGTCGCTCGGGTCCCGGGGGACGAGCAGCAGACGCAGCTTCTCGGTGAGCTCGTCGCGCTGCTTGTCCAGCTCCTTGACCTCGGCGGCGAAGTCCGGGTCGTCGGCCGCCAGCTCGCGCGCGGTCTCGATGTCGTCACCCGTCTGCTTCCAGGAGCGGAACGTGGCGACGATCGGGGTCAGCTCGGCGTAGCGCTTGTTCAGCTTGCGCGCGTTCGCCTGGTCGGCGAAGACCGAGGGGTCGGCGAGCTTCTGCTCCAGATCGGCATGCTCGGCGACGAGTTCCTCGACGGCCTCGAACATCTTTCGGCTCCTGTACTGCGGGTGAGGGCTGGCGGGCGACCAAAAACGCCGGTCCAGGTCCACGCCCCGGTGGGGACGCGGCCGTGGACCGGCGGATCGGGGCTCGCTACTTCTTGGAGCCGGCAGCCTTGCCGAAGCGGGCCTCGAAGCGGGCCACACGGCCACCGGTGTCGAGGATCTTCTGCTTGCCCGTGTAGAACGGGTGGCACTCGGAGCAGACCTCGGCACGGATGGTGCCGGAGTCGATGGTGCTGCGGGTCGTGAACGACGCGCCACAGGTGCAGCTGACCTGGGTCTCGACGTACTCGGGGTGGATCTCGCGCTTCAAGGTGTCTCCTAGGTTCCGGGAGGGCGCCGGGTCGCCGACCCGCGGGATGCGGGGGCGTGAACCGGAGCCGACGTACCAGTCTGCCAGCACTGGCGCCATCCCCCAAAACCGGGAGCCCGCGCCCGGTATTCCCGGGGGTGCGCGCGGGGGTGCCGCGGGCGCGTGCGGGGGTGGTGCCGCGGCGACGTGCGGGCGGTGCCGGGGTCCGTCAGGACGCCACGACGCCCTTGGCGCCGCCGGTGGCCGAGCCGGTGGTGGCCGCCGCGGGGATCGGGCGGTCGTGCTCCAGCGCCGTCCAGATGAGCTGGGCCTTCGTCTTCTCCAGGAGGACCCGGTTGGGGTCGGCCGGGTCGTACTGGACGGGCATCGTGACCATCTTCATGTGGGTCGAGCCGATGCCCTTGAGCCCGGCGGCGAAGTCGGCGAGCGAGTTGACCGTGCCGAGGTCGGAGTCGGTGGTGACGGTCCTGGTGGCGGTGTCGGCGAGGTCGTACAGCTTCTTGGGGCTGCTGAAGACGCCGACGTGCTTGACCTGGGTGAGCAGCGCCTTCATGAAGGCCTGCTGGAGCTGGATGCGGCCCAGGTCGGAGCCGTCGCCCACGCCGTGCCGGGTGCGGACCAGGCCGAGGGCCTCGCGCCCGCTGAGGGTGTGGGTGCCGGCCGGCAGGCGCAGGTGGCTCTGCGGGTCGTCGATCTTCTTCGTGGTGGTGACCGGGACGCCGCCGAGGTCGTCGACGAGCTTCTGGAAGCCGGCGAAGTCGACCTCCAGGTAGTGGTCCATGCGGATGCCGGTGAGGGACTCGACCGTCTTGACCGCGCAGGTGGCGCCGCCGGTGGCGTACGCGGAGTTGAACATCACGCCCGACGCGGCCGGGTAGGTGGTGCCCTTGGCGTCGGTGCACGCGGGCCGGTCGATGAGGGTGTCGCGGGGCACCGAGACCACACTGGCGCGCTTGTGGCCCTTGTAGATGTGGACGATCATCGCCGTGTCGGAGCGGGCGACTCCGTCGTCCGTGCCGCCGCCGAGCTTCTTGTTGGTGCCGGCGCGCGAGTCGGAACCGAGCACCAGGACGTTCTCGGAGCCGTTGTCGATCTTCACGGGCCGGTCCGCGCCGAGGGCCTGGTTGATGTCGACGCTCTTGAGGTTGCCGTTGAGCTTGAAGTACAGGTAGCCGGCTCCGGTGCCCCCGAGGACGACCACGCCCGCGGCCGTCCAGGCCATGACGCGCATGACCTTGCGGCCCTTGCTGGGCGGCTTGCGGCGGCGGCCCTTGCCGCGGCGTCCGGGGTCGGTGGTGGCCGGCTCCGGTATGCCGGGCTGCGGCGTGCTCTCGGCGGACACGTCACTCCTAGGTCTCGTCCGGTGTTACCCCCTGGATCCGGGGTCGGGTGCGGTCCTCACCACCCCATCGTCGCTCCACCTGGCCAGACGGAGGAACTCGGAAAGCGTTGCACAGCGCGGAGTGACCGCCCTGTGCCGCACCGGCCACCCTGTGTAGCCGTGGATGCGGGGCGATCCCCGCCCACCTGCGACTTCTGCCGAACCGGTCGTACCGGTCGCAGCCGGTACCGAACGAGACACCTGTGGCGAACGTCTCGCCGATCACGCCAAGGATGTTCATGTACGGACAAAAAGGCACCCCGGTGGGGCGGGCAGGCGCCGGCCGCCGCTGCTTGCATCGCCGGAGCCGGGGGGCGGGCGAAGTCCCGCCCGTCGCGGCCGTCCAGAGGGACCGTCATCAGCGGTCAGGTGAAGGCCGGTCCGGCCGGACGCGGAAGCACCGCCGTCGCGTCCGGGAACCTCACCGGCGCGTGCGAGCGGCTCACCGGCGCGTGCGGGGACGGCAGCTGAGACACCGTGAGCGCCTCCGCGCGTACGGCACACCTCGTGGCGTCCGTAACGCCGAAAGGGGCGTCCGTAACGCCGAAAGGCCGCCCCCCGCCGGCGTACGGCGGGGGGCGGCCTCTGCGGACCGTCGGGCGACTAGTCGTTGTTCCCGGAGGACGGCGTCGTCTTCTGGATCTGCATCAGGAACTCGACGTTCGACTTCGTCTGCTTCATCTTGTCGAGCAGCAGCTCGATCGCCTGCTGCTGGTCCAGGGCGTGCAGCACCCGGCGCAGCTTCCAGACGACCGCCAGCTCCTCGGCGCCCAGCAGGATCTCTTCCTTACGGGTACCGGAGGCGTCCACGTCGACGGCCGGGAAGATGCGCTTGTCGGCGAGCTTCCGGTCGAGCTTGAGCTCCATGTTGCCGGTGCCCTTGAACTCCTCGAAGATCACCTCGTCCATGCGGGACCCGGTGTCCACCAGAGCGGTGGCGAGGATGGTCAGCGAGCCGCCGTCCTCGATGTTGCGGGCCGCACCGAAGAAGCGCTTCGGCGGGTACAGGGCGGTCGAGTCGACACCACCGGACAGGATGCGGCCGGAGGCCGGCGCCGCCAGGTTGTAGGCGCGGCCCAGACGCGTGATCGAGTCGAGCAGCACGACGACGTCGTGGCCCAGCTCCACCAGACGCTTGGCGCGCTCGATCGCGAGCTCGGCGACCGTGGTGTGGTCCTCGGCCGGACGGTCGAAGGTCGAGGAGATGACCTCGCCCTTGACCGACCGCTGCATGTCGGTGACCTCTTCCGGACGCTCGTCGACCAGGACGACCATCAGGTGGCACTCGGGGTTGTTGCGCGTGATCGCGTTGGCGATCGCCTGCATGATCATGGTCTTGCCGGTCTTCGGCGGGGCCACGATCAGACCGCGCTGGCCCTTGCCGATCGGCGACACGAGGTCGATGATGCGGGTGGTCAGCACGCCCGGGTCCGTCTCCAGGCTGAGGCGGTCCTGCGGGTAGAGCGGCGTCAGCTTGTTGAACTCCGGGCGGCCGCGGCCGTGTTCGGGGGCCATGCCGTTGACGGAGTCGAGGCGGACGAGCGCGTTGAACTTCTCGCGGCGCTCCCCCTCCTTCGGCTGACGGACCGCACCGGTGACGTGGTCACCCTTGCGCAGGCCGTTCTTGCGGACCTGGGCGAGGGAGACGTAGACGTCGTTCGGACCCGGCAGGTAGCCGGAGGTCCGGATGAAGGCGTAGTTGTCGAGGATGTCGAGGATGCCCGCGACGGGGATCAGGACGTCGTCGTCGGCCAGCTGCGGCTCGGGGCCGCCCATCTCGTCGCGGCCACGGCGGCCACGGCGGTCGCGGTAACGCCCACGGCGGCCGCGGCGGCCGCCCTCGAAGTCGTCCCCGTCCTCGTCGGGCCGCTGCTGCTGGCCCTGACGGCCGCCCTGCTGGCCCTGCGCCTGGCGCTGCTGTCCGCCCTGCTGCTCGTCGCTCTTGCCGCCACGGCGGTCGCGGTCACGGTCACGGCCGCGCTCACGGCGGTCGCGGCGGCCACGGCCCTCGCCGTCACCGGCGTCGGCCTGCGCGTCGCCCTTCGCCTCGGCGGCGACGGTCTCGGCGCCGCCCGCGGCCGGGCTGCCCGCCTCGGCGGTCGCACGGCGGCGACGGCGCTCGCCCGGCGCGTCGTCGGCGCCGGCCTCGCCCGAACGGGCGGTGCCTCCGGCCGGCTGGCCGGGGATGTCGATCTGCTGCTGCGCCTTGTCGGCGGGGGCCTCGACGGCCTTCTCCGCCTTCTTCTCGGCCTCCTCGCCCGTACGGGCCTTGGAGGTGGTGCGGCGCTTGGGCTTGGTCTCGGCGACGGCCTCGGCCTTGGGGGCACCGCCCCCGGCCTGCGCCTCCTTGATGACCTCGATCAGCTGGCTCTTGCGCATGCGCGCGGTGCCCTTGATGCCGAGGCCGGATGCGACCTGCTGCAGCTCGGCCAGCACCATGCCCTCGAGGCCGGTACCGCGGCGCCGCCGGGAGCCTGCACCGGTGGCAGGCGCGGAGGCGTCCGTGGCGGGCGCGGCAGCGGTCTCCTCGACACGTGCGCCCATCAGATCGGTGGTGTCGCTCACGAAGGGTCCTTCCCTGGAGCGGACGTCGGCCTGTCTGGCTCGGCGACCGGTTGTGCTGTCCGGCATCGGTTCTGTCTCTTACGAACCAAGCCGGGGCGGTGGTCCGCCAAAGCGGCGGAGGAGGAATTTCTGGTGATGACGCTTCCGCGAGCCGCGACACGCGGTGTCACGTGGCGTGAAAGCGCCGATTCCGGAGCGTGCCCGGCAACCCGCTCAGTGCCCGCGTACGACGTACTGCCCAGGTACGGCGCACGGAACACGAAGTGGCTTGGGAGGCTCCCGGAAGAATGTCTGTCCCTGACGGGGACACGAAGCACCTCGCCATGGTGGGGTCGGGTGCAGACTTGAGGTTAACACTACCGGATCCAACAAACATTCCCCCTCTCCAAATCCGGCAAGCGTGCGCAGTTAATCAAGACCTGAGGGTGCGAGCGGCAGCACGCTCGCTCCCTTTACATCGAGGCTCAGCCGGTTGGCGGTCCATTCGGCGCCGGCCAGTGCCTCTACCTTGTCCGCGGTACCCGCGTCGGCCAGCGCCATCACGGTGGGCCCGGCACCGGAGATGACGGCCGGAATGCCGTCGGCGCGCAGTCGCTCCACCAGCGCGGCGCTCTCCGGCATGGCGGGGGCCCGGTACTCCTGGTGCAGCCGGTCCTCGGTGGCGGGCAGCAGCAGCCCGGGGCGCCGGGTGAGCGCCTCGACGAGCAGTGCGGCACGGCCCGCGTTGGCGGCGGCGTCGACGTGCGGGACGGTGCGCGGAAGGAGACCGCGCGCGGTTTCGGTGAGTACTGGCTTTCCGGGCACGAAAACCACCGGAACGATGGAATCGTCCGGCTCCATTCTGATGGCGCGCGCCGCTCCCCCTTCCATCCAGGAAAGGGTGAATCCGCCGAGCAGACAGGCCGCGACGTTGTCGGGGTGTCCCTCGATCTCGGTGGCCAGCTCCAGCATCGCGGTGTCGTCGAGGCGGGACTCGCCGCCTATCGTCACCGCGCGGGCGGCGACGATGCCGGCGCAGATGGCGGCGGAGGAGGAACCGAGGCCCCGGCCGTGCGGGATGCGGTTGGCGCACACGATCTCCAGGCCGCGGGGCTGCCCGCCCAGCAGGTCGAACGCGGTGCGCAGGGAACGGACGAGAAGGTGCTTCTCGTCCCGCGGCAGGGTCTCGCTCCCCTCACCCGCGATGTCGATGTGCAGCCCGGAGTCGGCCACCCGGACGACGACGTCGTCGTAGAGCCCCAGCGCGAGGCCCAGGGCGTCGAAGCCCGGACCGAGGTTGGCACTGGTGGCGGGAACGCGCACCCGGACGGCGGCGGCGCGGAACGCTGGACCGGCCATCGCTCGAAGACACTCCTTGAGCTGCGGGACTGCCGGACGACAGCCGGATGACGCCAGACGTTGCATGACGTGGCATTCGGCGGTTGTTCGGCGGACATTCGATGTGGACATTCGATGACGTGCGAAGACCCTCGGGTCGCGCGGCGTACGCGGATCCGTGCCACACGCTCGGGCATATGCGGTGGGCGGGTTCACCACAGCCTATCGAAGGAAGGTTCTGCCGCGACATAGGGCGCACAGGAGGCGCACGATGCGTGTCGAAAGCCCCTTGTGCATCCCATCAGGGGTTTCCCTCGTCCGGGCCGTCGCGCGGGCCGGACCCCGCCGTCACGCGGGGGTGGCCCGCGGTCGGGCGGAGGTGGTGACCCGCAGTCGCGCGGGGCGGGCGCTCACCCGTGCCCCTGGCTCCCTGGGCCGTGACCCTTGCACTTCCGGCCCGGGGCCCTTGCACTTCCGGGCCGTGCCCCTTGCGCTTCATGCCGGGGCCCTTGCACTTCCGGCCCGGGTCCTTCCCCTTTCGGCCCGGGGCCCTTGCTCCCGGAGCCGTGGCCCCGGGAGCGGGTAGCGCCCTCGTCTCAGGCGAGACCCAGGCGCTCGGCCGCGACGGCCGCGTCGACGGGGACGGTGTCGGGCTGCGGCGCGCCCTCGACGGCCCAGCCCGGGTCCTTCAGGCCGTTGCCGGTGACGGTGCACACGATGCGCTGCCCGGGATCGACCTTGCCCTGCTCGGCCGCCTTGAGCAGACCGGCCACGGACGCGGCGGACGCGGGCTCCACGAAGACACCCTCCTGCGCGGCCAACAGCCGGTAGGCGCGCAGGATCTCACGGTCCGTCACCTCGTCGATGGCGCCGCCGGACTCGTCGCGCGCGGCGAGGGCGTACTGCCAGGAGGCCGGGTTGCCGATGCGGATGGCGGTGGCGATGGTCGCGGGGTCCTTGACGACCTCACCGCGCACGATCGGGGCGCTGCCGGAGGCCTGGAAGCCCCACATGCGGGGGGTACGGGCGGCGATGCCGTCGGCCGCGTACTCCTTGTAGCCCTTCCAGTAGGCCGTGATGTTGCCCGCGTTGCCGACCGGCAGGACGTGGATGTCGGGCGCGTCGCCGAGCATGTCCACGATCTCGAAGGCGGCCGTCTTCTGGCCCTCGATCCGCACCGGGTTGACCGAATTGACCAGCGCCACCGGGTAGTTCTCGCTCAGGCCGCGCGCGAGGGTGAGGCAGTCGTCGAAGTTGCCGTCGACCTGGAGGATCTTCGCGCCGTGCACGAGGGCCTGGCCCATCTTGCCGAGGGCGATCTTGCCCTGCGGCACGAGCACGGCGCAGACCATCCCGGCCCGCACGGCGTACGCGGCGGCGGAGGCGGACGTGTTGCCCGTGGAGGCGCAGATGACCGCCTTGGCGCCCTCCTCCTTGGCCCGCGAGATCGCCATGGTCATGCCGCGGTCCTTGAAGGAACCGGTGGGGTTGGCCCCCTCCACCTTCAGGTGGACCTCGCAGCCGGTGCGCTCGGAGAGCACCTGCGCGGGCACGAGAGGCGTGCCGCCCTCGCGGAGCGTCACGACCGGCGTGGTGCCGGACACCGGCAGCCGGTCCCGGTACTCCTCGATGATTCCGCGCCACTGATGGGTCATTGCTGCTTACTCCCCTTCAACCCGCATGATGCTGGCGACACCCCGCACGGTGTCGAGCTTGCGCAGCGCCTCGACGGTCCCGGAGAGGGAGGCGTCGAGGGCCCGGTGCGTGACGACGACGAGGGAGGCCTCGCCGTCGCTGTCCTGCCGTCCCTGCTGCCGGACCGTGTCGATCGAGACCCCGTGCTCGGCGAACACCGTCGCCACCTGGGCGAGGACACCCGGTTTGTCGGCGACGTCGAGACTGATGTGGTACCGCGTGACGACGTCCCCCATGGGCGACACCGGCAGGGCGGCGTACGCCGACTCACCGGGCCCGGTGGACCCGCCGAGCCGGTTGCGGCAGACGGCGACGAGGTCGCCGAGCACCGCGGAGGCCGTGGGCGCGCCGCCGGCGCCGGGGCCGTAGAACATCAGCTGACCGGCCGCGTCGGACTCGACGAAGACCGCGTTGTAGGCGCCGCGCACGGAGGCGAGCGGATGGGTCAGCGGGATCATCGCGGGATGCACGCGCGCGGTGACCGACGCCCCGTCCGGGGTCCGCTCGCAGATGGCGAGCAGCTTGATGGTGCAGCCCATCTCCTTCGCCGAGCGGAAGTCGGAGGCGGTGACCTCGGTCATGCCCTCGCGCCAGACGTCGTCGAGGCGCACGCGGGTGTGGAAGGCGATCCCGGCGAGGATGGCGGCCTTGGCGGCGGCGTCGAAGCCCTCGACGTCGGCGGTGGGGTCGGCCTCGGCGTATCCGAGCGCGGTGGCCTCGTCGAGGGCCTCCTGGTAGCCGGCGCCCGTCGACTCCATCTTGTCGAGGATGAAGTTGGTGGTGCCGTTGACGATGCCCATCACACGGTTGATCTTGTCGCCGGCGAGGGACTCGCGCAGCGGCCGGATCAGCGGGATCGCGCCGGCGACGGCGGCCTCGTAGTAGAGGTCGGCGCCGTGCTCGTCGGCCGCGGCGTGCAGTGCGGCGCCGTCCTGGGCGAGCAGCGCCTTGTTGGCGGAGACGACGGAGGCGCCGTGCTCGAAGGCGGTCGTGATGAGGGTCCGGGCGGGCTCGATGCCGCCGATGACCTCGACCACCACGTCGACGTCGCCCCGCTTGACGAGCGCGGTGGCGTCGGTGGTGACGAGGGCCGGGTCGATGCCCTCACGGACCTTGGAGGGCCGCCGTACGGCGACGCCCGCGAGTTCCACGGGGGCGCCGATCCTGGCGGCGAGGTCGTCGGCGTGCGTCGTCATGATGCGAGCCACCTCTGAGCCGACGACACCACAGCCCAGCAGCGCCACCTTCAGCGGACGCGTACGCATCATCCGACCTCGTTTCCTCATACCGATTACGGTGGGAACAGTCTCACGCACCGGACGGGAGTTTCTCCCCTACGTCCGGATCGTGAGACATCAATTTCATTTCTCCGGACCGGAACGACGGAGGAATTCCGGCCGGGTCCGCGCTCGCCTTCCCGGCCCGGATCGGCACGCCTCCACGGCCCGGACCGGCATGCCTTCCGGGCCGCGCCCTGTCGGGTACTGCCAGGTCGGAAGCGGTGCGCGGGACGGTGCGCGGGACGGTGCGCGGGACGGTGCGCCGGCCGGTCCGGGGGGTGGTGCGCGGGGGACGCCGCCCGGAGCCGGCGTCCGCCTTCCGCCTTTCCCTGCCCTCTGTCGTCCTCAGCCGACGTCGAGACGCAGCAGGTCCTCCTCCGTCTCGCGCCGGACGATCACCCGGGCCTCGCCGTCCTTCACCGCGACGACCGGCGGCCGGAGCACGTGGTTGTAGTTGCTGGCCATGGAACGGCAGTAGGCGCCGGTCGCGGGTACGGCGATCAGGTCGCCCGGCGCCAGGTCGGCGGGCAGGAACGCGTCCTTGACCACGATGTCCCCGCTCTCGCAGTGCTTGCCGACGACACGGGCCAGCATCGGCTCGGCGTCGCTCGTACGCGAGACCAGGGCCACGCTGTACTCGGCGTCGTACAGCGCGGTACGGATGTTGTCGGACATGCCGCCGTCGACGGAGACGTACGTCCGCAGCCCGTCGAGCGGCTTGACCGTGCCGACCTCGTACAGCGTGAACGCGGTCGGGCCGACGATGGCGCGTCCGGGCTCGACGGAGATGCGGGGCGTCCGCAGCCGGGCGGACTCGCACTCGCGGGTGACGATCTCGGTGAGCGCCTTGGCGATCTCGTGCGGCTCGCGCGGGTCGTCGTCGCTCGTGTACGCGATGCCGAGACCACCGCCGAGGTCGATCTCGGGCAGCTCGACACCGTGCTCGTCGCGGATGTCCTTCAGCAGCTTGACGACGCGGTGGGCCGCGACCTCGAAGCCGGACATGTCGAAGATCTGCGAGCCGATGTGGGAGTGGATGCCGATGAGCTCCAGCCCGTCGAGCCGGAGGGCACGCCGTACGGCCTCCGCGGCCTGGCCCCCGGCGAGCGGGATGCCGAACTTCTGGTCCTCGTGCGCGGTGGCGATGAACTCGTGGGTGTGCGCCTCGACGCCGACGGTGATGCGGATCTGCACCTTCTGCCGTACGCCGAGGGACTGCGCGATGTGCGCGACCCGCACGATCTCCTGGAAGGAGTCGAGCACGATCCGCCCGACACCGGCCTCGACGGCGCGGGTGATCTCGGCGACGGACTTGTTGTTGCCGTGGAAGGCGATCCGCTCGGCGGGCATGCCGGCGGAGAGCGCGGTGGCCAGCTCGCCGCCGGAGCAGACGTCGAGGTTGAGTCCCTCCTCGTGCAGCCAGCGCACGACGGCACGGGAGAGGAACGCCTTGCCGGCGTAGAACACGTCGGCGTCCGCGCCGAAGGCGTGACGCCAGGCGCGGGCACGGGCGCGGAAGTCGTCCTCGTCGAGGATGTAGGCGGGGGTGCCGAACTCCTCGGCGAGCCGCGTCGCCGGGATCCCGCCGACGGTCAGCACGCCGTCGGCGTCCCGGCCGACGGTCTGCGCCCACACCTTGGGGTCGAGGGCGTTGAGGTCCGTGGGCGGCGCCGAGTAGTGCCCCTCGGGGAGGACATCGGCGTAGCGGGGGCCGGCGGGGTGCGCGGAACGGCTCATGACGTTGGCTCTCAGACTCTCTGTCTCACTCCGGGGCCCGGGTCGGGTGTGCTGCGGGCCTCAGAGGTGTTCGGGTGCGTCGATACCGAGCAGGGACAGGCCGCCGGCGAGCACCGTCCCGGCGGCTTCGGCAAGAGCCAGCCGGGCCCGGTGGGCGGCCGAGGGTTTCTCCTCCCCGCTCGGCAGCACGGCGGGCAGGAACGGCAGCACGGCATCGGCGACGGTCACGAGATGCCGGGCGAGCCGGTCCGGAGCCCGGTGCGCGGCGGCCGAGGCGAGGACACGGGGGTGGGCGGCGAGGGCCGCGAGGAGGGGACGGGCGGGGGTGGGAGTGGGGGTGGGGTGGGCGAGGGTGGGGTGGGCGACGGTGCGGACGCGGTTGCCGGCGTCGGCGTCGGCGTCGGCGTCGGCGTCGGCGTCGGCGTCGGCGTCGGCGTCGGCGTCGGCGTCGGCGTCGGCGTCGGCGTCGGCGTCGGCGTCGGGATCAGGGTGGGGGTGGGGCTGGTCGTGGGGGCGGGGCTCGCCTTGGGGCCGGGGCTGTTCCTGGAACCCGGGCTGGTCCTGGGGCCGGGGCTGGAGGTCGTGCTGGTCGGACTGCGCCTGCGGGGGGTGTGCCTGGAAGTGGAGGTCGGCCTGCGCCCGCAGGGGGTCCGCCTGGAGCTGGAGGTCGGCCCGCGCCCGCAAGGGGTCCGCCTGGGGCGGGAGGAGGTCGCCCTCGGGCCGCGGGTCGAGCCGGAGGTCGCCGGGTTCGGCGCCGAAGCCGAGGCGGGCGGCGTTGCGGCTGAGGGAGCGGACGCGGGCGTGGGCGTACCGCACCCGGAACAGCGGATTGGCCTCGCGCTGCACGAGGTGGTCGGCGGTGATGCGGGGCCGGTCGTGCGCGGCGGGGTGCAGCAGGGCCCACTGGGCGGCGTCGGCGCCGAGCGGCGCGGGGTCCTCGGGAGCGGGGACGGGCCGCAGATTGACGGGCTCGCCGTGCCCGACCTCGCACCGCCCGCCCTGGGTGGCCATGATCCGTACGACGGCGTCGGCGACGACCTCGGCCCGGACGTCGTACGGAACCGTCAGTACGGCGACCTGCCCGGCGAGGGCGTCGCTGTGCCCGTAGGCGGTACCGAGCCGGCGGATCTCGCGGACGAGCGCGGCGGCGGGGTCGGATCGCGCGGCGAGGCTGATGTTGAGGAACCCGGGGCCGGTGACGACGACGTCCTGGACACCGTCGTCGAGGAGGAGCCGCGCGCGCAGGATCTCGGCGACCCGCCGCGGCGGCTGCCCGGCCGGCCGGGCCAGCTGGAGGGCGACATTGGTGGCGTAGTCGCCGCATCCGCCGGGCCCCGGTTCGGTCACCACGACCCGCTCGGGCACCGTCACAGCGAGCTCGCCCTCGTCCACGGCACGGCGCACCGCGTGCAGCACGGTGCGGGAGAGCTCGACGGGTGTCACGGGACAAGCGTAGGGGAGGAAGGGAGCGGGCAGTCGAGGAGGTTTCCCCTGGAGCGCCCCCGGGCTCCGACCGGACCCGCACGACCGGGCGAACCCGCGCCGAGGATCCACCCCGGACCACTCTCCTCACCCAGGGCCCGAGGGACACCCCAGCCCCGCCACCACTCCGGCGGTCCCGGTACCCCCGTCTACCTCACTGCCCTCGCCACGGCCGCCACTCCCGGCACTGCGAACGGCCCCGGAACCACCGACACCATGGACACCAGCGACACCACCGACACTGCGGGCCCTGCCGGAACCACGAGTGCCACCGGAATCCCGGTCCCCCTCGCTCTCCGCCTCGCCCTCACCGTCTCCTGAGCCGTCTCCCGAGCCCGAGCCTGCGCCCGCACCTCCACCGCGGCCCCCACCCTGCCCCTGCCCTTGCCTCTGTCCCTGATCCTTGCCGCGCTCGCCCTTGCGCTCCATCAGGTGCTTGACGAGACGGACGAGTTCGGCGGGCTCGAAGGGCTTGGCGAGGAAGGCGTCGACGCCGACGTCGAGGCCGCTCTCGACCTCGTGCTGCGTGCAGGCGCTGATGATGGCGAGGGGAAGGTCGTGGGTGCGGGGGTCGGCACGGAGCCGGGCAGCGGTACGGAGCCCGTCGAGGCGGGGCATGACGACATCGAGGGTGACCACGTCGGGCCGCACCTGATGCACCACATCCAGACACTCGGCACCGTCGGCCGCGGTCACGACCTCCAGCCCTTCCAGCTCGAGGTTGACCCTGATCAGCTGCCGGATGACCTTGTTGTCGTCCACAACAAGCACCCGGCCCGACACGCCTGGCACAACTCGAGAGTAGGTCCGCCCCGGCCACCGCGTAGGGCTTTTCCCCACTTCCACCCCGTCCAGGCGACCCACCTCTGGAAACGCGTTCCTGATCACCCCGGAAGACCTGCTAGGGTTCTACCCGTCGCCGCAAGCAACAACTCAAGCGCCCGACACGCCCCCGTAGCTCAGGGGATAGAGCAACGGCCTCCGGAGCCGTGTGCGCAGGTTCGAATCCTGCCGGGGGCACTTCGCAGGAAGTGTCCAAAGACCCCGTCACCAGCGGAAACGCTGAGGATGGGGTCTTCGTGTTTGTGCAGCCGCCTGCGGCTCGGAGCGAGCGTATGTCGGGGTCTGTGGACGAGGCGTGGACGGGATCTTGGGGCATCGCCGCAGGTGAGGACCTGGAGACGGCGAACACCTGCCAGCGCGTGCAGTCGGCCCCATCTGGCGGGGATCATGGATGCCGCCGACGCGGGCAATGCTTACGTCTCCAGGAAGGGACGCGTCACTGAGGGGCGATCTCCGGTCGAACTGAAGCGGCTAGCGGACGTCCGCACGCGCGGCGGCCAACTCCCTTATCCCATGTGGCTGTTCGTCTGACAAAACGCCGATCTAGCAGGTTCGCGACGTTTAGACTCCCGTCCGAAGGGCGAGCCACGGACAATACGGAGGACAAAAATGAGCGCGAGCGGGACCCGCACTTGCTCTTGGTGCGGCGAGGGAGGGCACGACAGGCGGTCGTGCGACGTATCTCCCAACGCTGGGAAGTGCAGCGTGTGCGACTACCACGGGCATGACAAACGTAACTGCCCGCGCAAGTGAGGGAGCGCACCGCGGGTGCGGCTCAAAACGAGGAAGGCCCCAGACCAAATCTGGGGCCTCAATCTCGGGGCGGGCCGTCTCACTCGTACTCGCGAAGCAGATCCTCGATCCGCCGGTTGGCGACGTCCTGTCGTCCGTCGAGGCACTTCGCGTAGCGGGTCAGCAGGACCTCGACACTGTTGCCGGCGCGCTCGGCCACCTCGGTGGGGTCGACACCCGCATTGAGCCACGTCGACAGCGCCGAGTGCCGAAGGTCGTACGGCCGACTCGCGAGCGGCGAGGAGGCCACGGATGGCGGGAGCGCGAGGAGTCGGGCTTCCTGCCATACGCGGTAGTAGGTCGAGGACGGGACGACCGACCCCTTCTCGCTGAAGAAGAGCCGTCCGTCGTCCGCCGTGCCGAAGGTGGCCAGGTGCTCGCGGAGTGCGGCGACGAGGTGAGGCGGGATCGGCACCCGCCTGACGTCCTCCATGGGCCGGTTCTTCAGACCGCGGTCGTCGTGGGTCTCCCCCGAGTCGGTCCACTGCTTGCCCACCGAGGGACGAGTCCGGTGAAGCAGCGCAGAGCCCCAACCCTGTCCGGGGAGATTCAGGTCCGTCTCGACCAAGCCGACCGCTTCAGCCGGCCGGAGACCGCCGAAGTACATGGCGGCGAAGAGACCCACCAGGCGCCGACCACGGGCCCGCCGGTAGCCGCCCACGTAGGAGACGGCCGCCAGGAGATTGCGAGCCTGCTCGGGGTTCGCGACAACGCGAGGGTCGACCTGTGGCCGGAGACCTTCGGTTTCTGCCAGCGGACGGCCGTGATCGGGTTCTCGCGCAGCTCCCCCAGGTCGACGGCATAGTTCGCTGCGTTGACGAGGGTCCGCCGCTTACGCCGCACCGTTTCCGCTGCCGCGGCCGTGCCGTCGAGCTTGAGTTTCAGTGAGTCCAGCACCGCACGAGCCGTGGCCGGTTCGGCGAGATCGGCGAGGGGCCGCGAGGCCTTCGACACCCAGTGAAGGACGTTCCGTACATCGTCCGGGACGTCTCGGGCGTCGGGCCCCGGCAGGACGAAGGCCCAGTTGCGCAGCGCCTTGCGGATGGCCTGGTCGGACGGCCGTCCCGCCCGCTCGTCGAGGAGCTCCACAGTCACGCTGGTGAGCGATTCGTTGATGCCGTCCCGCGTATTGGGGGCGGCGTGGGGCCACTTCATGGCGAGGTACCTGAGCGCGAAGTCGTACCAGGACACAGCCGACTTCTTCGGCTCCATCGAGTCCGGAAGCCCGGACACCTGGTCGAACTCCTCGCCGTCGCGCATCGCCCGCATGAGCTTCGAGCGGTAGTGATCGGCCAGTGCCTTCGTGCGGAAGGAGTCGGAGAAGACGTTGCCCGCCACGGACCACCGGACGCCGTACGAGGGCGTTTTCGTATCGCGCTTTCGTACAGCCCAGACCTTCACGTCGAGGGACTTCACGCGGCGGCCTCCAGCTGTCGCAGCCACGTGGTGAAGTCGCTCCGCCAAACCCGGAGCTCTCCGTTGGGCAGTTTGAACGCGGCCGGCCCGTACCCCAGCTCGCGCCAGCGGTAGAACGTCCGGCGAGAGACCCCACCCAGCTCATCCAAGATCTGGGGAACGGTCATCGGCTCATCGCGACGGTGGTTCACGTCGGTTCTCCTTCCGTTCCGAGGGCGGGTTCAAGGGATGCGGACAGCCAGGCTTCGGCGGCCGAGAGGCCGGTTCCGGCGAAGACCCAGTGCGCGAGGACGTACGTCGTCTCGGGCTCCCGTTCGGGCAGCGCGGCGGCCGCTTGAGCTCGGCGCCAGTGGGCGCGGGCGGTGCGGAGGGCGCCGAGGGTGGTGGAGTAGCGGCGGGACTTGGTGGAGAAGTGGCCGCGGAAGCCGAGCATGTGCGCCCAGGCCCGTAAGCGGGGGTGCTCCAGGCCCTTACGGGCGCCGAGGGCCCACGCGGTGCGGATCAGCTGGCGGGCGTGTTCGGTCAGCCTGGCTTGGGCCAGCTCGGCGAGGAACCTGAGCGGGCGGTCGAGGTGCTGGGTACCTATACGGCTCACGGCGAGCTGGAAGATAAGATCGCCGACGTTCTGACTGGCCTTGCCCCCATCACGGACCTGCCCGACGTGCCCGACGGCGCCTCATCTCCACCCTGCGCGATATCCGGTCGATGCGACTACTGATCGAACTATTCCCGACCAAGGAGGAAGTAAAAAAGCGCCAGTTGATCCGTAGCGCACTCAGCGAACCCGCTCCCTCTCAAATGTCAGCCTCTGACGTGAACCGCCGGGTGCGTGCGTGGTCTGCCCTTACCTCCGAGAGCTACCCCAATCCGTGGAACCCTCGCGTGGCCGAGGTACTCAAGCGCACCGCGGCCTTCAACGGAGTTGAGCTAACAGGGCGAACGCTTGTGGACCTGCTGGCCGCTGCGAATACGGACGACGAAGCATTCGAGGAATTGCTCGCATATCGTGCGCCGCACTGGCTCGCTGCGTTCGACCTCATTGATGCCGACCGTGGTTCATTGGCCGGCCAGAAAATCGATGACGAAGGAACTAAGGCAGACCGCGTTCGGCGTAGCGTGACGAACAGCATCACTGCGATGCGCAACAACCGCGTCATTGCCGTTGGCCTGTTGCGCGAGATCTCCGACGCAATGGACCATGGCGACCGCCCACCTTCACAAATCGGTCCGGACGGGTTGCCAACCGCTAGCCGGGCTACCCGAGCGTGGTTCAACCGAACTTTCACCAAGGAGTCCGGCACCCGAAGCTATCGAAAGCAGTCGGCTACGGAGAACACCACCTCCGGCCAACCCAGCGCACCCGAATGGGAACCGCAGGACCTCGACGCCCCCGAAGCTGCTCTCTTGACCAGGACCGACCCAGCAGACAGCGCCACCGACACCGAGGAGTCCGATACCCAGGCACTCGAACGGCTGCGGCGTGAGTTCGAGCGCCACATCCTCATGCTGGCGGACGGAGTCGGGGAGCTCCCCGAGCAACTGGAAGAGATGTCCGAGCGGGCCAAGTCCGCCGGCCTCGACTACGCAATCGACGCAAAACAAGCCAACGAGTGGACTCTCACACTCACTCGGATGCTCGCCGCACTGCGCAAAATCCCAGAAAGCGTTATGTCCATCAGCAGTCCCGAGTAACAAGTCAGTGGATGGGTGTATCGCTCCATGGCCCCAGTCGCTGCTGAAGCGCGGAACGCGGCCCAACCAACGCCGGCTCCTACCCGTGGACTATTTGTGGACGGGGATTCCCGCTAGGAGGAACCGTAGGCCTGTGACCTGCAGGAATCCTCAGCAGTGAAGGGCCCTCCGGAACCGCTCACGTGCAGTGCTAGACGAAGGTGGTGTGCGTGAGGTGAGACGCTCACGCACACCACCAACCTGCTCTCAGTTCGTGGCGAAGAATCCGAGCTCGCTCTTTCCGAGCCCACCGATCACCAAGGCACGGTCAAGGAAGCGGTTGTACTCCTCGCATGCAGTCTCAGGAAGCAGCGCGCAGCCGTGGCAGGCGGCAAGATTGCAGGATCCGGGACCTTGGCCCCTGCTCTCGATGCACACCGGGTCCGAGGAACACCAGGCAGCGTGTGCCAGGGCGTTCTCCAGCACTCCCTCCAGCCGACCGGGCTCGCCCATCCGAACCAGGCCGCCCAAGGTTCCCTCCGAGTCCCCAGCCGCGGTGTAGATGAGAATGCCGGCCATGCCGTCCGGGCCAGGGCTCACGTAGAGGCGCTCTCTCAGGGAGGCCGAGCTGTAGCCGCACTCGTAGGTGAGCTGGTTGATGAGCAAGTGCGCCAGTGTGTGCAGGAGGATGAAGCGCGGCGACAACTCGCGCTTAGTCAGGCCTCGCTGTGCGGCCAGGTCCGAGAAGCGCTGTGTGAGTAGTTCAGCCTGCGTCAGGACGGCCTGGCGCTCCTCCCAGGCACCCAGCAGTGCCGTGTCGAGTTCCAGGTATATGCCCTCGCCGCTGACAGCGTATGCCGGAAGCCAGTTGCCACCCGGGCGCGCGGGTGTGCGGCGCAGCAGTGCCTTGCGGGACGCATCATCGTAAGGGGACTCCGCGAAAACGCGGTTGAAGCCCCATAGCACCCGAGTTTCACGGAGCTTTTCTACAAGCCTTACGCGGGCGAAGGCGGAGGCAACGCTCGGGGCGTACTGTCCTCGAGGCTCGCGTACGACCAGTTCCTCGGACTCGATCGCACCGCGCAGCGTCTGGTACTCGGTGGCGCGGAATGGAGCTGGGTCCTGCGCGGAGCCTGGCTCCTCTGTCTCTGAGGCTCCGGATTCGGACTGTTGCAGCACGGCAAGTGCGCGGGCGATCTCCTCGTCGCTGAAATCCTCGAGGAGGAAGGCGTTGCCCTGGGCCGCTTTCCGGAGCATGTGGACAGGCAAAGCCTCTCCCTTGTCAAGGAAGACCGCTGCCCTCTGCCGCGCCTGCGCGATCGCCCCGTCCTGCAGGACAGCGAGGACCTTTGGGTCGGCAGTCGACGCGGCCATCTCTGGCACGAAGATGGAGCTCTTCAGGAGCGAGTAGTAGACGTTCGCGGCGCCGCGCAGGCTACCGCGGAGAGGACTCCCACACGGCTCCCCTTCGCGGTCGATCCCCAGCCAGGGCGCCCCACCGCGGCACAGGTACGCCGGCCCGCCCGGCTCGAGCTCTTCCGAGAGGACCGTGGAAAGGCCACTCTCGGCACTACTCTTTGTTGATGTGATGCCTTCCAGACTCCGGGTCGCCTTGCAGGAACAGGACACCCGTTGAGAGGCCAGAGTGCCGCCGCCAGAGGACCGCAGCGAGAGGCGGTGTCCCCGGCAAGAGGGCGACGCTGACTTGTGCGCCCATTCGAACCAGGGGAAGTCCTGGAGGTGCCCTCGCTCACAGATCGCGACGAAGGGCACCTGAGCAAAGAAGGGCTTGCGGCCGGAGGACTCATGCTCCCTGCAGGCCGGACGGTTCTCCTGGTGGAGCCGGTCCTTGGCCAGCTTGCGGCAGCGCGGGCAGAAGCCCCAGGTAGGGAACCGGAGGACCGGGACGGTGAGACCGGTGTTGACCCCGTTCTCCGAACGGGTGCGGTAATCCGGAGGAGAGTAGAGCGCGTCGACACCAAGATGCTGTTCCAGGCGCCACTCGTGGATACGGAACTCTTCCTGGTTGCGGTCGTCTCCGCGTGGAAACCAATGGTCGAGGCCTGCCGTAATGACCGACGTCCCGTCGGACAGCACATGCATGGCCCCGGGGCCGAACGGAGCGACCATCTGGGAGCGCCGGACCTTGCCGCGGATCATGACTGTCCTTCCTGGATCGCGTACTCCGACGTGACCTCGATCTGGCATTCGGCGTCGACGCCGCGCATGGAGGAGGGGATCGCCCAGGTCATACTCTGCGCCTGCTCGTCCGCGTACTGGCCAAGGGGGCGCAGGAGCTGGTCGCCGCTGACCGTGGGCCCGAAGTCGCCCCATTGCCCGGGCTGCCACGCCTCCCACTCCTTGCGCATCCTGTCCAGGATGCTGGCTGTCCGGTCAGCCTCTTCGGAGTCGCAGAAGTCGACCCGGTCGAGGAGAAGCTTTCTGGCCGCTTCCCAGCCTTCGGCGGGGAACGGCTGAGGCTCAAGTGCCTCCGGTCCGGTCTGCCGGATGTAGGCAACCGCGACTGCGCGCAGGGCCCGGTCCAGGGCGGGCGGGGCGAATGGGGTGGAGCTGGTCGGTTCGACCTGCGCGTACAGGCGTTCGTGGTAGCTGCGGAAGCGCTCAAAGTGGCTGCGGTCGCGGGGTTTGCCGGCCCCGTACAGGGTGACGACCAGTCCGGGAATGCGTCGTCCGACGCGACCGGTGACCTGGATGTACTGGGAGGTGCTCTTGGGCTGGCCGACAACGGTCATGAGCGAGAGACGGGGGATGTCGATGCCGACCTCAATGAGGCTGGAGGCCAGGCAGGCGTCGACGGCCCGCTGTTCGTCCGTGAGCTGCCGCTCGAGCTTCTGGATGGCTTCGGGGATCTGGTCCTGCCGGAGGCGGCTGGTCATCTCCTCGACCCAGTTGAGGTAGCGCATCCCGGTGCGGTCCGTCTCTGAGCGGTTGTTGATGGTCCTCAGGTAGTCGGGGATGTCGGACTGCATGAGCGACAGTGAGTTGCCGAGCTCACGGAGGCTGTTGAAGAAGGCGAGCAGCGTCCACCAGGGGTCGCGGAAGTCTTCGGGAAGGTCCTTGGCTGCCTGGAGCAGGGCGGCGAACGTGCGGACCTGTGTGGTCTGCATGGAGCCGAGGGCGGGGGCGTGCACGCCGATGTAGCGCCGCCCCGGTTTGAGAGTGCCGGTCTCCGGATCGCGGTCGTAGACGGCGAAGAAGGAGTCGGAGGCGTCGATGCCGTGCGGCGGGAAAAGGTGCACCTGCTCACGGCCGTAAAGGGCCTTGACCTGCTCCTCGTGCCGCCGGATCGTCGCGGTGGAGGCGACGATCTTGGGGAGGATGCGTGTACCGTCTCGCCGGTCGGTGCACAGCTCTTCAATAACGCCTTCGTAGAGGCCCGTAAGGGAACCGAGCGGACCGGCGATGAGGTGCAACTCGTCCTGGATGATCAGCGAAGGGGGCGAGTAGGCCCGGGAGCCGTCCGAACCGAGCCCGTCGGATCCGAAGCCGAACAGGGCCCTTGCTTTGGGCCGCCAGGCAATGAGGGCGAACTTGTCCACCGTCCCGATCACGAGAGTCGGCCGGTGCTCGTAAAGGTCCTCGTCAACCACGTAGACAGGCAGTGGCGAGTCCTCCGTGGAGAACCGGCACTCATTGTCCGGACAGATGAAGCGCACGGTTCCGCGGTACTCCGTGTACCCAGCTACGGGTGTGCGGGCCGCCGCTCCGGTGCGCCGACCGGTCCTACGGCGGCGCTGCCCGGGCGCGGTGACTTCCTCCTGGCTGGTGACGGGCCCCATCTGAGCTGAGCACCAGGGACAGCGCAGCAGCAGAAACGGGTTCTCCTGCTCCCCGCGGTAGAGCCTGTTAAGTGCTGACTTCGCATCCGCGCGCCGGTTGGGAGTGGTCTCGCCACCCACCCAGATCCCGATCGAGAAGGGGACCGTTCCGAGGTCCGGCTCGTCTGCGCGCAGTTCCTCAAGTGCGCAGACGAGAGCGGAGGCGCGCAGGAATTGCTGAGCGGTCAGCAGACGCAGCGTGTAGCGCATGAGGACGGTGACACTCGTGTCGCCGTCGTTGCGCAGACGACGGAGCAGCATCGTGAAGGCAGACAGTCCGAGATAGGCCTCAGTCTTGCCACCGCCGGTGGGGAAGTAGATGAGGTCGACAACCTCACGGTCGTCATGGAGGGGGTCGGCACTTGAGGGGACGGCGGCCAGGAGGAACGCGATCTGGAAGGCACGCCAGTTTCCCTTGCCCTTGCGACGAGCCTCGTTCTCATCCGGCTGGGCCCCCTCCACCTGGTACCGCCCGTCGACGAACTGCGTCTCACGCAGGTCGGCCCCGGAGCGCAGCTGCTGACGCAACATGGCACGGTTCGCCATCCGAAAGGCACGGCCCACGTCGCTCCGGGCGTCACGGACCAGTTCGAGCCCTTCCCTCATACGGCGCAGAGCCTTGCGGCAGCCTTTGATGTGCTGCACGGCGGTCGTCCGGAACCGCTCGTCGAGGCCGGCAGCCTTCTCCTCGAGCCCCTCGATCCACTCCGCGTACGCGCCGACGACCTGCTCCAGGCGCTCAGGACCGCCAGGGCCGTCCCCAGAAAGCTGCTCCATGGAGACAGTGAGCGGGCTGCCGTTCTGCCGGATGTCGGGGGTGATGCTGGGTGCCTCGTACCAGGGCAGCGGGTCGGCCTTGGCCCAGGCGGCCCGGCCCTCTGTGGGGTCGTCCCAGTCCGCGGCACAGCCGTGCCCCACAGCGAAGGTCCGTGCTTCCCGGTAGAGCAGATTGAACGAGGCGTCGTCCGGATGCGTCTCGGCTTCGGCTGCCTCCGGGTAGGGGGCGAGCCACCCGCCCTGCGGCTCGACGGTCATCTCGGCCTGGAAGAGGCTCACAGCATCGAGTGGCTGAGTTCCGGGGACCGTCCGGTTGACGAGGGCGACTGTGATCAGCCTGCCGTCCTGGTGGCTGCGCACGTTGACGATCAGCTCCAGGTCGAGCCCTTCAATGCTGCGCGCGGTGTCCGCGTCTGGCTGCGGCTTCCGCAGGACCCGGTTGGCCGTGGCGATCTCGTCCGCGGACAGCTCCCAGACCGCCGTAACGGGGCTTCGTACCCACCACCGACGCGTATCGCCGGCCACAGACACGTTCCGGTGCCGGTAGCGGCCACCTGTGAAAACGATGCGGAGAGCCGTACCGCTCCCGCCCGCCAGCATGAACGACAGGCCCATGGTGCTGGGACGTCGGTCGTTCGCGCCGGCGAGGTCGAAATCGTCGTCCTCCGGCGGCCCGCCGACCGTGCGCTGTGCAGCTTCCTGCAGGCCCTCGAAGACCTTTTCGTCGAGCTCACCGTCCACGAGACCGGCAACGACCGTGCAATCCTCGTCCGCAGGCCGGGCGGTGCTCTCGGCGGGGTACAGGACGCCGACGCCGTACCGCACCAGCGGGGCCCGGTCGAGGATCTCCTCTCCGGACTCCGAGTCCACCCATGGGCCGCGGGCTTCCTCCCAGTTGCCGAACGGTTCCGGGCTGAGGGACTTGCCGGCGGGCGCAGGGCCGAGCAGCTCGGCCCTCAGGGCGTCGATAACGTCCTCACGCGGACCGAGGTGGTCGCTGATGGTCATGCTGCCTTCTCCTTGAAGACCTGCTTGCGGAAGCTAGGGCGTGCGTTCTGGGACATCAGCACCGTGAGTTCGTCCCTGGCGCGGGAAGCGCCCACATAGAAGAGCGTCTGGTCGCGCGCCGACCCGAAAGAGGCGATATCCGTAAGGATGACCGCCGGAGAGTCCAGCCCCTTGAAGGCGTGCACTGTCCCGTATCGCACCGCCCCCGGCCGCGGGGAGCCGAAGGGCACGAGCCGGTTTTGCCAACGGGGGTCCCGGCAGTTGCCGGCCGCGCTCTGGTCATTGCGCAGCGGTGACAGGACGACGATGTCCTCGGGCCGGAACCCTTCGCGGGTGAGCTGGGTGAGCCTGTCCGCCATTAGCCGCTGCTGTTCCTCGCTGTCCGTCCACCACAGGTGCTCTGCGGTCCGGTCGTTCGAGGGCCGCAGCGTTCCGGTGTAGCCCGGGTCCAGGTCGGACGTTGCTTCCACGTAGAAGGTGATGTCGGGGACGCTCCTGCAGTTGTGACGCAGTATGAATACCGCTGGCTCGCCCGCCGTCCGCCCGTGGAGGGCTTTCATTCCCTCGCCGCCGGAGTCATAGAGGGCCTGGCGCGTGAAGTCGCCGAACGCCAGCCACTGACCACTAGACAGACCTCCGCGCAAGGAGGAGTCGAGGACGTTGAGGTAGGACTCGCGCATCAGGTCCTGTGCCTCGTCGATCACTAGCACGTCGAACGGCGGGCCGTCACGCTCCAACAAAGCTTCCAGGGCGAGATCGGGAAGCTCTTCGGTGAAGAACCCGTCGTCTCCGCTTGCCTCAGGGCGTGCAGCGGGCACCAGTCCCGCCATGTAGGAGTGAAGGTGAGCCGCCGTGATCCCATCCACCCCGGCGGTCTCTTCTTTGAGCCAGTGGCCCAACTGCCGGTTGAAGCAGCACAGCAAAACTCTCTGACCGTTTCCGGCGAACCGCCGTGCCGCCTCCACCGCCACGAACGTCTTGCCCGTCCCTGCGGCACCGCGGACCAGGCACCGCCGGTTGGCGGCGATCATGTCGAGCACCTCGTACTGCTGCTTCGTGAACGTCTGCGTTTCCCGCTCCATCCGCTGCCGCCGCAGCTTGGGCGGTTCGGCAAACTCAAATGAGGGCCGCAGCGCCTCCAGGATCCGGTCCGTCTGGCCAGCGTCGGGAGCGGCGGATGCCGGGTTGAACCAGCCTGCTGTGGGAGTTGAGGTGAGGTGCGCGCGGTGAGCGTCCAGGACCCCGGTGATCAGAGCGGAAACGGGACGGCTGTGCAGAGCCACTGTGTCGATCGCCTGCCATGAGTGCCACTCCATGGGGCCTGACACCGCGAACCGGCTGTGCGTGAACAGCACCGCTGACGTCATGGGTACAGCTCCGAGCCCACCACCGTGGCCTATGAGCTTCTCCTTGACCGCATGCATGGCCTCATCGGCCTGTTGGAACGGGCTCCTCAGGGTTGGTGGCTGGCTGCCCAGCCGCCACTCACCACTCGGGAGGCGCCTGACCTGCAGATGGGCCTTCACCTCTAGGACTAGGATTCCCTTCCCGGGCACGATGATGACGAAGTCAGCCTCACCTTGGATCTGACGCGGGTGGTTGGCGATCCCCAGCGAATGCAGCACCACCCAACCTTCCGTGCCAGGGTCATCGCGGAACCGCTGGAATACCTCTTTCTCTCCGGGACTTGGGGTGACTTCCGGATCGAAGGCCGACGGGATCATGCGCGCCATCAGGGCACCTCCGAAGTGCGGAGCCGACAGAGATAATGCGGGGGAACGCACAGCTGTCCGGGGAGAACGGCGTCGACCAGAGCCACCCGGGCGCCCGAGTCCGTATCGTCCAGGGGGATCTCGCACCAGCGGTCCACCCAGAGCTGCTGCCACAAATCCCCGGAGACAGCACGCTGCACAGCCTCGGCGTAACCCCGCCCGGCACTGCGATGTGCATGGTCGATTCGGCCGAGAGCAGCCCAGACGTCCTGCGCTTCCCCTCTGCGGCCCAGGTAGGCCATGACGACAGCGAAGTCATCTCTACGCCGGGTTCTGATGCACCAGGAGCTCGTCCAGTAGTCCAGGTTGGTTGTTATCGCGCCGCGCGCCACCAAGTCCTTCGCAACCCCCCGACGACCATCTGGGTGATGGGCAATACGATCGCCCAGCTGCGTCTTCCACCCCTGTTGTAGCGCCCGCAGCATAGGTGCGTCGTCGCCTAGGACGACGTCGGCCCGCTCGACCAGGCTCTGATAGTAGGAGCTACCGCGAAGTACGACGTAGTCGCCGACCGAAATCGAGGCCCCGTCGACGGCCTCGACAGAAGGCTCATCATCCGGATCCGGCTCAACCAGCAGGATTTTGTGAACGCTGGATTCCACGGGCAGCAGGACATACGAGCCGTCGGCGAGCAGAGCCGCACGGGCCTCCACCCCCTCGTGACCGCCCGAAACACCGTCCCGCAGAGCTTCAACGGGAAGTCCTGCGACAGCATCCTGCGCTAGGGAAGCGACATCGAGATCCGTCAGCAGGAACTCTGCAGTCTCAGGCGTCGTACCACCCGTGAGCTCGGACGGTGCTCCGACTGTCCTCGTGTCGCGGCGGCGTACGCGCGCTGGCATGGTGCCGCGCAGCACAGGCCCCTCGTCGAATAGCGGCTGTACGTCCAGCGGCTCACGGTAGAAGTCATAGTGGACCAGTCCGAGCCGCGCTGCCCGGGGAGCATTCAGCACACCCGGCGGAAGCCAACCAACCGGTCCCACGACCACGGCCGAGCCATACACCTCAGCCCCCAACAGGTCACTGACCAGGCCAATCTCCACTGGGTAGTGGATCACACCGAACGCGCGGACAACGGCGTCCTGGTAGAAGCGGTTGGTCACCACCACAAGCGGCGTGCCCTTGCGGCCAGACGACAGGAACGTCATAACCCCGGCCATAAGGGGATTGGAGGAGTCCGCTCCCAGGCGGGTCAGGGCCTGCGCGACGGCGGACAGCTGGCGCACCAGGTCGGCATCCGCAGCCTGCCGCAAACGAGCGCTGATGCCCGCCAAACTGTGCGCCGTCTCCTGAAGCCTGAGCTGCGAGCTATTGAGGGGCACCGGCACGGTACCGAGGAGCCACCGGACCCGCCGGATCTCGACGCAGGCTTGCCTCCACAGGTCAGAGCTTTCCAACTCCCCTACTGCACGCAGAAACTGCGAAGCTACTCGCATGAACGAGTGCACTCCTGCGTGGTGCACAGGCTGCTCCTCGATGGCGCAGCCCGCATGCTGGTAGACCTTGTCTACCTCCCACAAACTCATCGTGCCGCCCCCCTGCCCTTCCATGCCAGCAGTTCAACTCCCGGAGGAATACGGCTGCCGAGGTCTCTGGGCACGTCGACGTTGGCCACGCTGCGCCATCGGTTTTCGTAGAGCGCGTCTGCAGCGGCCAGCGCTGACGGGCTTGTGCGCTCAACCACAGCCACCGTCACGCCCGCGAGACTTGCTCCAAGCCACCGCCGAACCGTTGCCGCACTGTCGAGCACGGCCACAGCCGGCCGACAGGATCGCACGACGTCGCGGTACTCCTCCGGATCGCCCCGGCTCGACAGCACCACACTGCGATAGTGGGATCCAGGCGAGCGGACTGCGCGCAGACGCAGGAGGTCCTGCAGGGGCAGTGCCGGTCCTCCGGGTGCCCCGACGACGACCTGGGCTTCGGCCAGGACCGTGTTCCTTACCCCTATCACGACGCTGTGCAGCGAGCAGCGTCCGTAGAAGTCGGTCATCCGTCCAACCAACAGCTTCTCGGCTCCGACGGGTATTTCAAGCTCTTCGCTGAAGCGGCTTCTGCCCTTGTAATCCTCTGGCAGGTCCGGCCAGCGGAGCAGTTGGAGCCGGTAGTCGTCTGCTGGAAACCACGAAATCGGTCCAGGACGCCGACCAGGACTCTTGCTGCCCGCGAGTTCGTAGACCCGTCCATGATGGTTCTGAATCGCCCCGCCGAACACTCCCGTGTACACGCGCCGTCCCTGCCCGGGACCCTTGACCGGAATGACTCGGACACAGGCGCCGAGGGGCAGGCCCTGGGCCTGGTCGAAGTTCTGCTCCGCCTCCGAAGGAAACACTTCTTCCTGGGATGCCTGGTTCACCACCCCATAAGCCAGCAACACTGCGATGTACTCACGCGTCGGAACGGACAGCGCCACTACCGTGTTTGAGCCTCCGTCGCGCAGGCCTGCCGCCCAGTACCCGATCTCCGAGAACCATGCCGCCCACTCAGGCAGCGTCTGCCACCTGTCGCCGACCAGCGTGGACGCGCCACGGAGCGACGTCTTGCCTCTTGCCACCGCCCCAGCCCCAGCCCCCACGAAGAGAACATCCCCCGGCACCACCATCGAGGACGTCCCCCCTCTGACAGTGCGTGGATCTTACAATATCTTCACACTTAAACCACCCCTCTTCTACTCGGCAGGGCGGCGCAGGGGGCGGACGGGGCGGCTCCGGAGAAAGGCAGGTTGGAGGCGTCTGGGGAGGCTGCAGGCATGGCGCCGCAGGCCCCAGTCCGGAGGTATGCCCGATCGGCCACCCCTGGTCGCCACCCTCCGCCTAGCTGTAGCAGCTCATGGACCACCCGTGGACGACGAACGGCGATGCGATCGGCCAGAGGCGCGTGACCAGCACGGATGCCCGGACTCGAAGCCCCTCCGGAGTTGCGCGCCAGGAAGCCCCCGGCAGATGCCGTGGGCGAGCCGCGCGAAGCAGGAGCCCGGGCAGCAGACGACGCAGCCACCTCCCGTCTGGACACAAAGTGACGTCAGAGAGGAATACCAGGGCACACGCTGGGCGTGACCTGGAAGTAAGCGGCACTAACGGCTAGACGTGCCGACAGTAAGTGTGTCACGATCGCTCCTGCCACCGGACTGGCGCATACACCCAGGGAGAACCCATGACGGAAGACCGGACGCAGTTCATCTCGGTGCCTGTGCCGAGCCAGCACGTCACGCAGGTGTACGCCTACCTTGCGGAGCTGACCGGCACCGCTACTCTTCCTGTCTCCCCGGTTCCGCCGGCGGGCACGAGTTCAATGGCGGACTCAGCGGACGACGGCAAGCTCCCGATCATCCAGTGGACCGTCGAGGACTTCCGCAAGCTGATGATCGAGCCGCTGGGCTCTGTACAGACGGTCGCCCGCGCGCTCGACATCCTGGCTAAGCAGCCTGACACACGGGTGAGTTACACCTCACTGGCCACCCAGCTGGGCATGGAGAAGAAGAACCTTCAGGGCAACCTCTCGGCCTTTACGCGCACCATGCACCGGCGCTACAAGCGCCGCAACTGGCCGATGACTTGGGTGGAGGCGCTCACAACCGAACCGGGGCTTAAGTCGGAGTTCTTTTACACAATGACCGCGACCGTCGCGGAACGTTGGCTGACGGCCCGTGCCAACGACTGACAAGTAAGAAGAGCGAGCGGGATCCTGACGGCAGGAGATGACGTCGTCGATCACCCCGACCATCGCGGGGATGCCAGGGTCGCGAACGATGAGCCCGTCCCAGTAGTAGACGTAACTGCCGTCCAGACACTCGCCGCAGAACGTGAAACCCCCTCCCGTCCTGCGGAGTAGCACACCGGCCAGCCGTGGACTACTTGTGGACGGATGGCACGCCATCGACTGGTTATGGGCCCTCGACCTGTGCAAACGCCGGATCCCGAAGGGCCCTCCGGAGCCGTGTGCGCGAGCTTGGAATTCTGGTGTGCGGGTCGGGGGGCTTTCTTCAGGTCCTCTGCGGTGCAGGGTTCGGCAAGGTTGTTCGTTTCTTGAGTGGGTGGTGCCGGCCTTGGTGGGGACAGCCGGGTTTGCGGGGGATGGGCGAGCGTCCTGCGGGCGGGGTCTGGTGCGCGGGGGTTTGGCGGGGATGGCGTAGGGCTCACGGGGTGCCGGAGCCGGGTTCGTCGAGAGCGGGGCAGGGTTCGCTGGGGGGGGTCGGGTGTCCGGGGTGGGGTCGGCGGTGTCCAGACGTGGCTGGTCGGCTCAGAGGTCTGGCGCAGGCCGGGTGGAGGCGATGAGGCCTCTGCCGGTGACCGGGGTGTCCGGGGTCAGGGTCAGGGGGCTGACGCCCAGGGCTGCGGCGATCTCAGGGGCCAGGCCGAACGTCTCCCACTTCCATTCGGCCTCGTCCTCGTCCGATTCCGTCGCCTCGTCCCAGGTCGTCGGCAGGCCGAGGCGGGCTCGGTGGGATCGTTCGAGGGGCAGAGGGGCGCCCAGGGTCAGGTGGGCGTTCTCGGCTACGCCGGTTTCGCAGTAGCGGCGTAGCGCGGTGCCGTTCTCGGTGACCAGCCACGCCGAACCGTCGCCCTGAGCGCCGTAGTAGTACGCCTGCGCCTGGCCGTAGCGGGTGCTCAGGGCCAGGCACAGGCGGAGTACGTCGTCGCTGCGGCCGGCGTCGCTCGGGTCGCACCACGGGCCGATGATCAGGGTCCAGCCGTCGAGTTCCGGGCTGACGTAGACCCGGGCCATGCCGTCCGGGTTGCCCTCCGCGTCGCCGTGGCCGTCCTCGTCGATGATCTCCGCGGCCTCGGCGAAGGTCACCGGGTACGGCCGGCCCAGCCCCAGCACCTCCATGACTCCCGCCTGGTCGCCTGTCGGTACGGCGATCCAGTGCAGCCAGCAGGAGGCCAGGATCCTCGGAGGGTCAGGAGGTGGTGGCCGGTTGCCAGGAGGGAGGAGTGGGGCGCTGGGGGAAGGGGGCACGTGGCCACACTGGCATGCGTGGCGCGCGGGGTGTCCGCGGGGCCGCCGTCAGCAGGAGGCCGGGGGGATGCTCTGTTCGTACTGGAAGACGTTGCGGGGGTCGTACTGGGCCTTGATCTTGCGCAGGCGGTCGTAGTTGGAGTCCCAGTAGGCGGTCTCCCAGTCCTGCATGCCGACGTTCGGGACGTTGACGTAGGCGCCGCTGACGTAGGGGCGCAGGGCCTGGCTGAACTCGGCGATCCAGGCCTGGGCCCGAGGGGTCAGCTCGTCGCCGCTGTGCGGTTCGCCGCGGGTGCCCCAGCCGGCGCCCGGCTCGGAGTAGAAGAGCGCGTCGCGGTGCGGGAAGGCCGTACCGCCGCGGGGGCTCTTGCGGACGGCTCCGCCGAAGGCCTGGGTGAAGAAGTTGCTGTCGTCCGTCGGCGCCTCCCGCATGAAGGAGGCGATCACGTCGATGGCCTTCCTCGGGAACGGCTTGTGGGTGAACTGCGAGAAGAACTTCCAGTTCGCGGGCTCCTCCTCGGTCGGGATCTGGAAGCCCGCGTAGACGTCGCCCCAGTTGCCGACCTGGGTGGAGACGTCGGGGCGTCCCACCGACAGGATCGGGGCCAGCAGCTTCCTGGCCTCCGTCGGCGTTCCCTCCGCGAGCACCGCGAAGAGCAGGATCTGGTTGCGGTGGATCTCCAGCTGGGTGCCGAGGCGGTTGTCCGCGACCGGCGCCGTGCGCTGCCACGCGTCGAAGACTCCGCGCAGGTCGCCGATTCCGTCCCAGGTCGCTGTCAGATAGGTGACGCTCTTCAGGGGCGCGACCTTGTAGGTGAGCGACGTGACGATCCCGAAGTTGCCGTTGCCCGCGCCGCGCAGCGCCCACAGCAGGTCGGAGTGGTTCTTCAGGTCCGCCTTGACGACCTTGGCGCAGTCCGTGCCCTCCGCCACCACGATCTCGGCGCCGATCAGGCTGTCGCAGGCCATGCCGAGATAGCGGGTGAGGAAGCCGAAGCCGCCGCCGAGCGTCGCGCCGGCGAGACCCACGGTGCCTTCCGTGCCCGTCGTGACCGCGAGGTTCTTCCGCGCCAGCGTGGTCACGGCCTCCAGCTGGCTGAGCCCGGCCCCGACCGTCGCGGTGCGCGCGGCCGTGTCGATGTGCGCGCCCTTCAGTTCGCTGACGTCGATCACGATGCCGTTGTCGACGTTCGACCAGCCCTCCAGGCTGTGGCCGCCGCTGCGCACGCGCAGTGCCACGTCGTGCTGGCGCGCCCAGGTGAGGGCGTTGACCACGTCCTGGGTCTTCTGGGCGTAGACGATGACCAGCGGGTAGTGGACGAACAGTTCGTCCCAGCCGAGGCTGGATTCGGCGTAGTCGGGGTCGTCGGGCCGGACGATACGACCGGTCAGCTTCGCCGGGGCGCACTGCGCGCCTCCGGCAGCGGCGGACTCGACGGAAGCGGCTCCCGTCCGCGCGTCGGCGGCGTTCGCGCCCGGTGCCTCCGCGGCCGCCGCCCCGGCGACCATGACCGTGCCGGCACCGGCGGCCGCCGTCGCCCTCAGCAGTCCGCGGCGGGAGTAGTCGTTCATGGGCATGGGCATGGGCATCGTCCGTGTCCTCTCGAACGCCGAGTTGCGCAAATCATCTCTTTATGGATGATTTCGGCGAGGCGCACGGTAGCAAGGGGATCGCGGTCGGATCGCTCGACACGCTGCCGCGGGTGAGGGTGCCCGCCGGTGCTGCTGCTGCGGCGGCTGCGGCAACTGCGGTAGCTGCGCGGACGCGCTGTCCGGTCGGGTGCCGGGGAGGGAGGTCTGGCGGGCCATCGGCCGTCGGGTGCGGGGGGGGGCGGGCCCTCGGCCGTCGGGTACGGGGGTCCGGCCGGCTCTCAGCCGTGGTGCACCATCGTGCAGGTCACCCTGGTCTTGCCGTCGTCCGTCCTGACGACGAACCTGTTGCCGCTGAGGCCGCCGATGTCGAACCGGCCCGATCTGTCGGTGGAGACGGTGCCCGACGGGGCGCCCGAGGTGGTGCCCGAGTACGTGACCTTCTTGTCGCCGTGGAAGCCGACGCCCCACAGGTGGTACTTGCCGTCCGACTCCGTCTCGACGTGGCATGCCGCGCGGGAAGGGGCGGCGGGAGCGGCGGCGTGTGCGGCGACCGTGGGGCCCAGCGCGAGGGCCGGGATGGCGACGAGTGTGAGGGCGGCGAGGCGGCGAGTGCGGTTCATTGTTCGACCTGCCTTGGGGGTGACGGTGCGGCCCGTGGGGCGTGACGGCTCCGCCATCCGCGGCAGCGGCCGCGCGGAACGCCGGGGCGGAAGGAACCACTGCTCCGTCACGCCGTACGCCTGTGCGTCCGGCTGTCCATCCATCGGCGTACTCGCCGTCCATCGTAAGGTCCGGGTCTTTCGGGGGCATCTCGCGTGGCGTGAGGCCAGGTGGGGCGGCGGTCGGCCGTGCGGGTGACTTCGGCTCGTACGGCTACTGGTCGGATGCGGGCATGACGGATCGGCCGGTGCTCCAGGACGCGTGCGGGGACGCGGCGCACGTGCCCGCTCCGCAGGTCGGGGACCGCTGCCTGGGCGGGTTGCACCTCGGGGAGTACGAGGCCGGCTGGACGGTTTCGCCGACCTCGCCGTGGAGGTCCCTTGTTGCGGGGCCGGGTTGTCGCTCGACGCGCTGGAGTACTCCTGGCCGTGCGGCTTCGCCCGGTTCGAGATCGCGGTCCGGAATCCGGGGGTCGACTGGTTCGGTGACGGCGAACTGGCCCTCCTCGCCGCGGCCTTGGGGCATCCT
The DNA here is from genome assembly GCF_044747185.1 of Streptomyces sp. NPDC090108. NCBI lineage: Bacteria > Bacillati > Actinomycetota > Actinomycetes > Kitasatosporales > Streptomycetaceae > Streptomyces > Streptomyces sp. NPDC090108. The sequence goes on from NZ_JBIVDQ010000001.1 coordinate 451,232, forward strand.
GTGCGCCGGATCAGGGCCCACATCTGAGGATCGGGGGTCGTCGCCGCAGTCGGACATCACCGGCGCTGATCACCACCGCTGCCGGACATCACCGGCGCTGATCATCACAGCAGTCGGACATCACCGATGCCGGTCATCGGGCCGGCCTGCGGCCCGGAGACACCGGTGCCGGTCATCACCGGTCCGGCTTGCGGCGCACGGACCGCCGCTTCCCGTCGCCCGCGCCCGGCTCGTCGCCCTCCGCGCCGCCGTCCTCCTCCTGGCCGTCGCCGCCGCCCTCGCCCTCGCCCTCGCCCTCGCCCTCACTGTGATCGTCGCCGTCGCCCTCGCCCTCCTCCTCGTTCGCCGCGTACGGATGCACCAGGTCGGCCGGGGTGAACGGGGTGAACCAGGTGTCCACGCTCTCCGCGCGCGGTGACTCGGCCGGTTCTTCGGGGAGGTCCGGGAACTCGTCGGGTTCCCGGGCGTAGGCGGCGAGTGCCTCGGAGCCGTAGGCCGACTCGGCGAAGAGTTCCAGCGCGGTGCTCACCTCCTCCGTGAGGAGGCCGTAGAGGTCGGCGGTCACCTCGGCCTGGGTGAGCAGGGAGCGGAGGAGGAGTTCCTCGGCCGTGCAGGTCGGGTGGAAGGGGGCCGGCTGGGTCAGACGGGCGGTCAGGGTGATCGCGGTGACCATGAGGCGGCGGGTGAACAGGACCGTGTACTCGTGGGCGAGGTGCGGGGGGAGGTCCTCCAGGATCATGAAGGCCGCGTTGCTGTCCGCCACGGTCGGGCCGTCCTCCTCCAGGCCGGCCAGGTCGGTGAAGAGTTCGTCGACCAGGAGGTCGATGGCGTAGACGAGGGCGCCCGCCGCGATCTCGGCGGCCTCCTTGCCGACGATCCGCTCCTGCGGGTCCTCGTCGTAGCCGAAGGATGCGAGGGGGGAGGCGGCCAGCGCCGGTGCCAGTTCGCGGAGCCGGGCGCGCATCGCCTCGGCCTCGGAGGGGCGGGGGCCGGGGTCCTGGGCCGGGGCGGCGAGCTTGGCCGCCTCGTGGCGGCGGGCGCGTTCGGCGGGGTCGGCGGGCGGGGCGTCGGGGCCGTCGGCGGCGTCCAGGCTCTCCTGGAGAAGTTCGGAGTTCAGCTCCACCGCGCAGCGGGCTATCAGCCAGCCGGCGAGCGGTTCGGTCTGTTCGAGGAGTTCGGCGACGACCTCGCGCGCGGCCTCCTCCGCGAACTCCAGCGCCGGCGCGTCCACGAAGAGTTTGAGCAGGGCTCCGCCGGGATGGGCGGCGATGACGTCGTCCATCAGGTCGACCTCCATGCCGTCGGGGCCCTCGATCGCCTCGAGCGAGTCGAAGCCCCCGCGCAGCAGGTGGATGACGCCCTCCCGCTGCAGCGCATCGAGTTGCGGAGCGCCCTCGGGGAGGGTCACGGCCACGGTCACCACGTATGTCACGCGCACATCGTGCCCGAGGTGCCGTGCGTCCCGGGGGGAAATTCCCCTCTCACGGGCCGGATCGGGCCCGTCCCGCCGCCGGAACCCGCCTCGCGGGGCAGCGCGCACCCCCGCGTCCGCCTCCTCACGCCGTGCCCCCGTGCTCCCGCGCCCACGTCCTCACGCCGTGCGCTTGCGGGACGCCGCCTTCTTCGCCTGGGCTTTCTTCGCCGTGGATCCAGTGGATCCCGAGGACCCTGAGGCCCCCCTGGACCCCGCGGCCGCCGTGGGCCGCGTCGACCCCGCAGACCCCGCAGACCCCGTCGACCGCGTGGACTTGGCCGCCGTCGACTTCGACGTCGTCTTCGCCGCCGCCGTCCTCCTCGTACCCTCCGTGGCCTTCGAGGTGGACTTGCGCGGGGCGGCCGTCTTCTTCGCGGCCGCCGTCTTCCTCGTCGTCGACGTCGACTTCTTGCCGCCCGTCTCCTTGGGGGTGGTCGTACGACGGCTCCGGAGCGGGCGGACCTCGGCCTGTCCGGCGGGTTCAGCGTCCTGCCCGGCGGATTCAGCGCCCTGCCCGACAGGTTCCGCGCCGCGCGACTCGCGGGCCTCGCGGACGCTCTTCTCCAGGGCCGCCATCAGGTCGAGCACCTTGCCGCCGGGGGCCGGGGCGGGCGCCTCGCGCGGGGTCTCGCCGGCCGCCTTGGCAGCGATGACCTCCTCCAGCGCGTCGCGGTACTCGTCGTGCAGGTCCTCCAGGTCGACCTCGCCGAGGGTGTCCATCAGCGCGTCCGCGAGGTCGAGTTCCTTGTCGCGGACGGTGACGTCGGCGTCGGGGGCGACCCCCTCGGGCGCGCGCACCTCGTCGGGCCAGAGCAGGCCGTGCATGACGATGACGTCGCCGACCACGCGCAGCATGCCGAGGCGTTCCCGGCCGCGCAGGGCGTACTTGGCGATGGCGACCTTGTTGCTGCGCTTCAGGGCCTCGCGCAGGAGGGTGTACGGCTTGGCGGCGTTGGCCCCGCCGGCGGCGAGGTAGTAGGCCGCGTCCATCTGGAGCGGGTCGATCCGGTCGGCCGGGACGAAGGCGACGATCTCGATGGTGCGGGCGGTCGGGATCGGGAGGTGGGCGAGGTCCTCGTCGGTGATCGGGACGATGGAGCCGTCCGCGTCCTCGTACCCCTTGCCGATCTCGTCCTGGGTGACCTCGCGGTCCTCCAGCTCGCACACCTTGCGGTAGCGGATACGGCCGTTGTCCTCGGTGTGGATCTGGCGGAAGGAGATCGCGTGGTTCTCGGTGGCGTTCACCAGCTTGATGGGGATGCTGACGAGCCCGAAGGAGATGGCGCCGTTCCATATGGATCGCACGTGCCGCGTCCCTTCCTTGTGGCGGTGGACCGTCGAGGAACCAGGTGAACCGTCGAGGAACCAGAAGAACCATTTGTCTGGGATTGTCATCCTATGACGCCGATCACAGAGGTGGAGGGGCGACGGGTCACGCTCAGCAACCTGGAGAAGGTGCTGTATCCGGAGACCGGCTTCACCAAGGGCGAGCTGGTGCACTACTACGCGACCACGGCCGGGGTGATGCTGCCGCACCTGCGTGACCGGGCGGTGTCCCTGCTGCGCTATCCGGACGGGCCCGGCGGACAGGTGTTCTTCACCAAGAACGTGCCGCCGGGTACGCCCGACTGGGTCACGACCGCCGAGGTGCCGCGGTCGTCCCCGGACGGGCCGGCGCGGATGGTGGTGGTGAACGATCTGGCGAGCCTGGTGTGGGCGGCGAACCTGGTCGCCGAGTTCCACACGCACCAGTGGCCGGTCCAGGCCCCCGACGAGGCCGACCGGCTGGTGTTCGACCTCGATCCCGGGGCGCCCGCGACGGTCGTCGAGGCGTGCGAGGCCGCCCTGTGGCTGCGGGAGCGGCTCGCGGCGGACGGGATCGAGGCGTACGCGAAGACGGCCGGCTCGAAGGGGCTGCACCTGCTGGCGGCCGTGCGCGGGGCGTCGTCCCGGGACACGAGCGCGTACGCGAAGGCGCTGGCGGTGGAGGCCGAGCGGGCGCTGCCGGGGCTGGTGGTGCACCGGATGACGCGGAGCCTGCGGCCGGGAAAGGTGTTCGTCGACTGGAGCCAGAACGCCGCCGGCAAGACCACGGCCGCCCCCTACACCCTGCGCGCCCGCGCCGCCCCGATGGTGTCCACGCCGGTGACCTGGGAGGAGGTCGAGGGCTGCCGGTCGCCCGCCGCGCTGGAGTTCCTCGCCGACGACATCGGACCGCGCCTGCGGGAGCACGGCGATCTGATGGCGGGGCTGCTGGACGGCGAACGGGCTTCGCGGCTGCCTTGAGAACCCCTACACCCGGCTCCACACGTTCCGGTCCCGGGCCATCGCGTGCAGGGCCTCCACGTCCGCCGGTTTGAGGACGACGTCCAGCCGGGTCAGGCTCTCCAGGTCGGTGTCCCGCAGGACCCGGACGGCGCGCGGAGTCGCCGTGATCCGTACGGCGGCCGGTTCCGTCAGGGCCAGGACCGGATGGACCTCGGCCGTCAGCGCGTGGGAGGCGCGGTCGGCGTCGGCCCGCAGGCGCCGGAGCAGGGGTACGGCCTCCCGGCGGCCGACGGCGACCATGGGGTCGGAGACCACGACGCGGTGCTTGCGGGCGTGCAGGGCATGGACGGCGAAGAGGCCGGCCGGACCGATCAGCAGGTGGTGGATGCGGGCGCCGCCGGGGAGCGGGAGGGAGTGCAGGGTGTGCCAGCCGGCGCCCTCCAGCCGGTCCAGCGTCCCGCCGACGGCCCGCTCCGCTTCCAGGGCGCGCAGGCGCGGGTCGGGGCGGAGCCGGTGGGCGGGGGCCGCGTGCCGGTCGAGGTCGACGAGCAGGGCCTCGCCGGGGCGGTTGGGGGCGAGGTCGTCGTCGGGGCGCAGGGCCAGCCGGGCCAGTTCCGCCGGGGTGGGCACGGGGGGCGGGCCCACCGTCACCGGGCCGGTCAGGAACGGCTTCAGGGCCGCGAGGACCTCGTCCCTGCGGTCCTCGCCGAGCAGGCTGACCCGGCCGGTCCCACGGTCGTACCAGGCGATACCGCTGCCGTCCCGGCCGCAGACGTACAGCCGTTCACGGCCCAGCCGCCAGGTCGGCACCACGCGCAGTCCGCTCATGCGCCATCACCCCTCGACCATGGGAACAGCAGGGGTGCTCCGGGGGCAAGAACCCGGTTACCGTGGAGTCGGCCCCGGTGGGGGCGAGTGGGGGAGGCGCCGTTGCGGACCCGCGGAATCCAGCCCGAGGTACCGGTCCCGGACCGGCCGTGGAACGAGGTCGCGCCCGGACTCTGGATGGGCGGGCACGAGTTCAGGGGGCGTTCGGGGCGGCCGGAACCGGCTGTCGTGGGCGACGAGTTCGACGTGGTGCAGACGCTGCTGCGCCGGGCGGGGTACGGCCCCGGACCCGGTGTCGAACATCATGTGTGGCCGATACCGGACGGCCCGCTGGACGGGACGCAGCTCGCGGGGGTGATCCGGCTGGCGCGGGCGGCGGGCGAGGCGCTGGACGCCGGGCGCTCGGTCCTGGTCCGCTGCCATCACGGCTACAACCGCTCGGGGCTGGTGGTCGCCCACACGCTGGTCCGGCGGGGCCGTACGGCGCAGGAGGCGATCGAGCTGATCCGCAGCCGGCGTTCGCCGTGGGCCCTGCACAACCCGCTGTTCGTGGAGTACCTGCGTGCGGGGCTGCCCACCGCCCGGCTGCTGGAGGAACTGGGGGAGGCCGGAGGCGCGGGCGGGTAGGCGCTGCCGCCTGACTCCCGCCCGTCGAGAGAGGAAGTCTGCCCTGACTTACGCCCGTCCAGCGAAGAAGTCTGCTGCCCGACTCCCGCCCGGCCGGCGGGAAGGTGGGGATGATTTCACCGCGAAGGCGGATCTACCGGGTGTACCCGCTCTCTCCGGAATAAGGTGTACGGCGGTGCGTCAGCCCCCGAAACCCCAGGAGCAGCGTGTCAGCCCGCCGTCTCGCGCGTACCGCCGCCACCGCGGCCGTCGCCGCCCTGCTGGCGGCCACGGCGGTGGCCTGCGGGGACTCCGGCGGCCTCGCGGACGCGGGCGCGGCCCCGACCGCGATCAGCCCGGTGAAGCTGTGGCCGGACCTGCGGCCGGCGTCCAGCCCCGCCTTCCCCTACGACGTGGCGACGCGGGAGACCGTCCGGGGCGTCCGGGTGCCCGGCGACGACATCCGCGCGGTCGACCCGGTGGACGTCGTGGAGGCCGAGATCGCCGCGCATCCCGAGCTGTACGGGCCGACGGGGAGCTACCGCGCGACCCCCGGCCGGGTGAAGGAGTGCCGGCCGGGCGGTGACCGGGCGCGCTGTCCGCTGCTGAAGGCCTACTACCGGGACCTGACCGGGGACGGCCGGGACGATCTGACGCTCGGGTTCCGGCTCTACCCGACCAACCAGACGGCCGTACGCGTGTACACGGTCGAGGGCCACCGGCTGGTCCAGGTGATGTCCGACAACGACGCGATCATCGGGGTCGAGCTGGCCGGGCGGACGGTGATCGTGCGCTCTCCGGCGGGGATCACCGGGTACGAGTACCGCACCACCTGGGCCTGGGACCCCGGGCAGCGGGCGATGGTCTTCACCCGCGACGAGTTCCTGCGCACCGGCGGTGGCCGGCGCAGCCACACGCCCGCTCCGGCGCCGTCGGGTTCCGCCACCACGCCACCGTCCGCCGGACCTGCGCCCTCGTCCTCCGCACCCTCCGCTCCTTCCATGCCCGCGCCGCGCCCCTCCCCCACACCGCACGCCTCCACGCCGCACGCCTCCACGCCCTCCTCCCCCACGAGCCCGCGATGAGGCTCGCGGTGCCGCGGTGGGCGGGGACGCTCGCGGCGAAGGCGGCCGCGTTCATCGCGGTGATGTGCTGCGCACTGGCCGCGCTGCTGGGTGTCCTCGTCCATGTGTCGGTGACCGACCGGACGGTGGGACAGGCCCGGGCCGCGGCGCTGTCCCGGCTGGACGACGCCACGCACGCGTTCGAGGCGGGGGACGCGTTCCCGCCCGGCGCCGGCCTGGATCCGCCGGGCCTGCCGGCACCGCTGCGCGAGCTGGCGCGGGCCGGGCGGCGCGGCACGATGGTCGCCGCGCACGGGGACCGGCCGGCCATGTGGGCGGCGGGCCCGGCCGACGGGCGGCGGGCGCTCGCGGCGGAGGTCGACTACTCGCAGCAGTCCAGGACCATCGCCGGGCTCGACCGGTCGATCCTGTGGTCGTCGGCGCTGGCCATCGGGGTGACCGTGCTGGCGGCGGCGTTCGCGGTGACCCGGGTGACCCGGCGGCTGCACGGCACCGCCCAGGTGGCCCGGCGGATCACCGAGGGCGATCTGGACGCCCGGGTGAACGACCCCCGTACGAAGGATCCGGCGCGCTCGCGGGACGAGGTGGCGACGGTGGCCGCCGCGCTGGACTCCATGGCGGCCGGCCTCCAGGCCAAACTGCTGAGCGAGCAGCGGTTCACCGCGGACGTGGCGCACGAGCTGCGCACCCCGCTGACCGGGCTGCACGCCGCCGCCGAACTGCTGCCGCCGGGGCGGCCGACGGAGCTGGTCCGGGACCGGGTGGCGGCCCTGCGCACGCTCACCGAGGACCTGCTGGAGATCTCGCGTCTGGACACCGGCCGGGAACGGCCCGCCGTGTACAGCGAGGAACTGGGGGCGCTGGCCCGGCGGGTGGTGCGGGCCTCGGGGACGGACACCGGGGTGCGGGTCGTACGGGACGTACGTGTGGAGACCGACCGGCGGCGGCTGGAGCGGGTGCTGGGCAATCTCGTGGCCAACGCGCACCGGCACGGGCGGGGTCCGGTGACGCTGACCGTGGACGGGCCGGTGGTGACCGTGCGGGACCACGGGGACGGGTACCCGGCGTACCTGGTGGCGCACGGGCCGCAGCGCTTCCGCACCGAGGGCGGGGCCACGGGGCACGGGCTCGGGCTGACCATCGCCCTCGGGCAGGCGGAGGTGCTGGGCGCGCGGCTGACGTTCGGCAACGCGGAGGACGGCGGGGCGGTGGCCGTGCTGACCCTGCCGGAGGCCGACACGGGACGCACCGGCTGACCGGAGAGACGACGCCGGCCGGACCGCGTACGGAATCGGACCCGCCGACCCAAGAGACGACCCCGGCCGGACCGCGTACGGAATGGACCCGCCGACCCAAGAGACGACCCCGGCCGGACCGCGTACGGAATGGACCCGCCGACCGGAGACGGGCGCGGCCCGGACAGCCCCAGCCCCGCAACCCCCGGCCCCGAACCCTCGGCCCGCGACCTCCCCCCGAACCCCCGAACCCCGCACCCCCGCACCCCCGCAACCCCTAACCCCGGAACCCCGCACCCCCACACCCCCCGGCCCCCTCCCCTTTGGCCCACTGCGGCAGGCACCCCGCGGCCACCGCTCCTAATGTGGCGATTGGTCAGCTTCACCGCGTTCCGCAGCATTTCGGAGGTACCCCCATGTCCCTGCGCTCCGCCTTCCCCCGCGGCCTCACCCTGGCCGCCGCGACGGCCGCGCTGGTCACCGCCGCCCCCGCCGCCGACGCCGTCGCCGCGGCCGCCACGGTCGCCACGGCCCCCGTGACCGCACCTGCGGCCATGGCCGCGGACGGCGGGGACGGGACCGCCCAGGCCGCCGATGGACAGGCCGCCGACGGCCAGGGCGCCGGGCATCAGGGCAAGGGCGACCGGGATCCGCGGCGCTACCGGGGTGTCGTCACCGCCGAGAACGGCCTGTGGCTGCGCGACCGCCCCGACCGCGGCAGCCGCCGCGTGCGCTTCCTGGCGAAGGGGCAGACCGTCTCGATCTACTGCAAGTCCGGCAGCGAGACGGTGGACGGCAACTCCCTCTGGTACCTGCTCACGGACGGGACCTGGTCGTGGGGCGCGGCGCGTTACATCGACAACGTCGGGCCGGCGCCACGCTGGTGCTGACTTCGAGGCGGAAGAGGAACAAAGCGGCACCTTTGGGTAGGTTCCGGGCATGACCAACGCCGGAACCGCCGTGGCGGCGCCGCACACCCCCGCGCCCGCCAGGCGCCTGGCCCGGCGCCGCGGCGTCGAGTTCTCGCTGATCGTGCTGGCCGTCCTGCTGTCCGTGTACGGCTACTGCGCGGTGGGGCTGGCGAGGACCGGCGCCGTTCCGTCCGGGGCGGCCGGTTACGGCGCCGGCCTCGGGGTGCTCGCCCTGTGCGCCCATCTGGCGGTCCGCGTCCGGGCGCCGTACGCCGATCCGCTGCTGCTGCCCATCGCGGTGCTGCTCAACGGGCTGGGGCTGGTGCTCATCTACCGGCTGGACCTGGAGACGCCCGGACACCGCGAGGCCCCGGCCCAGCTGGTGTGGTCCACGCTCGGGGTCGGCCTGTTCATCGTCGTCGTCCTGCTGCTGCGCGACCACCGGGTGCTCCAGCGGTACGCGTACGTCTGCGTGGTCGCCGCCCTCGGGCTGCTTCTGCTGCCGAGCCTCTTCCCCGCGGTCAACGGGGCCAGGATCTGGATCCGGATCGGCGGGTTCTCCATCCAGCCGGGCGAGTTCGCGAAGGTGCTGCTCGCGGTGTTCTTCGCCGCCTACCTGGCCGCCAACCGCAACGCGCTCGCGTACACCGGCCGGCGGCTGTGGCGGCTGCAGTTCCCGACCGGGCGGGTGCTCGGCCCGATCGTGACGATCTGGCTGCTGAGCGTCGGGGTGCTGGTCCTGGAGCGCGATCTGGGCACCTCGCTGCTGTTCTTCGGCCTGTTCGTGATCCTGCTGTACGTCGCCACGGGCCGCACCGGCTGGCTCGCGGTCGGTCTGCTGCTGGCGGTGCTCGGGGCGTTCGCGGTCGGGCGGCTGGAACCGCATGTGAACGGGCGGATCGAGGACTGGCTGCATCCCTTCGCCACCATCGAGGCGGGCCTCGGCCCGAACCAGCTGTCCCAGTCGCTGTTCGCCTTCGCGGCGGGCGGTGTGCTGGGCGCGGGGCTCGGCCTCGGCCATTCCATCCTGATCGGCTTCGCGGCCAAGTCGGACTTCATCCTGGCGACGGCCGGGGAGGAACTGGGGCTCGCGGGCCTGGCGGCGATCTTCCTGCTGTACGCGCTGCTCGTGGAGCGGGGCTACCGGGCGGGACTGGCGCTGCGCGAGCCGTTCGGGCGGCTGCTCACCGTGGGGCTCGCCTCGATCGTGGCGCTCCAGGTGTTCGTGATCGCGGGCGGCGTCACCGGGCTGATCCCGCTGACCGGCATGGCGATGCCCTTCCTCGCCCAGGGCGGCTCCTCGGTCGTGACCAACTGGGCGATCGTGGCCCTGCTGATCCGGGTGAGCGACTCGGCCCGCAGCCAGTACGACGGCCGGGAGGCACCGTGACCGGATACGGCGGCGCCCGGCCCATGGGCAAGTACATCCGGCACGCGTCCGGCTTCTGCGCCCTGCTGCTCGTGGCGCTGCTGGTCAACGCGGCCCGGGTCCAGGTCGTCCAGGCCGGGGCCTACGACGGCAACCCGGCCAACCGCCGTTCCACGATCGTCCGTTACCAGCAGCCGCGCGGCGACATCCTGGTCGGCGGCTCGCCGGTGACCGGGTCCAAGGACACCCGCGAACAGCTGCGGTACGAACGCACCTATCTCGACGGCCCCTTGTACGCCCCGGTCACCGGATTCGCCTCGCAGAAGTACGGCACCACGTTCCTGGAGCACGCGGAGGACGGGGTGCTGTCCGGCACCGATCCGCTGCTGGCGCCGTTCCCGCTGTGGAACGACGTGTCCCGCTCGGTGAGCCCGGCCGGGAACGTGCTGACCACCCTGGACCGGGCGGCGCAGCAGGCGGCGTACCGGGGGCTGGCCGGGCGCAAGGGGGCGGTGGCCGCGATCGAGCCGTCCACGGGGCGGATCCTCGCCCTGGTGTCGACCCCGTCGTACGACCCCGCGGAGCTGTCCGGCAACAGCGAGGCCGCGACGGCGGCGTGGGCGCGGCTGAACAACGACCCGGACAAGCCGATGCTCAACCGGGCGGTGCGGCAGACGTATCCGCCGGGGTCGACGTTCAAGGTGGTCACCGCGGCGGCGGCGCTGGACGCGGACGTGGTGACGGATCTGGACGCGCGCACCGACTCCCCCGACCCGTACCGGCTGCCCGGCGCGACCACGCGGCTGACCAACGAGGGCGACGGCTGCCGGAACGCCTCGCTGCGGGTGGCGTTCGAGTGGTCCTGCAACACGGTGTTCGCGAAGCTGGGCGTGGACGTCGGGGTGCGGGACATGAAGGACACCGCGGAGGCGTTCGGCTTCAACGACACCCGGACGCGGGTGCCGTTCTCCGCCGCCACCAGCACCTTCGACACGAGGGTGGACAAGGCGCAGCTGGCGCTGTCCTCCATCGGGCAGTACAACACGCGGGCCACACCGCTGCAGATGGCGATGGTCGCCGCGGCCGTCGCCGACGACGGGCAGCTGCACACGCCGTACCTGGTGGAGCGGACCGTCAGACAGGGCGGCGAGACGGTGGCGGGCAGCGGTCCGCACCCGGTGCTCCAGGTCATGCGCCCGTCGACGGCCGTCAGGCTGAAGGAGCTGATGACGGGCGTGGTCACGGAGGGCACCGGCACGAACGCCGCCATCCGCGGCGCCACGGTCGGCGGCAAGACCGGTACCGCGCAGCACGGCATCGGCAACTCCGGTGTGCCGTACGCCTGGTTCGTCTCCTGGGCGCAGGGTGACGGCGACATGGAGCCCAAGGTGGCGGTGGCCGTGGTCGTCGAGGACGCCTCGGCGGACCGCGGCGAGATCAGCGGCGGCGGGGACGCGGCACCGATCGCCCGGGACGTCATGCGGGCCGTGCTCGGGAGATGAGGGGGCTCGCGCTCGCGGGGTGAGCCGGGGTCGCGTCCGCCCGGTACGGCGGGGGTGACCTGGAGGAGCGGGCGGGGCGGGAGTGCCTGGAGGGGCGGGCGGGGCGAGGGGGTTCACCCGTGGACGCCCGGAGACGCCGGGGGGCTCCTGGGGATGTCGGGTCGACAAGTGCCGCGCGAGGGATTGACGCGCTTGCTGACGGGCAGTCTCATAAGAGGCCGACGACACACCACCGGGTGACGAGGTGAGAGCCATGGCGACCGTGACGGACGAGGACGCGGTGGAGGGGCTGCGCGACGCGCTCGGCCTCCTCAAGGACCGCGAGCAGGTGGCCCAGCGGCTGCTCGCCTCCTCCGCCAGGCACTCCTTCGACCCCGACACGGAACTGGACTGGGACGCGCCCTTCGAGGACGGCAAGTGGTTCTGGCCGCCGGAGCTGGTGTCCCTGTACGGCACCCCGATGTGGCGGCGGATGAGCGAGGAGCAGCGGATCCTGCTGTCCCGGCACGAGGCGGCCGCGCTGGCCTCGCTCGGCATCTGGTTCGAGATCATCCTGATGCAGCTGCTGGCCCGGCACATCTACGACCAGGCGGCGACGAGCGCGCACGTGCGGTACGCGCTCACCGAGATCGAGGACGAGTGCCGGCACTCGAAGATGTTCGCCCGGCTCATCGAGCACGGCGGCACCCCCTGGTACCCCGTCAGCCGGGCCCACCACCACCTCGGCCGCCTCTTCAAGACCGTCTCCACCACGCCGGGCTCCTTCACCGCCACGCTGCTCGGCGAGGAGGTGCTGGACTGGATGCAGCGGCTGACCTTCCCGGACGAGCGGGTGCAGCCGCTGATCCGCGGGGTCACGCGCATCCACGTGGTGGAGGAGGCCCGGCACGTGCGCTACGCCCGCGAGGAGCTGCGCCGCCAGATGACGACCGCGCCGAGGTGGTCCCGCGAGTTCACCCGGGTCAGCTCCGGCGAGTTCGCCCGCGTGTTCTCCGTCGCCTTCGTGAACCCGGACGTGTACACCCACGCCGGGCTCGACCGGCGGGAGGCGGTGGCACAGGTGCGGGCGAGCGGGCACCGGCAGGAGGTCATGCGCACCGGCGCGAAGCGGCTGACCGACTTCCTGGACGAGATCGGGGTGCTGCGGGGGGCCGGGCGGCGGCTGTGGAGGTCGTCGGGGCTGCTCGCGTAGGCGGTGCCGGCGGGGGCGGCGCCGGGAGCGATTACGCTGCGCAGCATGACCCCCCAGGCCGCCACGCCCGCCTACCGCCGCCTCAGTGTCGAGGAGCGGCGCCGCCAGCTGCTCGACTCCGCGCTGTCGCTGTTCGCGCACCGGGCGCCCGAGGACGTGTCCCTGGACGACGTGGCGGAGGCGGCCGGAGTCTCGCGCCCCCTGGTCTACCGGTACTTCCCGGGCGGCAAGCAGCAGCTGTACGAGGCGGCGCTGCGGTCGGCGGCCGACGCGCTCCAGGACTGTTTCGACGAGGCGCACGAAGGGCCGCTGCCGTCCCGGCTGTCCCGGGCCCTGGACCGGTATCTGGCCTTCGTGGACGGGCACGACGCCGGGTTCAGCGCCCTGCTGCAGGGCGGCAGCGTGGTGGAGACGTCGCGGACCACCGCCATCGTGGACGAGGTGCGCCGGACCGCCGCCGAGAGCATCTTCGGCCATCTCCGGGTCGGCGATCCGGGGCCGCGGCTGCGGATGACCGTGCGGATGTGGATCGCCTCGGTGGAGGCCGCCTCCCTGATGTGGCTCGACGAGGACAAGCGGCCGCCGGCCGGCGAGCTGCGCGACTGGCTGGTGGAGCAGTTCACGGCGGCCCTCGCGGTCACCGCGGGCCGCGACCCGCAGACGGCGGCCGTCCTCGGCGCGCTCGCCGGGGATGACCGAGACTGAGACGGTGAAGAGTCAGGACACCCCCTTCGAAGGCGGCCCCATGGACGGGCGGACGCTGCCCGTGCTGCTCGGCGCGACCGGCCACCCCCCGAAGACGTACCGCATCCCGGTCCCGGACGCGGCCGGCGGGCCGCCCACCGTGCTCGTGTACCGCCGCGAGCCGCGCGGGCACAGCAAGCGGCTGGGGCGGGTCACGGGGTGGAAGTACCGCTACGACGCCGAGGGCGGACGGGGCGGCGGGATCCGGTGGCCGTGGTCGAAGCCGGCGGGCACCGGCGGCCCGCAGACGGCGGGCGGACCCGACGCGGCCGGTAGCGGCGACCGGCCCGGCGGACCGGACGCGGCCGGTGAAGCGGACGGCCCGAGCACCCCGCCCGGGAAGTGATCCGGACAACACGCCGTCCGGCAAGCCGGAAGACGCGTACGGGTGACAAGATTGCGCCGAACCGCGCACGCACCGCGCGCGCTCGGCGTGCGCGCGTCTGATGCTCACGGTACGGAGGCGGACGGAGGGTCCGGCCGCCCCGCACCGGAGGTGATGACGTGTCAGGAGTACTCCCGCGCCTGGCCTGTACGGCGGCGGTGGCGGTCCAGGCCGTGCTCGCGCCCGTGCCCGCGGCCGCCGCACCGGAACCGCGGCGCTCCGTCGCCCAGCTGCTGACCGACCTCCAGCAGCTGTACCGGCGGACCGAGCAGGCCGCCGAGACGTACAACGCCACCGCCGAGAAGCTGGCGCGGCAGCGGGCCGAGGTGACCCGGCTGGACGGCGAACTGGCGCGTGCCCGGATCGCGTTGCGCGGCAGCCGGAGCGAGGCCGGGCGGCTGGCCCGGCAGCAGTACCAGAGCAGCAGCGACTTCTCCCCCTACGTGCGGCTGCTGCTCGCCCGTGACCCGCAGCACGCGCTGGACGAGGGGCACGTCATCGGGCGGCTGGCCGGCGAGCGCGCGCGGACGGTGGACCGGCTGGCGGCCACGGAGACGAACAAGGACGCGCTGGCCCGGTCCGCCCGGCGGGCCCTGGACACCGCGCTGACGCTCGGCGAGAAGCAGAAGAAGCAGCAGGACGACGTCCGGGGCCGGCTGGCCGACGTCGAACGCCTCCTGGCCTCGCTCACCCCCCAGCAGCTGGCCGGGGTGGCCAGGCTGGAGAGCGCGGGCACCGCGGACGCGCAGCGCAGGCTCACGGAATCCGGCACGCTGGGCGACGCCCGGACGCCCTCGGCCGAGGGGACCCGGGCGGTCAGCTACGCCATGAGCCAGGTCGGCAAGCCGTACGCGTGGGGGGCGCAGGGCCCCGCGTCCTACGACTGCTCGGGGCTGACCTCGCAGGCCTGGGACCACGCCGGGACACCGATCCCGCGCACCAGCCAGGAGCAGTGGGCGCGGCTGCGGAAGGTCCCGCTGGGCGAACTGCGCCCCGGTGACCTGGTCGTCTACTTCCCCGAGGCCACCCATGTGGCGATGTACGTGGGGGCGGGCAAGGTCGTCCAGGCCCCGCGGCCGGGCGAGGCCATCAAGGTCTCGCCGATGGCGGCCAACCCGATCCTGGGCGCGGTCCGGCCCGACGCCGGTCGGGGTGCGGGACTCTGAGGGCGTCGGGCGGGACCCGCGCACGGGCTGCCGCCGGGTCCGGCCGGACCGGCCGGACCGTACGGGCGCTTCGGTGCGTCCGGTCAGGCTCCGGCGACCGAGGCCAGGTAGGCGCCGGTCTTCTCGGGCTCGTAGAAGAAGTTCTCGAAGTCCGAGGGATCGTTGAAGCCGTTGGCGAAACGGTCCGCCACCGGCTGGAGCTGGCCGGCCGCGCCGATGAGGTTGAGGATGTGCTCCGGCGGGGGCGCGAGCATGGCGTTCGTCCACTTGGTGACGTGCTGGGCGGTGGTGTCCCAGAAGCGGTCGAACGTGCCCCGCATCCACTCCTCGTCGAACGGCTTGTCCTGCCGCTCCAGGATCGAGGCGAGGTAGGAGGCCGCGCACTTGGACGCGGTGTTGGAGCCCTGGCCGGTGATCGGGTCGTTGGCGACGACCACGTCGGCCACGCCCATGACCAGGCCGCCGCCGGGCAGCCGGCCGATGGGGTTGCGCACGGTCGGCGCGTAGCGGCCGGAGAGGGTGGCGCCGGCGTCGGTCAGCTCGACGTCCGTGGCACGGTCGTACTCCCACGGCGTGAACTTCTTCATGAGGTCCAGCGTGAGGGCGAGGTGCTCGGACGGGTCCTTGACGCCGTTGAAGACGTCGAGCGGACCGCCGGGGACGCCCTCCCAGAAGAGGATGTCGGCGCGGCCGGAGGTGGTGAAGGTCGGCATGATGAACAGCTCGCCGACACCGGGCACCAGGTTGCAGCGGACGGCGTCGAACTCCGGGTGCTCCGGGCGCGGGGCCAGACCGTGCACGTAGGCGACCGCGAGGGCGCGCTGCGGCTCGGCGTACGGGGAGCGCTCGGGGTCGCGGGCGAACATCGACACCAGCTCGCCCTTGCCGGCCGCGACCAGGACGAGGTCGTAGGTGCGGGAGAAGTAGTCGAGGTCGGAGACGGCGGCGCCGTGGATGACCAGCTGGCCGCCGCGCTGGGCGAAGGTCTCCATCCAGCCGGCCATCTTCACCCGCTGGTCGACGGACTGGGCGTACCCGTCGAGCTTGCCGACCCAGTCGATGACCCGCTGGGACGGGCCCGGGTCGAAGGAGCCGGGGGCGGCGACCGAGACGCCGAGGCCCTCGATCTTCGGCGCCTGGGACTCCCAGAAGTTCAGCTGGAGGTCGCGCTCGTGGCCGAGCGAGGTGTCGAACATGCACTGCGTCGACATGACCCGGCCGGAGCGGATCTCGTCGGCGGTCCGGTTCGACATCAGGGTGACCTCGTAGCCGTGCGACTGCAGGCCGAGGGCGAGCTGGAGGCCGGACTGGCCGGCTCCGACGACGAGTATCTTCCGCATGCGGGTGGTGACTCCTAGTTCCGGGACTACTCGGGGGTTTCGTCCAGCGCGTGGCCCACCAGGACCAGCAGGGTCTCGATCACCGAGATCCGGCGTCGCGCGTCCATGATCATGACAGGGACGTGCGGGGGGATGGTCAGGGCCTCCCGGACGTCGTCCGGGTCGAACCGCTCGGTCCGGTCGAAGTGGTTGACCGCGACGATGTACGGCAGCCCGCAGCTCTCGAAGTAGTCGAGCGCCGGGAAGCAGTCCTTCAGCCGGCGGGTGTCGGCCAGCACGACGGCGCCGATCGCGCCGCGCACCAGGTCGTCCCACATGAACCAGAACCGCTGCTGGCCCGGCGTGCCGAACAGGTAGAGCACCAGGTCGTCGTCGAGCGTGAGGCGGCCGAAGTCCATGGCGACCGTGGTGGTCAGCTTCTCCGGCGTGGCGGTGAGGTCGTCGGTCTCCTCGCTCGCCTGGGTCATCAGCGCCTCGGTCTGCAGAGGCGTGATCTCCGAGACGGACGTGACCAGCGTGGTCTTGCCCACGCCGAAGCCGCCCGCCACCACGATCTTCGTGGCGACGGGGGCCTGACTGCCGTCCTGCTGCCAGGCCTTCAGATCCTCGTCGGGCTCGGTGAAGCCACCGACGAGGGGGACGGCCCCCGCGGCGGAGACGTCAGAGACGGCGGAGTCCACTCAGCACCCTTTCCAGCAGCGCTCGGTTCGGCCGGCCGGTGCCGTGACCGGTCCCGGTTCCGTGCACACGGATCTTTCCCTGGTCCGCGAGATCGCTCAGGAGCACGCGGACCACGCCGAGCGGCATCTGCAGCAGCGCGGCGATCTCTGCCACCGTGCGCATACGGCGGCAGAGTTCGACGATGGCGAGCATCTCCGGCATGACCCGGGGGGCCACCGGATTGCTCGTCAGCTCCTTGCGCTCCTCGGGGGCCTCGATGGCCGCGACGAACGTCTCGACCAGCAGGACGTGGCCGAAGCGGGTACGGCCGCCGGTGAGCGAATAGGGGCGGACGCGGGCGGGTTTCTTGCGTTCACCGCCGCGTACGGGGAGCTGGTTCCTGCCGGCTGTGCCGCTCATCGGCCGCTCCCCGTCGACTCGGATTCCAGTGATTTGCGCAGCTCGCTGCGGAGTTCGGGGGTGAGGACGTGTCCGGCACGGCCCACGAAGAGGGCCATGTGGTAGGCCACGACGCTCATGTCGCACTCGGCGGAGCCGTGGACGCCGAGCAGGGAGCCGTCACTGATCGACATCACGAACAGGCTCCCCTCCTCCATGGCGACCATCGTGTGCTTGATCCCGCCGTACTCCATGAGCTTGGTGGCCCCGAGGGTGAGGCTGCCGATGCCGGAGACGATGGTGGCCAGGTCGGCGGAGGATCCGCGGGGGCCCTTGGTGGGGCGCGCCTGGCGTGATTCCTCCGTGTGGCTGGGGTCGGAGGACAGGAGCAGCAGGCCGTCGGAGGAGACGACTGCGACGGACTGGATGCCGGGTACTTCCTCGACCAGGTTGGTGAGCAGCCATTGCAGGTTGCGGGCTGCGCTGCTCAGGCCATAGGTACTGGGCGCGGTCAACTGCTTGCCTCCTCGGCTGTGCCCCCCGTGGCTGGTTCGGTGGCGGCGATCTCCGCCTCTACGTCGCGGTAGCCGGCGTGAGCTCCCCGGCTGAAGCCGCCGAGCCTGCGGCGCAGGGCTTCGGCGTCGACGGAGCGGGTCCGCTGGCGCGGCGCCTCGGTGGGGCTGGTGATCTTGGGGGTGCGCTTGGGAAGGCCCTTGCTGGTGAGCGCCTCGGCTTCGCCCTCGGCGCTCTCGTGGCCGTCCGCGGAACGCGCGCGGTTGTCGTCGTCGGGTGCGGACGGCCCCTGCGGGGCTGTCTCGCCGTGTGCGGCCACGGGCTGGGGGGAGCGGGGGTGTTCTCCCGCGGCCTGCTGGTTCATGGGGTCGGAGCCGGCGGTCCCGGTGCTCTCGCCGGCCGTCGGCCGGGAGGCCTCCGGGGCGGTCGCGGGGTCCGGGAGCAGCAGCTCCATCGTGGTCTCGGCGAAGGTCTCGGCCGGTTCCTTCGGGCGGCTCGGCGCCTGCCCGGTGGCCGGGCCGGTCGTCTCCGCCCTGGTGTGGGTCTCGGGGGCCTCCGCCTCGGGGGCTTCGTGGTGCGCGGAACTCCCGGCGCCCGCGGCGCTCTCGGAGGGTGCGGTGGCGCCGGCGGTGTCCGCCGCGCGCTCCGTGTTCTCGCTGGTCTCCGTGTCCCCGGTGGTCGCCGCGTTCTCGCTGGTCTCCGCGTCGTGGACCGACCGCTCCGCCAGGGCCACCAGGAGGTCGGTGTCCTTGTTGCGGGCGAGCAGGACGTTGGAGTTGGCCTCGGCGTCGGCTCCGGGCAGGGCGATGGTCTGGGCGACGCCGCCCCGGCCGGCCGGGGCGGGCGTGGCGGGCGCCTCGGCGAGGAGGCTGCGGGGCAGCACGGTCACGGCCGCCACCCCGCCCTGCTTCTGCTCGCGCAGCTGCACCCGGGCACCGTGCCGG
Organism: Streptomyces sp. NPDC090108; assembly: GCF_044747185.1. Classification (NCBI taxonomy): domain Bacteria; kingdom Bacillati; phylum Actinomycetota; class Actinomycetes; order Kitasatosporales; family Streptomycetaceae; genus Streptomyces; species Streptomyces sp. NPDC090108. The sequence goes on from NZ_JBIVDQ010000001.1 coordinate 469,853, forward strand.
TGGGCGAGGCGAGCCACGACGTACAGACCGAGGCCGAGGCCGTCCTCGCCCTCCTGGTCGTACGGCGACTCGGGGTCGAACTCCGCGAGGCGGGCGTTGAGGCGCTCCATGCGGCCGTTCGTCATGCCGATGCCCTCGTCCTGGACCGAGAGCATGATCTCGCCGGACTCCAGCAGCCAGCCGGAGACCTCGACGGGCCGCTCCGGCGGGGAGAACGAGCTGGCGTTCTCCATGAGCTCGGCGAGGAGGTGGGAGAGGTCGTCGGCGGCGAAGCCCGCGATGTGCGCGTGCGGGGGCAGCGTGGCGATCCGGACCCGCTCGTAGCGCTCGATCTCGCTGACCGCCGCGCGGACCACGTCGACCAGCGGGACCGGACCGTGGTGCTGCTGGATGTGCTCGGTGCCGGACAGCACGAGGAGGTTCTCGCTGTGCCGGCGCATGACGGTGGCGAAGTGGTCCAGCTTGAAGAGGGTGGCGAGGCGCTCGGGGTCCTGCTCGCGCTCCTCCAGGCCCTCGATGACCGACAGCTGGCGCTCGACCAGGCCGAGGGTGCGCAGCGCGAGGTTGACGAAGGTGCCGCCGATGCTGGTGCGCAGCCGCTCCAGCTGTGCGGCGGAGTCGGCGAGTTCGGCGCGCAGCTGCTCGCGGGCGTCGGCCATCTTCTGCCGCTGCCCGACCAGGTGCTTGCGGTCGGCCTCCAGGGTGGCGACGCGCTCGTTCAGCGCGCCGGCCCGCTCGCCCAGCGTGGCGTGCAGACCGACGGCGTGCGCGTGCAGGGCGTTGACCGAGCGGACGACCTGGGCGAACTCGTCGTTGCGGCCGGTGAAGGCGATCGGCTCCTCGGCCGCCGGGTCGGCCGCGGCGGCCAGGCGGGCCGAGCCGCGGCGCAGCACCGACAGGGGGCGGGTCAGGGTGCGGGCCATGGCGGTGGCGATGCCGACGGCGACCAGCATCAGGGCGCCGAGGACGGCGACCCGGATCTCCAGGGCGGTGACGTCCTCGTCCCGGAGCTTCGCGAGGTCCTTGGTGCGGTGGTCGTAGAGGGCCGACTCGGCGCCCCGCATCAGGTCGACCCGGGCGGACAGGGCCGCGTCCAGCTTCCTGGTACTGGTGCTCAGCGCGGTACCGGTGAGCGTGGGCTGGGCGGTGAGCAGGGAGAGGTACTTCTCGGCGGAGTTGACCTCGGGCCCGGTGACCGTGGAGTCGTAGGAGTCGGCGAACGCCTTGGGCGCGGTGGCGTGGAAGTCGGCGAGGGCCGCGTCGGCGCGCAGCCTGGCCTGCTGGGCGGCCGCGGTGAGCGCGTCCCGCCTGGCGGTGTCCGCGGTGGACGAGCTGCTGGTCGTGGTGGGCAGCCCGGTGGCCGGGTCGATCACCGTCCGGGTCGAGGACGGGATGTCCAGCGCGGCCAGCAGCAGGCCGCGGGCGGCGGCGGACTGCTGGACGGCGGTGTCCAGTTCGGCGAGCGCGTGGGCGCCGGAGCCGGCCCGCGCGGGCATCCGCTCCGCCAGCTGCTCGGCGAGCCGGTGCAGTTCGGTGATGGTCGCCGAGTACGCCTGATGGGTGCGCAGCGCGTCCGTCTTGCCGGTGAGGGCGGCGCGCCGGGTGGTCGCGATGCCGTCGAGATCGGTCAGCAGCGCGCCCGGGGTGGCGGTGTCGGCGCGGATGTCCTCTATCTGGCGGTCCACCCGCGCGCTGCGCTGCTCCGACGGCGCCTGCGACTTGGGGCGTCCGGCGGCGATGTAGGCGGTGACCTCGTCGCGTTCGTCGGCCAGCGAGTGGGCGAGCGCGAGCGCGTCCTCGGTGCGTCCCGCCAGCGTCACCAGTTCCTGGGAGTCACTGACGTCGCCGGAGGCGGTGAGGAGCGCGGGCGCGCCGGCTCCCGCGATGGCGGCGGCTACCGCCGCCACGGCGATGATCAGACGGGTACGCACATGAGTGGGGCGGCCGGTGCCGACGGGAGTCTGCTCGGCGATCCCCTCGGGGGCCGTCTGCCTGCCTGTGCGCCGCGGCCGCTTCTTCTGCACCGGTGCTCGCAATCCTGAACTCGTCCAGCAAGGTCCCGGGCGGTGACCCGTCGTCTCGGTGTAAGTGGTGCGAACACCCGGTTCGTACGGTTCCCGACCCTCCCAGCGCCGGTGGGCAGGGGTCGTGCATCACCTGACCGGCCACCCGAAGGAGTGAACATCGGAGGGGAGTTGACGGGCAAGTTCCGCGGGCCGGTGCGACGGCCCCGCACGGCGGGCCGGTTGGACGCGCGCGGCAGGCTTTGGCAGTATTCGCCGCCACGCCTTCCCGGAGTACCCCAATTACCCCCAAACCAGGCGGCTGACCTGCGCGGTCATGCCAATTACGCGCGATCCGGCGCTCTTTGGGGGACCCTGTGAAGGGCTCGTGCAGACTGGCCGGATGCGCACCGAACTCGTCACGGAACCCGGCGACCCTTCCCGCCCCAACGAGGACTTCGCCAGTGTCGGACTTCCCGCCTCCGGGCAGGGAGGTTGCGCGATCTTGCTGGACGGAGTGACGCCGCCGCGCGACGGCACGGGCTGCGTGCACTCCGTGCCGTGGTTCACCGCCCGTCTGGGCGGGGCGCTGACCGAACTGACCGTTTCGCGCGGAGATCTGACGCTGCCCGAGGTGCTCACCCGGGCGATCGGCCAAACATCCCGGGCCCATGTGGACACGTGTGACCTTTCTCACCCTCGCACACCGCAGGCAACCGCCGTCCTGGCCCGCTGGTCGGCCGACACCCTGGAGTACCTGGTCCTGTCGGACTCCGCGCTGCTCCTGCGCTCACCCTCCGGCACGGTCACCCCGGTGCTCGACGACCGCCTCGCCCGGCTGCCCCGGTCCGCCCTCGCCACCGACGCCCTGGTCGACGCCACCCTGCGCAACAAGGAGGGCGGCTTCTTCACGGCGGCCGCCGACCCCTCGGTGGCGGAACACGCCGTCACCGGCACGGTGCCCCGCCACGAGGTCCGCGCCCTGGCCGCGCTGACGGACGGCGCCACCCGCTGGACGGAGAAGTTCCAGGAGGGCGACTGGACGGCCCTGTTCGACATCGTCGCGAAGGAGGGCGCCCGCTCGCTGGTCGACCGGGTACGGGAACTGGAGGCGGCGGACGCCGGCGAACGGGCGTTCCTGGGACGCGGCAAGACGCACGACGACGCGACGGTCGTGTACGTGGAGCTGTGAACTCCGGTCCGCCCCGCGGTGTCCCTCCGGCCCACTCGGCGGTGTCCCTACGGCCCACCCGGCGGTGTCCTTCTGGTCCGCCCGCCGATGTCCCTCCGTGCCGCTCGGCCGTGCCGGTCCATGCCGCTCAGCCGTGGCGGTCCGAGCCGCTCAGCTGTGTCTGTCCGCGCCGCTCAGCCGTGTCTGTCCGTGCCGCCGTTCAACTCGTGCAGCAGGCGTGCCAGTTCCGCCACCTCGCGGCGGTCCCAGTGGGCGAGCTGGGAGACGTAACGGGCCCGGCGCGCCTCACGGACCTTGCCCACCCGGCGGCGGCCCTCGTCGGTGAGGGTGACGAGCCAGGCGCGGCCGTCGGCCGGATCGGGCGCGCGGGCGACGAGACCCAGCTCCTCCAGGGCCCTCAGCTGGCGGGACATGGTCGCCTTGCCGACGCCGATGTAGGCGGCGAGCGCGGTGGCGCGCTGGCCGCCGAGTTCGTCGAGACGGATGAGCAGGCCGTACGCGGCGGACTCCAGATCGGGGTGCACCTCGCGGGCCATCTCGCCCTGACTGGCCCGGGCGCGCCGCAGGAGCACGGTCAACTCCCGCTCCAGCGCCAGGAACTCCTGGTCCGCGCCGCTCGGCGTCATCTCGCCGGCGACGCGTCCCGCCTCGCCGTTTCCGTCCTCGTGCACGTCAGCACCCCTGCCCGGTTTCGCGGTCCTGAAAGTTTCCGTCAAACCCCGTCATCGCCCCAGCTCCGTCAGTATTTCGCAGGCGTAGACCAACGGCGGCATCCGGACCCTCTTCCCTGGGCTCATCTACGTGCGTAGCTTCGGGAACAGGTGGTGACATGCCCACGCCAGTAGGCAGGTCAGCGCCTGTTCCCCCCACCTCTTCACCCGGAGGCACGCCATGCCCGTGCACAGACCCGGTTCCTTCCGCCCGCGCGCTCTCGCCGCCCTCGTCACGGCCCTGCTCGCGGCGCTCTCCTTCGCCCTGTCCCTCGCTCCCGCCCAGGCCGCGACCACGCCCGCGCGCGGCTCCGCCTTCATGGGCATGGGGGTGGCCGCGCACGACGGCCGCGGCGCCGCCCCGGGCATGACCGCCGCCACCCAGACCGAGGGCGTCGACGTCTCCGGCCACCAGGGCAGCGTCGACTGGACCACGCTGTGGAACAGCGGGGTGCGCTGGGCCTACACGAAGGCGACGGAGGGCACGTACTACACGAACCCCTCCTTCGCGCAGCAGTACAACGGCTCGTACAACGTCGGCATGATCCGCGGCGCCTACCACTTCGCGACCCCGGACACCACGAGCGGCGCGACCCAGGCGAACTACTTCGTCGACCACGGCGGCGGCTGGTCCCGCGACGGCCGGACGCTGCCCGGTACCCTCGACATCGAGTGGGACCCGTACGGCGCCGCCTGCTACGGCCTCTCGCAGAGCGCGATGGTCGGCTGGATCGCCGACTTCCTGAACACGTACAAGGCCCGCACCGGCCGCGACGCGGTGATCTACACGGCCACCAGCTGGTGGACCCAGTGCACCGGCAACTACGCCGGCTTCGCCGCGAACAACCCGCTGTGGATCGCCCGGTACGCCGCGGACCCCGGAACGCTGCCGGCGGGGTGGCCGTACTACACGATGTGGCAGTACACCTCCAGCGGCCCGACCGTGGGCGACCACGACAAGTTCAACGGAGCGCTGGACCGGGTCCAGGCCCTGGCCCTCGGCTGACCCCGGCACCCTCCCGGCCGGGGGTACGGGGGTCGCCCCCGGACAAGCACAGCAACGGAGCGCTGGACCGGGTCCAGGCCCTGGCCCTCGGCTGACCCGGGCTCCCGGCCGGGAGTTGCCCCGGCCGTGCGGCCGGGGACGGCGGAGGCCCGGTGCTCCCGAGGGAGCACCGGGCCTCGTCGCCGCCGGCGCCGGTCACCGTGACCGGCGCCGGCGCGGGGTCGTCACGCCGCGACCGGGACCTCCGGCGTCACGCCGTGCCCGGCGGGCGCCAGCGCCAGTTCCAGCACCTGGCGCACGTCCGTCACGGCATGGACGTCGAGCGTGTCCAGCACCTCGGCCGGGACGTCGTCCAGGTCGGGCTCGTTGCGCTTGGGGATGATCACGGTGGTCACCCCGGCGCGGTGCGCGGCGAGCAGCTTCTGCTTCACGCCGCCGATGGGCAGCACCCGCCCGGTCAGCGAGACCTCGCCGGTCATCGCCACGTCCGTGCGGACCAGGCGGCCGGAGAGAAGGGACGCGAGCGCCGTCGTCATGGTGACGCCCGCGCTCGGACCGTCCTTGGGGACCGCGCCCGCCGGGAAGTGGATGTGCACGCCCCGGTCCTTCAGGTCGCCCACCGGAAGCTCCAGTTCGGCGCCGTGGCTGCGCAGGAAGCTCAGCGCGATCTGCGCCGACTCCTTCATCACGTCGCCGAGCTGGCCGGTCAGGGTCAGGCCCGCCGCGCCCGTCTCCGGGTCGGCGAGGGAGGCCTCCACATAGAGGACGTCTCCGCCGGCGCCCGTGACCGCGAGGCCGGTGGCCACCCCGGGGACGGCCGTACGGCGCTCGGCCGGGTCCTGGGCGGACTCGGGCACGTGGTGCGGGCGCCCGATCAGAGCGCGCAGGTCCTCGTCCCGGACGGTGAACGGCAGCTCGCGCTCCCCCAGTTCGTGCTGGGCCGCGATCTTGCGCAGCAGCCGGGCGACGGACCGCTCCAGCGTGCGCACGCCCGCCTCCCGGGTGTACTCCCCGGCGAGCCTGCGCAGCGCGCCCTCCTCGACCGTGACCTCGTCCGCGCCGAGGCCGGCCCGCTCCAGCTGGCGCGGGAGCAGGTGGTCGCGGGCGATGACGACCTTCTCGTCCTCGGTGTAGCCGTCCAGGCGGACGATCTCCATGCGGTCCGCGAGCGCCTCCGGGATGGCCTCCAGGACGTTGGCGGTGGCGAGGAAGACCACGTCGGACAGGTCGAGCTCGACCTCCAGGTAGTGGTCACGGAAGGTGTGGTTCTGCGCGGGGTCCAGCACCTCCAGGAGCGCCGCGGCCGGATCGCCGCGGAAGTCCGAGCCGACCTTGTCGATCTCGTCGAGCAGGACGACCGGGTTCATGGACCCGGCCTCCTTGACCGCCCGCACGATCCGCCCGGGCAGCGCGCCGACGTACGTACGGCGGTGGCCGCGGATCTCGGCCTCGTCGCGGACGCCGCCGAGGGCGACGCGGACGAACTCGCGCCCCATCGCGTGCGCGACGGACTCGCCGAGGCTGGTCTTGCCCACGCCGGGCGGCCCGACCAGCGCGAGCACCGCGCCGCCGCGCCGGCCGCCGACGACGCCGAGGCCGCGCTCACCGCGCCGCTTGCGCACGGCCAGGTACTCGGTGATGCGCTCCTTCACGTCCTCCAGGCCCGCGTGCTCGGCGTCCAGGACCGTCCTGGCGCCCTGGATGTCGTAGGCGTCCTCGGTCCGCTCGTTCCACGGCATCTCCAGGACCGTGTCCAGCCAGGTCCGGATCCAGGAGCCCTCGGGCGACTGGTCGCTGGACCGCTCCAGCTTGTCGACCTCCTTCAGGGCGGCCTCGCGGACGTGCTCCGGCAGGTCGGCGGCCTCGACACGGGCGCGGTAGTCGTCGGACTCCTCGGCGGCGTCCTTGCCGTCCCCGTTCAGCTCGCGCAGCTCCTTGCGGACGGCTTCGAGCTGGCGGCGCAGCAGGAACTCGCGCTGCTGGCGGTCGACGCCCTCCTGGACGTCCTTGGCGATGGTCTCGGCGACGTCCTGCTCGGCGAGGTGGTCGCGCAGCGTCTGCGTGGCGAGCCGGAGGCGGGCGACGGGGTCGGCGGTCTCCAGCAGCTCGGTCTTCTGCTCGACGGTGAGGAAGGGCGAGTAGCCGGAGTTGTCGGCGAGCGCGGAGACGTCCTCGATGGCCTGGACGCGGTCCACGACCTGCCAGGCCCCGCGCTTCTTCAGCCAGGTGGTGGCGAGCGCCTTGTACTCCTTGACCAGCTCGGTGACCTGGCCGGGCAGCGGCTCGGGCACGGTCTCCTCGACCCGGGCCCCCTCGACCCACAGGGCGGCGCCCGGTCCGGTCGTACCGGCGCCGATCCGCACCCGGGCCCGGCCGCGGATCAGGGCACCGGGGTCGCCGTCGGCCAGCCGGCCGACCTGCTCGACGGTGCCGAGCACACCGGTGGTGGCGTACGTCCCGTCGATGCGCGGCACCAGCAGCACCCTGGGCTTGCCGGACTCCGCCCGCGCGGCGGACTGCGCGGCCTCGACGGCGGCCCGTACTTCGGCGTCGCTCAGATCCAGGGGAACCACCATGCCGGGCAGGACGACCTCGTCGTCGAGCGGCAGCACGGGCAGGACGAGCGTGAACGCCTTGGCCTCATCAGCCATGATCTCCCCTTTGGCAGTCAACTTGAGCAATACCGACTCAATGCACGTGAGCCCGGGAATGTTCCCCGGAGGCTGTTCGCTCTGGGCGATCAGCGGCCGCGAGGTCCGCCCGCACCAGGGGCGGCCCGCGCCGGCGCAGTGGGGGGACCGCGCCGACACGGAGGGCGGACCACGGCCACGTCCCGGCGTGACCGCGGCCACGCCCCCGCGCGTCCCACGAACGAGTGCAAGGACGGAGCGTGCGCATCGGAAATCGGGGGCACTCCGTAATTCCAGTGACCGCACACCCGAGTTGAAGCAGGATGGCCGGATGACTGCCGTGCACGACTCCCCAGACACACCCGTGGTCCTGGACCGGCGCGAGGGCCCCTACGGCGAGGTGGTGCTGCGCAGGCACGGCACGCTGCTGCAGATCATCGCGAACGGCTGCTTCCTGATGGACACCTCCGACGGCCGCTCCGAGCGGCTGCTGGTCGACGCCGCCCGGGACGCCCTGGACGGCCGTCCGGCGCCGGCGGTGCTGATCGGCGGCCTGGGGGTGGGCTTCTCCCTCGCGCACGCGGCGGCCGATCCCCGCTGGGGGCGGATCGCCGTGGTGGAGCGGGAGCCCGCCGTCATCGGCTGGCACCGCTCCGGGCCGCTGTCCGCACTGTCCGCCGCGGCGCTCGCCGACTCCCGGACCGAGATCATCGAGGATGATCTCGTCGCTTACGTCAATGAGACATCGGACACGTTCGACGCCCTGTGTCTCGACATCGACAACGGCCCCGGCTGGACGGTCACCGAGGACAACGGCGGTCTCTACTCGCCGTCCGGACTCGCCGCCTGCGCAAGGGTGTTGAGGCCCGGTGGAGTGCTGGCCGTCTGGTCGGCGCAGCCCTCTCCGGAATTTGAAGGAACCTTGCGGAATGCCGGGTTCCGACAGGTGCGTACCGAAGAGGTCCCCGTTGCCCGGGGCGTTCCGGACGCGGTGCACCTCGCCGTCCGGCCTGGATAGCGACGGCACGGTGAGTCCCCGTAATGTGCTGCCGTGACGCCGATCATTCAAGCGTCAAACGCAGTCATGGGATCACCCCACGGATTCCGGAAAGCAACAGGGGCGGGCGATGGAGCAGACACACACCTCCCAGAACGGCGCGGCGGCGGCCACCCAGGGCTCGCAGCGCCGGGTTCTGGTCGTCGAGGACGACCCCACGATCGTCGACGCCATCGCGGCCCGGCTGCGCGCTGAGGGATTTCTCGTGCAAACCGCGGGCGACGGTCCGTCCGCCGTGGACACGGCCGAGGCCTGGCAGCCCGACCTGATGATCCTCGACATCATGCTGCCCGGCTTCGACGGCCTGGAGGTCTGCCGCCGCGTGCAGGCCCAGCGCCCGGTGCCGGTGCTGATGCTCACCGCGCGCGACGACGAGACCGACATGCTGGTCGGGCTCGGGGTCGGCGCCGACGACTACATGACCAAGCCGTTCTCGATGCGGGAGCTGGCGGCGCGCGTGCACGTCCTGCTGCGCCGGGTGGAGCGGGCCGCGCTCGCCGCCACCACGCCGCGCTCGGGCATCCTGCGCCTGGGCGAGCTGGAGATCGACCACGCGCAGCGCCGGGTGCGGGTCAAGGCCGAGGACGTGCACCTCACGCCCACCGAGTTCGATCTGCTGGTGTGCCTGGCGAACACCCCGCGCGCGGTGCTCTCCCGGGAGCAGCTGCTGGCCGAGGTGTGGGACTGGGCGGACGCCTCCGGCACCCGCACCGTCGACAGCCACATCAAGGCGCTGCGCCGGAAGATCGGGGCCGAACGGATCCGCACGGTGCACGGCGTCGGTTACGCGCTGGAGACGCCGACGCCATGAGCGACGGACGGGATACCGCACGGAGGAGCCCTGGGGACGACCCCTGGGGCGGCGTGAGCCCGTTCTCGATCAATACCAAGCTCGGCGCACTGGTCGTCATCTCGGTACTGATCACCACCGGTCTGTCCATGATCGCGGTGCACACCAAGACCGAGCTGCGCTTCATCACGGTCTTCTCGATGATCGCCACGCTGCTGATAACGCAGTTCGTGGCGCACTCGCTGACCGCGCCGCTGGACGAGATGAACGCGGTGGCCCGCTCGATCGCGCAGGGCGACTACACCCGCCGGGTGCGCGACAACCGGCGCGACGAGCTGGGCGACCTGGCCGGGACGATCAACGTCATGGCCGACGAGCTGGAGGCGCAGGACCTCCAGCGCAAGGAACTCGTGGCGAATGTCTCGCACGAACTGCGCACCCCCATCGCGGGTCTGCGCGCGGTGCTGGAGAACATCGTCGACGGCGTCACCGAGGCCGATCCCGAGACCATGCGGACGGCGCTGAAACAGACCGACCGGCTCGGCCGGCTGGTGGAGACGCTGCTGGACCTGTCCCGGCTCGACAACGGCGTCGTCCCGCTGAAGACGCGCCGGTTCGAGGTGTGGCCGTACCTGTCGGGTGTGCTGAAGGAGGCCAACATGGTCGCCTCCGCGCGCGCCGGGCTCTCCTCGGGCTCGGGCAGCCACACCCGCACGGACGTGCATCTGCACCTCGACGTCTCCCCGCCGGAGCTGACCGCGCACGCGGACCCCGAGCGCATCCACCAGGTCGTCGCCAACCTGATCGACAACGCGGTCAAGCACAGCCCGCCCTACGGCCGGGTGACGGTCAGGGCGCGGCGCGGCGCGCTGCCGGAGTCGCTGGAGCTGGAGGTCCTGGACGAGGGTCCGGGGATCCCCAGGTCGGAGTGGCACCGGGTGTTCGAGCGGTTCAACCGCGGCTCCGTGACCCGGCCCCACGGCCCGGGCAGCGACGGCGGCACGGGCCTGGGCCTGGCCATCGCCCGCTGGGCGGTGGATCTGCACGGCGGCCGGATCGGTGTGGCCGAATCCGACCGCGGATGCCGGATCATCGTCACCCTCCCGGGGCCTTCCTCCACGCCAAGTTGACGTAAAGTTCGAAGCGGAAGACCAAGATCCACGAGCGTTCGCACAGTCGGACACGTGTGATCAGGGAAGGCCCCGCGCCGCGCGTCGGACGATCACGCGCAGGTGCTCCCTCGGCGCACCCTCCTGCTCGCTCTCACGTGCGGAACCCCGCTTGTTTCCCGCCATATCCAGCGCCGAAACACCCCCGCCGATGTGACTTACGCGACGATGAACGGGCCCGACCTGACCTACGTGCTCTTGGAGGCGTAGCCTTTATTCCCGCTGTCCATCACCTTGTGAAGCGGAAGAGGGCGGTTGCCGCCGTGTCGCCACAGTCCCCCAGTAACTCGAGCATCTCTGCCGACGACCAAGCCGGGAAGAATCCCGCTGCCGCGTTCGGTGCCAACGAGTGGCTCGTCGACGAGATCTATCAGCAGTACCTCCAGGACCCGAATTCGGTAGACCGTGCCTGGTGGGACTTCTTCGCCGACTACAAGCCGGGCGCGCCTGCCGCGCCGGCTCCGGCGGGTACTGCGGCCGCGGGGGCCGCAGAGACCACCACCACGGCTCCTCAGGCCCCGTCCGCGCCCGCGGCTCAGCCCGCGCCCGCGCCGGTGGCCCAGAAGCCCGCCGCGGCGCCGGCTCCGGCCGCCGCCGCCCCGGCCGCCCCGGCCGCCCCCGCCCCGGCCAAGCAGGCGCCCGCGCCCGCCCAGCCCAAGGCGAAGGCCGCTCCGGCCACCGAGGCCCCCGCGGGCCCCGAACTGGTCACGCTGCGCGGTCCGTCCGCCGCGGTCGCCAAGAACATGAACGCCTCGCTGGAGCTGCCGACCGCCACGTCGGTGCGCGCGGTCCCGGTGAAGCTGCTGTTCGACAACCGGATCGTCATCAACAACCACCTCAAGCGCGCCCGGGGCGGGAAGATCTCCTTCACGCACCTGATCGGCTTCGCGATGGTGCAGGCGATCAAGGCCATGCCGTCGATGAACTGGTCCTTCGCGGAGAAGGACGGCAAGCCGACCCTGGTCCGGCCGGAGCACGTCAACCTCGGTCTCGCCATCGACCTGGTCAAGCCCAACGGCGACCGCCAGCTCGTCGTCGCGGCGATCAAGAAGGCCGAGACGCTGAACTTCTTCGAGTTCTGGCAGGCCTACGAGGACATCGTCCGCCGCGCCCGCGAGGGCAAGCTCACGATGGACGACTTCACCGGTGTCACGGTCTCCCTGACCAACCCCGGCGGCCTCGGCACCGTCCACTCGGTCCCGCGCCTGATGCCCGGCCAGTCGGTCATCATGGGCGTCGGCTCCATGGACTACCCGGCCGAGTTCCAGGGCACGAGCCAGGACACCCTGAACAAGCTCGGTGTCTCGAAGGTCATGACGCTCACGTCGACCTACGACCACCGGACCATCCAGGGCGCCGCCTCCGGCGAGTTCCTGCGCCAGGTCGCGAACCTGCTGCTCGGCGAGAACGGCTTCTACGACTCGATCTTCGAGGCGCTGCGCATCCCCTACGAGCCGGTCCGCTGGCTCAAGGACATCGACGCCAGCCACGACGACGACGTCACCAAGGCCGCCCGTGTCTTCGAGCTGATCCACTCCTACCGGGTCCGCGGCCACGTCATGGCCGACACCGACCCGCTGGAGTACCAGCAGCGCAAGCACCCCGACCTGGACATCACCGAGCACGGCCTCACCCTGTGGGACCTGGAGCGCGAGTTCGCCGTCGGCGGTTTCGCCGGCAAGTCGCTGATGAAGCTGCGCGACATCCTCGGTGTGCTGCGCGACTCGTACTGCCGCACCATCGGCATCGAGTTCATGCACATCCAGGACCCCAAGCAGCGCAAGTGGATCCAGGACCGCGTCGAGCGCCCGCACTCCAAGCCGGAGCGCGAGGAGCAGCTGCGCATCCTGCGCCGCCTGAACGCGGCGGAGGCCTTCGAGACCTTCCTGCAGACGAAGTACGTCGGCCAGAAGCGCTTCTCGCTGGAGGGCGGCGAGTCCGTCATCCCGCTGCTGGACGCGGTCATCGACTCCGCCGCCGAGTCCCGCCTGGACGAGGTCATCATCGGCATGGCCCACCGCGGCCGCCTGAACATCCTCGCCAACATCGTCGGCAAGTCGTACGCGCAGATCTTCCGCGAGTTCGAGGGCAACCTCGACCCGAAGTCGATGCACGGCTCCGGCGACGTGAAGTACCACCTGGGCGCCGAGGGCACCTTCACCGGCCTGGACGGCGAGCAGATCGCGGTCTCCCTGGTCGCGAACCCCTCGCACCTGGAGGCGGTGGACCCGGTCCTGGAGGGCGTCGCGCGCGCCAAGCAGGACATCATCAACAAGGGCGGCACGGACTTCACCGTCCTGCCGGTGGCGATCCACGGCGACGCGGCCTTCGCGGGCCAGGGCGTGGTGGCCGAGACCCTGAACATGTCGCAGCTGCGCGGCTACCGCACCGGCGGCACGGTCCACATCGTCATCAACAACCAGGTCGGCTTCACCGCGGCCCCCGAGTCCTCGCGTTCCTCCATGTACGCGACGGACGTGGCCCGCATGATCGAGGCCCCGATCTTCCACGTGAACGGCGACGACCCGGAGGCCGTGGTCCGCGTCGCGCGGCTCGCCTTCGAGTTCCGCCAGGCGTTCAACAAGGACGTGGTGATCGACCTCATCTGCTACCGCCGCCGCGGTCACAACGAGTCCGACAACCCGGCCTTCACCCAGCCGCTGATGTACGACCTGATCGACAAGAAGCGCTCGGTGCGCAAGCTCTACACCGAGTCCCTGATCGGTCGCGGCGACATCACGCTGGAAGAGGCCGAGCAGGCGCTGCAGGACTACCAGGGCCAGCTGGAGAAGGTCTTCACCGAGGTCCGTGAGGCCACGGCGCAGCCGGCGCAGGGCGAGTCCCAGGCGCCGAGCGACAACTTCCCGGTGGCGGTCCCGACCGCGATCTCCGCGGAGGTCGTCAAGCGGATCGCCGAGTCCCAGGTCAACATCCCCGACAACATCACCGTCCACCCGCGTCTGCTGCCGCAGCTGCAGCGCCGGGCGTCGATGGTCGAGGACGGCACGATCGACTGGGGCATGGGCGAGACCCTGGCCGTCGGTTCGCTGCTGCTGGAGGGCACCCCGGTCCGCCTCGCGGGCCAGGACTCCCAGCGCGGCACCTTCGGCCAGCGCCACGCGGTGCTGATCGACCGGGAGACCGGCGAGGAGTACACGCCGCTGCAGTACCTCTCGGAGGAGCAGGCGCGGCTGAACGTCTACAACTCCCTGCTGTCCGAGTACGCGGCCATGGGCTTCGAGTACGGCTACTCGCTCGCCCGTCCCGACGCGCTCGTGATGTGGGAGGCGCAGTTCGGCGACTTCGTCAACGGCGCCCAGACGGTCGTGGACGAGTTCATCTCCTCCGCCGAGCAGAAGTGGAACCAGACCTCTGGTGTCACCCTGCTCCTGCCGCACGGCTACGAGGGCCAGGGCCCGGACCACTCCTCGGCCCGCCCGGAGCGCTTCCTGCAGCTGTGCGCGCAGAACAACATGACGGTCGCGATGCCCACGCTCCCGTCGAACTACTTCCACCTCCTGCGCTGGCAGGTCCACAACCCGGACCACAAGCCGCTGATCGTCTTCACCCCGAAGTCGATGCTGCGTCTGAAGGCCGCGGCGTCGAAGGCGGAGGAGTTCACCTCGGGCGAGTTCCGTCCGGTCATCGGTGACAGCACGGTCGACCCGGCCGCCGTCCGCAAGGTCGTCTTCTGCGCGGGCAAGGTCTACTACGACCTGGAGGCCGAGCGTCAGAAGCGCGGCGACACGGAGACGGCGATCATCCGCGTCGAGCGCCTGTACCCGCTGCCGGGTGCCGAGCTCCAGGCGGAGATCAAGAAGTACCCGAACGTCCAGAAGTACCTCTGGGCGCAGGAGGAGCCGGCGAACCAGGGTGCCTGGCCGTTCATCGCGCTCAACCTGATCGACCACCTCGACCTGGCGGTCGGCGCGGACGTCCCGGCCGGCGAGCGTCTGCGGCGCATCTCGCGCCCGCACGGCTCGTCCCCGGCGGTCGGCTCGGCCAAGCGCCACCAGGCCGAGCAGGAGCAGCTGGTGCGTGAGGTGTTCGAGGCGTAAGGCCCCGGCACCGCACGTGAAGGGGCCCGGCCCCGAGTCCCACGGACTCGGGGCCGGGCCCTTCGGCGTACGGCGTCCGGCGCACGGCGTACGGCGTACGGCGTATGTACGGGCCGCTCGGCCGGCCCGGACAGTCTGGACTCCGGCGGCACGGCGCCTTCCGGTGCCTCGGACTCCGGCGACCTGGTCCTTGAGGGGCACCGGTCCTTCGGGGACACCGGTCCTTCAGGGGGCTTCGGGGTCCTTCGGGGCACCGGCTGCCCGCAGGGCCGTGCGGCTGCCTATGATTTTCCTGTTCTCGCCCGGCTCCCGCGGCGGCAGCGCGGCATCCTCTCCCCCAAGCGGGACGAGGGTTCCTCCCGCCCCGGAGCGGCCCCACCCCTGCACTACCGACGGAGCGGCATCCATGTACTTCACCGACCGAGGCATCGAAGAACTGGAGAAGCGGCGCGCTGAGGAGGAGTTCACCTTCGAGTGGCTCGCCGAGCAGCTGCGCACGTTCGTCGACCTGAACCCCGACTTCGAGGTCCCGGTGGAACGCCTGGCCACCTGGCTGGCCCGCCTGGACGACGAGGACGACGAGTAGCCGCAGGCCCGCACGCTTCTGCGGCCACGGGAACCCGGCTTCCGGCTTCCGGCTTCCGGCCCGACGGTACGAGCGGTCTGAGCGGTACGAGGCGCGCCGGCCTCGGACCACGCCCCCTCGGTACGGGCCGGACGGCGGCCGGGTCAGGAGGCGCGGGGAGCCCCACCGGCTGTCACGGACACGGCCGCGCGCTTCAGTCCCACGGGCGGTACACGACGGCCGGGGGCCGCGGGCCCGAGGTGCCGTACCGCATGCCCAGCGCCCCATGGGCCAGGAGCAGCGCACCCGCCGCCGCCCATCCCCCGCTGTGCCGCCACACGCCCCACGTGGTGGCCGGCACCCCGGCCGCCACCTGGGCCATGCCCAGCCAGCGGGCACGCGGGTCCCCCGAGCCGGGGGCCCAGGGCGCGAGCGCTCCAGCGTC
Organism: Streptomyces sp. NPDC090108; assembly: GCF_044747185.1. Classification (NCBI taxonomy): domain Bacteria; kingdom Bacillati; phylum Actinomycetota; class Actinomycetes; order Kitasatosporales; family Streptomycetaceae; genus Streptomyces; species Streptomyces sp. NPDC090108. The sequence goes on from NZ_JBIVDQ010000001.1 coordinate 485,478, forward strand.
GTACGCCCGACGCGGCCCGCCCGTCCTCGTCCCGGCCGCCCGGGGCGGCACCGGCCGGCCACGGCTCCCGGAGCGCCCGGAGCTTTCAGGACCTCTGGGCCTCTCAGCACTCCTGGAACTCTCCGGCATCCCGGCCCCGCCCGCCTCGTACCCGCCGCCTGTCCAGGGCCCGTCCGCCTTGGCGCCGCCCGCACCGGGCCCGTCCGCCTTGGGCCCGTCCTCGCTGGGTCCGTCCGCCTTGGGCCCGTCCTCGCTGGGTCCGTCCGCCTTGGGTCCGCCACCTGCCCGGAGCGCGTTCGCCTTGGGCCCGCCCGCCTCGGATCCGCCACCCGCACCGGGCCCGTTCTCCGTGGGTCCGCCGGCCCTCCCAGGGCCGTCCGCACGGGCCCCGTCGGCCGGATCTCCCCCGCTGCGCCCGGTCTCCGCCGGCCCTCGGCGCCAGATGTCGCCGGCCTCGCGCCGGACGTCGGTGCCGGTGACCGCTCCCGCAGCGGGCCCGAAGTCGGCCCGCACCGCCTCCCACCAGCCCTCGCCCGCGATCCACCGTGTCCCGCCCGGCGCACGCGCGGCCGCTTCGAGCAGCCGCCCGGGGGACGCGCCCGGTGTCAGGCCGCGCGGCAGATCGATGCCCGCGCGCGTGAGGACGGCGATCAGTCCGCGCAGCCGCGCCAGCGCGTCGGCCCCGGAGCCGGACGTGATCAGCTGCTCCAGCGACTGTCCGTCACGCACGGGGTCGAGCCCGAGACGCGCCACGAGGACGCGCATCGCCTCGGCGTCACCGGTGGCCGTGCCGCCTGCCGCCCAGACACAGCTGACCGGGCGCCGGAACCCGCCGGTGAGGACGTAACCGGCCCGGCCTGCCGCCCACCACAGCGCGAGCACCGGCCACGAGGACCCGACGGCGAGCGCGACGGCCCAGCCGGCGGCCACCCGGTCCACCGGCTCACCGCCGGCACCCCCGGCACGGCCCGCACGGCCCTCGCCCCTCCTGTGCGCCTCACGCCGTCCGGCCCCCGCGACCGTCTCGGCCTCCTCGGAGCCCTCCGGCCGCCAGGACCACCACGGGCTCCCCTCGGGCACGAGCACGCTCCACTCGCGGCCCGCGCCCGTGAGCACCATCCGCTCCCGCAGCAGCGGGGCGACGGGCGCGACGGAGTCGGGCTCGGCCCCGCACAGCAGCAGGAGCCCGGCGGTCGCCGCCGCCCCCGGACCACCGCGCATCGCATCCGTCGGCATGACCTCACGCTAGGCAGAAACCGGGCCGACCGCCCACCCGGCCGCCACGACGGCACCCCCGCACCCGCGCGACGGGCGGCCGCTCTCGCACAAATGAGTGTCTTGACTTTCCGCGACCACGATATATCGTGTTTCACGGAAGACACGATATGGCGTGTCGGGACCGTGTCGCGCCGAGGAGGCACCCATGTCCGAGTGGTCCGTCGCCGAACCCAAGAAGCTCGCCTTCGACACCCCTGTGCGGGACCTGCAGGTCCGCATCGTCAACGGCACGGTGAACGTCGTGGGCACGGATGAAGAGGCCGCGCGTCTGGAGATCTCGGACATCGAGGGCCCACCCCTGGTGGTCACGCAGGAGGCGGGCAGGCTCACGGTGGCGTACGAGGACCTGCCCTGGAAGGGCTTCCTCAAGTGGCTCGACCGCAAGGGCTGGCGGCGCAGCGCCGTCGTCTCCCTCGCCGTGCCCGCGGACACGCGCGTGGAGGTGGGGGTGGTCGGCGCCGGCGCGGTCGTCTCCGGCATCAGCGGCCCCTCGGTGGTCAAGGGGGTCACCGGCGACACCGCCCTCGTCGGACTCTCCGGCCCGGTCCGCGCGGACACCGTGTCCGGCAATCTGGAGGCCCAGGCCGTCACCGGCGACCTGCGCTTCAACTCCGTCTCGGGCGACCTGACGGTGATCGACGGCTCGGGCTCGACCGTCCGCGCCGACTCCGTCAGCGGCTCGATGATCATCGACCTCGCCCCGGACGGACCCACCGACATCCGCCTGACCAGCGTCTCCGGCGAGATCGCCATCCGGCTCCCGCACCCGGCGGACGCCGAGGTCGAGGCGAACACCGCCAGCGGCACCATCTCCAGCGCGTTCGAGGATCTGCGGGTGCGGGGCCAGTGGGGCGCCCACAAGGTCACCGGCCGCCTGGGCCCGGGCAACGGCAGGCTCAGGGCCACCACGGTCTCCGGCTCGATCGCCCTGCTCCGCCGCCCGGCGGGCGAGGACGACACCCCCTGGGAGGACGACGCGCCCGAGAGGTCCGGGCCCACGGCCGGCGGCCCGATGCCCGGAGTCGGGAGCGGCCCGGGGGACAATTCCGTGTCCAGCCAGAGCACGGACGCCGCAGGCGCTCCGGCCGACGGCACCACCGAGAAGAAGGTGCTCTGACATGCCTCCCGTCTTCGCTCACGGCCGCCTGCGCCTCTACCTGCTCAAGCTGCTGGACGAGGCGCCGCGCCACGGCTACGAAGTGATCAGGCTCCTCGAAGAACGCTTCCAGGGCCTGTACGCCCCCTCCGCCGGCACGGTCTACCCCCGCCTGGCCAAGCTGGAGGCCGAGGGGCTGGTCACCCACACCACCGAGGGCGGCCGCAAGGTCTACGCGATCACCGACGCCGGCCGTGCCGAACTGGCCGACCGCGGCGGCGAGCTGGCCGACCTCGAGCTGGAGATCCGCGAGTCCGTCGCGGAACTCGCCGCCGAGATCCAGGCGGACGTGCGCGGCGCGGCCGGCGACCTGCGGCGCGAGATGCGGGCGGCGGCCTCCGAGGCGCGCAGGGGCACCCGGGCCGGCACGGGCCGGGCGGGCGCCTCCGGGGAGTTCGGCGACCGGGGCGAGAGCGAGTCCTGGCAGGCCGCCAAGGAGGAGATGCGCCGGGTCAAGCAGGAGTGGAAGGAACAGGCGCGGCGCGCCAAGGACGAGAGCCGCCGGGCGCGCGAGGAGGCCCAGCGGGCCCGACGTCACGCCCAGGAGGCGCAGACCCGGGCGGCGGCCCAGGCGCAGGAGGAGATGCAGCGCATCGCCCGCCAGGTCCAGGAGCGCGTACAGGACCACTTCACCCGTGGTGACTGGCCGACCGGTGTGCGCGAGGGACTGACCGAACTGGCCAAGGAGTTCGGCGAGTTCGGGAAGGAGTTCGGCAAGGGGCGGGACTTCGGGCGCGCGGAGAAGCCCGCGGGCCAGGCCACGGAGAGGCCCGCGACGGACTTCCGCAAGCCGGCGCCCGCCCCCGGACCGGCTCCGGCGGCCACGCCCGAGTACTCGGCCGCCCCGGAGGACTTCCCCGCGGAGTACGAGCCGGCCTGGGCCCATGAGGCCCCGTCGGGCGACCCGGCCCGGGACCTGGACCGCCTGCTGGACCGCTTCCGCGACGACATCCGCGACGCGGCCCGCGACCACGGCGTCACCGCCGACCAGCTCGGCGACGCGCGCCGCCGCCTGTCGGCGACGGCGGCCCACATCGGGGCGATACTCCGCGGCCCGAAGGTCTGAGCCGCAAGGGCGAAGCCGGAGAGGCGGCCGTGACCGTCTCTCCGGCGCCCGGGAGGATCAGGAGTTGGTGAGGACGATCTTCCCGAACTGCTCGCCAGAGGCCAGCCGTTCGAAGCCCTCGCGGGCCCGGTCCATGGGCAGCACCTCGTCGATGACGGGGCGCACGCCGGTCGCGGCGCAGAAGGAGAGCAGGTCCTCCAGCTCGTCCTTGGTGCCCATGGTGGAGCCGACGACCTTCAGCTCCAGGAAGAAGATCCGGGTCAGCTCGGCGTGCGAGGGCCGGTCACCGCTGGTGGCGCCGGAGATGACGAGGGTGCCGCCGGGCCGCAGGGACTTCACGGAGTGGGACCAGGTGGCGGCGCCCACGGTCTCGATGACCGCGTCGACCCTCTGCGGCAGCCGCGCTCCGGGCTCCACCGCCTCCACGGCTCCCAGTTCCAGGGCCCGCTTCCGCTTCGCCTCGTCGCGGCTGGTGGCGAAGACACGCAGGCCGGCCGCCTTGCCGAGCACGATCGCGGCCGTGGCGACGCCTCCGCCCGCGCCCTGCACGAGGACCGAGTCACCGGGTCGTACCCCGGCATTGGTGAACAGCATGCGGTAGGCGGTGAGCCACGCCGTCGGGAGGCAGGCGGCCTCCTCGAAGGACAGCTCCTTGGGCTTGGGCAGGATGTTCCAGGTGGGCACGGCGACCTGCTCGGCGAACGTGCCCTGATAGCGCTCGGTGAGGATCGAGCGGGGCTCGTCGGCGCCGACCCCGTGCCCGGTCTGGCCGATGACGGAGTGCAGGACGACCTCGTTGCCGTCCTCGTCGATCCCGGCGGCATCGCATCCGAGGATCATCGGCAGCCGTCCCTCGGGAAGTCCCACCCCCCGCAGGGACCAGAGATCGTGATGGTTCAGGGAGGCGGCACGGACATCGACGGTGCTCCAGCCGGAGCGGGCCTGCGGGGCCGGTCGCTCCCCCAGCTCAAGGCCGGAAAGCGGCTGGTCGCGGTCGATTCGGGCGGCGTAGACGGCGAACATGGGCTCGACGATAGGCGGGCCGTGCGGCGTGCGGAACCAGAAAGCCCTGTGACACACGCCCTGTTGCGGACCCGCACACCGGTGCGCGAGAAATCCGGAACACGCTCGGCCCCTCGGGCCTGCCGCGGCCGCATCCCCTCGACGACACTCTCGCGGCCCGGTGCCGCGTGGCACCGCACGGCGGCTGACCGGGCCCGGGGACGGCGATGGCCCCGTCCGGAAGGACGGGGCCATCTCATGTCACGTCACCTCAGCGGCGGGCGACACCCTCGGCGCGGGCCGCGGCGGCGACCGCGGCGGTCACGGCGGGAGCGACGCGCTCGTCGAACGGCGACGGGATGACGTAGTCGGCCGCGAGGTCGTCACCCACGACGGCGGCCAGCGCCTCCGCGGCGGCGATCTTCATGCCCTCGGTGATCCGCGTGGCCCGCACCTGGAGGGCGCCCGCGAAGATCCCGGGGAAGGCCAGCACGTTGTTGATCTGGTTCGGGAAGTCCGAGCGCCCGGTCGCGACGACGGCCGCGTACTTGTGCGCCACCTCGGGGTGGACCTCCGGGTTCGGGTTGGCCATCGCGAAGACGAAGGCACCCTCGGCCATGGAGGCGACCGCCTCCTCCGGGACCGTGCCGCCGGAGACGCCGACGAAGACGTCGGCGCCCGCGAGCGCGTCCTCCAGCGAGCCGGTGATGCCGGCCTTGTTGGTGAAGGAGGCCACCTCCCGCTTGACCGGCGTGAGGTCCTCGCGGTCCGCCGAGACGACACCCTTGCGGTCCGCGACCGCGACGTCTCCGATGCCGGCCTCGACCAGCATCCTGGCGATGGCGACACCGGCCGCGCCGGCGCCCGAGATGACGACCCGGAGCTGTCCGATCTCACGCCTGCTCAGCCGCGCAGCGTTCCGCAGCGCCGCGAGCGTCACGACGGCCGTGCCGTGCTGGTCGTCGTGGAAGACCGGGATGTCCAGCCGCTCCTGGAGCCGGCGCTCGATCTCGAAGCACCGGGGGGCCGAGATGTCCTCCAGGTTCACTCCGCCGAACGAGGGAGCGAGCCGCACGACGGTCTCGACGATGTCGTCCACGTCGGTGCAGTCGAGCGCGATCGGCACCGCGTCGACTCCGCCGAACTGCTTGAAGAGGATGGCCTTGCCCTCCATCACGGGGAGGGAGGCCTGGGGACCGATGTCCCCGAGCCCGAGCACGGCCGTACCGTCGGTGACGACGGCGACCACACTGGACTTCCAGGTGTAGTCGTTGACCAGGTCGGGCTGTTCCGCGATCGCGGTGCACACGCGCGCCACACCGGGCGTGTACGCGAGGGAAAGGTCGTCCTTGTCGCGGACCGGCACGGTGGCCTGCACAGCCATCTTGCCGCCGCGGTGCAGCGCGAACACCGGGTCGAAGGAATCGAGGGGCTCGGCCCCGCGCTCCTGGTCCGTACCGTTGTCGCTGCGAGGATTGACGATCTCCGCTGCCACTTTGTTGTACCCCTTAGGTATGCATGGTTGAGGGTCGTCCACTCCGGGTGAGGAGTGGGCGGGCACCGCGCATGCCCCGATCGCCGATGGGCACGGACGCATACGCGACGGGCGCGCCGCACACGCGCCCTGAGCCCCGGATGAGGGGTGTAAAGAACCTTCTTACCGGACGGACGGCTCCGCCGACGAGTCCATTAGGTCCAAGGTCACATCTACGGACCACAAAGCCACGGACGGGTGCCGGACGGATGCGGGACGGCACCGATGACGTGCCGGACGGGGGTCTACGGCACCGAGGGCGCCGCGGGGGATGCCTGGTCCGGACCTGACCGCATGGAGAGCGGATGGCCAAAAAGCTCCGGTCCTCGCGTCCGCGTCCCGGTACGGCCGGAGATCCTCCGGCCGGAAGGACGGATTCCCGTTCACCGTTCACCTGCGGTGAACCGAGGATGTACCGACCTGTTGCGGTTCGGGGGTCACCCGTTATCCGATTTTGACATGGAGACGCCCCTGAATGGCGTAGTCCGACTGGCAAGATGCCGTAAACCCACGAGGTCGCGACACCCGATGGTGTGTGTTCTCGTCGACCCATCGGCACCTCTTCCATCCGCCGGAGGAACCACGATGACCGCAAGCTCCCCCCGTCGTACGACCGCCGCGCACTCCCGGCTAGCTGCGGTCGGTGCGATCGCGGTCGCAGGCGCCCTGCTGCTCACCGGCTGCGGTGACCAGACCAAGGGCAAGAACGAGCACTCCGGCAGCGCGTCCGCGGGCAGCGCCCCGCTGGCCGGCAAGCTCCCCCGGTCCATCCGGGACAAGGGCGAGATCAAGGTCGGCTCCGACATCGCCTACGCCCCGGTCGAGTTCAAGGACGCGTCCGGCAACGTCACGGGCCTCGACCCCGAGCTCGCGGCCGCCATGGGCAAGCAGCTCGGCGTGAAGCTGACGTTCGACAACGGCACCTTCGACGGCCTGCTCACCGGTCTGCGCTCGGGCCGCTACGACATCGCGATGTCCGCGATGACGGACAACAAGAACCGCCAGGAGGGCGTGGACGGCGACACCGGAAAGAAGGTCGGTGAGGGCGTCGACTTCGTCGACTACCTGACCGCCGGCGTCTCGATCTACACGCGCAAGGGCGACACCAAGGGCATCGCGTCCTGGACGGACCTGTGCGGCAAGAAGATCGCCGTCGAGCGCGGCACCGTCTCCGAGGACCTGGCCAAGCAGGAGGCCAAGAAGTGTCCGGCGGGCAAGAAGCTCACCATCGAGCCCTTCGACGACGACCAGCAGTCGCAGACCCGGCTGCGCTCGGGCGGCGTGGACGCGGCCTCCTCCGACTTCCCGGTGGCCGCCTACGCGGTGAAGACCTCCGGCGGCGGCAAGGACTTCGAGCTGGTCGGTGACCAGGTCGAGGCGGCGCCGTACGGCATCGCGGTGGCCAAGGACGCCACCCAGCTGCGGGACGCCCTCCAGGCCGCGATGAACGCGATCATCAAGAACGGCGAGTACGCCAAGATCCTCCAGAAGTGGGGCGCCGAGGACGGCGCCGTCAAGGAGTCCGTCGTCAACGGCGGCAAGTGACCCGCGGACCACGAGCGGCCACTGAGAGGCAATACCCGTGACTGACATCGAGAAGACGGCCGGGGAGCGGGACACTCCCCCGGCCGGCCCGGAGGCCATCAGAGCCATCCCGGTCCGGCACTACGGGCGATACGTTTCCGCGGTCGTCGCCATCGCGCTCCTCGGCGCGATCGTCTACGCGTTCGGCCAGGGAAAGATCAACTGGCAGGCGGTACCGGACTACTTCTTCGACGACCGGATCCTGACCGGCGTCGGCAAGACCCTCCTGCTGACGGTCCTGTCGATGCTGATCGGCATCGTCGGCGGCATCGTCCTCGCGGTGATGCGGCTGTCGAAGAACCCCGTGACCTCGTCGATCGCCTGGTTCTACATCTGGTTCTTCCGCGGCACCCCGGTGCTGGTGCAGCTGTTCCTGTGGTTCAACCTGGGTCTGGTCTTCGAGTACATCAACCTCGGCCCGATCTACAAGAACTACTGGTCGGACTTCATGACGCCGTTGCTGACGGCGCTGCTCGGCCTCGGTCTGAACGAGGCCGCGTACATGGCCGAGATCTGCCGGGCCGGTCTGCTCGCGGTGGACGAGGGCCAGACCGAGGCCTCCCACGCCCTGGGCATGAGCCACGCGAAGACCCTGCGGCGGATCGTGATCCCGCAGGCGATGCGCGTGATCGTGCCGCCCACGGGCAACGAGGTCATCAACATGCTGAAGACGACCTCGCTCGTCGCGGCCGTCCAGTATCCCGAACTGTTCCGCTACGCCCAGGACATCGGGCAGAACTCCGGTGCCCCGGTGGAGATGTACTTCCTCGCCGCGGCCTGGTACCTGATCATGACCTCGGTGCTGAGCGTGGGCCAGTACTACATCGAGCGGTACTACGCCCGCGGCTCCAGCCGCAGCCTGCCGCCGACCCCGTGGCAGAAGGTGAAGGCCAACATGCTGTCCCTGGGCCGTCCGAAGGGAGGCATGGCATGAGCGACAGGCTGAGCAAGGAGGACGCCGTGCCCGAGCGGTCCTCCGTCCCGATGGTCAAGGCCGAGGGCGTCCACAAGTCCTTCGGTTCCGTCCAGGTCCTCAAGGGCATCGACCTGGAGGTGAAGCCCGGCGAGGTGTTCTGCCTCATCGGCCCCTCCGGCTCGGGCAAGTCGACGTTCCTCAGGTGCATCAACCACCTGGAGAAGGTCAACGCCGGCCGGCTCTGGGTCGACGGCGAGCTGGTCGGCTACCGCCAGAAGGGCGACAAGCTGTACGAGCTGAAGGACAGCGAGGTCGCGCTCAAGCGCCGGGACATCGGCATGGTCTTCCAGCGCTTCAACCTGTTCCCGCACATGACGGCCCTCGAGAACGTCATGGAGGCTCCGGTCCAGGTCAAGGGCGTCGCCAAGAGCCAGGCCAAGGCGCGCGCGGCGCAGCTGCTGGAGCGGGTGGGCCTCGCCGACAAGGCCGGGAACTACCCCTCGCAGCTCTCCGGCGGCCAGCAGCAGCGCGTGGCGATCGCCCGCGCCCTCGCGATGGACCCGAAGCTGATGCTGTTCGACGAGCCGACCTCGGCCCTGGACCCGGAGCTGGTGGGTGACGTGCTCGACGTCATGCGCGACCTCGCCGAGTCCGGCATGACGATGGTCGTCGTCACGCACGAGATGGGCTTCGCCCGCGAGGTGGGCGACAGCCTGGTGTTCATGGACGGCGGCGTGGTGGTCGAATCCGGCCATCCTCGCGAGGTGCTGACGAACCCCCGGCACGAGCGCACGCAGTCGTTCCTGTCCAAGGTGCTGTAGGCACTCCGGGGGTCGGTCCCACGGACCCACGGGTCTACGGGTCTACGGGCCCACGAGCCCACGGGGTACGGGTCCACCGGCCTGCGGGTCCGCGGGCCCACGGCCCACGGGAGAGGGGCGGTACGAGGATCCTCGTACCGCCCCTCTCCCGTGACCGCCCGCGACGGCCGTTCCTCCGGGGCTACTTGAGCGCGAGGAGGAGGGTGTCCGACGGTGAGCACCACACCGGCCGGGCCTCGCCGAAGCCCTGGGCGCGCAGGGTGTCCGCGTGCCAGGCCGCCGACGGCATGTCCCCGTCCGCGTGCTCGCCGTAGATCTCGAAGCGGCGGGCGGTGGGCCCGGCGAGCACGGGGTCCTTCGCCGCCAGCTCCCACCACTGCGCCCAGTCCAGGGCGCCGTCCCGCCTGGCCCGTTCCATGCCGGCGTGCCGCCGGGCACGCTCGGCGGCGTTGATCCGGGGGGTGCTCCCGTCGATCATGTGGTCCGCGTTCATGAACACCCCGCCGTCGCGGGTGAGGCCGGCGACCTGGCCGTAGAGGGACGCGAGGGGTCCGTCGTGCAGCCAGTGCAGCGCCGTGGCGGTGAGGACGGCGTCGTAGGAGTCGTACGGCAGTGCCGACGTCCAGCCGGGGTCCTTGAGGTCGGCGGTGACGAAGGAGACGCGTCCGTCGCCCGCGAAGGTGCCCCGCGCGATGGCGAGGAGGGCGGGGTCGAGATCGACGCCGGTGCTGGTGGCCCCGGGGAAGCGGGCCAGGAGGCGGGCGGTGATGCTGCCGGTGCCGCAGGCCAGGTCGAGCACGCGCGGCGTGGTGCCGACGAGCGCCTCGACCATGTCGAGCATGATCCGGAACCGTTCCTCGCGGTCCGGCATGTACCACTCCTGCTGCCGGTCCCAGCTCGCCTGCCAGGCGGCCCAGTCGGTGGCGCTGACGCTGCCGGTGGTGCTGTCGGTGCCGGTGCTGCCGTCGGTGTCGTTGTGACCGGTGGTGCCGGTATTGATGTTCATCGGTCCCTGCCCCCTCATGCACGCGTAATACCCTGGAAGCACGACCGGCTGTTACCCGACCGCAGACATGACCCTAGAGCGCCCCCGTAAGGACTACAAGTGGAACTGGCCTATTACTCGGACTACGCGGTACGGCTCGTCAACAGCGAGGAGCCGGTCCGCGGCAAGGACGCGCTGACCTCCGTCGAGGCCGTCCGCGATCTCTTCGGCGGCAACGCGTCGGCGGGCCGTCGCGCCACCGACGCCGACGTCACCCGGTTCCGCTCGGTCCGCGGCCGGCTGCGCGCTGTCTTCGAGGCGGCCGACCAGGGCGACGAGACCCTGGCCGTGGACCTGCTGAACTCCCTGCTGCTGGAGTTCCCGGTCAGCCCCCAGATCTCCGGCCACGACCACCGCGACGACGACGGCCGCCCCCTGTGGCACATGCACCTGGCCGACCACCCGTCCAACGCGACCGCCGGATACGCGGCCATCGCGGCGATGGGCCTGGCCTTCCATCTGACCGAGTACGGCGTCGACCGCCTCGGCCTGTGCCAGGCGGCCCCCTGTCGCAACGCCTACCTGGACACCTCCACGAACCGCTCCCGGCGCTACTGCTCCGACCGCTGCGCGACCCGCGCCAACGTGGCCGCCTACCGGGCCCGCAAGCGCCTGGAGGCCGACCGGCCGGAGAGCAGCGGCCTGGCGGCGGAGAACGCCCAGCGGGCCAGCGCCAGCGGCGAACGCTGACCGCTCGGGAGCGGCCGGTAGCGGAAGCGGGCCTTCCCGAGGATCAGTTCCTCGGGCACGACGCCGTAGTCGGTGCTGTCCCCGCCGGCGTACGGGTTGTCCCCGAGCACCCACCAGCCGCCCTCGCGCCGCTCCACGGCCCGCTTGACCACCAGCAGGTCCTGCTGGAACGGATGGCGCAGCACCACGATGTCCCCCGGCCGCACCGGGACGCCGTACTGCAGCAGCAGCCGGTCCCCGTGGTGCAGCGTGGGCACCATGGACGGCCCCGTCACCTCGGCCAGCCCGAAGGGCGCCACGGCCTTCCCCCGCTCGGTCTCCTGCGACAGCTCCGGCATCCCCGGCACCTCCCCGCTCCGTTCCTCCACAGTCTCAGTCTCACCCTGGACTTTTGTCCTAAGCCCTGGGGGGCACTCGGGAAAACCCCTACCGCAGGGAGTAATGTCCCACCTGAGAAGACGATCACGAGGAAGGAATGCTCCATGCTTTCCCGCCTGTTTGCCCCCACGGTCAAGGTCAGCGCACACTGCGACCTGCCCTGCGGTGTGTACGACCCGGCTCAGGCCCGCATCGAGGCGGAGTCGGTGAAGGCCATCCAGGACAAGATGGCCGCCAACGACGACCCGCACTTCCAGATCCGTGCCACGGTGATCAAGGAGCAGCGCGCCGAGCTCGCCAAGCACCACCTGGACGTGCTGTGGAGCGACTACTTCAAGCCCCCGCACTTCGAGAGCTACCCCGAGCTGCACACGCTGCTCAACGAGGCCGTGAAGTCCCTGTCGGCGGCCAAGGCGTCCACCGACCCGGCGACGGGCCAGAAGGCGCTGGACTACATCGCCCAGATCGACAAGATCTTCTGGGAGACCAAGAAGGCCTGACCCCGGTCGCGCTTTCGGGCCGGTGACCTCCTGGGTTCCCCGGTCCTCCTGCCCGCACCCGGTCCGACAGCCGCCGCCCACGGCGGCCGCTTCGGTCCGGGTGCGGTCTTTTTTCCGGCCGATGCCCGGCCGATGCCCGGTCGATCCGCGGCCGATCCCCGGTGGTTTCCCCGGCCTCCGGACGGCCGCGTCTCCGGCCGTGCCTATGCTCGGGGGCCATGTTCTCCATTCGCTGGACGTACGCCTTCGCCGACCGGCCCGCCGCGCGCCTTGCCGACGCCGGGGCATTCTGGACGGCCGTCACCGGGACCCGGCTGTCGGAACCCCGCGGTGACCAGGGCGAGTTCATGACGCTGCTGCCGTGCGAGGCCGGGTCGGACGCGTGCCTGAAGCTCCAGGGGGTGGACGGGGAGGGCGGGGCGCACCTCGACCTCTGCGTCGACGACGTCCCGGCGCTCGTCCGCGGGGCGCGGGAGCTCGGTGCGACGCTCGTCGCGGACCACGGCGACTGGACCGTACTGCGCTCTCCCGGCGGGCAGTTGTTCTGCGCGGTGCCCTGGCACGGCGAGGCGGTACGGCAGCCGGTGGCCGAGGGCAGCCGGCCGGACCAGGTGTGCCTCGACGTGCCGCCGTCGGTGTACGACGCGGAGACCGCGTTCTGGTCGGCGCTGACCGGCTGGGACCGGGTCCGGGGCACGCGGCCGGAGTTCCTCACCCTGGTGCCGCCCGCCGGGCTCCCCGTGCGCATCCTCCTGCAGCGCCTGGCCGGGGAACGGGCGCCCTCCGCCCACCTGGACCTCGCCTGCGCGGACCTCCAGAAGACGCGCGCCCGGCACGAGGGCCTGGGGGCCGTGTTCGTCGCCGGTCATCCCCACTGGGCGGTGATGCGCGACCCGTCGGGCGGCACGTACTGCCTGACCGGCCGGCATCCCGTCACCGGAGAGATCCCGGCCGCCGGGGACCCGCAGGACGTGTAGGCCGCGCGGGCCCCCGTGCTCTCAGCCCCACCGCTCCACGTCGACGACGGCGTCCACCGGCACCGGTCCGTACACGTGCGGGAACTCCTCCCCGTGGGGCGGCATGGCCTCGTAGCGCACCGGCGCCTCCAGGCGCGCCGGGTCGACGACCAGCACCACCAGGTCGTCCTGCCCCGTGCGGTCGTCGCCGTAGAGGAAGGCGGCGACGCGCGGGAGCTGCTCACGGGTGGAGAAGTGGATGAACCCCACCTCCTGGAGGGTGCGGCCACGCGTGGAGACCTCGTAGACGCCCCGCTCACGGGCCGCCTCCCACAGGGAGCGTTCGGTGATGTGCAGGATGTTCGGCAGTTTCGGCATGCGCCCACGCTATGTCTCCCGCCGGCCGGCCCGCGCCGGACCGGGAGCGGGAGCGGGCACGCGCCCTCAGGGCTTCCCGGGGAAGGGATCGTCCGGTCGTTCCGCGCTCTCCTGGGGAGCCGCGTCCTCACCGGCGGAGCCGGCCCCGGCCTCTGAGGCACCGGCCCCGGCGGAACCGGCCCGCGCGGCGCCGGGCGGCGGGGCGGACAGCGTGGCCGGTGGGCCGGAGGGGTCGCCGTAGGCCGCGCAGCGCGGGTCGCGGCAGGGACCGGGCTTCCAGACCGGCACCCACGCGCCCAGGGTCTTGTGCCGCCCGGCGACCGTGTCGACGGGCTGTCCGCAGGCGGGACAGACGTGGACCTGCTTGCCCATGCCACCAGCGTAGGACCGCCCGGGTGACGGCGCTTCCCTCACTGGTACCCGGGCGGGCCGTGGCCGGGGTGCCGGTTCGGCGCGCGCAGCGCCGGTACCCGCACACAGTGGGGGTGTGCGGGTACCGGCGGGCCGGAGCCCCCGAGGGCCGTGCGGGGTCAGGAGCCGCACGGGCCCGAGGGCTCCGGGGTCTTCGGCGGCCGCCCGGCGCGCGGGCTCAGCTGCTGCGCCGGGTCACGAACTCCGCGAGGGCCAGCAGTCCGCCCGCCGCCTCGGGGGCGGGCACCGCCCGCGCCAGCTCCTGCACGGCGAGAGCCATCCGGTCGGCGGCCTCGGCCTGTGCCCAGTCCCGGCCGCCCGCCCGTTCCACCGCCAGGGCCGTCCGTGCGATGCCGCCGGTGTCCCTTTCGTCGTGCGGTTCCCGGTACAGCGCGGCCAGTTCGGCCGCCTCCGGGGTGCCGGAGGCGAGTGCCGCCACCACGGGCAGGGACTTCTTGCGGACCGCGAGATCCGCGCCGGCCGGCTTGCCGGTGCGCGCCGGGTCGCCCCATATGCCGATCACGTCGTCGATCAGCTGGAAGGCGAGCCCCGCCTGCCGGCCGAAGCTGTCCAGCGCGGCCACGGCCTCGTCCCCCGCGCCGGCGTAGAGCCCGCCGAGGGCGCAGGCGCAGCCCAGCAGGGCACCGGTCTTCGCCTCGGCCATGACGAGCACCTCGTCGAGGGTGACCGCGTCGGGTGCGCGCGACTCCATGTCCGTGTCCGTGTGCTGTCCTTCGCACAGCTCCATCACACAGTCCGCGATCCGGGCGGCGGCCCGCACGGAGGCCGGGTGCGGGTCGTCGGCGAGCAGGCGCGCGGCCAGCGCGTGGAGGGCGTCCCCGACGAGGATCGCGTCGGGTGTCCCGAACACGGTCCAGGCCGTGGGACGGTGCCGGCGCGTGGTGTCCCGGTCCATCACATCGTCGTGCAACAGCGTGAAGTTGTGGACCAGTTCGACCGCGGCGGCGGCCCGCACGGCCGCCGTTCTCGCCTCGTGGCCGCCGAGCGCGGCGGCCGCGGCGAGCACGAGCGCCGGCCGGATCGCCTTGCCCGCGTTCCCGGTGGCCGGCGTTCCGTCCGCCCGCTGCCAGCCGAAGTGGTACAGCGCGACCCGGCGCATGGAGCCGGGCAGTGTGTCCACGGCCGCGCGCAGCACCGGGTCGACCAGGACCCGGGTCCGCTCCAGCAGGACCGGCGCCTCCTGCCCGTCGAGCGCCCCGGCGTCTCCGTACGGCTCCCGCCGCTCGTGCGGTGCCGGTGGAGCGGGCTCCTCTCCCCCGGCGCCGCCGGTGCGCCTGGCCCCTTGCGTACGCCGTCTGGTCCCCGTCATGAACTCGGCCATGGCTCCCCCTCGCGGAGTCCGCGGGCGCCGGGGCGTCCGCTCCGGCTGGACGCACACCCCCGCCGTGCCCCCGCCCCGGAGGGCGGGGGCACGGCGGCGAAGCGCGGGAATGTCACCTCCACCGGCCGATCTCGACGTTCTCCAGCACCCCGAGCGCGTCGGGCACGAGGACGGCGGCCGAGTAGTAGGCCGTGACCAGGTACTTGATGATGGCCTGCTCGTTGATGCCCATGAAGCGGACCGAGAGGCTCGGCTCGATCTCGTCCGGGATCCCGGACTGCCGCAGTCCGATGACGCCCTGGTCGTCCTCGCCGGTCCGCAGGGCGATGATCGAGGTCGTACGGGCCTCGGTGACCGGGATCTTGTTGCAGGGGTAGATCGGCACGCCCCGCCAGGTGGGGATGCGGTTGCCGCCGACGTCGATGCTCTCCGGGACCAGGCCGCGCTTGTTCAGCTCACGGCCGAAGGCGGCGATCGCGCGCGGGTGGGCGAGGAACATCTTGGTGCTGCGCCGACGGCTCAGCAGCTCGTCCATGTCGTCCGGGCCGGGGACGCCGTCGTGCGGCTGGATCCGCTGGTCGTACTCGCAGTTGTGGAGCAGGCCGAACTCCCGGTTGTTGACGAGCTCGTGCTCCTGGCGCTCCTTCAGCGCCTCGACCGTGAGCCGCAGCTGCTGCTCGGTCTGGTTCATCGGCTGGTTGTACAGGTCGGCGACGCGCGAGTGGATGCGCAGCACGGTCTGGGCGATGCTCAGCTCGTACTCGCGAGGGCGGCCCTCGTAGTCGACGAAGGTGCTCGGGATGTCCGGCTCGCCGGAGTGGCCGGCCGCCAGCGCGACTTCCTTCTCGCCGTACTTGTTGGTGCGCTGCTCCGGGACGGCACGCAGCTGCTGGAGGTGGTCGCGGAGCGAGTCGGCGCGCTCCGCGACCTGCTCGAAGTCCTGGCGGCTGAGGATCAGCACCGTGCATCCGGTGTCGGCGCGCGCGGTGTACTCCCAGATGGCGTCCGGGTCGAGCAGGGCCTGTTCGCCGAAGTAGGCGCCGTCCGCGAGGACGCCGAGGACCGCGTCGTCGCCGTAGGGGCCGGTGCCGACCTTCTCGACCCTGCCGTGGGCCAGCAGGTACACCTCCTCGGTGCGGCTGCCGAAGGAGGCGATCACCTCGCCGGGTGCGAAGTCCCGCTGCCGGCAGCGCCGGGCCAGCTCGGTCAGCACCTCGTCGTCCTCGTACGAGCGCAGTGCGGGCAGTTCGCCGAGTTCCGCCGGGATGACCTCGACCTGGTCCCCGGTCTTCACGAAGGTGATGCGGCCGTCTCCGACGGCGTAGGTCAGCCGCCGGTTCACCCGGTACGTGCCGCCGTGCACGTCGACCCAGGGCAGTGTGCGCAGCAGCCAGCGGGAGCTGATCTCCTGCATCTGGGGTACGGACTTGGTCGTGGTGGCCAGGTTCCGCGCGGCCGCTGTACCGAGGGACTGCTGCGGCTTGTCCTGATCCGTGCGGACCTCTTCGCCTACCGACATAACGAAACGCCCTCCCATGTCTGCCGTACGCCCGGTACCGGATCGTGCCGTGCACCGGTCTCACGGAGGGGAGCCTTTCATCACGGAGTGTGTCCGCACTATTACCCGAAAGAGCGGGAATGGATCATCCGACTAGTGGGCAGAAAGAGGGACCTCGCACAGACGCCCCACCCGCCCCGAGTTGTCCGGAAACGCTCGCACAGTGTCCGAACGAATGGTCCGGGGCGTCCCGTTCTCGGTAGAAGCGTCGCTGAGAACAGCACGATCGGGAGTGGGCCGCGCACAGCGCCCACCGGCACGGCACGAAGGAGGCGGTCATGGCCCTCCCCATGTCCGCGAGCGGGTTTCTGAAAGCGCTCAAGGCCGAGGGCGTCAAGGTCGTCGAGGTCGACGACTGGCGCCATCACAACCGCAGCCACAAGGGTCTGTGGGGACCCGTGCACGGCGTCATGATCCATCACACGGCGACGCGGGGAAGCGCGCACACCGTGGAGGTCTGCCGGGACGGCCGCGCGGACCTGCCGGGGCCGCTGTGCCACGGCGTGATCACGAAGGACGGCACGGTCCATCTGGTGGGCTACGGCCGCACCAACCACGCGGGGCTCGGCGACGACGACGTCCTGCGCGCGGTGATCGCCGAGAAGCGGCTGCCGCCGGACAACGAGGCGGACACCGACGGCAACCGGTACTTCTACGGCTTCGAGTGCGAGAACCTCGGCGACGGCGAGGACCCCTGGCCCGAGGCCCAGATGGAGGCGGTCGTCCGCACCGCCGCGGCCGTCTGCCGCCACCACGGCTGGACACAGCGGTCGGTCATCGGCCACAAGGAGTGGCAGCCGGGCAAGGTGGACCCGCGGGGCTTCACGATGGCGTCCCTGCGGGACCGGATCGAGGAGCGCCTGAAGGACTGAGCGGCGCGGATACGCGGGAAGCGCCCGGGGTGCGCCGGGCGTCCGGGTCCGGGCGACAATGGGCCCGTGACCAGCCCCGACCCGCTCGCGCCCGCGCTCCCCTCACCTCTCCAGGAGGTCGAGGACGATCGTTTCTCCGCGCGGGGTGTGCGGCTGCTGCTCAAGCGGGACGACCTGGTCCACCCGGAGCTGATCGGCAACAAGTGGCGCAAGCTGGTGCCGAACATCGAGGCCGCGCGCGGCCGGCCGCTGGTCACCTTCGGCGGCGCCTACTCCAACCACCTGCGGGCCACGGCCGCGGCGGGACGGCTCCTCGGGCTGCCTACCGTCGGCGTCGTCCGCGGCCAGGAGCTCGCGGACCGGCCGCTCAACCCGTCCCTCGCCCGCTGCGCGGCCGACGGGATGCGGCTGCACTTCGTCGAGAGGTCGGTGTACCGGCGCAAGGGCGAGCCGGAGACACTGGCCGCGATCCTGCGCGCGGCCGGCGCCGAGGACGCGTACGCCGTGCCCGAGGGCGGCAGCAACACCGCGGCGGTACGGGGCTGCCGGGAGCTCGGCGCGGAGCTGCGCGGCCGGGCGGACGTGGTGGCGGTGGCCTGCGGGACGGGCGGCACGCTCGCCGGACTCGCCGCCGGGCTGGGCCCGGGACAGCGCGCACTCGGCGTCCCGGTCCTCAGGGGCGGCTTCCTGGAGGCGGACGTACAGGCCCTCCAGGAGCGCGCGTTCGGCGCCCGCACGGGCGACTGGACCCTGGACGACCGTTTCCATTGCGGCGGTTACGCCCGCAGCACCCCGGAGCTGGACGCCTTCGCCGCGGACTTCGAGGACCGCCACGGTCTGCCCGTGGAACGTCTCTATGTCGCCAAGTTGCTCTACGGACTCGCCGCGCTGGCGGACGAGGGCGCCTTCGCGCGCGGGGCGACGGTCGCGGCGGTGATCACCGGACGTCCGTTCCCGTCGGATCAGCCCGCCTCCCGGTAGGCCGCCGCCTCCTCCAGGTCGAGCCTGCGCAGCAGGGCGCGCAGCATCTCGTCGTCGATGTAGCGGTGGTCGCGGAGGAAGACGAAGACCTTGCGTTCGGCGCCGATCATGTCGCGCGACAGGCGGCGGTAGGTGTCGTCGACGGACTCCCCGGTGACCGGGTTGACCTGGCCGAGCCGTTCCCAGACCGCGTTGCGGCGGCGCTCCAGGGCGGCGCGGAGGCGGTCGGCGAGGGGCGGGGGCAGGGTGTTGCGCTCGTCGGCGAGGAGTTCGGCGAGGCGCTCCTCCGCGGCACGGGAGGCCTGGGCCTGGGCGTTGGCCTCGGCGAGGGTCTCGGCCTGGCGGTCGCGGCCGGGGAACTTCAGCAGGTGGATGAGCGGGGGCAGGGTCAGGCCCTGGACGACCAGGGTGCCGATCACGCTGGTGAAGGTCAGGAAGAGGATCAGGTTGCGCTGCGGGAACGGCTGTCCGCCGTGCACGGTGAGCGGGATCGAGAAGGCGACGGCGAGGGAGACCACGCCGCGCATGCCGGCCCAGCCGGTGACCAGGGCGCCCTTCCAGGTGGGGTTCTGCTCGCGTTCCCTGATGCGTGCCGACAGGACGCGGGGCAGGAAGGTCGCGGGGTAGACCCAGACGAACCGGGCCAGGACGACGACGAGGAAGAGGGCGATGGCGTACCAGGCGGCCTTGGTCCCCTCGTACGCGCCGAGGCCCCTGAGGACGACCGGGAGCTGGAGGCCGATGAGGGCGAAGACGGCCGACTCCAGGATGAAGGCGACCATCTTCCAGACCGCCTCCTCCTGGAGCCGGGTGGCGAAGTCGACCTCCCAGGCACGGTGGCCGAGGTAGAGGGCGACGACCACGACGGCCAGCACCCCGGAGGCGTGGAACTGCTCGGCGACGCTGTAGGCGACGAACGGGATCAGCAGGGAGAGGGTGTTCTGGAGGAGGGGCTCCCTCAGGTGGGTGCGCAGCCAGTGCAGGGGCGCCATGAGGACGAGGCCGACGACGACGCCGCCCACGGAGGCGATCAGGAACTCGGTGATGCCGCCCGTCCAGGTCGCGCCCTCGCCGACGGCCGCGGCCAGGGCGACCTTGTAGGCGGTGATCGCGGTGGCGTCGTTCAGCAGGGACTCGCCCTGGAGGATCGTCGTGATCCGGGACGGCAGTCCCACGCGCCGGGCGACGGCGGTGGCGGCCACCGCGTCCGGCGGTGCCACCACGGCGCCGAGCACCAGTGCGGCGGTGAGCGGCAGCCCGGGTACGAGCCGGTAGGCGGCCAGACCGACGACGCAGGTCGCGAAGAGCACGTAGCCGACCGACAGCAGCGCCACCGGCCTGCTCTGGGCCCGCAGGCCGAGGTAGGAGCTGTCGCTCGCCGAGGTGTACAGCAGCGGGGGCAGCAGCAGCGGCAGGATGACGTCGGGCTGGAGGGTGTAGTCCGGCACCCCGGGGACGTAGGAGACCGCGAGGCCCGCCGCGACGAGCAGCAGGGGCGCCGGCACCGGGCTGCGCCGGGCCGCACCGGCGACCGCGGCACTGCCCGCCACCAGCAACAGCAGCGGCATCACGTCCATGGTCCTCGCCCACCCTCGATTTTCCGCGCGGCCACCCGTGCGACCGTCGTAATCTGGCAATCATGAAACAGTGCACGCACGCCGAGGCGCTGCCGCACCCGGATCCCGCGCCGCTCAGTGAAACCTGTCTGGACTGCGTCGCCGACGGGACGCACCCGGTGCAGCTCCGGCTCTGCCTGACCTGTGGCCATGTCGGCTGCTGCGACTCCTCGCCGAAGCAGCACGCGTCGGCACACCACACGACGTCCGGTCACCCCGTGATGCGGACGTTCGAACCCGGCGAGGACTGGCGGTGGTGCTTCGTGGACCACGTACTCGTATGACCCGCCGCGTTCCCGTGTGACACTGCACGGGAGACGGCACGCGGCAGCCGCCGTCGCGGACGGTTCGAGCGCCTGACGTCTGGGTACGTCAACCCGGCGCGCGCTCTTCCCATTTGGGCTCGCGAACCCCCTAGACACGGAGCGTATCCACAGCTTTACTGTGAGTGACGCCAGGGGGCCGGGGTCCCGGGGACAGGAACGTTCCGAGCGCGGTAGCGTCACCGCGGAACCATGTACGCGTTACCCCGGGGGGCGACCCTCGGCCCCGTAAAGCTTGTACCACCATGGAGGTGAGGGTGTCCCAGATCGCAGGCGAGCCCACGGCGAACCAGGACTTCGTGGAAGTCCGTCTGCCGGCTGCGGGTGCCTACCTGTCGGTGCTGCGGACGGCCACGGCCGGTCTGGCGGCCCGCTTGGACTTCACCCTGGACGAGATCGAGGATCTGCGCATCGCCGTGGACGAGGCCTGCGCGATCCTGCTCCAGCAGGCCGTGCCGGGCTCCGTGCTCAGCTGCGTCTTCCGGCTCGTCGACGACTCGCTGGAGGTCACGGTCTCGGCGCCGACCACGGACGGTCACGCCCCTTCGCGTGACACCTTCGCCTGGACCGTGCTCTCGGCCCTCGCGGGCAAGGTCTCGTCCGCGGTCGACGACGACAAGACCGTGTCGATCAGCCTCTACAAACAGCGCGGCGCGGGTCCCGGGCCGGCGTGAGGAACGGGGACGGTCCGGTGCGGGACGAAGAGCGTGGCACACGGGAACTGCCGTCGGAGGCCGTCGGCCCGGCGACCGGATCCCGACGCATGACCGACGGCATCGACGGCATCCCCGAGCAGGCCAGACCACACCCGGAGGACGACTCCGCGCAGGTCGGCAGGGACGGTGCCGTGCAGGGCGCGCCCGCGCAGGAGCGCGGCGGACCCGGTTCCGTCGCCCGGCCGGAGGCGGGGGCTCGGAGAAGGGTGACGGGCGGGACGATGAGCGAGCACGAGCGATACGCCGAGGACGACGCGCTGGGCACGCGTGCCGTGCAGGCCGCACGGCACGACCCCCACGACCGCAGCGGGGCGCGTGCGATGTTCGTCGAGCTGCGCAAGCTGAAGGAGGGCAGCCCGGAGTACGCGGAGCTGCGCAACCGGCTGGTCCGCATGCATCTGCCGCTCGTCGAGCACCTCGCGCGCCGCTTCCGCAACCGCGGCGAGCCGCTGGACGACCTGACCCAGGTCGCCACGATCGGTCTGATCAAGTCCGTCGACCGCTTCGACCCGGAGCGCGGCGTGGAGTTCTCCACGTACGCCACCCCGACCGTCGTCGGCGAGATCAAGCGGCACTTCCGCGACAAGGGCTGGGCGGTCCGGGTGCCGCGGCGCCTGCAGGAGCTCCGGCTGTCGCTGACGACCGCGACGGCCGAGCTGTCGCAGCAGCACGGCCGCTCCCCGACGGTGCACGAGCTGGCGGAGAAGCTCGCCATCTCGGAGGAGGAGGTCCTGGAGGGCCTGGAGTCCGCCAACGCGTACTCCACGCTGTCCCTGGACGTCCCCGACACCGACGACGAGTCCCCGGCGGTCGCCGACACCCTCGGCGCCGAGGACGAGGCGCTGGAGGGTGTGGAGTACCGCGAGTCCCTCAAGCCGCTGCTGGAGGACCTGCCGCCGCGCGAGAAGCGCATCCTGCTGCTGCGCTTCTTCGGGAACATGACCCAGTCGCAGATCGCGCAGGAGGTCGGCATCTCGCAGATGCACGTCTCCCGGCTGCTCGCCAGGACCCTGGCCCAGCTGCGGGAGAAGCTGCTGGTCGAGGAGTAGCGCGGGAGAGGAGGGCGCGGGAGCCGCGGTCCGACCGGTGCCCTACTCGGCCCGGCCGGGCCCCTTGATCCCGAGCGCCTGGGTGGTGGCCCGGTTCACCAGCAGGACCAGGGAGGCGACGGCCACCGCGGCGAGGGCGATCCCGACGCCGATGGACATGCTGTCGACCTTCAGCAGGTTGTAGGCCACCGGCAGGGCCATGATCTGCGTGATGACGGCGGGGCCCCGGCTCCAGCCGCGCCGGAGCAGCAGCCCGCGCGCGGCGAGCAGGGGCAGCAGCGCGAGCACGGCCAGGGTGATCCCGCCGGTCACGGCCTGCTGCCGGTTGTCCGGGTCGCCGGTCAGTCCGAGGACGAGGACCCACACGCCGGCGGCCACGAGGGCGATCCCCTCCAGCGCGGACAGGGATGCCGCCCAGATCAGGCGGCGCGGGCGCGGTGCGTCCGCGGTGACGGCGTCGGTGTCCGGGGCGGGGTTCTGCTCGCTGCTCACTCCAGAAGGGTAGCCCTGTGCGCGGCGGACCCGGCCGCCCCGTCCCCGGCCCGCACCCGCCTCGCGGACGGCCCCGCCCTGACCTGTGTGTCCCCGCCGGTCCTCACCATGTCCCGCCCCGCTTTCCCCGTGCCGCCGGTTCCATTCCCGTACGCGCGCGGAGCCTCGCGTGTTCAGGCTCACGTCGTCTTCTCTTACCGGATCCCTAACTCGGTCTGGGCCGGGTACCCCCCAGTAGGTACGCTGCGAGTCATGCGTGCACTTCTCGTGGTCAATCCGGCGGCAACCACTACGAGCGCACGCAGACGTGATGTCCTCATCCACGCGCTCGCCAGCGAGATGAAGCTGGAGGCGGTCACCACCGAGTACCGCGGTCACGCGCGCGACCTGGCCCGGCAGGCGGCGGAGAGCGACGACATCGACATGGTCGTGGCCCTGGGCGGCGACGGCACGGTCAACGAGGTGGTCAACGGCCTGCTGCACGCCGGCCCCGACCTGGAGCGGCTGCCCGGTCTCGCGGTGGTCCCCGGCGGCTCGACCAATGTCTTCGCCCGCGCGCTGGGTCTGCCCAACGACCCCGTCGAGGCCACCGGTGCCCTGCTGGACGCCTTGCGGACCGGCAGCGAGCGGGTCGTCGGCCTGGGGCTGACCTCGGGGACGCCCGGCACGGAGGACGAGTCGGTGCCGGAGCGCTGGTTCACGTTCAACGCCGGGCTGGGCTTCGACGCGGGCGTGGTCGGCCGGGTCGAGCAGCAGCGCGAGCGCGGCAAGAAGTCGACGCACGCGCTGTACGTGCGCCAGGTGGTCCGCCAGTTCCTCGGGGAGCAGCACCGCCGGCACGGCACGATCACCCTGGAACGGCCGGGCGCCGACCCGGTCGGTGATCTTGTTGTCGCCATAGTCTCGAACACGTCCCCTTGGACGTATCTCGGCAATCGCCCTATGTACACGTCACCTAAGGCGTCGTTCGATACCGGCATCGATGTACTCGGTCTCAGCCGTCTGTCGACGGCCGCTGTCGCCCGGTATGGGACCCAGTTGCTCACTTCGTCCCCCGAGCGGGGACCGCAGGGAAAGCATGCGGTCTCACTGCACGATCTGGACCGCTTCACCTTGCATTCGAAGGTCCCGTTGCCCCTCCAGATGGACGGCGACCACCTAGGGCTGCGAACGAGCGTGACGTTCACAGGCGTACGCCAAGCACTGCGTGTGATTGTGTGAGCGGAACGGGCGAAAGTCCTTTCACTCGAACGTTTAGGCCAGGATCCACCCCATGGAAGTACGGCTGTGACCTAGTCGACACCGAGGAATCAAAAAAAATCTTCCGGAAGGGGTTGTATCCGTCGCCGAGGTTTGCGAGTCTCTACGTGGCGATCGAGACGGCCCGCAACACCGGCCTCGGTGATCACCAGAACCCCTCTTCAAACCTCAGGACCAGGCCGGTCACATCTCGGCGTTCGGCCCTTCACTTGTTGAGGGATTCGTGAAAGCGTTCACATTCACAAGCAATCTGAGAGGTAGCAGCCATGGACTGGCGTCACAACGCCGTTTGTCGCGAGGAAGACCCCGAGCTGTTCTTCCCCATCGGCAACACCGGTCCTGCGCTGCTGCAGATCGAGGAAGCCAAGGCTGTCTGCCGTCGCTGCCCCGTCATGGAGCAGTGCCTGCAGTGGGCGCTCGAGTCCGGCCAGGACTCCGGCGTCTGGGGTGGTCTCAGCGAGGACGAGCGCCGCGCAATGAAGCGCCGCGCCGCCCGCAACCGGGCTCGTCAGGCTTCCGCCTGACATTCCCACCCCTGCTGACAGCCTGAGCTTGGCGGCGCGCACAGTACGTGCGCATCTCCCGCCCCGAGCCGCAGCGCGCAGTACCCCCCGATGCTCGCCCTCGCCCTGAGGGCGGAACAGCAACGAGCACAAGCCTCGGACCAATGGCGGTCCGGGGCTTTTTGCTTGCCCCGGCGACCCGGCGACCCTGCGACCTGGCGACCCGGCGGGGGCGGGGCGGCGCCTTCGCGCACACCCCCCTCACACGCGCGCCCGCGCGCGCTCCCTACTTCTGCGCGCGCACCGGGATGTCGAGCAGCACCCGGGTCCCGCCCTCCGGCACCCGGACCATGTCGAAGGTGCCGCCCAGCTCGCCCTCCACCAGCGTCCGCACGATCTGCAGGCCGAGGTTGCCCGCGGTGTGCGGGTCGAAGCCCTCGGGCAGGCCGACGCCGTCGTCCTGGACGGTGACGAGGAGCCGGGCGTCCCGCGTGGTGCCGCCGCGGACCGCGGAGACCTCGACCGTGCCGGTGTCGCCGTCCCGGAAGCCGTGTTCCAGGGCGTTCTGGAGGACTTCGGTCAGGACCATCGACAGCGGGGTGGCGACTTCGGCGTCGAGCACCCCGAACCGTCCGGTGCGCCGGCCGGCGACCTTGCCCGGCGAGATCTCCGCGACCATCGCGAGCACCCGGTCGGCGATGTCGTCGAACTCCACGCGCTCGTCCAGGTTCTGGGACAGCGTCTCGTGCACGATGGCGATCGAACCGACGCGCCGCACGGCCTCCTCCAGCGCCTCACGGCCGCGTTCGGAATCGATGCGGCGGGCCTGGAGGCGCAACAGGGCCGCCACGGTCTGGAGGTTGTTCTTCACCCGGTGGTGGATCTCCCGGATGGTCGCGTCCTTGGTGATCAACTCACGCTCGCGGCGACGCAGTTCCGTGACGTCCCGGCACAGCACCAGGGAACCGATGCGGGCGCCCTTGGGCTTGAGCGGAATGGCCCGGAACTGGATCACCCCGTCGTTGGCCTCGATCTCGAACTCGCGGGGCGCCCAGCCGCTGGCCACCTTGGCCAGCGCCTCGTCCACCGGGCCACGGGTCGGAGCGAGTTCGGCGGTGGTCTGCCCGAGATGCTGGCCGACCAGATCGGCGGCCAGGCCGAGCCGGTGGTAGGAGGACAGGGCGTTCGGCGAGGCGTACTGGACGATGCCGTCCGCGTCCAGCCGGATCAGGCCGTCGCCGGCGCGCGGCGAGACGTCCATGTCGACCTGCTGGTCGGGGAAGGGGAAGGTGCCGGCCGCGATCATCTGCGCGAGGTCCGAGGCGCTCTGCAGATAGGTCAGTTCCAGCCGGCTCGGGGTGCGCACGGTCAGCAGGTTGGTGTTGCGGGCGATGACGCCGAGGACGCGGCCCTCACGCCGTACGGGGATGGACTCGACCCGTACGGGGACCTCTTCGCGCCATTCGGGGTCGCCCTCGCGCACGATCCGGCCCTCGTCGAGGCAGGCGTCCAGCATGGGCCGGCGGCCGCGCGGGACGAGGTGGCCCACCATGTCGTCCTGGTAGGAGGTCGGTCCGGTGTTGGGGCGCATCTGGGCGACCGAGACGTACCGGGTTCCGTCACTGGTGGGGATCCACAGGACCAGGTCGGCGAAGGACAGGTCGGAGAGCAGCTGCCACTCCGAGACCAGCAGGTGGAGCCACTCGAGGTCGGAGGCGTCGAGGTCGGTGTGCTGGCGTACCAGTTCGTTCATGGAGGGCACATGTGCGAGCGTACCCGCGGCTCTGGCCGGCCGGAAAACACCCGCGGGCCGCGGCGCCTGGGCGGGACCCTCAACCCACCCGGCACCGCAGCCCGGAGCATCATCGGCCGCGGGGTGTGCGGTCCCGGCCGGCCGAAGGTGAGGATCCGAAGCAGTCAGGGCAGAGAGCTCCGGTTCCTCGGTCCGCCTTCCTGTGCGGGGAAGACGGAGGCTTCTCAGAGTGCCGCTCCGCGGCTGCCCTCCCCCGCATTGTGGACTGGACCACCGGGGCGTGTCCATGGATATGAGGAGCTGCGTCGAAGGGCGTCGGCGTGCGACAACACGCAGCCTAGTCCGCCGGGGACGGCCGCGGGGGCCGACGGCCCAGGCAATTTCGGCGGGTGCGCGCGGAGGGTCGTGAACGGGCGGCGGAACAGGTCGTCACACAGGGTCCTCCCGGACACCCGTTCTGCTAGATTGGTCTAAACCACATGCCGCTCTCCCACGTGTCCCTCCAGGTCCCCGGCCCGTCCTCCGTCTCTTCCGTCCCCGCTCTCCAGACCTCTCCCGACCTCTTCAGAACGGCAGGCCCAGCGTGGAAGTTGTCATCGTTCCGGATGCCGCGGCGGGCGGCGAACTGATCGCCGAGGCCGTGGCGCGGCTGCTGCGGCACAAGCCCGACGCCCTGCTCGGCGTGGCCACCGGCTCCACCCCGCTGCCCGTCTACCGGGCACTGGCCACGCGGGTGCGCTCCGGCGCCGTGGACGTCTCGCGGGCGCGGATCGCCCAGCTCGACGAGTACGTGGGGCTGCCCGCCGAGCATCCCGAGTCCTACCGCTCGGTGCTGCGCCGGGAGGTGCTGGAGCCGCTCGGCATCGGGATGGACGCGTTCCTCGGGCCCGACGGCGCGGCCGAGGACGTCCAGGCGGCCTGCGAGGAGTACGACTGCGCGCTGGCCGGGGCCGGCGGGGTGGACCTCCAGCTGCTCGGGATCGGGACGGACGGGCACATCGGGTTCAACGAGCCGTGCTCGTCGCTCGCTTCACGGACCCGGATCAAGACGCTGACGGAGCGGACCCGGCTCGACAACGCGCGTTTCTTCGACGGCGACATCGGCCAGGTGCCGCACCACGTCATCACCCAGGGCATCGGCACCATCCTGGAGGCCCGGCACCTGGTGCTGCTCGCGACCGGTGAGGGCAAGGCGGACGCGGTGGCCGCGACCGTCGAGGGTCCCGTGGCGGCCGTCTGTCCCGCCTCCGCGCTCCAGCTCCACCCGCACGCGACGGTCGTCGCCGACGAGTCCGCCGCCTCCAAGCTGAAGCTGGCCGACTACTTCCGGCACACGTACGCGGCGAAGCCTTCCTGGCAGGGGATCTAGGGACCGGCCGGCCGTCCGGTCCCGGCGGGACGGGACGGCCCCCCGCCGTACGGGGACGCCCCCGCGGGACAGCCCCCTCTCCCCCGCCGCTCAGACCTCCGTGCCCGCGATGACCTCCGCCGCCGCCCTGCCGCAGACGCGGGCCGCGCCGTGCGTCGCGATGTGCGGGGTGCCCCGGGGCGGGGACTGCGGGACGCCCATCTCGACGACGACCGTGTCGGGGCGGGCGGACAGCAGGGTGTCCAGGGCGGCCGCCATCCAGGGGTGCCGGTGTTCGTCCCGGACCACGGCGACGACCCGGCGCTCCCCCGCCGCCGCGAGGGCGTCCCGGCCGGCGCCGTCGCCCGAGAAGGTGCCCGTCGCGGTGCCGGGCAGCAGGCGGGCCAGTTCCGCGCCGACGCCCCAGGGGGTCTCGGCGCCGACGGCGATGTTGGCGACCGGGGTGAAGGCGGCGACGTAGGGGGCCGAGGTCAGCGGCTCGTACGGCTTCGCGGACGAGACGGTGAGCGCGCGCCGGGCGGCGACCAGCCCGATCCCGGCTCCCCTCTGATCCTCCGCCGCCTCGGCCTCCTCCGCTCGCCCGGCGGCCGTCCCGCTCTTCCCGCCCGCCGCCTCCGCGGTCCACCGCGCCAGCGCCCGTACCCGTTCCGCCGCGTCGGCGAGCCGTTCCTCGGGGAGTTCGCCGGAGCGGACCGCGCCGACCAGGGCGTCGCGCAGGCGCCGTACGGTCTCGTCGTCCGCGAGGCCGCCGCCCACGCAGATGGCGTCGGCCCCGGCGGCGACGGCGAGGACGCTGCCGTGCTCGATGCCGTAGGTGCCGGCGATGGCCCGCATCTCCATGCCGTCGGTGACGATCAGGCCGTCGTAGCCGAGGGCGCCGCGGAGCAGACCGGTGAGGATCGGCCGGGAGAGGGTGGCCGGACGGTCCGGATCGAGGGCCGGGACCAGGATGTGGGCGCTCATCACGGCCCGGGTGCCGGCGTCGATCGCGGCACGGAAGGGGGCCAGGTCCCGGGCTTCCAGGACGTCCGCGGGGGCGTCGATGCGGGGCAGGGCGTGGTGGGAGTCGACGGCGGTGTCGCCGTGCCCGGGGAAGTGCTTGGTGCAGGCGGCGACCCCGGCCGACTGGAGCCCGTCGACGTAGGCGGCGGTGTGCCGGGCGACGAGGGCGGTGCCGGCGCCGAAGGAGCGGACGCCGATGACGGGGTTGCCGGGGTTGGAGTTCACGTCGGCCGACGGCGCCCAGTTGAGGTTCACCCCGCAGTCCGCGAGACGGCGGCCGAGCGCGCGGGCCACCTGGCGGGTCAGCTCCACGTCGTCCACCGCGCCGAGCGCGAGGTTGCCGGGGAACGAGGAGCCCGAGCGGACTTCGAGGCGGGTGACGTCCCCGCCCTCCTCGTCGATGGCGACCAGGACGTCCTCGCGTTCCGCGCGCAACTGTGCGGTGAGGGCGGACAGTTGTTCCGGCGAGGCGATGTTGCGCCCGAACAGGCCGACGGAGGAGAGGCCCTCGCCGAGGCGGCGCAGCAGCCAGTCGGGGGCGGTGGTGCCGGTGAAGCCCGGCTGGAGGACGGTCAGCGCGTCCCGGGTGAGGGTGTCGCTGCCGCGGGCGAATGTCGTCATCGGGTGGCGTTATCCCTTCACGGCGCCCGCGGTCAGACCCGCGGCCATCTTGCGCTGGACGAGGAGGAAGAGGACCACGATCGGCACGGCCATCATGGTGGCGCCGGCCATCATCGGGGCGTATTCGGTGCCGTGCTTGGTGGTGAAGTTGC
Organism: Streptomyces sp. NPDC090108; assembly: GCF_044747185.1. Classification (NCBI taxonomy): domain Bacteria; kingdom Bacillati; phylum Actinomycetota; class Actinomycetes; order Kitasatosporales; family Streptomycetaceae; genus Streptomyces; species Streptomyces sp. NPDC090108. The sequence goes on from NZ_JBIVDQ010000001.1 coordinate 514,802, forward strand.
CGAGCCACACGGTCGCCGTCTGGTGCTCCTGGCTGAGCAGCATCAGGGCGTACAGGTACTCGTTCCAGGCCTGGATGAAGGCGTAGACCGAGGTGGCGACCATGCCGGGGGCGAGGAGCGGGAAGACCACGCGCAGGAAGGCGCCGGTGCGCGAGCAGCCGTCGACCATCGCGGCCTCCTCCAGTTCGCGCGGGATGCCGACGATGAAGCCGCGCAGGGTCCACACCGTGAAGGGCAGGATGAAGGTCAGGTAGGTGATGACCAGGCCGGAGAGCTTGTCGTACTGGCCCAGGTCGTTGAGGAGCAGGAAGACCGGGATGATCATGGCGATGAGCGGGACCATCTGGACCGCGAGGATCGCGACGATCACGGCCTTGCGGCCGCGGAAGGCGAACCGGGAGATGGCGAGCGCGGCCAGCATCCCGACGGCGATGCCGACGATCACGACGGACAGCGACACGACGAGGCTGCGGCCGACCGGGCCCCAGAAGTCGGCGATGTCGAGCGCGCGGCGGAAGTTGTCGAGGGTGAACCCCGTGGGCAGCAGGCTGGGGTCGGGGTCGATGGCGTCCTTGGCCGGCTTCACGGCCGTGTCGAGCATCCAGTAGACGGGGAAGCCGACACCGGCGAGGACGAGGAGTCCGAGCAGGTTCCAGCCGAGCCGGGACGTCCGGCGGGGGGCGGAGCGCGTACCGCTCATGCTGGTCACTCGACCTCTCCGATCTTGAGCATCTGGCGCATGTAGACGGCGACGACGGCGAGCAGCAGCAGGACGGTGACGAGGGCGATCGCGGAGCCCTGCGCGTAGTCGTTGACCACGAAGGCGCGGTCGTAGGAGTAGGTGGTGAGCAGCTGGAACTCGGGCTCGGGGTGGCCGCCGCGCATGACGAAGACCTGCGGGAAGACGCCCATGTCCCAGATGACCGACAGGGTCGTGAGCATCACGACGATCGGGCGCAGGATGGGCAGGGTGACGTACCGGAAGACGCCCCAGCCGCCCGCGCCGTCCAGCCGGGCGGCCTCCTCCAGCTCCTTGGGGACCTGGGTGAGGCCCGCGCCGAGCGTGATGACCACGAAGGGGACCGCGCCCCAGACCACCAGCAGCATGATCACGGCGAGCCCCTCGGGGCCGCTCGCGAACCAGTTGTGGCCGACCATGTCGACCCCGGGCAGCTTGCTCGCGAGGGCGTTGAGGACGCCGTAGTCGGCGTCGAAGAGCCACTTGAAGACGGTGGTGGCGACGATGACGGGCATGCCCCAGCTCGCCACCAGCGCGATGTTGACGAGGGTCCGCACCCAGCCGGAGACGCGCTGGAGCAGCAGGGCGACGAGCATGCCGAGGACCATGGTGAGGACGACGGAGCCGGCCGCGAAGACGACCGTGCGCAGGACGACCTGCCAGAACTCGCCGTCGCCCAGCACCTGGCGGAAGTTGTCGAGGCCGGTCCACTCGGCGGGCTGGAAGCCCCACAGCTGGGACTGGCCGAACTTCTGGAAGGAGAGGGTGACCAGCCGGACCAGCGGATAGCCCATGACCAGGCCGAGGACCAGCAGACAGGGGGCGAGCAGCAGCCAGGGGGCGGCCGCGGTGCCCGCCCGCCGCGAGCCCCGTGGCCGCTCCGGGAGGTCCGGTGGGGACGCCTGCCGCGGTGGCGGCACCTTGGCGGGGGTGGTCGTGTCTGCGGCACTCATCGCGCGCTCCTCAGCGGTCCCTGGAGTCGTACGAGAAGCGGGGCCCCGTCGGCGGACGGGGCCCCGCTCCGGGTCACTTGTTGTTGATGACCTTGTCGATCGCGGCGTCCGCTTCCTTCGCGGCGGCCTCGACGGACTTCTTGCCGGTGCCGATGTTCTGCAGCATGGTCTGCAGCACCTGCGCCTTCTCGACCTGGCCCCAGCCGGGGGCCATGGGGACGAACCAGCTGGACTCGGCGGCGGTGGCCGGGACGGCGGTCGCCGGGTCGTTCTTGAGGGTGGCGAGGTCGGTCTTGTTGTTGGGCAGGTTGCCCTTGGCCATCAGGCCCTTCTGGCCGGAGGGGCCGGTGAAGGCGTTGATCCACTCGGCGGCGAGCGCCTGGGCCTTGGACTTCACGGGCACGGCGAGGTCGGAGCCGCCGAGGAAGACCGGCATGTTCTTGCCGGACGGACCGGGCATGACGAAGTTCTCGAGGTTGTCCTTGAGCTTGCCGGTCTTGTCGTTCTTCGGGTCGGCGGCGGTCGCGCCCTCCCAGGCGGCGGCGAAGATCATGGCGGACTTGCCCTGGCCGTAGACGATGTAGCGGTCCGACTCGTCCTTGGTCCGGTCGCCGTGCATGTACTTGCCGACGACGTTCTTGAACTCCGTGAGGCCCTTGAGGGACTCGGGCGAGGAGAGGTCGGCCTTCCACCGGCCACCCTCCTCCTTGGCGATGGCGCCGCCCGCGTCGTAGACGAAGGACATGCCCGCGTACCAGTCACGGGTGGGCTGGTACCAGGCGCTGAACTTGCCGCCCTCCTTCTTCTGGATCCTGTCCAGGTCGGAGGTCAGTTCGGCGTAGGTCTTCGGCGTGGCCTTGATGCCGGCCGAAGCGGCGATGTCCTTGCGCCAGTTGGCGACGCGGCCGCCGGCGTAGTACGGCACGCCGTAGGTCTTGCCCTCGTACGTCACCGAGGTCTTGAGGCCGTCCAGCCAGGTGCCGGAGTTGCTGAACTGCGCCGGGTCGACGGGGGCGAAGGCGCCCTTGACCATGTAGCCCAGCATCTCGGAGTTGCCCATCTCGACGACGTCGGGGGCCTTGTCGGTGGCGAGGACGGCGTCCAGCTTGGTGTTCTTGTCCGGCCAGCCGTAGTACTCGTGCTTGACCTTCAGGCCGGGGTGCTTCTTCTGCACGGCGGCGTCGGCGGCCTTCACCAGGTCGGGCCAGTTGTTCTGGGCGTCGACGGTGAGCCAGACGGTCAGCTCCTTGGCGTCCGCCCCCTGGGCCTTGCCGTCCTTGCTGTCACTGCCGCACGCCGCTACGGAGACGACCATGCCCGCGATACCGATCGCGGCTATCAGCCTGCGCTTCACGCCACCCTCCTCAGGGATGCCCACGAACCCCCCTGGCTCCCCGCGGCGACCGTCGTGGCACGTACCGCCCATGGGGCCGGGACCTGGACCAATGGTGTAGACCAGCACGGGGAGCTTGGCCCAGACCAATAGGCCTGTCAAGGGTGTTCAAGCAGGCACGGAGCGTCCGTGACCCGAACGAGATATGCAGGGATCTTTCATAACGCATGCGACACATCGGACTGCCCAGTTCCGGTAGACCAATCGCACCCCGGCCCGCGATGGACTAGACCAACTGAAAGTGCGGGGGTATACAGGGGGAGATCACGGAACGTGCGGGTGGACCCCCGCGCACGCGGCCGTGCCACGATGTGACCCGTGACCGACGGGACGTCGGTCGCTTTCGGCATCCGGAGCCGGGAAGGCAGAGCATGAGCACCGACGTCAGCAGCGGGGAGAACGAGGCCGGCGCGACCGTCCGTACGGCGCGCGTGCCCAAGTACTACCGTCTGAAGAAGCATCTGCTCGAGATGACGGAGACACAGGCGCCGGGCACGCCGGTGCCGCCCGAGCGCACGCTGGCGGCCGAGTTCGACACCTCACGCACCACCGTCCGCCAGGCCCTCCAGGAACTCGTCGTCGAGGGCCGGCTCGAACGCATCCAGGGCAAGGGGACCTTCGTCGCCAAGCCCAAGGTCTCCCAGGCGCTGCAACTGACCTCCTACACCGAGGACATGCGCGCCCAGGGCCTGGAGCCGACCTCGCAGCTGCTCGACATCGGCTATGTCACCGCCGACGAACGGCTCGCCGGACTGCTCGACATCACCGCCGGCGGACGCGTGCTGCGCATCGAGCGGCTGCGCATGGCCAACGGCGAGCCGATGGCCATCGAGACCACCCACCTCTCGGCGAAGCGCTTCCCCGCGCTGCGCCGGTCGCTCGTCAAGTACACCTCCCTGTACACCGCGCTCGCCGAGGTCTACGACGTCCATCTCGCCGAGGCCGAGGAGACCATCGAGACCTCCCTGGCCACCCCGCGCGAGGCGAGCCTGCTCGGCACCGACGTCGGCCTGCCGATGCTGCTGCTGTCCCGGCACTCCGTGGACCGCGAGGGCCGGCCGGTGGAGTGGGTGCGCTCGGTCTACCGGGGCGACCGGTACAAGTTCGTCGCGCGGCTGAAGCGGCCGCTGGACTGACGGCTCCGCCCGCGGCCCCGGCCGGTTCGCCGGCCCGGGTCCCGGAGTCTCCACATCTCTCGCTCCAGATCGACATACCGATATCCGGACGAGGTCTTCCGCTGCGGTGACACCGTCACCTAGATTGCGTGCCCATTACGCGTGTGATCAGCGAGGGGACGGAGCGCCGCATGTCAGAAGCACCCGAGGAAGTCAGACCACCGGTGGTGACACCGGTGCGCATCGTCATCGCCCTGTGTCTCGTCGCGCCGTTCGTGGCGATGCTGTGGGTCGGCTCGTTCGCCAAGACGGACCCGGCGTTCATCGGGATCCCGTTCTTCTACTGGTACCAGATGCTCTGGGTGCTGATCTCGACCGCTCTCACCATGACGGCGTACCAGCTGTGGCAGCGTGAGCAGCGCGCCCGCGCCGCCGCGAAGGGGGGTGCGGCGCAGTGAAGGACGGTGTCAACGGCGTCGCGCTCGGCGTCTTCGTCTTCTTCTTCCTGGCCGTCACGGTCATGGGCTTCCTGGCGGCGCGCTGGCGCAAGGCCGACAACGAGCAGTCGCTGGACGAATGGGGCCTGGGCGGACGGTCGTTCGGGACCTGGGTCACCTGGTTCCTGCTCGGCGGCGACCTGTACACGGCGTACACCTTCGTCGCGGTGCCCGCGGCGATCTACGCGGCGGGCGCGGCCGGTTTCTTCGCGGTGCCGTACACGATCCTCGTCTACCCGCTGATCTTCACCTTCCTGCCCCGGCTGTGGTCGGTCTCGCACCGCCACGGATACGTGACGACCTCGGACTTCGTGCGCGGCCGCTTCGGCTCCAAGAGCCTGTCGCTGGCCGTCGCGGTCACCGGCATCCTCGCGACCATGCCGTACATCGCGCTCCAGCTCGTCGGCATCCAGGCGGTGCTGGACGTGATGGGCGTCGGCGGCGGGGAGAACACCAACTGGTTCGTGAAGGACCTCCCGCTGCTCATCGCCTTCGGCGTGCTGGCGGCGTACACCTACTCCTCGGGCCTGCGCGCGCCCGCGCTGATCGCGTTCGTCAAGGACGGCCTGATCTACCTCGTCATCGCGGTGGCGATCATCTACATCCCGATCAAGCTGGGCGGCTTCCACGACATCTTCGCCCAGGCCGACAAGGCGTTCTCGCAGGTGAATCCGGCCACCGGAAAGCCGCGCGGCGCCCTCGTCCCGGCGGAGGCGGGCCAGTGGACGTACGCCACCCTGGCGCTCGGCTCGGCGCTCGCGCTCTTCATGTACCCGCACTCGATCACCGCGACCCTGTCGTCCAGGAGCCGTGACGTGATCCGCCGCAACACCACGATCCTGCCGCTGTACTCCCTCATGCTCGGCCTGCTGGCCCTGCTGGGCTTCATGGCGATCGCGGCCGGCGTGAAGGTGACCAACGGGCAGCTGGCGATCCCGCAGCTGTTCGAGGACATGTTCCCGTCCTGGTTCGCGGGCGTGGCCTTCGCGGCGATCGGCATCGGCGCGCTGGTGCCGGCGGCGATCATGTCGATCGCGGCGGCGAACCTGTTCACCCGCAACATCTACAAGGACTTCATCAAGCCGGACGCCACGCCCGAGCAGGAGACCAAGGTCTCCAAGCTGGTCTCGCTGCTGGTGAAGGTGGGCGCGCTGGTCTTCGTCCTGACCATGGACAAGACGGTCGCCATCAACTTCCAGCTGCTGGGCGGCATCTGGATCCTGCAGACCTTCCCGGCCCTGGTCGGCGGCCTGTTCACCCGCTGGTTCCACCGCTGGGCGCTGCTGGCCGGCTGGGCGGTCGGCATGATCTACGGCACGGCCGCGGCGTACGGCGTGGCCTCCCCGACCCAGGCGCACTTCGGCGGCTCGGCCAAGGAGATCCCGGGCATCGGTGAGATCGGCTACATCGGCCTCACGGCGTTCGTCCTGAACGTCGTGGTCACCGTGGTCCTCACCTTCGCGCTGAAGGCGCTGAAGGCCCCCGAGGGCATCGACGAGACCAGCCCGGAGGACTACACGGCGGACCGCGGCGACCCGGGCGTCCAGGCGGAGCTTCCGCCCGCCACGGCGGGGAGCGCCCACTAGTCCGGCGGGGCCCGCGAAGGCCCCGGAAGCGGCCCGGGACGGCCTCGGAAACGGCCCCCCGAACAGCACCCCGGACGGGTGGGCGGCCGGTCGTGAACAGCCCTCAGCGGGCCGTCGTGGAGCATCTCCCACGGCGGCCCGCTGCCGTGCGCAATGACGCTCTGAATCCGTCACGACACACAGCAGACACAACATCTGGTGGTGCCATCGCAGCCCGGCACTAGATGTATGCTCATCATCGCTGTCGCCGCAGGGGAATCCGGTGCGAATCCGGAACTGTCCCGCAACGGTGTACTTGTACGCGTCCGTCCCTTCGGGGCGGAGCGTGCTCGGTCAGTCCGAGGACCTGCCGGCAGCCGCGCCCGGCCGTCCGGTCCGGGTGCCCCAAGACGTCCGGGCCTCGCGGAGTGGGCCGGTGGACGCGACGCCGTGTGCGCTCGTGCTGCCGCTGCCCTCCGCCGGGCCCCCGTGCCGAGCGAGGGAGAGCCCCCACGTGACCATCGCGCCTGCCGATCCGGCTTCAGCCACCCCGGCGACCGAGGCCCAGGTGGAGACCGACGGTCCTGGTGCCGCGCTGCTGCGGACCCTGACCGAGCTGACCGCCGACCTCCCCGACGCGGACCCCGGCAGGGTCGCCGCGGCCGCGCTGCGCGGCCGTTCGGCCCGCGCCGACGAGGCGGAACTGCGCGAACTGGCCACGGAGGCGGCCGCCGGCCTGATCTCCGAGGACCCCGCGTACTCGCAGCTCGCCGCCCGTCTGCTCACGCTCTCCGTCCGGGCCGAGGCCGCCTCGCAGGGAGTGACCTCCTTCACCGAGTCCGTCGCCGTCGGGCACCGCGAGGGCCTGGTCGCCGACCGCACCGCCGAGTTCGTGCGGCTGCACGCCGACCGGCTGAACGCGCTCATCGACACCGAGGCCGACGACCGCTTCGGCTACTTCGGCCTGCGCACGCTGCACAGCCGCTACCTGCTGCGCCACCCGATCACCCGGCACGTGATCGAGACGCCCCAGCACTTCATGCTGCGCGTGGCGAGCGGCCTCGCCGAGGACGACAGCGCCCGCTCGGTCGACGAAGTGGCCGCGCTCTACGGCCTGATGAGCCGCCTGGACTACCTCCCGTCCTCGCCCACGCTCTTCAACTCCGGCACCCGGCACCCCCAGATGTCGTCCTGCTACCTGCTCGACTCCCCGCTGGACGAGCTGGACTCGATCTACGACCGCTACCACCAGGTGGCCCGCCTCTCCAAGCACGCCGGCGGCATCGGTCTGTCGTACTCCCGCATCCGCTCGCGCGGTTCGCTGATCCGCGGCACCAACGGGCACTCCAACGGCATCGTGCCGTTCCTGAAGACCCTCGACGCCTCGGTCGCCGCGGTGAACCAGGGCGGCCGCCGCAAGGGCGCCGCCGCGGTGTACCTGGAGACCTGGCACTCCGACATCGAGGAGTTCCTGGAGCTGCGCGACAACACCGGTGAGGACGCGCGCCGTACGCACAACCTGAACCTCGCGCACTGGATCCCGGACGAGTTCATGCGCCGGGTCAACGCCGACGCCGAGTGGTCGCTGTTCTCCCCGGCGGACGTGCCCGGTCTGGTCGACCTGTGGGGCGCGGAGTTCGACGCCGCGTACCGCGAGGCGGAGGCCGCCGGGCTCGCGAGGAAGACCATGCCGGCCCGCGAGCTGTACGGCCGCATGATGCGCACCCTCGCGCAGACCGGCAACGGCTGGATGACCTTCAAGGACGCCGCCAACCGCACGGCCAACCAGACGGCCGAGCCGGGCAACGTCGTGCACTCCTCCAACCTCTGCACGGAGATCCTGGAGGTCACCGACGACGGCGAGACGGCGGTGTGCAACCTCGGCTCGGTGAACCTGGGCGCCTTCGTCGCCGACGGCGACATCGACTGGAAGCGGCTGGACGAGACGGTCCGCACCGCCGTGACCTTCCTCGACCGCGTCGTGGACATCAACTTCTACCCGACCGAGCAGGCGGGCCGCTCCAACGCCAGGTGGCGTCCGGTCGGCCTCGGCGCCATGGGTCTGCAGGACGTCTTCTTCCAGCTGCGCCTGCCCTTCGACTCGCCCGAGGCGAAGGCCCTGTCCTCGCGGATCGCCGAGCGCATCATGCTGGCCGCCTACGAGGCCTCCACCGACCTGGCCGAGCGCAGCGGTCCGCTGCCGGCCTGGGAGAAGACCCGTACGGCCCGGGGCGTGCTGCACCCCGACCACTTCGACGTGGAGCTCAACTGGCCCGAGCGCTGGGAGGCCCTGCGGGCGCGGATCGCCGAGGTCGGCATGCGCAACTCCCTGCTGCTCGCCATCGCCCCGACGGCCACCATCGCCTCCATCGCGGGCGTGTACGAGTGCATCGAGCCGCAGGTCTCCAACCTGTTCAAGCGCGAGACCCTCTCCGGTGAGTTCCTCCAGGTCAACTCCTACCTGGTGCGCGAGCTGAAGGAGATGGGCGTGTGGGACGCGCGCACCCGTGAGGCGCTGCGCGACGCGAGCGGCTCGGTGCAGGACTTCGTCTGGATCCCCGAGGACGTACGGCGTCTGTACCGCACGGCGTGGGAGATCCCGCAGCGCGGACTGATCGACATGGCGGCGGCCCGCACCCCGTTCCTGGACCAGGCGCAGTCGCTGAACCTCTTCCTGGAGACGCCGACCATCGGCAAGCTCTCCTCGATGTACGCGTACGCCTGGAAGCAGGGCCTGAAGACGACCTACTACCTGCGCTCGCGTCCGGCGACCCGTATCGCCCGTGCCGCCCAGGCGCAGGCCACCATCCCCGTCCAGCAGACCGCCGACCCCGACGCCGTCGCCTGCTCCCTTGAGAACCCCGAGTCCTGCGAGGCCTGCCAGTAATGAGTACCCGTAACACCAACCTGCTCGACCCGGGCTTCGAACTGACCCTGCGCCCCATGCGCTACCCGGACTTCTACGAGCGCTACCGGGACGCCATCAAGAACACCTGGACCGTGGAGGAGGTCGACCTCCACTCGGACGTGGCCGACCTCGCGAAGCTGTCCCCGGAGGAGCAGCACCTGATCGGCCGCCTGGTGGCCTTCTTCGCGACGGGCGACTCGATCGTCGCGAACAACCTGGTGCTGACGCTGTACAAGCACATCAACTCCCCCGAGGCGCGGCTCTACCTGAGCCGGCAGCTGTTCGAGGAGGCCGTGCACGTCCAGTTCTATCTGACGCTGCTGGACACCTACCTGCCCGATCCGGAGGACCGCGCGGCCGCGTTCGACGCGGTGGAGAACATCCCCTCCATCCGGGAGAAGGCCGCGTTCTGCTTCAAGTGGATCAACGAGGTCGAGAAGCTGGACCAGCTGGAGTCCAGGGCCGACCGGCGCCGCTTCCTGCTGAACCTGATCTGCTTCGCCGCGTGCATCGAGGGCCTGTTCTTCTACGGCGCCTTCGCGTACGTCTACTGGTTCCGCAGCCGGGGTCTGCTGCACGGCCTCGCCACGGGCACCAACTGGGTGTTCCGTGACGAGACCATGCACATGTCCTTCGCCTTCGACGTGGTCGACACCGTCCGCAAGGAGGAGCCGGACCTGTTCGACGACGAGCTCCAGCAGCAGGTCACCGACATGCTGCGGGAGGCCGTCGAGGCCGAGCTGCAGTTCGCGCGCGACCTGTGCGGCGAGGGCCTGCCGGGCATGAACACCGAGTCGATGCGCCAGTACCTGGAGTGCGTCGCCGACCAGCGTCTGACGCGTCTGGGCTTCGCCCCGGTGTACGGCTCGGAGAACCCGTTCTCCTTCATGGAGCTCCAGGGTGTCCAGGAGCTCACGAACTTCTTCGAGCGCCGCCCGTCGGCGTACCAGGTCGCCGTGGAGGGCACGGTCGACCTGGACGAGGACTTCTGACCGAGGGGGAGACACCCCCCAGGGCTACTTCAGCTTCACCGCGTCCCCGGCCGACACGACCCGCGAGGTCGTCGTCGTGCCGGGGAAGTACCAGCGCCAGCTGCCCGCCGAGTCGGCGGTCACCTTGGTGCTCAGCTTCCCGGCGTCGCCCGTCTTCACGGTCCTGACCGTGTGGTAGTGGGCGGCGCCGGCGGCCCTGAACTGGAGCCGTACCTGCTGTCCGGTGAAGCCGTGGTACTTCAGGTCCTCCCAGTTCGCCCGGGACAGCTTGCCGGTGACGGTGAGCCCGGCCCCCTTCCTGACCGGCTCGGGAGAGGCGTCGGTGGTGAGCTTCGACGCCCGCTTCACCTCGAACCGGGCGATGCTGTCGTAGATCCAGTAGTCCCCGTCGTTCGCCTTGACGGTCGCGTTCACCTGCCAGCCACCGGCGATCCGGTTGCTGTCGATGTCGTCGCTGTCCGGGATCCAGGCCGGGTCGGCCTTCATCGTGGCCGTGCACACCGACGTGGTGGACGACTGCTTGACGCAGGACGTCCCGGTCCAGTCGAAGAAGCCGTACGCGTTGGACGAGTTGAAGGCGCTGACGTGGGTCAGCCCCTTCACGCCCGAGTTGTCCTTGACCGTGATGGCGATCGGGAACGTCACCGTGTTCGTGGTCCCGACGACGACGTCGGCCCCCTTGTTCACCGCGGTCGCGGTGACTCTGACGTCCCCCCGGCCCTCCGCGTGTGCGCTCGTCGCCGTGAGCAGTGTCAGGGCCGCCGCCCCGCCCGCCAGGGCCCAGGCCGTTCCGGCCGCTTTCCCGCGCATGATCCCTCCCCTGTGTGTGATGTGGCAGGAGAGTACACAGGCCGTTCACAGGGATGACATCGTCAACCCCTCGACAACCCCTCAGTTGTGGCGAGTTCATTACAAAGAGCCCGGTCCGCCTGACACCCCCGTGCCGGGACGCGCGAGTGTCAGGCGGAGCCGTTCACCACTCGACGGGCTTCACCAGCAGCCGGTGGGGGCGCAGGGTGATGCCCACGCGGGTGGCGGGGTCGGAGCCGCCGGTCTGCTCGAAGCGGTACTTCGCCGAGACCGCCGCGACGATCAGGCTCAGCTGGGTCATCGAGAAGTGATCGCTCGGGCACTTGCGGTTGCCGACGCTGAACGGGTTCATCGCGTACTTGGGCACGTCCTTGGCCCGCTCTGGCAGCCACCGGTCGGGGTCGAAGTCGAGGTGGCGTTCGTGGGAGCGGGCGTCGCGCTGGATGGCGTAGGGGCTGTAGATGATGTCCGCCCCCTCGGGGATGCGGTAGCCGCCCAGGTCGTTGTCGGCCATCGCGCGCCGCGTCAGTATCCAGACGGCGGGCCTGAGGCGCATGGCCTCGACGACGACGTTGTTGGTGTGGCCGAGCCGGCGGACGTGCTCGAAGGCGACCGGGCGGCCGCCGGTGACGGATTCGACCTCGGCGCGCACCTTCTCGGCGTGTTCCGGATGGTCGGCGAGAAGCTGGAGCAGCCACATGATCGTGGAGGCGATGGTTTCGCTGCCGGGGGTCAGTATCGCGACGACCTGATCGTGGATCTCCTGTTCTCCGATGGGGTCGCCATTGTCGTCCTTCGCCTCCAGCAATGCCGTCAGCAAATCGTCCGGCTTTTGACCGGATGCCCTCCGCTCGGCGACGATCTCGTCGACCAGCAGATGCAAATCGGCCAGTGCCCGGTTGAATTCGCGGTTGGCCGGGAACGGCAGCCGGTACAGCGGTCCGAGCGGGATCACCATACGGCGGTACATGCCGCGGAAGACAGTGGCGAGATCGATGCTGAGCCGTTCCGCGCGCTCGTCCATGTATTCACCGCGCAGCAGGCAGCGGGCGGCGATCCGCACGGCGACCCGGAACGACTCGGAGGTGCAGTCGACCGTCTCGCCGGGCCGCCAGCGCGTGGTGAGGGCGTGCGCCTCCTCCTCCATGACGGGGCCGTAGGCGGGAATGGCGTCCAGGCGGAACGCGGGCTGGATGGTGCGCCGCTGGCGGCGGTGCAGGGGGCCGTTGGCGGTCGCCACGCCCTCCTTGCCGAGCAGGCCCTCCAGGGACTCCCACAGCGGCCCGGCGATGTGGTAGTCCGGGCTGAGCGCGAGTGCGCCGGTGAGCTCCGGCGTGGTGACGGCGTACACCGTCTTGGGGCCCAGCCTGAGGCGTACGACGTCGCCGTGGTCGCGCAGCTGGGACATGAACGCGAGCGGGTCGCGCACGAGCTTCAGACCGTGCCCGAGGCCCGGGACGGCGCCGCCGGCGAGGGGCGGTTCGCGCAGTCCGGACACCTCACGCGTGTCGGGCCGTACGGAGTCGAGGGTCATTTCTCACCTGCCGCTTCGTTGCTGACGTACGGGGGTGTGGAGCGGTCGTCCCAGCTGTCGACCATGTACCGGCCGGACTCGTGGTGGAACCAGTAGACGGTGCTGAACCAGTTCCGCATATTGCCGACGCAGGCGCGCACGGCGGCGCCGAGTTCTTTTCCGTGCACGGTTCCGTCGGCGAGTTCGTCGGCGAAACGCAGGGCGTCCCGTTCGGCCTCGATGAATTCGGTGATGCATTCCTCCACGCGGCGGCGCACTTCTTCCACCGCTTCTTCGAGTGTCATCCGCTCGTGCGCGACGAGACTGATTCCGAGATTGTGGACCTCGTCCCCCGCTATTTCCTTGGGCAGTGAACAGAGGTCGTTGTACCAGGCGGCGAATTCCTGGCTCAGCAGGGCCGGACGGCGGAACGCGGGGTCTTTCCGTACGGCGTCCGGGAGCTGGAGGCCGGCGCTCGGCTCCAGCAGGTCCGTCCAGATCCAGTGGGCGAAGGTGAGGCGCCGCAGGGCGAGGTACTCCTCGACGCCGGGCACCCGGCCCTCGACGCGGTTGCGGAACTCGCGGTCGTAGGCCTCGATCACCGCGTGAAAGTGCCGGGCGAACCGGTGGTTCCAGGTGGACGGAAGGAACCCGTACAACCGGAGCACACTGTCGGCGAACCCTGCCACCAGGGCGTCCGGGTGGTGCAGATGGTGACCGGGTGAGTCGAGCGCCGCGTGCAGCCGGCGCCGCAGGCAGGCCCAGTCCTCGGTCCGGCCGTGGACGATGTCGCGGTCGTGGCGGTCGTCCCAGACGAAGAACCACGCGCTGTAGTCCGCGATGGCCTGCAGGACGTCGTCGGGGGCACCGACGTAGTACCCGGCCATGAGGTCCGTGTAGCGCAGGTCGTCGGCGTATTCACGCACCTTGTCCGCGGGCATGAGCCGTTTTTCCAGCAGCCACCGGCGCGTGTTCTCCTGGAGCTTCGGCCAATACGGGTGGAGCTGCCGGGGAAACACGTCCTCGATCACCGGGAGGGCGAGAGACGGCGGTACTGCCACCGTTGCCGACGATGTGGTGCCGTGTGCGAATGCGTGCACGAGCAGTCCCCTCTCAGCCGCCAGATGCGCACACCCCTCCGTGCCGTGCCGGGCGTGCGCCGTCGCGTATCCCCGCACTGCCCATTCAGCACCACAACTGACCGTTGTGGGAACGGATTTGCTTCATTCACCACCCCAAGATGCCGGAAATCATGTGGCGAACAGACGAACGACGCCCGGTCGGGGAAGGATCCCGACCGGGCGTCGTGGCTGCTCCGGTGCGTCCGCCGGGGTGCCGGCGGCCGTGTCAGTCGTTGGCGACGACGGGGTAGCGCGGTTCGTTCTCGGCCATCTGCCGCAGCGCGTCCTTGCGGTCACGCTTGGACAGGCGGTCGATGTACAGGTAGCCGTACAGGTGGTCCGTCTCGTGCTGCAAACACCGCGCGAAGTAGCCGGTGCCGCGGACCTTGACCGGGTTGCCCTTCTCGTCCTGGCCGGTCACCTCGGCGTAGTCGGGGCGCGCGAGCTGCGCGTACGCCGTCGGCACGGACAGGCAGCCCTCGTTGCTGTCGTCCAGGACGCGCCGGCCGGCGGGCAGCTCGACCAGCTCGGGGTTGCAGACCACGCCGACGTGCCGGACGCCGTCGTCGTCCATGCAGTCGTAGACGAAGACCTTCAGGTCCACGCCGATCTGGTTGGCGGCCAGGCCGACGCCCTCGGCGGTGCGCTGGCTGGCGAACATGTCCGCCACGAGCTGGTCCAGCTCCGCGCCGAACTCGGTGATGTCCTGGCACTCCTTGTGCAGGACGGGGTTGCCGACGACCGTGATCGGCCGCGAGGTCCCGCGCTCACGCCAGGCGTTCTCGCGCTCCTCGCAGTCCTGCGTGTCGACGACATAGCCCTCGTCGTCGACGGGGAGCACGCCCGTGTGCTGCTGATCGGTGTCCTGCTGAGCCATGACCGACGTACGCCTTCCTGCACTGAAACTCGGAGTGAATGCTGCTACAGGGTACGTGGACCACCCCCTCAGGGGCGCGGGAAAGAGTTTCAGGGGCGCGGGGAACCGTGCGACCGGCCACGAAGGACCCGCGTCCGCCCCACGGCCTCAGCCCGCGACCGCCGGAGCCGTCAGCACACCTCTTCGAGGTCCCGCCAGTCCCGCGAGTCCGGGCTGTCCGCGACCCACCCGTCCAGCAGCCCCCGCACCAGCGCGGCCGGCGCGGCCACCCCGCACTCCCGTTCCGGCACCCACAGCTGCCCGTCCGTCCGGTGCCCCAGCGGACCCGGATGACCGGGCTCGCTGTGGTCGTGCGGATCCAGGTGCACGCCCTCGCCCTCGTCGGACGGCATGCGTGACTCCGAGCACATCCGGCACAGCAGCCGTACCGAGGAGGACCAGTCCTCCGCGGCGAACCCGGCGTCGGCGGCGAGCTGCTCCAGCGCGTCCCGGTCCGCCTCGGTGGCCGCCTCCAGCAGGACCACCCAGGTGGGGACGGGCGAGGGCGCCCACAGCTCGATCTCGTCGAAGACCGGGTAGGAGTGCCCGGCGGACGTGGTGCGCTCGCCGTGCGGGACGCCGTCGTGCAGGACGACCTCGCCCCAGCGCCGGCCCGACGACGGCAGCGGGATGGACAGCACCTCGATGCGGGCCGGGTCCAGGCGCCGGCCCCAGACCACCTCGGCCTCGCCCTCCGGGGAGAGCCGTACGGCCGCGCTGCCCAGTTCCATGCCCCGCGGTTCCTCGGCGACGGTGGCACCGCCCGGCACCCGCAGCCCGTAGGCCTGCCAGGCGCGGCGGGCCAGCGGCCAGTCCTGGAGGGCGGTGGCGGCGATGCCGACGTTCCACCAGTCGGGAGCGCCGGTCTCCCGGTCGAGCAGGGCGACCGCGCGCAGTCCGGCGGCCCGGGCCTGCTCCCAGTCGTGCCGGAACTTGTGCAGGAGCGCGAGGTTGAACCAGGACTCCGACAGCCAGGGTTCCAGGTCGGCGGCCCGTGTCAGCAGCTCGCCCGCGTCCTCGTACCGGCCGTCACCGATGAGCGTGAACGCCCGGTCGGTGGCCTGCCGCCAGGAGGCGGAGGGCCGGTGCCGTCCCTTGCCGAAGATCCTCACGATTCCCGCCTGCCAGTTCCAGTTCCGCACAGTGGGCTGGCCTATGCCCCCTGACACCCTCTCCCTGGCATCCAACCACGTACGCCGGGAGGGCCGCTCATTACCCATGGGTTACCCAGCCATGGGCAGGGTAAGACAGTCCCGGTCCAGCACCCGGGCGAGGGCCTCCACGACCTCGGGGGCGTAGTCCGCGGCGGTGGCCAGCCGCAGTTCCGCCAGCGCCCTGAGCGGTCCTCCGGGGCCGGCGTCGCGGGTCTTCTCCTCGTACGCGTTCACGGCACGGACGATCCTCGCGGCGACCGGCTGCTCCCGGTATGGGTCCGCGAGGCGCTCCACGACCACGGCGACCGCCCCGTCCACCCCGGTCTGCCGTACGACGGCGCCGCCGAGCAGCGCGATGCGCCGCCGCTGCGGCTCGGGCAGATCCGCGGTCGCCCCAGCGGGGACCGGGTCGACCAGGCTGAGCCGGCCGATGTCGTGCATCAGCGCGGCGTACTCCAGGACGGTCAGTTCGGGTCCGGACAGGCCCAGATCCCGGCCGACGGCCGTGCTGAGGGCGGCGACGCGGTGGGCGTGCCCGGCGGGGGTGCAGCCGGCGATCTCGGTGGCCCGGGCGAGGGAGGTGATGGTCTGCCGGTAGGTGGCGCGGACCGCCGCACAGCGGCGCAGGGACAGCTGGGTGAGGAGCAGGGGCAGGCAGAACACCGGCAGCGCCCACATCCCGGCGACGGCGGCCGCGAGCGCCATCACGGCGCCGGTCGCGCACACCGCCGAGCCGATGCCGAGCAGTCCGCGCAGTTCCTCGCGCAGGAGCGGGCCGAAGGGCCAGCGGGTGCGGGAGCGGGCGAGGACGGCGGCGAGCACGGCGTCGCACAGGGCGGTGAGGACGAGCAGGGCGACGAGCAGCAGGGCGTGCACGGAGCCGTCCAGGGGCGTGAACACGTCCCGGCCGCACAGGGGTTGGAAGCAGACGGCGGCGAAGGCGACGGTGAGGACGCGCCGGGCGAGGTGGTCGAGGGTCGGGCTGCGGCCGTTCCAGATGTGCGGGACGCCCCCGAGCAGCGAGGCGGCGAGCACGACGGTGACGACCTGGGCGGCGTGGTGCCGGACGGGCTGTCCCGCGTCGGTGCCGAGCAGGGCGTACGCCAGGGCGCCCGCGGTGCCGAGCGGCGCGGCCTGCCGCACCTGGGCGTCGCTCCAGCGGCCCAGCTCGCCGGCGGCGACGATCAGCCCGAAGGCGAGTGCCACGCCCCGGTCGTCGAGACCGGTCCACAGGGTGGCGGCGAGGGAGACGGCCGCGACGAGGGCGGCGGAGCCGTGGACGAGCCGCTGGGCGGCCGGCGGCCGGTCCGGGCGCCGGTGGACGGTGTCCCGCCCGCGCGCGCTCACCGGTGGGCTCCCGCCGGACCGCCGGCCGGAGCCGGGGCGGGCACGCCGGGGGCCGGTTCGTCGGCGGTGACCGCCGGGTGCCAGCCGCAGCGGCGCAGGGCCCGGACGAGGGCGGCGACCATGCGGGGGTCGAACTGGGAACCGGCGCAGCGCTCCAGCTCGGTGAGGGCGGCCTCGACCGGGCGGGCCCTGCTGTAGCAGCGGGTGGAGGTCATCGCGTCGAAGGCGTCGGCGACGGCGACCACGCGCGCGGCCTCGGGGATGCGTTCGCCGGCCAGGCCGTAGGGGTAGCCGCTGCCGTCGAGCCGTTCGTGGTGGTGCAGGATCGCGGCGCGGGCCTCGCCGAGGAAGGAGATGCCGCGGACCATCTCGTGGCCGTACTCGGGGTGCAGTTCGATGATCCGGCGTTCCTCGGGGGTGAGGGGGCCGTCCTTGCGCAGCAGGCGGGTGGGGACGCCGAGTTTGCCGACGTCGTGCAGGATGCCGGCGAAGCGCAGCACCTCGACGCGCTCCTCGTCCAGGCCGAGTTCGCGGGCGATCAGCACGGAGGCGTGTCCGACGCGCTCGCTGTGGCCGCGGGTGTAGCCGTCCTTGATGTCGACGGCCTGCACCAGCGCGCGGATGGTGGCCTGGTGGGCGGCGCGTTCGCGGTGGTACTGCGCGAAGACCCAGCCCGAGACGCCCATCGGCAGCAGCACGAGCAGGGCGGCGACGGGGCCGTACGGGCTGCGCCACAGGACGGCCATCATCAGCCCGCCGAGCCCGTGGACGGCGACGGGCGCGAGGGAGCGGCAGAACAGGCCGCGCCAGGCCCGCCGCGCCGGCACCCCCGCGGCGGTCGCGAGGATGCCGCCGTCGAGGGCGGCGAGGACCAGGCAGAACGCCAGTACGGCCGCGCCGGCGGGGAGCAGGGCGTGCGGGAAGTCGGCGGTGGCGATGGAACGGGGGCCGCCGAGCGCCCCGTGCGTCCGGGAGGCGCCCCACGCGGCGAGCGAGGGCCGGGCGGCCCGCCAGACGCGGCGCAGGCGCGCCGGCTCGTGCTCGACGGGGACGAGCAGGGCGGCGGGCAGCGGGACGAGCGCGGCGGCGGCCGGGGACAGCAGGAACGCCCCGGCCAGCAGGACCGGATGGAAACCGGCGTCGGAGCGGCGGCGGACGGCGTACTCGCACAGCGCGTAGAGCACGGCGAGGAGGGCGACGGCCCACCAGGGGGTGCGCGTGAGCGGCACGCGCAGGACGCAGAGGGAGGCCGCCAGGGCGGCCGCGGCCACCCAGCCCCGCGCGCCCGCCGGAACGGCCTCCATCACGCCCCCTCCCCCGACCATGCCTGTCCAGGCTCGGAGCCTAGGGGCGGCTGTCGGGGGCGCGGGGCTTATGACCCGAGGATTAGCACGTTCGGGTGACGGTCCGTCCTCAGCCCTCCTGGGCGGCGGCGGTCACGTCGTGCTCGGGGACGGTCTGTCCCGAGCGGATCAGCTCGATGCGTCCCATCACCTTGGCGCGCAGGTCGGACGGCACGTCGTCATGACCGCAGCACCGCTTGACGAGCTTCTTCACGGCCTGCTCCAGGCCGTACTTCTCCAGGCACGGCGAGCATTCCTCGAAGTGGTGCTGGAACTTGTCGCGGTCGACGTCCGGCATCTCGCTGTCGAGGAACTCGTACAGGTGGTCGAGGACCTCACTGCAGTCCGTCTCGTGCGGCTCTCCGCAGCTCATGAGCCCGAGCCTTTCGCTTCGTTCGACTCTCCGGCGCCGGCGGGGACCAGACCGCGGTCGCGGGCGTAGTCCTCCAGCATGCCGCGCAGCTGGCGGCGGCCCCGGTGCAGCCGGGACATCACCGTACCGATGGGTGTCCCCATGATGTCCGCGATCTCCTTGTAGGCAAAGCCCTCTACGTCCGCGAGATAGACGGCGATGCGGAACTCCTCGGGGATCGCCTGCAGCGCTTCCTTCACGTCGGAGTCGGGCAGGTGGTCCAGCGCCTGCGACTCGGCGGAGCGCAGTCCGGTCGACATGTGCGACTCGGCACGGGCGAGCTGCCAGTCCTCGATCTCCTCGGCCGCGCTGCGCTGGGGTTCGCGCTGCTTCTTGCGGTACGAGTTGATGAACGTGTTGGTGAGGATCCGGTACAGCCAGGCCTTGAGGTTCGTGCCCTCGCGGAACTGGTGGAAGGACGCGTACGCCTTGGCGTAGGTCTCCTGCACCAGGTCCTCGGCGTCGGCCGGGTTGCGGGTCATGCGCAGTGCCGCCGAGTACATCTGGTCGAGGTACTCGAGCGCGTCCCGCTCGAAGCGCGCGCTGCGCTCGGCGGACGACTCCGTGCCCGTGCTCCGGCCCTCGGGCTGCTCCGCCTGGCCGTTGTCGGTCCCTGCGTCGGTACCGGTGACCGGACCCACCTCCTCAAGATCCCGGGCGGGACCGAGACCGGACCCACTCGTTTCGGAGGATAGAACACGACCCGTACCCGCCGCCGCTCGAATGGGTGCGGCCTTGGGTGCGCGCAGCACCGTCCAGTCCAGGTCAGCACGGCAGCTGCGGCTCGGACAAGCGGTCGAACCCATGCGGCGGACTTCCTCTCCCACGACGGCCGGGTGCGGGCGATCCAGCACTCCTGTCCGCCACAACAGTGGTCCGTCGCGCAACATTCCCCGGGGTCAGCCGAGTGAGGCGACCCACTTCGCGACGCCGTCGGTGAGGGTCTCCAGCGCCTGTTCCTGGGTCGTCGGGGCGCGCTTGGGCACGGCGAACCCGTGGTCGCCGCAGGCCACCTCGACCAGGTCGTACGCCCCCTCGGGGAACTCCTCGGGGCGGCCGAAGGGGTCGTTGCCGCCCTGCACGACCAGGGTGGGCACCCCGGTTCCGAGCAGTTCCGCCGCCCGGGTCCGCTCCGGCCTGCCGGGCGGGTGCAGCGGGAAGCTCAGCGCGAGCACGGCGTGCGCGCCCAGCTCGGCGGCGGTGCGGCAGGCGACGCGGGCGCCGGCGCTGCGGCCGCCGGAGACCACCGGCAGTCCGGGCCGGGCCAGCGCGGGCCAGATCCCGCGCCAGCCGGTGTCCAGGGTCCCGGGCGCGGGCGCGACCTTCCTGCCCGCGACGCGCCAGGGCTGCTCGACCAGGGCGACGCTCACGCCGCGCTCCGGCAGGACGCGGGCGAGTGCCTGGAGGTCCCGCGCCTCGACGCCGCCTCCGGCGCCGTGGCTCAGGGCCAGCACCAGGCGCGCGCCGTCGGCCTCGTGCCAGGTGATCCGGGCGGTGCCGGTGTCGGTCTCGATGGTCTCGCTCACGCCAGAAGGGTAGATCCCGGCCGGGTCGGAGAGCCGGACGCGGGGATCGCCGTCCACCGGACGCCGGGATCAGAAGAGGGTGGCCTCTTCCGGGGCCTCCAGTTCCGTCAGCAGCTCCGGGCCGTTGTTGCGGACGTTGCTGACGGCCGTGGAGACCGGGTAGGCACGCATCAGGCCCTCCGGCGGCGGGGCCAGCAGGTCGCGCAGGCCCTCGGGGTCGGTGCGGGCGGGGTCGAGCCAGGCGTCCCAGCGGTCCGGGGTGAGCATCAGCGGCATGCGCGGGTGGATGTCGGCGAGCGAGTGCGGGCCGTCGGCGGGGGCGACGGCCAGCGGGCCCTGCTCCGCCTCGGTGGTGATGACCGAGCAGGTCACCCACCAGGCCTGGGGGTGGTCGTCGGGCAGCGTGCGGTCGCGCCAGAACTCGTACAGCCCGGCCATCGCGAAGACCGAGCCGTCGGCCGGCAGCACGAAGTAGGGCTGCTTGCGGGGCCGCTTCTTCCTGCCCTCGACCTCCAGGTCCCGCTCGTCCTTCCCGGTGACCCACTCGTAGTAGCCGTCGGCGGGGATGACGCAGCGCCGGGCGGCGAAGGCCCGGCGGTAGGCGGGCTTCTCGTGCACGGTCTCGGCGCGCGCGTTGATCATCCGGGCGCCGCCCTCGGGCGTCTTGGACCAGGAGGGCACGAGGCCCCATTTCAGCTTGCGCAGCTGGCGAACCGGACGCGGGTCTTCCGCGTCTTTCACAGGACGGTCCAGGACCGCGTAGACCTCCTTGGTCGGAGCCACGTTGTAGTCGGGCTCCAGGCTCTCCTCGGGCTCCCACTTCTCGACCCCGAAGACTCCTGCGAGATCCTCGGGCCTACGACTGGCCGCATACCGTCCGCACATACGTGCCACAGTGCCAGATGGCAACGACCCGAGGGAGCCGACAGCCGAGATGGACAGCAGCAACGCCGCCGATCTGTGGGACCGGCTCACCGGCACCCAGCCCGACCCCGACCTGTGGGTGGTCCTCGTCACGCTGGGCGCCGCGCTCGCCGTGGTCGCCCCGCCCGCGCTGTGGCGCATATCCCGCAACGCCGTGACGATCGCGCACGAGGGCGGGCACGGCCTGGTGGCCCTGCTCACCGGACGGCAGCTCACGGGCATCCGCCTGCACTCCGACACCAGCGGCCTCACCGTCAGCCGGGGCAAGCCGTACGGCCTGGGCATGATCCTGACCGCCGCCGCGGGCTACACGGCCCCCTCGCTGCTGGGCCTCGGCGGCGCCGCGCTGCTGGCCGCCGGCCGCATCACCCTGCTGCTGTGGGTGGCGACGGCCCTGCTGGCGGTGATGCTGGTGATGATCCGCAACGCCTACGGCGTGCTGACCGTGGTGCTGACGGGCGGCGCCTTCCTGCTCGTGTCCTGGCTGGCGGGCCCCCAGGTGCAGGCGGCCTTCGCCTACGCGGTGGTGTGGTTCCTGCTCCTCGGCGGGGTGCGCCCGCCCTTCGAGCTCCAGGCCAAGCGGTCCCGCGGCAACGCCGGCGACTCGGACGCGGACCAGCTGTCCCGCCTCACGCACGTACCGGCGGGGCTGTGGCTGTTCCTGTTCCACGCGGTGTCGCTGTGCTCGCTGATCGGCGGGGGACGGTGGCTGCTGGAGTCGTGAGCTGACGCCCGTGCGGCGCCGGCGGGCGGTTCCGGTGCCCGCGAACCGCCTTTCCGCCCGTACGCGCGCAAAGCCCGTCCCGGCCCCTCCTTATAGAGTGGGCCCATGCCCGAATCCTCCGCCCTCTGGCCCGCTCCCCACGCCACCGCAGCAGTCGACGCGACGGTGCACGTACCCGGGTCCAAGTCGGTCACCAACCGCGCCCTCGTGCTCGCCGCGCTCGCCTCCGAGCCCGGCTGGCTGCGCCGCCCGCTGCGCTCGCGCGACACGCTGCTGATGGCCGGCGCCCTGCGCGCCATGGGTGTGGAGATCGAGGAGGGCGTCGGCCCCGACGGCACGGGCGAGGCCTGGCGCGTCCTGCCCACGGGCCTGCGCGGCCCCGCCACCGTGGACGTCGGCAACGCCGGCACGGTGATGCGTTTCCTGCCGCCGGTGGCCACGCTGGCCGACGGTCCGATCCGCTTCGACGGCGACCCGCGGTCGTACGAGCGCCCCCTGCACGGCGTGATCGACGCGCTGCGCGCGCTCGGCGCCCGGATCGACGACGACGGCCGCGGCGCGCTGCCGCTGACCGTGCACGGCGGCGGCGCCCTGGACGGCGGCGCGGTGTCGATCGACGCGTCCTCGTCCTCGCAGTTCGTCTCGGCGCTGCTGCTGTCCGCGCCGCGCTTCAACCAGGGCGTCGAGGTCCGGCACACGGGCGCGAGCCTGCCCTCCATGCCGCACATCCGGATGACGGTGGACATGCTGCGCGCGGTCGGCGCGCAGGTGGACACCCCCGAGTCGGGCGGCGAGCCGAACGTGTGGCGGGTGACGCCGGGCGCACTGCTCGGCCGCGACCTGACCATCGAGCCGGACCTGTCCAACGCCCAGCCGTTCCTGGCGGCGGCCCTGGTCACCGGCGGCAAGGTGATGATCCCGGACTGGCCGGCGCGGACCACCCAGCCGGGTGACCGGCTGCGGGAGATCTTCACCGAGATGGGCGGTTCCTGCGAACTGACCGAGTACGGCCTGGTGTTCACCGGCTCGGGCGCGATCCACGGCATCGACGTCGACCTGAGCGACGTCGGCGAGCTGACCCCCGGCATCGCCGCGGTCGCCGCGCTGGCCGACTCCCCCTCGACCCTGCGGGGCGTGGCGCATCTGCGGCTGCACGAGACGGACCGGCTGGCCGCGCTCACCAAGGAGATCAACGAGCTCGGCGGTGACGTCACCGAGACGGCCGACGGTCTGCACATCCGTCCGCGCGCGCTGCACGGCGGCATCTTCCACACCTACGAGGACCACCGCATGGCGACGGCCGGCGCGATCATCGGCCTGGCGGTCAAGGGCGTGCAGATCGAGAACGTGGGGACGACCGCGAAGACCCTGCCCGACTTCCCCGAGCTGTGGTCCGGGATGCTCGGGAACTGACGGGCGGACTGGAACCATGCGCCGCTACGGCAAGCACACCGACGAGGACGACATCCGGACCCGTCCCAACCGCAAGGGCAACCGGCCCCGGACGCACATCCGGCCCAAGCACGAGGACGCGGCGGAGGGCCTGGTCCTCACCGTCGACCGGGGCCGGCTGACCTGCCTGGTCGACGACCGCACGATCATGGCGATGAAGGCCCGCGAGCTGGGCCGCAAGGCGGCCGTGGTCGGCGACCGGGTGGCCCTCGTCGGTGATCTGTCCGGCAAGAAGGACACGCTCGCGCGGATCGTGCGGATCGAGGAGCGGTCCTCGCTGCTGCGCCGTACCGCCGACGACGACGACCCCTACGAGCGGGTCGTCGTCGCCAACGCCGACCAGCTCGCGATCGTCACCGCGCTCGCCGACCCCGAGCCGCGCCCGCGGCTGATCGACCGCTGCCTGGTCGCCGCCTTCGACGGCGGCCTGGAGCCGCTGCTGGTGATGACCAAGTCCGACCTGGCCTCCCCGGACAAGCTGCTGGAGCTGTACGGCCACCTGGACATCCCGTACGTGGTGACCAGCCGCGAGGAGCTGGAGAACGGCGACGCGGCGGACCGGGTGCTGGAGCACCTGGACGGCAAGGTCACCGCGTTCGTGGGCCACTCGGGCGTCGGCAAGACCACCCTGGTCAACGCGCTCGTGCCGGAGGACCGGCGGCGTACGACGGGACATGTGAACGCGGTGACGGGCCGCGGCCGGCACACCACCACCTCGGCGCTCGCGCTGCCGCTCGGCGACGGGGAGGGGTGGGTCATCGACACCCCCGGCGTGCGTTCCTTCGGGCTCGCGCACATCGACCCCTCCCGTGTGATCAACGCCTTCCCCGACCTGGTGGCGGGCACCGAGGGCTGCCCGCGCGCGTGCAGCCACGACGAGCAGGACTGCGCGCTGGACGCCTGGGTGGAGGAGGGCCACGCGGACCCCGCCCGGCTGTACTCCCTGCGCCGGCTGCTGGCGACCCGGGAGCGCCGCGAGGGCGACTGACCGTCGCGTGGTTTGCCGGGGTGCGAGTCAGGTAAGGGCATACTCGCACCGAGCCGGGATTACGGACCTGTGGGAGGACGGCACATGGCGTGGCTGCTGGTCATCGTGGCCGGGGTTCTGGAGACCGGCTTCGCCGTGTGCCTGAAGCTCTCGCACGGATTCACCCGGCTGTGGCCGACCATCGCCTTCGCCTGCTTCGCGCTCGGCAGCTTCGGCCTGCTGACGCTCGCCCTGAAGAAGCTCGACGTGGGCCCGGCCTACGCCGTGTGGACGGGCATCGGAGCGGCGGGCACCGCGATCTACGGAATGATCTTCCTCGGCGACCTGGTGTCCACCCTGAAGATCGTGTCCATCACCCTGGTCATCGTCGGGGTGATCGGCCTCCAGCTGTCGGGGTCCAGCCACTAGGGGGGCTCTTCGATCTTCGCGGACCCACGAAGATCGAAGAGACGCCCCCTAGGGGGGGCCGAGCAGCAGGTCACACCGGCTGCCGGTGCAGGGCGCTGTGCACCAGGGCCGCCATGCCGCCCTCCCCCGGCGGAGCCGCCACGCAGGAGACGGCGAGGCGGACCACCAGCTCGCAGGAGACGGCCAGCTCCGCGGCGTCACGGGGGGCCGCACCGGGACCGGCCAGCGCGGCGACGGCCCGGTCCCGCGCGATGCGCACGAAGTCCCCGGGCGACGGCAGCGGACCGTCCGCCCGCCGCTGCGCCGGGACCACCGCGGCGGAGGACGGCACCCCGGAGAGGGCGGGCGCGGGCAGGCGCTCGCTCCAGCAGCCGGTGACCATGGCCCGCACCAGCGCGTTGCCGCGGGCGGCGGAGGCCATCCACTCGGCGGTCGCGGTGAGCGCGTCGCGCGCGTCGGTGTGCGTGGCGAGGGCCCGCTCCACCCCGGCGAGGTAGCCGTCGGCCTCCCGGCGCACCAGCGCGCGGGCCAGGCCGTCCTTGCTGCCGAACTCGTTGTACAGGGTCTGCCGGGACACCCCGGCCGACGCTGCCACGTCCACCATCCGCACCGCGGACCACGGCAGGCGCGCGAGTGCCGTACGGGCGGCGTCCAGTAGCGATTCCCGGGCTGGGGGCATCTCCGCCTCCCTGGGGCGAGCGGCACTTCGCCCAGATTTGACGCGTACATCCGCGGTGTCAAGGGTGCGCGCACGAACACCGGCCGCGCGGAGCCCGCCCCTCCGCGCCCCTTGTGGCTTCGTACCGCCGAGGACGGATACGGTTCGTTCCATGCCGGACTACCTCGACGACCTCCGCCTCGCCCACGTCCTCGCGGACGCGGCCGACGCCGCGACCATGGACCGTTTCAAGGCCCTCGACCTGAAGGTGGAGACGAAGCCGGACATGACGCCGGTGAGCGAGGCGGACAAGGCGGCGGAGGAACTGATCCGCGGCCAGCTCCGGCGCGCCCGGCCGCGCGACGCGGTCCTCGGCGAGGAGTACGGCGTCGAGGGCACCGGCCCGCGCCGGTGGGTGATCGACCCGATCGACGGCACCAAGAACTACGTCCGGGGCGTGCCCGTCTGGGCGACCCTGATCTCCCTGACGGAGGCGGGCCAGGGCGGCTTCCAGCCCGTCGTCGGCCTCGTCTCCGCGCCCGCGCTGGGCCGCCGCTGGTGGGCCGCGAAGGGGCACGGCGCGTTCACCGGCCGCAGCCTGACCTCGGCGTCCCGTATCCACGTCTCCGGCGTCGGCGATCTCGCGGACGCCTCGTTCGCGTACTCCTCGCTCACCGGCTGGGAGGAGCAGGGCCGCCTGGGCGGTTTCCTGGACCTGACCCGCGAGGTGTGGCGCACGCGCGCGTACGGCGACTTCTGGTCGTACATGCTGGTCGCCGAGGGTGCGGTGGACATCTGCGCGGAGCCGGAGCTGTCGCTGTGGGACATGGCGGCCACCGCGGTGATCGTCACGGAGGCGGGCGGCACGTTCACCGGCCTCGACGGCCGGCCGGGCCCGCACAGCGGCAACGCGGCCGCGTCCAACGGCCTGCTGCACGACGAGCTGCTGGGGTATCTCGACCCGCGCCGGTGAGGCAGGGGAGACACTCACGCGCGCCGTCAACTGGCGTCGCGCGCCCCCTTGTTGACTCTCCCTTTACCTGCCACTCTGGAGTCTACCCCCGCTTGTGAACTTGTGCAGCGTCCACGGGTGCCGTCGGCACAGGGCGCGCACAGCACGCATTCCCGAGGAGGTGGCCCCACCCATGCTCGTCCGTGACGCCATGAGCACCGTGATCCTCACCGTCGGACCCGCCCACACCCTCCGTCAGGCAGCCGCCCTGATGTCCGCCCGCCGCGTCGGCGCCGCCGTGGTCCTGGACCCCGACGCCGGCGGCATCGGCATCCTGACCGAACGCGACGTCCTGAACTCCGTGGGCCTCGGCCAGAACCCGGACACGGAGACCGCCCACGCCCACACCACCACCGACGTCGTCTTCGCCGCCCCGGCCTGGACCCTGGAGGAGGCCGCCCGGGCCATGACCCACGGCGGCTTCCGTCACCTGGTCGTCCTCGACCGCGGCGAACCCGTGGGCATCGTCTCGGTCCGCGACATCATCCGCTGCTGGGTCCCGGCCCGGGAGCCCGCGGCGGCACTCTGAGCGCACGGCGGCGGGCCGGACCCCTGCCGCTCGACAGGGGTCCGGCCCGCGGTCCGGTGACGCCGGCGCGGTTCAGCCGCGCAGCGCCCGTACGGCCTCGGCGAGCCGCTTGCCGAAGCCGGCGTCCGCGGCGCGGAAGTTGCCGATCGCGCGTTCGGCGATGTCGTCGCGCGACACCTTGGCGATGAAGCCGGCCAGGTTGCCGATCAGGCGGTCCCGCTCGTCCTCGGACATCAGCCGGTACAGGTCTCCGGCCTGGACGAAGTCGTCGTCCTCGGCGTGGACCGGCACCGGGTGGTTGCCGGTGCCGCCCGCGAGGCCGTCGTACGGCTGCCACAGCGGCCGCCCGGTCTGCTCGGGGCCGCCGAAGCTGTTCGGCTCGTAGTTCTTCGCTCCCTTGTGGCGGCCGTCGTACAGGAAGCCGTCGCGGGAGTGGGTGCGTGCCTCGGTGGCGTGCGGGCGGTTCACCGGCAGCTGTCCGGCGTTGATCCCGACGCGGTAGCGGTGGGCGTCGCCGTAGGCGAAGAGGCGGCCCTGGAGCATCTTGTCGGGCGAGGGGCCGATGCCCGGCACGAAGTGCGCGGGGCTGAAGGCCGACTGCTCGACCTCGGCGAAGACGTTCTCCGGGTTGCGGTTCAGCTCCAGGCGGCCGATCTCGACCGGCGGGTAGTCCGCGTGCGGCCACACCTTGGTGAGGTCGAACGGGTTGAAGCGGTACGCCGCCGCGTCCGCCGCCGGCATGATCTGCACCTGCACGGTCCAGGACGGGAAGTCGCCGTGCTCGATGGATTCGCGCAGGTCGCGCTGGTGGGAGTCGGGGTCCTGGCCGGCGAGCCGCTCGGCCTCGGCGGCGGTGAGGTTCCTGATGCCCTGGTCGGTCTTGAAGTGGTACTTGACCCAGAAGACCTCGCCGGCCTCGTTGCTCCACTGGTAGGTGTGCGAGCCGTACCCGTTCATGTGGCGGTAGGACGCGGGGATGCCGCGGTCGCCGAACAGCCAGGTCACCTGGTGGGTGGACTCCGGCGACAGCCCCCAGAAGTCCCACACGTTGTCCGCCTCCTGGCTGCCCGTGTACGGGTCGCGCTTCTGGGTGTGGATGAAGTCGGGGAACTTGATCGCGTCCCGGATGAAGAACACCGGGGTGTTGTTGCCGACGAGGTCGTAGTTGCCCTCCTCGGTGTAGAACTTCAGCGCCCAGCCGCGCGGGTCACGCACCGCGTCCGCGGAGCCCAGGTTGCCCGCGACGGTCGAGAAGCGCAGGAACGTCTCGGTCTGCTTGCCCACCTCGGAGAGGAACGCCGCGCGCGTGTACGGGGTGACGTCGGCGGTCACCGTGAAGGTGCCGTAGGCCCCGGCGCCGCGGGCGTGCACCACGCGCTCCGGGATGCGCTCCCGGTTGAAGTGGGCGAGCTTCTCCAGCAGCAGCTGGTCCTGGACGAGGACGGGGCCGCCGACGCCCGCGGTCTCGCTGTTCTGGTTGTCGGCGACCGGAGCCCCGGCCTCCGTGGTGAGCGGTCCCTGCGTCACGTGCGCCTCCTGCGTCATTGCCGACCAGCCCGGCTGGTCCTGATCATTGGCCAAAGCCGAACCCGATCCTACATTGGACTTAATCCAAGTCAACTTGCCATCCAAAGTCACACTCGTTCGGAACCTGGCCCCGCGGCTGTTACGCTGATGGCTATGAGCGACCTTCTGGAACGGCTGCGTGGACGCGGATGGCGCATGACCGCGCAGCGACGCGTCGTGGCCGAGGTTCTCGACGGTGAACACGTCCACCTGACGGCCGACGAGGTGCACGCGCGTGCCGTGGTGCGGCTGCCGGAGATCTCCCGGGCGACGGTCTACAACACGCTGGGCGAGCTGGTCTCCCTCGGCGAGGTGATCGAGGTCAGCACGGACCGGCGCGCCAAGCGGTACGACCCGAACGCGCACCGGCCGCACCACCACCTGGTCTGCGCCCGCTGCGGCGCGATCCGCGACGTGCACCCGGGCGGCAACCCGCTCGCCGACCTTCCCGACAGCGAGCGCTTCGGGTTCCAGGTCTCGGACGTCGAGGTGACCTACCGCGGCCTGTGCCCGGACTGCGCGGGCGCGTGACGGTGCGCGAGGGCCCGCGCGGCCGAGCGCGGGAATGAGGGAGAGGGGGCCACGGGCCCCCTCTTTTT
Organism: Streptomyces sp. NPDC090108; assembly: GCF_044747185.1. NCBI lineage: Bacteria > Bacillati > Actinomycetota > Actinomycetes > Kitasatosporales > Streptomycetaceae > Streptomyces > Streptomyces sp. NPDC090108. The sequence continues at coordinate 543,966 of NZ_JBIVDQ010000001.1, forward strand.
TCGTATCCGCGCAGCGAGCCGCGCACCGGTTTCGCACCCCCGTAACGAGCCGCGCTCCGGCCCCGGCGCGTCCGCGCCCGGAAACGACCGAGGGCCGGAATCCATTTCTGGATTCCGGCCCTCGGGCTTCAGTAGCGGGGACAGGATTTGAACCTGCGACCTCTGGGTTATGAGCCCAGCGAGCTACCGAGCTGCTCCACCCCGCGTCGGTGAACCTGACATTACGCGAGGGACGCCCGGGGAAGCAAATCGCCCGGGTGTCGCGTGACCGCGCTCACGCCGAGAGCTCTTCCCGCAGCGCGTCGCGCAGCCGTCCGGCCCGTTCGGCGACCTCAGCGGGCCCGAGCTCCACCGCCCGGTCGGCCCACTTCTGCCCCTCGTCCAGTTCGCCGCGGCGCGCGTAGACGAGGGCCAGCCGCAGCGCCGCCCGTCCGTGGCCCGCGTCGGCGGCCCGGGTCCACCACACCGCCGCCTCGGGCTCGCTGCCCTCGCGGGCCAGCAGCAGCCCCAGGTTGAAAGCCCCGTTGCGCGAGCCGGCCTCCGCGGCCGTGCGGTACCAGCGGGCCGCCTCGACCACGTCGCCCCGGGCCGCCGCGAGCATGCCCACGCGTACCTGGGCGCGCCGGTGGCCCTGGGTGGCGGCCCGCTCGTACCACTCCTCGCACTCGGTCTTCTCGTGGACGCTCTCCCCCAGCTCGTGCGCGGGCTCCGGGGGCCTGCGCGCGTCCAGCACGGTGGCGAGCCGGTACGCGGCCTCCGGGCTGCCGCCGCCCGCCGCGCAGCGCAGGTGCCGCTCGGCCTCCTGCTCGTCGCCGTCGCGCAGCCGGGCGATGCCGACCTGGAGCGCCGCCTCGGTGTGTCCGGCGGCGGCGGCCCGCTCGTACCAGCGCAGGGCGATCCGGGTGTCCACCAGGGTGCCCTTGCCCGCGTGCAGGATGCCGAGGTTGAACGCGGCGTCCACGCTGCCGGCCTCGGCGGCCTTGGAGAACCACGGCTCGGCCCCGCTCGTGTCCCCGCCCTGGAGCAGCAGGATGGCCAGCGCGTTCGCCGCCTCCCGGTGCCCCGCGTAGGCGGCGCGCCGGTACCACTGCTCGGCCTGCGCGGTCCTGCCCTGCTCGGCGCAGAGCAGGCCGAGGTTGTAGGCCCCGTTGTCGTCACCGGCGTCCAGCGCGGCCCGGTACCAGCGCTCGGCGGTCTGCGTCTCGCCGCGCTCGGCGTGCAGCGCGCCGAGCGCGTTGGCCGCGTTGCCGTCGCCGTCCTGGGCGGCGCGCAGCCACCACACGGCCGCGCTCTCGGTGTCACCGGCGTCGCGCAGCAGGAAGCCGAGGGCGCAGGCGGCCCGCGCCTCGCCGTCCTTGGCGGAGGTCAGATACCAGCGGCCGGCCTCCTTCAGCTCGCCGCGCTTCTCCAGGATCGCGCCGAGGTGCAGGGCGGCCCGCTGGTGGCCGCGCGCGGCGGCCTGGCGGTACCACTGCTCGGCCTCCTCGACAGCGTTGTCGGGCGCGGAGCCGTCCTCGTGCGTGCCCCTGCGGTCGAGCGCACGGGCCAGCCGGTAGGAGGCCTCGCGGTGCCCGCGCTCGGCGGCGACGCGCATCCAGTGTTCGGCGGAACTGTCCCCGCGGTGCTCCAGCAGGTCGGCGAGGGCGTACGCGCCCAGGACGTGGCCCTGCTCGGCGGACTGGCGCAGCCAGTACTCGGCGGCGGGTTCGTCGCCGCGCTCACGGTGGTGGCGGCCGAGCGCGTGGGCCGCGGCCGCGGAGCCTGCGACGGCGGCGATCCGCCACCAGCCGGCCGCCTCGTCGGGGTAGCCGCGCTGGTGCAGCAGGACACCCAGGTTGTTGGCGGCGGCCCGGTCACCGGCCGCGGTCGCCGCTCTCAGCAGGGGTTCGGCGCCGTCGAGATCGCCGCGGCGCAGCAGTCTGGCACCGAGGACGCTCGACGCCCCCGCGTCGCCGGTCTCGGCCGCGAACCGCAGCCGTACGTCCTCCGCGGCTTCCCCTGTTTCGTCGCGGGACGGCTCCTCGCCGGCAGGTTGCTCAAATCGCCCCGTCCCGAACAGAGTTGCCTTGTCCCCCATAACGTCCATCGTCGCACCACCTGCAACCTGGGTACACCCGGTGTACCGCAGCCCGTGAGGTCACTTCAGCGTTTTGTCGACATGCCCACAGAACGACAAGTCAAACACACTTCCCCCAACTCCCCACGGCGGCGCGGCCGTCACTCCTCCCTGCACATGAGTTCGCACACCACGAAGGCCCGGATCCCTTGAGGATCCGGGCCTTCGTTCGCAGTAGCGGGGACAGGATTTGAACCTGCGACCTCTGGGTTATGAGCCCAGCGAGCTACCGAGCTGCTCCACCCCGCGCCGTTTGCCTGGTAACAGTAACACGGCTGGGCGGGACTTGATCAATCCTGTTTCTTTTCGCCCGACTTGGAGGATTCATCGGTTTTTCCCGGCTTGACGGTCTTGCCGGTTTTGTCGGACTTGTTCGCACCGTCGGCCTTGGCCTGGGCGTCCTCGGCCTGCTTCAGCGCGTCCTGGAGGTCCCGCTGGGCCTCGGCGTACGCGCCCCAGTCCGGGCCGGCCTTCTCCTTGAGGGCCTGCTGACCGGCGTCGAAGGCCTTCTGCGCGTCCTGGAGCGCCTTGCGGACCGTCGGGTCGGTGGGGCCCTGACCGGCGTCGCCGGTGCCGGACGGCGGGCTCGATCCCGCCACGCCGAAGACCTTGTCGAGCGCCTGGTCCAGGGTGTCCTCGAAGGCGGTCCTGCCTCCGTAGGTGACCAGAACCTTGCGCAGCAGCGGGTACTTCAGCGAACCGCCGCGGACGTAGACCGGCTCCGCGTACAGCAGTCCCCCGTCCAGGGGCACCGTCAGCAGGTTGCCGTACTCGACCTTGGAGTGGCCTCTGCTCAGCAGGCTGATCGTCTCCGCGATGGCCGACTCGGAGTTGAACTGGCTCTGGACCTGCTTGGGGCCGTCGACCGCCGTGCTCGTCGGCAGCTTCAGGATCCTGATCCTGCCGTAGTCGCCGGTGCGCGGGTCGGAGTCCACGGCCATGAACGCGCTCAGGTTGTCCCGGCCGTTGGGCGTGAACGTCGTCGTGAGCGAGAACGCCTGCGCCTTCTGGTCCGGCATCTTCATGCTCAGGTAGTACGGCGGGACCGCGCTGTGCGAGTCCTGGGTCGGGTCGTCCGGGACCTGCCAGACCTCGCTGCCGCTGAGGAAGGTGTCCGCGTCCGTCACGTGGTACCGGCTGAGCAGCTCACGCTGGACCTTGAAGAGGTCCTGCGGGTAGCGCAGGTGCGCCATGAGGTCCGCGGAGATGTCCGTGCGGGGCTGGACCGTGCCGGGGAAGGCCTTCATCCAGGTCTTCAGCACCGGGTCCTCGGTGTCCCACTGGTAGAGCCGGACCTCGCCGGTGTAGGCGTCGACGGTCGCCTTCACCGAGTTGCGGATGTAGTTGACCCGGTTCTGCTGGGCCACCACCGCGCGCGAGTTGTTGGTGGCGGTCAGCGAGTCGGCCGTGGTGTCGCCGAGGGTCGTACGGGAGGCGTACGGGTAGCCGTTCGTCGTGGTGTACGCGTCCACGATCCACTGGATGCGGTGGTCCACCACCGCCGGATAGGCGTCGCCGTCGATGGTCAGCCACGGGGCGACCGCCTCGACACGGTCCTTGGGCGTGCGGTTGTACAGGATCCGCGAGCCCTTGCCGATGGCTCCCGAGTAGAGGATCTGCGGCTCGTTGAACGCCACCGCGTACGCCGCGCGGTTGAGCGGGTTGCCCAGGTTGACCCCGCTCCTGCCCGTGTAGCGGGTGGTCTTCTCGCCGTCGTCGTCGGAGTAGTCGACCTCCTTCTGGGGGCCGCCGACGATCGAGTACGTGGTGGTCTTCTCGCCGTAGTAGATCTGCTGCTGGTAGCTGCCCAGATCGCCCTTGGACGGCAGGTTCTTCTCGATGAAGACCGGGCGGCCCTCGGAGTCGGCGGCGGTGCCCTTGGCGGCGACCACGCCGTAGCCGTGGGTGTAGCGGAAGTGGTCGTTGATCCAGTTGTTCTTCGGGACGCCGTCCAGGTCCAGCTCGCGCAGGCCGAGGACGGTGTCCTGGTCGGTGCCGTCCTTGGTGGAGTAGCGGTCCACGTCGAGGTTGGTCGGGAAGCCGTAGTAGTCCCGGATCTGCTGGCGCTGCTGGAACGTCGGGGAGACGACGTTGGGGTCCATGACGCGCAGGGCTGCCGTGTCGGCGACCTTTTCGCGCAGTGCACCGGTGTCCTTGGTGGCGGACTTTCCGGGGTACTCGCTGACCTTGGTGTGGTCGATGCCGTACGCCTCGCGGGTCGCCTTCAGGTTCTTCTGGACGTACGGGGCTTCCTTGGCCTGCTCGTTGGGCTGCACCTGGAACTTCTGGACGATGGCCGGGTACAGGCCGCCGATCAGGACGGCGGACAGGACCATGAGCCCGAAGCCGATGACGGGCAGCTGCCAGGTGCGCCGCCAGAGGGTGGCGAAGAACAGCAGCGCGCAGATGACGGCGATACAGAACAGGATCGTCTTGGCCGGCAGATAGGCGTTGGCGTCGACGTAGCGCAGGCCCGTCCAGTTGCCGGTGGTCTTGAAGTCGCTGGACTTGACCGCCAGGCCGTACCGGTCGAGCCAGTAGGCGACCGCCTTCAGCGCCACGAAGACGCCCAGGAGCACGGACAGGTGGCCGGTCGCGGCGGCGGTGGCGCGCGCGCCGGGGCTGGTGACGCGCAGCCCGCCGTACAGGTAGTGGGTGAGCGCGGCGGCGATCAGGCACAGGATCGTGGTGGCGAAGCCGAAGCCGAGCAGGAACCGGTACCAGGGCAGGTCGAAGGCGTAGAAGGACACGTCGAGACCGAACTGCGGGTCCTTCTGGTGGAAGGGCACGCCGTTGACCCACATCAGCCAGGTGCGCCACTGGCCGGCCGCCGAGGCGCCCGCGATCAGACCGACCAGGGAGGTCGCCGACAGCAGCAGCCACCTCTTGTAGGGGGCTATGGCCATGCGGTAGCGGTCCAGGCTCTGCTGCTCCATGGACATGGCGCTCAGCGGGGGCCGCAGCCGGTGCGCGAGCCAGATGTTGAGGCCCACGGCGAGGGCCATCAGCAGACCGAAGACGAAGAACAGCCCGATCTTGGTCGACAGCGTGGTGGTGAACACGGAGGAGTAGTGCACCGAGCGGTACCACAGCCAGTCCGTCCAGAACCCGGCGAACATGGTGAAGGCCATGCCCAGCGCGGCGAGGACGCCCAGGGTCACGATCAGGAACCGGGCGCGCCGGGACGGGCGGCCCGCTCTGGCCCGCGGTCCCGTCGGGCCTCCGCCGCGGTCCGGCATCTGGAAAGCCAAGGTGCGCCCCTCGAAGTCACTGTCGATCCGTCAGGGCGTCGTGTCCCCGGCACCCTGGTGGCCCCCCGTGATCGCAGGCCCACACCTATGCAACTTACTCACGGTTTGCTCGGTTCCCGATTCCGGCCGGGAACGAGGCAGGATTGTGACCATGTCCAACACTCCCATGGCAGCGAACCCGCTCACCCGGGCCGTACTCGAGATCGACGAGTACGTCTCCGGCCTCGGCTGGGACCAGCCCGCTCGCCTCTTCGCCCTTGTAGACACCGCACGGCTGCGGACCCAGGAACCCGCGCTCGCCGCGCAGCTCGGCCTGCAGGACGAGTCCGAGACCGCCGGTCTCACCCCCATCGAGCAGGACGAGATCCCGACGGGGACCCCGCTCGACAAGTTCCTCGGCACCATCGCCTGGCCGGACGCGGTGGTCGGCTGCGCCCTCACGGTCGAGCGTCTGATGCTGCCGCCGTCGGCCGAGGCCCAGGTCCCGCAGGGCCTGAGCGAGGCCAAGCTGACCAAGTGGGTGGCCGACCACCCCGAGCGCCAGGAGGTCCGCATGACGGTCGCGGTGCTGCGCGACGGCACCCGCGACTCGGCGGTCCGGCTGCGTGAGAAGGACTCCGCCACGGAGGTCCTGACCGGCCCGGACCTGGTGCCGGGCCTGGCGGAGGCCCTGGCGACGACCTTCGAGGACTGACCGGCGCTCCCCCGCGCACACGGATCAGGGGCGGCCCCTTCCCGGGGCCGCCCCTGTCGTCGTACGTATGTGCCGCGGATCCGCCGCGCACGTCCTGCCGATTACGCCGGTGCGGTCACGTCAGCTCTTGGACGTGCACTTCGGCAGGTCGGCCGTGCGGTGCGCGCGGATGTCCTTGAGGGCGGTCAGCGCGTCCCCGATGGTCTTGACCTTGACCAGGGTGAGGCCGGCCGGGGTGTCCTTGGCGGCGGCCGCGCAGTTGTCGGCGGGCGTCAGGAAGTACTGGGCGCCCTTGTCGCGCGCGCCGACGGTCTTCATGTCGATGCCGCCGATGGGGCCGACGGTGCCGTTGTCGTCGATGGTGCCGGTGCCGGCGACGAACTTGCCGCCGGTGAGGTCGCCGGGGGTGAGCTTGTCGTAGATGCCGAGCGCGAACATCAGGCCGGCGCTCGGGCCGCCGACGTCGGCGAGCTTGATGTCGACGGTGAACGGGAAGGTGTGGTCCGTCCCGGCGGAGATCCCGACGATGGCCCGCTTGGCGCCGGTGTCGTCGGAGGTCCGGGTGGTGATCGTGACCTTCCGGGTCGTGGTCGCCGGCTTGTGCTCCTTGTCGGCGGCGGCCTGGTCCTTGGCCGGGACGACGGTGAAGACGACCCGCTGACCGGGCTTGTGCCGGGTCACCAGCTTGGCCACGTCCGAGGGCTGCTTGACCGCGGCGCCGTCCACGGCCTTGATCACGTCACCCGCGTGCAGCCGGCCCTCGGCCGGGGAGCCCTTGACAACGGTGGAGACGATCACCCACGACTTCACCGGGATGCCCAGCTCCTTCAGGGCGGCGACCTTGGCGCTCTCCTGCGACTGGCTGAACTCCTCGGCGTTCTCCTGGGTGGACTGCTCCTCCGTCTTGCCGTCCGGGTAGAGCGTGTCGTGCGGCACGATCTTGCTGTCGCGCGACAGCCAGCCGTAGACGGCCTCCACCAGGTTCATCCGGAAGTCGGCGCTGGTGACCCGGACCGTGGTCATGTTCAGGTGGCCGCCGGCCGGGTAGGTCCGGCGTCCCGAGATCTGCAGCACCGGCTCGCCGTCGTGGTCCGCGAGCGTGTTCACCGTCGGCCCCGGAGACATCTCCGCGTAGGGCACGGGGATGAGAACTCCCGCACACAGGAGCGCGATCAGCATCAGGGTGGAGGCGAGCATCGTCGCGGTGCGGCGTGGCATGCCACGACAGTACGGGACGCCGCTGTCAGGGGGCCGTCAGGGCACCCGCGTCAGGTGCCGCGGGCACCCGGCGGGGACTTCTCCATGGCCTCGCGGAAACGTGCGTATCCGTCCAGTTCGGGCCCGTCGCCGCGCACCTTGCGGGTCCGGTTGGCCCAGCTTCCCCACAGTCCGGCCACGACCGCGGCCACAAACGGAATCAGCAACCAGGCGAGCGCCGCCATGCCGACCTCCCAACCCCATGCGCGTCCGCGACTTACTGATCAGCAGATTAACCATCCGCACCGACAACGCTCACGTGCGGGGGTCGGTTACGCAACCGGAGTCACGGATGAGCCGAACGGGGGGACACCGCGCAGGACGGCGCCGCGAAAGGCACCGCGGGAAGCGCCCCGGGTCAGCAGGCGCCGACCCACTCCTCGGTGCCGTCGGAGAACCTCTGGTGCTTCCATATGGGCACCTCGTGCTTGATGTCGTCCACCAGCTTCCGGCACGCCTCGAAGGCCTCGGCCCGGTGCGGGCAGGACACGGCGACGACGATCGCGAGGTCCCCGACCGCGAGCTCCCCCACCCGGTGCACGGCCGCCAGCGCCCGCACGGGGTGGTCGGCGGCGACCTTCTCGGCGACCCGCCGCATCTCCGCCTCGGCGCTGGGGTGGCAGGAGTACCCGAGGGCGTCCACGTCGGCACCCCCGTCGTGGTTGCGCACGGTCCCCACGAACAGGGAGACGCCGCCGGCCGCGTCGTCCCCGACGGCACGGAAGACCTCGTCCACGCAGAGCGGCGTGTCGCGGATGCCGATCAGCTTGACGGGATTCTGCGCCGCCTGCTCACCAGGATGATCGTTCACGGGTGCCATGCCTCCATGGTGCCAGGTGGGAGGCCCTCCTTCACGGCCGCGGAAGCCGCGTGCGGGGCCGGGGACGGCGGACCGTCACAGCAGACGCCTGGCCTTCCGGGCCCGCCGGACCACGGCCGCCGCACCCAGCAGGGCCACCGTCGCGCCCGCCGCGCCCGCCGCCGTCGCGTCCTTGCGGCCCAGCCGGCGGCCGGCGACCGTGTGGCGTCCGGACACCTCTTCCAGCAGCTCCGCGAGCACTTCCTCGTTGGTCCACCGCGGCCGCCACCCGGCGTCGTGCAGCCGGCTCCCGCTGACCACCCACGGGTACATCGTGTACGCGAGGTCCCCGGCCGGGGAGGGGGTGAGGCCGATCCGGTGCAGCCGGGCCGCGGCGCCGAGAGCGACCGCCGACGGCAGCTCCATCCGCCGGATCCCGCTCAGCTCCTCGACCTCCTCCTGCTCCAGCCAGCCGTCGCAGCCGACGGCGAGCTCGCCCTCGACCTTCTCCAGGACCGCGTACTCCAGGGCCCCGCAGAGGTCCTCGACGTGGCAGAACTGCCACGCGGGCCGCGACCCGGCGACCACCAGCAGCCGCGGCGACTCGAAGTACCGGGTCAGCGCCGTGTCCGTGCCGCCCACCAGGACGGCGGGGCGTACGACGGTGACGTTCAGGCCCGGATGCGCCCTCGGCGCGCGCCGGGCCAGCCGCTCGATCTCCAGCAGGTCCCCGACCCCGGTCGCCTCGGCGGTCGCCCGCAGCTCCGCGTCCTCCGACAGCGGCAGCTCGTTGTCCGGCAGCGCGCCGTACACCATCGCGGACGTGCAGAGCACCACCCGGTGCACGCCGGCCGCGGCGGCGGCCGTCAGCACGGTCTGGGTCCCCCGGACGTTGTAAGCCGTACGGGCCGCCGCGTCGCTGCCGAGGTCGAGGTCGAGCGCCAGGTGGACGACCACGTCCGCGCCCCGCAGCCGGTCCGCGATCGCCGGGTCGCGCACGTCGAGGATGTGCCACTGCGCGTCCGCGCACTCCCCTCGCCGCTCGTCGATCGCGACGACCTGTCTGATCTCCTCACAGGCGGCCAGCCGCTCGGTGAGCAGCGCTCCGATCCCGGTGGCCGCGCCGGTCACCGCGACGACGGGCCCGCGCACGGCGGAGGCGGTTGAGGGGTTTCGCGCTGCGCGAACCTGTGGATCTGGGGAACTCACCGGGCGTCTCCAGCGGTTGTCTTCAGTACGGGCGCGCGTGACGCGTACGTACCAGGTGCATCCATCCTGCCGCAGGCCTTCCGTGGGCGAAGCACCGAGGCCCGATCGGGTCGGGGTGTCTACGCTGGGTGGTGAAATCGGGCAGCCGCGCCGCCGGAGAGAAGCCGGTGGCCTTACCAGCCGAGGAATCCCGTGAGTGACACCCCATTCGGATTCGGCCTTCCGCCGGAGGAGCCGGACGACGGCGACGAGGGCAAGAAGAAGGACCAGCAGAGCGGCGGTGGGCAGGGACCGGGCAATCCGTTCGGTTTCGGTGGCCTGCCCGGCGCCGGAGGCTTCGGCGCCGGAGGCGCCGACAATCCGCTCGCGGCCATGTTCGGGTCCCTGAACCCCACCGACCTGGGCGCCGCGTTCCAGCAGCTGGGCCAGATGCTCTCGTACGAGGGCGGCCCGGTGAACTGGGACATGGCCAAGCAGATCGCCCGCCAGACGGTCGCCCAGGGCACCCCTGACGGCGTCAAGGACGCGAGCGTCGGCCCCGCCGAGCGCTCCGCGGTCGAGGAGGCCGTCCGCCTCGCCGACCTGTGGCTGGACGACGCCACGTCGCTGCCCTCGGGCTCCGGCTCCGCCGTCGCCTGGTCCCGCGCGGAGTGGGTCGAGGCGACCCTGCCCGCCTGGAAGGAACTGGTCGACCCGGTGGCCGAGCGCGTCGGCGCGGCCATGGGCGACGTCCTGCCGGAGGAGATGCAGGCCATGGCCGGCCCGCTGATCGGCATGATGCGCTCGATGGGCGGTGCCATGTTCGGCACCCAGATCGGGCAGGCCGTCGGCGTGCTCGCGGGCGAGGTCGTCGGCTCCACCGACATCGGCCTGCCGCTGGGTCCGGCCGGCCGGGCCGCGCTGCTCCCGGCCAACGTGGAGGCCTTCGGCAAGGACCTCGGCGTCCCGAAGGAGGAGGTGCGGCTCTACCTGGCCCTGCGCGAGGCCGCCCACCAGCGCCTCTTCGCGCACGTGCCGTGGCTGCGCTCGCACCTGTTCGGCGCGGTCGACGGCTACGCGCGCGGCATCAAGGTCGACACCGCGAAGCTGGAGGACGTGGTCGGCCAGTTCGACCCGCAGAACCCCGAGCAGCTGCAGGACGCACTCCAGCAGGGCATGTTCCAGCCGGAGGACACCCCGCAGCAGAAGGCCGCTCTGGCCCGTCTGGAGACCGCTCTGGCGCTCGTCGAGGGCTGGGTGGACGCGGTGGTCCACGCCGCCGCGAAGCCGCGTCTGACGTCCGCCGACGCCCTGCGCGAGACGCTGCGCCGGCGTCGGGCGACCGGTGGCCCGGCCGAGCAGACGTTCGCCACGCTCATCGGCCTGGAGCTGCGCCCGCGCCGGCTGCGCGACGCCTCCCGCCTGTGGGCCTCGCTCACGGACGCGCGCGGGGTCGACGGCCGGGACGGCCTGTGGGCCCACCCGGACATGCTGCCGACGGCGACCGACCTGGACGACCCGGACGGCTTCGTGCACCGTGAGCACATGGACTTCTCCGAGCTGGACAAGATGCTCGGCGAGGCCGCGGGCAAGCCCGACCTGCACAAGAAGACCGACGGCGGGACCGGCGAAGACACCGGCGCGACCGGCGGAGACAAGGACGACGACACCCAGTGAGCCTGTACGACGATGCGGTCCTCGTGCTGAAGACGTTCGAGGGCCAGGGTCAGGACGCGCTGCGTCAGGACTATCTGGACCATCTCGCCGCCCACGAGGACGGCATGTGGAAGGCCTGCGAGGCCGGTCACGTCACGGCGAGCGCGCTGGTGATCGACCCCGAGCACGGCCGGGTGCTGCTCACGCTGCACAAGAAGCTGAAGATGTGGCTCCAGATGGGCGGCCACTGCGAGCCGGGCGACACCTCCCTGACCGCGGCGGCCCTGCGTGAGGCGACCGAGGAGTCGGGCATCGAGGGGCTGACCCTGCTGCCCGGCGGCCCGGTGCGCCTGGACAAGCACCCGATCCCGGCCCCGTGCAACTGGCACTACGACGTCCAGTACGCGGTCCTGGCACCGCGCGGCGCCGAGCACGCGGTCAGCGACGAGTCGCTGGACGTGCGCTGGTTCCCCTACGACGAGGTGCCGGACGTGGCCGACGAGTCGGTCGTACGGCTCCTGGAGGCGACGCGCGCCCGGCTCTGACGGTGTGAGGGGTGACCGCCTGGGTGATCACCCGGATGGCCGCCCAGGCGGTCACCCCTCTCCCGCGGCTCAGCCCCAGACGTTGCCCTGGTTCATTCCGCGCGCCCCCTGCTGCCCCATGCCGAACTGGGCGGCGAGGCCCTGGCCGACCACGGCGTTCTGCGGCGGCAGCAGCTCACTGGGCTGGACGAGCGCGAAGCCCGAACCCATGAAGCTCAGCTCCCAGCCCTCACCGGTGCTGCCGCGCCGGCGCCACACTCCGGAGGAGTGCGTCTGGGCCTGCATCTGCACCCGCAGCGAGGTGGACCAGGCGACGATCGCGTCGGCGTCGCAGTTGACGTACCGGTCCGGTGTGACCTGCATGAGCAGCGGCGCCCCCGAGGTCATCAGGGCGACCTTGCCGCGCCCGGTGATGTTGAGCTGGTACTTCCCCGAGCCGGAGATGCCGTAGAGGCTGTCGACGGCGATGACCTCGTGGTGCAGCGAGGAGTCCATGGCGAGGACGTAGCTGCTGTCGACCGTCAGGCCGTCCTGCTCGACGTCCAGGACGTGCACGCGCTGGGCGAGGTTGGCGAGGTAGACGGTGCCCTGCCCGTGGCAGCGCATCAGGCTCAGGCCCTCACCGGTGTGGGCACGCGCGCGGCGCTGGTTGTTGCTCTGGTACTCGGCGTCGAACTCGACCATGCCCTGGTAGGCGACCATGGTGCCCTTGCGGGCGAGGATGTCGTCGTGACCGCCCAGGGTGACGCGGAGCATCTGCTCGTTCTGCAGGCTCCAGCGCTCCTGGGTCTGGGAGTCGTTGTGTGCGAAAAGCGGGCTCTGCATGGTGTTCCTGACTCCCCCTCAGCCCCGGATCCGGAGGCGGTCGGTGCTGTCCTCGCTGGGCTGAACGACGACGATCCCCTGGCCGGAGAAGGCCATCTGGTAGGCCTCGCCGCTGCCCCGTCCGATGAGCGACTGCGCCTTGAAGCTGCGCTTGCCCTTCACCTTCAGGTTCGGGGACCAGGCGACGAGCGCGTCCGGGTCCACGTACGTCTCGTCCTCGCCGCCGCCGCAGTCGACGACGATCGGCTTGCCCCGGGAGGTCAGCGCGACCCAGCCCTGGCCGGAGATCCTGGTGTTCCACAGGCCCTGCCCGGCGAACTTCGCCAGCCCCTTCACCCGCTCGACGCCCCAGGTCAGATGGGCGTCGAAGGCGAGCAGGTTGGTGGCGTTGACGGAGATGCCGTCGCCATTCAGGTTGATCACGACGACGTCGGCGCCGTAGTCGGCGAGGTAGAGCAGACCGTCGCCGGAGCACTTCATCAGCGGGGCGCCCTCGCCGGTGGCCCAGTCACGGGCGATCTGGCGGACGGCCGGCGGATTCGGCTCGTACTGGATGAAGCCTTCGTAGGCGACCATCGAGCCCACGCGTGCGAGGAGGTCGTGGCCGGTCTGCATGGCGACCTTCAGCATGTGGCTGCCGTGGTTCTCCATGCGGGCGGTGACGGGTGCGGGCGCGAAGCCCGCGAGCGGCTGGTTCATGACGGGCTCCCTCAGACCTCGTAGGGCTGGACGACGACGAAGTTGCCGGGTGCGCCCCGGAACTGGAGGTTGACGCTCTCCCCCGTGTCGCCCGGGTAGGCGTTGCGGCGCATCCGCACCTGGCTGGAGACGATCACCTGGGAGGCCGCCGACCAGGCGACCACCGCGTTGCAGTCGGCGAAGGTGGTCGGCGTCACGGGCAGGACGACGGGCGTGCCGTGCGTCTTGACGACGATGGTGCCGGTGCCCTGGAACTGCATCGTGAACAGCGCGCCGCCGGGGATGCCGTGGCCCTCGATCCGGCGGACCTCGTACTGGAGGCTCTCGTCGAAGGCGAGGACGTTCTCGGCGGAGACGCAGATCGCGTCGCCCTGGAGTTCGACGGGGTGCAGATGGGCGGCGTTGTCGGCGAGGAACACCTGGCCCTGGCCGGTGCAGCGCATCAGCTGCATCTCCTGGCCGGTGGCGTTGCCGGTGATCCGTCCCGCGAACCCGGCGCCCTTGTAGGAGAAGTCGACCTTGCCCTGGTAGAGCACCATGCTGCCCTGCCGGGCCAGCACCGGCCGGCCGCCGGCACCGAGGTCGACACGGATCAGCTTGCTGTTCTGCTGCGTCCAGCGCTGCCCGGTCGGCGTCTCCTTGAACATCTGGAGCGCGGCCGACACTCCGGCGCCGCCCTGCGGGGCGCCCTGCGGCATGCCGTAGGGGGTGGTCTGCGGTCCGGGGACCTGGCCGTAGGGGCTCTGCGGGGCCTGCCCCGGCGGCTGCCCGTACCCGGGGGGCAGGGGCGCGCCCGGCGTGCCGCCGTGCGGCGGCTGTCCGTAGGGCGCGGGCGCCGGTGCGGGCGGCGGGACCACGCCGGTGCCCGGCGGGGTGAGGGGGGCGACGAGCGTCTGCGCCGCGTGCACGTCCGGCGCGGGCCCCGCGGACGGGGGCTGGACGGCACCGGGCGGCGCGAACGGCTGCGGCGCGGGGGCCGGGACCGGCGCGGGGGCGGCCGGGGCGGCGAACGCGGGCGGGGCGAAGCCCGGGGCGGCGCCGGCCTGCGGCTGCTGCGGGACGGCGGGCGCGGGCGCCTCCTCCTCCAGCACCTCGCCGCCGAAGTTCTTCAGCAGCGCGTCGAGGCCGCCGTCGAAGCCCTGTCCCACCGCGGCGAACCGCCACACGTCCTTCAGGTAGAAGTCGCCGAGCATCACGGCCCGTTCGGTGGAGAACTCCGAGCCGTCGAAGGAGTACCGCGCGACTTCCTCGCCGCCCGCCACGATGCGCACATAGCCGGGATCGGCCTGCGACATCTGGCCGGCGCCGTCGATGGTCGCCGTGAAGGACAGCTTGTGGATGTGGGCCGGGATCTGGTCCAGCGTGACCCGGAAAGACTCCGTGTCACCGGCCTGGGCGCCCAGCAGCTGGACGGACTCCTCCGGCGACTTCGGCTGGTTGAAGAAGACGAAGTACCGGTCGTCCGAGAGACGCTCGTCGGCGTCCAGACCGAAGCAGCTGATGTCGAAGGTCAGTCCGGGGGCGGAGATCCGTACGCCCACGTACAGATCCGTACCCGCCGTCAGATCACTGATCCTGGCCTTGTGGCCTCGTTGGAATTCCCTGGCCATACGTGACGACCGTCCCCCGTCCCGAAGATGAGTGCGTCGCGCCAGGCTAACCGCAAACCCTGACAACGGGCGTAGTCGGTACAGACCCGGTACACAACCGCACCCGGGACCGCGCACGGGGGCGGGGTGGGCCCGTGCGCGGACGGTTCACTCGTCGCGTGCGCCCGGCAGGTGCGGCAGCCGCGCGGCGGCCACCACTCCCTCCAGGTAGCCGCGGGCCCGCTCGGTGCGCGGGTAGGACTCCAGCAGCCGCCAGAAGTCGGGGCCGTGTCCCGGCACCAGCAGATGGGCCAGCTCGTGGCAGAGCACGTAGTCGATGACGTACTCCGGCATCCCCTGGAGCCGGTGCGAGAGCCGGATGCTGCCCTCGGCCGGAGTGCACGAACCCCAGCGGGTGTTCTGGTTGGTGACCCAGCGCACGGAGGCCGGGCGGGCACGCCCGGCGAAGTACTGGGCCGACAGCCGCTCGGCGCGCTCGGTCAGCTCGCGGTCGCCCGGGACCTTCCTGCTCTCCTGGGCGGCGAGCTTGTCGAGCATGACGGTCACCCAGCGCTGCTCCTCCGCCGCGGACATGCGGGCGGGGATCAGTACGACGGTGCGATCGCCCTCGCGGTACGCGGAGACGGTCCGGCGGCGCCGGGCGCTCCTGCGGACCTCGATCGCGCTCGCCCCCGAGCCGCCCGGCGGCTGGCTCGTCGTGCTGCGCTGTGACATTCCGGCGCTGTGCGGTGGGTCGGCGGGCACGGCCCCGACGTTACCCGCTGCGCGGGGGAGAAGTCCCGGCCCCGGGACGGATCGCCACCGATCCCCCACCGCGCGCCGCATTCGTAGGACCGGTATGCCCGGCCGAAGCGGTCGGCCGGCGCGCCGGGTTGGCGGGTGCGGCAGGCGCGAGCGCTCCGGCCGGCCCATGAGGCTCGGACCATTCATGTGACGATCGTCTCGGGCCTGTGGACAACGCCCGGCACGGGCCGGCCGGGTACGGGCAAGCTGGCATCCACCGGCGGAGCACGACCGGCTCCACCGGACATTCGTGAGCGGACACGCGCGAGCGGACACGCACGAGCCCGACGTCCACGACGAACACGGTGGCCTGTCATGCATCCGATGGTGAAGCCGGCGCTGCGGCCCGGCTGGCGCGACCTCAACACCGTGCAGTTCGGTATGACTCCGGCGCACGCGATGACGCTGGGCCCGGTGGACACGGCCACGGGCAGTTTCCTGGAACTGCTCAACGGCACCCGCGGACTGCCGCTGCTGCGCGAGGAGGGGCGCCGCATGGATCTCCGGGACGGCGATGTCGACGCCCTCGTCCGGCGGCTCGCCGGCGCGGGACTGCTCGACGACGCGCGGGGCGGCGGACCGGCCGCGGACGCGCTGCGGGAGAGGAAGGACATGCTGGAGCGGCTGCGTCCCGATCTCGCCTCCCTGTCGCTCACCACGCCCGAGCCGGGCGGCGCGCTCGGCCGGCTGGCCGCCCGGCGCGCCCTCCGGGTCCAGGTGCGGGGCGCCGGGCGGGTCGGCGCCCTGCTCGCCGCGGTGCTGTCCGGCGCCGGGGTCGGCGAGGTCGACGTGCGGGACGTGGGCCGCGTGGAACCCTGGGACGTCGCCCCCGGCGGACTGCCCGCCGAGTCGGTCGGCGAGCGCCGGGACGAGGCGGCACGGGCGGTGGTCCGCCGCGCGGCCCCGGACCGTCCGCCGCGCCGGGCGCCCGCCTCCCGGCGGACCGCGCCCGGTCCCGCTCCGGTGGCACCCTCCGGCACGGACGGTCCCGGCCTGTCACTGGTGGTGCTGGCCCCGCGGGACGATGTCGCCGTGCACGCGCCGGACCCCTTCACCGCCGCGCCGCTGATGGCCTCCGGCACGCCCCACCTCTACGCCGGGGTCGTGGAGGGCACGGGGATCGCCGGCCCGCTGGTCCTGCCCGGGGAGACGAGCTGCGCGCGCTGTCTGCACGAGCACCGCACGGACCGGGATCCGGCGTGGCCCCGGCTGGTCGCCCAGTGGCGTTCCGGCCGGGCCCGCCGGGTGGGCGCGTGCGATCTGGCCCTGGCCACGGCGGTCGCGGGCCTCGCCGCGGCACATGCCCTCGCCTTCCTCGACGGGATGTCCTCGTCCGGCGCGGGTACTCGGTGGGAGACGTCTCTACCCGCTCTGACCTGGCGTTCCCGCCTCGTCCGGCCGCATCCGGCCTGCGACTGCGGTGCGCTCGGCGAAGGACCGGAGAAAGGAAAGAGGGAGCACTCCTCAACCAACGGGGGCTCGCGCGCGACAATGGCGGTGCAACGGCCGTCGACGGAGCGACGACGCAAGGCAGGCGCGCCGCGGCCGACTGGGACCTGGAGGGCGCATGTCTGATCTTCCCCGGAAGGCGGTCACCCGTACCGCCAAGCTCGCCGCGCTTCCGCTCGGCATCGCAGGGCGGGCGACATGGGGACTGGGCAAGCGGATCGTGGGTGAGTCCGCGGAGATCGTCAGCCGCGAGCTGCAACAGCGCACCGCCGAACAGTTGTTCAAAATTCTGGGCGAGCTGAAGGGCGGGGCGATGAAGTTCGGGCAGGCCCTGTCCGTCTTCGAGTCCGCCCTCCCCGAGGAGGTCGCCGGCCCCTACCGCGCGGCGCTGACCAAGCTCCAGGACGCGGCGCCCCCGATGCCCACCCGCACGGTGCACGGGGTGCTGGAGGACCGGATGGGGGCGGACTGGCGGGAGCTGTTCCTGGAATTCGAGGACAAGCCGGCGGCGGCCGCCTCGATCGGACAGGTGCACCGGGCGGTGTGGCACGACGGCCGCGAGGTGGCGGTGAAGGTGCAGTACCCGGGCGCGGGCGAGGCGCTGCTGTCCGACCTGGGGCAGCTCAGCCGCTTCGCGCGCCTGCTGGGTCCGCTGATCCCTGGCATGGACATCAAGCCACTGATCAACGAGCTCAGGGACCGGGTCTCCGAGGAACTGGACTACGCGCTGGAGGCGCAGGCCCAGGCGGCGCACGCGGCGGAGTTCTCGGGCGACCCGGACGTGGTGGTCCCGGGAGTGGTCCACCAGTGCGACCAGGTCCTGGTGACCGAGTGGATCGACGGGATCCCCATGTCGGAGGTGATCTCCGACGGCACCCCGGAGCAGCGCGACCGGGCCGGTCAGCTGCTGGCCCGCTTCCTGTTCTCCGGCCCGGCCCGCACCGGTCTGCTGCACGCCGATCCGCATCCGGGAAACTTCCGGCTGCTGCCCGGCGGCCCGGACGGCGACGAGGACTGGCGGCTCGGCGTCATGGACTTCGGCACCGTCGACCGGCTCTCCGGCGGGCTGCCCGAGCCGATCGGTGTCTCGCTGCGCGTGACGCTGGACGGGGACGCCCAGGCGGTCTACGAACTTCTGTGCGCGGAGGGGTTCGTGAAGGATTCCATCGAGCTCGACCCCGACGCGGTCCTCGACTATCTGATGCCGATCATCGAGCCGGCCCGGGTCGACACGTTCACCTTCACCCGCTCGTGGATGCGCAACCAGGCCGCTCGCGTCGCCGACCCGCGCTCCCCCGCCTACCAGCTCGGCAAGCGGCTGAACCTGCCGCCCGCCTACCTGTTGATACACCGCGTGACCCTGAGCACGATCGGGGTGCTGTGCCAGCTGGGTGCCACGGTCCGGCTGCGGGAGGAGCTGGAGGAGTGGCTGCCGGGCTTCGTCCTCGAAGACGAGATGGCGGAGGAACCGGCGGAAGAAGTGGCGGAAGACGTGACGGAGGAACTCGCGGAGGAGGTTCCCGCGGCGGAGGCGTGAGCCCGCCGGGCCGTCCGGTCCCGCCCGGGGGCGGTCTCCCCGCCCCGACAGGGCGGGGCGAACAGCCCGCGGGGGCCGGTCCGTTCGGCCGGACCGGCCCCCGCGGGGAAGGTTTCGCCTCCCCGGTCGGGGAGGCCACCGCCTCAGGTGTGCGAGCGGTTACTGCATGACGGCCATGGCGAGCGCACGGCGGGCGCGCATCGAGGCGCGCTCCGCACGGCGCTGCATCCGCCGGGCGGTGGCCAGGCGCACGGCCCGGCGCTCCTGCTCGGCGTCATGCAGGCGCTCGTGCATATGCGCACGGGCCAGGGCTTCTGGGATGAGTTGCATCTCTCGGGTCCTGTTCTTCTGACGCGAACCGTTCGCGCCGCTGTTGCTGATGTCTGGAGTCGCGGAGCCGGCGGGCTCGCTGGCGGACGGCTTCATCGGGGCCTGCTTCTTGGGGTCGTGCGTGAGGGGGCGGTCGATCGTTCCTGCGGTGTTCATGCCGTGACCGGGTTCTTGCGCGGGCGGCCGCGCGGCCGCTTCCGGGCGACGACGACACCCTGGACGAACAGCTCGCCACCCCAGACGCCCCAGGGCTCGCGTCGCTCCTTGGCGCCGGCGAGGCAGGCCTCGACGAGCGGGCAGGTGCGGCAGAGAGACTTGGCGTACTCGACGTCGGCCGGCGACTCGGCGAAGAAGACCTCCGGGTCGTAGGAACGGCAGGGGACGGGCACGCCGAGGTTCTCGATGGCGTCGTCGAGCGCGGTGAGCGCGGTGAGGGGGATCAAGGCGGGGTCCTCCGTGAGACCGGGCGGGGGGAGCGTTTGTGAAGGCGGTACGGACGGGGCGTGCGCTTCGAGTTGCACGGGGTGTTTTCCTCGTCTGGTCGTTCCGGCCTGTTGACCGGGTGTCGGCTGGTACCGGGTTCTTTCCTTGTCCCGAGGCCCCTTCGTCCTGTTGTCCACGGGTGGCGGACAAACAGAAGGGCCGCGGATCCCGGATGGGGTTCCGCGGCCCTGAAGGCGCCGGCCTGATCGACTGTCAGGCTGGATTGCTCCAGGGTTCTGGCCCACGGAAGGCCCACATCTGGTGGTGCTGCGTCGTCTGCTTCCGGAATCCGGCACCGGCCGCCGCAAAGGCATAGGCGTGTGCCTGTGCCTCTACCGCTTCCAGTGCCTTGGTCGGTCGCTCATTGCGCTCACGGACGGGAAGATCCGCGAAAGACAGGGAGGGGGCCGGACGGCCGGCACGGATGCCGGACAGACCGGTGCCCTGAATGGGGGCGCCGAGCATGCACAGGGAGACGGTCGAGCGATCGGTCAGTTTGGCGTTGCTGATGGAGCTGGCGTTGATGCTGATCACTGGACTCGCCTCCTCTCGGCGTCTTGGGGGACCGGTGCGAACCAGTCCGTACGGATACGCAAGTACAACACGGAATCAGGGCCTCCGAGAAGGCCGCTGTTCTCGTGCCTAGAACCTATGGGGATTGCCGGGGCATGCGCAAACTATTTTTTCGACGAGTTCGCATCAGTCCTCCGCGTCCTCTCCACCGGCTTCCCGGCCTGCGCAGATGGCAAGAACATCGGCTCCGTAGCGCTGCAGCTTACGGCTGAGGACACCCGGGATCCGGGAGAGTTCGGCCGCGTTGTCCGGCCGGGTCTCGGCGATGGCCATGAGGGTCCGGTCGGTGAAGACACAGAAGTCGGGCTGTCCGCTCTGCCCGGCCTGCACATGCCGCCACTCGCGCAGCCGCTCGTACAGGCCCTCGTCCATGTCGGAGGGGCAGTCCTCGCAGCGCATCAGCTTCATCTCGCCCGCGTCGGTGAGGCTGCGGCCGCACACCCGGCAGCGCGCGGGGGTGCGCTGGGCGCGCCGGGGAACCGGCCGGAGATCACCCGGGACGCCTCGCTCGACGCCTCCGGCGGCGGCGGATCCGGTGCGGCCGACGGTGGCGGTGGAGCCGGGGCGCAGTCCGTCGAGGAAGCGGCTGGGCCGGCGCCCGGCGCGGCCTCCGGGCGAGCGGGACAGCGACCAGGAGAGGTGGAGCACCTCTCTGGCGCGGGTGACGCCGACGTAGAGCAGCCGGCGCTCCTCCTCGATCTGCTCGTCCGTCCTGGCGTACGTGATCGGCATCATGCCCTCCGCGACGCCGACCAGGAAGACGACGTCCCACTCCAGGCCCTTGGCGGCGTGCAGGGAGGCGAGGGTGACGCCCTGGACGGTGGGCGCGTGCTGGGCGCCGGCCCGCTCGTCGAGCTCCGCGACGAAGTCGCCGAGGGTGGCCCGGGGGTGGGCGGCGGCCAGGTCGTGGGCGAGGTTGACCAGGGCGGCCAGCGACTCCCAGCGCTCCCGGACGGCGCCGGAACCGGCGGGCGGCTCACCGGTCCAGCCCTCGCCGGACAGGACCGCGCGGACCTGCGAGGGCAGGTCGACGGCGTCGTCCAGCAGGGAGTCGTTCCCGCCGAAGCGGGCCGCGCCGCGCAGGGCGACGCCCGCCTTGCGGACCTCGGGGCGGTCGAAGAAGCGCTCGGCGCCGCGCAGCTGGTAGGGGACCCCGGCGTCGGCGAGGGCCTGCTCGTACGTCTCGGACTGCGCGTTCGTGCGGTACAGGACGGCGATCTCGGCGGCCGGGGTGCCGGCGGCGATCAGCTCGCGGATGCGGCGGGCGGCGCCCTCGGCCTCGGCGGGTTCGTCGGTGTACTCGGTGTAGCGGGGCTCGGGGCCCTGGGCGCGCTGGGAGACCAGTTCCAGCCGGTGGTCGGCGGCGCGGCCACTGGCCTGGGCGAGCAGACCGTTGGCGAGACGCACGACCTGGGGGGTGGAGCGGTAGTCGCGGACGAGCTTGACGACGGTGGCGCCGGGGTGGCGGACCCGGAAGTCGAGGAGGTGGTCGGGGGTCGCGCCGGTGAAGGAGTAGATCGTCTGGCTGGCGTCGCCGACGACGCACAGGCTGTCGCGGTCGCCGAGCCACAGGTCCAGCAGCCGCTGCTGGAGCGGGCTGACGTCCTGGTACTCGTCGACGACGAAGTGCTGGTACTGGGCGCGGACCTGCTCGGCGATGTCGTGCCGGTCCTGGAGGACGGCGACGGTCAGCAGCAGGACGTCCTCGAAGTCGATGACCGCCCGGTCGCGCTTGAGGTCCTCGTAGGCGGCGTAGACGTGGGCGATCTCCGCGGGGTCGCGCGGGGTCTCGCGGCCCGCCTTCGCGGCCGCGTACGGGTAGTCGCCGGGGACCGTCTGGGTGACCTTGGACCATTCGATCTCGGCGGTGACGTCCCGCAGCTCGCCCCGGTCGAGGCGGAGCTTGCAGGCGACGGCGGCGTCGGCGACGAGCTGGATCTTGCGGTCGATGAGGCGGGGCATGCCGCCACCGATGGCTTTCGGCCAGAAGTACTGGAGCTGGCGCAGCGCGGCGGAGTGGAAGGTGCGGGCCTGTACGCCCTGGGCGCCGAGCTGGCGGAGCCGGCCGCGCATCTCTCCGGCGGCCCGGTTGGTGAAGGTGACGGCGAGCACGCTGGAGGGCGGGAGGATGCCCGCGCGCACCCCGTAGGCGATGCGGTGGGTGATGGCGCGGGTCTTGCCCGTACCGGCTCCGGCCAGCACGCACACCGGTCCGTGCAGGGCGGTGGCCACCTCGCGCTGCTCGGGGTCGAGCCCTTCGAGCACCGCGTCGGCCGTCTCCGGTGCCTGCGGGAAGAGAGGGGAGTGCGTTGCTGCTGTCACATGGCCATGCTGCCAGGTCGTCCGGGGCTGTCGCGTCGGTTGTCCACAGGCGGGCGGTCGCGGTCGTATCAATGCGGCGGGTGTCACAGCGGTCGGTGCGGCAGGAGTCGCAGCGGCGTGCGGCGGCCGTCACACCCGGTGCGCGTCCGGTGCCCGGTGCCGCCGCGGGGCCCCGGACACCCGGGGCGGGAATGCCTGCCCGTCCGCCCGTGTTTGCCCTCGGGAGACCATCACCGAGCTGTCTGAGGAGCGCGAGAGACATGCAGGGCACTGTGACGATGTACAGCACGACTTGGTGCGGTTACTGCCGCCGGCTGAAGAGCCAGCTGGAGCGCGAGGGGATCGCCTACACCGAGATCAACATCGAGCAGGACCCGGAGTCCGCCGCTTTCGTGGAGAAGGCGAATGGCGGAAACCAGACGGTCCCGACCGTGCTCTTCACCGACGGTTCCACGCTGACGAACCCGTCGCTGGCCCAGGTGAAGCAGAAGCTGGCCGCGTAGGTTCTCCGTGGGACGGATTCCGTCCCACGGGGATAAAGACGGAAAAGGCGTCTCCCGAGGTGTTCGACAGCCTCGGGAAACGCCTTTTTCTATGCCGTGGCGTCCTACATGAAGCCCCGGGTCGGCAGCGGCTTGCCGTACCACATCTCGATCAGCCGGGCGGCGATGGAGATGCCGTAGGGCGGCAGGACCTCGCCGGACTCGAAGGCGGCGTGCAGGTCCTCGCGGGAGAACCAGCGGGCCTCGTGGATCTCGTCGCCGTCGACGTCGATGTCGGTGGAGGTGGCCCGGGCCATGAAGCCCAGCATGAGGCTGGACGGGAAGGGCCAGGGCTGGCTGGCCACGTACTCGACGTGGCCGACGGTGATGCCGGCCTCCTCGAAGACCTCGCGCCGCACGGACTGCTCGATGGACTCGCCGGGCTCGACGAAGCCGGCGAGCGTGGAGAAGCGGCCCTCGGGCCAGTGGACCTGGCGGCCGAGCAGGATGCGGTCCTCGTCGTCGGTGACCGCCATGATCACCGCGGGGTCGGTGCGCGGGTAGTGCTCGGCCCCGCAGGCGGGGCAGCGGCGGATGTGCCCGGCGGCGGCGATGACCGTGCGCTCGCCGCAGCGGGAGCAGAAGCGGTGGGTGCGCTGCCAGTTCTCCAGGCCGACCGCGTGCACCATGAGACCGGCGTCACGCGGGGAGAGCAGCAGTCCCGCCTCCCGGAGTCCCGCGGGGCGGGCGGACTGGTCCATGCGGCCCGGCAGGGCGTCCTTCTGGAGCGCGAAGTAGCTGACGCCGTCCTCGTCGTTGCCGAGGAAGTAGCGGTGCGCCTCGGTGAGCGGCGCCTCGAAGGACGGGGTCATGACGAGTTCGGTCCGGCCGTCGGACGTCTCGTCGATGAGTACCTGGCCGCCGGAGACCACGAAGCAGCGAGTGGAGGGGTGGCTCCACGCCGCCGCGAGCCAGGCCTCGTCGAGCCGGTGGTGGGCGGCGCGGTCGATGCCGCTCGGGGCGGTCAGCGAGATGGGACGGTCGGCGGTGTGGTCGGTCCAGGTGGTCACGGGTGCTTCCAACTCCCCCAGTGGAACGGTTCGTTTCGGCGGACGGTGAGGCAGGGCATAGGGCGGGAGGCACCGGTTCGGGCGCGGTCGCGGCGTACAGGACGGTTCTTCCAGTGTGCCCCGTCCGCGGCGCGGTTCCGTACGGCGCCGCCGGTCAGGGGGTGCGGAGCCAGTTCTCGGCGAGGTCGCTCCACAGGTAGGCACTGGTCTCGACGCCCTTGAGGAGGAGGTCGAGCTCGACCTTCTCGTTCGGCGCGTGCCATCCGTCGGAGGGGACGGAGATGCCCAGGAAGAGGACGGGGGCGCCGAGGACCTCCTGGAGGTCGGCGGCGGGTCCCGAGCCGCCCTCGCGGGTGAACCGTACGGGCCCCTGGAAGGCCCGGCCCATGGCGCGGGCCACGGACCGGAGCGCCGGGTGGTCGAGCGGCGTCAGGCACGGGCGTGTGGCGGCGCCGAAGTCGATCTCGAGGCGGATGCCGGCGGGCACCTGCCGCTCGGCCCAGGCGCGTACGGCCTTCTCGACGTGGTCGGGGTCCTGGCCCGCGACGAGCCGGAAGGAGAGCTTCACCAGGGCGGAGGAGGGGATGATCGTCTTGCTGCCGGCGCCCTGGTAGCCACCGCCGATGCCGTTGACCTCGGCGGTCGGGCGGGCCCAGACACGCTCCAGGGTGGTGTGTCCGGCCTCGCCGTGGGTGGCCCGCGAGTGGGCGGTCGCAAGCCACCGCTCCTCGTCGAAGGGCAGCTCGGCGAAGAGCTCGCGTTCGCGCTCGGTCAGCTCGGTGACGCCGTCGTAGAAGCCGGGGACGGCCACGCGCGCGTGTTCGTCGTGCAGGGCCGCCACCAGGCGGGCGACGGCGGTGGCCGGGTTGGGCACGGCGCCGCCGAAGGAACCGGAGTGGATGTCCTGGCCGGGGCCGTACAGCCGGATCTCGCACTCGGCGAGGCCGCGCATGCCGGTGCAGACGGTGGGGGTGTCCTCGGCCCACATGCCGGTGTCGGAGACGACCACGGCGTCGGCGGCGAGCCGGCCGGCGTGCTCCTCGACGAGGGCGCGGAAGTGCGGCGAGCCGGACTCCTCCTCGCCCTCGATCAGCAGCTTGAGGTTGACCGCGGGGGCGGTACGGCCGGTGGCGGCGAGGTGGGCGCGGACGCCGAGGGTGTGGAAGAACACCTGGCCCTTGTCGTCGGCGGCACCGCGCGCGTAGAGGCGGTTCCCGCGGACGACGGGCTCGAAGGGGTCACTGTCCCAGCCGTCCTCGCGGGCGGCGGGCTGGACGTCGTGGTGGCCGTAGACGAGGACGGTGGGCGCCTCGGGGTCGCCGGAGGGCCATTCGGCGAAGACGGCCGGCGCTCCCGGGGTCGGCCAGACCTCGACGACGGGGAAGCCGGTCTCCTGGAGCTTGGCGGCGAGCCAGTCGGCGCTGCGCCGTACATCGGGTGCGTGCTCGGGCTGGGCCGACACGGAGGGGATGCGCAGCCAGGCGGCGAGGTCGTCCAGGAAGGCGGCGCGGTGGTGCTCGATGTACGTGCGGACGGCACTGTCCGGGGTCTGGCTCATGCCCACGAGCCTATCGGCCCGCGGCGTCCGCCCCGGCGGGCGGTTCGTCACACACCGGCGGACGGTTCGTATCGTTTCGTCCGCCTTCGAGCAGTCTTTCCAGCGCGGCCCGGCCGGGCAGGTCCCTGGGCCGTACGACCTCGCCGGTGCGCACGTACACGAAGGCGGTCGCGACCGACTCGGGCGGGATGCCCTGCTGTTCCGCCCAGGCCAGCCGGTAGACGGCGAGCTGGAGCGGATCGGCCGTCCGGGTGCGGCTGGTCTTCCAGTCGACGATCTCGTACGTGGCCCGCTCGCCGTCGCCGTACCGGTAGACGGCGTCGATCCGGCCGCGCACCACCCGGCCGCCCAGGGAGAGCTGGAAGGGCGCCTCGACGCGGTACGGGGTGCGGTGGGCGTACTCGGTGCGCTCGAAGGCCTCCTTGAGGGCTTCGAGGTCGCGTTCGTCGGCGATCTCGGCGTCGCTGCCGGGCAGCTCGTCCGGTTCGAGCATGGGCAGGGTCAGTTCCTCGAAGCGGGATTCGACCCACGCGTGAAACCGGGTGCCTCGGCGTGCGGCGGGTTGCGGGGGGCGCGGCATGGGGCGCGCGAGTTCCTGCGCGAGCCCGTCCGGGTCCTCGGCGAGGCGCATCACCTGGGTGGCGGTGAGGGTCACGGGCAGGACCACGTCCGTGACGGCCCTGCGGGCGCGCAGCAGCTCTCCGGCGAGGGCGTCGAGGTCACGGTCCCAGGAGGCGACGGCACGCGCCTCCTCGGGCGTGAGGGAGGTTCCGGGCGCGGCGGCCTGGTGGGGGACGGTGGGGCGCCGGACCGGGCTGTCCCCGGCGGACGGGTAGCCGCCGTCGCGCGGAGCGTCGCCGTACGGGGTCCCGTCGTACGGGGTCCCGTCGTACAGGTCGCCGTGCTGGTCGCTGTACGGGTCGCCGTAGGGGTCCGCGTCGCCGCCCTCGTAGGGGTCCTCGTGGGAGTCCGCGCCCATGTCCTCGTACGGGTCCGTGTCAGGGTCCGTGTACGAGTCCTCGTACGGGTCCTCGTACGGGTCCTCTTCGGGGGGTGTGGGCCAGTCGGGGTCGTCGGACGTGCCGGGGTCGTGCGCGGCCGGGGGGCCGTCCTGGCCGGCGGAGAGGCCCGCCAGATGACGCAGGACGGTGTCGGCGGCGTCGCGGCGGCGCTTCAGGGCCGCCTCGTCGAGGGGCAGCGGCCACACCTGGTCGTCGGCGGCCGCGCGCAGGGCCGGGTTCTCCTCGTCCTCGGCGGGTTCGTCCGCCCAGGCCTCGATCTCGCCGTACCCCGCGGCGCAGTGGCCGTACAGGGCCTGGAGGAAGTCGGAGGGGCCGCGCGGCTTCTTCTGGGTGGGCCCCCACCAGTGGCCGGAGGCGAGGAGGAGGGAGCGCGGGCGGGTGAAGGTGACGTAGCCGAGGCGGAGCTCCTCGGTGTGCTGGTGCTCCTTCATGGCCTCGTGGAAGGCCTTCATGCCGCGGGAGTCCCAGGAGCCCGCGTCGGGCAGCGTGTCGGTGTCGCCGCGCAGGGCGTGCGGGAGCACCTTGGCCTGCGCGGTCCACTTCTCGCGCCCCTGGGCGCTGGGGAAGGTGCCGGTGACCAGCCCGGGGACGGCCACGATGTCCCACTCCAGGCCCTTGGACCGGTGCGCGGTGAGGACCTTCACGGTGTTCTCGCCGCCGGGCAGGGCGTTGTCGAGGCCCTTCTCGTACTGGGCCGCGGTGCGCAGGAAGCCGAGGAAGGCGAGCAGCGTGGCCTCGCCGTCGCCCGCGGCGAAGGACGCGGCGACGTCCAGGAAGTTGGACAGGGTCTCGCGGCGGCGGGCGGCCAGGGCGTGCGGGGAGGCCGACAGCTCGACCTCCAGGCCGGTGACGGCGAGGACGCGGTGCAGGACGTCCATGAGCGGGTCGGACAGGGAGCGGCGCAGGTCGCGCAGTTCGGCGGCGAGGCGGGCGAAGCGCACGCGCGCGTCGGGCGAGAACGGCAGCCCGTCGCTGTGGCCGCCCTCCGCCGCGGGCGTCTCCAGGAACGTGTCCAGGGCGTCCGCCAGCGATATCACCTCGGACGGGTCGACGCCCTCGACCGCCTCGGCGAGCCTGCGGTCGGGGTCGTCGCCGGCGTCCACGCGCGCGTGGCGTACGAGGAGACGGGCGCGGCGGCCGAGGAGGGCGAGGTCGCGGGGGCCGATCCGCCAGCGGGGGCCGCTCAGCAGGCGGACCAGGGAGGCGTTGGCCCCGGGGTCCTGGAGCACCTCGCAGACGGCGACGAGGTCGGCGATCTCGGGCAGGTGCAGCAGCCCGGAGAGGCCCACGACCTCCACGGGGACGTCCCGCTCGACGAGGGCGCCCTGGATCTCGGCGAAGTCGGTGGCCGTACGGCACAGGACGGCGATCTCCGCGGGTGCCGTGCCGGTGCGCACGAGGTGGGCGACGGAGTCGGCGAGCCAGCCGATCTCCTCGGCGTGGGTGGGCAGCAGGGCGCAGCGGACCAGCCCGTCGAGTTCGGCGCCGGGGGCCGGGCGCAGGGCCTCCACCCCCTCGTGCATGGCGCGCAGGGGCGCGGCCAGGCCGTTGGCGAGGTCCAGCAGGCGGCCGCCGCTGCGGCGGTTCTCGCTGAGGGCCTGGCGGGTGGCGGGGCTGCCGTCGGCGCGCGGGAAGTGCTCGGGGAAGTCGTCGAGGTTGGCGACGGAGGCGCCGCGCCAGCCGTAGATGGCCTGGCAGGGGTCGCCGACGGCGGTCACCGGGTGGCCGGTGCCCTCGCCGAAGAGTCCCGCCAGCAGGACGCGCTGGGCGACGGAGGTGTCCTGGTACTCGTCCAGGAGGACGACGCGGAACTCCTCGCGCAGCAGGCGTCCCACCTCGGGGACGCGGGCGAGGCGGACGGACAGGGCGATCTGGTCGCCGAAGTCGAGCAGGTCGCGCTCCCGCTTGGCGGTCCGGTAGCGCTGGACGAGGCGGGTCAGTTCACGGCGGGCGGCGGCGGTCTCGGGAACCTTGCGCAGATCGGCGTTGGTGAGCTTGACGCCTTCGAGGGTGTGCAGCAGTTCCGCGTCCCAGCCGCGCAGCTCCTCGGGGTCCACGAGGTGTTCGGAGAGCTCGGAGTCGAGGGCGAGCAGGTCGCTCACGAGGTCGGCGAAGGAGCGGGTGAGCGCCGGGTAGGCGCCGGGGGCCTCGCGCAGCACGCGTGCGGCGAGCTGGAAGCGGGTGGCGTCGGCCAGCAGCCGGGAGGTGGGCTCCAGGCCGATGCGCAGGCCGTGGTCGGTGAGCAGCCGGCCGGCGAAGGCGTGGTACGTCGAGATGACCGGTTCGCCGGGCGGGTCGTCCGGGTCGATGGCGTCGGGGTCGGTGACGCCGGCCCTGACCAGGGCCTTGCGGACGCGTTCGGCGAGTTCGCCGGCGGCCTTGTTGGTGAAGGTCAGGCCGAGGACCTGCTCGGGGGCGACCTGTCCGGTGCCGACCAGCCAGACCACGCGGGCGGCCATCACGGTGGTCTTGCCCGAACCGGCTCCGGCCACGATCACCTGCGGGGCGGGCGGCGCGGTGATGCAGGCCGTCTGCTCCGGGGTGAACGGGATCCCGAGGAGCTCCTTGAGCTGCTCGGGGTCGGTGATGCGTGCGGACATGTCGTCAGAGGCTAGCGGCGGGCACCGACAATCGCGGACGGAACGGCCCGACGGGACGGAAGAAGCGCAGGTCAGCGCGTCCGGTGGTGCCGTACGTCACTCCGGCGCCGGCCGGGCGGGCAGCGCTGTGGGCGGGGGCGGGGGCCCGGGTGCGGGAGGCGTGCGCCGGTGCCCGGCGCGCCGGGGGTGCGGACGCGCGTGTCACTCGACGACGTGCCGCCCCTCGGGGCGCGCGCTGCACGAGGCCCGGAAGGCGCAGTGCGTGCAGTGCTGGCCGGTGGTCGGCGTGAACCGTTCGTCGAGGACCTTCCCGGCGGCGGTGGCCAGCAGGTCACCGACCCACTCCCCCGACGGCGGCTCCTGGACCTGCGTCCTGGGCAGGCTGTCGCCGCCGTCCCGCTTCGCCGCGCCCTGCCGCAGGTGCACCAGTTCGGCGCCGCCGGGCTCGGGGCGCCGGTCGCCGAAGGCGCTGTCGACGGCGCCCTCGGACACCGCGAGCTGGTAGACCGCGAGCTGGGGATGGCGTTCCACGTCGGCGGCGCTGGGCGCCTGCTTGCCGGTCTTGAAGTCGACGACGTAGGCCCGGCCCTCGCCGTCCTCCTCCACGCGGTCCATCTGGCCGCGGATGCGGACCTCGTAGTCGCCCGCGCCGAGCGTGACGTCGAAGTCCTGCTCGCTGGCCACGGTGGTGCGCCCGGCGCGGTCCAGCACGTGCCAGTTCAGGAAGCGTTCGAGCGCCGCGCGCGCGTTCTCCTTCTCCTGGACCGACTTCCAGGGCGCGTCGAAGGCGAGCGCGTTCCATACCGAGTCGAGGCGTTCCATCAGCACGTCGAGATCGGCGGGGGTACGGCCGGAGGCGACCTCGTCGGCCAGGACGTGGACGACGTTGCCGAAGCCCTGGGCGGCCGTGGCCGGCGCGTCGGCCTTCACCTCACGGCCGAGGAACCACTGCAGGGCACAGGTGTTGGCGAGCTGGTCGAGGGCGCTGCCGGAGAGCACGACGGGCTGGTCCCGGTCGCGCAGCGGCACCTTGCTCTCGGTCGGCTCGAACATGCCCCACCAGCGGTAGGGGTGCGCGGACGGCACCAGCGGGCGGCCGTCCTCGTCGGCGAGGGCGGCGAGCCTGGCCAGACGGCGCGCGGCGGCCTCCCGCAGTCCGGCCGAGGCGCGCGGGTCGACGGTGGTGGCGCGCAGCTCGGCGACGAGCGCGGCCACGGACAGCGGACGGCGCGGCCGCCCGGTGACGTCGCGGGGTTCCACGCCCAGCTCGGCCAGGAAGCGGGAGGGCTGGTCGCCGTCGTCCGCGGGAGCCTTCACCGCGGTGACGACGAGCCGCTCACGCGCGCGCGTGGCGGCCACGTAGAACAGCCGGCGCTCCTCGGCGAGCAGCGCGCCCGGGGTGAGGGGTTCGGCGAGTCCGTCCCGGCCGATGCGGTCGGCCTCCAGCAGGGAGCCGCGCCGCCGCAGGTCGGGCCAGGTGCCCTCCTGGACACCGGCGACGACGACCAGGGGCCACTCCAGGCCCTTGGAGCGGTGCGCGGTCATCAGGCGTACGGCGTCCGGGCGCACCGCGCGGCGGGTGAGGGTGTCGGCGGCGATGTCCTCGGCGTCGATCTCCTCCAGGAAGTTCAGGGCGCCACGGCCGCCGACGCGTTCCTCCGCGCGCGCGGCGGTGGCGAACAGCGCGCACACGGCGTCCAGGTCGCGGTCGGCGTTGCGGCCGGCCGCGCCGCCGCGCCGGGCCGCCCGCTCCAGGCGCGAGGGCCAGGGCGTGCCGTTCCACAGCTCCCACAGCGCCTCCTCGGCGGTGCCGCCGCCGGCGAGGCACTCACGCGCCTTGCGCAGCAGCGCGCCGAGGCGCTGGGCGCCGCGCGCGTACGCCGGGTCGTGCACGACCAGCCGCTCGGGCTCGGCGAGCGCCCGCGCGAGCAGTTCGTCGGAGGGCGGCGGCAGCGGATTGCCCGCGGCCCGCTCCTCCTCGCGCAGGGCACGCCCGAGCCGCCGCAGGTCGGCGGTGTCCATGCCGGCGAGCGGGGAGGTGAGCAGGGTGAGCGCGGTCTCGGCATCGAGCCAGCCGGCGCCGGGGGCGGCGGAGACGGCGGGACCGGAGGGGGCGACGGGATCGGCGGGACCGGCGGAGGCGGGGACGGCAGGATCGGCGGAGACGGAGACGGAGACGACGGCAGCGTCGTCGGCACTCGGCTCACCGTCGTGAAGGAGCGCGCCGGACTCGCCGTCGGTACCCTCCGGCGCGGGTACCTGACCGGCCGGGGCGGCAGGGCCGGCGGCCGCGTCGTCGTCCGGCGAGGTCCCCTCTCCGGTGACCAGGGATTCCGCCTCCCCTTCGGCGCCGCCCACGCCGGCCGCATCGCCCGTTCCCTCCGGCCTGTCCGTCCCCTCCGGCCTGTCCGTCCCCTCCGGCCTGCGCGTCGCCTCGGCGGTGGCCACCACGCGCAGGGCCGTCAGCAGGGGGGCGAGGGCCGGTTCGTGGCGCAGGGGGAGGTCGTCGCCGTCGATGTCGAGGGGGACCCCGGCGGCGCTCAGCGCGCGCCGGAGCGCGGGGATGGTGTGGGAGCCGGAGCGGACCAGGACGGCCATGTCGCTCCAGGGGAGGCCGTCCTCCAGGTGCGCGCGGCGCAGGAGGTCGGCGATGTTGTCCTGTTCGGTGCCGGTGGTCGGGTACGTGTACACCTCGGCCCGGCCGCCGTCCCGTACGGCGTCGGGCTCGCGGTGCGCGCGCACCTTGTCGGCGGGCAGCCGGGTCAGCGGCATGCGCTGGGTGATCCGGCGGGTCGCGGCGAGCAGCCCGGCGCCGGAGCGGCGGGCCGTGCGCAGCACCTCGACGCGGGCGGGGCCGCCGTCGGCGCGCGGGAAGGCCTCGGGGAAGTCGAGGATGCCGTTCACGTCGGCGCCCCGGAACGTGTAGATCGACTGGTCGGGGTCACCGAAGGCGATCAGGGTGCGGCCGCCCCCGGCCAGCGCGTGCAGCAGCCGTACCTGGGCCGGGTCGGTGTCCTGGTACTCGTCGACGTAGACGGCGTCGTACTGCGCGGCGAGCCGGACGGCGACCTCGGGGCGCTGGGCGAGCAGCACCGCGCGGTGGACGAGCTCGGCGTAGTCGACGACGCCCTGGAGGTCGATGACGTCGAGGTAGTCGGCGAGGAACGCGGCGGCCGCGCGCCAGTCGGGCCGGCCGATGCGGTGCGCGAAGGCGTCCAGGGCACCGGGTCCGAGGCCCAGCTCGCGGCTGCGGGCGAGGACGGCGCGGACCTCGTCGGCGAAGCCGCGCGTGGTCAGGCAGGCGCGCAGTTCGTCGGGCCAGCGCACGTGCTTCAGCCCGAGCCGCTCCAGCTCGGGCTGGCCGGCGAGCAGCTCGCGGACGGTGACGTCCTGCTCGGGGCCGGAGAGCAGGCGCAGCGGCTCGGCGTACAGGCCGCTGTCCTGGTGGGCGCGCACCAGGGCGTAGCAGTACGAGTGGAAGGTGCTCGCCCGGGGCGCGCGGGCGGCGCCGATGCGCCGGGCCATGCGGTCGCGCAGCTCGACGGCGGCCTTGCGGCTGAACGTCAGCACCAGGATCCGCTCGGGATCGGCGCCGCGCGCGATGCGGGCGGCCACGGACTCCACGAGGGTGGTGGTCTTGCCGGTGCCGGGGCCGGCGAGGACGAGCAGCGGTCCGCTCCCGTGGTCGACGACGGCGCGCTGCGCGGCGTCCGGACGAGGGGGGCCGGGCACGGCCGCGGCCGTACGGACCAGTCGGTAGGCGCCACGGCTCCCCTGCCGCACCGACTGGTGCGACAGGGGTCTGGTGGTGGAGGAGGAGCTCACGTGGTTCGCCGGTCCTGGTGGTCGTGCTGGTCGTTCCGATGGGCGGGCGGCCGCGCGTGCGGGGCGGTGGCCGCGGGGTGAGGGGGGAGCGCGCAGCCGACGCTACGCCGCCGCACCGGGGGGAAGCAGGGCTTCCGGTCCTTCCCTCGCGGCCCGTGTGCCACGCGGGTCCCTCGTCTCACGAACGTACGTCATGCCGCGGGTGTCCCCGGCCTCCCCCGCGTGTCCCTCGTACGGGCCACAGGCTCCCCCCGGCGGCATCCGATGGCGGAAGCTGTCAGGTGTGACCCTCCCCACCGGCCTCCCCGTCCCACCGCGCCCGCCGCATGTCGAGCCGTGGCAGATGGCCCTCACCGCTGCGGGCCGCGGCCTTCAGCGGAGTGCCCTCCGCGCGGTAGTGGCCGAGTGCCTCCAGCTCGTGGCCGGGCAGCAGCGTCCCGTCGGCGCGCACCACGCGCCACCACGGGGCCACGCCGCCGTAGAGGGCCATCACACGGCCCACCTGGCGCGGACCGCCCTCATCGAGCCACTCCGCGACGTCGCCGTACGTCATGACGCGGCCGGGCGGGATGCGGTCGGCGACGTCCAGCACGCGCTCGGCGTACTCCGGAAGCGCGTCGTCGTGCTCCGGAGGCGGGTCGGCGTGGTCGCCGTGCTCGGCAGGGGTCCGCTGGCTCATTCGCCCCATCCTGCCGCACGGGACCGACACGGCGGCGCGCTCGGCGAGGCCCGGCCCCTCGCTCCCGGACGCCCCTTCCGGCAGACTGGCCGCTCCCGCATCTGCACCCTGATGCCCCCGCGCACCGGCCGGGCATGCCACCATCGTGCGGGCGGTGACTGGTGATACGAGATCAAGAAGAGACCATGATGCAGCAGGGCGTGCACCCGGAAGACGCGGAGGGCACCCCTGGCGCGGCCGCACACCCCGAAGCCGCCCGCGCGGACAGGGACGGCACCCCGGCCGCGGGCGCGGACGAGGGCCCGCGGAAGCGGGACGCACACGCGCGTGAGGCGCGGACCGGCACGTCCGGCGCGTCCGGTACGACCGGTTCGTCCGGCGCCTCCGAGGGGGCACCGGCGCCGGACGCCGCGCACTCCGGGCAGGGATCGGGCGCCGACGGCGACGACCCCGGGCCGGAGGAGGTCGAGGGCGACGAACCGCTGCTCCCCTCGCGCGTGCACCGCCCCTCCGACCTCATGCGGCTGCTGGTGGGCGTGCTCGCCATCGCCGTCCTGCTGGCGGTCGCCGCGTTCGCGCACGGCACCACCTCGGGCCTGGAACAGGACATCAACAAGGGCACCGGCCAGGCGCCCGATCTGCTGATCAAGCTCGCGGGGCTCGCGTCGAGCATCGCGATCCTCCTGGTGCCGGTCGCCTTCGCGATCGAACGGCTGATCAAACGGGACGGGCTGCGGATCGCCGACGGCGTCCTGGCCGCCGTGCTCGCGCACGGCGTCACCCTCGCCACCGACCTGTGGGTCGCCGAAGCCGCCCCCGGATCCATCCAGGAGGCGCTCACCCAGCCCTCGCCGGGGGACATCCACGCGCTGACGGACCCGGTGCACGGCTACCTCGCACCCGTCATCGCGTACATGACGGCCGTCGGCATGTCCCGAAGACCGCGATGGCGCGCGGTGCTGTGGATCGTGCTGCTGCTCGACGCCTTCTCCATGCTCGTCACCGGCTACACGACCCCGTTCTCGATCGTCCTGACGGTGCTGATCGGCTGGACGGTCGCCTACGGCACGCTGTACGCGGTCGGCTCGCCCAACGTCCGGCCGACCGGACGGACGCTGATGGCGGGCCTCCGGCACGTCGGCTTCCACCCCGTGAGCGCGGCCCGCGTGGAAGTCCCGGACGCGGACAACGGCGACCGCGGGCGGCGCTACTTCGTCACCCTGGAGGACGGCCCCCCGCTGGACGTCACGGTCCTCGACCGGGAGCGGCAGGCCCAGGGCTTCTTCTACCGGGTGTGGCGCAATCTGACCCTGCGGGGCTTCGCCACCCGCTCCAGCCTCCAGTCGCTGCGGCAGGCCATGGAGCAGGAGGCGCTGCTGTCGTACGCGGCGGCCGCCGCCGGCGTGAACACACCGCGGCTGATCGCCACCTCCGAGCTCGGCCCGGACGCGGTGATGCTCGGCTACGAGCACACCGGCGCCCGGACGCTGGACTCGCTGGCCGACGACGAGATCACCGACGAGCTGCTGCGCGCGGCCTGGCAGCAGGTGCAGAAGCTGCAGTCCCGGCGCATCGCGCACCGCAGGCTGTCGGGCGACGCGATCCTGGTGGATCGTTCCGGCAACGTGATCCTCACCGAGCTGGCCGCCGGCGA
Organism: Streptomyces sp. NPDC090108; assembly: GCF_044747185.1. Lineage (NCBI taxonomy): Bacteria > Bacillati > Actinomycetota > Actinomycetes > Kitasatosporales > Streptomycetaceae > Streptomyces > Streptomyces sp. NPDC090108. The sequence continues at coordinate 578,973 of NZ_JBIVDQ010000001.1, forward strand.
GATCGCGGCCGGTGAACTGGTGCTGCGCATGGACGTGGCCCAGCTGCTCACCACGCTCGCGCTGCGGGTGGGCGCCGAGCGCGCGGTGGCGTCGGCGGTGCGGGTGCTGGGCCCCGACGCGGTCGCGGACTGCATGCCGATGCTCCAGCCGATCGCGCTGACGCGCTCCACGCGCGCGACGCTGCGCCGGCTGGCCCGGGAACGGGCCGAGCGCGAGCGCGAGGCGGTGCTGGAGTCCTCCCGGCTGGCCAAGCAGGCCCGGCTGGAGCACGCCGCCGAGACGGCCGGAGCCGCTCCGGGGAAGCCCGACAAGAAGGCGGTCCGCGCCGAGCAGCGGGCCGAGAAGCGGGCTCTGGACGACGCCCTGGAGGAGGCCCGCGAGGAGGATCCGCTCACCCAGATCCGGCACGAGGTGCTGCGGATCAGGCCGCAGGCCCCGGTGGAACCGGTGCGGCTGGAGCGGGTCAGGCCGCGCACCCTGTTCAGCATCATCGCGGGTGCGATCGGCGGCTACTACCTGCTGACGCAGCTCACCCACATCCAGTTCGGCACGCTGTTCGCGCAGGCGCAGTGGGGCTGGCTGATCGCGGCGGTGCTGTTCTCCGCGCTCAGTTACGTGGCCGCCGCGATGGCGCTGCTCGGATTCGTGCCGGAGCGGGTGTCCTTCCCGCGGACGGTGGCCGCCCAGGTCGCCGGTTCCTTCGTGAAGATCGTGGCGCCCGCGGCCGTCGGCGGTGTCGCCCTGAACACGCGCTTCCTGCAGCGTCAGGGCGTGCGCCCGGGTCTGGCGGTGGCCAGTGTCGGCGCCTCGCAGCTGTTCGGGCTCGGCTGTCACATCCTGATGCTGCTGTCCTTCGGCTACCTGACCGGTACCGAGAAGACGCCGTCGCTGTCGCCGTCCAGGACGGTCATCGCCGGTCTGCTGACCGTGGCGGTGCTGGTGCTCGTGGTGACCTCGGTCCCGCTGCTGCGGAAGTTCGTCGTCACACGCGTGCGGTCGCTGTTCGCCGGTGTCGTGCCCCGCATGCTCGACGTGCTCCAGCGTCCGCAGAAGCTGATCACCGGCATCGGCGGCATGCTGCTGCTGACGGCCTGCTTCGTGATGTGCCTGGACGCCTCCGTCCGCGCGTTCGGCGACGAGACGACCTCGCTGAGCATCGCCAGCGTCGCCGTCGTCTTCCTCGCCGGGAACGCGCTGGGCTCCGCGGCGCCGACCCCGGGCGGTGTGGGCGCGGTCGAGGCGACCCTGACGGTCGGTCTGATCGCCGTGGGCCTGCCCAAGGAGGTCGCCGCGCCGGCCGTCCTGCTGTTCCGGCTGCTGACGCTCTGGCTGCCGGTGCTGCCGGGGTGGCTGGCCTTCAACCACCTCACCCGCAAGGGCGCCCTCTGACGGCCTCCCGCCGAGGGCCGCGCGGCGCGTAGCCGCCGGTGAGCGCATCCCGCGCGGCGCGTAGCCGCCGGTGAGCGCATCCCGCGCGGCGCGTACCTCGTACGGACCCTGCCCCGCGCGGCCCGGCCCGCGCGCCCGCAGGATGGGATCATGGTGAACCCCTCCCGGCCGCGTGCCGCCGCACTGACCGCCAGCGCCGTGCTGCTGGCCGCCCTGCTGGCCGGATGCGGCGACGGCTCCTGGGACGGGGACGTGATGACGCAGAAGCTGGACTGGAAGGACTGTCCCGCCCCGTCCGAGGCGGAGGGCGGCGGCGGCGCGCCGTCCCCGCTGCCGAACGGCACCCGGTGGCAGTGCGCCACCATGAGGGCGCCCCTGGACTGGAGCAAGCCCAAGGGGGACACCATCGGCATCGCGCTGATCCGCGCGAAGGCCAGCGGCCCGGCGGACCAGCGGATCGGCTCGCTCGTGTTCAACTTCGGCGGCCCCGGCGGCAGCGGCGTCACCGCGCTGCCCGCGTTCGGCGAGGACTACGCCGCCCTGCGCACCCGGTACGACCTGGTGAGCTTCGACCCGCGCGGGGTCGGCCGCAGCGCGCCGGTGGAGTGCGAGAACGACACGCAGCTCGACGAGTACTTCCAGCAGGACGCGACCCCCGACACGCCCGCCGAGCAGGTGCAGCTGCTGGACCGCACCAAGCAGTTCAACGACGCGTGCGAGAAGAACTCCAAGAAGATCCTCCCGCATGTGCGCACCACCGACACCGCCCGCGACATGGACCTGATGCGGCACGTCCTCGGCGACGCCAAGCTGAACTACTTCGGCATCTCCTACGGCACCGAACTCGGCGGCGTGTACGCCCACCTGTTCCCCAAGAACGTCGGCCGGGCGGTGCTCGACGCGGTCGTCGACCCCACCCAGGACCCGGAACAGGGCGCGCTCGGCCAGGCCCGCGGGTTCCAGCTCGCGCTGGACAACTTCGCCGAGGACTGCACGTCGAAGGTGACCGACTGCCCGATCGGCGACACCCCCGAGGACGTCAAGAACCGCATCGCCACCCTGCTCAAGGACCTGGAGAAGAAGCCGATCCCCGGCGTCTACCCGCGCGAGCTGACCCAGACCGCGGCGATCAACGGCATCGCGCAGTCGCTGTACTCCAAGGACTTCTGGGAGTACCTCACCGAGGGCCTGGAGCAGGCGTACGACGGGGACGGCAAGATCCTCATGCTGCTGTCGGACTCGATGAACGGCCGCAGCGAGAACGGCGAGTACAGCAACATCGCCTCGGCCAACATCGCCATCAACTGCTCCGACGAGAAGCCCCGGTACACCGCGGACTACGTGGAGAGCAGGCTGCCCGAGTTCCGTGACGCCTCACCGCTGTTCGGGGACTTCCTCGCCTGGGGCATGATCTCCTGCCACGACTGGGCCGTACCCGGCGCCGCGGACCACCCCGACGTCAGCGCGCCCGGGTCGGCGCCGATCCTCGTCGTCGGCAACACCGGTGACCCGGCGACGCCTTACGAGGGCGCGCGCAAGATGGTGGAGGCCCTGGGCAAGGGCGTCGCGGTCGAGCTCACGTACAAGGGCCAGGGCCACGGGGCGTACGACAGCAAGAACAAGTGCGTCCAGGCCGCGGTCAACAGCTACCTGCTCGACGGCAAGGTCCCCGAACCCGACGCCGTCTGCTCCTGACGCCGGAAAGCCCACGGCACCCGGGTTGTTCGGGGGCCGTGGGCTTCGTCAGGCCCGCTGGTCAGCGCAGCCGGTGATCAGTAGACCGGCTTGTGGGGTTCGATCTGGTTGACCCAGCCGATGACTCCGCCGCCGACGTGGACCGCGTCGGAGAAGCCCGCGGACTTCAGGACGGCGAGGACCTCCGCACTGCGGACGCCCGTCTTGCAGTGCAGGACGATCTTCTTGTCCTGCGGGAGGCCCTGGAGGGCGGTGCCCATGAGGAACTCGTTCTTCGGGATCAGCTTGGCGCCCGGGATGGAGACGATCTCGTACTCGTTCGGCTCGCGGACGTCGATGATCTCGATGTTCTCGCCGTCGTCGATCCACTCCTTGAGCTGCTTGGGAGTGATCGTGGAGCCGGCGGCCGCCGCCTGCGCCTCCTCGGAGACGACGCCGCAGAAGGCCTCGTAGTCGATGAGCTCGGTGACCGTCGGGTTCTCGCCGCAGACCGCGCAGTCGGGGTCCTTGCGGACCTTCACCTGGCGGTACTGCATCTCCAGGGCGTCGTAGATCATCAGGCGGCCGACCAGCGGCTCACCGGTGCCGGTGAGGACCTTGATCGCCTCGGTGACCTGGATCGAACCGATGGACGCGCACAGCACGCCCAGCACGCCGCCCTCGGCGCAGGAGGGGACCATGCCCGGCGGCGGGGGCTCCGGGTAGAGGCAGCGGTAGCAGGGACCGTGCTCGGACCAGAACACCGACGCCTGGCCGTCGAAGCGATAGATCGAACCCCAGACGTACGGCTTGTTCAGCAGCACGCACGCGTCGTTGACCAGGTAGCGGGTCGCGAAGTTGTCCGTGCCGTCGACGATCAGGTCGTACTGGCTGAAGATGTCCATCACGTTGTCGGCCTCGAGCCGCTCCTCGTGAAGGACCACGTTCACGTACGGGTTGATGCCGAGGACGGAGTCGCGCGCGGACTCTGCCTTGGAGCGGCCGATGTCGGCCTGGCTGTGGATGATCTGGCGCTGCAGGTTCGACTCGTCGACCTCGTCGAACTCCACGATGCCGAGGGTGCCCACGCCGGCCGCGGCGAGGTACATCAGCGCCGGCGAGCCCAGGCCGCCCGCGCCCACACAGAGCACCTTGGCGTTCTTCAGCCGCTTCTGCCCGTCCATCCCGACATCCGGGATGATCAGGTGGCGGGAGTACCGGCGGACCTCGTCTACGGTGAGCTCAGCGGCTGGCTCGACCAGGGGTGGCAGCGACACGGGGACTCCGTTGGTCGTTCGATCACTACAGATGTTCTCCTCGTAACACTGCCACGGCCTTCTTCATTCCGAGACACCCGTTCCGATGCGCGAGACGATCTCGTCCCAGTAACCGGGCATGGTCTCCCAGGGGTCCGCCCGGCCGCCGCGGTCGGTGCGGTCGGTGAAATAGACGGTCGCCGCGCCCTGCCAGCGGGCGATGCGCAGCGCCTCCTCCAGATGTCCGAGGGGCACGCCGTGCACGAAGTGGCAGAAGCGGTCGGGCGGATAGTCCGCCGTCCACTCGGCGACCTGCGACCAGCGGTACGCGGACCAGGGTCCGGAGAAGGTCACCAGCTGGTCGGCGTTCTCCGCGTACCCCGGGTGCGGATGGCCGCCGTGGCCGAGGACGATGTGCAGGTCCGGGCGCCCGGAGCGCAGGGCGGCGATCGCCCGGCGGACCTCGGGCAGGTCGGTCCGCCCGGTGGGGCAGCGGTCCAGCAGGAAGCCGTCGACGCGGTACCAGTCGGTGTAGCTCCGCGCGTCGGCGAACAGGTCGCCGGCGGCCCGGGCGCCGTGCCCGAGGTCGAGGTGGCCGAGGACGCGGACGCCCGCGTTGCGCAGCCGTCCGGCGGCCTGGAGGCAGTGCGGGTCAGGCCGGACGCCGGGCCCCCGGCCGGAGACGTTCAGCACGACCCAGTCGAGCGGGGTGCCCGGGCGGGCGAGCCCGGCCCACTCGGCCGGGGCGAGCAGGGGGTGGGCGTAACCGGGGACGCCGAGGCCGGTGCGCACCCCGGTGCCGGCCGAACCCGTCGCGGTGCTGGTCAGATGCGGCATGCCGCCTCCATCCAGATGTCGGCGAGCGACTCCTCCAGATTGATGCGCGGCCGCCAGCCGAGCCGGTCCCGTGCGGTGCGCACATCGGCCTGCTGCCAGCTCCCGCAGCCGTCCGGGTAGGGGTACGCGACCGGCGCCGCGTGCTCGGAGTCGCCCCGGGGGTGGGCGATGGCCCCGCGCAACGGGCCCGGCGGGCCGTCGAGTTCGTGCAGGGCGCCGCTGTATCCGGCGACCCGGGCGAGGACCCCGGCGGCGTCGCGCAGGCGTACGGCGCGCCCGGCGCCGATGTTGATGACCCCCTGGGCGGCGGAGAGCGAGGCCGCGTGCACCGCGCGGGCGACGTCGCGGACGTCGACGAAGTCGCGCTGGACGCCGAGGCCCGCGAGCTTCAGCTCGCCGTCGCCGGACTGCATGGCGCGGCGCATGGCCTCGGCGAGCCGGCCGAGCGGGGAGCCCGCCGGGGTGCCGGGTCCGGCGGGCGAGAAGACACGCAGCACGACGGCGTCGAGGCCGGAGCCGAGGACCAGTTCGGTGGCGGCGAGCTTGCTGACGCCGTACGGGCCGCCGGGGCGCGGCACGGCGTCCTCGGCCGTGGAGGAGCCGGGCTGGCTGGGTCCGTACTCGGAGCTGCACCCGATCTGCACCAGCCGGGCGCCGCAGCCGCTGCGCCGCAGCGCCTCGCAGACGGTGGCGACGGCGACGGTGTTGTGCCGGGTGAGCTCGCGGGCACCGCCCCGGGTGGCGCCCGCGCAGTTGACGACGACCCCGGGGTGGACGGCGTCGAGGAACCGGGTGAGCGCGCCGGGGCTGCCGGTCGCGAGGTCGAAGCGGACGTCGGCGTCGTCGCCGCGGCCGAGCGCGGTGAGCTGGACGGCCGGGTCGGCGAGCAGGCGGTCGGCCACGAAGCGGCCGATGTAGCCGTTGGCTCCGATCAGCAGGACTCTCATCGTGCCGCTCCCGGGGTGTGCGCTCCGGCGGTTCCCGCGGCTCCGCACGCTCCGCGCGCACCGGAGGCTCCGCGCCCCGCGGACGCGCCGCGCGTACCGTGCGCGCCGGCCACTCCGGGCGCTCCGGGAGCTCCGGGAGCTCCGTGTCGGGAGGTGGTCATCTGGTCTTCTCCTTCAAAGGGGTGGTGCGGGTGCCTCCGGCGCCGCGCCGGAGTCCGGTGGCCGCCGCCGCGTGCTGTCACGCGCGCGGGACGGGTGCCGGCGGGCTCGGGCGGGGCCGGTGGCGGAAGGTTCACTCGGGTGCTCCCGCGGGTGCGTGGGCCGAGGCGCGGGTGAGCGTGCGCAGCGCGTGGACCAGCAGCGTCAGGGCCGCGGCAGCGCAGACGAGGGCCGGCACGGCGGCCGTCCCCCAGGTGTCCACCAGGGGCAGCACGGGCAGGGCGAGGAAGGCACAGCCGGGCAGCCGGGCGGCCAGGATCAGGGCGGGGGCCGCCAGGAGGGCGGCGCCCGCCGCGCCGAGCACGAGGGCGGGCGCGTGGCGGTGGTGGTGGACGGTGAGCAGACGGGCGAGCAGGAGCAGGGCGCCGAGGGCGAGCGTCTGCGGGTAGGCGGGGTCCTCGCGCAGTACGGCGGCGCAGAGGGCGAGCAGGGCGGCGAGGGCGCCGAGGCAGAGGGCGACGGTGCCGAGCAGCAGCGGGCGCAGGGCCGCGGTGAAGTCCTCCAGACCGCGGCTTCCGCCGAGCACGCGGCGGGCGCCCGCGGCGAGGAGGTGGGCGGACCAGGCGGCCGGGGCGCAGGCCAGGACGAGGGCCAGGGCGGGCGCGGTGGCCACGGGCCAGGCACCGCCCGGGTCCCCGTCGGGCAGGGCGTCGGGGCCGCCGGACACGACGGCGTCGAGGAGTCCGTCGCCGAGGAGGGCGTAGGCGAGCAGCCACAGGGTCCACGCGCGCGCGGCGGACGTGGACCGTTTCGGGACCGGGCCGGGGCGGACGGCGAGCGGGCCGTGGCGCAGGGCCGCGCGGACGGCGAGTCCGACGGCGAGCAGCGCGGCGAGGGCCACCGCTGCCCGGAACCCGCCGTGGGGTGTGAGGCGCAGCCCGGTGACCGCGAGCGCGCCGAGCGCGCCGGGCAGGAGGGTGAGCAGCACCCAGCGGACGCGGACGCGGGGTCCGGGCGGGGGTCCGTCCTGGGGGTGTGGCCGCCCGTCGCGGGGCACGCGCGCGTACAGCTCCTCGGCGAGGGAGAAGACGTCGCGGTGGCGGAAGCGCGCGGCGGTGCGGTCGGTGACCCCGTGCGCCTCCAGACCGGCGGCGATCTCCAGCGGGTCCACCGCCCGCTCGCACAGCTCGCGGTGCCGGTGCAGCAGGGTCTTCACGGGGTCGGCTCCGCCGCGCCGGGGGCCGGTCCTACGGCCCCTGTCCGTCCCGGTGTTCTCCCCGGCGCGCCCGGAGACCGCAGGACGGGACGCGGGCGGCTGCGGGGCCGGCGCGGACGGCTGCGCGGGGGCCGTGGGCGACTCCGGAAGGGACGCGGGCGGCTCGGCGGGGGCCGCGGGCGACCCCGCGGTGGGCACGGCCAGGTCCGGAGCGGGTACGGGCGACTGCGCCGGGCGCGCGGACGACTCCGCGGAAGCCACCGGCGCCTCGGAAGCCAGTGACGGCGACTCACCGAAGGACGCGTGCTGCTCCTCGGAGAGCGACGGCAACTCCGTGAACGACAAGGGCGACTCACCGGCAAGCGACGGCAACTCCACGAGGGACGAGCACGACTCCACGCCAAGCGACGGCAACTCCGCGAGCGGCACCGCCGACTCCGCACCGAACGAAGGCAACTCCACGAGCGGCACCGGCAACTCAGCACCAGCCGACGGCAACTCCGCGAGCGGCAGTGGCGACTCCGCGCCGAGCGACGGCAACTCAGCGAAGGGCAACGGCGAATCCGCACCAGCCGACGACAACTCCTCGGGAGAAGCCGCCGGCCCGGCGCCCCCTCCCGTGAGAACCCGGTCCCGTTCGCTCGGCCCGCCCACCACTCCCCCGCCGTCCCTTTCCGCCTCACCGCTCCGGCCGCCACCGCGGCCCGCGCCGCCCGCACCTCTGAAGGGGCCCGTGCCCGCGCCCCCGTTCACCGCGCCCCCTCCACGGCCGCCGGACCGTGGACCCCGCGGGGAACCGCGGCGGGCACCGCGCCGGATGCCGGTGCCGCACGGACCGGACCGCCCGCGGCCCAGCCGGGCGCGAGGCCCGAGGGGCGTACGCGGGCCGAGGGACCGTGCCAGCGGCCGGGGACATGGGTCTCGGCCGGGGTGGCGAACGGGAGCGGATCGCCGGCCTCGTCGAGGACGACACGGCGGACCGGACAGCGCGAGACGATCTCCAGGTAAATGCCGTGAAATGCCGCGACGTTCTGCTCGACGGTGAAGAGTTCGAGTGCGCGGGCGCGGGCGGCGGCACCGAGCCGCTCACGGCGCTCGGGGTCGCGCAGCAGCGCCACGCACGCCTCCGCGAGCGCCCGTGGATTGCGCGGGGGCACGACGAGACCGGTGCCGCCGATGACCTCGACCACCGCTCCGACGTCGGTGGAGACGGTGGCGCGGCCGCAGAGCATGGCCTCGACCAGGCCGACCGGGAATCCCTCGACGACGCTGGAGAGCACGACGACGGCACCGGCGGCGTACGCGTCGGGCAGGTCCGGCGCCTCGGGGCCGCCGATCTCCTCGAAGGAGACGGGGTTGCAGCCGACCGCGTGCACGCCCTCGGCCTCGTCCGGGAAGAGCTGGGCGGCGAGCGCCCGGCAGTGCCCCAGGTACTCCTCGCCCTCGGCGTCCGCCGGCCCGCCGACGATGCGCAGCCGGGCCCCGGGTTCCTCCTTGCGGACCTCGGCGAACGCGTGCAGCAGCGAGACCAGGTCCTTGGCGGGTTCGACGCGCCCGACCCAGACCAGCGTGTCCGGATCGGCACGGTCCGGGGACTCGCCGACCTCGGTGAAGCGGGCGGTCTCCATGCCCGGGAAGACGGTACGGATCCTGGCGCGGTCGGCGCCGCAGCGCTCCTGCCAGCGGCGGGCGTGCGCGTTGCCCGGGGTGAGGATCTCGGCGCGGCGGTAGATCTCGGCGGTCAGCCGGCCGTGGAAGGCGGCGAGCAGGGCCCGCACGGCGGGGGCGGCCGTACCGGGGGCGAGGGTCAGGAGGTGCGAGCGCAGCCGCACGCCGTACTCGGTGACCAGCAGGGGTACGCCGCTGAAGTGCCGGGCGAGCAGTCCGGGCAGGGCCGCGAGGCCGCCGGAGGCGGCGTGGCAGAGGTCGGCGGCACCGAGGTCGTCGTCGCCGTACCAGTCGAGCGAGAGGGGACGCAGGGCGCGTTCGAGGTGTGTGGTGACGGCCAGCAGATCGGGCACGCGCGCCTCGCGCGCCGTGTGCAGCGCGCCGGGGGCGCGGCAGGCCCGCTCCAGGAGGCGTACGGCGGTGTCGGAGCGGAGCGCGCCGACCAGTCCGCCCTTGTCGCGGGCGAGTTCGGCGAGGCCGTACAGAGCGTTGCCGAAACGGTCCGCCAGGTCGGGGGCGCCCGAGGCGGAGACTTCCTCGGCCACGGCATCGGCGCCGAAGTCCACACCGGAGAGGTCACCACCCGCGCGGGCGGACGCGGCGTCGGGTCCGGTGCCGGACGGGACGGTCGCCCCCGCGCACACCGCCTCCAGCAGTTCCCCGTAGCTGTCGGTGAAGCGCCGGCGCGCACGGCGCCCGTAGGTGACCCCGTCGTCCCGTGCCGTCCACAGCGGAGCCGTGCGCACGCGGCCGACGTGCGGCGGGATCGGAACCTGGCCGGCCTGCGTCTGCCGCCGGCCGCGGCTGAGCGCGTAGACGTCGAACTCGTGCTGCCCGAGCCCGCGCACGAGCCGGTCGCACCAGGGTCCGGCGTCACCGTTCACATACGGGTAGCCACCCTCGGTAAGCAGTCCGATGCGCACGTGTGCACCCCCGATCTCCCGTGAGTGGGAGCCGCCGTTGTCCCGGCGGCTCGCAGCGGGACGAACGTATGCGGACAAGGCGGTGGTGGGGGGGGGGGGGGGGGGGGGCCCCCACCACACAAAGATGACGACGAGAACAAAAAGCTGCGGCGGCGCGGCCCGCCCCACCCACCCCTACCACACCACCCCCCCGCCCCCCCACA
>NZ_JBIVDQ010000001.1:589252-694779 GCF_044747185.1 Streptomyces sp. NPDC090108
CCGGGGGGGGGGGGGGGGGGGGGGGGGGGGGGGGGGGGGGGGGGGGGGGGGGGGGGGCCCCGGGGGGGGGGGGGGGGGGGGGGGGGGGGGGCGGGGCCCCCCCCCCCCCCACCAAAAGGGGTGAACGGTCGTAACTTTCGCGTGCGGACCGCGTTCCGCCGCGCTAAGAGATCACACGGCCGCCGTCGGCGCGCGAAACGTTACGTCAGCTCATACGGCGAGCGGCTCGTGCCGTGCCGCACGCCGCGCGGCGGCCAGCTCCGGGTCCAGCGCCGGTACGGCGGCGAGGAGTTGACGGGTGTAGGGGTCGCGCGGGGCGTCGTACACCTCGTCGGCGGGCCCGGACTCGACGACCCGGCCCTCGCGCATGACCGCGACCCGGTCGCTGACCTGGCGGACCACGGCGAGGTCGTGGGCGATGAACACGAGCGCGAGGCCGAGCTCCCGCTGGAGTTCGCCGAGCAGGGCGACGACCTGGGCCTGGGTGGTGACGTCGAGCGCGGAGACCGGCTCGTCGCAGACGATGACGCGCGGGTCGGCGGCGAGCGCACGCGCGATGCCCACGCGCTGGCGCTGGCCACCGCTGAACTCGTGCGGATAGCGGTCGTAGTGGGCCGCGTCGAGGCCGACGCGTTCCAGCAGTCCCGTCACGCGCGCGTGGATGCCGCGTTCGTCGCGGTCGCCCCGCGCGCGGAGCGGGTCGGCGATGGACTCGCCCACGCTGCGGCGGGGGTTGAGCGAGGAGACGGGGTCCTGGAAGACCATCTGCACGGCCGGGTCCACCCCGGTGTGCGGGCGGCCCTCGTAGCGGATCGTGCCGGCGCTCGGCTCCAGCAGTCCGACGAGCATGCGGCCCAGCGTGGTCTTGCCGCTGCCGCTCTCCCCCACGATCCCGAGGGTCTCGCCCCGGCGGACGGTCAGGGAGATGCCGTCCACGGCCGTGAAGGCCCGCTTGCCCCGCCCGAACACGCGCCGCAGCCCGGTGGCCTCCAGCACGGCCCCGCCGGACGGACCGCCACCGGAGGCCCCGGCGGCCGGCACGTCATCGGAGGCCCCGGCGGCCGGCAGGTCACCGGCCGCAAGGTCACCGGCCGCAAGGTCACCGGACGGCGGCCCACCGGACGGGAGGCCGTCGGCAGGCGGATCACCGGCCGCCGGCTCACCGGACGGCCCGTCGGACGGTGCCGCGGCGGCCGGTACGGTCCGCACCGCGTCCACCCGCGGTACGGCGGCGAGGAGTTCGCGGGTGTACGTCTCGCGGGGCGCGGCGAGGACGGCGCCCACGGGCCCGTGCTCGACGGCCCGGCCGTGCCGCATGACCAGCACGTCGTCGGCGCTCTCGGCGGCGACGCCCACGTCGTGGGTGACGAGCAGCAGCCCCATGCCGGTCTCCTCGCGCAGCGTGTGCAGCAGATCGAGGATCTGGGCCTGCACGGTGACGTCGAGGGCGGTGGTCGGTTCGTCGGCGATCAGCAGCCCGGGCTCGCAGGCGAGGGCCATGGCGATGAGCGCGCGCTGGCGCATGCCGCCGCTGAACTCGTGCGGGCGGGACCGGGAACGGCGTGCCGCGTCGGGGATGCCGACGCGGTCCAGGACCTCCACGGCACGCGCGCGTGCCGCCCGCCGCGACGCGCGCGTGTGGACGCGGTGCACCTCGGCGATCTGGTCGCCGATCGCGTAGTACGGGTCCAGCGAGGACAGCGGGTCCTGGAAGACCATGGCCGCCCCGGCACCGCGCAGCCGCCGCAGCTCCTCGTCCGACGCCCGCCGTACGTCGGTCCCGGCGACCCGGACGGTGCCGCCGACCCGCGCCCCGGTGCCCCGGTGCAGGCCCAGCAGGGCGCCCGCGACGGTGGACTTGCCGGAGCCGGACTCGCCGACGAGGGCGAGGGCGGCGCCCTCCTCCAGGCGGAAGGAGAGTCCGTCGACGGCCCGCAGGGAGCCGAACTCGACGGTGAGGTCGGTGACTTCGACCAGGCTCATGCGAGTACCACCCGTCGGTCGGCCACCGCGTACAGGACGTCCGCGACGGCGTTGGCGATGACCACGAAGAAGCCGACGACCAGCACCATGCCGACGACCACGGGCAGGTCGACGACCTTCACCGCGTGCACCAGTTCCTGGCCGATGCCGGGCAGCCCGAACAGGGTCTCGGTGAGGACGGCGCCGCCGACGGCGGAGCCCACGTTGTTGGCGTTCAGCGCGATGACGGGCGCGAGCGCGCCGCGCAGGGCGTGCCGGCCGACGATCCGGCGCTCGGAGACGCCGTAGGCGCGGAAGGTGCGGATGTGGTCCTCGGCGAGGGTCTCCAGCATCGCCGAGCGGGTGAGCCGGGCGAAGGCGGCCGCCTCGATCAGGGCGAGGGACAGCCAGGGCAGCAGCAGGTTCCACGCCCACTGCTCGGGGTCGTCGGAGAGGTTCACGTACTCGGGGAAGGGCAGGAGCTGGAGTTCGCCGCAGACGACGATCATCAGGACCAGGCCGAGCACGAAGACGGGCGTGGCCCAGCCGGCGAGCGTGACGACGGTCAGCACCCGCTCGGAGAGCCGGCCGCGCCGCCACGCGGACAGCACGCCGGTGCCGACGCCGAGCACGAGCCACAGGACCATGGACCCGGCGACCAGCGACAGGCTGACCGGCAGCTTGGTCAGGATGATGTCCATGACCTGCTGGTCGCTCTGGTACGACAGCCCGAGGCAGGGTGCCGGGCAGTGCGCCACCGAGGTGCCGGTGGAGTAGTCCTGGCCGGCGACGATGCCCTGGAGGAAGTGCCAGTAGCGCAGGTAGAGCGGGTCGCCGAGCTTGAGCTGCTGGGCGACCTGGTGCACCTGTTCCGGGGAGCAGCGCGGGCCGCAGGTGATCTGGGCGACGTTGCCGGGGGTGGCGTAGAAGACGACGTAGACGAGCACCGAGATGGCGAGCAGGGTGATCACCGTGCCCAGGGTGCGGCGCAGGACGAACCCGCCGAAGCCGCTCACGCGGTCTCCTCCTTCACGGTGGGGGCGGCGTCCTTCGCGGCGGCGTCCTTCGCGGCGGAGGTACCGTCCGCGGCCGGAACGCCGTCCGCCGGGGGAACGCTCTCCGCGGTCGGTGCGCCGTCCGCTGTGGGCGCGCCGTCCGCTGCGGGTGCGCCGTCGTCGGCGTTCCCGCGGCCGGTGCCGACGCGCAGGCGGGAGGCCGCGCGGGGGTCGAGGGCGGTGCGGACGCCGTCGCCGAGGACGGTGAGGGCGAGGACGGTGACGAACAGGGCGCCGGCGGGCAGCAGCAGGTACTGCGGCGCCGCCTGGTACCAGACGTCGGCGGCGGTGAGCATCTGTCCCCAGGAGGGGGTCGGCGGCTTCACTCCGACGCCGAGGAAGGACAGGGCCGCCTCGGTGGAGATGTTCACGGGGACCAGCAGGGCGGCGTAGGTGATGACCGGCGCGGCGAGTCCGGGCAGCAGTTCGCGCAGGGCGATGCGCCAGGTGCCCCAGCCGCTGAGCCGGGCGGCGGAGACGTGGTCGAGCCCCTTGAGGGCGAGGGTCTGCGCGCGCACGATCTTCGCGATGTTGCCCCAGGCGATCAGCCCGATGACGAGGGTGACCAGGACGGGCCGGGGAAAGCTCGGCGGGACGATCGCCAGCAGCGCCAGCGACATGATCATCAGGGGGAGCGCGACGATGATGTCCGTGACGCGGCTGAGCAGCTGGTCGACCCAGCGGCTGCCGAGGGCCGAGGCCACGCCGACCAGGAGGCCGATGGTGACCTGGATCAGGGTGGCCGCCATGGCGACGCCCAGCGACACCCGCGCGCCGTAGACGAGACGCGCGAACAGGTCGCGGCCGGTCTGCGGTTCGACGCCCAGCCAGTGTTCGGCGCTCAGGCCGCCGAAGGTGCCGACGGGCACGCCGCCGCGCGCCGAGTCGATCAGGGAGGGGTGGTACGTGGTCGGGTCCTGGCCCTCGATCGCCGTGAACAGCGGCGCGCCGAGCGCGAGCAGGACGAGCAGCGCCACGACGACGGCGGCGGCCAGGGCGGCGCGCCGCGCCCGCAGCCTTCGCCAGAACTGACGGGCCCCCGAGGGCGCCGGGGCGGAGACGTCCGCCCCGGCGCTCTCGACGGCGGCAAGTGCTTCACTCACAGCGCTACTTCACCGCGACCTGGGAGATGTCCAGCACGCCGGTCCAGTCGCTGATCACGATGTTCTTGACGTCCGAGCCGTACAGGCGCTTGTAGACGGGGTGGAACAGCGGGACGGTCAGGGCCTGCTCGCCGATCTTCTTGTCGAGCGCGCCCCAGCGGACGGCGGCGGCCTTGAGGTCGGTCAGCTTGTTGATCGCGTCGATCTCGTCGTCGACCGACTTGTCCTTCAGCAGGCCGGTGTTGAAGTTCGCGCCGTCCTGGACGATCTGGCGGCCGTCGAAGATCGGGGCGAGGAAGGGGCCGCCGGAGGGCCAGTCGGCACCCCAGTGGGCGAGGAAGAAGCCGGGCTCGGTCTTCACACTGTGGATCTTGTCGCGGTAGTCGTTGTCCTCCAGGCCCTGGAGCTTGACGGTGACGCCGGCCTTCTTGAGCGCGTCCTGGAGGGCGGTGGCGATCTCCGGGCTGGTCTCGAAGTCCTTGCTGTTGGAGTGGGTCAGGGTCACGGTGAGGCCGTTCTTGTGACCGGCCTCCTTCAGCAGCTCCCTGGCCTTGGCCGGGTCGCCGCCGGCGCCGGCCGGGAACGGGTCGTACGGCGTGTAGCCGAAGGACTTCTGGTCCGGCAGGAAGGTGGTGGCGGGCTCGGCGAGCGCGGAGCCGCCGGCCGCGTTGACGACCGAGGAGCGGTCGACGGCGTACGCGATCGCCTGGCGCACCTTGGGGTCGTCGAACGGCTTCACCTTCGGGTTGAAGGCGATGTAGTTCGTGTAGCCGAAGCGGCCGGTGCCGACGCGCGCGGCGAGGCGCTTGTCGCCGGTGACCTTGGCGAGTTCGGCCGGGCCGAGGTTGGTGTCCGTGGTGACCGCGGCGGCGTCCGCGCCCTGGGAGGCGGACAGCCGCTGGTTGATCACGGAGGAGTCGAGACCGGAGCGGACGTCGACGGTGTCCGGGTAGGCCTTGCGCTCGTCGTCGCCGGACCAGTGCGGGTTGCGGGCGAGGACGAGGTGCTCGCCGTCGTTCTCGTTCTTGACGACCTTGTAGGGGCCGGACGAGACGGGGTGCTCCTCGTACTTGGTGCCGGTGTCCTTGGCCTTCGGCACCGGGGTGAACTGCGTCTGGGTGGCGAGGTAGGGGAACTCGCCCTCGGGCTTGTTCAGGTGGAAGACGATGGTCCGGGCGTCCGGCGTGCCGATCGACGCGAGGCCCTTCTTGTCCTTGTAGGGGCCCTGGTACCCGGCCGCGCCGGCCAGCCAGTCGCGCAGGTAGGGGGCGCCGCCGGAGAGCTCGGGGGCGAAGGAGCGCTCGATGCCGTACTTGATGTCGGCGGAGGTGATCGGGGTGCCGTCCTCGTACTTCAGGCCCGGCTTCAGGGTGTACGTCCACACGGTCGCGTCCTTGCTGGGACGCCCGGTGTCGGTCGCGAGGTCCGGCACCACCTTGGCGCCGGCCGCGCCGTTCTCGCGGTGGCGCGTGGTGAGGGTGCGGAAGACGAGCGAGGGGACGTTGCCGCCGCCGGAGGTGTAGAGGCGGGCGGGGTCGAAGTCCTGCTGCGCCTGCGCGTTCAGCACCGTGAGCGTGCCGCCCTTGTGGGGCGTGGCGTCTCCGCCGGAGGCCTTGGCATCGTTGTCCTTCGGGCCGCAGGCGGCGGCGCCCGCTGCCACGACCAGGCTGACGGATGCCGCTGCCACGCGGCGCGCTATGACGGACGATTGACGCATCGGAATGACGACCTCTCGGATACTGAGACAGAAGAACGTGGAGTGAGACGGCTGCGGACAGACGTCGGCCCCGGCGTCGGGTCGTCGAAAAGTCCGTGGCCGGGCCACGGACGGGTACCTGCGGAGATGGTCGCGACGCGAACGCCAGGAGGCGGGGTCAGCGACAGTCGATGTCGGCCACGCAGAGCGCGGTCACGCCGATGAGCGCCAGCTCGATGGCGGCGCTGCTGAAGACGGCGTGACGGGACGACATGCGCAAAAATATGAACGAACCTTCGACTCATGTCAATGTGACATGAGCGCTGTCCGTCAACTCGTGGGATATGGCCAGGGGTTGGGCAGGCAGTGGATTCCGTCGTGGTCGAGGAACTTGGTCTGCTGCTGCATGACCGGCGCCAGTTCGCCGTCCTTCTGGCACGTCACATGGCCGTGACCGAGCCGGTGGCCGACCTCGTGGTTGATGAGCATCTGCCGGTAAGGGTGGATCTTGTCCCCGTATGTCTTGCTGCCCTGGGCCCAGCGGTAGGCGTTGATCATCACGCGCTCGGTGGACGCCGAGTCGCAGGACACGTTGTCCTCCGTGGTGTCCAGGCCCGACTTGGCGCACCATTCGGCGGTGGTGCCGGGGCTGGCGAGCGTGATCACGAAGTCCGGCCTGCCGGAGGAGACGCGCTCGAAGGTGCGGGCCCCGTCGTGGGCCCAACTGCGGTTGTCGTTCAGGGTCTTCTGCACGGCGGCGGCGAACAGCGAGCCGTCCAGGCCGAGCCGCCGCTCGATGTCCACGCGGTAGGTGTACTTGTGCCCCTTGCCGGGCGCCTTGGCGAAGCCCGGGACGGCGTCGAACGTCCCCGGGCCCTTCAGCTTCGCGCCGAGGGGGTACTTGATGGCCATCTTCTGGTCGTACGACAGCGTGACCGCGCTCGGCGCGGCGGTCGGCAGCGGCCCGTCGGTGCCCGCGTCGCGCGCCGGGCCGTCGGCGGCGGCCCGCCCGCCCGCGCCGTCCGCCTCGCTGCCGACGACCTGTCCCGCGACCACCACCGCGAGCACGGTCACCACGGCGGCCGCCGCGATGCCGGTGAAGGCGCGCCCCTTGCCGCCGTTGCGCGGCGCGGGCACACCGCCGGGCGCCACGCCGTCATCGCCGTCGCCGCCGGGGCCACCGGGGCCCCCGGCTCCGGCCGCCGCGGCGACGGGGCGGACACCGTTGTCGTACCGCTCGCGTGTCCCGGTGGCCCCGCGGGAGCCGCCCGGGCGGTTCCCGAAGGGGCCCGCGTCGGACTGGAAGGCGTCGAGGTACTCCTGGCGGGGTCCGGCGCCGGTCTGCCGCTGCCGCGGGAACGGACCGGCCGCGCCGGCACCCCGGTCCGGGGCGAAGCCGACACCCGGAGAGCTGCCCGTACCGCCTGTTCCGCCGGTGAACTCGCCCCAGCCGCCGCCGTTTTCGCGCTGCTCGGGGTGGCCGCCGCGGGCGGCGGCCTCCCGGGCCCGCGGGAAGCCGTGCGCCGGGGTGCCGTCGGACAGGCGCGGGGTGCCGTGGGCGGGTGTGCCGTCCGGCGCCCGGCGCATGCCGGGCAGCCCCGGACCGCCCGGTCCGGCGGAGGAGGGGAGACCGGCGTCGTCCCGCGCGTCCGCCCGGCCGGCCGGATCCGCGCTCCCTATGTCCGCGATGTCCGCGGTCTCACCCTTGGGGGCCCGCCCCCGGCGACTGTGGCGTCCCACTTCTGCTCTCAGCTCCCCGCGCCCGTGGCGCGAACGTCGTCCCCGGCGGCGGTGTCCGGAACGGATCCCGGCGCGCTCCGATCCGCGCTCCCGGGTGCCGACTCGCCCTGGTCCGCGAGGAGTTCACGGAAGGCGGTGGCCACCAGCTCAGGGTATTCCATCATCGCGACGTGCCCGGCGTCCGGGAGGGACAGCAGGCGGGAGTCACGGAAGGACCGGGCGGCCTTGTGGGCCATGCGGAAGCCGACGAGCTGGTCGCGGCCGCCGTACACGAGCAGCGTCGGGGCGAGCACGCGCTCGGCCTGCCGCCACAGCCCCTGCTGGCCGCCCAGGGTGTAGGCGTTGACGATCCCGCGCGCGGAACGCGCCATCGCGTCCCAGAAGTACGGCAGCCGCAGCCGCCGCTCCAGTTCCTCCACCGCGTGCCCGACGGCCTCGGGCGACACGCGCCCGGGGTCGCCGTAGCAGAGCGCCAGGACCCCGCGCACCCGCTGCTCGGCCGTCCACTCCCGGGTGAGGCGGTTGAAGAGGGCGGCCACGCCGGGCACGCCCAGCAGCCCGGTCGGCGCCGCGCTCCGCTGGATCCGCAGCTCGGGCAGCGCCGGGGAGACCAGCGTGAGCGTGCGGACGAGGTCGGGGCGCACGGCGGCCACGCGGGTGGAGACCGCGCCGCCGAGCGAGTTGCCGAAGAGATGGACCGGACCGCGTCCGGAGGCGTCCAGGTAACGGATGACCGCGCGCGCGTGCCCGGTGACGGAGTAGTCCCCGTCGTCCGGCGGCGGGGAGTCGCCGAAGCCCGGCAGGTCGACCGCCTCGCTGTCCACGACCTCGTCCAGCTCGGCCATCAGCGCCGACCAGTTCTGCGAGGAGCCGCCGAGCCCGTGCACGTACAGCGCGGCCGGAAGGCCCGGACGCGCGCGGCGCCGGGAGCGGACCGACAGCGTGACGCCGGGCAGCCTCACCGACCGCAGCCGCTCGTCCTCGCCCACCCTGACGGGTGACACCCTCGGGAGCACGCTGGCGGCCGGCACGGACGGCGACTCGGTCGAAGACATGCGCCAATGTTACGAGACGATCACACCGTGTCCCATGTGGCGGCGGTCACAAAGGAAGGCCCAGGGTTTGAAACCGGCCGCGCCGGGACAGCGCCGCCGTGCCGCCCCGGCGGACCGGGGCCGATGACATGGCGCGGGGTTCGGGTGTCTCCTAGGCTCATATGCAGGGCACCCGCATGTGGCCCCCTGATGGTCCAGGGACGTTCCTAGGAAGGGAGCCCGCCATGGCCTATGACCCCACCGAGCCCGACGCCGTCGAGGATCTGGAGGCCGATCTCACGGAGATCGACGTCGAGGCCCCCGAGGGTGACGCCGTCGAGCAGCACGCCGCCGTCGCACCGGACCAGGACGACCCCCTGTCGGAGGTCGATCCGGCGCGCGGGAACGAGGCCGATCTCATCGAACAGACGCGCGTGGTGGCACTCGACGAGGACGACTACCGCTGACCTGGCAGGACCTCACGGCGCCCACCGCCCCGACGCGGCACGCTGCACGGCTTTCGTCACCGTCCGGGACGTGAAATTCTGCGCTCGCACCGCGCACACCAGGGTTACCGAAAAGTACGATGGCCGCGCGGCCGACACCGCATGTGGACGACATTGGGAGGCGGCGTGACAGCCATCGAGCAAACTGAGGCGGCGCGCCCACGGGGCACCCGTCTGCCGCGCCGAGCCCGACGGAACCAGCTGCTGGGCGCCGCCCAGGAGGTCTTCGTCGCACAGGGCTATCACGCGGCCGCGATGGACGACATCGCCGAGCGGGCCGGGGTCAGCAAGCCGGTGCTCTACCAGCACTTCCCCGGCAAGCTCGATCTCTACCTGGCGCTGCTGGACCAGCACTGCGAGTCGCTGATCCAGTCCGTGCGCGCCGCGCTCGCCTCGACGTCCGACAACAAGCAGCGCGTCCGGGCGACCATGGACGCCTACTTCGCGTACGTCGAGGACGACGGCGGCGCCTTCCGGCTGGTCTTCGAGTCGGACCTGACGAACGAGCCCGCGGTGCGCGAGCGCGTCGACAAGGTCACCAACGAGTGCGCCGCCGCGATCTGCGAGGTCATCGCGGAGGACACCGGTCTCTCGCGGGCCGAGTCGATGCTGCTCGCCTCCGGGCTCGGCGGCCTCGCCCAGGTGGTGGCCCGCTCCTGGCTGCACAGCGACCGCACCGTGCCGCGCGACCAGGCGGTGCAGCTGCTGGCCTCGCTGGCCTGGCGCGGAATCGCCGGTTTCCCGCTGCACGGCAACGAGCACCACTGACGGCGGTACCGGCCGGTTCCGCCGGCCGACACTGAGGCCTTCTCGCACCCCGTGGGACATCTGTTCCCGCGGGGTGTTCGCTGTTGGCGTTCCGGCCCGCAGCGTGTACGTCCCCTCACCGGGCTAATGTGTGCAGCGTACGGCGCGGAAGATCGCGCACATCACTGACCGTCGGAGGGACATAGCCGTGGAGGTCAAGATCGGCGTGCAGCACGCGCCCCGCGAGATCGTTCTGGAGAGCGGTCAGAGCGTCGAGGAGATCGAGCGCGTGGTGGCGGAGGCGCTGGCCGGCAAGTCGGCTCTGCTGAGCCTGAAGGACGAGCGCGGCCGCCAGATCCTGGTCCCGGCCGACCGCCTGGCGTACGTGGAGATCGGTGAGCCGACCGTCCGCAAGGTCGGTTTCGGCACGCTGTAGCCGAACGCGACGGAAGGGCCCGGTGGCACTGTGCCGCCGGGCCCTTCCGCATGCCGCGTCCGCACACCTGTGCACAGAAGTGGGTCGCTCGTACGCGTGTGCACAGAAACCACGCGAGTCGCCCACAGGGGAGGATTGGAATCCGCAGGTCACGGGTATGACGGGCTACGACCGTGAAGCACGGGACGCCGTGGGAGGGACCCCCCGACATGATCCTGGAAGTGCTCGGATCCGCCTTGCTCGGCCTGATCCTCGCCTGGGCGGCCACGCGCCGCCTTTCGCACCGCCTGCCCGCACGCCCCCTGGTCCTCTCCACGGGTGTCGCCGGAGCCCTCTTCGGTGACTTCGTCACCCACACCGCCCTGGGCCCCGGAACCGCCCTGCCGAGCCTCCTGGGTGCCGTGATCGTCTCCGCGGCGTCCCTCTCCCTGCTCCTGCGCCCCACGACGGGCCGCCTGCGCCGACGATCAGCCCCGGCGTGACGAAGCGGCCCGGGACCGGCGGCGCCAAGGACCGGCAGAGCCAGGGGTCGGCAGAGCCAGGGGGTCGGCTGGGCAGCACGAAGGGGCGCGGTCACGCGGACCACGCCCCTCGGGCACGTCCTACGCGGCCAGGCCCAGCGCGGCCATCCGCTTGGTGTGGGCCTCGGTGATCCGCGAGAACATCCGCCCGACCTCGGCGAGGTCGAACCCGTCGGCCACGCCTCCCACGAGCATCGTCGACAGCGCGTCGCGCTCGGCGACCACCCGCTGGGACTGCGACAGCGCCTCGCCCATCAGCCGCCGCGCCCACAGCGCGAGCCGCCCGCCCACGCGCGGGTCGGCGTCGATCGCGGCGCGCACCTTCTCCACCGCGAACTCGGCGTGCCCGGTGTCGTCCAGCACGGCGAGGACGAGTTCGCGCGTGTCGGAGTCGAGGCGGGCCGCGACCTCCCGGTAGAAGTCGCTCGCGATCGAGTCGCCGACGTAGGCCTTGACCAGACCCTCCAGCCAGTCCGAAGGCGCGGTCTGCCGGTGGAAGCCGTCCAGGGCCGCGACGAACGGCTCCATCGCCGCCGTCGGCTCCGCGCCGATCTCGGTCAGCCGGTCCCGCAGCCGCTCGAAGTGGTGGAACTCCGCCGAGGCCATCTTCGCCAGCTCCGCCTTGTCACCCAGGGTCGGCGCCAGCTTGGCGTCCTCCGCGAGCCGCTCGAACGCCGCCATCTCCCCGTACGCGAGCGCGCCGATCAGGTCCACGACGGCCGCACGGTACTGCGGCTCCGCGGCGGCGGTGGCCCAGTCCTGGGCGGCGACGCCGGTGGGTGCGGCGGCGGAGGCGTTCTCGGGCTTGTCAGAGCTAGTCATGAGGCGCACAATAGCCCGCCTCCCCCACGCCGGAAGCTCCCGGTGAAGCACTGTGACGACGACTACGTGACCAATTCGGCCATCACGTGTGCGTCAATCCGAGGTATGGTGGTAATGCGCCTGCTGAGTGCGTCGACGGTGTTCGACGCGTCCCGACAGGCCGCACGCATGAGGATGCCCGGTCGGTGGCCCGATCGGCTCCGACCCGACAGCCCTCCGTGGCCGTACTGCACCGCACGTACGACGACCGGAGGAACATCCTTAGCGGTACGAGCGCTAGAGCGTCGGCAGAGGTCCCGTGTCATACGGCTTGCCCGAGTGATCCGGCCGCACGGCGGCCGACGTCCCCGGCACGGCCAGACATGACCCCCGCGCTCGCCTCGGACCGCGCACACAGAAGAGGCATGACCCTGACTACGACGTTTCGAGAACTCGGAATCTTCCCCGAGACCGCCGAGGCCCTGGAGGCCGTCGGCATCATCAGTCCCTTCCCCATCCAGGAGATGACGCTGCCCGTCGCCCTCACGGGCACGGACATCATCGGCCAGGCCAAGACCGGCACCGGCAAGACCCTGGGCTTCGGTCTCCCGCTGCTGGAGCGCGTCGTCGTGCCCGCGGACGTCGAGGCCGGGCGCGCCGCCCCCGAGGCCCTGACCGACGCCCCGCAGGCGCTCGTCGTGGTGCCCACGCGCGAGCTGTGCACCCAGGTCACCAACGACCTCCAGACCGCCGGCAAGGTGCGCAACGTGCGCGTCGCGGCGATCTACGGCGGCCGTGCCTACGAGCCGCAGGTCGAGATGCTCCAGAAGGGCGTCGACGTGATCGTCGGCACCCCGGGCCGTCTGCTGGACCTCGCGGGCCAGAAGAAGCTGGACCTCCGGCACGTCAAGGCCCTCGTCCTCGACGAGGCCGACGAGATGCTCGACCTGGGCTTCCTGCCCGACGTCGAGAAGATCATCGCCATGCTGCCGGCCAAGCGCCAGACCATGCTGTTCTCGGCGACCATGCCGGGCGCGGTCATCGGCCTCGCGCGCCGCTACATGTCCAAGCCCACGCACATCCGCGCCACCGCGCCGGACGACACGGGCGCGACGGTCGCGAACATCAAGCAGCACGTCTTCCGCGCGCACAACATGGACAAGCCGGAGATGGTCGCCCGCATCCTGCAGGCCGACGGCCGCGGACTGGCGATGATCTTCTGCCGTACCAAGCGCACGGCCGCCGACATCGCCGAGCAGCTCCAGCGCCGCGGCTTCGCCTCCGGCGCGGTCCACGGCGACCTCGGCCAGGGTGCCCGCGAGCAGGCGCTGCGCGCCTTCCGCAACGGCAAGGTCGACGTCCTCGTCTGCACCGACGTCGCCGCGCGCGGCATCGACGTCGAGGGTGTCACCCACGTCATCAACTACCAGTCCCCCGAGGACGAGAAGACCTTCCTGCACCGTGTCGGCCGCACCGGCCGCGCGGGCGCCAAGGGTACGGCGATCACGTTCGTCGACTGGGACGACATCCCGCGCTGGCAGCTGATCAACAAGGCGCTGGAGCTGGGCTTCCACGACCCGGTGGAGACGTACTCCAGCTCCCCGCACCTGTTCTCGGACCTCGGCATCCCCGCCGGCACCAAGGGCATACTGCCGCGTTCGGAGCGGACCCGCGCCGGTCTCGACGCGGAGGTGATCGAGGACCTGGGTGAGACCGGTGGCCGCGGTGCGCGCGGCGGCCGCAACGAGCGTGACCGGGGCGGCCGCGGTGAGCGTGCCGAGTCGGCGCCGGCCGAGCGTGAGCGTACGCCGCGTCGTCGCCGCCGTACCCGCAATGGCGCGCCGGAGGACTCCGCCGCTCCGGCCGTCACGACGCCGGCCACCACCGAGACGGGCTCCGCTCCGGCGAGCTCCGCCCCGGCCGTCCCCGCCGGTTCCGCCGGTTCCGCCGACGAGGCTCAGGCGACGACCCGTACCCCGCGCCGGCGTCGCCGGACGCGTGGCGCGGCGCCCGCGCAGGCCGTGAACACCGCTGCCGCGGCCACGCGCCCCGAGACCGTCACGGAGAAGGCGCCGGCCCCGGCCGCCGCCAAGGCCAAGGCGCCGACCCCGGCCGCCGTGAAGGCTCCGGAGCCGCTGGCCCACCCGCGCATCCGCAGGGCGACGCAGTCTCCCCGGGTCCGCCCGGTGTTCCAGGCTCCGGTCGCACCGGTCGCTCCGGTGACCACCCGTCCGAGGTTCCAGACCCCGGAGCGGGCTGCCGCCGAGGCCGCGGAGGCTGCTGCCGCCGCCGCCACCGCCGTCGTGGCCGCCCCGGTTGCCCCGGTTGCCCCGGCCACGCCGGTCGTCGCCGAGGCCGAGGCCCGGCCGCGCCGCCGTGCCCGCAGGGCCGCCGGACCGGCCGCCGAGGCTGCCGTCGCCACGCCCGAGAGCACGCAGGAGACCGCCCCGGCCGCTCCGGCCACGCCGGTCGTCACCGAGGCCCGGCCGCGCCGCCGTGCCCACAGGGCCGCCGGACCGGCTGCCGTCGCCACGCCCGAGAGCACGCAGGAGGCCGCCCCGGCCGCCGAGCCGCGCCAGGCCGGCAAGACCGCCGTGGAAGCAACGGTCACCGCGGAGGCCGTCCAGGCTCCCGAGGCCGAGGCGAAGCCGCGTCGTACCCGGAAGACGACTGCCGCCGAGGCCGTCGCCGACACCGCCGAGGGCACCGAGGCCAAGCCGCGCCGCACCCGCAAGGCCGCCGCCACGGTCGAGGCCCCCGAGGCCGAGACCGAGGCCAAGCCCCGCCGCACCCGGAAGGCCGCTGCCACGGTCGAGGCCCCTGAGGCCGAGGCCGAGGTCAAGCCGCGCCGGACGCGGAAGACCACCGCTGCCGCCGAGGCCGCCGTCGACACCGCCGAAGGCACCGAGGCCAAGCCGCGCCGCACCCGCAAGGCCGCCGCCGTGGTCGAGGCCCCCGAGGCCGAGACCGAGGCCAAGCCGCGCCGGACGCGGAAGACCACCGCCGCCGCCGAGGCCGTCGCCGACACCGCCGAAGGCACCGAGGCCAAGCCGCGCCGCACCCGCAAGGCCGCCGCCACGGTCGAGGCCCCCGAGGCCGAGACCGAGGCCAAGCCCCGCCGGACGAGGAAGACCGCCGCCGCCACGGTGGACGCGGTCGACGGTACGGAGGCTGCCGCGCCGAAGGCACGACGCACCCGTAAGGCCGTCGCCGCCGCTCCGGAGATCCCGGCGCAGGCGAGCGCCGAGCCGGAGGTCAAGCCGCGCCGCACGCGCAAGGCGACCGCCGTCGCGGTCGAGGCCCCCGAGGCCGAGGCCAAGCCGAAGGCGCGCCGTACGCGCAAGGCCGCGGCGACCGCGGAGACCGCGGAGGCCTGATCCGCGACCGCCCGCACGGGCGGCGCACAGCCCGACCGAAGGCCCGGTTCCCCCGAGGGGGGACCGGGCCTTCGTCGTCCCCCGCCCCCCGGCCGCTCGCAGCGCCGCTCGCCGTTGCGTACGGCCGCCCGGCCCCCGGCTCGCGGGCGTGCGCCGGGCGCTGCTCGACACGGACGCCACCGCGACCGCGCTCCCGCTCGCCTACACCGAGGCGAGCGCCGGCCGGCTCGCGCCGGGCTGGGCGGCGTGCGGTCGTGCGGTCGGGCGGACCGGCGGACCGGCGGACCGGCGGACCGGCGGTCGCACCTACCGTGGCCGGGCGGTCGTCGTGGGGAAGGGGCGGTGGGCGCGCCGGGCCGCAGGGGGGCGGATAACCTCTCCCCATGAGCAGCCCCGCCACCTTCACTCCGCCGCCCGGTGCCCGTGCGTACCCCCTGCGAACCGCGCGCGGGGAGTTCGCCGTTGTGGACGCGCCCGTGGCCGCCGGGGTGGAGTCCCGGGGTGTCGTCCTGCTGGTGCCGGGGTTCACGGGGAGCAAGGAGGACTTCAACCCGCTGCATGTGCCGCTGGCCGGGCGGGGATACCGGACCGTCGCCGTGGACGGCCGCGGACAGTTCGAGTCCGACGGCCCGGCCGACGACGAATCCGCTTACGCACAGCGGGAGTTGGCGCGCGACGTGCTGGCGCAGGCGGCGGCGCTCGGTGAGCCCGTTCATCTGCTGGGACACTCGCTCGGCGGCCAGATCTCGCGCGCCGCCGCGCTGCTCGACCATGCCCCCTTCCGCTCACTGACGTTGATGGCGTCAGGGCCGGCCCGGATCTCGGACTCGCAGCGCGAGCGCGTGAAGCTGCTGCGGGACGCGCTCGGGGTGATGACGATGGCGGAGGTGTGGGAGGCGATGCGGGCGCTGGACGCGCCCGAGGAGGCGGCCGGTGCCGTCGTCGATCCGGGCGGGGGTCCGGACGGCCGGGAGGATCTGCGCCGCCGCTGGCTGGCCACCAAGCCCGCCCAGCTCATCGCCACCGGACGCCAGTTGTGCGCCGAGCCGGACCGTGTCGCCGAACTCGCCGCCGTGCCGATGCCGTTCCACGTCCTGTCGGGCGCGCTGGACGACACCTGGCCGCTGCCGCTGCTCGACGGCATGGCCACGCGGCTGCGGGCCCGCCGGACGGTCGTCGAGGGCGCCGAGCACTCCCCCAACACCGACCGCCCCCGGGAGACCGCCCGGGCGCTCGCGGACTTCTGGGACACGGTGGACCGGGGCTGACTCCCGCCCGCCCGGGGAAACGTCAGTACTGCGTCTGAAGGTGGTCCCAGAAGCCGTCGCGCAGGGCGCGGCGCAGATCGGCCTGGCCGCGCAGGGAGTACTGCAGGAGCCCCTCCGCCTCGACCAGGAGGTCCTGGTCGACGGAGCCGGGCAGGTAGGGGTGGCCGGGGAGCAGTTCGCTCAGCGAGTTACGGCCCCGGGCGGCGAGCCACTTGGCCGCGATCTGGGCGCCGACGAAGCGGACGTCCTCGCGGCTGGGCCGGCTGCCGGCGGTCGCGTCGTAGGCGGCGGTGCGGCGGGAGACGTACGGCTTGAAGAAGTCCAGGTCGAAGGTGCGCTGGCTGTCGACCTCCCAGAGCAGCGGCTCGGCCTGGTTGCGCCCCTCGGGTGCCTCGATGCCCCAGAGGTGGACCCGGGCGCCGTAGCCCTGGGCGGCCTCGACCGCCGACACCAGGTCCTCGTCGCCGCCGAGGAGCGCCGCGTCGCTGATGGCGCGGTGGCGGGCGAGGGACTCCAGGTCGGTGCGGATGAGGGAGTCGACGCCCTTCTGCTGGTTGTTGGCGTTGAGGTTGCCGAGCCGGACCTTGACGTCCGGCAGCTCGGCGATCGACTGCTGCTCGGCGGTGTGGATGCGGCGGCGGGCGCCGTCGTACCAGTAGACGCGCAGCAGACGGCTGTCCGCGAAGATCGAACGGGCCTTGTCGATCAGCGCGTCGATCAGCCCCTCGGCGTCGAGGTCGAAGGCCCGGCGGTCCTCCGTACCGGCGACGAGCCGGCCCGCGGCCGCGTACAGGTATCCCGCGTCGACGAAGATCGCGTGGGTGGAGGGGGTCTTCGCCACTTCCGCGAGCATGCGCTGGAGCAGCTCGTTGGTGTGGTCGATGCGGGCGCCCAGGGCCGCCAGGTCGTCGTTCATCGCCTCCATTCTCCCGGCGGTCACGCTGCGAACACAAATGGTCCCGGTCCGTCCCGCGCTTCCCGCTTACCAGTCAGTAATTAGTTGTTCGAAAAATTTCTTTAGCGTAGGGAATGTTTGTTACAGGCAAGACGTTGACCAGGTAAGTGACACCACGGGACACCATGTCCCACACCAGTAGTTCTCCTCTGGAGGATGACCAGACGAAGGGAGAAGCCATGCGCTTCGAAATCATGCGACTCGACGAGGTCGACGGCACCACCGTCGACAGCACCGTCGTGGACGCCGCCTCCGTCAATCGGATCGTTCAGCAGGCCGCCGCCATCGGGCAGCGCCTGTGGATCCGCCCGGCCGGGACCACGGTCTCGTAACACACGCGGATCACCGCAGAAGCTTCAGAGCCCCCGTACGGCACCTGCCGTACGGGGGCTCTGCGCATGCGGGGGAGGGTCAGGCGCCCTTGACCACCTGCGTGACACCGCTGATGATCTGCTGGACCGCGATGGCGGAGAGCATCATGCCCGCGAGCCGCGTCACGAGGACCACGCCGCCGTCCTTGATCACCCGGATGATCAGCAGCGAGTAGCGCATGGTCAGCCAGAGCACGATGTGGATCGCGACGATCGCGCACCACACCGAGACCTGCGAGGAGACGCTGTCGGCCTTCTGGACGGCCAGGATGACGGAGACGATGGCGCCGGGGCCCGCCAGCAGCGGCATGCCCAGGGGCACGAGGGCGACGTTCACGTCCTTGGTCTGCTTCGGCTCGTCCGTCTTGCCGGTGAGTAGGTCGAGCGCGATGAGCAGGAGCAGCAGACCGCCCGAGATCATCAGCGCGGGGATGGAGACGTGCAGATAGTCGAGGATCTGGTGGCCGAGAAGGCCGAAGACGGCGATCACGCCGCCCGCGACGCAGACGGCCTGGAAGGCCATCCGCTTCTGCACCTTCGCCGGGCGTCCGGCGGTCAGGGCGAGGAAGATCGGGGTGATCCCAGGGGGATCCATGATGACGAAGAGGGTCAGGAACAGGGAGCCGAAGACGGCGACGTCGAACATGGTGAGCCTTGCATGATGGAGCCACCGCCGCGGACACGGGCCTGAGCACGGGCACGGCGGACAGTGCGGGTGAGCGGGAGGAACGGGAAACGAGTGGGGGCGGCCGCGCGGCCGGTGGAGCCGGGCGGTTCACGCACCGGCCGGGACGGCGGGCGTGCGGGGGCCGGCGGACCGGTGCGGCGGACGGACCCGCCCGGCAGGTGGCCCCACCCGGGGGTGGACCCACCCGGCGGGTGACCGGCTGTGACGGCTGTGACGGCTGTGACGGCTGTGACGGCTGTGACGGCTGTGACGGCTGTGACGGCTGTGACGAGCGGATCGGGACCTGACCGGATCGGACCGGCGCGGTGGCCGGGGAGGCCTGGGCCTCAGATTCCGCCGGTGCCGGGGACCGGGAACGCGCCGGTGGCCCGGCGGATGATCTCCCCGTAGACCTCGGGGTCGGTCGTACAGTCGCCGAGCGCGACGGTCTTACGGCTGCCGTGGTAGTCCGAGGACCCGGTGACCAGCAGTCCCAGGTCCGCCGCGAGGCCGCGCAGCCGGGTCCGGGTGTCCGCGTCGTGGTCCAGGTGGTCGACCTCGATGCCGTCCAGACCGGCCGCGGCCAGCTCGGCGATCGTGGACTCCGGGACCGTGCGTCCGCGCTTGGCGGCGGCCGGGTGGGCGAAGACGGCGACGCCGCCCGCGCCCTTGACCAGCCGGATCGCCTCGAAGGGGTCGGTCTCGTGCTTCTCGGCGTAGGCCCGGCCTCCGTCGGCCAGCCACTCCGTCGTGAAGGCGTCGCTCACGGTCGGTACGACGCCCAGCTCGACGAGTGCGGAGGCGACGTGCGGCCGTCCCACGGAACCGCCGGCGGCGATCCGCTCGACCTGCTCCCAGGTGACCGGTACGCCCAGGGCGTTCAGCTTGCCGACCATGGCCCGCGCGCGGGGCACCCGGTCGTCCCGGACCAGCTCGCGCTCGGCGAGCAGGGCGGGGTCCTCGGGGTCGAAGAGGTAGGCCAGCATGTGCATGGAGACGCCGTCGACACGGCAGGACAGCTCGGCTCCGGTGACCAGCGTGAGGCCCTCGGGGAGCGCGGCGACGGCCTCGGCGTGTCCCCGGGTGGTGTCGTGGTCGGTCAGCGCGACGACGTCCAGGCCGGCGGTGGCGGCGTTCCGTACCAGCTCGGCGGGGGTGTCCGTCCCGTCGGAGGCCGTGGAGTGGCAGTGCAGGTCGATGCGCACGACGCGGACTCCAGGCGTGAGGGACGGGGGGCGGACGGTTCAGCATAGCGGGAGATGTGGTGCTTCTGTCACAGCCGTAGCCGTGAAGTGCCCCCTACACGGGGGCGCCTCGGGCTCCGGGGGCCGGCCTCACGGTGCGGGTCCGTCTGGGCTCATCGCGCAGTTCCCCGCGCCCCTTGGGTGAGTGGGGGATGGGGTCGGATTTGCCGTGCGGGTGCATCTGGGCTTGGCGCGCAGTTCCCCGCGCCCCTTAGGTGAGTGGGTGGCGGAGACAGATCTGGCGTGCGGGTGCGTGTGGCCTTGGCGCGCAGTTCCTCGCGCCCCTGGGGTGGGTGGGGGGTGGAGACAGATCTGGCGTGCGGGTGCGTGTGGGCTTGGCGCGCAGTTCCTCGCGCCCCTTGGGTGAGTGGGGGTGGGGATGGGTTTGCCGTGCGGGTTCGTGTGGGCGGGCTCGGGCCGGCGACTGCGCAGCCCCGCACCCCGAAGCCCACGCCCAGCACCACCCCCCAAGGGGCGCGGGGAACTGCGCGAACGGCCCACGCGGACCCGCACCACGAAGCGCACCCCGACACCCACCCCCTAAGGGGCGCGGGGAACTGCGCGATCAGCCCGCGCGGACCCGCAGCACAGACACCGCCCCCGACACCCACCCACCTCAGGGGCGCGGGGAACTGCGCGATCAGCCCACGCGGACCCGCACCACCAAGCGCACCCCCGACACCCACCCACCTCAGGGGCGCGGGGAACTGCGCGAACGGCTCGGCGGCGCCGCTACGGTTCGAGCAGGCGCGGCGACAACGCCCCGCACGGCACAAGGTCGATCTCCGCACCCGCATCCCGCAGATCCGTCAGCACCAACTCGTCGTACATCAGCAGCCCCGACTGCTCGGGCCACGTCACCGCCCACACCCACATCCCCAGCGCCTCACCCGCGAAGACCGCGCGGTCGTCCGGGGTGCCGGTGACATGCCAGAGCGGGGTCGGCCGGCCGGCCGCCAGCACCTTCGCCTGCGGCGGCTTCTCGACGTCCAGGTACGGCCCCGGATCCGGGCCGTCGATGCCCGCGTACCGCGCGCCCAGCCCGACGCCGAGCTCCTCGGCGACGAGGATCAGCTCGCCCGGACCGCCGAGCGGGCCGGGACCGGAGCACGCGACGACGCTCGCGCGGCCTCCGCCGGGGTCGTCACCGGCGTAGGCCACGCCCGTGAACAGCCAGCCGACCGGCAGCGGCCACGGCATCCACACCGGGACCCGGGTGCGCTGCACCACGACGGTCAGTGCCTCGACGCTGGGCGGGATCACGGGCTGCAGCGGATACACCGTCCCGTGTACATCGCACTGCCACGAATCGGCGAAGAGGCCGGGAGCCCTGACCCGGCCACCGCACTTCGGGCAACTGGGTTCGCCCCTCATAGGGCTCCACGGTCCTACCCGTACAGCGCCACGTCAAGGACGATCACCCGTCCGGACGGAACGGGCACGCGCCGGATACCCGGAGCCCACCCTCCGGGCACCGCCCGCCCCCGCCGGACACCACACGGCGAGGTCACCCACCGGACCACGGGACCAACGGAAACGACGGAAACGACGGAAGCCGCAGCCTCGGCACCCCAGCACGCCGGCACCCCGCTCACCGGATCCGACGGCACCCCTGCACCCCGGCCTCCCGGCACCCGGCACCCGGCACCCGGCACCCGGCACCACACTCACCGAGCCCGGCGGCTCACCGCTCACCGCGACTCACCGCACCCGCCGCGCCCCGCTCACCGCGAACCCACCGCGACCCACCCCGCCCCGCCGCAACTCACCCGCACCCAGACCCCCTTGACCGGGAGTCCTCAGTCAGGCGGTGTGTCCAAGGGCACCGAGCCCCGGGACGGGTCCCTCAGGTCGGTTCCGTTCGCGAGCCAGCGCTCCTGGAGCGCCTGCGCCCCGTGCACCCGCTTCCAGGCGGCCTCGTTCGGGGTCATCGGCAGCAGCGGCAGGAACCGTACGGGGTCCATCGGGCTGTCCAGTTCGAGGTCCTCGACGAGGCCACCGGGCTCGCCCACCAGGACCGAGGTGAAGGGAGCGCCGGGCCACAGCGGCTCACCCACGTCCAGGGACGCGCCGGGAACCACCACCACGCCCTCGACCTGCGGAGAAGCCGCGAGCACCGCGAGCGGGCGGAGCACCTTGCCGGTGTCGGCGCGGCCGGCGCGGACGGAGAGGACCAGCTCGGCGCGCGGACCCTGCACGGGGTCGGCGACCATCGCCGTGGGGTCCGCCATGGGGTGCGCCGACATCCCGAGCGTGGCGTAGCGGACCACGCCTCCCTCAGGACCGCGGTCCTGGAAGCGGAGCACCTCGATGCGGTCGGTACCGAGGAAGGTGACCGCGGCGCGCGCGTCCGGTTCGCCCAGCGCGGTGTTCAACCGTGCCTCGACCAGAGGAAGAACATCAACCATGCGGCGAGCATAGAACTCGTCAGTGACAGGCAAAGCGGCACCTTGACACTTCGGGCGGCTGCTACGCTGAGCCGGTGGTTCGGGGCAGCACGCCTCCGGGGGTCTCCCCCGGTTCCTCAGGTGATGAGGGGGTGGCTATCGAGTCCCGACGCCGATGAGACTCCCTTACGAGGGACCGGCCGGAGGAGGTGGGGCTGTCATGGATCGAAGTCGACCGTGCAGTACCACTCGCTCTTCCGGTTGCTGATTCTCCCTTTCCTGGCCGGCTGCCGCCTTCACTTTCGCGTCGTCGTTCGGAAGAGCACTTCGTTTCGCTTTGCCTGATCTGTCTGATCTTCATCAGTCCTGCATCAGCAGCGAAGTCACCACCGCGACGGTGCGGTGCTCCCCGCTTTGTGGACGTGCCAAACATCTGTGGTCAGGACGTCCCCATTCCGGGTAGTTCCAACCGTCGCCGGGTCGCTTCGTTGCCCGCCCGCGAAGGAGCCTGCCATGTCGATGATCCGCGACCTGCGCGCCGTGGTCCGCCCGTCCTCCCGCGTGTCCCTGCGCAAGGAGACGAACGCGCCGCAGTCGTACGACACCACGCGCGACCCCGCGACCCCGTCGGCCGTCGTCGACTGCGCCGTCTACCGCGACGGCACGCGCCTGGAGACCGGCAAGCCGCTGACGCCGCAGGAGGCGATGCGTCTGGTGCGCCGGGACGGCGGCTTCGTGTGGATGGGGCTGCACGAGCCGACCGAGGAGGAATTCGCCGGTATCGCGGGCGAGTTCGGGCTCCACCCGCTGGCCGTGGAGGACGCGGTGCAGGCCCACCAGCGGCCGAAGCTGGAGCGGTACGACGACTCGCTCTTCACCGTCTTCAAGACCATCCACTACGTCGAGCACGACCGGCTCACCGCCACCAGCGAGGTCGTCGAGACGGGTGAGGTCATGTGCTTCACCGGACGGGACTTCTTCATCACGGTCCGGCACGGCGGCCAGGGTTCGCTGCGCGCGCTGCGCCACCGGCTGGAGGCCGACCCCGAACTGCTCGCCAAGGGCCCCTCGGCGGTGCTGCACGCCATCGCCGACCACGTCGTGGACGGCTACATCGCGGTCGCCGACGCCGTGCAGGACGACATCGACGAGGTGGAGATCGAGGTCTTCTCCCCCGGCCGCAAGGGCGGGGTCTCCCGCGGTGTCGACTCGGCGCGGATCTACCAGCTCAAGCGCGAGGTACTGGAGTTCAAGCGGGCGGTGGCCCCGCTGCTGCGCCCGATGCAGCTGCTCAGTGAGCGGCCGATGCGGCTGATCGACCCGGACATCCAGAAGTACTTCCGTGATGTCGCCGACCACCTGGCCCGCGTCCAGGAGCAGGTCGTCGGCTTCGACGAACTCCTCAACTCCATCCTCCAGGCCAACCTGGCGCAGGCGTCCGTCGCCCAGAACGAGGACATGCGGAAGATCACCGCGTGGGCCGCGATCATCGCCGTACCGACGATGGTGTGCGGCGTGTACGGCATGAACTTCAAGTACATGCCCGAGCTGCACTGGAAGTACGGCTACCCGGTGATCATGGGCGTCACGGCCGTGCTGTGTCTCGGCATCCACCGCACGCTGAAGCGCAACGGCTGGCTGTGAGCGGCCTGGATAGGCTGGGCACATGACTAGCGAGCCGGCCGCCCGATCCCTTTTCGACGAGGCACTCATCGAGGAGACCGCCAAGAAGTCCGGTCTGGTCTGGGTCAGGGGGGCCACGGCTCCCGCGGCCCGCCCGCTGTGGCACGTGTGGCACGAGGGCGCGGTGTGGCTGGTCGGCGACGGTCCCGGTGAGCAGCCGCTGCCCGGTCTCATCGACGGCGGCGAGGCCGAGGTGACCGTACGCGGCAAGGACAAGGGCGGCCGGCTGGTCACCTGGCGGGCGTCCGTGTCCGAGGCGGCCCCCGGCTCTCCCGAACGGGAGGCGGCGGTCGCCGAGCTGAAGGGCAAGCGGCTCAACGCCCCCGACAGCGAGGAGATGCCGGACCGCTGGGCCCGCGAGTGCCGGGTGGTCCGGCTGAAGCCGACCGGTGCCGTGGCGCCGCAGCCCACGGGCAGTCTGGCCGCGCGCCCGCTGCCCACGCCCGCGACCACCCGCCGGCCCGTCCCGGCGGCCCTGCCCCGGCTGCTGACGAGGCGCCGGAAGGCGAAGTAGACCGGCGCGGTCCGGCGGGACACCCCGCCACACCGCCCACCGGCACACCCCGCACCGCCCACCGGCGCACCCAGCCTTACCGGCCCCGGCGCGCCCGCGGCTGCCCGCGGGATCAGGACGACGGCAGCTGCCGTCCGTAGTCCACGGTGTCCGCCTTCGCGGGCTCGGCGGCCGGGAAGTCCTTGCCCCAGTCGGAGAAGGTGAGGGTGCCGGCGCTGCCCGCGCGCACCAGGCGCAGCGGGTAGGGGGTGCCTTCGAGGGAGACGTCGAGGGTGCCGCCGGAGCCGTTGTCGCCGGTGACACGGATCGTGCGGGTGCCCGACTGCTCGTGGCGGCTGTCGGCGGCGAGCTTGCCGTGCAGGGTGAGCAGGCCGTTCAGGAGCAGGCTCTTGTCGGTGAAGCCGCTGAACTTCTTGTACGCGGGGTCGCCCTGCGGCACCTTCACGTACTTGCCGTCGAGCTTCCCGGCGGCCGACGTGTCGCCGCTGTGGTGCCAGAAGTCGGCGTCGGCCTTGAGGTAGAGCTCGCTGCCGACGCGCAGCAGCCGGAACGTGCCCGCCTTGGAGGTGACCGAGCCGGTGCTCCCGCCGGTCTTCAGCCGCATGTCCAGCGTGTAGGTGAGCCCGCTGGTGACGACGGTCCCGGACAGCCGTACCGCGGACGCGGCGTCGGCGGCGGCCCGCGTCTTCGCCTGGATCTTCGCGGGCGGCAGCTTGCCCACGCCGTTCGTCCCCGCGTCCGGGTCGTCCCCGCCGCACCCCGCCAGCAGCACCGCACCCGCCACGGCCAGCACGCACGTCGCGGCCACCGGCCCGGTCCGGCCCGTACGGCCGTGGGGAATCGCAGTCACAGGCGGGGCTGCCTCTCTGAGGGTTCCGAAAGCGGCGTACGGCAGCGTACAAGGGCCCCGCGACGCCGGCCGAGCCGGTCCGTCCGGACCGCCCACCAGGGCGTCTCCGATCAGTACGGGCTAGCCTGAAGCGCACGCGAGAGGACAGAACCGAGCATTCCCCACAGTTCCCACGCAAAGGAAGCACAGCCATGGCAGCCGGTGCGCCCCGGATCTTCGTCTCGCACCTCGCCGGGGTCCCCGTCTTCGATCCGAGCGGCGACCAGGTGGGCCGCGTACGCGACGTGGTCGTCATGCTGCGCGTCGGGCGGAAGCCCCCGCGCGTCCTCGGCCTGGTCGTCGAGCTGTCCAACCGGCGCCGCATCTTCCTGCCCATGACCCGGGTCACCGGCATCGACTCCGGCCAGGTCATCTCCACCGGCGTGCTCAACGTGCGCCGCTTCGAACAGCGGCCCACCGAACGGCTGGTCTTCGGCGAGCTGCTGGACCGGCGGGTGCGGCTGGTGGAGGCCGACGACGAGGTCACCGTCCTCGACCTGTCCGTGCAGCAGCTGCCCGCCCGCCGGGAGTGGCAGGTGGACCGCGTCTTCGTACGCAAGGGGAAGAAGGGCGGCGCCTTCCGCCGGGCCCGGGGCGAGACGCTGACCGTCCCCTGGTCGGACGTCACCGGCTTCTCCCTGGAGGAGCACGGACAGGGCGCCGAGAACCTGCTCGCCACCTTCGAGCAGCTGCGCCCCGCCGACCTCGCCAACGTGCTGCACCACCTGTCCGCCAAGCGCCGCGCCGAGGTCGCCGCCGCCCTGGACGACGACCGTCTCGCCGACGTCCTGGAGGAGCTGCCGGAGGACGACCAGATCGAGATCCTCGGCAAGCTCAAGGAGGAGCGCGCGGCGGACGTCCTGGAGGCCATGGACCCGGACGACGCGGCCGACCTGCTCTCCGAGCTGCCGGAGGAGGACAAGGAGCGGCTGCTCAGCCTGATGGAGCCCGAGGACGCGGCCGACATGCGGCGCCTGATGTCGTACGAGGAGCACACCGCGGGCGGTCTGATGACCACCGAGCCGATCGTCCTGCGCCCGGACGCCACCGTCGCCGACGCGCTCGCCCGGGTCCGCAACCAGGACCTCACCCCCGCGCTGGCCGCGCAGGTCTACGTCTGCCGGCCGCCGGACGAGACCCCGACCGGCAAGTACCTGGGCACCGTCCACTTCCAGCGGCTGCTGCGCGATCCGCCGTACACCCTGGTCAGTTCACTCATCGACGACGACCCGCAGGTCCTGGACCCCGACGACGCGCTGCCCGTCATCGCCGGGTTCTTCGCCACCTACGACATGGTCGCCGCGCCCGTGGTGGACGAGTCCGGCTCGCTGCTGGGCGCCGTCACCGTGGACGACGTACTGGACCACATGCTGCCCGACGACTGGCGGGAGACGGAGTTCCACCTGGACGAGACGGACGCGGCCGACGGGACCGGTGCCGCCGCCGGTGCCGTGGAGGGACGGGAGGCGGGTGGCCATGGCTCCTGAACGCGACGGCAACCGCGACAGCGGCCGCGAGCGCACCCCGGCGGGCGCCACCGCCGCCGGCCGGCCCCGCGCCCGGCTGGACCAGCCCCGCCCGCCCCGCCGCCGGATCGTGCCCGAGTGGGACCCGGAGGCCTTCGGCCGGCTGTCGGAGAAGATCGCCCGGTTCCTCGGCACCGGCCGCTTCATCGTGTGGATGACGGTCGTCATCATCCTGTGGGTGCTGTGGAACATCGCCGCGCCCGCGGCGGTCCGCTTCGACCAGTACCCGTTCATCTTCCTGACCCTGATGCTCTCCCTCCAGGCCTCCTACGCGGCCCCGCTGATCCTGCTCGCGCAGAACAGGCAGGACGACCGCGACCGGGTCAACCTGGAGCAGGACCGCAAGCAGAACGAGCGCTCGATCGCGGACACCGAGTACCTGACCCGGGAGATCGCCGCGCTGCGCATGGGCCTGGGCGAGGTCGCCACCCGCGACTGGATCCGCTCCGAACTCCAGGACCTGGCCAGAGAGGTGGAGGACCGCCGTCGCCGCGACGGACACGAGTACGGCCACGCCGGCCGGGGCACATTCCCGGCGGACGGGACGGACCGTCCGTCCGGACGTGACACAGACGACCGCTGAGGGGAATCCCGCCGGGCCCGGGGTGCGCCGTAACATCGTCCTTATGGTTACGGAAGACGCGGTGCGCGAGGCACTGGCGACGGTGAACGACCCCGAGATCAACCGGCCCATCACCGAACTCGGGATGGTCAAATCGGTGGAGATCGGCGCGGACGGAGCGGTCGACGTCACCGTCTACCTGACGGTCTCCGGCTGCCCCATGCGCGAGACGATCACCCAGCGCGTGACCGACGCGGTCGCCGGGGTCGAGGGCGTCACCCGGGTCGGTGTCGCCCTGGACGTGATGAGCGACGAGCAGCGCCGGGAGCTGGCCAGCGCCCTGCGCGGCGGTCAGGCCGAGCGCGAGGTCCCCTTCGCCAAGCCGGGCAGCCTCACCCGTGTCTACGCGGTCGCCTCCGGCAAGGGCGGCGTCGGCAAGTCCTCGGTGACCGTCAACCTGGCGGCCGCGATGGCCGCGGACGGTCTGAAGGTCGGTGTCGTCGACGCCGACATCTACGGCCACAGCGTGCCGCGGATGCTGGGCGCGGACGGCCGCCCCACCCAGGTCGAGAACATGATCATGCCGCCTTCCGCCAATGGCGTGAAGGTCATCTCCATCGGCATGTTCACCCCGGGCAACGCCCCGGTCGTCTGGCGCGGCCCGATGCTCCACCGCGCCCTGCAGCAGTTCCTGGCGGACGTCTACTGGGGCGACCTGGACGTCCTGCTCCTGGACCTGCCGCCCGGCACCGGTGACATCGCCATCTCGGTCGCCCAACTGGTCCCGAACGCCGAGATCCTCGTCGTCACGACCCCGCAGCAGGCGGCGGCGGAGGTCGCCGAGCGCGCCGGCTCCATCGCGGTGCAGACCCACCAGAAGATCGTCGGCGTGGTCGAGAACATGTCCGGGCTGCCCTGCCCGCACTGCGGTGACATGGTCGACGTCTTCGGCACCGGCGGCGGTCAGATGGTCGCCGAGGGCCTGACCCGGACCACGGGCGCGACGGTCCCGGTCCTCGGCAGCATCCCCATCGACGTCCGCCTCCGCGAGGGCGGCGACGAGGGCAAGCCGGTCGTCCTCACCGATCCCGACTCCCCCGCCGGTTCCGCCCTGCGCGCCATCGCGGGCAAGCTGGGCGGCAGGCAGCGGGGCCTGTCCGGGCTGTCGCTGGGGATCACCCCGAGGAACAAGTTCTGAGCGGTTCCGCTCGGTGAAGGGGCGTCACCCGGGTGGCGCCCCTTTCCCGTCGGGCCCGGCCGCCGCGGCGGGCCCGCTCTTGCGCCGGGTTCCGCCGTGCGCCGGGCCCGCTCTTGCGCCGGGTCCCGGCGCGCGTCGGGCCCGCCCTTGTGTCGGGGCCCGGCGCGCGTGCCGCCGGTCAGGCGTACGCGGCGAGGTCCTTGACCACGGCGAAGCCGAGGCCGTAGGCGCTCATGCCCCGGCCGTAGGCGCCGACGTGCACCCCGGCGCCGGTGGAGCCGGCCAGCACCCAGCCGAACTCCGACTCGCGGTAGTAGAACGGCGTGGCCACTCCGTCGACCGGCAGCGACAGGCTGGACCACTCGGGTCCCTCCAGGTCGTCGGCCAGCGCCCACGCGGTCTCGGTCTGCTGGTCGAGCCAGTCGTCGCGCAGGCTGTGGTCCATCTGGCCGGGCCAGGTGAACGACAGCAGCCCCACACCGGCCAGCCAGGCGGCCGAGGACACCGAGGTGGCCTCCAGCAGCCCCGTGCCGTCGGCGCTGCGCCGGGACGGGTTCACGGGCACGGTCACCACGACCGCGAACTTCTCCCGCGGCTCGTCCGTGGCCGCGGCGGTGTGCTCGTTGCGGACGGACGGCTCGTCGCCGTGCCCCATCGAACCGTGCTCCACGGACCCGTCGGCCGCCATGCCGACCTGCATCAGCCTGCGCTGCCCCGTGAACGCCTCGTCGAGGCCGTACCACGGGAAGGGCGCCTGCAGGTAGCCGTCGACCGTGCGCCGCGCGGTGGGCAGCGGCTGTCCGCCCGCCGCGGCCGGCGCGTGCCCGCCCACCCGACTCGTCGTCTCCATCTGCGGACGCCTCCTCGCTCTCGTCGGACCGGGGCCGCCCGCCCCCCTTCGGGCGTACTCCGCCGGTCCGCACAACAACTCGGCAGCATATCCACACTGCTGAGAGCAGCAGGGAAACCGCCCGGTGCGTGGGTCGCCCGGACGGCCCGTCAGGGGCGTGTACGGGCATTTGTGCACTATGAAACGCGTCACGTACGCCGCGCGCATCACGGTCACGGGCGTGTCGGCGGTCCGCGGCGGGCGCGGAGGGACGTCAGGTGGCGTCGGCGTCGAAGAGCGGACGGGCGTCCTGGGCGGGCTCCTCGGGACGCTTGGTCATGTCGACGCGGGCGCCGGCCGAGGGGGAGACCGCGGAGTCCGAGCCGCCGCGGCCGTTGACCGCGTCGGTGACCTCGGCCATCTCCTTCTTCAGGTCGAAGCCGCTGCGGATGTCCCCGAGCCCCAGCGAGTCGCCGTCGAGCTGCTTGCGCAGGAACGTCTTGGGGTTGAGGTCCTCGAACTCGAAGTCCTTGAACTCCGGACCCAGCTCGTCACGGATGTCCTGCTTGGCGCTCTCCGAGAACTCGCGGATCTTCCGGATCGTGCGCGTGACGTCCTGGATGACCTTGGGGAGCTTGTCCGGACCGAAGACGAGCACGGCGAGGACGATGAGCGTCACCAGCTCGAGCGGCCCTATGTCATTGAACACCTGAAGCTCCTTGCGATGTCCTCGGTCGGTCAACGGTACCCGCCGCACCTGTCCGACCGGTACCGTGCCGAGGTGAGACTTCCGTCAGTTCTGCTCCGACGCGCCCAGCACGAGCGGGACCTCCCGTTCGGTGCCGTCGTGTTCCACGGTCAGCCGTAGCCGGTCGCCGGGCCGGTGGGCGCGGATCCTGACGATCAGCTCCTCGCCCGAGTGGACGCGCTCGCCGTCGACCGCGGTGATGACGTCGCCCGCCGCGAGTCCCGCGCGGGCGCCGGGGCCGCCGCGCACGACCGCGGGCCCTCCGTCGCCGCCCTTGACGCCGATGCGGGCGCCGTCGCCCGAATAGCCCATGTCGAGGGTCACGCCGATCACCGGGTGGGTCGCGTGTCCCCCGTTGATCAGCTCCTCGGCGACGCGCCTGGCCTGGTTGACCGGGATGGCGAAGCCCAGTCCGATGGAGCCCGCCTGGCCGTCGCCGGAGTCGGAGCCGCCGTCGGCCGACCGGATGGCCGAGTTGATGCCGATGACCCGGCCGCGCGTGTCGAGGAGGGGGCCGCCCGAGTTGCCCGGGTTGATCGGGGCGTCCGTCTGCAGGGCGTCGACGTAACTGATGTCGCTGCCGTCGCCCTTCTCGCCGCCCGCCGTGATGGGGCGTTCCTTGGCGCTGATGATGCCGGAGGTGACGGTGTTGGCCAGGTCGAACGGGGCCCCGATGGCGACCACCGGATCGCCGACCTGGACGCCGTCGGAGTCGCCGAGGGGCATGGGCGTGAGCCCTCGGACGCCGCTGACCTGGACGACGGCGAGGTCGTACCCGCTGTCACGGCCGACGACCCTGGCCTTGGCGGTGTCTCCGCTGCTGAACGTCACGGTTATCCTGCCGCCGGACGCGGCGGCCGCGACGACATGGTTGTTCGTGAGGATGTGCCCGCGCGTGTCGAGGACGAAGCCGGTGCCGGTGCCCGCCTCGTCCTGCCCGCTGACGTGCAGCGTGACGACGCTGGGCAGCGCCCGCGCGGCGATCCCGGCGACGCTGTCCGGCGCCCGTCCGGCGGGAACCGCTCCGGCCTGGGGCAGATGGATGTCCCCGAGCCCCTGCCGCTCCAGCCACGCACCGGCGAATCCGCCGATCCCGCCCGCGACGAGGGCGATCGCCAGTGAGGCGCCGAGCAGGGTCCGCCGGGCCCGGCGCCTGCGCTGTCCGTCGCCGGTCATCGCGGCACCGGTCTGCTGCAACGGAGCGAGCACCCCGGCCTGCTGCCCGGCAGCGCCCCCGGCCCAGGGGTCGTACCGCCCCGGGCCGCCTCCGTCCGCCGGGGGCGGCGCGGGGGTGGAGCCGGTGGCGGGCACGGCGGCGGGGGCGGAGGCGGAAAAGACGGAGTCCCCCGCCGGGACCTGAGTGGGCGACGGAGCCGGTACGGAAGCCTCCGGGGAGGGCACGGGAGCTTCCACGGCAGGCGCGGGCGCCTGGGCCGGTAGGGGGACCTCCGCGTTCGGTGCGGGCGGTTGGGCCGGTAGAGGGACCTCCGCAGCGGGAACGGGCGCCTGAGTCGGTACGGAGGTCTCTGCGGCCGGCGCGGGCACCGCGGGCGGCGGGACCGGTACGGGGACCTCCGGAGCCGGCGGCGGGACGGGCGGCCGGGCGGGTACGCCCGCGCCCTGGACCTGGGCCTGGGCGGCGGAGGGGTGCTGGACGGGCGGTGCGGGGGCCCAGGGGCCCGGCTCGCCGTAGGGCGGGGTGCTGTAGGGGTCGGGGTCGTGCAGGGGCCTCAGCCGGTCGGCGAACTGCTCGACGTCCACGTCCGGCGCGTCCGGGTCCGGCCCGGCGGGCTCGGGGAAGTCCGCGCTCCCGGAACCCCGGCCCCCGGGCACCGGCTTGGCCAGCTCGAAATCACCGTGCCCGCCGGACGCACCGGACACCCTGGACGCACCGGACTCCCCGGACCGCGCCCCGGGTGCCCCGCGGTCCTCGCGTTCGTCGCCGTCGCCGCGTTCTCCCCGCTCCCCTGCCGGGACGTGCGTCGGGTTCCCCTCGTTCATGTTCTCCCCACGGCCTGCCGCGGCCGGGCGCGTGGCGTCGCGGCCGCGGAACTCGATGCCGTGCCCGGTTCAGCGCCACGGGCACGGCCACGCAGGATTCAACCAGGTCCGGGAGCCGGGGCACGAGAGTCCGGTCAGCGCGCCCGGTACACGGGGAACGGGACGGGGGAGACGGAGGCGCTGGGGACGGGAACGGGCGTGCTGCCGGCCGACGGGCCGGGGGCGAACGTCCCGGGCACCCCGGAGCGGGTGGCGGCCGGGGAGAGCGGGGTGATGTCGTCCAGCGGGCGTACCAGCGGGGAGACCACGTCGGCACCGGCCATCACCGGTCCTGGCAGCTCCCGCGTGGCGTCCTCCACCTGACCGGTCGCCGGGGCCGGCAGACCGGGCAGCAGCGGCGCGGACGTGGAGGTCGGCGCCACCGGTGTGCGGCCGAGCAGGCTGCCGCCCTGGAGGAGCGGACCCGCCGGACGGCGCCGCTGGGCGTCGGGAGCGGCCGTGCCCGCACCGGTGCCGGCGGAGCGGGCGGGGCTGACGTTGCTTCCGGTGCCGGAGCTGCCGCGGGCCTCCGCGCGGACGTCCGCGGGGATGGCGGTGGTCACGCCGCCGAGTGCGACGGCGGCCAGCGACACCGCTCCGGCCGCGGCGACCGCGAAACGCAGTCCGCGCGAGGCGGGACGGTCGGCGTCGGGTCGGCCGACGGGATGGATCCGGAAGCCGCGCTCCTCGGAGGCGGCCGGGTGCACGGCGGGGACGTAACCGAAGGCGAAGGGCTCGTCGTGTCTCACTCCGAAGAGCCCGTCGGCGGAGCCGCCCGCGAGGAAGCCCCCCCCGGGCGCCGGCGCGCCGCCGCCGTCCAGGTCACCTCCCGCGGGGAGGCCCTGGAGACGGGCCAGGAAGCTTTCGGAGGGCGGCGGGGGCGCCGCCTCCGCGAACACGTTCTTCAGTCGCCGCTGGGCGTCCGCCTCCGCCTTGCACCGGTTACACGTGACCAGGTGC
Source organism: Streptomyces sp. NPDC090108 (assembly GCF_044747185.1). NCBI lineage: Bacteria > Bacillati > Actinomycetota > Actinomycetes > Kitasatosporales > Streptomycetaceae > Streptomyces > Streptomyces sp. NPDC090108. The sequence goes on from NZ_JBIVDQ010000001.1 coordinate 622,072, forward strand.
GCGAGAACGCGCTCGCGCGACTCGTGACCGAGCTCTCCGTCCACCAGGGCGGAGAGCCGGTCTCCCAGGTGCTGCTCTGCGAACTGCGTCTCCGCAGCGTTGGGCCGGGATCCACTCACGCGGTAGCGCCCCCTCCCCCCAGAGCGGGGACACGGGCCACGAAGGAGCGCCGCCCGGCCTGCCGCGCCTGCGGCGAGCGGTGGGCGAGGGCCTTGCGGAGCTGGGAGCGGCCACGGTGGATACGGGAGCGGACGGTGCCGAGCTTCACGCCGAGGGTCGCGGCGATCTCCTCGTACGACAGTCCCTCGATGTCGCACAGGACGACGGCGGCGCGGAACTCGGGCGCCAGGGTGTCGAGAGCCTGCTGGACGTCCGCGTCGAAGTGGGCGTCGTTGAACGCCTGCTGCGGGGTGGGCTCACGGCTGGGCAGGCGCTCGGCCGCGTCGTCGCCGAGGGCGTCGAAGCGGATGCGCTGCTTGCGCCGGACCATGTCCAGGAACAGGTTGGTCGTGATGCGGTGCAGCCAGCCCTCGAAGGTGCCCGGCGAGTACGTGGACAGGGAGCGGAAGACGCGGACGAAGACCTCCTGGGTGAGGTCCTCGGCGTCGTGCTGGTTGCCCGTGAGGCGGTAGGCGAGCCGGTAGACCCGGCCGCTGTGTGTGCTGACGATCTCCTCCCACGTGGGCGGAGTCCATGCCTGCCCGTCCGCGTCGGTGGCGAAGGTCGCGGTCTTGGGGTCGCCTGCGGCGAGTCCGGCGGCGTGGCGGTCAGCAGCGGTGTCGGTCACGGATTTCGGCCTGCCCGCCGACCCGAGGAAGCGCCTCAGCACTCCTCCCCGATCCCCGGGCGCGGCCGCACCTCCCCTGTCGGCTCTGGTGGTGTCCAGTGGAGCCCCTACCATAGCCACCTCGCCCGTTAGCTCCGGATAAGCGGTTTTACGAGAATTTGATACACGCTGATACGGCTCATCAGGCCTGTTCGGCGTGTGCGTGGTGCACAGATCCACCTCTTACCCCCCGTCGCGTCCCGGCCCACCGGCTCATCTCTCTAAACGCGCGGTCCCATCTGCGGGTTCCCGGCGCCAACGGATACAGTCACGCCGAGGCAATCACGGGGACAGGAGAGGGTCATTACCGGCAACCGGCAGACAAGCTGGGCGTTCGCCGACGCCTTTGTCGCCGAGGACGAGCCGCTGCTGTGGGCACGTGACCGGGCCCGCGAGGCGGGGCTCCGCTCGGTGGCGCCCAGCACGGGCGCCGCCCTGCGCCTGCTCGCCGCCTCCGTGGACGCGAAGGCGGTCGCGGAGATCGGCACCGGGTGCGGGGTGTCGGGGATGCATCTGCTGCACGGCATGCGCCCGGACGGGGTACTCACCACGGTCGACCCGGAGCCGGAGCACCAGCAGTTCGCCCGGCAGGCCCTGCGCGCGAGCGGTTTCGCCAGCAACCGGGCCCGCTTCATCCCCGGCCGCGCCCTGGACGTGCTGCCGCGGCTCGCCGACGCCGGCTACGACCTCGTGTTCTGCGACGGGGACCGGCTGGAGTACTCGGACTATCTAGCTGAATCGTTGCGCCTGCTGCGTCCGGGTGGCCTGGTGGTCTTCGAGGGCGTTTTCGCGAACGGCCGCACGGTCGACTCGGGGCCGCAGCCCACCGAGGTCCTGCGGCTGCGGGAGCTGCTGCGCACGGTGCGGGAGAGCCAGGAACTGGTGACGTCGCTGCTGCCGGTGGGCGACGGCCTGCTGTGCGCCGTCAAGCGCTGAACCCGGCCCCGGGTGTCGCCCCGGGAACGCGGCTGCCCCGGCATCGAGGACGATGCCGGGGCAGCCGGAAGGAAAGGATCGCCGACGCGTCAGCCCACGACCTTCTTGAGGGCGTCGCCGAGCGCCTCGGCCTCATCGGGGGTCAGCTCGACGACGAGTCGCCCGCCGCCTTCGAGCGGAACGCGCATGACGATGCCCCGCCCCTCCTTGGTCACCTCGAGCGGGCCATCGCCCGTCCGCGGCTTCATGGCCGCCATGCTCGTACCCCTTCCTGAAACCAGGCTCATCGTCAGCCGAAGGCCCTTGAGGGCACCCGCGGTCCATGTGAGAAGACACGCGACACCGGCATCGAACACATTGCTTCCAAGCCATTATCCCGCATCCCGGCACCCGATGACCAACATCAGTCGGCATCGCTTGGGCAACGCGCGCGAGCAAAACCACCCAATTCGGGGATGTGACTGCGATACTGCACCGCCACACGGACGCTCTTCGGCCGACTTGGCTCGGGTTTTCTTTGACGCAGGTCACACGCCGGGTCCTCGCGCGGCGATCTCCGCCATGCTGTGCTTCGGACAGCGGCGTACCGAGCGGTACGCGTCAATGACGACTCCGGAGGGGACTCCATGGCCGACACCGTGCTCTACGAGGTGAGCGACGGGCTCGCGACGATCACGCTGAACCGTCCCGAGGCGATGAACGCCCTGAACGTCGAGACCAAGGTGGCCCTCCGGGAGGCGGCGCGGTCCGCGGCCGCCGACGAGGCGGTGCGGGCGATCCTGCTGACCGCGGCCGGGGACCGCGCGTTCTGTGTGGGCCAGGATCTCAAGGAGCACATCGGACTCCTCGTGACCGACCGGGAGACCGGCTCGACGAACACGATGAGCACGGTCAGGGAGCACTACAACCCCATCGCGACGGCTCTGGCCGGGGCGCCGAAGCCGGTGGTCGCGGCGGTGAACGGGGTCGCGGCGGGGGCGGGCTTCGGTTTCGCGCTCACCGCCGACTACCGGATCGTCGCCGACACGGCGTCGTTCAACACGTCCTTCGCGGGTGTCGCGCTGACCGCCGACTCCGGCATCTCGTGGACGCTGCCCCGCGTGATCGGCACGGGCCGCGCCACCGACCTGCTGCTCTTCCCGCGCAGCATCGGCGCCCAGGAGGCGCTGGAGCTGGGCATCGCCAACCGGGTGGTGCCGGCGGCCGAACTGCGCGCCGAGGCGGAGAAGGTGGCGCGGAAGCTGGCCGCGGGCCCGACGGTGGCGTACGCGGCGCTCAAGGAGTCGGTGGCCTACGGCCTGACGCACTCCTTCACCGAGACGCTGGAGAAGGAGGACGAGCTCCAGGCGCGCGCGGGCCGGTCCGAGGACCACGCGATCGCGGTGCAGGCGTTCGTGAACAAGGAGAAGCCGAAGTATCTGGGCCGCTAGGGCCCGTCCGGGCGTGGGGCGGAGGCCGGGCCTCCGCGCCGCGTCCGGCCCCGCGGAGGCCCGGCCTCCGCCGCCGCGTCCGGGCCGACCGTCCGTGGCCCCAGGGGGCCGCCCCGGCCGCTCTCAGGCCCCGTGGCCCCCGTTCCGGCTCACGCAGGCCGCCAGGTGGTCGTCGACCAGTCCGCAGGCCTGCATCAGGGCGTAGGCGGTCGTCGGGCCCACGAACTTCAGGCCGCGCTTCTTCAGCGCCTTCGACAGGGCCGTGGACTCCGGGGTGACGGCCGGGACGTCGGCGGTGGTCCTGGGGGCGGGCCGGCCGCCGGGGTCGGGCGCGTGCGACCAGATCAGCGCGTCCAGGTCGCCCTCGGACCAGTCGGCGAGCACGCGCGCGTTGGCGAGGGTCGCGTCGATCTTGGCGCGGTTGCGGATGATGCCCGCGTCGGCCAGCAGGCGCTCGCGGTCCTCGTCCGTGAAGGCGGCGACCTTCTCGATCCGGAAGCCGTCGAACGCGTCACGGAAGCCGGGCCGGCGCCGCAGGATGGTGAGCCAGGACAGCCCGGACTGGAAGGCCTCCAGGCTGAGGCGTTCGAAGAGGGCGTCGTCGCCGTGGACGGGGCGGCCCCACTCCTCGTCGTGATAGGCGACGTAGTCCTCGGTGGACAGGGCCCAGGGGCAGCGCGGCAGACCGTCGGGCCCGGCGAGGGCGGCTCCCGCGGTCACGGCCGGTCCTCCTGGTCGGGCTTGTCCAGCGAGGTGCGCGAGGTGTCCCGGGCGCCCGACAGCGCGGACTCCAGGTCGGCGATACGGGCGTCGCGCTCGGCCAGTTCGGCGGCGAGGCGGCCGAGCGCGTCGTCGACGTCGGACATCCGGTAGCCGCGCGGCGCGAGCGGGAAGCGCAGGCTCTCCACGTCGGCTCCGCGCACCGGGCGGTCCGGGGGCAGCGGGTCCTGGAGCCGCTGCGGCGCGGCCTCCGGGAGCGGGGCACCCTCGCCGCCGCCCACCACGGCGAGCGTCACCGCGGCGACCACGACGGCCAGCGCGACGACAAGGAACAAGAACATCACCATCGCCAGAGGTCCCCACGCTCGAGGTGCCGGACAGTGCCGGACGCCAAATGTGTCTGGGTCCGATCGTGCCATGCGAATCTGACAGTTAGGGTCACAGGCGGCCGTCCCGCGGAAGCGGACGGCCCCCGTGGCGGCCGGCCGACGGCGGACCGGGACGCACGACACGCACGACGAGGAGAGGCACAGCGGATGCTCAGGCTGGGCAAGCGGGAATTCGGGCCGCACGAGCCGGTGATCATGGCGATCGTGAACCGGACCCCGGACTCCTTCTACGACCAGGGGGCCACCTTCCGCGACGAGCCGGCCCTCGCCCGTGTGGAGCAGGCCGTGGCCGAGGGTGCCGCGATCATCGACATCGGCGGGGTCAAGGCCGGTCCCGGCGAGGAGGTCACCGCCGAGGAGGAGGCCCGGCGCACGGTCGGCTTCGTCGCGGAGGTACGGCGCCGCTTCCCCGATGTGATCATCAGCGTGGACACCTGGCGGGCCGAGGTCGGCGCGGCGGTGTGCGAGGCGGGGGCGGACCTGCTGAACGACGCCTGGGGCGGCGTGGACCCGGGGCTCGCCGAGGTCGCGGCGCGGTACGGCGCCGGGCTGGTGTGCACGCACGCCGGCGGTGTCGAGCCCCGGACGCGTCCGCACCGCGCGGTGTACGAGGACGTCATGGCCGATGTCCTGGAGGTGACCGTGGGGCTGGCCGAGCGGGCGGTGTCGCTCGGGGTGCCCCGGGAGTCGGTGCTGATCGATCCCGGCCACGACTTCGGCAAGAACACGCGGCACAGCCTGGAGGCGACACGCCGGCTGGACGAGATGGTCGCCACCGGCTGGCCGGTGCTGGTGTCGCTGTCCAACAAGGACTTCGTGGGCGAGACGCTGGACCGCCCGGTCAAGGAGCGGCTGGTCGGCACCCTGGCCACGACGGCGGTGTCGGCGTGGCTGGGTGCCCAGGTGTACCGGGTGCACGAGGTGGCGGAGACCCGGCAGGTCCTCGACATGGTCGCGTCCATCGCCGGCCACCGGCCTCCCGCGGTCGCCCGGCGCGGCCTGGCCTGAGCCGGCGGGGCGCCGAAGGACCGCGGGCAGGATTGCCGGCGGCCGGGGTGAACGGCTCTAGCGGGCCGCTTCCTTGGAGACCAGGGCGACCGCCTCGTCCACGTCGTCCGTGACGTGGAAGAGCAGCAGGTCCTTCTCGGAGGCCTTGCCCTGGGCGATCAGCGTGTCCCGCAGCCAGTCGACCAGCCCGCCCCAGTACGCGCTGCCGAACAGCACGATGGGGAAGCGGGTCACCTTCTTGGTCTGGACGAGGGTGAGGGCCTCGAAGAGTTCGTCGAGGGTGCCGAGTCCGCCGGGCAGCACCACGAAGCCCTGCGCGTACTTCACGAACATCATCTTGCGCACGAAGAAGTAACGGAAGTTCAGGCCGATGTCGACGTAGGGGTTCAGCCCCTGCTCGAAGGGCAGTTCGATGCCGAGGCCGACCGAGACGCCGCCCGCCTCCAGCGCGCCCTTGTTGGCCGCCTCCATCGCCCCCGGACCGCCGCCGGTGATCACCGCCCAGCCGGCCTCGACCAGCGCCCGGCCGAGCCGGACCCCGGCGTCGTACTCGGGCGAGTCCACCGGGGTCCGCGCCGAGCCGAACACGCTGATCGCGGGCGGCAGTTCGGCGAGCGTGCCGAAGCCCTCGATGAATTCCGACTGGATGCGCAGGACCCGCCACGGGTCGGTGTGGACCCAGTCGGAGGGACCGCCCGCGTCCAGCAGCCGCTGGTCGGTCGTGCTGGACGTGACCTGACTGCGCCGTCGGAGGACCGGTCCGAGCCGCTGCTCGTCCGGCGGCTGCTTCTTCCCCTCGGGGTTTCCGGTAGCCATGTGAGCTCCCTCCGCTTGCCGGTAGTTCTGGATCAGACTAGATCCGCGCGGGTTACCACGGGGGGAAGTGCGCGTGTCCGGCGTGCGGTGGCGTCCCGCACCACCGTCACCCGGGTCACACGACGGCCCCGCCCGCCGGCCCGGCACGGCTCACCGCGTCACGCGGCGGGCCTCACGCGGCGAACCGGGCCGGCCTGGCTCACCGTGTCACGCGGTGAGCCAGTTCCGCAGCCGCTCCTCGCCGGCGAGGATCTTCGCGGTCTCCACGCGCTCGTCCCGCTTGTGGGCCAGGTGCGGGTTGCCGGGGCCGTAGTTGACGGCGGGAACGCCGAGCGCGGAGAAGCGCGAGACGTCCGTCCAGCCGTACTTGGGCTTGGCGGTGCCGCCCACCGCCTCGATGAAGGCGGCCGCGGCCGGGTGGGACAGGCCGGGCAGCGCGCCGGGGCTGTGGTCGTCGACCACGAACTCGCTCACCCCGCAGTCGGCGAAGACCTCGCGGACGTGCTGGACGGCCTCCTCCTCGGTGCGGTCGGGGGCGTAGCGGAAGTTCACCGTGACCACGCACTCGTCGGGGATGACGTTGCCGGCCACTCCCCCGCTGATGCCGACGGCGTTCAGGCCCTCGCGGTACTCCAGCCCGTCGATGACCGGCCACCGGGGCTCGTAGGCGGCGAGCCGGGCCAGGATGGGGGCGGCGGCGTGGACGGCGTTGGAGCCCATCCAGCCGCGGGCCGAGTGGGCGCGCTCGCCGGAGGTCCTGAGCAGCACCCGCAGCGTGCCCTGGCAGCCGCCCTCGACCTCGCCGTCGGAAGGCTCCAGCAGGACCGCGAAGTCGCCCTCCAGCCACTGCGGACGGGCCTCGGCGAGGTGCTTCAGCCCGTTGAGGTCGGCGGCGACCTCCTCGTTGTCGTAGAAGACGAAGGTCAGGTCGCGGTTGGGCTCCGGGACGGTCGCCGCGATGCGCAGCTGGACCGCCACGCCGGACTTCATGTCGCAGGTGCCGCAGCCCCACAGCACCCCGTCCTCGTCGAGGCGGGAGGGGACGTTGCCGGCGATCGGGACGGTGTCGATGTGGCCGGCCAGGACGACACGCTCCGCGCGGCCGAGGCCGGTGCGCGCGACCACGTTGTTGCCGTACCGCTCCACCGTCAGGTGCGGCAGGGTGCGCAGGGCGTCCTCGATCGCGTCCGCGAGAGGCTTCTCCGTGCCGCTCTCGGAGGGGAAGTCGACGAGCCGCGCGGTCAGCTCCGCGGCGTCCAGCGTGAGGTCAAGCGAGGTGTCGGCCATGCTGGTGACCCTAACGCGCCGTCCGTGCCGGACGGGTGGGCGGCGGGCCGCGGGCCCGGATCGAGCGCGGTTTCGGACTCCAGTACCTTGTACGCGTGTCAGAGCCGTCCCCCTCTCGCCCCAAGCGCCGCGGCCGCCTCTTCCGCTTCGGCGCGGCGCTGTTGGTCCTGTCCGCCGTCGCCGCCTACCTGGTGGTGCAGTACGTCACCGGAGGCGGCGGTGCCCGCGGCTGCACGGTGACCTCCGCCGCGCGCGACGGCGCGTCGTACGAGTTCACGCCCGAGCAGGCGGCGAACGCGGCGACCATCGCGGCCGTCGGTACCGGCCGCGGCATGCCCGAGCGGGCGGTGACCATCGCCCTCGCCACCGCGCTCCAGGAGTCCGGGCTGCGCAACATCCAGCACGGCGACCGGGATTCGCTGGGGCTGTTCCAGCAGCGGCCCTCGCAGGGCTGGGGCAGCGAGAAGCAGATCATGGACCCGGCGTACGCGGCGGGGATCTTCTACGCGCACCTGGCGCGGGTGCCGGGCTACGCCGATCTGCCGCTGACCGTGGCGGCGCAGAAGGTGCAGCGCAGCGGCTACCCGGAGGCGTACGCCAAGCACGAGCCGGACGCCACGCTGCTGGCGTCGGCGCTCACCGGGTACTCGCCGGCGACGCTGACCTGCGACGGGCGCCAGCGTGACGTGGCCCCTGTGGCGGCCACGGCGGGGGCGGGGACGACGGCGGGGGCGCCGGCGGCCACCACGGGCCCGGACGCCGTGCGGGCCGCGCTGGCGAAGGACTTCGGGCGGGACGCGCTGGAGCGGTCGGGCGCGAAGGTGGGCGGTGTGCCCGTCCCGTCGCCGACGCCGTCCCCGAGCGTGACCGCGACCGCGAGCGGGCGCACGGTGACCGTGCCGGTGCCGCAGGGGTCGCGGATCGACACGACCGGGCGCACCGAGCAGGAGCGGGGCTGGCAGCTCGCGCACTGGGCGGTGGCCAACGCGGCGGCGCTGCGCATCCACCAGGTGTCGTACGCGGGCCAGGAGTGGACCGGCGGGAGCACCGGCTCGACGTGGCACGCCGTGCACACCGAGGGCGCCCAGGGCGCGGAACAGTCCGCGGGAGCCGTCCGGATAGTGACCGGACAGTAGTACGGCGCGTCACTCCGCGGGGTCCCGCGGCCGCTCCGGGGACCTCCGTGCGGAGGACTGCGGTCCGGTTGCCGGGAGGCCTTGCGGCTCAAGAGGCGTAAGGATTCTGCAGACCATTCCGCGGACGATGTTTGCCCGTTTTTATCCACACCTGATAATGCGACGCGTTATCCATTCTTTACCTTCGGCGTCCGCAACCTTCGTCGGCTTCGAGCGGTAGTCACGGCGTCCGAGTCGGACGCCGTACCGCTCTCCCCCGTCGAATGGAGCATCATGTCCCTCCCCCTGACCCGCCGGATCGCCCGTGCCGCGCTGCTCGTCGCAGCGGGAGCGGCCGCCGGGGTCGGTGCGGCCGGCTCTGCCGGCGCGGCCACCGGCCTGCCGGCCTCCGCCCCGGACCTCGGCGGCCTGACCGCTCTGGACGGGGCGCATGTCGGCAGCACCGTCGACGGCACGGCGCGCCACGTCACGGACATGGCGGGCAGGACGGGCGGCAAGACGGTCAAGAAGGCGGTGCCGGCCGCGGCCAGGACCGGCGGTGCCGTGAAGAAGTCCGCGCCCGCGGCGCGGAAGGCCGCGGGGAAGGCCACCGGGGCGGCGGGAGGTGTCCTCGGTGACGCCACCTCCGGCGCGGCCAAGGGCGGCCTGCCGACGGACGCCCTGACCAAGGGCGGCCTTCCGCTGGGCGGCCTGCCGCTCGGCGGCTGAGCCCCGTACACGGCGGGACGGGCCCGGGGGACTCCCCCGGGCCCGTCCCGCTGTACGCGTCCCGCAGGCCGCCCCGAGAGGCGTCGCGGGCCCTGCGCCGTTACACCGTGAGGCGCTCGACCGCGGCCCTGATCCGCTCGTCCGAGGCCGTCAGGGCCACGCGGACGAACTCCTCGCCCGCCTCGCCGTAGAAGTCGCCGGGGGCGACCAGGATGCCCAGCCCGGCGAGATGGGCCACGGTGTCCCAGCAGGACTCGCCCCGGGTGGCCCACAGGTAGAGGCTGGCCTCGCTGTGCTCGATGCGGAAGCCGTGTTCGAGCAGGGCGTCGCGCAGCTCGGTGCGGCGGGCGGCGTACCGCTCGCGCTGCACCTGGACGTGCTCGTCGTCGCCGAGGGCCGCCACGACGGCCGCCTGCGTCGGGGCCGAGGTCATCATGCCGCCGTGCTTGCGGATCTCCAGCAGCGGGCCGAGGACGGCCGGGTCGCCGGCGACGAAGGCGGCGCGGTAGCCGGCCAGGTTGGACCGCTTGGACAGCGAGTGGACGGCCAGGATGCCGTCGTAGGAGCCGCCGTTGACGTCCGGGTGCAGGACGGAGACGGGGTCGGCCTCCCAGCCCAGTTCGAGGTAGCACTCGTCGGAGACGATCAGCACGCCGTGCTCGCGGGCCCAGGCCACGATGCCGGTCAGCTCGTCCTTGGAGAGGACCTTGCCGGTCGGGTTGGAGGGCGAGTTGAGCCAGAGCAGCTTCAGGTTCGCCGGGTCCAGGTCGCGCGGGTCGTCGTAGACCTCGTACTCCGCGCGGGCGAGGCGGGCGCCGACCTCGTACGTCGGGTAGGCCAGGCGCGGGAAGGCCACCTTGTCGCCGGGGCCGAGACCGAGCTGGGTCGGCAGCCAGGCGACCAGCTCCTTGGAGCCGACGATCGGCAGCACGTGGCGGTGGGTGACCTCGCGGGCGCCGAGGCGGCGCTCCAGCCAGCCGGTGATCGCGTCACGCAGCGCCGGGGTGCCCCAGACCGTCGGATAGCCCGGCGAGTCGGCCGCGTCGACCAGGGCCTTCTGGATCAGCTCGGGAACCGGGTCGACCGGGGTGCCGACGGAGAGGTCGACGATCCCGCCGGGGTGCGCGGCGGCCGTCTTCTTGTACGGCTCCAGCTTGTCCCAGGGAAAGGTGGGGAGCCGGTCGGAGACTGCGGACACGGGACTTGCTCTCTTTCGTCGGTACGGCAAACGCCTCGGTCCCGTACGGCGGTGATCGGTGCGATCGTGGCCGTACGGGACCGAGGCGGCGCTACTGCGGGCCGCGGGGGCCGCTCAAACGGTCACTCGCCCTGCGGGGGCAGCGCGGCGACGAAGGGGTGGTCGCGCTCGATGAGCCCCAGCTTGCTGGCGCCGCCGGGAGAGCCGAGCTCGTCGAAGAACTCGACGTTCGCCTTGTAGTAGTCCTTCCACTCCTCCGGAGTGTCGTCCTCGTAGAAGATCGCCTCGACCGGGCAGACCGGCTCACAGGCACCACAGTCGACGCATTCGTCCGGGTGGATGTACAAGGACCGCTGGCCCTCGTAGATGCAGTCGACCGGGCACTCCTCGATGCACGCCTTGTCCTTGACGTCGACACAAGGCTCTGCGATGACGTAGGTCACGCTGTCGTTCCTCCTCGATAGGGCGCTGGCGGGCCTCTCCAGGCTCCGCCGCCTGGCGCGCGGGAGCGCGGCGTCGTCGATGCCCGCCCCTAGTATCTCCGTTCCGGAGCCTGAACCGAACATGAGGGGTGAACTGACCAGTGGAAATCTCGGCGGCAGGACGGCTCGAGGTCCGAATCACCCCTGATGACGTGGGTAAACGAGTATCCGTACGGCAGTTGACGGACACGGGGACGGCGCGTGAGAAGTTCACCGACACGGTCGGTGTTCTCACATCATGGGACGACGGCGTGCTCATGATCACACGACGCGACGGGCGAACGGCGCGAATCGCCGAGTCGGCGCTGGTCGCCGGGAAAGTCGTGCCGGCCGCGCCGGCCCGCCGGCGGGGTCCGGCGGCGGGCTGGACCGAGCTGGCGCGGATCGCCTCCCGCGCGTGGCGGCCGGTGGAGAGCGAGCCGCTCGGCGAGTGGGAGCTGCGCGCGGCAGGAGGGTTCACCCGGCGCGCCAACAGCGTGCTGCCGCTGGGCGATCCGGGGCTTCCGCTCGACGCGGCCCTGGAGTCCGTACGACGCTGGTACGGCGAGCGCGGACTGCCCGCCTACGTGCAGACCGCCACCGGCGCCGAGGGCACGCAGGAGCTGCTGTGCGCGGAGCTGGAGCGGCGCGGCTGGACCCGTGAGGTCACCGCCGGAGTGTGGACCGGGGCCCTGGCGCCGGTCGCGGACCGGGCCGAGGGCGCCGGGGTGGTGCTCTCCCGGGAGGCGGACGCGGCGTGGCTCGCCAGGTACCAGCGCAAGGGAGTGAGCGAGGTGGCCCTGCGGGTGCTCGGGTCGGCGGCCGTTCCGGGCGGGACCGGGAGCGAGCCGGGCCCGTCGGTGTGGTTCGCGACCGTGCCCGGCGCGGCCGGGGCGCCGCCGGCCGCGATCGGACGCTGTGTCGTGGACGGCCGCTGGGCCGGTTTCGCCGCGGTCGAGGTCGATCCGGCGAGACGCCGGGAGGGGCTGGCCACCCGGGTGATGTCCGCGCTGGCCCACCGCGCCCTCGACGAGGGCGCCTCGGCGGCGTGGCTGCAGGTGGAGGAGGACAACGAGGCGGGACGCGCGCTGTACACCGGGCTCGGTTTCGCCCCGCACCACGCGTACCACCACTACCGGGCGCCCGAAGACCCCGCAGGTACGCCCGCGGGACGGCCGTAGGCACCGCCGTGGACGCGCACGAGCCCGCGAGGCGCCCCCCGCACCACCCGCCGCCGTATCCGCCGCCGGCGGCCCGTTCCGCCGAGGTGCGGCTGAGGTTCGCCGAGGAGGCCCGGTCGGAGCGCCCGGACCTGTCGGCGCTGTGCCTGCTGGTCGGGGCGGAGGCGGACGGCTCGCTGGACGAGGCCGGGATCGACGCGGCGGAGATGGAGCTCGACCGGCTGGCCGGACAGCTGCCGTACCGGCCGGGCGGCCCGCTCGCCTGGGCGGGGGCGCTGGGCCGGCTGCTGGGCGAGCGCCATGGGTTCGCGGGGGCGGCCGCGGACTACGACCGGCTGGAGTCCTCGCTGCTGCACGAGGTGCTGCGGCGGCGGCGCGGCCTGCCGATCCTGCTGTCGGTGGTCTGGATGGAGGTCGCCCGGCGGGCCGGGGCCCCGGTGTACGGGGTCGCGCTGCCGGGGCACTTCGTAGTGGGGCTCGGACCGGCCGAGGAGCGTGTCCTGGTCGATCCGTTCGACGGCGGCCGGGTGCTGACCGGCACGGACACCGAGCTGCTCGTGGCGGGCGCCACCGGGGCGCCGCTGCACCCGTCCATGCTGGTGCCCACGACCCCGCTGCAGGTGGTGCAGCGGATCCTGAACAACGTGCGGGCGTGGGCCACGGCCCGGCCCGAGCGGTCGGACGTGGCGCTGTGGGCGGTGGAGCTGGCCCTGCTGCTGCCCTCGCATCCGGCCCGGCTGCGCTACGAGCGGGCGCAGCTGCTGGTGCAGCGCGGGGCGTACGTGGAGGGGGCGGTGGAGCTGGAGGCGTACGCGGATCTGGTGGGCGTCGTCGATCCGGGCACGGAGGAACGGGCGCGGGCCCAGGCGAGGGCCGCCCGTTCGCTGCTGAACTGAGCAGGAGGCGGGCGGGGCGGCCGGATTCGAACCGGCGTCCTCCGGGATGCTCTTCGCGGCGCATTACCTCTGTGCTACGACCCCGCCCTGCCGGTGATCATAGGTGCCGTGGCCCCGGCACGAGAAGCGATTTCCCGTGCCGGACCGTCACAGCCAGCCCTTCTCGCGAGCGATGCGCACCGCCTCCGCCCGGTTGCGGACCGCGAGCTTCTGGATGGCGGTGGAGAGGTAGTTGCGGACCGTGCCCTGGGAGAGGTGCAGGGCGCGGGCGAGTTCGGCGTTGGTGGAGCCGTCGGCCGCCGCGCGGAGCACCTCGCGCTCCCGGTCGGTCAGCGGGTTGGCGCCCTCGGCGAGGGCCGCCGCGGCGAGGGTGGGGTCGATGACGCGTTCGCCGGAGAGCACCTTGCGGACCGCGGCGGCGAGCTGGGCGGCCGGGGCGTCCTTGACCAGGAAGGCGTCGGCGCCCGCCTCCATGGCGCTGCGCAGATAGCCGGGCCGGCCGAAGGTGGTGAGGACGACGAGCTTCACCGCGGGGTGGGCGCGGTGCACCTGGGCCGCCGCCTCGATCCCGGTGCAGCCGGGCATCTCGATGTCGAGCAGCGCCACGTCCACGCCGTGCTCGCCGACGGCCGCCAGCACCTCGTCGCCCCGGGCGACCTGGGCGACGACCTCGATGTCCTCCTCCAGGCCGAGCAGGGCGGCCAGGGCCTCGCGGACCATGGACTGGTCCTCGGCGAGGAGGACCTTGATCGGGCTCGTCATGCCCCGGATCCTACGTCCGCCGACGGGGCGGCGGGGACCCGGGCGATCAGGCGGAACCCGCTGCCCGCCCGGCCCGCCTCCAGGGTGCCGCCGGCCTTCTCCAGGCGCTCCCGCAGGCCGGTCAGACCGTTGCCGGCGACCGTCGCGGATCCGCCGGATCCGTTGTCCTCGACGGCGAGTTCCAGCATCGGCCCGTCGAGGGTCTGGCGGCGCAGCAGCTCCACGGCGCACCGGTCGGCGCCGCTGTGCCGGACCACGTTGGTGACCGCTTCGCGCAGCGCCCAGGCGAGCGCGGCCTCGGACTCCTCGGGGACACCGCCGAGCTCGGGATCGGCGGGCACCTCGGCGGCGACCCCGGCGGCGGCCAGCGCGACCTGGACACCGGCCAGCTCCTCGGCGAGGCGGGGCCGGCGGTAGCCGGTGACGGCCTCCCGGACGTCGACGAGGGCCTGGCGGCTGACCCGCTCGATGTCGGCGACCTGCTGGGCGGCCTTCTCGGGGTGGCCGGGGAGCATACGGCCCGCCAGCTCGCTCTTCAGCGTGATCAGGGAGAGCGAGTGGCCGAGCAGGTCGTGCAGGTCACGGGCGAGCCGCAGCCGCTCCTCGTTGGCGGCGAGCTGGGCGACGGTGGCCCGGGCCTTGCGCAACTCGATCGTCGTCTGGACCAGTTGGCCGACGCCGACCATCGCGAACCCGATGAGGACCACCAGCAGGAGCAGGTTGCGGGCCTCCTCCTCGCCGGAGTGCAGGCCGACGAGGTACATCACGACGGCCGAGGCGGGGATCGCCCAGGAGGCGGCCTTCGGGGGCAGCGTGGCCCCGCAGGCGACCGAGAGGTAGACGAAGAGGCCGAGCCAGGCGCTGCCGAGCGTGTAGGCCAGCACCGGGGCGAGGATCCCGAGGACGGCGAGCAGGACGTGGGCCCCGCGGCCGGAGACCGGCCGGCCCATGTTGCGGAAGACCAGGGCCAGGTAGGCCACGACGAACGCGGTCAGGCCGAGGGCCCCCGCCAGTGTGGCGTCCGCCGAGTGGTGGCCGCCGGTCAGGTCGCCGATCGGCGAGCTGAGGAAGACCAGCCACACGCCGATCCACAGCACCTTGACCCGCAGCTCGCGCCGGTTGCGCGCGGGCTGCCCCATCCGTACCTCGCCGGTCCGCCGGTCCTCGGCGGCTCTCCCGCCGTCGCCGGCCCGCTGGTCTTCCGTCATGGCGCTCACGCCTTCAGCGTGTCCTTCCGGTACAGCCATGCCGCGCCGCCCGTGAAGAGGGCGAAGAACACGACGAGGATGGCGATGTCCTGGGCCTGCGGGGCCTGGCTCTGCTCGATCGCCCGCCCCATGGCAGCGTACGCGTGCGTGGGCAGCCACTTCGCGATGCTCTGGAGCCAGTCCGGGAAGGTCGTGGTGGGCATCCACAGGCCGCCCAGCATGGACAGGCCGAAGTAGGTGATCATCGTGATCGGGCGGACCGCGTCACCGCTGGCCAGGTAGCCGATGGCGACGCCGAGCGCGGCGAAGACCAGGCTGCCGGCCCAGATGGCGCCGGTGAGGGCGAGCCACTGCCAGGCGTCCAGGCGGACGTCCTTCACGACGGCGGCGACGACGAACACGATGACGATGGACGGCAGGCTCACCACGGCCGCGCCGGCGGTCTTGGCGAGCACGTAGCCGCGCCCGGGCAGGGTGGTCAGCCGCAGCTGGCGCACCCAGCCGCTCTCGCGCTCCTTGGCGATGCGCTCGCTGTTGCCCATGAGCACGGCGGTCAGGGCGCCGAAGGAGGCCATGGAGACCATCATGTAGGTCGGCAGGGTCAGCCCGCTGCCGTCGATCTCGGTCTTGGAGTCGGCGTTGCCCGCGATGAGCAGGAACAGGGCCGAGGGGTAGATCACCGAGAAGAACAGGAACTTGCGGTTGCGCAGCGCGCGGGTCAGTTCCAGCTTGATCAGCGAGTTCATGACTGCTTGGCCTCCTCGGCCTCCGTGATGGCGACGAACGCCTGCTCCAGGCCGAGCCCGGCGACTTCGAGGTTGCGGGGGTAGACGCCGAGCCCGTACAGCGCGTGGACGGTCGCGTCGGCGTCGGAGGACTGGAGGCGGACGGTCTGCCCGGAGACGTCGTGGGAGGTCAGGAAGGGCAGCGCGGCGAGGGCGGCCTCGTCGATGTCGCCCTCCAGGTCGAAGGCGATGCGGCGGGCGCCGGCCTTGGCCTTGATCTCGGCGGCGGTGCCGTCGGCGAGGAGCCGGCCACGGTGCAGCACGAGCACCCGGTCGGCGATGGCGTCGGCCTCTTCGAGGTAGTGGGTGGCGAAGAGGACGGCGCGGCCCTGGTCGGCCTGCTCGCGCATGGTGGCCCAGAAGGCCTGGCGGGCGGAGACGTCCATGCCGGTGGTCGGCTCGTCCAGCACGATCAGGTCGCTGTCCCCGGCGGTGGCGAGGGCGAAGCGGACGCGCTGGGCCTGTCCGCCGGAGAGCTTGTCGACCTTGCGGTCGGCGATCTGCGTGACGCCCGCGCGGGCGAGCACGTCGGCGACCGGGTACGGCCGCGGGTGCAGCGAGCACGCCAGCTTCACCAGTTCGGCGACGGTGACCTCGTCCATCAGGCCGCCGCTCTGCAGCATGGCTCCGACCCGCCCGGCGACGATCGCCTCGCGCGGTGTGGTGCCGAACAGCTTCACCGTGCCGCTGTCGGGCTGCTTGAGGCCGAGGAGCAGGTCGAGCGTGGTGGACTTGCCGGCCCCGTTGGGTCCGAGCAGGGCGACGGTCTCGCCGGGGTGCAGGGCGAGCGAGAGCCCGTCGACGGCCCGCACGCTGCCGTACACCTTGGTCACCTGGTCGAATCCGGCCACCGGGGCGGTGGCGGGCGGTGCCGCTGTCGTTGTCATGACGTCCATGGTGGCCGGACGCCCCCGTGCCCCGGCAGTGCCGGTGGTCCTGAGTGCCGGATGACAGATGTCATGCGGATCGGATGACAGCGCGCGGCGGGACACGGGCGGGCGCTCCCGGGGCGGAGCCACGGCGGGAGACGGCGGAGCCACGGCGGGAGACGGCGGAGCCACGGCGGGAGACGGCGGGAGACGGCGGAGCCACGGCGGGAGACGGCGGCAGACGGCGGAGCCACGGCGGGAGACGGCGGGAGACGGCAGCGGGGGCGCCCGGTGGACGCCCCCGCTGTCATGGCCGGTCCCGCGGGCCGGCTCGGCCGTACTAGCTCGGGTTCGTGGGGATGACCGCGACCCGGCTGGTCCTGCTCATCAGTGCCTGGCGCAGGGCGACATAGACGTCCTGCGGGGTGACGGGCGTCTTCTTGCCGGTGCCGCGGGTGATGAGCACGCCGTCGAAGGTCTGGCCGTAGAGGGCCTTGAGCGCGTTCAGGTCGGGGCTGTCGACGAGCTTGCCGTCCACGGCCTTCACCCGGAGGAACTTCCACAGCGAGTTCTGCGGGCTCAGCGGGATGGAGTGCGCGGCATCCGTCTGGACGATCACCTTGCCCGACATCGCCGGCTGGGCGAACTCCTTCATCTCCCGGTCGACCTCGGCGTTCGGGACCGTCGGCTGGCTGGTGGCCGTCGGGACGGCCACCGGGGTGGCCGTGCCGGTCTCCACCACCGTGCGGTAGGCCCGCTCGACCGCCTGGGACGCCTGGGCGGCGTCGACGCCCTTGCCCGCCTTGCCGTACACCGGGGTCGCCTTGCCGGCGGCGAAGGTGATACCGCCGTCGGTGACCGAGCCGGCACCGCCGCCGGCGTGCTGGAGCGCGGCCTGGAGCTTCTCCTCGTCGATCGGCATGACCGGCGCGATCTCGCGCTTCTGCCCGAAGAGGGAGCCGACCACGGAGACCGGGTTGTAGTCGCTCTTCGCGGCCTCGCTCACCGTGGCCTGGAAGTCGAACTGGAGACCGGCGTTGTCCGGGGTGATGGTGACGGTCTTGCCGTCCACGGACAGCTTCAGCGGCTTGTTGACGCGGCTGCCGAAGGTGTCGTCGAGCTTCTTGACGGCCTCGTCGCGGGTGCCGCCACCGATGTCCAGGCCGAGCACGGTGGTGCCGTTGGGCACGTCGGTGTGGTTCATCAGCAGTCCGGCGCCGTAGGCACCGCCCGCGATGACGACCACGGCGACGGCGAGCAGCACGAGCTTGCTGCGGCCCTTCTTCTTCGGCTTGGCCGCGGCCTTGGGCTGGGGGGCCGGGGCGGGCGTGGCCGGCGCGGGCGCGCCGGGGCCGCCGGAGGCGAACGGCGTGGCGCCGGCGCCCGGGACCTTGGGCATCCCGCTGGTGACGGTGTGTCCGGAGACGTTGTCCGGGGCGCGGTAGCCGGGCGTGCCCGGTTCGGGAGCCGGCTTCTGCGGGGTGAGGACCGCGGTGTCGTCGCTGAATCCGCCGCCGGGGGCGAGCGTGGCGCCGCCGGCGCGGGCGCCGGGGGCGGGGAAGGCGACCGCGGGACCGGTGAAGGGCTCGCCGGGACCGGCCGCGGCGGCGAAGGGGCCGTCGCCGGTGACCGGGCCGCCGGTGGGGCCGGCGGGGCCGTTCGGGCCGGGGACACCGGGGCCGTTCGGGCCGTTGAAGCCGCTGGGACCGCTCGGGCCGCCGGGGCCGCGTCCGGCCGGGCCGTTCGCACCCGCGCCGCCGTTGCCGAAGCCGGGCCGGCCCGCGTTGTCCGAGAAGTACGGCAGGTCGTCACGGCTGGGCTCGCCGCCGTCGGCGCCGGGCCGGGAGCCGCTCAGCGGACCCGCGGCCAGCGCCTCGGTGACGTCGAAGGAGCCGGTGCCGCCGCCGTGGCCGGGGGCCACCGGGCCGCCGGTGGCGCCGCCGGGCAGACCGGCGCCGTTGGTGCCGCCGGGGCGGGAGGAGCCGGTGGGCGCGGCCATGGAGCCGACGACACCGCCGGGGCGCGCGCCGTTGCCGCCGGCCGCGCCGGAGGCGGCGGGCCGCTTGGGCAGCGGGGCGGGAGCGGCGCCACCCGTCACGGCGGGGGGAGCGGGGGCCGGAGCGGCGGCGGAACCGCCGGGCATCCCGGCCCCGTTCGTGCCGCCGCCCGTGCCGCCCTTGGGGGCGCCGGACTTGCGGGGCGCGAACCAGTCGCTGGTCTTCTCCTCGGCCTGCGGCTGCGCGGGCTCGGCGGCCGGCTCGGCGGGGACGGCGGCCGGCGTCTCGGCGGCCGGGGCCGGGCGCGTGTCGGCGCCGGAGTCGTCCCGGGTGGTCTCGGCGTCCGCGACGGGCTTGCGCACGACGATCGGCGGGGCCGGCCGCGACCCGGGGATGTTGACCCGGATGCGGGTCGTCAGCGTGGTCTCGGTCTTGCGGTCCTCCGGCTGCGCGGCCGAACGGCCCGCTTCCGTACGGTCGTCGGAAGCCATGGGTGTCCCGTACGGCGGCGTGCCGGAGGGGTATGCGGCTCCGCCGCGCCCGTCGGGCCCGGAGGACGGAGTGTCAGTTTCACGACTCAAGGCAGGTTCTCCCGGTTGGCTCCGCCGCCCGTTACGACCTCAGCGGGCTGCTCGGCGGCGCGCACCACCATACTGGCCGTATCTGGCCCGTATCCCACGACCGCCGAGGAAACCCACACGGGACTCCCACGCACCCGGCACGGCGAAGTGGTACGTCACTTGCCAAGTCGGGCGGAGCTGCCACCGGTACGTCCGCCGGAACGGACTCCGGGGGCGAGAGTGGCGCAGATCACAGCGAGGAGGATGCCGCCGAGGAGGAAGAGATAGGAGCTTCCTCCGGGGCCGAACAGATAATCACCCTCCGGGCGGGTGGAGATCAACATGATGACGGAGATGATCCACCCGATCACCGGTGCGACCGCACCGCCCCGGCTCCCGAGCGCGTAGGCGCCGCCGACGAACAGCCCGGCCTCACCGGCCAGGGCCAGCAGCAGCCCGCCCGGGAACCAGGCGGCCTGCACGAGGGTCCCGGCGAGCGCCACGACCCCGCCGAGCAGGAACAGCCCGAAGTAGGCGACGGACCGTCCGGCGGACGGCAGGCGCAGCGGCTGGGCGAGCGGGGAACCGCCGGTACCGTCCGCGCTCACGATGCCGCCTCCGTGTGAACACCAGCAAACAGATCGGTCTCGCCGGGCTCCCCCGCACCGCTCACCAGCTCGTAGTACTCGGTGGTGAACAGCGGCTGGGCCAGGTCGTTGGAGAGCGCGAAGTACGGCTCGGCAACCGTGATCTGCGTGGCGTGGGCGCGCATCGCGGCGGCCTTGGCCGCGGCGTGGGCCCGGCCGTCGATCGCCGTGGTGACCCGCTCGTCGTCGACCACGCCGGGCAGGTCGGCGATCTCGGCACTCTTTTCGAACGGCAACGCGGGAAGCTCGTCCCGGAGGCGGGCGAAGGCCTCCTCCACGACGGAGCGGGGCATCCGGTTCCAGTAGATCTTGTCGATCCGGTGCCCGCGTCCGGCCGCCAGCTCGGCGGCCCGCATGGCGACGCGGTGGGCCTGGATGTGGTCCGGGTGGCCGTAGCCGCCGTTGTCGTCATAGGTGACGAGGACCTGGGGCCTGACCTCCAGGATGACGTCGACGAGGGCCTCGGCCGCGTCGTCGGGACCGGCCTGCCAGAAGGAGGCGGGGTCGTCGTTGTCGGGCAGCCCCATCATCCCGGAGTCCCCGTGGCGCCCCGCGCCGCCGAGCAGCCGTACGTCGGTCACGCCCAGCTCGCCGAGCGCGGCGGCCAGCTCTCCGCGCCGGTGCGCGCCGAGCGCGGGCCCGGTCAGGTGTGCGAGGCCGGGCGGGATGACCTCGCCCCGCTCGCCAAGCGTGCAGGTCACCAGGGTCACATGGGCACCCTCGGCCACGTACTTGGCCATGGTCGCGCCGTTGTTGATCGACTCGTCGTCCGGGTGCGCGTGCACCAGCAGCAGACGCCGGGCGGGGAGTTCCTTCATGAGGCCACCCTATGACCCTCCGGCCGTCCGGAAGGCCCGTCACGGTTCCGCAAAGAATGCCGACGGTCTTCGCCCGCCGCCATCGGACGCGGCGCCGGGCCGTCCAGCGGTCACGGCCGCTCACCGGCCGACCGGTCCGACAGCTCGGCCCAGACGGTCTTGCGCGGGAAGCGGCCGTCGCGGACGCCCCAGCGGTCGGCGAGCGCCGCCACGAGGACCAGACCCCGGCCCGACTCGGCGTACGGGTCCGCCTCCCGGAGCTCGGGACGGCGCTCGCCGCGCGTGTCCGCGACCTCGATGCGCAGGGTACGGCCCGTCACCTGGAGGGTGAGGCGGAAGCTCCGCCCGGGGAGCCGGCCGTGCGCGGCGGCGTTCGCCGCCAGCTCCGCCACCACATGGGCGGCCGACTCGTGCGGGAACCCCCACTCGCGCAGCTGGTCGGTGGCGAGCAGCCGCGCCAGGCGGGCACCGCGCGGGGTGGACGACAGCAGCACGCTGAAGTTCGGGACGACAGGGCCCGGTTGGGCCACGGACGGGGCGATTTCCTCATTCACGTCACTCAGCGTGGCGGAACGCGCTTACCGTGAGGGCTGATCGCCACTGCGCGTACGGACACTGTCCGGAGTCTGTCCGGCGTTGTCCGGGCTGTCGGCAGGGCCGCCGGGCAGGAACGGGCGTACGGGACGGTACGACGGAGGGGGCGCGGATGCCGGCGGACGGCGAGGCGGACGAGCCGGGCTGGGAGGTCGACCCGGACGACGACTGGGGCGTGGCCGTGGTCACCACGGTGGGCCGCCAGTTGAGGCTGCGGCGCGAGGCGGCCGGGATGCGGGCCGCCGAGTTCGGGACGGCGGCCGGCTACGGCGATCAGTTTCGTCCAGGAGGAGGCCGCGCTGCGCCGCCGCGTGGGCGGGGCTGCGGGGCGGCGCCGACAGCTCGAACACCTGCTGAAGGTGGCGCAGTTGCGCAATGTGACGTTCCAGGTGATGCCGACCGAGGCCGACGCTCATCCCGGAGTGGATGGGAAGATCGAGCTGCTGAAGTTCGCGGACGGCACCGCGGTGGGACGTTCCGACGGTGCCTTCGGTGGCCGGCCGACCTCCGACCCGAGGGAACTGCGCATCCTCGAACTGAGGTAGGGCACCATCCGGGCCCAGGCTCTTACGCCGGGTGAGTCGATCGCCTTCATCGAGCAAGCGCTGGGAGAAACATGATCCGCAAGGTCTCGGCCGGAGAAGCCTCCGGACTCGTGTGGTTCAAGAGCAGCTACAGCGACGGCACCGAAGGGGACTCCTGCGTCGAGATCGCCCCCACCCCCGACACCGTGCGCGTCCGTGACTCCAAGCACGCCGAAGGCCCCCAGCTGGCGCTCGCGCCGGAGACCTGGGCCGTGTTCGTGGCCGGCGTTCTCAGAACTTGATGCTGCCGATCATGCTGGCGACGTTGGTCGTCAACTCGCTGATCGTGGGAGCTACTGTCGAGGACGCGAGGTAGAAGCCGAGCAGCATGCAGATCGCTGCGTGGCCGCCCTTCAACCCTGACTTCTTGATCAACAAGAAGACGATGATCGCCAGCAGCACCACCGCCGAAATCGAGAGTGCCACGGCGGCTCACCTCCAAAGATCCCAGGGACGCGGGGGGTAGCGGTACGTCGGTGGAACAAATCCTTGCGCATGCCAGCGGGTTCATACCCACTCAGCGGTAGTGATCATAACTATCCGTACTCGCGCATCGCTCGGCGCACGGCCGCACAAGGGGGCGCATGGCCAATATGGTCGGGGTATGACATCCGAGGTTGACTCCTTCCCCCGTCGGCACGCTCGGACCCAGCGGTTCACGCTCGGCGCGCCGCGTGCCTTCAGCGTGGCCCCCGACGGCTCGCGGGTCGCGTTCCTGCGTTCCACCTCCGGCACGGACCGCGCCAACTCCCTGTGGGTGCTGGACCCCAGGGACGGCACGGAGCGCGTGGCGGCCGACCCGCGCGTCCTCCTTCAGGGTGCTTCCGAAGAGCTGTCGCCCGAGGAACGGGCACGCCGGGAGCGCTCCCGCGAAGGCGGTGCCGGCATCGTCGGCTACGCCACCGACGCGGCCGTCGAGTTGGCGTCTTTCGCCTTGTCAGGGCGGCTTTTCACGGCCGAGCTGCGGGCCGGGACAGCCCGCGAACTGACCACCCCCGGGCCGGTGATCGACCCCCGGCCCTCCCCCGACGGCCGGCACGTCGCGTACGTCGCCGAGGGCGCGCTGCGGGTCGTGGGCTCCGAGGGCGACGGGGACAGGGCCCTGGCCGAGCCCGAGTCGCAGCAGGTCACGTACGGGCTCGCGGAGTTCATCGCGGCCGAGGAGATGGGGCGTTCGCGGGGCTTCTGGTGGTCCCCCGCCTCGGACCGGCTGCTGGTGGCGCGGGCGGACGACACGCCGGTGAAGCGGTGGTGGATCGCCGACCCGGCACACCCGGAGCGTGCGCCGCAGCAGGTGGGGTACCCGGCGGCGGGGACGGACAACGCCGAGGTACGGCTGTTCGTGATCGGCCTCGACGGAGCGCGCACCGAGGTCGTCTGGGACCGTGAGCGCTATCCCTATCTGGCGCATGTGCACTGGTCAGAGGCGGGTGCACCGCTCCTCCTGGTGCAGTCGCGGGACCAGCGCGGCCAGGTGTTCCTGGCGGTGGACCCGGACTCCGGCACGACCCGGATGGTGCACGCCGCCGAAGATCCAACATGGCTTGAACTTTTCCCTGGTGTGCCCTGCTGGAGCCCCTCCGGACAGCTCGTCCGGATCGCCGACGAGGGCGGCGCCCGGGTCCTTGCCGTGGGCGAACACCCTTTGACAGGGCCCCAGTTGCACATCCGTTCGGTGCTGGACGTGAGCGACGACGACGTACTGGTCTCGGCCTCCGCGGGAGAGGCCGCCGAGGCTCCGGAGACAGGCGAGATCCATGTCTACCGGGTCAGCGAACTCGGCGTGGAGCGCGTGTCGCAGGAGCCCGGCGTGCACTCGGCGGTGCGCTCCGGGGGCGTGACCGTGCTGGTGTCGTCGACGCTCGACACCCCGGGGGCGCGTGTCCAGGTGCTGCGTGACGGAAAACCGACGGCGACTGTCCGGTCGTACGCCGAAGATCCCGGTATGTCCCCGCGGGTGACGCTCACCGAGGGGGGCGCACGCCGAATTCCGTGCGCCGTGCTTATGCCTAAGGACTACCCCGGTGACACGCCCCTGCCGGTTTTGCTCGACCCCTACGGGGGTCCGCACGGGCAGCGCGTGGTGTCCGCGCACAACCCGTACCTCACCTCGCAGTGGTTCGCCGACCAGGGCTTCGCGGTGATCGTCGCGGACGGCCGGGGCACCCCGGGCCGCTCCCCCGCCTGGGAGAAGGACGTCCACCGCGACTTCACGGTTTCCCTGGACGACCAGATCGACGCCCTCCAGGACCTGGCGACGCGCTATCCGCTGGACCTGTCCCGGGTGGCCGTCCGCGGCTGGTCGTACGGAGGCTACCTGGCCGCGCTGGCGGTGCTGCGGCGCCCCGACGTCTTCCACGCGGGCATCGCCGGCGCCCCGGTCACCGACTGGCGCCTCTACGACACCCACTACACCGAGCGCTATCTCGGCGACCCGGCCGCGGACCCGGCGGCCTACGCCCTCAACTCCCTGGTCACCGACGACGGCCTGTCCGCTCCCGCCGAGCCGCACCGGCCGCTGATGATCATTCACGGCCTCGCCGACGACAACGTGGTGGCGGCCCACACCCTGCGCCTGTCCTCGGCCCTGCTCGCCGCCGGCCGGCCGCACGAGGTGCTCCCGCTCTCCGGCGTCACGCACATGACCCCGCAGGAACAGGTCGCGGAGAACCTGCTCCTGCTCCAGGTCGACTTCCTCAAGCGGTCGCTCGCCTGACCGCCGCGGCGGCCGCGGCCGGGCGAATCGGCCCGAACCGCTTTAACACGCAGGCAACTTCGCGGAAGCGGTACCGATATACGGACACGCGAGTCTGATCCGTGTACGGCCGTGCGGGTGCCGTGACCGGGCCGGGATGCAGCATGTCATCCCGGCCCGGTGCCGTTCTCCTCCATGGCCTGCTCCGCGATCTCCCCGCCGGCCCGCCCGGCGGGCTCCTCCCCTGTCTCCTCCCCGGACTCCCCGGACTCTCCGGTGGTCCCGGCCGGGGGCCCGGCCGACGGCTCCTCCGGGACCGGCAGGGGCGCCGCGAAGAGGCACGCCGAGTCGTGGGCGACCGGGCCCGCGGTGTGCCGGAACTCCTCGGGGACGGCCAGTACGGGGACCTCGGCGGCGCAGCGCTCGCGGGCCTTCCAGCAACGGGTGCGGAACCGGCACCCGGAGGGGACGCTGGTGGGCGACGGCACGTCCCCGGCGAGGATGATCCGCCGGCGGCCCTCGCGGGCGTCGGGATCGGGCACCGGGACGGCCGACAGCAGCGCCTGTGTGTAGGGGTGGGTGGCGTGCTCGTAGATCTCCGCGTCCGTGCCGGTCTCCACGATCCGGCCGAGGTACATGACGGCGACCCGGTCCGAGATGTGCCGGACGATCGACAGGTCGTGCGCGATGAAGACGTACGAGAGGTCGAACTCCGCCTGGAGGCGGTCCAGAAGGTTGATCACCTGGGCCTGGACCGAGACGTCCAGCGCGGACACCGGCTCGTCGGCGACGATCACCTCGGGCCGCAGTGCCAGCCCGCGCGCGATGCCGATGCGCTGGCGCTGGCCCCCGGAGAACTGATGGGGGTAGCGGTCGGCGTACTCCGGGTCGAGCCCGACCACGTCCAGCAGTTCCCGCACCCTGCGCCGCCGGTCGCCCTTCGGGGCCGCCTCGGGGTGGATGTCGAACGGCTCCCCGATGATGTCACCGACGGTCATCCGGGGGTTGAGCGAGGTGTACGGGTCCTGGAAGACCATCTGGATGTTGCGGCGCACGGCCTTCAGGGCCCGGCCCGAGAGCCGGGTGATGTCCTCGCCCTTGAACCTGATGGAACCCGCCGTCGGGCGTTCGAGGTGGCACAGCAGCCGCGCCACCGTGGACTTGCCGCAGCCGGACTCGCCGACGATGCCGAGGGTCTCGCCCCGGCCCAGGGTGAAGTCGACCCCGTCGACCGCCTTCACCGCGCCGATCTGCTTCCGGAACAGGACGCCCCGGGTGAGCGGGTAGTGCTTGACGAGGCCGCTGACCTCGAGGATCGGCTCAGCCATTGAGGCAGTCCCTCCAGAAGTGGCAGGCGCTGCCCCGCTCCTGCGAGACCTCGTACAGCGGCGGCACGTCCGTGCGGCACACGTCCCGGGCCATCGGGCAGCGCGGATGGAAGGCGCAGCCGGACGGGATCCGGCTCAGGTTCGGCGGCAGCCCCTTGATGGCGTACAGCTCCTGCCCCTTCTGGTCCAGGCGCGGGATGGAGTCCAGCAGGCCGCGCGTGTAGGGGTGGGCGGGGCTCTTGTAGATGTCGTGCACCGGCGCCGACTCCACGATCCGGCCCGCGTACATCACCGCGATCCGGTCGGCGACGTCCGCGACGACACCGAGGTCGTGGGTGATGAGGACGAGCCCCATGCGGTACTCGCGCCGCAGCTCCGCGAGCAGGTCCATGACCTGGGCCTGGACGGTGACGTCGAGGGCGGTGGTGGGCTCGTCGGCGATGACGAGCGCCGGTTCCAGCGCGATCGCCATGGCGATCATGATGCGCTGGCGCATGCCGCCGGAGAACTGGTGCGGGTAGTCGCGCACCCGCTGGGCGGCCCCCGGGATGCGCACCTGGTCCATCAGCTCGACGGCCCTGGCCCGGGCGTCCTTGCGGGACATCCCCCGGTGCACGGTGAACATCTCGCCGAGCTGGTCGCCGACCGTCATCACGGGGTTGAGGGAGGACAGCGCGTCCTGGAAGATCATCGCCATCTCCGCGCCCCGGATCCGCCGCCGCTCCTCCTCCTTCATGGTGAGCAGGTCGCGGCCCTGGAAGAGGATCTCCCCGCCGGTGATCCGTCCGGGCGGCATGTCGAGGATGCCCATCACGGCCTGCGCGGTCACCGACTTGCCGGACCCGGACTCCCCGAGCACGGCCAGCGTCTCCCCCGCGCCGACGCCGTACGACACCCCGTTGACGGCCCTGGAGATCCCGTCCCGGGTCGCGAACTCCACGTGCAGATCGCGGACTTCGAGCAGCATCGCGCCCTCACCTCAGCTTCGGGTCGAGGGCGTCGCGCACCGCGTCGCCGAGCATGATGAAGGCCAGGACGGTGACCGCCAGCGCCCCCGAGGGCCAGAGCAGGGCGTGCGGGGCGTTGCGGATGTAGGGGGAGGCGGCGGAGATGTCGATGCCCCAGGAGACGCTGGGCGGCTTCAGGCCGACGCCGAGGTAGGACAGGGTGGCCTCCAGCGCGATGTAGGTGCCGAGCGCGATGGTCGCCACGACGATCACCGGCGCGACCGCGTTGGGCGCGATGTGCCGCAGCAGGATGCGGGTGTCGGAGGCGCCGAGGGCGCGGGCGGCCTGCACGTAGTCGTTCTGCTTGGCGGTGATGACCGAACCGCGGGCGATGCGGGAGATCTGCGGCCAGCCGAGCAGCACCATGAAGCCGATGACCGGCCAGACGGTGTTGCTGGTGACCACGGACAGCAGGACGAGTCCGCCGAGGACGACCGGGATGGCGAAGAAGATGTCGGTGATCCGGGACAGGAACGAGTCGCCGATCCCGCCGAAGTAGCCGGCGAGTCCGCCGAGCACCGAGCCCAGCACGGCGACCCCCAGGGTGGCGAGGACGCCGACCGTGACGGACGTACGGGCCCCGTACACGGTCCGGGTGTAGACGTCGCAGCCCTGGCCGTCGAAGCCGAAGGGGTGACCGGGCTCGGGGCCGTTCTGGGACTGGGCGAGGTCGCAGCTGAGGGGATTGCCGGAGGTGATCGCCGAAGGCCACACGGAGATGACGGCCAGGAACACGATGACGGCGGCGGAGAGCAGGAAGACCGGGTTGCGCCTGAGGTCGCGCCAGGCGTCGGACCACAGCGAGCGCGGTCTGCCCCGCGGCCCGGTGCCGCCGGGACCGCCCGGTCCCCGTTCCAGGCCGGCCGCCTCGCTCGCCGCGAGGTCCATCGCGCCGCCCGCGCCGGTCGAGGCGATCGCTCCCCCGCCCCCGTACGACTGCTGCTCAGACATAGCGGATCCTCGGGTCGAGTACGGCGTACAGCAGGTCCACGAGCAGGTTGGCGACGAGGAAGACCAGCACGAGCACGGTCACGAAGCCGACGACCGTCTGGGTGTTCTGCCGCAGGATGCCCTGGTAGAGCTGGTAGCCGACGCCGTGGATGTTGAAGATCCGCTCGGTCACGATGGCGCCGCCCATGAGCGCGCCGATGTCGGTGCCGATGAAGGTGACCACGGGGATCAGGGAGTTGCGCAGCAGGTGCCGGACCACGACCCGGCGCTGGGGCAGGCCCTTGGCGACGGCGGTGCGGACGTAGTCGGCCCGCTTGTTCTCCGCGATGGAGGTGCGGGTGAGCCGGACGACGTAGGCGAGCGAGACGGAGGCGAGCACCAGGCCGGGCACGATGAGCTCGTCGAAGGACGCCTCGGGCGGCACGGACGGCTTGATCCAGCCCCACTCCACGCCGAGCAGCAGCTGGAGCAGCAGGCCGGTCACGAAGGTCGGCACGGAGATGACGACCAGGGTGAGCAGCAGCACGGCGGTGTCGACGGGGCGGCCGCGCCTGAGGCCCGTGACGACCCCGAGGACGATGCCGACGACGACCTCGATGACGACGGCCACGATGGTCAGCCGGATGGTGACGGGGAACGAGGTGGACATCAGCTCGGTGACCTTCTGGCCGTTGAACGCCGTGCCGAAGTCGCCGGTGAAGACGTTCCCCATGTAGGTGAGGTACTGCTGCCACAGCGGCTTGTCCAAGCCGAACTCGCGCGCCAGCTGGGCGGCCGTCGCGGGGTCGCAGCTGCGCTCGCCGCACAGCCCCGCGATGGGGTCGCCCATGACGTTGACCATGAGGAAGATCAGCAGGGTGGCTCCGACGAACACCGGGATCATCTGGAGCAGCCGCCGCAGGACGTAGCGTCCCATGGCGGGTCAGCTGACCTTGATCTCGTTGTAGACGGGCACGCTGAAGGGGTTCAGCGCCACGTCGGACAGCCGGTCGGAGTAGCCGGCGCTGCCGTTCTGGTACCAGAGCGGGATGGCGGCCATGTGGTCGCGCACCACCTCCTCCGCCTTCTGGAAGGTGGCGACCGATCTGATCGGGTCGCTCTCGGCGTTGGCCTGGTCGACGAGCGCGTCGAAGCGGGGGTCGGACCACTTGCCGTCGTTGGAGGAGGCGTTCGTGTAGTACATCGGCTGCAGGAAGTTCTGGATGAGCGGGTAGTCCATCTGCCAGCCGGCGCGGAACGGTCCGGTCATCCGGTGCTGCCCGATCTGGTTGCGGAAGTCGGCGAAGGTGCCGACCGGGTTGCCGACGCAGGCCTTGTCGTCGCCGAGGGAGTTGTTGATGGAGTTGCAGACGGCGTCGATCCACTCCCGGTGCGAGCCCGCGTCCGCGTTGTAGGTGATCCTGACCTGGCCGCCGGGCAGGCCCCCGCCCTCCTGGACGAGCTTCCTCGCGCCGGCGGGGTCGTAGTCGCAGGCCTTGCCGCACAGCCCTTCCTTGAAGCCGCCCTGCACGCCGAGCACCGGGGAGGTCCAGTCGCTGGCCGGGGTGCGGGTCCCGCGGAACAGGGTGTCGGTGATCTGCTTGCGGTTGATCGCCATGGACAGCCCGGTGCGCACCTTCTCCGAGCCCGCCTTGTTCCACCGCTTGTCGTAGAAGGGGAATTCGAGCGTCTGGATGATGCCGGCCGGGGTGTTGATGTAGCGGTCCCCGAGGTCGCTCCTGACGTTCCTGAGCTGGGCGGCGGGGATGTCGTCGACGAGGTCGAGGTTGCCGGCCATCAGGTCGGTGTAGGCGGTGTTGCCGTCCGTGTAGACCTTGAGGGTCACACCACCGTTCAGCGCCTTGTCGGGGCCGGGGTAGCCGTCCCACTTCCGCAGGTTCATCTGCGCGCCCCGCTGGTACGACTCGATGGTGTAGGGCCCGTTGCCGACCGGCTTCTTCAGCCAGCCGGCGTGGTCGGTGAAGAACGCGCGGGGCAGCGGGGCGAAGGCCGCGTAGCCGAGGGTGTCGGGGAAGCTGGAGAACTTCTGGTCGAGCTTCACGGTGAAGGTGTGGCCGTCGACGACCTTGAGGCCGGACAGCCGCTCCGCGCTCTGGCTGCCGCCCGACGGATGGACCTGGCCGTAGCCCTCGATGTAGCCGAAGAAGTAGGCGTTCTTCTGGTTGTTGCGCAGGCTCGCCCCGTAGTTCCAGGCGTCCACGAAGGACCGGGCGGTGACCTTCTCGCCGTTGGAGAAGGTCCAGCCGTCCTTGACCTTGACGGTGAAGTTGCGCGAGTCCGTGGTGGTGATGCTCTCGGCGAGCATGTCGGTGGCCTTGCCGGTCCTCGGGTCGTACTTCTTCAGGCCCCGGAAGATCATGTCGAGCACCTTGCCGCCCTGCACCTCGTTGGTGTTGGACGGCTCCAGCGGGTTCTGCGGGTCGCCCCAGGAGGAGCTGAGCACCGCGCTGCCGATCCCGCCGCTGCCGGAGGCTCCGCTTCCGCAGCCGGTGGCGGCGAGCGCGACGGCCGCCGCGCCGGCGGCCCATCGGGCGTGCGTGATTCCCCGCATGACGTGCCTCCTGCATGATCACCTGCGGACAGACCGGCCAATATCAGCTTGTATGACACATCTCGTGTGTCAGACGTCCGATTGAACGGCCCTGCGGGCGACACGTCATCCGGATGCAGGCATGTGCGGGGAAAAACCTTTGATCCGAATGGCCGGTGACCTCATGGCGTGCCACTATCCTGTGACGGCGGAGCCGGTTCCGGCCGGTCCTCCGCCCGAGAACCCCCACGGCGGCGGGCCGGCGACACCCCTTTCACGCCGGCCGCCTCACGCGGGACGGACGTTCACGGCCCATTGACCCGAGCCCACGAGTGTCCGGTTCCAGGGGAACCCGAAGGCCCGCGCCCTCCCCAGGACGCGGGCCTTCTTCTTCACTCGGTTCCGGGCACGAGCCGCCCGGGAGCGGGCCTACTCGCCGGCCGACTCCTCCAGCGCCGCGAGCGCCGGGTCCAGCACGATGTCGTTCTCGCGGGCCGCGATCGTCGGGTCCTCCGGGAAGTGGCAGGCCGTCAGGTGACCGTCCACGTTGCCCGAGATCTGGACCAGCGGCGGCTCCTCGGTCGCGCACTTGTCCTGGGCCTTCCAGCACCGGGTACGGAACCGGCAGCCGGACGGCGGGTTGATCGGGGACGGCACGTCGCCCGCGAGGCGGATGCGCTCACGCGCCGGGGCGTCGTCGCCCGACAGGCTCACCTCGGGCACCGCGGAGAGCAGGGCGTGGGTGTACGGGTGACGCGGGCGGGTGTAGATCGACTCGCGGTCACCCACCTCGATGATCTTCCCGAGGTACATCACGGCCACGCGCTGCGAGAAGTGGCGGACCACGGCCAGGTCGTGGGCGATGAACAGGAAGGCGATGCCGAGCTCGTTCTGCACCTTCTGGAGCAGGTTGACGACCTGCGCCTGGATCGAGACGTCGAGCGCGGAGACCGGCTCGTCGGCCACGATCAGCTTCGGCTCCAGGGCGAGCGCACGGGCGACGCCGATGCGCTGGCGCTGACCGCCGGAGAACTCGTGCGGGAACCGGTTGTAGTGCTCGGGGTTCAGGCCGACGGTCTCCAGGAGCTCACGGACACGCTTCTCGCGGCCGCCCGCGGGGTCGATGCCGTTGATCTCCATCGGACCCGAGATGATCTTGCCGACCGTCTGCCGCGGGTTCAGCGACGAGTAGGGGTCCTGGAAGATCATCTGGATCTCGGACCGGATCGGCGCCATCTGCTTGCGGTCCGCGTTGCTGATCTCCTGCCCGCGGTACTTGATGGAGCCGGACGTCGGGTCCATCAGGCGCGTGATCAGCCGGCCGGTGGTCGACTTGCCGCAGCCCGACTCGCCGACCAGGCCGAAGCTCTCGCCGACGTTCACGGTCAGGTCGATGCCGTCCACGGCCTGGACCGCGCCGACCGTACGGCGGATCGGGAAGCCTCCCTTGATCGGGAAGTGCTTGGTCAGCCCCGAGACCTCGAGCAGGGCTTCGCCGTCCGCGCCGGCGTTCTTCTCCCGGGGGGTCGGAAGGACCAGGTCCTCTGTCATGACGGTGTCCTCCTCTGCCCTAGCCGAGCCGGGGCTTGATCTCTTCGATGAAGATGGTCCGCTTCTGCTCCGCGCTCAGGTGGCAGGCGGAGGCCCGGTCGGGACCGAGCAGCGGACGCTCGGTGACACACGCCCCGGCGTACTCGACCCGGTCCTGGAAGGTGCAGCGGGGGTGGAAGCGGCAGCCCGACGGCGGGTTGAGCAGCGACGGCGGGGCACCCGGGATGGGGGCCAGCTGTGCGCTCGGGTCGGAGTCGAGGCGCGGCATCGAGTTCAGCAGGCCCCAGGTGTACGGGTGCTGCGGCTCGCGCAGCACCTGGTCGACCGTGCCCCGCTCGACCGCGTTGCCCGCGTACATCACCATGATGTCGTCGGCCATGTCGGCGATCACGCCGAGGTCGTGGGTGATGAAGATGATGCCGGAGCCGAACTCCTGCTGGAGGTCCTTGAGCAGGTCGAGGATCTGCGCCTGGACGGTCACGTCGAGCGCGGTGGTCGGCTCGTCCGCGATCAGCAGGTCGGGGTCGCACACCAGCGCCATGGCGATCATCGCGCGCTGGCGCATACCGCCGGAGAACTGGTGCGGGTAGTCCTTCGCCCGCTCCTTGGGGTTGGGGATGCCGACCTTGGTGAGCATCTCCACCGCGCGGTCCCAGGCCTCCTTCTTGGAGGCGCCGGTGTGCTTCATGTACGGCTCGGCGATCTGCCGGCCGACGGTGTAATAGGGGGAGAGCGCGGTCAGCGGGTCCTGGAAGATCATGGCGACCTTGTTGCCGCGCAGCTTCTCCAGCTCCTGCTCGCGCGCGGAGATCAGCTCCTGCCCGTCCAGCAGGATCTCGCCCTCGACGGTGGTGAACATCGGGTTGTGCAGGCCGAGGACGGTCAGGTTGGTGACCGACTTGCCGGAGCCCGACTCGCCCACGATGCCCAGCGTCTTGCCGCGCGCGAGGTCGAAGGAGAGCCCGTTGACGGCCCGGACGATGCCGTCCTCGGTCTTGAAACTGACGTGCAGGTCCCGCACGGAGAGCAGCGGGCCCGAACCCGCCGGGACCGGAGCACCGGCTTCCTTGGTCAGAGTGGTCACGACAGTGCTCCTAGGACAGCCGCACGCGCGGGTCGATGAACGCGTAGGCGGCGTCGACAATGATGTTGAACAGCAGAATCATGGAGGCGGAGAACAGCATCACGCCGAGCAGCAGCGGCAGGTCGCTGAAGTTGACCGCCTGGACCGCCAGCTGGCCGAGGCCCGGCAGACCGAAGGTGTACTCGGTGATGATGGCGCCGCCGAGCAGGGCCCCGAGGTCGATGCCGAAGATGGTGACGATGGGGATCAGCGAACCGCGCCAGGCGTAGCGGAAGAAGACGTAACGCCGGGACATGCCCTTGGCGCGCGCCGTGCGGACGTGGTCCTCCTGCAGCTGCTCGATCATCGACGAGCGCGCCATACGGGTGTACTGCGCGGCGAAGATCGTGGAGAGGATCACCCACGGAAGGATCAGGCCGGTGAACCAACTGACCGGATTGGCCGTGAAGTCGTTGTACGCCGGCTTGCTGAGCACGTGGGTCTGGTAGACGAGGAGCGCCAGGGCCAGCGGGCCGAGGAAGTAGATCTGCATCGCGCCGATGACCATGGACACGGCGGTCGCCGTCTTGTCGACCATCGTGCCGCGGCGCCAGGCCGCGAGCAGTCCGGTGCCGAGACCGACGAGGAGGAAGCAGACGGCGCTGCCCAGCGTCAGGGAGACGGTGGTGGGCAGACGGTCGGTCAGGGTGCTCCAGACCAGGTCGTTGGTGTGGTACGAGTACCCGAAGCAGGGGGCGGGGCAGGGGCCCTGGACGAAGTCGTTGCTTCCCAGGATGACGTTGTGCAGGAAGATCCAGTACTGCTCGGTGATGGGCTTGTCGAGACCGAGCACATGGTGGATGTTGGCGATCGCGTCCGGGTTGCAGGTCTTGCTGCACATCAGCAGCGCCGGGTCCCGGGGCACTCCGAAGAACAGTACGAACGCAACGATGCTCAGCAGGAAAAGAATGACGACGGCACCGAGGGTCCGGCGGACGAGGAAGCGCAGCATGACAGGGGCAGCTCTCTGACGTCGGCGGTCCGGGGGTACCCGGCGCCCGCGGTGTTCTGGGCGGGCGCCGGGTACCGGCTGTGGACGGGGTTACTTGATGAAGAGACGACGCGGGTCGATGCCGCCGATGACGTCGTCGTAGACGAGGCCGCCGACCTTGGAACCGGCGATCTGCGTCTGCTTGTAGTCACCCGTCGGAACGACGTTGATGACGTCCTTGACGAGGTACTGGTCGAGCTTCTCCCACTCGGCCGCGGACTTGACCGGGTCGGTGATCTGGTTGATCCGGTCGATCTCGCTGTTGACCTTGGGGTCGTTGACCTGCGAGTAGTTCTGCGCACCGTCGGCGATCACGCGGCCGTCGTACAGCGGCGGGAGCACGGTCGAGGCGGACGGCCAGTCGGCACCCCACGCGGTGTGGAAGATGTCGTAGTTGTTGTTCAGCTTGGAGACCTGGTCGTAGTACGACTCGGCCGGGATCTCCTGGCGCTGGACGTTGAAGCCGGCCTTCTGCAGGCCCGCCGCCATGGCGGTGGAGTACTGCTGGCCCTCGGGGGTGTTGATGTAGCCGAAGGTCAGCTTCAGGTTGAGCTTGCCGGCCTTCTTCAGCAGGGCCTTGGCCTTCTCCGGGTCACCGGCGCCGTTGGCCTTCTTCTTGCCCCACGGGTCGAAGCCGGCGTCGTAGCCGGAGACGGTCGGGGAGATCAGGCCGCCGGCGACCTCCATCGCGTCGCTGCCGCCGTAGGCGCGGACGAACGGCGAGACGGGCAGGGCGTAGGCGATGGCCTGGCGGACCGTCTTGTCCTGCATGGCCGGGTGGTGCATGTTGATGTTCATCTGGCCCACGTACGGCTGGTAGCCGGAGACCGTGCGGGACTTCAGCTTCGGGTCCTTGAGCACCTTGGACAGGTTGCCCGCGTCGACCTGGTTGTTGAAGCTGATGCCGGTCTGGTCCGCGCCGCTGTCGGCGAGGAGCGCCTTGGTGGACGTCTCGAACTGCTGGTTGAACGTGAAGTTGAACTGGTCGATGTACTGGTGACGGATCGGGTCCGTCTTCGCGTCCCAGTTGGTGTTCTTCACGAGCACCATCGACTTGCCCGACTTGAACGACTGGACCTTGTAGGGGCCGGTCGCCAGCGGGGCCTTGTCGTAGCGCTCCTTGGTGTCGCCCTTCTCCGAGACGATCCCGTAGCCCGCCATGGCCAGCGCGTAGGGCAGGTCGGGGCGCGCCGTCTTGAAGTGGAAGACGATCGTCTTGTCGTCCGGGGTCTCCAGGACCGAGGACGGCAGGTGCTTGCCCTTGTACGGACCGCCCTTGAGGAGGTCGCGGTACTTGGCGCCCGGGGTGTCCGCCAGCCACTGCTGGAGGTAGGTCGGGCCCTGGTTGATGAAGGGGGCGAAGAGCCGCTCGACGGTGTGCCGCACGTCCTTGGACGTGATCGGGGAACCGTCCTGGAACTTGATGCCGTCCTTCAGCGTGAACTTCCAGGTCTTGCCACCGTCGGTCGTGGTGCCGGCGTCGGTGGCGAGGTCACCCACGACCTCGTGCTGGCTGCCGTCGTTGCCCGTCGCCTTGTAGCCGGTCAGGCCGCGGTGCAGCAGCGTGGCGAGCGAGCCCTCGTCGGACACGTAGATCTGCGCCGGGTCGAGGTGCGCGTAGCTGTCGCGCTGGAGGACCTCCATGGTCCCGCCGGACTTGGCGCCGGGCACGTCGGCCGCGGGGCCCGTGGAGTCCGCCGCGGTGCCGAACTTTATGGAGGCCTGCTGGCGCTTGGCGTTCTCCTGGTCCTTCTTCTCGTTGGCGCCGCTGTCGCTGCCACCCTTGCTGCAACCGGTGAGCACAAGAGCTCCGGCCGCGAGCACGGAGAGTGCGCCGTATACGTGGCGTCCGCCCCTACTCATCACGAGGTTCCCACCCATCTGTGTGTCACCAGTGCGTTGTCGTGTCACCAGTGCGAGCTGCTGGAAAATACGGTGAGGTGCTGATGTTTCTGACGTGCCGTGCAATGCCCGATCAGCGAGCTGCCTTGGGATCGAAGGCGTCTCGGACCGAGTCCCCGAGCAGGTTGAACGCGACGATGAAGATGATCATCGAAATGCCGGGGAAGAACATGTAGGTGATGTCGTTCTGCATCACCAGTTCGGTGGACGCCTTGGAGAACATCTGCCCCCAGTCCGGCGTCGGTTCCACGATGCCCACACCCAGGAAGGACAGACCCGCCTCGGCGGTCACGAAGGCCGGGAGCATGTACGTCGTCTGCACGAGCAGCGGGGTGACGACGTTCGGCAGGATCTCCTTGCGGATGATCCGCCACGAGGACGCGCCGCTCACCTTGGCCGCCTCGATGAACTCCCTCTCCCGCAGGGCGAGGGAGGTGCCGCGCAGGATGCGGGCGAGGCTCATCCAGCCCAGGAACCACTGGACGAGGATCAGGGCGACGACGCGGACGTAGACCGGTGTCTCGTCGCGCGGGCTGACGAACAGGGAGACGACGACCGGCATGCTCGCGATGAAGAACAGCTGGGAGGGGAAGGCCAGCAGGAAGTCGATGACCCGGCCGATGGCGAAGTCGGCGCGACCGCCGAGGTAGCCGGCCGCGACACCGAGCAGGATGCCGGTGATGACGACCGCGACGGTGACCGCGAGCGAGATCATCAGCGAGGTGCGGATGCCGTAGATCAGCTTGGTGAAGACGTCGTACCCGTTACCCGGTTCGAGGCCGAACCAGAATTCGCTGCTGATGCCGCCGTTGGGCTGCACCGGCACGCCCGCGCTGTCGAAGAGCTCGGGGCGGTCGTCGGCGTAGATCGTGTAGGGATCCTTGCCGTACAGCTTGGAGATCAGTGGCGCGAGGAGCCCGACGATGAAGAAGAAGGCCACGACGTAGGCCGATACGACCCCGGCTCGGTCGCGCTTGAAGCGCATCCACATCAGCTGGCCGGGAGACCGGCCTTCGAGCCCGGCGTTCTCGGTCTTCGTCTCCGGCCCTTGTTCGCCGTCGACGACGACCGAGGTCCCGCCATCTTCGATGTCGATAGGACTTGTCACGGTTCGTCCGTTTCGCAGGTATGGGTGTGAGAGGTGCCCGGGTAGCTGGAAAATGCGCGAAACCGCAGTTCGACGCGCGTAGTTCTACGGCCGGATCACACCACTGGAAGCGACGACCTGACCCGCCCGATGTATGCGAGACCGCACATGGGGGTTCCTCCTCATGACTCCACGTGTTCACCGACAGGAGAGGGTTCACGCCTTTCCCCCGACACCCCTGACGGAAGATCAGACACCCTCTGGTGCTCGTGAGCCGGCGCCGTCCCCACGGCGCGAGACCCATTGACCCGAGCGCTACGCGGCTAACTATCTGCCATGAGCCTGGGGACGAACCACTGTCTTTAAATCTCAATTCAGTCACAGCTCACCTGCGTAACTCCCAAAAACCGGACAAACCATTCCCTGACTGAAGGCCGCGAAACGGACGTGTTACATGGCTATCGGAAGGCGATCTCCGCATTGCGGACACCCGGTGACCGAAAACGGGTTGAAAAAAGCCCGGGTGCCCCCATGCTGGGGACACCCGGGCTCGGCCGCCCGTCAGGGCGGCCCGGCTATGTGTGCTGTCAGCCGTTCTTGGCGCGGCTCGCGGTGCGGCCGCGCTCCTTCTGGTCGAGGACGACCTTGCGAATGCGAACGGCCTCAGGAGTCACCTCGACGCACTCGTCGTCGCGGCAGAACTCCAGCGACTGCTCCAGCGACAGCTTGCGCGGAGGAACGATCGCCTCGAACGAGTCGGCCGAGGAAGACCGCATGTTCGTGAGCTTCTTCTCCTTGGTGATGTTCACGTCCATGTCGTCGGAGCGCGAGTTCTCGCCGACGATCATGCCCTCGTACACCTCGGTGCCGGGGTCGGTGAACAGCACGCCGCGCTCCTGGAGATTCGTCATCGCAAACGCGGTGACGGCGCCGGAGCGGTCGGCGACGAGCGAGCCGTTGTTACGGGTCGTCAGCGTGCCGAACCAGGGCTCGTGGCCCTCGTGGATGGAGTGGGCGATGCCCGTGCCGCGCGTACCGGTCAGGAACTCGGTACGGAAGCCGATGAGGCCGCGGGACGGGACGACGAACTCCAGGCGGACCCAGCCGGAGCCGTGGTTCGACATGTTGTCCATGCGGCCCTTGCGGACGCCCATGAGCTGCGTGACCGCGCCCATGTGCTCCTCGGGGACGTCGATGGTCATGCGCTCGACCGGCTCGTGGACCTTGCCGTCGATGACCTGGGTGACGACCTGCGGCTTGCCGATGGTCAGCTCGAAGCCCTCACGGCGCATCTGCTCGACCAGGATGGCGAGCGCCAGCTCACCGCGGCCCTGGACCTCCCAGGCGTCCGGGCGCTCGGTGTCGAGCACGCGGAGGGAGACGTTACCGATCAGCTCGCGGTCGAGGCGGTCCTTGACCTGGCGGGCGGTGACCTTGCGGTCCTTGACCGCGGACTTGGCGTCCGCGCCCTTGCCCGTGCCGCCACGGCCGACCAGCGGCGAGGTGTTGGTGCCGATGGTCATGGAGATCGCGGGCTCGTCGACCGTGATCAGCGGCAGCGCGATCGGGTTCTCGGGGTCGGCGAGGGTCTCACCGATCATGATCTCCGGGATACCGGCGACGGCGCAGATGTCACCGGGGCCGGCGACCTCGGCGGGCTTGCGGGTGAGCGCCTCGGTCATCAGCAGCTCGGTGATGCGGACGTTCTGCACCGTGCCGTCGCGCTTGATCCACGCGACCGTCTGGCCCTTGCGCAGCTCGCCCTGCTCGACGCGGAGCAGCGCGATGCGGCCGAGGAAGTTGTCGGCGTCCAGGTTGGTGACGTGCGCCTGGAGCGGGGCGGCCTCGTCGTACGACGGCGCCGGGACGTGCTCCAGGATGGTGGAGAAGAACGGCTCCAGGTTGGTGGAGTCGGCCGGGACGGTGCCGTCCTCGGGCTTCGTCAGCGAGGCGATGCCGTCACGGCCGCACGCGTAGACGATCGGGAACTCGATCTGGTCCTCGTCCGCGTCCAGGTCGAGGAAGAGGTCGTACGTCTCGTTGACGACCTCGTCGATGCGGGAGTCCGGGCGGTCCGTCTTGTTGATGCACAGGATGACCGGCAGGCGCTGCTGGAGGGCCTTGCGCAGCACGAAGCGGGTCTGCGGGAGCGGACCCTCGGAGGCGTCGACGAGCAGGACGACCGCGTCGACCATCGACAGACCGCGCTCGACCTCGCCACCGAAGTCGGCGTGGCCCGGGGTGTCGATGATGTTGATCGTGATGGCCTCGCCGCCATCCTTGGGGTGGTACTTCACCGCGGTGTTCTTCGCCAGGATCGTGATGCCCTTCTCACGCTCCAGGTCGTTCGAGTCCATCATGCGGTCGTCGAGCGACTCGGCGGCGTGCGCGGCGAAGGCACCGGCCTGCTTGAGCATGGCGTCGACGATGGTCGTCTTGCCGTGGTCGACGTGGGCGACGATGGCGACGTTGCGGATGTCGTGGCGCGTGGCCATATGAGGCGCTTCTCCTGGAGTGTGGTGACGACCTCCGCGGCGCGGGGCCTGCCGGGCGGACACGCCACGGCCTTACCCCATGGTACGTGGCCCTGACGGAGTCGGCCTCCGCAGGGCCACGGGGCGGTCACTTCGCGGAGGGGCTCGGCGAGAGCTTCGCACCCTTCTTCAGGAAGCCCATGTCCTCGTAGACCGGGGTCCGGAAGCCGAAGGCCCCGGCGTTGACCAGGTTGTTGCGGGCGCCCACCAGTTGCGGGCGCTGGTACAGCGGGATGGAGCCGGCCGCCGCCCAGATCCTGGAATCCGCCTTGCGGATCAGGCCCCGGGCCTCCTCCTCGTCCAGCGTCGCACCGGCCTCGTCGAAGAGCTGGTCGACCTGGTCGGTGCCGACCCGGGTGTAGTTCTGCTCGACGTTCACCGAGCCGTCGGCGGCCGGCACCGGCTTGGCGTAGACGGGCCGCGCGTCGGTGGCGGGGAAGGCGGTGGCCGGCCAGGAGTACAGGGCGAGGTCGTAGTCGCCGGAGGCGATGTGGTCCTTGAAGTAGCTCTCGTCCGAGACCTTGGTGACCGTCGTGAGGATGCCCACCTTCTCCAGCATCCGCGAGATCTGCGCGGCGACCGTGTTCAGGGTCTCCGAGCCGGGGCCCGACGGGAGGACGAAGCGCAGGTTGAGCGCCTGGCCGTCCTTGGCGAGCGGTCCCGTCACGGCGCCCGCGGGGGCCGCCGTGCCCTTCGGCGCGTAGGCGCCCGGGGCGCCGCCCTGGCCGGAGTACTGCTTGCCGTCCTGGGCGAGGTGCTTGCCGCCGCCCTCGCCGTGCCGGCCCTTCTCGTCGTCGCCCGGGTTCTTGTCGTCCTCGCCGACGATGTACTCGCCGTCCTTGCCGCCGGCGGACTCGTCGTCCTTCCCGGCCTCGGGCCCGGCCGCCTTCTCGCCCTTCTTCTGCTCCTTCACCGGTCCCCCGGCCACCCAGCCGGCGTCCGCGAGCAGCGCCTCGGCCTGCTTGGTGTCCTGGCCGCCCAGCGCGCTGCTGTTGTCGGCGTAGGCCGGCTGCCCGGACAGCGCCAGGTGGCTGCCGACGGGGACGGCGGGCAGACCGAGCGGGGTCAGCACCACCTTCGCCAGCTCGGTGCGGTCCAGGGCGTGCGCCACGGCCCGGCGCACCCGCTCGTCGGCGAGGGGGCCGCCGGCGCCGTTGAGGGCGAGCTGGGTGTAGGCGGGCTCCAGCGACTTGCGGACGCCGAAGGCGCGCAGGCCGTCCTGCTCCTCCAGGTACCGGGTGACGGCCTTGCGCAGCTTCTTCTGCCCGGACGGCGGCTCGCCGGCGCCGATGCCGTGCGCGAGCGCCCAGGAGCGGAGCTTCCTGGCGGAGGTCTTCCCGGCGCCGGCCAGCGGGCTGCCGGTGCCGCCGCCCGTGGCGGCACCGATCCGCCCGGCCTCGGCGGCGTCGACGTCGGCGAGGTCCACCGTCCCGTCGGCCAGCGCGGAGGCCCGCTGGTCCCGGGGCACGGCGTGCAGCACGATCTCGTCCAGCTTGGCGGGGCTGCCCCACCAGCGCGGGTTGCGGGTGAGGACGACGTCCTTGGCCGCGGTGTCGACCCGGTCCACCCGGAAGGGGCCGGCCGTCACGTCCAGCTTGCGGCGGGCGCCGTCGTTGAAGGCGTCGGGGGTGCCCATGACGTCCTTCGGGTACAGCGGGGAGAACAGCGACTTCCAGTCGGCGTAGGGCCGGCTGAAGGTGACGCGGACCTGGAGGTCGCTCGCGCCGCGCTCGATCTTCTCGATGCGGTCGTAGCCGGCGTTGCGGGCGGTCCAGAAGGCGGTGTCCTTGCCGGACAGGGCGCGCCACTGGGCGACGAAGTCGGCGGCGCCGATCTCCCGGCCGTCGCTCCAGACGGCCTGCTGGTTCAGCTTGTACTGGACGACCTGGCGCGGCTCGGTCTCGATGACCTCGGCCTTCTCCAGGTAGGCGGGGTCGACCACCGGGCGGCCGCTGCCGTCGAGGGTGAACATCGACGGCAGCACGGCCTGGGCGATGCGGGTGGTGCCCGCGTCGGCGTCGGCCTGGTAGGCGTTCAGGGTCTCCGGCACGGCGTCCACGGCCCACTTCAGGGTGCCGCCCTCGGCGACCTTGTCGCGGGCGACGAGGGCGATGTCCTGCCCGGTCAGCGGGCGGCTCTCCTCCTCGTCGGCGCCGCACCCGGCGAGCAGCGGCACCACGAGGGCGCCGGCGCCGAGGAAGGCGGCCGACCGCAGCACCGCGCGGCGGGCGGGAGACGGACGGGAGGGCCTGGGGCCGACGACGTCGTGGGACATCTCTGCTACCTCCGGGAAGCCGCGGGCGTTATGATCACTTTTGGCGGTATATGGAGCTGATCAGATCTATGCAGCCACTGAAGAGGAAAGGATCCGCCGACCGCGGGCGACACGGCGGCGACGCCCGGCAAGCCCACCCGTGCGGCGCAACACACCGGCCGACGCCCGCCCGCACGCACGCCCGCGCGGACGCACCGACGCGCCTCCGCCAATCGATGCACGTCTCTTCACAGCGGCGTGTGTGACGCGCGACACTCCAAGGCGCATGAACGTTGCCGCCCAGGGTCCTGCGCATGCGCGGGGCCCGCGGAAGTGAGGGCAAGCCATGTCCGTGCACGACGACCTGACATCGGTCCAGCGCTGCCTCGACGGCCTCCAGCGGTCGCTGGGGCAGCTGGAGAGGCAGCTCGGCAGCGGCGGCCTGGAGATGCGCCGCGTCCGGACGGACGCCGACCACCTGCGCGAGAGCGTGACCCTGCTGCGGCAGGCGGTCACCCGTCCGGACACCGTCGGCGTGCCCGACCTCGTCACCATCTCCGACACTCCGTACGACATCACCCTGTGGACGGACGCGGACGACGAGGGACTGGGCGCCCGCGACCGGCACGCTCCCTGAATCCCGGACCGACCGCGAGCGGACGCGGGGGGCGCACCGGTGCCGGCCGGCCGGACGCGCGCAGGCCCGGCGGACCGCTCGCGGCCGGTCACCGACACCGGCGCGGGCGCCCCGGAGGCGAACCGAGCCACGAGAGCGGAGTCCCGTCTTGGCCACTGGTACGGAACCCAAGCCCGGAGGCGGCGGCGTACGCACCGGTACGCGTGCCGCGATCGGCGCGCCGCATCTGCGGACCGACCGCTGGTGGCTGGCGCCCGCCGCCACCGCGGCCGGCCTGTTCGCCTTCGTCGTGTACTCGACCTGGCGGGCCTTCTCGAACGCGCACTACTACGCCGCGCCGTACGTCTCGCCGTTCTACTCGCCGTGTCTGGCGGACGACTGCCGGACCATGCGCGGCGGCCCGAACGCGGACCTGTTCGGCGCCTGGTGGGCGGTCTCCCCGGCGATCATCATCCTGATCTTCCCGCTCGGTTTCCGGCTGACCTGCTACTACTACCGCAAGGCGTACTACCGCAGCTTCTGGCTGTCCCCGCCCGCGTGCGCGGTCGCCGAGCCGCACCGGACGTACACCGGCGAGAGCCGCTTCCCGCTGATCCTGCAGAACGTCCACCGGTACTTCTTCTACGCCGCGCTCCTGGTCGCGGGCGTGCTGACCTACGACACCGTGCTGTCCTTCCGGGACACCCACTACCGGTGGGGCCACATGGGCCTGGGCACCCTGGTGTTCCTGGCCAACATCGTGCTGATCTGGGCGTACACGCTGTCCTGCCACTCCTGCCGGCACATCGTCGGCGGCAAGCTCCGGCACTTCTCGAAACATCCGGTGCGCTACCGGGCCTGGCGGTTCGTCGGCAGGCTCAACGCCCGCCACATGCAACTGGCGTGGGCGTCGCTGCTGAGCGTGGCGCTCGCCGACTTCTACGTCTATCTCGTCGCGTCCGGCGTGTTCGCCGATCCGCGTTTCTTCTAGGGCTCCAGTGAGGAACTGACGCATGTCCGTGGTCGACCGGCAGGAGTGGGACGTCGTCGTGGTCGGTGCCGGTGGCGCCGGGCTGCGCGCGGC
Organism: Streptomyces sp. NPDC090108; assembly: GCF_044747185.1. Classification (NCBI taxonomy): domain Bacteria; kingdom Bacillati; phylum Actinomycetota; class Actinomycetes; order Kitasatosporales; family Streptomycetaceae; genus Streptomyces; species Streptomyces sp. NPDC090108. Next base: position 665,541 of record NZ_JBIVDQ010000001.1, read on the forward strand.
CGTCGAGGCGCGCGAGCGGGGCGCCCGGACGGCGGTGATCTGCAAGTCCCTGTTCGGCAAGGCGCACACCGTGATGGCCGAGGGCGGCATCGCCGCGGCCATGGCCAACGCCAACGAGCACGACAGCTGGCAGGTCCACTTCCGCGACACCCTGCGCGGGGGCAAGTTCCTCAACCAGTGGCGGATGGCCGAGCTGCACGCCCAGGAGGCCCCCGACCGGGTGTGGGAGCTGGAGACCTGGGGCGCGCTGTTCGACCGCACCGAGGACGGGCGGATCTCGCAGCGCAACTTCGGCGGCCACGAGTACCCGCGCCTCGCCCACGTCGGCGACCGTACGGGCCTGGAGCTGATCCGCACCCTCCAGCAGAAGATCGTCGCGCTGCAGCAGGAGGACTTCCGGGAGACCGGGGACCACGAGTCCCGGCTGAAGGTCTTCCAGGAGTGCACGGTCACACGGATCCTGAAGGACACGGCGCCCGGGGGCGGCTCCGGCGCGGACCGGGTCTCCGGGGTCTTCGCCTACGACCGCGAGACCGGCCGCTTCTTCGTCCTGGAGGCCCCCTCGGTGGTCCTCGCCACCGGCGGGATCGGCAAGTCCTTCAAGGTCACGTCGAACTCGTGGGAGTACACCGGCGACGGCCACGCCCTCGCGCTGCTGGCCGGGGCGCCGCTGCTGAACATGGAGTTCGTGCAGTTCCACCCGACGGGCATGGTCTGGCCCCCGTCGGTCAAGGGCATCCTGGTCACGGAGTCGGTGCGCGGTGACGGCGGGGTGCTCAGGAACTCCGAGGGCAAGCGGTTCATGTTCGACTACGTCCCGGACGTCTTCAAGGAGAAGTACGCCGAGTCCGAGGCCGAGGGCGACCGCTGGTACGAGGACCCGGACCACAACCGGCGCCCGCCGGAGCTGCTCCCCCGCGACGAGGTGGCCCGCGCCATCAACGCCGAGGTGAAGGCGGGCCGCGGCTCCCCGCACGGCGGTGTCTTCCTCGACGTCTCCACCCGGATGCCCGCCGAGGTGATCCGGCGCCGGCTGCCGTCCATGTACCACCAGTTCAAGGAGCTGGCGGACGTCGACATCACGGCGGAGGCCATGGAGGTCGGTCCGACCTGCCACTACGTGATGGGCGGTGTCGCGGTCGACTCGGACACGGCGGCGGCCCGTGGTGTGCCCGGCCTGTTCGCGGCCGGTGAGGTCGCGGGCGGCATGCACGGCTCCAACCGGCTCGGCGGCAACTCGCTCTCCGATCTGCTGGTGTTCGGGCGCCGGGCGGGCCGGCACGCGGCGGAGTACGCGGCGGGCGTGACGGAACGGACCGGGTCGGCCGACGCCCAGGTCGACGCGGCGGCGGCCGAGGCGCTGCGTCCCTTCTCCGCGGAACCGGCGGAGACGGCGGGAGCGGCGGGGGTGCCGGGGTCGTCGGAGGTGCCGGGGTCTGCGGGTGGCGCCGGCGCGGCGGGCTCTGCCGGTGCCGGGGCTGCGGGCTCTGCCGGTACCGCGCCGGTGGGCTCTGCCGGTGCCGGGGCGGGGGCCGCGCCCGAGAACCCGTACACCCTGCACCAGGAGCTCCAGCAGACCATGAACGACCTGGTCGGCATCATCCGCCGCGAGGGCGAGATGGAGCAGGCGCTGCAGAAGCTCGCCGAGCTGCGGGTGCGGGCGCGGCGGGCCGGGGTCGAGGGGCACCGGCAGTTCAACCCCGGCTGGCATCTCGCCCTCGACCTGCGCAACATGCTGCTGGTCAGCGAGTGCGTGGCCCGGGCGGCGCTGGAGCGCACCGAGTCCCGGGGCGGCCACACCCGCGAGGACCACCCGGTGATGGACCGCGCCTGGCGCAACGTGAACCTGCTGTGCGCGCTCGCCGACCCCACCGGGAGCCTGGCGGCCGCCGACCCGGCCCGGGGCCAGATCCGGCTCACCCGCGAGACCACCTCCCCCATCCGCCCCGACCTGCTCGCCCTCTTCGAGAAGGAGGAGCTGGTCAAGTACCTCGCCGAAGAGGAGCTGTACGAATGAGCAGCTACGAGGCCCGCTTCCAGGTGTGGCGGGGCGACGACGAGGGCGGGGGCCTCGCGGACTTCGCGGTCGAGGTCAACGACGGCGAGGTGGTGCTCGACATCATCCACCGGATCCAGGCCACCCAGGCTCCCGATCTCGCGGTCCGCTGGAACTGCAAGGCGGGCAAGTGCGGTTCGTGCTCGGCGGAGATCAACGGGCGCCCCCGGCTGATGTGCATGACCCGCATGTCGGTGTTCGGCCGGGACGAGACGATCACGGTCACACCGCTGCGCGCCTTCCCGGTGATCCGGGACCTGGTGACGGACGTCGGCTTCAACTACGAGAAGGCCAGGGAGATCCCGGCGTTCGTCCCGCCGGCCGGCCTCGGCCCCGGCGAGTACCGGATGCGGCAGGAGGACGTGGACCGCTCGCAGGAGTTCCGCAAGTGCATCGAGTGCTTCCTGTGCCAGGACACCTGCCATGTCGTGCGCGACCACGAGGAGAACAAGACGGCGTTCGCCGGTCCGCGTTTCCTGATGCGGGTGGCGGAGCTGGACATGCACCCGCTGGACGCGGCGGCCGAGGCCGGCCTGGACCGCAGGGCCACGGCCCAGGACGAGCACGGCCTCGGCTACTGCAACATCACCAAGTGCTGCACGGAGGTCTGCCCCGAGGGGATCAAGATCACGGACAACGCGCTGATCCCCCTGAAGGAACGGGTGGCCGACCGCAAGTACGACCCGCTGGTGTGGCTGGGCTCGAAGATCAGGAGGCGCTCGTCGTAGCGGTCCGGCGCGTCCGGCGCGTCCGGCCTCAGGCTCCGACCAGGGTCAGCGCCTCGGCCAGGTTGTGCTCGGCGATGCCGCGCATGGCCGCGGCTTCCGGGAAGTCCCCGTCGAGCAGCCGGAGCGGACCGGCGACGAGGCCGAGGTGCATGGCCAGGCGGTACAGGCGCAGGCGGTCCTCGTCGAGTCCGGGGGCGCGCAGGGCGTCGTAGTAAGAACCGAAGCGCAGCCGCAGGAAGACGTGCTCCCACTCGGCGTCGAAGTACATCAGCCCCTCGATGTCGATGAGGGCCGGCCGGCCCTCGTCGTCCAGCAGGACGTGGTCCGGGCCCAGTTCACCGTGGACGAGGGAGTGCGAGGCGCGCGGCCCGACGCCGTCGGCCAGGGACCGCACCGCCGTCTCCAGCCGGTCGCGGGCCGCGGCGACGCGCGGGTCGCGCCCGGTGGTGGCGGCGATGTCCGCGAGGGCCCGGCCGGCGACCAGCCCGGCGCACGAAGTGCCGTACGAGGAGCCGCCGGCGTCGGCCACGGCCACCTTGCCGTGGCCGTCCGCCCGGCACTCGCGCAGCGCGCGCAGGTCCTCGCCGAGCCGCTCCAGGGCCGTGCGGGCCGTGGCCGGGTCGCGGCGCAGGGCCTCCTCCAGGCTCCCGCCGCGCAGGTCCTCGACGACGGCGGCCCCGGCGGCCTCCTCCACGTGCAGCAGCCGGGGCGTGCGCACCCCGGCCGCCACGAGCCGGTCGTGCGCCGCCGTGAACAGGCCGAGTCCGGAGGCGTGCGAGAACGGGTCGCGGGGGTCGGCGTCCGGCGCGTCCCAGTAGTCCTCCTCGGGGGCCCAGACGTAGGCGATCGCCGTGGTGGAGTCCTCCAGGGTGAGGCGGTACACGCCTTTCTTCGAGCCGCCGCGCAGCCGGCTGACGGCGGTCAGGGGGCTGCGCGCCCCCAGGGCGGCGCGGGCGAGCGGGGCCAGGTCGGCGACGGTGCGCCGGGGTCGCGTCGGGGTCACCCGGCCCATCCTGCCCGGTACGCCGCCCAGTCGTCCCCGGTCGCGGCGAAGTCGACGTACAGGGCGACGCCGAAGCGGTCCCGGCGGGCGTCGGTGCGGGACAGCCCCAGGCGGACGCCGCGCACGGCGGCCGGGACGGTCTCGGCGTGCGCCCAGTGGCCGAACCGGTTCTCGTGGTAGAAGGGCAGGCCCATGAGGAGGTCGGTGGAGCTCGGGGTGACCTCCAGCGCGAGGCTGGTCTGCTGCGCGACGTACCCGCCGTACAGGGTGTCCAGCGGCTGCATGGTGTCGTACGACATCACCGCGATCTGGTCCACACGGCGTGCGACCTGCCCGAAGTAGGCCTGCGACCACCACTTGGGGTGGCCGGTGGTCGTGCCCCAGAAGGAGTGGAAGGCCGGCAGCGGGTCGATCTGGTGGGCGGCGACCGAGAGCAGCGCGTGCCGGGCGCGGGTGAGGGCGCGCAGGCGGTCGAGGAGGGTGAGGTAGTCGCGGTCGCCCGAGTGCAGCGGCTCCAGGTCGAAGTGGGTGCCCTCGAATCCCGCGGCCAGGATCTCGCCCGCCGAGGCGACGACCGCGTCCCGGGTGGCGGCCCGCTCCAGGCGCAGGCCCGTGGGGCCCTCGGTCGCGAGGACATCGCCCAGCCATGCCTGGACACGGACGCCGGGCAGCTCCCGGTGGATCGCCGCGACCAGCCAACGCGCCTTCGGGTAGTCCGACTTCGGCAGGGTCCCGTCGTGTTCCAGGGGGCCGGCGTGCACGTACAGATCGCGGATGCCGGTGCCTTTCAGCCGGCGGGCGAGGGCGTCGACGTCCTTGTCCGTCTTCCGGCCGTCCACCCACCCGTGCCCCAGCCACAGGGCGTCCCGGCCCCGGGTCCGGGCGCCGGGGGCGGGGTCGCCGGTGTAGTTCAGGCGGAGCGCGCTCTCGGCGGTGAGGAGGGGGACGAGGACGGCGAGGAGAAACGCGACGAGGGTACGGCGGAGGATGCGGCGGGCGCGGGGGCGGGGGCGCGCGCTTGTGCGGGGGGTGGGGGTGGGGTCCGGATCGGGGTCGGGGGCGGGCTCGGGCTGGGGTGTGGGCGCGGGGGCGAGGTCGACCTCGGGGGCGGGCTCGGGCTGGGGTGTGGGCGCGGGGGCGGGGTCCGGCTGGGGTGTGGGGTCAGGGTCGGGCTGGGGTGCGGGAGCGAGGCCGGGATCCGACTGGGGTGCGGGACCGGGGCCGGGATCCGGCTGAGGCGCGGAGTCGGGGTCCGGCTTGGGCGCGGGACCGGGGCCGGGATCCGGTTGAGGCGCGGAGTCGGGGTCCGGCTTGGGCGCGGGACCGGGGCCGGGATCCGGTTGAGGCGCGGAGTCGGGGTCCGGCTTGGGCGCGGGGTCGGGACGGAGTGCGGAGTCGGGGTCGGGGCCCGTATCGGGGGCAGGCTTTCCCGTGAGGGGCGGGCCGGCCGGCGAGCCGGGGGGCGCCGGATCGGAGGGCGGCTGTGCGGACGGTGCGCGGTGCTGGTCGTGCCGGTCTCGTGGCGTGTCCATCTCGTCCCTCTGTCGCACTCTTCCCCCACCCGTCGCCGCCCCACTCGCGGAGGCGCCTACCTGCCCATACGCTCCGAAATGTGACGTCCTCCCTGATCCGGGGCCGGCCCCGGCACTCCAAGGCGCGCATACGGGTGCGGGTGATCCATGCCGCCATAGGAGTGACGGTCGGGGCGGGATGGCTGATCCTGCCGATGATGACGGCGGGCACGGGCGACGCGGTTCCCGCCGCCCCGGCCGTCACCGGCGCGGCCGTCGTCGAGGACGGGGCGGCCGTCGGCACACCCGTCGCCCACGCGGGGACCGCGCAGCGGGACGGCACGTCCGCCACCGACCTCGTACTGCCGCTGGCCGTGGTCGGCGCGGCCGGCGCGCTGGCGGGCTACGGCTATGTGCGCCGGACCCGGCGGGCCCGGACCCGGACGACTCCGGGACCGGTGACGGCGGCGGCGCCCGCGCCGACGGAGGCCGAGTCCGAGCGGCAGGCGCGCGCCGCCCTGGTGCTGGCCGACGACTGCGTGCGGGGCAGCGAGGAGGAACTGGGCTTCGCCGCCGCGCTGTTCGGGGAGACGGAGATCGAGCCGTTCCGGCATGCCGTGCGGGCCGCGAGGACCGAGCTGTCGGCCGCTTTCGCGCTGTGGCGCCGTTACGAGGAGGGCGGTCCGCAGAGCGCGGACGCCCGGCGGAGGACGCCCGCCGGGGTGGTGGGACGGTGTGCGGAGGCCGGACGCAGGCTGGACGCCGAGGCCGAGCGGCTCGACCGGCTGCGGGGGCTGGAGGAGGGGACGGACGCGGCGCTGGCGGTCGCGGAGCGCCGGTTCCGGGACCTGACGGGGCGGACGGCGGCGGCACAGCGGACCGCGGCGGCACTCCACGGACGGTACGGCGTCTCCGCGGCGGCGCATGTGACCGGAAGCGTGGAACAGGCCAAGGACCGGCTGGTGTTCGCCACCTCCCAGCTCAACGCGGCCCGCCGCGCGGCCGATACGGACGATTCTCTGCGGGCCGCCCGCCAACTGCGCGCCGCCGAGGGCGCGATAGCCCAGGCCGGGGTGCTGGTCGGAGGAGTGGAACGGCTCGCGGCACAGCTGCGGGAGGCGGCCGCGCTGGTCCCCGCCGCGCTGACCGGCGCCGAGGCGGAGATCGCGGCGGCCCGCAAGGGGGGTGTGCCGACCTCGCTGACCGCGGGCGACCTGCACGCCCGGCTCGCCCACGCCGACGGCGTCCTGGCCGCCGTACGGGAGGAGCTGACCTCGGGGCCGTACGACCCGCTGGACGCCCTGCGGCGGATCGTGCGGGCGGTGGAGCGGCTGGAGGCGGATCCCCCGGGGGTGCTGGAGGCCGCCGCGCTGCTGGTGGCGCGCGGCGCGGTCGGCGAGGCGGAGGACTTCGTCTCGGTGCACCGGGGCGCGGTGGGCGCCGAGGCGCGGACGAGGCTGGCACAGGCGGTGCGCACCCTGGGCGGAAACGTCCCTGCGGCCGCCTCCGGGACCGGGCCCGCGATGTCGCTGCGCGCTCCGGTGGACCACGGCATCGAGGCGGACGGTCTGGCGCGGCAGGCTCTCGACCTGGCCGGGCGGGACGTACGCGCCCACGGCACGCCCTGGCCGGAGGCCGCGGCGGGCCTCGCCGGTCTCTCCGGGGCCGTCACGGGCGGCATCCTGCTGGCCGGGGAGCCCGACGGCGGCCCTCCGGTGAGCTTCGGCGGCCCCCTGACCCGGGAACGCCGCCACCTGCCCTGACCCTGCCCGCCCCGCCGCTGTCCCGCCCCGCGGCCGGCACCCCGTGGACGCCGTGCCGGGGACACGCCCCAGGGGGTTTCTCCCTTCAAGGGTTTCTCCCCTCAGGGGGTGTCCCCCTAGAAGAGGCTGAGCAGGGCCTCCGCCGGGTCGGTCAGGACGTTGTCGCCGCCGGGGAGCGGGAGTTCGAACCAGACGGTCTTGCCGTGCGGGGTGCGGCGGGAGCCCCAGGCCGCGCTGAGCAGCCCGACCAGTTGCAGTCCGCGTCCGCCCTCGTCCGTGTCCCGGGCCCGGCGCCGGCGCGGCTGGACCAGCCCGGAGTCCCACACCTCGCAGACCAGGGTGCGGTCCAGCAGCAGCCGGAGCCTGATCTCCCCCTCGCCGTACCGCAGCGCGTTGGTGACCAGCTCGCTCACCAGCAGTTCCGTGGTGTCGACGAGCGGCTCCAGACCCCACTCGACGAGCTGCCCGCGCGCGTACTCCCGGGCCCGTCCCACGCTGCGCGGCTCGCGCGGCAGCGTCCAGTCGCCGACGGACTCCGCGGGCAGCCCCTGCACCCGGGCCATCAGCAGCGCGATGTCGTCCTCGCCGTGGTGGGTGTCGAGGGTGCTGAGGACGTGGTCGCACACGTCCTCCAGCGGGCGCGAGGGGTCGGTCAGCGCCCCGACGAAGGCGCGCAGCCCCTCGTCCAGCGGGTGGTCGCGGGACTCGACCAGGCCGTCCGTGTAGAGGGCGAGCAGCGCGCCCTCGGGCAGTTCGACCTCCACCTCCTCGAAGGGCTCGCCGCCCACGCCGAGCGGCATCCCCGGCGGCACGTCGAGCATCAGCGCCGCCTCGCCGGGTTCGACCAGCACCGGCGGCAGATGGCCGGCGTTGGCGAACGTGCACCGCCGGGTGACGGAGTCGTAGACGGCGTACACGCAGGTGGCGAGGTACACCTCGGAGAGGTCGGCGTCGCGGGGCTGCCGGGCGGTGCGGGTGGCCTGCTGGACGCCTCCCGGCGTGCCGAGGCCGCGGGCGATCTCGTCCAGCGCGGAGAGCACTTCGGCGGGTTCGAGGTCCAGCAGCGCCAGCGTCCGTACGGCCGTGCGGAGTTCGCCCATGGCGACCGCCGCGCGCAGCCCGCGGCCCATCACGTCGCCGACCACCAGCGCCGTGCGGTGCCCGGGCAGTTCGATGACGTCGAACCAGTCGCCGCCGACCTCGGTGGCCGCGTTGCCGGGCAGGTAGCGGCAGGCGATGTCCAGGCCGGAGGCCTCGGGGTCACCGGGCGGGAGCAGGGACCGCTGCAGTATCAGGGCCCGTTCGTGCTCGCGGCGGTACAGGCGGGCGTTGTCGATGCAGACGGCGGCGCGCGCGGCCAGTTCGACGGCGAGGTCCCGGTCGCGTTCGCCGAAGGGCTCGCTGCCCTTCGTGCGGGCGAACTGCGCGAGGCCGACGACGGTGTCGTGGGCGACCATCGGGACGGCCAGCGTGGACTGCACGAGGCTGCCCTCCTCGGCCGGGACGCGCTGCGGGCGTGCGGTGCGCAGGGCGTCGGCACAAGCCGAGTTGAAGGGGAACCGGTGGACCGCGCCGACCGCGACGGACTCGCCCGTGCCGTCGAAGGGCTCCTCGGAGACGGCGCTGGCGAAGGCGACCCGGCGCAGTTCCGCGCTGCCGTCGGCGAGGCCCGGCGGGGAGTCGTCGCCGGCGAGCAGTGCCTGGTAGAGGTCGACGGTCGCGACGTCGCAGAAGCCGGGGACGACGACGTCGAGGAGTTCGCGTGCGGTGGTCTCCAGGTCGAGGGAGTTGCCGATGCGGGCGCCCGCCTCGTTGAGCAGGGCGAGGTTGCGGCGGGCGGCCGCGGCCTCGCGGGCGGCCTCGCGCCGGGCGGTGATGTCGGTGCCGAGCCAGGCGATGCCGATGCTCGTGCCGCTTCCGCTGTGCACCCGGTAGAGGTTGACGGACCAGTGCCGGCGTTCCTCGGAGCCGGGGACGAAGCCCGTCACATGCATGTCGGTGATCGACTCGCCGGTCTCCAGCACCCGGCGCAGGGTGGCCGCGACCCGCTCGGCCTCGGCGCGCGGCAGATAGTCGTGAACTCCCTTGCCGCAGTGGTCGTCCGGGGTGCCGCCGAAGATGGAGGCGAAGCGCGTGTTGGCGCGGCGCACCCGCAGATCGGGGTCGATGAACAGGAACCCGAAGGGAGACTGCCCGAAAATCGCCTGCGAGGCGGCGAGGTCGGTCTCGATGCTGCGCAGGGTGCGGACGTCCACGACGATGCAGACGGCGGCCTTGTCGCCCTCGGCGGTCCGGGTGGGCATCACATAGACCTCGGCCAGCCCCCGTCCGCCGCGCTCGCCCTCCTCGGTGCCGGGGAGCCGGAAGGGCACCACACCGGTCCACTCGCGCCCGTCGAGGATCTCGGCCATCTTGCGCTGGCCCCGGGCCCGCAGATCGGGGTCGACGAAGGCCTCGATGGGGTCCAGGCCGACGACGCGTTCGGCGGGGATGCCGAAGAGCTGCTCGGCGCGCAGGCTCCACTGGTCGACCAGTCCACCGGGGCCGATGGCGAAGGAGGCGACCTTGATGTAGTCGTACATGGAGCCGGGCGGGCTGCTCTGCCACATGGCGTCCGGGAACGCCGCGGCGGCTTCCGCCCTCTGGCCCCTCGCGCCGTCCGACGGGTCCTCGGACTCCGTGGCCTTCGCTGGTATCTCGCTCACGCGAACCGTCCCCTCCAGCTCACCGCGTCCGGCACCGGTCACCGGGTGCGGCTGCCCGCAGTATCCAGCACTACGGCGCCGCACGGCACGGTGTTCACGATCACAGCTCGGTCCAGGCGTTTTCCGGACCGGGCCGCGACAACACTCCCAGTCTTCTAACCAGGGAACACGTCCTCGAATCCCGCTCGCGGCAACCGTCCTTCGGCCGAACGCCGGCACTGGACGGCGCACGGGCGCGTGTACACCGCGACAGGGCCGGAACAGGCCACTCCCGCGCCCCGGATCAGCGCGCGCTGTGCCTCGTGTCACACCCGCCGTGCGCCGGACCGCCCCCGCCGCGCCCCGGGTTCACCCCGGCACCGCCAGTTCGAACCACACGGTCTTACCGACGTCGCCGGGGCGGGTGCCCCAGCGGCGCGAGGAGCCGGCGACCAACTGCAGTCCGCGGCCGCCCTCGTCCTCGGGGCGGGCGACGCGTTCGCGCGGCGGGTCGGGCAGCGGGTCGGAGACCTCGACCAGCAACGCCCCGTCGACATCGGCGGGCCGCACCAGCCTGACGCCGATGGGGCCGGTGGCGTGCCGCAGCGAGTTGGTCACCAGCTCACTGACCAGCAGTGCGGTGAGGTCGGCGAGGCTGTCGAGTTGCCAGCCCTGCAACTGGCCGCGGACCGCGGCGCGGGCGGTGCGCACGGCGCCCGGTTCCGCGGGAAAGGTCCACTCGGCGCAGTCGCCTTCGGTGTCGATCACGCCCGATCACTTCCCAGGCCAGGGAGCGCACCCATGTCCGGTTTCATGGGGTTAATAGGGACATACCCGGTTCCGCTGGGCAGTACCGTGCGGACGGGTGCACAGTGGCACGAACGGCGTACGCGGCGCGTGGCGCACGGGGTGTTCCGGAGCCCGTGCCACTCCGCCCGGCGGGCGTCCCCGGGCAGGCCGGCGCGGCCGCGGGCGACGTTCCGCGCGCTTCAGGGGCAGGTCAGCGCGTTCCGGCGCCGAGGCGGGCGGCGATCTCGCGGACCGCGGGCACGTCCTGGTCGAGCCAGGGCACTTCCCAGAGCCGGTCGGGGGTCAGCCAGCGCAGTTCGTCGTGGTCCTGGAGGGGCTCGGGCTCTGCCGACCCCGGACGCAGACGGGCGGTCCACACCCGCAGGACGTACGGCGGCTTCAGCGGCCACTCGCCCGGCACCGGGTCGACGGCCTCGGCGTCGACGCCGAGTTCCTCGCGCAGTTCGCGCACCAGGGCGTCCTCGGGCCGCTCACCGGGCTCGACCTTGCCTCCGGGCAGCTCCCAGCGCCCGGCCAGCTCCACGGGCGCGCTGCGGCGCGCGGCGAGCAGCCGGCCCGCGTCGAGCACGGCGGCGCCCACCACCACGATCCGTTCGGTCATGGACCGGAGCCTACGGCAGCACGGCCGGGCTCAGTTGCGTGTGCCGTCTCCGCCCGGACCGATGCGCTCGACCCAGTAGAGCTGCTGGTGACCGCGGTCGTCGAGGCTGTCCGCGATCTTCTGGGCCTCCGCCCGGGTCGCGTACCGGCCCACCCGGTAGCGATTGCCGTTGTCGTCCTGCCGTATCACGATCCAGGGCAGTGAGACCGCACCCTCACTCATCGCCCCCACCGCTCTTCCTCGCACCGCCCCGCCCTCCCCGATGCCCGACCGACAGCCTTCGCGCGGAGGGCCCCCGCCCCCGTCCCGGGCTTCCGCCGCGCCCCGCCTAAGGAAACCGCAATCCGCATATGCCCGAGCGTACGCCCAACCTTCACGCACCGAATACGGCTTTTCACAAAGAGGTACGCAACCAGCCAGAACACAGGGGGCGCGCGAAATCGAGTGCGCCGCCCCGGACGCCGACGTCGTGGAGCCGGGGGGCATTTCGGGCGCGTCGGCGACCGGCCGGGACCACCTGGGAAAACGACCGGATCGTAAGGGCCGCGAGAGGCGCGGGCGATGTCCGCACGGCACGGGCGCGGAACCGGGGGGCGTGCCGTGGCGCGCACTACCGGGCGCGCGGTGTGGGGTACTTCACTGGCGGCGGGAGTGAATACCGGGACCGTCCACACCTGCGCCGGCCGCCCGACGGGTCCGAGCGGAGGGCGCCGAGCGGGTCACGGCCGCGGCTGCCGTCGCCGTGGGCGGGAGGCCTCCGCGGCGGGCGGGGTGTGCCGCGAGGTGGGGCGGGGCGGTGGTGCGGCGGTGCGCGGGCGGTCCGTTCGGCCCGGGGGCAGGGCGTGTGCCGCGGAGGGGGGAGGGCGGAGGTGCGCGGGCGGTCCCTTCGGCCCGGGGGGGGCGGAGGCTGGGGCGCGCGACGGCGGTACGGCTCCGCGCGCCCGGGGGTCATCTGACGGGCAGGTGATAGGCGACCCGGTAGCGGTCGGCCGGGATGACGACGTCGGCGGTCTCCACCGGGCGCCCGGAGGCGTAGTAGGTGCGCTGGATGACGAGGACCACATGGCCGGGGACCCCGCCGAGGACGTGGAGCTCCTCGGCCAGGCCGGGGCGGGCGCCGACCTCCTCGGTGACGTTGTCGACGATCACGTCGATGGCTCTCATGCGCTCCACGACACCCATGCCGCCGAGGGGACCCTCCTCGGGGAGCATCACCGGGGTGCGGCCGGTGACGGCGAGGGGCTCCCAGGAGGTGGAGAGCATCATCGGCTCCCCCGCCTCACGGAACAGATAGGTGGTGCGCATGACCCGGTCACCGGCCTGGAGGGCGAGCCGCTCGGCGATCGCGGACCCCGCCTCGCTCTGCTCGCTGCGGGACTCCCAGGTGCCGCGCGTGGCGCCGTCGGCCTGCTCCTGCCGGAACGGGGTGGCACCGCCGGTGGGCCGGTACCCGGAGCGGGCGACCCGCCGGGGCACCGGCCGCTCGCGCACGTACGTGCCCGAACCGGAGCGGCCCTCGACCAGACCCTCGGCCATCAGCACCTTGCGGGCCTCCAGGGCGACGGTGTCCGAGACGCCGTACTCCTCGCGGATGCGGGCCTGCGAGGGGAGGCGGGTATGGGGCGGCAGTGAACCGTCGACGATCTTCTTGCGGAGATCACCCGCGACGCGCAGGTAGGCCGGCTGCTCACCGAATGTCACGGGCCGCTCCCATCAGGTTGTACAGACAGCAACAGCCTGGCAACCCTGGGTTGTGCCGTGCAAGCAAAGGCCAGGGAATCACTCGATGTGATGACTTGTGCCCGGGGAGGGCTTTACGCAGGCACTTTCCGCCCGCTATAGAGCCCACGAGCCCCCGTAAAGCTCCCCGCTCCGGCGACGATCACACCTGCATGCCGGCGCCGTCCGAACCGTCGCCGCCACCCCGGCCGTCGCCGCCGTCGCCGTGACCGCCTGGTCCCCCGTCGCCTCCGCCGTCACCGGAGCCACCGCTGCCGCCTCCCTTGACCACCAGGGGCGGGGTCGTCCTCAGGGACAGCGCCTTGCGCACGGGCACCGACCGCCGCACGTCGAGCAGCCGCATCCCGGCCTCGTAGTGCCGGTAGAACGCCTCGGCACCGTCCGCCTTCGCGGCCTTCGCCCACTCCACCCGCGCCCCGTCGAGCGCCCCGGCCAGCGACGCGACCGGCGCGCGGGCCCCGGCGGGCCAGGTGCGGCCCCGCAGCATCCGGGCCTGCTCGCCGATGGCCGCCGACATCCGTCCGGCCCAGGCCTTGTGCCCCGGCAGGTCGTCGTCGACGTACTCGGTGTCCGGCGCGGCGTCCATGGCCGCGTTGAAGACATGAGCGGCCTTCAGATAGGCGATCTGGTCGTGATCGAGGACCGTCGCGTCCTCGCGCAGCGAGCCGGTGAGGTCCGCGCCCTCCTTGGCGCGGCCGAACACGCAGGTGACCGTGCGTTCACCGTCCAGCCAGCTGTCCTCGTCGGGGGTGAGGTAGTAGATGCCGACGCCGTCAGGGACGGCCCAGCGGTCCATCGCGTAGGCGTCCTGGAGGCCGTAGCAGTGCTTGTCCGCGGCGGCGGCCACCGCACGGTCGCCGGGGTAGGAGGCGCCGCCCTTCAGGTCGAAGTCGCCGAACACCTCGCCGTCGTGCGCGCCGGAGCAGGGCACCCGGTCGACGCCCTCCGTGCCGCCGCTGAGCCTGCCGCCCGGCTGGTCGAAGCATTCGCCCTTGACCGGCACGGCCGGCGGGCCGCCGTGGCTCCCGTCGAGGCCCTTCCAGACGTAGCTCTCGCTGCCCGTCACCAGCATCAGCATGCCGAGCAGCAGGCCCGCGCCGGACAGCAGCGCGCCGCTGATCGCCAGCCCCCTGCCGCGCTCGCCCCGCTCGCGCATCCGCCGCAGCGAGATCAGCCCGAGCACCAGGCCGACACCGGGCAGACAGCACAGCACGCCCATCACGAACGAGGCGATGGCGAGGTCGTTGAAGGGGGCCGACGTGCTGTAGGGGCTGTACTCCTGCGCCCACGGCCGGTACCCGGGCACGCCCGGCACCCCGAAGGGGTTCTGCGGGGCCTGCGGGTGCGACGGCGGCCCGAACGCCCCCTGCTGATGCGGCTGCTGCGGCGGCGGGGACGGCGGGTACGGCCCTTGCGGTGGCTGGGGGCCGAAGGCGGGAGGTATGGACACCGGGTGCGTGCTCCTGGTCGGGGCGGGCGGCGGCAGCACGAACGCGCCGGGAACCGGCGGCGGCACGTCGACGCAGGCCTGCGCGGATGCTGAGCGGGGGACGCGAGGGGGGAGGGTGAGGCGCGCCGGGCGGGGGGCCGGGGGCACCGGGCGGGGGGGGTGAGGGCGAGGTGACGCCGGCCGGAACCGCGACCGGCACCGACCCCGAAGGGCGGTGCCGGAGGCGGTGATGATGGCCGGAGCCCGGGCGGGGCTGCCGCCGGAGTCCGGGCGGGCAAGCGTCAGTTCTGGTCGCCGGGCTCCCGCTCCTGCGCGCTCGGGCCCTGCAACTCAAGCCGTCCGCCGCCCTGTTCGGTGCGGTCGGCAGCCTTCTGCGCGTTCTGGCCGTTCTGGCCGTTGAGGTTGTTGCGGACCGAGTCCAGGATCGTCAGACCCTGGGCGACCAGACCGGCCGCGATCTCACCGAGACCGTCGGCGCCGTTGAGGACGTTGACGTTGGCGCCGGCCAGGCCGCCCGCGGCCTCCTTCACGATCAGCGGGAGCTGGTCGATCAGCATGCGGTCCAGGGCGACACGGTCGTACGAGGCGGCGGCCTCCGCCTGGATCTTCATCCGCTGCGCCTCGGCCGCGGCGAGGATCCTGACCCGCTCCGCCTCGGCCTCCGCCGGCTTCACGATCTCCGCGACCAGCTGCTGCTGACGCAACTTGGCCTGACGCTGGGCCAGTTCGGTCTGCGCGGCCAGCACCTCCTGCTGCGCGTGCGCCTGCGCCAGCGGTCCGGCCTGGGAGGCCTGCGCCTGGGCGCGGTCCACCTGGGCCGAGTACTCCGCCTGCACGACCGCGGTCTGCCGGGCGTACTCGGCCTGCTTGCGGGCCGCGTCCTGCTCCGCCTCGGCGGCGGCCTGGTTGGCCTGGGCCTGGGCGATCTGGGCCTGCCGCTGGATGGCGGCCTTGTGCGGCGCGGACATCGCGTCGATGTAGCCGGTGTCGCCGTCGTCGATCGACTGGATCTGGAGCGAGTCCACGATCAGGCCGATCTTCGCCATCTCCATCTTGGAGGTGTCCAGCACCTCGGCCGCGAGCTTCTGCCGCTCCGTGACGATCTCCTCGACCGTCATGGAGCCGATGATGGCGCGCAGGTGACCGGCGAAGATCCGGCCGGTCAGGACGGACATCTGCTCCTGGTCGGAGAGGAACCGCTGACCGGCGTTGATGATGCTCTCGCTGTCGTTGCCCACCTTGAAGGCGATGACGGCGCGGACGTGCAGCGCGATGCCCTGCTTGGTCACACAGGTCTCGGTGACCTCGGCCTCGCACATCGACAGCGTGAGGAAGCGGACCTTGCGGAAGACCGGAAGCACGAACTTGCCGTGCCCCGTCACCACCCTGAACGGTGCGCCCCCCAGTCCCCGCCTGCCTCCCGAGATCAGCATCGCCTCGTCGGGAGCGGGAACGCGATAACCGAACATACTGCTTCGTCTCCTCAGTCGACGTCGGCGGCGGCGCCGCCCAACGTGTCCAACGGATCGCCCCATGCGATGACATCGACCTCACGGCACCCTCGGGACTCGACCACGAGCACGGTCGCTCCGAGTGGCAGGGGCTCCTGCGACCAGGCGAGGAAGGTCTCGGAGCCGCCTCTGACCCGCACCAGGATCTCGCCGGGACCGGCGGATCCTCGTGTGCCGATGAGCAGCTCCCCCGTACAGCCGATCACGGCCTCGTCCTGTGCCATCGTCGACTGCCTCCCATCTCGCTCAGGCCCTGTCATTCCGACCTTAGACCCGCCCATGACAGGTGCGTACACCGCGGTGGTCCCCCCTGGCACACCCCGTGGACGCATGTCGCTCCGGCGGGCCGTCCCCGCATGCGCGCAAGCCGCGCGAGCGGCGGCGCGCGAACGGCCGCATGGGCCGTCCTTGAGCTCCTCTTGAGCCCTTCTTGAGACGTTCTTCGCAGGTCGGAGCACCTTTTTACATGATCGACCGGCGCTGTCACACCCCCTGGCCCGACAGGGTTCGCGCACAACCGGCGGCGGCGCGGCCCGGAGGTCGCGGCCTGCCGTGATCAGGGTGTTGCCGCAGGCCCGCGCGACCGGCGGTCGCGCCACCGGGTGACGCCCCAGAGGACATTGACTCCGCCCAGCGTGATCAGGACGGCCGCCGAGTCGGCGCTCCGCGCGAGGCCGTGCCCCGGGCCGAGTCCCCGCACGGCGCGGACCAGCAGGGTGATGTCGGCGGGCAGGGTGACGAGGGCCATGAAGGCCAGGCAGAGCACCGTGCCGGCCACGAGGACCACGCTGTAGAGCCGGACGGCCCGGCGCTCGTGCGGGGGCAGGAGGGTGCTCGGGTCGGTCATGCCGGGAGCGGGCGTCGTCCGCTCGGGGCTCACCTCCCTCACCTCCCTCATCCCCCTCTCCTCCCTCACCGGCCGAAGCGCCCGGACCGCCCGGACCGCCCGGACCGCCCGGCGTCGCGCGTACCGGGCGTAGGCGCGGCCGTCGCCGTACAGGTTCCGGCAGCCGGTGAGGTCCTGGAGGACGAAGTACAGGTCCGTACGGGTGAACACCATCAGCTGGAAGGGCAGCGGCATCAGAGCCAGCAGCAGGCCCGCGGACAGCAGCCGGTGGGCCGTCGTACCGCTGTCCGTCACGGTGAGGACGAGGACCAGGGACGACGCGACGGACAGGTTGAGGGCGATGCCGGCCAGGTAGGCCGTCAGACGGTGGCGGCGGGGCGCCAGCTCGATGCCGCTGATGTCGGTCTGCATCACCAGGAACTGGAGCCGGGTGCCCAGCCGCATCTTCCCCGGCACCCCCGCGGCGCGGGCGGTGACCAGGTGCGCCAGCTCGTGGGCGAACAGCAGCGCCCACCCGGCCGCCGCCCCGCTGAGCAGGACCAGGCTGCCGTGCGGGCTCCACAGCAGGTCGCGGTAGCCCGGCAGCAGCGCCGGGCGGCGGACCAGCGCGACGACGGCGGACACCAGCAGCACCGCGACGACGGCTGCGAGCGCCGGGTGCAGGGCGAACCGGACGTGACGGGGGCGCAGCCACGGCCACGACGCGCGCGGCGGTTCGCCGTCCGGGACGGCGCGGTCGCCGATCCGCGCCACGAACCCCAGCGCGGCCAGATCCCTGACGAAGTCCGTGATCTCGAACTCCTCACCGGTCTCGTCCCGCAGCGTCCGCGCCGTACGGGCCACGCTCAGTCCGCCGCCCAGGAGTTCGACCGCCCGGGCGCCGGCTTCCGGCAGCGCGACGAACGTGCGGGTGGCCATGCGGCCCACGATCCACTCGTCCCGGTCGCGCCGCACCGCCAGGTCGTGCAGCACGACGCGGGTCGAGGGCTCGATGCGGGGGGACGGTTCGGCGCCGGGTGAGGGCTCGGCGCCGGGTGACGGCTCGGCAGCGGGTGCGGGTTCGATACCGGGTGACGGCCCAGCACTGGGCGACGGCTCGGCACCGGGCGGCAGCTCGGAACGGGGTGACGGTCCAACGCTGGGCGGCGGCTCGGCGTCAGGCGACGGTTCGCTACGGGGGCCGCCCCGCGCGGTCGTGTCCGTCACGTGAGGTCTCCCGGTCCTCCGGCCGGAGCCGCGGCCCGGGCCGGCTCCGTTCCCGCGCAGGCGGGGCAGTCGGGGCGCCGCTCCGAGCGCTGGTCGACCGGGTCGCCGGGCATCATGAGGTTGAGGCCGAACCGGCGCCCGGGATCGGCCTTCGGGACGCCGCACAGCAGCGTGAGCGCGGCGTGCGCCAGCAGTCCGCCGGACAGGCTCGCGGTCACGGCGTTGACCGGGTTCCACGGCATCCGGGGCGAGGCGGCGTCCTCGTCCTGACCGGGTCCGAGCCGCAGCTCGCGCCGCTCGGCCTCGGCGATGCGCAGACATTCCCAGCAGGCGCCCCGGCCCGGCACGAAGACCCCGACACTCACGAGGGGGCCGCGGTAACCGGCCTCGGCCCACGGCGTGCCGGTCGCCAGGCAGACCTGGTTGGCCCACCTGCGGATGACGGCCGGCCGGTCGGCGGCGAGCAGCAGGACGTCGTACGCGGGTCCGTCACCGGCACGGGCGGGAGCCCCGGCGGAACCACGTCCTCCGGCACGGGCGGGAGCCCCGGCGGAACCGCGTCCCCCGGCACGGGCGGGAGCCTCGATGGAACCGCGTCCCCCGGAACGCGCGGGAACCTCGGCGGAACCACGTCCCCCGAGACCCCCGGAAACCCCCGAAACCCCGGAACCGCCGGACCCGTCCGCGTCGCCCGTCAGGAGTGCCGCGAGGTCCTCGGGGCCGCGCACCTCCCGGCGTTCGCCGGTGACGACCGTGTCCGAGTTCAGCGCGCGCAGCGCCGCCAGCGCCGCGTCGACCTTGGGCGTACCGAGGTCGTCCTCGCGGAAGAGGGTCTGCCGGTTGAGGTTGGACAGCTCGACCACGTCAGGGTCCACGCAGTGCAGCAGCCCCACCCCGGAGGCCACCAGGTCCCGTGCGGCGGCTCCGCCGGTACCGCCGACGCCGACCAACAGGACCCGGGCCCGGCTCAGCAGCACCTGCGGCTCCCAGCAACTCTCCCTGGGCCGCTGGTCCATCCAGCGCAGCAGCGTCATCCCCCTGCCGTACCGCTCCCGTTGCCGCGCCGAGAACTCCGCCGGCGGCTCGGCACCGGCGTCCTCCACGAACCCGGCCTCGGTCAGGTCCGCCATGGCCTCGACGACGTCCGAGGCGGGCAGCCCCAGGCCGGGGTGACGGCGGGACACCTCGGCGGCGACCTCCGTGACACCCCTCGTACCGTCCATGGCCTCGACCAGCGTCCACACCCAGCCGTCGGGGTCCTTGACCTCGCAGCCGATGCCGTGGACGACGCTGCCGATCCGCACATGGCCGTCGACCGTGCGGTAGGCCCGGTGTTCGGGCTTGATCCGGGGCCGTCGCATCGCTCGCAGCGTCATCTTCACGCCAATCTCCTCAGCACCGGCTTCTCCGGCGGCACCGGTCGTTGACAACAGTCACCCCAGGCGCGAAGCCTGACAAGAGCACATCGATCTACTCCACCGCACGGCCACCACCGGAAGGACACGGGATGCCGAACAAGATCGAGATCCGTCCGCTGGACAAGAAGGAGACCACCGGCGAGAGCGGCGGCAACGGCGGCGCCTGACCTGACCAGGCAGATGGACCGCTACCTCACGGTCGCGGAGGTCACCGAGTCGGCGCGGCGGCTGGTCTCCCGGTTCCCCGGCACCGGCCGGCTGCGCCGGATCGGGACCTCGCGCGCGGGCCGTCCGATCCTCATGCTGTCGGTGGGACACGGGCCGCGTCACGCCCTGGCGGTCGCGGGACCGCACCCCGACGAGCCGGTCGGCGGCGCGAGCGCGCTCGCCCTGGCGGAACGGGTGGCCCGCGGCGACCGGCGGTCCCCCGCGACCGACCCCTCCGTCGTCACCTGGGACATCGTCCTGTGCCTCGACCCCGACGGCGCCGCGCTGAGCGAGGCGGCGGGTGTGACCGGGGATGCGGGCGCGATCGCGGGTGGGATCGCGGGCGCGGGTGGGATCGCGGGCGCGAGTATGACCACGGGTGGGATCGCGGGCGCAGATGTGAACGCGGGCGCGAGTGTGACCACGGGCTCGGGCGCGGGTGTGCCCGCCGTTGCGGACGCGGCGCCCGGGACGGCGGCGGCCCCGGCCCCCACCCTGAAGAGCTACTACGGCGCCGCCTACCGCCCGGTCGCGGCGGAACAGCCGGAGTGGGCCCCGATCGCCGCCGGACCGATCCCGGAGAGCCAGGCGCTGTTCCAAGTGATCGACGAACGGCGGCCGTTCATCCAGTGCTCCCTGCACAGCACCGATGTCGGCGGCAGCTGGGTCCAGTTGACCGGTGACCTGCCCGAACTCGCCCTGCCCTTCGCCGCGTCCGCCAAGGAATTGGGCGTACCGCTCCAGCACGGCACGTACGACGCCCTGTACTGGGACAACCCCGGCCCCGGCGTCTACGTCCTGCCCCCGCCGGACGGCACGGACCGCCTGGCGGCCGGGTCGGCGGACATCGGACGGTCCACCTGGTGCGCCCCCATGCGGTACGGCGGCGTCACGGCGATCGTCGAAGTCCCCATGTGGGCCGCCGACTCGGCGGAAGACGTCTCCCCGCACCCGGAGCCCGTACGCGCGTTGCGAGGACTCTCCGCACTGGTGCGGGACGGCGGCCGCCAGGTGACGGCCGTCCTCGACAAGGCCCGCGGATTCCTGCCCCCGGCCGGGGACGATCCGTCGCGGCGCGTGCTGGAGTGGATGGCCGACGGCCTCTACGACCTGGTCGCCGAGTCCTGGGAACCCCTCGCGCGGCAGGCGGCCGCGGCCTCGCACGAAAACGATCCGCGCCGGCCGACGACCGCCCAGGTCTCCGCCCTGGAGATCGTGGCCCGCCGGCAGCCGCTGCGGGCCGCGGGCCTGCTGCTGCGCCTGCTGGCATCGGCGGACGACCCCGCGGCCCCGGGCCTGCGCCAAGAGCTGGACGGCCTGTTCACCGCGTGGTGCGCGGACTTCGAGCAGGCGCTGGGCGTGCGCTGGATCCCCGTACGCGATCAGGTGGAACACCAGACGCGCACGGTCACGGCGGCGGCGGAGGCAGCGCTCAAGTCCTCACGCTGAGGCTGCTCCACGCGTCCGGAGTGTCAGTGCCGGCTGCTTCCATACGGCCATGAGCACCGTGCACGAGACCGCCGCCCTCCTCCCCGGCCCCGCCGAACTCCGCGCCCGTCTGCGCGCGCTGGCCACCCTGGAGGCGACGATCAGCAACGATCCGCGCTTCTCCACCTACACCTTCGCCCCCGACTGGGGCCCCGGTGAGGAGGCGGCCCTCATGACGAACGCCTCGGGCGACGACTTCTCCGTCGTCTTCTCCCCGGCCGGTGTGCTCATACGGGGCTTCGACCACGAGTCGCGGATGAGCCCGTACGGCACGGACGAGGCGGAGGTCTGGCCGGGCGTCGTCGACGAGGTGCCCGCCCCGCTGCGTCCGCTGCTGGACCACCCGGCCTTCCGCGACGAGGAGCTCGGCATCACACGCGTCACCGCCTGCGTCTGGCGGGAGACCGGTGACACCGCCTGGCGCACCGGCTCGTCCATCGTGTTCCCGCCCGGCAGCGAGGACCCGGACGGCTCCGGCTTCCTCTTCACCCTCCTCACCGACCGCTCCCCCGAGGCGGTCCAGGAGCACTTCGCCTTCGACTACGACCGCCCGGTCCCCCTGGACGCCGTCCGCCACGTCCTGGCCGGACACCCGCTCACCCCCGCGATCGCGGTGGCCCTCAACCCGGACGCGTACGGGGAGAGCGCCCTGCTCCACCGGATCGCCGCGCACCCCGAGGCCCGCGCCCTCCTGGCCGGCGCCGGCGAGTTCGACGTGGCCCGCACCGACCCGATCGAAACGGTCGCCCTGCCCAACGGCCTCCCGGTGGAACCGGTCGCCGGCTGCAACGCGGGCGGCACCCACTACCTCTGCGGACCGGCCGCTCCCGGCGCCTCACGCCCCGTCCTCTACACCGATTCCGAGGGCAGGGCCTCCCTGCTCGCCGAGTCCCTCGCCGAGGCGCTGACGCTCGCCGTCGTCCTCCCGTCCTGGCACGACGCCCTGGCCGGTTTCCGGCCCCCGGCTCTCGGCGCCGACCACCTGGCGGACCACCCGGACCACCCCGCCGTCCGCGACCGTGTCCTCGCCGCGCTGCGGCTGCCCCCGGCCACGGTCCAGGACGTCCTGGACCGCCTCCTCACCACGGCCGCCCGCACCACCGCCGACGGCTTCCTCCCGTACACCGCCGAAGAGGAGGACGCCTCCTTCGACCCGCTGCTCAGGTAGCCCGGCGTACGGATACTCCACCCCGGCCGCCGGCCCAGGGCCCTATGATCCGGCGCATGATCAGGATCTCCTGGGCCCTGATAGCCCAGCACGTGGACGAATGGACGGGAACCGATCTGGACCAGGGCGTCGCGGTCCTGGAGAGCCGGGTGCGCGAGGCGGTCGACACCATCGGCCTGAAACCGGAAGCCGTCGAACACTGGCACACGGACTTCCTCACCCCCGTGGTCGACTCCCTGCGCACCGACGGCGCGGCGGCCCTGGCCCGCGGCGAATCCTGGACCAAGGCCGCCGGCCCCTTCCTCGCCAGCGCCTCCCACATCGGCACCACCGACTGACCACCAAAGCCGCCCCGAAGAACACGGCCCCGCCCCCGGCCCCCTCCCGGAAAACAACAAAGGACCGGCCCCCGACGAGCCGGTCCCTGGTGCGGTGCGTACGGTGCGTACGACCAGACGTCAGACGTTGAAGCGGAACTCCACCACAACCGGCCTGACCTGCGGTTATGCGGGCACATCCCAGCACCGTCCCAGCACGGGATTCACTGCAAAATACAACAAGATCCAGGAGCGCCAAGACTACGCGTCAGCGCCCGCCCCAGATGCAGACCGCGCGATACTTCAGACGCTGTAATACTCTCTGTATTAGACTTGCGGCCATGAAGTCACCCCGCCCCGGCGGCACGGAGAACATCTCGGTGTCGATGCCCTCCGAACTCCTCGGTGCTCTGCGCACCCGTACCGGCAAGCGCGGCGTGTCCGCGTACGTGACGGCGGCCGTCCGGCATCAGCTCGCCATGGACGGCCTCGCCGAGATCGTGGCCGCCTACGAAGCCGAGCACGAGCCGCTGAGCGAGGCCGAAATCCAGGCCGCGCAGAGCGAACTGTTTGGTGACGCACCGGCGCCCTACGCGTCGAACGACAGCGCCGCATGAAAGAGCCCACGGCCAGGTCTCTCGTGCTCGACTCCCAGGCGCTGTCGCTGCTGCTGCGCAACGATCGCCGGACGATCACCCGGACCGAGGCCGCTCGACGCGTAGGCGTACCCGTCCTCGTGTCGGCCCTGACGGTGGTGGAGGCCGTCTATGGGAAGACGGATACCGCCCGGCTGAACTGGCTTCTCTCTCGCCTTCAGGTCCAAGACGTCACTCAGGCGGACAGTCTCACCGCGGTGCAGCTGCTGAGCGATGCCGGCGGCCTACACGGCCACAAGTACGCCATCGACGCCCTCGTCGCCGCGATGGCGCTCCGCTCCCCGGCACCCGTCCTCGTACTGACCTCGGACCGCGACGACTGGTCGAAGCTGTGCGGCGACCAAGTACAGATCAAGGACGTCTGACCTCGGCGTCTACTCAGTTTGAATTCACCTGCTGATCGACCGCTGCTTCGTAGAAGGCGTCCGCGAGAGCGAGGATGATCGAGTTGATGGCCGGCCCATCGGTGAAGAAGTGGTCGGCCATCGTGTTGCGGGCGCCCCGGTTGGCCCTCCATGGAGGGGCCGAGCAGGTGCAGCCAAAACCGTAGGCAGGGATCTGTCACCCGGTAGCGGCGATCCTTCGACGGACGCAGCGATACGGGCGGCTCCGCGGCGACGATCCGCTTGTCCGTGAGCCGCTGCAGCGGCGTGGCCCCGATCCCGCCGGATGCACGGGCGATGTTGGTGAAGGTCCGCTCGCCACTGCGACGCCCTGGCCGTCGAACGCAAGGAACGGGCGCGCGTCCGCAGCGAGCAACACATCTGCCGGGGCGGACGCCCCATCGCCGCCGCTGCCTGAACGACCCGGCGATCTATGCGGTCACAGAATCAGGCATCGCCACAGAACGCCTGAGATCCTCGCGCCCTCTGCGTCCTGGATGTGGCGCTCATCCGCACGGGCAGATGCTGCACTCGCTGGTCTTGACGCCCTCTCCATGTTCTCGGCGGCTTCGTCGAGCAGCCCGAGTCGGGAGACCCGCGGCATCACACTCGCAGTCGGTTCCGATCGCGAGGCTGATATCGACGATCAGGTCGACAGGGGCTGCGATGCCGGAATCACCGCTGTTGGATGCGTACTCGACTGCCCGCGTCAGGCGGGGGGGCAGACCTGGTGGGGCATGAAGGCCGTCCGGTCGTCAATGCGGACCGGCCGTACGTCGCGCACGGTATGGGCGCCCTCGACATCGGTAGCGCCGGCCTGGGCGATGTGGCCTACCCTGCCCCATTAAGATCTCTTCTGGATAATCCGCCTCGGATCGAATCGCTCTACTCTGGCAGGCATGACCGCCATGACGCCCGCGCGCACCGAACCGGACCTGTCGTTCCTCCTCGACCACACCAGTCACGTCCTGCGGAGCAAGATGTCCGCCGCTCTCGCCGAGATCGGCCTGACCGCCCGGATGCACTGCGTGCTCGTCCACGCCCTGGAGGAGGAACGCACCCAGATCCAGCTCGCCGAGATCGGCGACATGGACAAGACCACGATGGTGGTGACGGTGGACGCCCTGGAGAAGGCGGGGCTGGCCGAGCGCCGCCCTTCCAGTACGGACCGGCGGGCCCGGATCATCGCCGTCACCGACGAGGGCGCCCGCGTCGCCGGGCGGAGTCAGAAGATCGTCGACCGCGTGCACCGCGACGCCCTCGCCACGCTCCCCGAGGGGGACAGGAAGTCCCTCCTGCGGGCCTTGAAGTGCCTGGTCGACGACGACCTGGCGGTCCCCGTCGAGGCGCCGCGCGCCGCCCGCCGGGCACGCCAGCCCAGGTGACCGGAGAGGCGAAGGTCAGAGCAAGGCCCAAAAAGTAGTCCGCAACAAAACCATCTGCTACGGTCTCTTCGTCGACTCAACTGACAGGAGAGACCGCATGGTTGCCGCATCCGACACCACGTCGCCGCCCGCCACTGCCGCCACTCCCGCCGCCCCGCACGCACACCGACTCGCCCTCGGGGTCATCGCCACCGGAATGCTGATGATCACCCTCGACGGCTCCATCGTCACCGTGGCGATGCCGGCCATCCAGAACGACCTGGGGTTCACGCCCGCCGGCCTCAGCTGGGTGGTCAACGCCTACCTCATCGCGTTCGGCAGCCTGCTCCTGCTGGCAGGCCGGCTCGGCGACCTGATCGGCCGCAGGCGCATGTTCCTGACCGGCACCGCTGTCTTCACCGTTGCCTCGACGCTGGCCGGTGTCGCGGCCTCTCCCGCCGTACTGATCGCCGCCCGCTTCCTCCAGGGCATCGGCAGCGCGATGGCCTCCGCCGTCGGCCTGGGCATCCTCGTGACCCTGTTCACCGAGCACAGGGAGCGTGCCAGAGCCATCGCCGTCTTCAGCTTCACCGGCGCGGCGGGCGCGTCCATCGGTCAGGTGCTCGGCGGCGTACTCACCGACGTGCTCAACTGGCACTGGATCTTCTTCATCAACCTGCCGATCGGCATCGCGGTCCTGGCGATCGCCGTACAGGTCCTTCCCGGTGACGTCGGTTCGGGCCTTGAAGCGGGCGCGGACGTATTCGGCGCGGTTCTGGTCACCGCCGGTCTGATGCTCGGCATCTACACCGTCGTCAAGGTCGAGGAGTACGGCTGGGCCTCGGGCCGCACCCTTGGCTTCGGCGCCCTCGCCGCCGTACTGCTCGCCGCGTTCCTCGTCCGTCAGGCCACCGCGAAGGACCCCCTGATGCCGCTGCGGATCTTCCGCTCGCGCAGCGTCTCCGCCGCCAACCTGGTCCAGATCCTGATGGTCGCCGCGCTCTTCTCCTTCCAGATCCTCGTCGCCCTGTACCTCCAGAAGGTGCTCGGATACAGCGCCGCCGAGACCGGCCTCGCGATGCTCCCGGCAGCCGCCGTCATCGGCGCCGTCTCCCTGGGAGTCTCCGCCCGCCTCAACGCACGCTTCGGCGAGCGCAAGGTCCTGCTGGCGGGCATCACGCTCCTCATCGGCGTCCTCGCCCTCCTCGCCCGCGTCCCCGTACAGGCCAGTTACGCCGTCGACCTCCTCCCGGTCATGCTGCTCGCCGCGGGCTTCGGCCTCGCACTGCCGGCGCTGACCACACTCGGAATGTCCGGCGCGAACGAGGCGGACGCCGGTCTCGCGTCCGGCCTGTTCAACACCACCCAGCAGATCGGCATGGCCCTGGGTGTCGCCGTCCTCTCCACCCTGGCAGCCTCCCGCACGGAGAGCCTCGCGGCGGACGGCCGGACCGCGGCCGAGGCCCTGACCGGCGGATACCACCTGGCCTTCGCGGTGGGCGCGGGCCTCCTGGTCACCGCCTTCGCCGTCGCCTTCACGATGCTGCACCGGCCCGGTCGTCAGGCCGCCGAGGAGCCCGAGCACCGGGCTGTCCAGGAGCCGGCCGTCGACACGTCGGCTCCCGCTGCCCACCCCCCAGCCGTCTGACCCGCCCGCTCGCCTCACCCCACCTCACTTCGACCACCGAAAGTCTGATCCCATGAGCGAGAACGCCACAACCGAGGTCACCACCGGCACCACCCAGAACGACGGTCCGGCCCCCCGCGTACTCACCGATCAGCAGCTCTCCCAGTTGCTACGGCAGCAGCAGTTCGGCGTACTCGCGAGCGTCAGGAGCACCGGCCACCCGCACCTGTCGACCGTCCTCTACGACTGGAACGCCGAGGAGCGCGTACTGCGTGTCTCCTCCACCGCCGACCGCCTCAAGGTCCGCGAGCTACGCCACGACCCGCACACCTCGCTGCACGTCAGCGGCCCGGACGTCTGGTCGTTCGCCGTAGCGGAGGGCGAGGCGGAGATAGTGGACCCGGCCGACAGGGCGGCCCCCGGCGAGCAGCCGCTGCCCGACCGGCGCGTGGTGATCCAGATCCGGGTATCCCGCCTGTACGGGACCGCCCTGGACATCCCCTCCCAGAGCTGAGAGATCAGTGCGCACGCCGGATCGCGAATGACCCGACCGCACCTCACGGTCCACGACCCAGCACGGGCGCTTCATGTCATCCCAGCGTGATCCCAGCACGGTACGAATGAGCAGGGGGGATGACGGGTGACGAGAGGTCAGGTTTCCCAGCACCATCCCAGCACGGGAAAAAGTCAGGGGCCCGACCTCGAAAGATCGGACCCCATCTGACCTGCATGTTTGCCAGATCAGTGACGTGGTGTTATATCACCTGCTACACGTTGAAGCGGAACTCCACCACGTCGCCGTCCTGCATGACGTATTCCTTGCCCTCCATGCGGGCCTTGCCCTTGGCGCGGGCGTCGGCGACGGAGCCCGTCTCGACCAGGTCGTCGAAGGAGATGACCTCGGCCTTGATGAAGCCCTTCTGGAAGTCGGTGTGGATGACACCGGCGGCCTCGGGGGCGGTGGCGCCCTTCTTGATGGTCCAGGCGCGGGATTCCTTGGGGCCGGCCGTGAGGTAGGTCTGCAGGCCGAGGGTGTCGAAGCCGACGCGGGCGAGCGTGGCGAGGCCGGGCTCGGTGGCGCCGACGGACTCCAGCAGCTCCATCGCGTCCTCCTCGTCCAGCTCGGCGAGGTCCTGCTCCAGCTTGGCGTTCAGGAAGATCGCCTCGGCCGGGGCGACGAGGGCGCGCTGCTCGTTCTTGAAGTCCTCGTCCGTCAGCTCGTCCTCGTCGACGTTGAAGACGTAGAGGAACGGCTTGGTGGTGAGCAGGTGCAGGTCGTGCAGCAGCTCCGCGCGCTCGGTGCCCTGCAGGATGCCCTGGGAGAAGAGGGTGTCGCCCTTCTCCAGGATCTCCTTGGCCTCCTCGACGGCCTTCACCTTCGGCGCGACGTCCTTCTTGATCCGCGACTCCTTCTGGAGGCGGGGCAGGACCTTCTCGATGGTCTGGAGGTCGGCGAGGATCAGCTCGGTGTTGATCGTCTCGATGTCGTCCTTCGGCGAGACCTTGCCGTCGACGTGGACGACGTTCTCGTCCTTGAAGGCGCGGATGACCTGGCAGATCGCGTCGGACTCACGGATGTTCGCCAGGAACTTGTTGCCCAGGCCCTCGCCCTCCGAGGCGCCGCGCACGATGCCGGCGATGTCGACGAAGTCGACGGTGGCCGGCAGGACGCGCTCGGAGCTGAAGATCGAGGCCAGCTTGGCCAGGCGGCCGTCGGGGACGCCGACCACGCCGACGTTCGGCTCGATCGTGGCGAACGGGTAGTTGGCCGCCAGCACGTCGTTCTTGGTCAGGGCGTTGAACAGGGTCGACTTGCCGACATTGGGCAGGCCGACGATTCCGATCGTGAGCGACACGTTGCGACTTCCCGTAGATGAGAGGGCCAGGGGCTCAGGGCCAGGAGACACTGCAGACACTGGCCGATCCACCAGTCTACGGCTTCCGCCGCGACGGGCTCGCGGGACCGTCGCGCGCCCCGGCGCGCCCGGCCGTGCTCCGCCCACCGGCGTGTCTGGTCGGTGATTCGGCACATAAACCGACCTAAGTTGGTCCAGTGGAGCAACACAGGACGCGACCCCCGAACGACGGGCAGCGGCGCGGCGACCCGCGGCCCGCGCCCCTGCCGCCCCAGGCGCGGCGTGGCCCCTCCGGCGCGCGCGGGCCCGCACCGGAGCCGCGGCGGCCCGCCGTCCGCCGGGTACGGGACGGACGGCCGCAGGCGCCGCCCGCCCAGCCGGCGCCGCGGCTGCCGAACCCGCGGCTCACCGGGCTCGGCGGCGGCCTGTTCTGCGCGGTGGCCATGCTGCTGCTCGGTTTCCTGGACCAGCTCCTCTTCGGCGGGTCCCTGCCCGTGTACGGGGTGCTGTTCCTGCCGGTGTGCGTGCTGACGGCCCTGTGGGTGCGCGGCAACGACCTGCTGACCGCCCCCGTGTGCCTGCCCATCGCCTTCACCGCCGGCCTCTTCCCGGTCGCCGACGACGGCGCCGGGCTGCTCGGCCGGCTGATGGGGCTGTTCACCGGGCTCGCCACCCAGGCGGGCTGGCTGTACGGGGGCACGCTGATCGCCACGGTGATCGTGCTGGTCCGCCGGGTGCGGTGGGTACGGGGCCGGCGGCAGCAGGCCTGACGACCCGGGCCGCCGCAGGACCGACGATCCGGCCCGCGGCAGGACCCGGCTCCCGGCCCGCGAGAGGACCGACCC
>NZ_JBIVDQ010000001.1:694875-797599 GCF_044747185.1 Streptomyces sp. NPDC090108
TACCGGCTTCCGGCTTCCGGCTTCCGGCTTCCGGCTTCCGGCTTCCGGCTTCCGGCTTCCGGCTTCCGGCTTCCGGCTTCCGGCTTCCGGCTTCCGGCTTCCGGCCAGGTCTACCGCGCCCGTGGCGGGCGGCCGGGGCTCCCGGCCCGCGGCCCAGGGCCACCGGTCGGGTTCCCCGGCGGCCCCGGCGGCCCCCGCGGCCCCGGCGGCGTTCGCCTAGCTCTCCGGCGTCTCCGACGTGCTGGGCGCGCTCGCCGGAGCCTCCTGCGTGCCGCCCGGAGAGGCGGCCTGCGAGGCGGCCCCCGCCGCGGCCGACTCCGTCTGCGCGGCCCGCATCGCCGCTCCCACGATCCCCGCGTTGTTCTGGAGCTGGGCCGGCACGATCTCGGCCTTGATGCCCTGGATGTGGGGCAGGAACTTGTCGGCCTTGCGGCTCACTCCGCCGCCGATGATGAACAGGTCGGGCGAGAAGAGCATCTCGACATGGGCCAGGTACTTCTGCACGCGCCGCGCCCAGTGCTCCCAGCTGAGGTCCTGGTCCTCCTTGGCCTTGCTGGAGGCGCGCTTCTCGGCGTCGTGGCCGTTCAGCTCGAGGTGGCCCAGCTCGGTGTTGGGGACGAGGACGCCGTCGGTGAAGACGGCGCTGCCGATGCCGGTGCCGAAGGTGAGCAGGATGACCGTGCCCCCGCGGCCCCGGCCCGCGCCGAACTGCATCTCGGCGACGCCCGCCGCGTCCGCGTCGTTGACCACGGTCACCGGCAGGCCGCCGAGGCGTTCGCTGAAGAGGGCCCGCGCGTCGGTGTCGATCCAGCCGGGGTCGACGTTCGCCGCCGTACGGACGACCGCGCCGCCGGTGACCACTCCGGGGAAGGTCAGGCCCACCGGGCCGGTCCAGCCGAAGTGGTCGATCACCTGCTTCACACCGTCGGCGACGCCGTCGGGCGTCGCCGGGTGCGGGGTGAGCACCTTGCAGCGCTCCTGGGCCAGGTCGCCCTTGTCCAGGTCCACGGGAGCGCCCTTGATCCCGGATCCGCCGATGTCCACGCCGAAGATCTGCATGGCCCCACGTTACGACGGGCGACTGACGGTCACGCCACGGGGCGCAGAGTCGGTCACGCGTCCGACGTACCGGAGCCGCCGCGCTCGGCCACCAGGGCGGCCGCCTCGTCGCGCAGGTCGCGGCGGAGTTCCTTGGGCAGCGAGAAGGTGATCGACTCCTCGGCGGCCTTGACGAGCTCCACGTCGCCGTAGCCGCGCTCGGCGAGCCACTCCAGGACCTGCTCGACCAGCACCTCGGGCACGGAGGCGCCGGAGGTGACGCCGACCGTGGTGACGCCCTCCAGCCAGGCCTCCTCGATCTCGTCGGCGAAGTCCACGAGGTAGGCCTCGCGGGAGCCGGCGAGCTTGGCGACCTCGACCAGGCGCTTGGAGTTGGAGGAGTTGCGGGAGCCGACCACGATGACCAGCTCGGCCTCGGCGCCCATCTGCTTCACGGCGAGCTGACGGTTCTGCGTGGCGTAGCAGATGTCGTCGCTGGGCGGGGAGACGAGGCCGGGGAACTTCGCCTTCAGCGCGTCCACGGTCTCCATGGTCTCGTCCACGGAGAGGGTGGTCTGGGACAGCCAGACGATCTTCGAGGGGTCGCGGACCTCGACCTTGGCGACGTCCTCGGGGCCGTCGACGAGCTGGATGTGGTCGGGGGCCTCGCCGGAGGTGCCGATGACCTCCTCGTGGCCCTCGTGCCCGATCAGGAGGATGTCGTAGTCCTCGCTCGCGAAGCGGACGGCTTCCTTGTGGACCTTGGTCACCAGCGGGCAGGTCGCGTCGATGGTGGCGAGCTGTCCGCGCTTCGCCTCCTCGTGCACGGCCGGGGCGACGCCGTGGGCGGAGAACATCACGATGTTGCCCGGCGGCACCTCCTCCGTGCGCTCGACGAAGATGGCGCCCTTCTTCTCCAGGGTCTGCACGACGTACTTGTTGTGGACGATCTCGTGCCGGACGTAGATCGGGGCCCCGTACTGTTCGAGGGCCTTCTCGACGGCGATCACGGCGCGGTCCACACCGGCGCAGTAGCCACGGGGGGCGGCGAGCAGGACACGGCGGCCAGGAGAAGCGGTCATGGCACCCATCGTAAGGGCGGGTGCGGTGGGCCGGAGATCCCCCTCACGGGGTGTCCGGGGACACCGCCTTTGTCGGTACCGGCCGTTAGTCTCGCCGCATGGCTGTGAACACGTCTCCCGAAGCCCCGCTCCCGGTCGGTGAGGTCTCCCGGCTGATCGGCAGCTGGATCGACCGGCTCGGCGCGGTGTGGGTCGAGGGGCAGATCACGCAGCTGTCGCGGCGGCCGGGCGCGGGGGTCGTCTTCCTGACGCTGCGCGACCCGTCGCACGACATCTCGGTCGGCGTCACCTGCTACCGGCAGGTGTTCGACACGGTGGCCGACGTGGTCGGCGAGGGCGCCCGGGTCGTGGTGCTCGCCAAGCCGGAGTGGTACGCCCCGCGGGGGCAGCTGTCGCTGCGCGCCGCCGAGATACGGCCGGTGGGCGTGGGCGAGCTGCTGGCCCGGCTGGAGCAGCTGAAGAAGTCCCTGGCGGCCGAGGGGCTGTTCGCGCCCGAGCGCAAGAAGCCGCTCCCTTTCCTGCCGCAGCTGATCGGACTGGTCTGCGGCCGTGCCTCGGCTGCGGAGCGGGACGTCCTGGAGAACGCCCGGCACCGCTGGCCGGCCGTCCGTTTCGAGGTGCGCAACGTGCCCGTGCAGGGCGTCCACGCGGTGCCTCAGGTGGTACAGGCCGTCAAGGAACTGGACGCGATGGACGAGGTGGACGTCATCGTCGTGGCGCGGGGCGGCGGCAGCGTGGAGGACCTGCTGCCGTTCTCCGACGAGCAGCTGGTGCGGGCGGTGGCGCAGTGCCGTACGCCGGTCGTGTCCGCCATCGGGCACGAGCCGGACAACCCGCTGCTGGACCATGTGGCCGACCTGCGCGCCTCCACCCCGACCGACGCGGCCAAGAAGGTCGTGCCGGACGTGGGCGAGGAGGCGGAGCGGGTGCGGATGCTGCGGGATCGGGCCCGGCGGTGTGTGACCGGGCTCGTCGACCGGGAGCAGCGGGGTCTGGCGCACGCGCTGGCGCGGCCGTCGATGGAACATCCGCACCGGATGGTCGAGGAGCGCGCCGACCAGCTCGACGCGCTGCTGGGCCGCGCCCGGCGCACGCTCGGCCATCTCCTGGACCGCGCCGACTCGGAGCTGACGCACACGCACGCGCGTGTGGTCGCCCTCTCCCCCGCGGCCACGCTGCTGCGCGGATACGCGGTGCTCCAGAAGGCGGACGGGCACGTGGTGCGCGATCCGGGCGAGGTCGCACCGCGGGAGACGCTGCGGGCGCGGGTCGCCGAGGGCGAGTTCACGGTGCGGGTCGAAGTGCAGGGTTCGAGCGGTGCCGGTGACACCGGCGACAACGGCAATCTCTAAGGGTGGACATGACCGGCAGGACGGATGAGGCGCTCTCGTACGAGCAGGCGCGGGACGAGCTGATCGACGTCGTACGGCGTCTGGAGACCGGCGGTACGACGCTGGAGGAGTCCCTGGCGCTGTGGGAGCGCGGCGAGGAGCTGGCCAAGGTGTGCCGCCGCTGGCTGGAGGGCGCGCGGGCCCGGCTGGACGCGGCGCTGGCCGAGGAGGCGGCGGGAGAGTCCGGGCCGGAGGACGCGTAGGCCCTCCCGGGCGGGCCGGCGGGGCCGGGGTGGGCGCCGGGGGAGCACTGGCGCGGCTACGGAGCGGGCACTGACGCTGCACCGGGGGCCGCGGCGGGACCGGCCCGGCGACCGGGGCCGCGGGAGGACCGGCCCGGCGATCGGGGCCGCAGGAGGAGCGGTGCGGCGACCGGGGCGCAGTACGGCCGGTGCGGCGACCGGGGCCGGCGCGCATCGGCGGGGCCGGCTCGCGCGTGGCGGGGGACGTACGGGGACGCGATGGTGCGAACGTGTGAAGCGGATCACTGCGTCCGGAGTTTTGTTGAACGTTGAACTTAACGTGCGTAGGATCGAGCCCGTCAGCCGGTCCCCCCGGACCGGACGCGCATCCGAGGAAGTCACGCATGTCTCTCGTTCTTGACCCCGCCGCCCAGGACCTGCTCTTCCGCGAGGCCCGCACCGCGAACACCTTCACCGACGAGCCGGTGACCGACGAGCAGGTCCAGGCGATCTACGACCTGGTCAAGTACGGCCCGACCGCCTTCAACCAGAGCCCGCTGCGCGTCACGCTGGTCCGCTCCCCCGAGGCCCGCGAGCGCCTGGTGAAGCACCTGGCCGAGGGCAACCAGGCCAAGACGGCCGCCGCCCCGCTGGTCGCGATCCTCTCCGCGGACAACGAGTTCCACCAGGAGCTGCCGGCGCTGTTCCCGCACTTCCCGCAGGCCAAGGACGTGTTCTTCAGCGAGCGTCCGGTCCGCGAGGGTGCCGCCGGTCTGAACGCCGCGCTGCAGGCCGCGTACTTCATCATCGGCGTGCGCGCCGCGGGCCTCGCCGCCGGCCCGATGACCGGCCTCGACTTCGAGGGCGTCCGCAAGGAGTTCCTGGACGACGACCACACCCCGCTGATGGTCGTCAACATCGGCAAGCCCGGCGAGGACGCCTGGTTCCCGCGCTCGCCGCGCCTGGCCTACGACGACGTCGTCACGACCGTCTGAGCGGCCCCGCGCGCATGACGAAGGCCCCCGGCAGTGCCGGGGGCCTTCGTCGTACGCCGTCGCGCGCCGGGCGCGCGCGGCCGCCGTGCGCGCCCGGCCCACCGACCGGGCGCGCCACGGCTCACTTCGCCTTGAGGGCCGCCGCCATCGTCGTCAGCTGGTCGAAGGACCCGGTGCCGGCCACCACGGTGGTCGAGCCGGGGGTGTCCTCCAGGACGAGCGCGTCGTAGCGGCCGCCGCTGTAGCGGGTCCAGGTGCGGCCGTCGATCCGCTGGGTCCGCTCGGTCGCCGAGGCGCCCTGGCTGGCCTGGCCGATGACGTCGGCGCGCTTGCCGGCGGACTGCTCGACCTGCACGTACTGGCCGCCCGGCGCCTGGAAGCCGAGGTGCCAGCGGTCGGAGTCCTCGCCCTGGTAGCGCACGGAGGTCGCCTTCCAGGCCTCCGGCAGCCCCTCGGGGGCCTCCACCGGGTAGCTCGCCGCACGGCGTGCCGTGAGCAGCTCGACGCGGTAGTCGACCCGCTTGATGTCGGGAGCGTGATCGTCGTGCGGCACGAAGAGGTAGACCACCGCCGCCGCGATACCGATCAGGGCCAGCGAGAGGATCATGTCCCGGGCCGTCTTCTGCTTACCGTTCGAACCTGCCACGTCCCCTATGGTCGCAGGTGCCCCGTGCGCTCATCCGTGGGGCCCCCTGCTCATTTTGTCGGCCTAACGATAGAGTCGTGGAACACCCTCATCCGGCCGTCGTCGTATCAGAAAGGTGCGCTCCGATGACCGAACATCATCACCTGCCGTCCGAACTCGATGTCCCCTCCGAGGCTCCCGACCGCAACCTCGCCCTGGAACTCGTCCGGGTGACCGAGGCCGCCGCCATGGCCGCGGGCCGCTGGGTCGGCCGCGGCGACAAGAACGGCGCCGACGGCGCCGCCGTGCGCGCCATGCGGACCCTCGTCTCCACCGTGTCGATGAACGGCGTCGTCGTCATCGGCGAGGGCGAGAAGGACGAAGCCCCGATGCTGTTCAACGGGGAGCGCGTCGGTGACGGCACCGGCCCCGAGGTCGACATCGCCGTCGACCCGATCGACGGCACCACGCTGACGGCCAAGGGCATGCCGAACGCGATCGCCGTCCTGGCCGCCGCCGAGCGCGGCGCCATGTTCGACCCGTCCGCCGTGTTCTACATGGACAAGCTGGTCACCGGCCCCGAGGCCGCGGACTTCGTCGACATCGACGCGCCCGTGGCCGTGAACATCCGGCGGATCGCCAAGGCCAAGCGGTCCGCGCCGGAGGACGTCACGGTCGTCATCCTGGACCGCCCCCGGCACGAGGGCATCATCAAGGAGGTCCGGGAGGCCGGCGCCCGCATCAAGCTGATCTCCGACGGTGACGTCGCCGGCTCGATCCTGGCGCTGCGCGAGGGCACCGGCATCGACCTGCTGCTCGGCATCGGCGGCACCCCCGAGGGCATCATCTCGGCCTGCGCCGTGAAGTGCCTGGGCGGCACCATCCAGGGCAAGCTGTGGCCGAAGGACGACGAGGAGCGGGCCCGGGCGATCGACGCCGGGCACGACCTCGACCGGGTGCTGACCACCGAGGACCTGGTGCGCGGGGAGAACGTCTTCTTCGTCGCCACCGGCATCACCGACGGCGAGCTGATGCGCGGGGTGCGGTACCGGTCGGAGACCGCGACCACCGACTCCATCGTGATGCGCTCCAAGTCGGGGACCGTGCGGCGGATCGACTCCGAGCACCGGCTGAGCAAGCTGCGTGCCTACAGCGCGATCGACTTCGACCGGGCGAAGTAGCCCGGCGGACACGCGCCCGGACGGGCGGCACCCCCGGTGCGGAGGGGGTGCCGCCCGTCGGCGTTCAGCCCGCTATGCGGTTCGCCGTCGCCCGCGTCGCCGACTTCAGCTCCATCTCGCGCCGGCGGCGCCTGGCCAGGACCACCCGGCGCTCCGCCGCGGTCAGGCCGCCCCAGACGCCGTAGGGCTCGGGCTGGAGCAGGGCGTGCTCACGGCACTCGACCATGACGGGACAGCGGGCGCACACCCGCTTCGCCGCCTCCTCGCGGGACAGCCGGGCGGCGGTCGGCTCCTTCGACGGGGCGAAGAAGAGGCCGGCCTCGTCACGCCGGCACACCGCTTCGGTGTGCCAGGGCGTGTCCTGGTCCCTGCCCCTGTCCCTGTCTCGCGTCGGCACCCGCTGGGCCGGTACGGCAGCTACCTGTAGAGACGAATGCGGCGGTTGCGGCACGGTCTACTCCTGACGACGGCTTCGCGAGCGAGAGACGATGCAGCAGCCCTACCCGCTGTGCGCGCGCCTATGCACAGCGTTCCCGACCGCAGGCGCGCGACGGCTTGTTCACGCCCCCCGGAAGCCTTCCGCGGGGCGGACCGTATCGTTCCGCACCCGCCGCGGGATTCGCGACCGTCAACGGTCCAGGTGTTTGCGCAGCTTCCGGTCGAGTTTGGCCTGGACCCGCTCCTGGACCCGTTCCGAGACCCGGTCGAGGATGTCCGAGACCAGCTTGCCGCGCTTGGGACGCGCCTCCACGTTGCCGAGCACGGCCCAGCCGTCGACGTAGACCACGGGCGCGTCGGCCTCGGCCGAGTCCAGGGTGTCGGCCTCGAAGTTGCCGAGGACACCGCCGCCGGTGCCGCGCAGGGACACGTTCTCCGGCACCCGGATCTGGATGTCGCCGAAGACCGAGACCGCCTTGATCACGACCTGCTGGTACTCGAAGATCGCCTCGCTGAGGTCGATCTCGACGCTGCCGAAGACGGCGTACGCGTGCAGGCGGCGCCCGGCGCGCCAGCGGCCGCGGCGCACGGCGCTGCTGAACACCGCCACCACGCTGGCGTCGGCCTCGGCCGGGACCGCCCCGGGCTCGGGGTGCGCGGGGGCCGACACGTAGGCGGGGCCGGTCCGGCGCTGGTGGGCGCCCGGCAGATCGCGGATGTAGACGTCCAGTTCACCCACCGTCTTGGTGTGCAGCACCCCCTCCACGCGCTCGGCGTGCTCCTCGGCGGTCAGCCGGCCCTCGGCCAGTGCCTCGCGGAGGATGTCGGCGACTCGGTCACGGTCGGCGTCCGAGGCGCGCAGCTCGGACACGCGCGCCGCGCCGTCCTGGGGCTGGGCGGGCTGAGCCTGCTTCTGAAGGTCCACGGCAGCAGCGTACCGAAACGCGATAGATCGCGACTAGGGGGCGTCTCTTCGATCTTCGCGGATCAGGCCGCGGCGTCCGGTGCGGTGCCTCGGCGTGCGGCCGGACCGCCCTCGTACTGGGCGTACGTGGGCGGTTCGGCCGTGCGGCGAGGTGCCGTGCCGGGCGTCGCGGACCCACGAAGATCGGAGAGACGCCCCCTAGGGGGTGGGCGTCCCTACTGAGCCTTACCTCACAGGATTCGTCCCGGCGGCAGGTTCTACGCTGGTGGGGCCCGCCAGCGTCGGCGGGCGGCCATCCGTCAGAGTGAGGAATGGGCTGCGATGCCTGAGTTCGCGTACACCGATCTGCTTCCCCAGGGCGAGGACACCACCCCCTACCGGCTGGTGACCTCGGAGGGCGTGTCCACCGTCGAGGGTCCGGACGGGCGCACGTTCCTCAAGGTGGAGCCGGAGGCGCTGCGCAAGCTCGCCGAAGAGGCGATCCACGACATCCAGCACTACCTGCGCCCGGCCCACCTCGCGCAGCTGCGCCGCATCATCGACGACCCCGAGGCGTCGGCCAACGACAAGTTCGTCGCGCTGGACCTGCTGAAGAACGCGAACATCGCGGCGGCGGGCGTGCTGCCCATGTGCCAGGACACCGGCACGGCGATCGTCATGGGCAAGCGTGGCCAGAACGTGCTGACCGAGGGCGGCGACGAGGCGGCGCTGAGCCGCGGCATCTACGACGCGTACCTGAACCTCAACCTGCGCTACTCGCAGATGGCTCCGCTCACCATGTGGGAGGAGAAGAACACCGGCTCCAACCTCCCGGCGCAGATCGAGCTGTACGCGACCGACGGCGGCGCCTACAAGTTCCTGTTCATGGCCAAGGGCGGCGGCAGCGCCAACAAGTCCTTCCTCTACCAGGAGACCAAGGCCGTCCTGAACGAGTCCTCCATGATGAAGTTCCTGGAGGAGAAGATCCGTTCGCTCGGCACGGCCGCCTGCCCGCCGTACCACCTGGCGATCGTCGTCGGCGGCACCAGCGCCGAGTTCGCGCTGAAGACCGCGAAGTACGCCTCCGCGCACTACCTGGACGAGATCCCGGCGGAGGGCTCCGAGCTCGGCCACGGCTTCCGGGACAAGGAGCTGGAGGAGAAGGTCTTCGAGCTGACGCAGAAGATCGGCATCGGCGCGCAGTTCGGCGGCAAGTACTTCTGCCACGACGTGCGCGTGGTGCGCCTGCCGCGGCACGGCGCGTCCTGCCCGGTCGCCATCGCCGTGTCCTGCTCGGCCGACCGCCAGGCCGTCGCGAAGATCACCGCCGAGGGCGTCTTCCTGGAGCAGCTGGAGACGGACCCGGCGCGCTTCCTGCCGGAGACGACCGACGAGCACCTGGACGAGGCGTCCGACGTCGTCGAGATCGACCTCAACCAGCCGATGGACACGATCCTCGCCGAGCTGACGAAGTACCCGGTCAAGACCCGGCTCTCGCTCACCGGACCGCTGGTCGTGGCCCGCGACATCGCGCACGCCAAGATCAAGGAACGCCTCGACGCGGGCGAGGAGATGCCGCAGTACCTGAAGGACCACCCGGTGTACTACGCCGGTCCGGCCAAGACCCCCGAGGGGTACGCCTCCGGGTCCTTCGGTCCGACGACGGCCGGCCGCATGGACTCCTACGTGGAGCAGTTCCAGGCGGCGGGCGGTTCCAAGGTGATGCTCGCCAAGGGCAACCGCAGCAAGCAGGTCACCTCCGCGTGCGACGCGCACGGCGGCTTCTACCTGGGCTCCATCGGCGGGCCGGCGGCGCGGCTGGCGCAGGACTGCATCAAGAAGGTCGAGGTCCTCGAGTACGAGGAGCTGGGCATGGAGGCGGTCTGGAAGATCGAGGTCGAGGACTTCCCGGCGTTCATCGTGGTGGACGACAAGGGGAACGACTTCTTCCAGGATCCGGCGCCGGCGCCGACGTTCACGACGATTCCCGTGCGGGGGCCTGGGCTGGCGTAGGTTCCCAAAGGGGCGGCGGGGGCTTCTCCGCCCGCGCCGCCCCTGCCCGTCCCGTCCCTGAGGGGCTCCGCCCCTTCACCCCCGCCGGGGCCGAGCCCCGGACCCCGGTCGGCCTGACGGCCTCGTCCTCAAGCGCCGGACAGGCTGAGTGGTGGCCCATCCTGAGAAGTGCCGCCCGGGCCGATCGGTTCAGGTGTTCAGGAGGAGGGCCGCGAGGTCCTTCCTGTTGGTGATGCCGAGCTTGCCGCAGACGCGGTAGAGGTGGCCTTCCACCGTGCGGACGGAGACGGTCAGGCGGTCGGCGATCTGCTGGTTGGTGAGACCGCGGGCCGCGAGGACCGCGATCTCGCGTTCGCGGCGGGTCAGCGGCACCGGCCGGGCCGCTTCGAGGAGGGCCGGGGTGCGGGCCCCCTGGCAGGCCTCGGCGAGCCGGTGGGCGCGGGCAGCGGCGGCGTGGGCGGGGGCCCGGTCCCCGTGCCGCAGATGGGTGCTCGCGCACTGCGCGGCGGCGTCCGCGGCGACCAGCAGATCGCCCGTCTCCTCCCAGCGGGCGGAGGCGGCGCGCAGTCCCTCGCCGTCGCGGGTGCTCAGCGCGGCGGCGTGCGCGGCGGCGGCCCGTACCCGCGGGCCGTCGACCCGGGCGGCCAGGCCGGCGAGCCGCGCGGCGAGCGAGGTGTCACCGAGGCAGACGGCGGTCTGGAGGGCCAGCACCTCGTGCGCGTGCTGGCCGTTGCGGGCGGCGGCGTCGGCGCCCGCGCGGGCCAGGGCGACCGCCTCGCCGAGCGCCCCCTCGACGGCGCTCACCCAGGCCCGTGCCAGGGCGAGTTCGGGGTCGAGGACCGCGAAGGACGGGCTCCGCTCGGCCTCCAGTTCCGCCAGTGAGCTGCGGGCCCCCGGCAGATCGCCGGTGAGGGCCAGGGCGCGGGTCAGCGACAGCAGGCAGAAGTACACGAACCCGCCGGCGTTGCCGTGTTCGCGCAGGCCCACGAGGGCTTCGCGCAGGCGCCGTACGGCGTCGGCCACCCGGCCGCGGGCCAGCTCGGTCTCGCCGACGAGGAAGCCGCCGAGTTCGTCGCCGAAGTCCTGGTCCCGGGTCTCCTCCCGGAACCGGGCCGCGACGTCCCCGGCCTCCCGCAGCCGGCCCGCCAGGCGCAGCCCCGTGACGTGGGCCATCGTCAGCGGGGCGCGCAGGAAGCCGAGCTGGCTGGAGCGCGCGGCGGCCTCGGTGCCCCGGGCGGCGGCCGGGGACAGGAGGTCGGCGCGGCCCGTCACCCCGAGGGCGGCCACCAGCCCGACGGAGGCCAGGATGACCGGTTCGTCCGGCAGGTCGGGGGCCTGGAGCGCGGCGGTGGCGCACGCGACGGCGCGGGCCACGCGTCCCTGGGTCGCCTCCAGGTAGGAGCGCAGTGCCGTCAGCTGGCGCCGGAAGCCGGGCTGCCGGACGCGGGACTCGGCCTCGTCCAGGACGGCTTCCGCCTCGGCGGGTCCGCTCGTCACGTAGGCGAGCGCGGGGACCCGGACCAGGGTCGCCCGGATCAGTTCGGCGTCCGTGGCGGCCAGGGCGGTGAGGACGGCCAGCTCGTCCTCGATGTCCTTGTGCCGGGTCGTCGCGGCGAGCGCGGTGGTGACCAGCAGTTGCGCCTCGAAGCCGGCGCCGGCCGCGACCGCCGCCCTGGCCAGCCGCTCGACCAGGGGCATGTCGGCGAGGAGCGCGGCGTGCGCGGCCGCCGCGGTGAACAGGTCCGGGTCGGGCGGCAGGTCGGAGTCCAGGGCGAGCACGGCCCGGCGCAGGGTGTCGTCGTGGTGGTGTCCGGGGCGGTCGGCGAGCGCCCGTGCCATCCGGCCGCGCAGCCGGCGGGCGCGCAGGGTGCCGAGGGCGGCGCGGCGCACCTCGCCGTACAGGGGGTGGGCGAGCCGGGCCCAGAGGGTGTCGCCGGCCTGCTCCACCGTCACCAGCCCCCGCGCCTCGGCCTCCTCGACCGCCCGCGGGTCGGCGAGCCGGCCGAGGAGTGCCGTGTCGACGGGTTCACCGAGGGCGAGGAGGTCCACCACGTCCCGCTCGGTGCCGGAGAGTTCGCCCATGCGGGCGGCGACCAGGTCGGCGAGCACGGGTGAGACGGCCGGCGGCCCGGACCAGCGCCACAGGCCCCGCACCCGGCGCAGATGACGCACCGCCAGTTCGGTGTCGATCACGTGCCGCAGGATCAGGGCGTTGCCCCGGGTGAGTTTCCACAGCCGGGCGACGGCGGTGCGGTCCACGGGGCCGCCGAGGACCGCTTCGAGGAGGGCGCCGGTCTGCGGCGGGGACAGCGGCCGTACCTCCACGCGGTCCAGGTGGCCGTCCTTCCACAGCGCGGTCACGGCGTCCGGGGCCGGGCGGCCGGCCTGCACCGTGATCACGACCGCGGCGGCCTGCCGCAGCACCAGCTGGTGGACGAGCAGCGCGGACAGGTCGTCGAGGAGGTGCGCGTCGTCGACCGCGATCACCGGGCCGGCCGGACCGGTGCCGGTGAGCAGCGCGGCCGTCGTCCGCTCCAGCGCCCGGGAGGCGTCCCCGTCGCCGGGTCCGGCCCAGGCGGCGAACGCTCCCAGCGGCCGGGCCCGCGCCGAGGCCGTGCCGGTCGCCCACCTGGTGGCGGCACCGCGGCGCACGGCGGCCGCGACCGCCTCCCGGGCGAGCCGGGTCTTGCCCACCCCGGCCGCTCCGGCGAGCAGCACGCCGCGTGCGTGACGGCCGCGCCGCCCCACCCTCTCGATGAACCGCAGTTCTTCCGTACGGCCGGTCAACGGCCATTCCCGCCCCAGTTCCCGCCCCACACGGAGAATCCTACAAACCGGGACATCCGTCCCGAAGCCCAATTCGAGTAGCCAACTACTCGGGACCGCCCGTACCGGTACGGCGATCCTGGTCCGGCACCCGCACCAACGGTGAGGAAAGGACCATTCAGTGAGCAGCATCCGGACCATCGGCGGGACCCGTCGCACCCGCAAGCTCCTGGCCACCGCCGTGGCCACCGCCGCGCTGACCGCCGGCGCCCTGATACCCACGGCGGGCGCGGCCGCCGCGCCCGCGCACGCCCCGGCCTGGAAGTCCTTCACGTGGCACACCCTGCGCAAGGGCGACTGCACCATGTTCCGGGGCGCGCGGTGGACCGTGTACCCGGACGGCACGGCCTATTTCCGGGCCACGGTCACCAGCAGCGACAACAACGACGCCTGGCTGATGCGGGCGCGCCTGAAGGACGCGGACGGGGCGGTTCTCACGGCCCTGCGCAACGCGCGTCTCCAGGACCCGGCCGTCCCGGCCAAGTTCGTGAAGAACCTGCCCGACCGCACCCAGCGGTACGTGTGGACGGCCAAGGGGACCTTCGACCCCGGCTGGTACGACGACATCGCGCGCATGTCCCTCGTCAGCAGCTGCTGAGCGGGGCCGGCCGCGGGCCGCGCCCGGGTCGCCGCGACAGCGGCGGCCGGGCGTCCGATCCTGGAACGGGGTCGCGGGAATAGCGTGCGTCCCGCCCGTGCTCCCGTTCCAGGAGGTACCACGACGATGACGACGACGGGTGCAGCGGACGGCGGGCAGGACTACCGCACCGAGCACGACTCCATGGGCGAGGTACGGGTCCCCGCCCACGCCAAGTGGCGGGCGCAGACGCAGCGTGCCGTGGAGAACTTCCCCGTGTCCGGGCAGCGCCTGGAGCGGGCGCACATCGAGGCGCTGGCCCGGATCAAGGGGGCCGCGGCGAAGGTGAACGCCGGTCTCGGGGTGCTGGAGGCGGACGTCGCGGCGGCGATCGAGGAGGCGGCCGGGGAGGTCGCCGAGGGGAAGTGGGACGAGCACTTCCCGGTGGACGTGTTCCAGACCGGGTCCGGGACCTCGTCCAACATGAACGCCAACGAGGTGATCGCCACCCTCGCGAGCGAGCGGCTGGGCCGGGACGTGCACCCCAACGACCACGTGAACGCCTCGCAGTCGTCCAACGACGTGTTCCCCTCGTCGATCCACATCGCCGCCACCGCCGCGGTCACCCGTGATCTGATCCCGGCGCTGGAGCACCTGGCCGCCGCGCTCAGCGCCAGGTCCGTGGAGTTCGCGGACGTGGTGAAGTCCGGGCGCACGCATCTGATGGACGCGACGCCGGTGACGCTGGGGCAGGAGTTCGGCGGCTACGCCGCCCAGGTCCGCTACGGCGTGGAGCGGCTGCGGTCCTCGCTGCCGAGGCTGGCCGAGCTGCCGCTGGGCGGGACGGCGGTGGGGACCGGGATCAACACGCCGCC
The DNA here is from genome assembly GCF_044747185.1 of Streptomyces sp. NPDC090108. Lineage (NCBI taxonomy): Bacteria > Bacillati > Actinomycetota > Actinomycetes > Kitasatosporales > Streptomycetaceae > Streptomyces > Streptomyces sp. NPDC090108. The sequence continues at coordinate 709,003 of NZ_JBIVDQ010000001.1, forward strand.
CGGGTTCTCCGCCGCGGTGATCCGGGAGGTGGCGCGGGCGACCGGGCTGCCGCTGACCGAGGCCCGCGACCATTTCGAGGCGCAGGGCGCCCGGGACGGGATCGTGGAGACCAGCGGGCAGCTGCGGACGATCGCGGTCGGGCTGACGAAGATCGCCAACGATCTGCGCTGGATGGCGTCGGGCCCGCGCACCGGGCTGGCCGAGATCCGGCTGCCCGATCTCCAGCCCGGCTCGTCGATCATGCCGGGCAAGGTCAACCCGGTGGTGCCGGAGGCCGTGCTCATGGTCGCGGCCCAGGTGATCGGCAACGACGCGACGATCGCCACCGCCGGAGCCTCGGGGAACTTCGAGCTGAACGTGATGCTCCCGGTGATCGCGCGGAACGTGCTGGAGTCGGTCCGGCTGCTGGCCAACGTCTCCCGGCTGCTGGCCGACCGGACGGTCGACGGCATCACCGCCGACCGCGAACGGGCCCGTGAGTACGCCGAGTCCTCGCCGTCCGTGGTGACCCCGCTGAACAAGTACCTGGGGTACGAGGAGGCCGCGAAGGTCGCCAAGAGGTCGCTCGCCGAGCGGCGGACCATCCGGGAGGTCGTCCTGGAGGGCGGCTATGTGGAGCGGGGTGTCCTCACCCTGGAACAGCTCGACGAGGCGCTGGATGTCCTGCGGATGACGCACCCGTGACGCCTGGCGAACCTTTCCGGCCCGCGGCCGGGAACCGTGAGAGGGATCGCAGCGTCGTGTGCCGCAGGCACCTAATATCTGTCCATGACGGACGACGGAGCGGTGAGACGAGTGGAAGCGGTCCCTGCCACGTACTGGGCGCCGGGGACCCCGATCCTGTGGCGGTACCGGGAGAACGCCGGCGAGCACTTCCACGTCGTGCGCCCGGTGACCGTCGTACGGGACGACGCGGACCTGCTCGCGGTCTGGATGGCGCCCGGCACCGAGTGCGTGAAGCCCGTGCTGGCCGACGGCAGGCCGCTGCACCTGGAACCGCTGGAGACCCGCTACACCAAGCCGCGCACGGTCCAGCGGGGCCGCTGGTTCGGCACGGGCGTGCTGAAGCTCGCCCGGCCCGGTGAGCCCTGGTCGGTGTGGCTGTTCTGGGACCCGGGCTGGCAGTTCAAGAACTGGTACGTCAATCTCGAAGAACCGCTGGCCCGTTGGTCGGGCGGGGTGGACTCCGAGGACCACTTCCTGGACATCACCGTGAATCCCGACCGCAGTTGGGACTGGCGCGACGAGGACGAGTTCGCACAGGCCCAGCGGGACGGGCTGATGGACACGGACACCGCCGGGCGGGTGCGGGCGGCGGGGCTCGCGGCGGTGGAGACCATCCGGGGCTGGGGGCCGCCGTTCACTGACGGCTGGCAGCACTGGCGCCCGGACCCGTCCTGGGGAGTACCGTCGCTTCCTGGGGACTGGGACCGCACACCCGCGCGCATGTCCTCATGAGACCCTTGATGCGCCCCCGGACCACAACCGTAGGATCGTCCTCCGCAAGGGCGCCGATTCGTAACTCCCGGATCTTGCGCCGGGCTTGACCGTATGTCACCGAGGGGCGGCAGGAAGTGATCGAGGGGTACCAGGGCAACACCATCGCGGACCGCGCCACGTTCGCCGGTGGCGCGGGAACAACCTGTGACCACGCGGGAATTCCGTTCCTGGGGCACGTATTCCGGGTATCGGGATTTCGGCGGGACCATCTGCGCGCCCGGCGCGCAGCCCCGGACGGATGGATTCGACACGCGTGACGGAGCAGCCCACGTCCTACGGACGCCCCCAGGCGGGCGCCGACCCCGCGGAGCACCGCGGGGCGCTCCTGCGTACCCCGAAGCCGCTCGGCGCCTCCGGCTTACCCGCACAGGCCGGGGCGGACGGAACCCCGTCCCCTCCGGGCACGACCGCGCCCCACGGCAAGGGCGACAAGGAGAAGGAGCCTCCAGTCAACGGCCCCGAACACTCCCAGCCGGCCACCGACGAGCCGGTGGGGGCATCTCCCGCGCGTGCGCAGTCGAGCGTGGGAGACCATCGTCCGCGTCCCGCGCCGGAGAGCATTCCGCCGCAGCCCGGGGCCGATCAGGAGCGCACGCCGACCGGGCAGGAGCGCCGTACCGGGCGGGGTCTGCCGCCGGGGCGTCCGATGCCGATGCGCCGTGACGGCGACCGGCTGCGCTTCGTGGGCGCCGCGACCCGGCGGATCGCCCGCGGTCTGGACCTGGACGAGATCGTGATGGGTCTGTGCCGGGCCACGGTGCCGACGTTCTCGGACGCGATCCTCGTCTACCTCCGGGACCCGCTGCCGGTGGGCGACGAGCGGCCCACCGGTCCCGTCGTGCTCCGGCTGCGCCGCTCGGACCGGATACCGGACGAGCGCGGCACCGAGGGCCTGCTGCCCCCGCCCTTCCCGGAACCGGAGCCGGACCCGTCGGGTCTGGCCGTGTTCTCGGGCTTCTCGGGTCCCCCGGCGCTCACCGCCGAACTGTGCGAGGTGCGGCCGGGAGGCGCGCTGAACGAGGTGCTGCGCGGGGTGCGGCCGGTGTTCGCGGACACCCCCGCGGCCCGGGCCGCGCTGCCCGAGCTGCTCGGCGAGGGCGGCGAGGCGCTCGTACCGGACGGTCAGCACGCGATCCTCGCGCCGCTGCGCGGGCGGCGGCGGGTGATCGGCGCGGCGGTGTTCCTGCGCCGCCCGGAGCGCCAGGCGTTCGAGGTCGACGACCTGCTGGTGGCGGCGCAGCTCGCCACCCACAGCGCGCTCGGCATCGACAAGGCGGTGCTGTACGGCCGTGAGGCGTACATCGCCGACGAGCTGCAGCGCACCATGCTGCCCGAGACGCTGCCGCACCCGACGGGCGTGCGGCTGGCCTCGCGGTATCTGCCGGCGGCGGAGACCGCGCGGGTGGGCGGCGACTGGTACGACGCGATCCCGCTGCCCGGCAGCAGGGTGGCGCTGGTGGTCGGTGACGTCATGGGGCACTCCATGACCTCGGCGGCGATCATGGGCCAGCTGCGGACGACGGCGCAGACCCTGGCCGGTCTCGACCTGCCTCCGCAGGAGGTGCTGCACCACCTGGACGAGCAGGCGCAGCGGCTGGGCACCGACCGGATGGCGACCTGCCTGTACGCCGTCTACGACCCCGTCACGCACCGCATCACCATCGCCAACGCAGGTCATCCGCCGCCCGTGCTGCTGCACCTGGGCGGCCGGGCCGAGGTGCTGCGGGTGCCGCCGGGCGCGCCGATCGGCGTGGGCGGTGTGGACTTCGAGGCGGTCGAGCTGGACGCGCCCGCCGGGGCCACGCTGCTGCTGTACACGGACGGCCTGGTGGAGTCCCGGCTGCGGGACGTGTGGACCGGGATAGAGCAGCTGCGCGAGAAGCTCGCCGCGACCGCGCAGCTGACCGGACCCGACCACTCGCCGCCGCTGGAGGCCCTCTGCGACGAGGTGCTGGACATGCTGGGCCCGGGCGACCGGGACGACGACATCGCGCTGCTCGCGGCCCGCTTCGACGGGATCGCGCCGAGCGACGTGGCGTACTGGTCGCTCGATCCGGAGGACTCGGCTCCCGGCCGGGCCCGCCGGCTGGCCCGGCGCGCGCTGTCGCGGTGGGGCATGGAGGACCTGACGGACTCGGTGGAGCTGCTGGTCAGCGAGGTGGTCACCAACGCGGTGCGCTACGCCTCGCGTCCGGTGACGCTGCGTCTGCTGCGCACGGACGTGCTGCGCTGCGAGGTCGGCGACGACGTGCCGCAGCTGCCGCGGCTGCGGCAGGCGCGGGCGACGGACGAGGGCGGCCGGGGGCTGTACCTGGTCAACAAGATGGCCCGCCGCTGGGGCGCGACGCGGCTGAGCACCGGCAAGGTGGTGTGGTTCGAACTGAACCGGAGCTGAGCCCCTGCGGGTTCTCGGTGGTGACGACGCGAAGGGCGCCCGGCCTGTGGCCGGGCGCCCTTCGCGTGCGCTCCTACTGGTCGCCGGGTTCGAACGGGTTCCTGATGGTGGGACCCCCGGTCGGCGGCGGGGTCGTCGTCGGCTGCGACGGCGGCGGCGGTGTGGTCGGCGTCTGCGTGGCCGGCCCGGTCGGCGGCGTCTCGGTCACCGTCTCCGACGGCGGCGCGGACGTCGGCGGTTCGCTGGACGCGGACTCCGAGGGGGAGTCGGACGGCGAGTCGCTGACGGTCGGCGGCGGCGTGGTCGCGACCGCGGCGCCCTGGTCGGTGTTCAGGTCGAACGTGGCCCGGTCGGTGACGCCGAAGGTGTAGGCCGCCCAGATCTGCGCGGGCGTGCCACCTCCGTTGACGCGGCCGCCGCCCATCGCGCCCTTCAGGGAGACATGGGCGTACTGCTTGATCGGCTCGTTGTCGCAGCCCGTGCCGCCGGCCTTGGCCGCCTCGCCGAACAGGCCGACGGAGGTGACGAGGTCGGGGGTGTAGCCGGTGAACCAGGCGGAGCGGTTGCAGTCGGAGGTACCGGTCTTGCCGGCCACCTGCTGTCCGGCGCGCAGCGGGTTGTTCGCCACCGACTGGCGGGCCGTACCGTCGTCGACCACGCCGGTGAGCACGGAGGTCACCGTGTCGGCGGCGGTCCGGCTGATCACCGAGCCGCCGATCGGGTCGGGCATCCGGACCGTGCGGTCCGGCTGCTCGGCCGACTTGACGATGCTCGGGGTCACCTTGCGGCCGTGGTTGTCGAGGGTGGCGTAGATGCCCGCCATCTCCAGCGGGCTCGCGCCCATCGACCCGAGGGTCTGCGCGGGCACGGCCTGCATGCCCGCGGTGTCCATGCCGAGCTGCTTGGCGGTGGCCATGACCTGGTCCATGCCCACGTCGACGCCCATCTGCGCGAAGACGGAGTTCACCGACTTGTCCATGGCCTGCTGGACGGTGATCGGGCCGTAGTTCGCGTCGTCCTCGTTGGGCGGGCCGAAGCCCACCTTGACGCCGTGGTCGACGGCCTGGCGGCCGCTGGTGCCGTCGTAGACGGTGCCCGCGTTGATGGCGTCGCCGTCCTGCGTGGTGGCGTTCTGCTCCAGCGCGGCGGCGAGGATGACCGGCTTGAACGTCGAGGCGGGCTGGTAGTCCCGGCGCGTGGCGTTGTCGGTCCAGTGCGAGAAGTAGTCCTTGCCGCCGTACAGCGCGACGATCTTCCCGGTCTTGGGGTCGACCGAGACGGCACCGGCCTGGACGTCGGCGTCGACCTTGCGCCTCTTCGGGCTGAGGCGTTCGGTGAGCTGGGTCTTGACGGCCTTCTCGAGCGCGGCCTGCTTCTTGCGGCTGATGTTCAGGGTGATGGTCCAGCCCTGCCCCTCGACCTTGGCGGCCGCCTCGGAGCGGGACAGGCCCTCGGTCTTCATCAGCTGCTGTTCCACCTGGGCGTTGGCCAGGGAGACGAGGTAGCCCGTCTGCCCCTCCATGCCCGGGGCGCCCTTCGGGTCCTTGGGGTAGGGGAACTTCATGGTCCGGCGCTCGGCCTTGTCGAGCCAGCCCTCCTTGACCATGTTGTCCAGGACGTAGTTCCAGCGGTCCGTCACCAGCCGCTTCCCGACGGGTCCGGCGACCGCCCAGTCGTACTGGCTGGGTGCCTGGAGCAGCGCGGCGAGGTAGGCGCCCTGCTCGACCGTGAGGTCCTGGGCGTCCTTGCGGTAGTAGGCCTGCGCCGCGGCCTGGATGCCGTAGGCGCCGCGGCCGTAGTAGCTGGTGTTGATGTAGCCCGCGAGGATCTCGTCCTTGGACTTCTCACGCTCGACCTTGAGCGAGATGACCAGTTCCTTCAGCTTGCGCGAGGCGGTCTGCTCCTGGTCGAGGTAGTAGTTCTTGACGTACTGCTGGGTGATCGTGGAACCACCCTGCTTGCCCTTGCCGGCCAGGGTGTTCAGCAGGGCGCGGGTGGTGCCCCTGATGTCGACGCCGGGGTCGCTGTAGAAGGACTTGTTCTCGGCCGCGACGAAGGTCAGCTGGACCTTCTTCGGCACCTTCGACAGGTCGACGTTCTCCCGGTTGACCGTGCCGGCCCGGGCCAGGAGCGTGCCGTCGCTGTACTTGTAGACGTTGCTCTGCTTCTTGGCCAGGTCGTTGCCGACGGGGATGTCGACCGACATGTACAGCGCGGCGAAGCCGCCGATCACCAGCAGGCACAGGCCGAAGAACGCGCCGAGCATCTTCCTCCAGGTGAAGAGCCGGCGTATTCGGCCCTTGGCGGCCTTGGGTGCTCTGCCGCCCGCCTGCGACCCGGAGCCCGCGGGCGAGCCGGCCGCCTGGGACTGCGGGTGGCGACGGGGCGCCGCGCGGCGCCCGGCGCTCTGCCGCGCTCGTCTCTCTTCGGCTCGTCCCATGAGTCCCTTCGCTCCGCTCCGTCTCGGGGTCAGCTCCGAAAGCTAACACCCCTCTATATGACAAAGGGCATCTGATCCGCCCTTTTATGGACGTGAGAATGAGCACCCACCCCATGGGAACCGACGAACTACAGCCCCACCAGGTTGCCTTCCGGCGAAACCTGTTCCCGGCCTGAGGATTCCCGGAGGGGAGGGCTTCCGGCCGCGACCGGAGCCCTTCTCTCCGCCCGCGCGCTCCCGCTCCTGGCCATGGACTGCACCCGCCGTGTATACACGGCGGGTATACACCGTGTGTAGAGTGCTCCGCATGTCCATCGGTCACACCCTTCTGGGACTCCTTGAGTCCGGCCCCCGGCACGGCTACGACCTGAAGCGGGCCTTCGACGAGAAGTTCGGCCACGACCGGCCCCTGCACTACGGCCAGGTCTACTCGACGATGTCGCGGCTGCTGCGGCACGGGCTCGTCGAGGTCGACGGCATAGAGGCCGCCGGCGGCCCCGAGCGCAAGCGGTACGCCATCACGGACGCCGGGGTCACCGACGTCGAACGCTGGCTCGCGACCCCCGAGAAGCCGGAGGAGTACCTCCAGTCGACCCTGTACACCAAGGTCGTCCTCGCGCTGCTCACCCGCCGCGACGCCGCCGACGTCCTCGACACCCAGCGCGCCGAGCACCTGCGCAGCATGCGGATCCTGACCGACCGCAAGCGCCGGGGCGACCTGGCCGACCAGCTGATCTGCGACCACGCCCTGTTCCATCTGGAGGCGGACCTGCGCTGGCTGGAGCTGACGGCCGCGCGGCTGGACCGGCTCGGCACGGAGGTGGCGAAGTGAACGCGCCCGCCGGCTCGCTGCTCACCGCCGAGGACCTGCGCAAGGCCTACGGCCCGACCGTCGCCCTCGACGGCGCCGGCTTCTCCATCCACCCGGGCGAGGTGGTCGCCGTGATGGGGCCCTCCGGCTCCGGCAAGTCGACGCTGCTGCACTGCCTCGCCGGCATCGTGCCGCCCGACTCCGGCACGATCCACTACGACGGCCGCGAACTGTCCGCCATGACCGACGCCCAGCGCAGCGCGCTGCGCCGCGGCGAGTTCGGCTTCGTCTTCCAGTTCGGGCAGCTCGTGCCGGAACTCACCTGCGTGGAGAACGTCGCGCTCCCGCTGCGCCTGAACGGCACCTCCCGCAAGGAAGCCGAGAAGGCGGCGCTGGTCTGGCTGGAACGCCTGGAGGTCGACGACCTCGCGCGCAAGCGGCCCGGCGAGGTCTCCGGCGGCCAGGGCCAGCGGGTCGCGGTGGCCCGGGCACTGGTCACCGGCCCCCGGGTGCTGTTCGCGGACGAGCCGACCGGCGCGCTGGACTCCCTCAACGGCGAGCGCGTCATGGAACTGCTCACGGACGCGGCCCGCTCCACCCGTGCCGCGGTGGTGCTCGTCACCCACGAGGCCCGGGTGGCCGCCTGGTCCGACCGCGAGATCGTCGTACGGGACGGCAGGTCCCGGGACATGGAGCGCACCGCATGAATCCACGAGGGGGGAGGCTCACGGCCGGGGAGCGCCCGGGAGCCCGGCGCAGGTCCAGGGACCTGGCCATGGGGGCGCGGTTCGCCGTCACCGGCGGGCGCGAGGGGTGGGTACGGCTGCTGCTGACGGCGGTCGGCGTCGGGCTCGGCGTGGCGCTGCTGCTGCTGACGACCGCGCTGCCCAGCGTGCTGAACGCGCGCCACCAGCGGGAGGACGCCCGGCAGGAAGGCCACGTGTTCTCCACGACCGTGCCGCCGAAGGCCGACGACACCCTGCTGATCGCGTCGGCCGACACCAGCTGGCACTCCGCGGAAATCCGCGGCCGGCTGCTGAAGCCCGAGGGCCCGCGGGCGCCGCTACCGCCCGGCGTCGGCCGGTTCCCGGGCAGCGGCGAGATGGTGGTCTCGCCGGCGCTGCGGGACCTGCTCGGCTCGGACGGGGCGAAACTGCTGCGCGAGCGGCTCCCGTACCGGATCGCCGGGACCATCGGGGAGAGCGGGCTGATCGGCTCCCACGAACTGGCCTACTACGCGGGCTCCCGCGATCTGGCGCCGGAGCCGGGCGGTACCCGTGTGCAGCGGCTGCACGCGTTCGGGAACCCGGACCAGCAGCCCGAGCGGAGCGACCCGGTGCTGGTCCTGATGACGCTGGTCGTGTTCGTGACGCTGCTGATGCCGGTCGCCGTGTTCATCGCCACGGCCGTACGGTTCGGCGGCGAGCGGCGCGACCGCAGGCTGGCGGCACTGCGCCTGGTGGGCGCCGACAGCCGGATGACCCGGCGGATCGCCGCGGGCGAGGCGCTGGCCGGCGCCCTGCTCGGACTCGTCGCCGGGGCCCTGTTCTTCCTGGCCGGACGGCAGGCCGTGGGGTCCGTCGAGGTGATGGACGTGAGTCTCTTCCCCAGCTATCTGAACCCCTCCCCCGTGCTCGTGGCGGTGGTCGCGGTGACGGTCCCGGCGTCCGCGGTGCTGGTCACGCTGCTCGCCATGCGCCGGGTGGTCGTGGAACCGCTCGGTGTGGTGCGGACCGCCCGGCCGGCCCGGCGGCGCCTGTGGTGGCGGCTGCTGCTGCCGGTCGCCGGTCTCGCCCTGCTCTACCCGATGACCGGCAAGGGGCGCACTCACGGCGACTTCAACCAGTACCTGGTGGTGGCCGGCGTCCTGCTGCTGCTCGTCGGCGTCACCGCGCTGCTGCCCTGGGTCGTGGAGGCGGTCGTGGCCCGGCTCGGAGCGGGTGCGCTCTCCTGGCAACTGGCTGTGCGACGGCTTCAGTTGAGCAGCGGGACGGCGGCCCGCATGGTCAACGGCATCGCCGTCGCGGTGGCCGGGGCCATCGCCCTGCAGATGCTGTTCGCGGGCGTGGAGAGCCAGTACACCGAGGACACCGGGCGGGACCCGCAGCGGGCGCAGATGGAGATCGACCTGTCCGGCCGGACCACCGCGGCGGTCGCGGGCCGCGCGTTCGCCCGGACCGAGGGCGTACGGGCGGCCGCGGCGCTGTCCACGGTGGGCGTGGGCGACCGGCGCGACAACCCCGGCCATTCGGCGAGCGTCACCGTCGGCGACTGTGCCTCGCTGCGCGAACTGGCCCGTCTGCCGTCCTGCCGGGAGGGCGATACGTTCGTGCTCGACCGCCCCGGCACCGGGCGGGCCGCCCGCGCCTTCCTGCGGCCCGGCAGCCACGACTTCCTCGACCCCACCTTCGACAAGTCCCTGCCCGGCCGTGAGATCCCCTGGACGGTGCCGGCCGGCCTGCGCACGGCGGCGCTCCGCCCCGACTCGCTCCAGCCGGGCATCGACGGCCTGCTGGTCACCCCGTCCGCGCTGCCCGCCGCCACCCGGACCGACGGGCACGGCCAGGTCTTCGTCCGCCTCGATCTGTCGGTGCCGGACGCGGAGGAGTACGTGCGGAACACGGCCGCCCGGGTGGACCCCCTCGCCTCCGCCTGGCAATGGGCGGCGACGAGGCAGTCGGGGCAGTTCGCCTCGCTGCGCACCGGTCTGTTCGCCGGCGCGGCCTGTGTGCTGGCGCTGATCGGCGCGAGCCTGCTGGTCTCGCAGCTGGAGCAGTTGCGCGAGCGGCGCACCCTGCTGTCGGCCCTGGTCGCCTTCGGCACCCGGCGCCGCACGCTGGGCCTGTCGGTGCTGTGGCAGACGGCGCTGCCCATCGCCCTCGGGCTGCTGCTGGCCTCGGCGGTGGGTCTCGTGCTCGGCGCGGTCCTGCTGAGGATGACGGCGACGCCGGTGTCCGTGGACTGGCCGGGCGTGCTGTCCCTGACCGGTGTCGGCGCGGCGGTGGTCCTCGCGGTCACCCTCCTCAGCCTCCCGCCCCTGCTACGCCTGATGCGCCCGGACGGACTGAGGACGGAATAACAACACCAGGCCGGGTGCGGGCCCCCACCCGCGGCCCGCACCCCAGGGGCGCGAGGAACCGCGCGACCAGCCCCCCTCAAACCCGCACCCGACCCCGCACCCCAACCCCCTCAGGGGCGCGAGGAACCGCGCGACCAGCCCCCTCAAACCCGCACCCGACCCCGCACCCCAACCCCCTCAGGGGCGCGAGGAACTGCGCGACCAGCCACCCCCCACCCGCACCCGACCACACCCCCCACCCACCCCTCAGGAGCGCGGAGCGCAGCTCAGGACGCCGCCGGATCGACCACCCGAACCGGCAGAACCCGCATGGACTCACGCAGAGCAACAGCCAGCTCCCCGTACTCGGCACCCCGCGCCGCCCCCGCCCGCATGACCAGCGCGATGCGCCGACTGGGAGCCGGATCGGCGAACGAACCGGTACGCAGCTCGCTGCCACGGTTCGTCTCGACCTTCACCGCGGTCCGCGGCAGCAGCGTGCAGCCGAGGCCGCCCGCCACGAGCTGCACCAGGGTGGACAGACCCGCCGCCGTGGTGGTCACCGGCGCGTCGCGCCGGCCGGCCTCACGGCAGATGTCCAGCGCCTGGTCCCGCAGACAGTGGCCCTCGTCCAGGAGCAGCAGGTTCAGCTCCCTGAGCGCCTCGCGCGGGATGCCCTCGCGGCCGCCGAGCCGGTGCTCCAGCGGGGTGACGAGCACGAAGTCCTCGTCGAAGAGCGGGAGTTCCACGACACCGGGCACTCCGAGGGGTACGGCGAGCAGCAGCAGGTCGAGCCGGCCGGAGTTCAGGCCCTCGACGAGGCTGGCGGTCTGCTCCTCGTGCACCTGGAGGTCGAGCTGCGGGTACCGCTCGTGCACCAGCCGCAGCACGGTCGGCAGCAGATACGGCGCGACGGTCGGGATGACCCCGAGCCGCAGGGCCCCGGTGAACGGTGCCCGGACCGCCTCCGCCTCCTCCAGCAGCGCCCCGACCTCGTCCAGCACTGCCTTGGCCCGCACGGCCAGCCGCTCGCCGGCGGGCGAGAGCAGCACCTTGCGGGTCGTACGCTCGAGGAGGGTCACCCCGAGGATCTCCTCCAGCGCCGAGACCGCGCCGGACAGGGCGGGCTGGCTCATCCCGATGGCGGCCGCGGCGTCCCGGAAGTGCAGGTGCTCGGCGACCGCGGCGAAGGCCCGCAGCTGGGAGAGGCTGGGCTGACGGCGCTTGCCGCTACTGACGGTCACTGATAGCTACCTCCGATCAACTGGAGCCAGTGTAGCTATTTCCCTAATCAATGCACCCTGTGCAAGCATCGTCGCCGTCCAACCCAAGGGAAGCGTCCCCACAAGGGAGGCTTCCTCGCTGCAAGGAGAGCACGTGCTCACTGTCGGTGACAAGTTCCCCGAGTTCGAACTGACCGCCTGCGTCTCGCTGGAGAAGGGCAAGGAGTTCGAGACGATCACCCACAAGACCTACGAGGGTTGGAAGGTGGTCTTCGCGTGGCCCAAGGACTTCACCTTCGTGTGCCCGACCGAGATCGCCGCGTTCGGCAAGCTGAACGAGGAGTTCGCCGACCGTGACGCCCAGATCCTCGGCTTCTCCGGTGACTCCGAGTTCGTGCACCACGCCTGGCGCAAGGACCACCCGGACCTGACGGACCTGCCGTTCCCGATGATGGCCGACCCCAAGCACGAGCTGATGCGCGACCTCGGCATCGAGGGCGAGGACGGCTACGCCAAGCGCGCCGTCTTCATCGTGGACCAGAACAACGAGATCCAGTTCTCCATGGTGACCGCCGGTTCCGTCGGCCGTAACCCCAAGGAGGTCCTGCGGGTCCTGGACGCCCTGCAGACCGACGAGCTGTGCCCCTGCAACTGGTCGAAGGGCGAGGACACCCTCGACCCGGTCGCGCTGCTGGCCGGTGAGTGACCCGTGTCCCTCGACTCGCTGAAGTCCCGCGTCCCGGACTACGCCAAGGACCTGAAGCTCAACCTGGGCTCGGTCATCGGCAACTCCGACCTTCCCGCGCAGCAGCTGTGGGGCACCGTGCTGGCGACCGCCATCGCCTCGCGCTCCCCCATCGTCCTGCGTGAGCTGGAGCCGGAGGCGAAGGCGAACCTCACGCCGGAGGCGTACACCGCGGCCAAGTCCGCGGCCGCCATCATGGCGATGAACAACGTCTTCTACCGGACGCGCCACCTGCTGTCCGACCACGAGTACGGCACCCTGCGCGCGGGCCTGCGGATGAACGTCATCGGCAACCCGGGCGTGGAGAAGGTCGACTTCGAACTCTGGTCGTTCGCGGTCTCCGCCATCAACGGCTGCGGCATGTGCCTGGACTCGCACGAGCAGGTGCTCCGCAAGGCCGGCGTCGAGCGCGACGTGATCCAGGAGGCGTTCAAGATCGCCTCTGTGATCCAGGCGGTCGGCGTCACGCTGGACACCGAGGCGATCCTCGCCGAGTAGTCCTGCCGGACCCCCGAAGGGCCTCGCTCACTCCTGGTGGGCGAGGCCTTCGTCGTTCCCGCGGACGGCCACCGCGACCGTGCCCCCGGAGCCCCCGCCGGAGCGGACGGCACTCCCGGCGGGCGCGGGGGCGGCCGTCACCTCCGGCTCCTGCTCCATCGAGTACTGCCGCAGGTAGCCCACCACCGTGTTCGTCACCGCCACCAGCGGCACCGCGACGACGGCTCCGCCGACGCCGGCCACCATGGCGCCGGCCGCGACCGTGAGCACCACCGCGAGGGGGTGGACGCGGACCGCGCGGCCGAGGATGAACGGCTGCAGGACGTGCCCCTCGATCTGCTGCACGGCGAGCACGACCAGCAGGGTCATGACCGCGGTGAAGGGGCCCTGGGTCACCAGGGCGACCACCACCGCGAGCGCCCCGGAGGCGACCGCGCCGACGAGCGGGATGAAGGAGAACAGGAAGATGAACACGGCCAGCGGGACGGCCATCGGCACGTTGAGGAAGTAGATGCCGAGGCCGATGAAGATGGCGTCGATCAGGGCCACGAGGACGGTTCCGCGCACATAGGCCGTGAGGGTGCGCCACGCGCGCGGTCCGGCGCCGGCGACACCCGGGCGGGCGGCGGCGGGCACCAGCTTGAGGGACCACTGCCAGATGCGCTCGCCGTCGTAGAGCAGGAACAGCGTCGAGAAGAACACCAGCAGGATGCCGGTCAGCGCCTCGACGACGACCTGGACTCCCTCCAGACCGGCCGACGTGATCTGGTCGGTGTTGGCGCCGATGGCCTCGCGGAGGTTCTTGGCGATCTGGTTGATCTGCTTGTCGGTGACGTGGAAGGGGCTCTTCAGCAGCCAGTTGCGCAGATCGTCGATGCCGCTCTGGATCTGGTTGGAGAGGATGTCGATGTTCTCCATGACCTGCCAGGTCACGAACCAGCCCATGAGGCCGATGACGACGAAGCCCGAGATGGCGGTGAGCGCGGTCGCCGGGCCGCGCGGCACGCCGTACCTCATCAGCCGGGCGACCGTCGGCTGGAGCAGGGCCGTGACGAGCAGGGCGACGACGAACGCGAACACCACCAGCTGGACGGCGCTGATGACGCGCATCAGCACCCACACCGTGCCGGCCAGGACCAGCAGCCGCCAGCCGGCCTCGGCCGCGACCCGCACGCCCCAGGGGACGGCCTGCGCGGGATCGGGGCGGGAGGCGGCGTGCCGGTGGGCCGGCGGGTGCGCGACGGCCTGTGCCGCGGCCGCGGAGGACACGGCGGCCGCCCCGGCGGGGGCCTGGGCGGGCACGCCGCCCGCCACGGAGGCGGTGGGTCCGGCAGGTCCGGCGGACGGGACGTCTTCGGGTGCACCGCCGGCCCCGGTGGGCGCGGCGGTTGTGGAGGAGGAGGCGGGCTCCGCCGTTCCGGCGGGGGCGGCGGCACCCGCGGCGGGCGCGTGCACGGGGGCGGGCGGCGCGTGGTCGCCCGGTTCGCCGGACGCCGCCTCGCGGGCGGGGGGCTCGGCGGACGGGGCATCGCGCGGCGGTGGGTCGCCGAAGGGCGGTGCGGGCGCGGAGAGTTCGTTCTCGACCTCGGCGCGGCGCTCGTCCAGGCGCTCGCTCATCTCGGTCAGTCCTGCTCCGAGGCGGCGGAGCCACCCTGGCACTCGCGACATGTTCCGTCCCCTTCCCCCGAGTCACGGGGTGCTCGCCACACTCCCCCTGGAGCCGTTCGCGTACGACCGTACAGGGCGAAAGCCCCTCCCCCTAGGACGGGGAGGGGCTGCGCGGGGTTGAGCGTGAACCGGGGGCCGGCTCAGTACCAGCTGTTGGCCTGCCAGAACGACCAGGCCTGGCACGGGCTGCCGTACCGGCTGTTCATGTAGTTGAGGCCCCACTTGATCTGGGTGGCCGGGTTGGTCTGCCAGTCGGAGCCGGCGGAGGCGTACTTGCCGGCGGGCAGTGCCTGGAAGAGACCGTAGGCACCCGAAGAGGCGTTGACCGCGTGGTAGTTCCAGCTGGACTCGTGGTTCACGATGTTGCTGAAGCACTGGAACTGTCCGGCGCCCACCATCTGGCTCGCCATCGCCTGGATCTGCGCGACGGTGTAGTTGCTCTGGGTGGGGAAGCTGGAGGCGTCACGGACGTCGTCGCGGCTGGCCGCGGCCTTCGCCTCGATGCGCTCCTTCTCCAGCTTGGCCGCCTTCTCGGCGGCGTCCTTCTTCGCGATGGCGGTTTCGGCGGCCGCCTTGCGGGCCGCCTCCTCGGCGTCCTTCTTGGCGCTCGCGTCCGCGGCGATGGCCTGCGCGTCGGCCTGCTGCGTCAGGGACGCGGTCTGCACCTGCGCCTGCTCACCCGCGGGAATGTCCGCGAGGAGGGTGGTGGCGTCGGCAGCCGTCGCCTCGGCGTCGTTGTTGGGCTGCGCGACGCTGCCCGAGGCAACTCCGACGACGCTTCCGACGGCGGTGACCGCGGTGGCGGAGGCCACTGCGAATCCCCGGACCGAAATCCGGCTCACTCGGTTTCCTTCCAGCATCGCCCGCTTCGGTGACCCTGGCGGACGCAATCGTGCCCCCTGAACACTGGCCTCCCAACTGCGGGGTCACGGGAGGCACGGGCCCGGTGGGCAACTCCCTTACAGGGAGCACCGCGTGAAGCTCGGGCGGCATACGACGACCGGTATGGAGTTGAAGATGACTTCGTGGTGCTGTACATCCCCCATCGCCCCAGAGGACGTGGGAGGTACCCCGAGGGGTACGGATGTGTCGTATGCGGGGCCTGACAGGAGTGAGACTCTGCCGCACCGGGGCGCCGGTGGCAATTCTGTGTTGCGTGTGAAACGTCACATCCCGTTTGGCCCCAGGGGTTTCAGGAAACCCCCACGCGCCGAGGCGCCGCCCCGCTAGGCTCTTCGCCTTCGCCGGACGGCGCCGATGACTTCCGATCACGCGTCAGATGTGGCCGTCCTCCAGCATTTCGGTCACAAGGGCGGCAATCTGGGACCTCTCGGACCGCGTCAGGGTGACGTGGGCGAAGAGGGGGTGTCCCTTCAGCTTCTCCACCACGGCGACCACGCCGTCGTAGCGGCCGACGCGCAGATTGTCCCGCTGTGCCACGTCATGGGTCAGAACGACCCGCGAGTTCGCGCCGATACGGGAGAGCACGGTCAGCAGGACGTTCCGTTCGAGCGACTGCGCCTCGTCCACGATCACGAACGCGTCGTGCAGCGAGCGGCCGCGGATGTGGGTGAGCGGCAGGACCTCCAGCATCCCGCGTGCGGTGATCTCCTCGATGACGTCGCGGCTGGTGACCGCGGAGAGGGTGTCGAAGACCGCCTGGGCCCAGGGGCTCATCTTCTCGGACTCGCTGCCCGGCAGATAGCCGAGCTCCTGCCCGCCCACCGCGTACAGCGGCCGGAAGACCATCACCTTCTTGTGCTGGCGGCGCTCCAGGACCGCCTCCAGTCCCGCGCACAGCGCGAGGGCCGACTTGCCGGTGCCGGCCCGGCCGCCCATCGAGACGATCCCGACCTCCGGGTCGAGCAGCAGATCGAGGGCGATGCGCTGCTCGGCGCTGCGGCCCTTGATGCCGAACGCCTCCCGGTCGCCGCGCACCAGGCGGACGTTGCCCTCCGCGGTGACCCTGCCGAGCGCCTTGCCGCGCTCGGACTGGATGGTCAGCCCCGTATGCACGGGAAGGTGGGAGGCCTCGGGGACGTACACGTGCCCTTCCTCGAAGAGGAGGTCCACCTGTTCACCCGGCAGGGTGAGTTCGGACATTCCGGTCCAGCCGGACGAGTCCGTGATGGCAAGCTCGGCACGGTACTCCTCGGCCAGCAGGCCGACGGAGGACGCCTTGATACGGAGCGGCAGATCCTTCGAGACAACGGTGACATCGAAGCCCTCGGCCTGCAGATTGCGGGCCACGGCGAGGATGCGCGAGTCGTTGTCCCCCAGGCGGTAGCCGCTGGGCAGCACGCTGGGGTCCGAGTGATTGAGCTCGACACGGACGGTCCCGCCCAGTTCGCCGATCGGGATGGGGGCGTCGAGGCGGCCATGCTTCACCCGGTAGTCGTCCAGCAGGCGCAGGGCCTGGCGGGCGAAGTACCCGAGTTCGGGATGGTGCCGTT
This sequence comes from Streptomyces sp. NPDC090108, assembly GCF_044747185.1. Classification (NCBI taxonomy): domain Bacteria; kingdom Bacillati; phylum Actinomycetota; class Actinomycetes; order Kitasatosporales; family Streptomycetaceae; genus Streptomyces; species Streptomyces sp. NPDC090108. Next base: position 725,795 of record NZ_JBIVDQ010000001.1, read on the forward strand.
TCGCCTCCAGCTCCGTGACCACGACGATGGGCAGCACGACCTCGTGCTCCTCGAAGCGGGTCAGGGCGTTCGGGTCCGACAGCAGGACGCTGGTGTCGAGAACATAGGTGCGCCGGTCGGGCTTGTGGCGCTTTGTGCTGGTCACCACGGAAGGACGTACCCCCTCGGATGAGGTCGGGGAGCGACGAAGTGGAACTGGACCGGTTCATGGCCCCCGCGCGCGGCGGGCCTGGAACCGGCCCTCCGCGGCTGCTGCCGTGCAGTGACCGCACGGTCGGGCTGGTGCAAAGGGCCTCCCGGGCGGACGGCCCCTGCCGCCCGCTGAGATCCGACACCCGTGGTTCGGGTGTCGACCTGGTTGGCTTATTCCCTCGAACACGCGCAGCCATGCAGAAGCGGCCACGTACGCGCTGGTGAACTCCTTGTTACTTCCGTCCCGGACTGGGTATACGCGACGCCCCGCCGCGGTGGTGCGCGGCGGGGCGTCGTGTGGTGTCCTGGTGGGTGCGGCCGGTGCTCAGCCGCCGTAGCGGCGGTGGCGGGCGGCGTAGTCGCGCAGGGCGCGCAGGAAGTCGACCTTGCGGAAGGCCGGCCAGAAGACGTCGCAGAAGTAGTACTCGGAGTGCGCCGTCTGCCAGAGCATGAAGCCGGAGAGGCGCTGCTCGCCGCTGGTGCGGATGACCAGGTCCGGGTCGGGCTGCGCACCGGTGTAGAGGTGACGGCCGATCATGTCGATGTCGACGGCCTCGGCGAGGTCCTCCATCGCGACACCCTTGTCCCGGGCGTCGTACAGCATGGAGCGCACGGCGTCGGCGATCTCCTGGCGGCCGCCGTAGCCGATGGCCACGTTGACCAGTATCCCGCCGACGTCGGCCGTGTTCTCCTCGGCCTCCTTGAGGGTGCGCTGCATCCCGGAGGGCAGCAGGTCGCGGGTGCCGACGTGGTGCACGCGCCAGCGGCCGTCGGAGGCGAGGCTGCGGACGACGTCCTCGATGATGCCGAGGAGCGGGCCCAGCTCGTCCTGCGGGCGGTCGAAGTTGTCCGTGGACAGCAGCCACAGGGTGACGACCTCGACGTCGGTCTCGGTGCACCAGCCGAGGAATTCCTCGATCTTCTCGGCGCCGACCCGGTGGCCGTGGACCGTGCTGGACCCGGAGGCCTTCGCCCAGCGGCGGTTGCCGTCCATGATGACGCCGATGTGCTTGGGCACCTGAGCGTGGTCCAGGTGACCTTCCACCCGGCGCGCGTAGAGCCTGACGAGCAGGCCGCGCAGCTTGTCGCGCAGGTTCACGTGAGAGCCCCTCCATGTGGCCGCGGTTGCGGTCCCCGCGGTGGCCGAGCCTACCGGTGCAACCGGCCTGCTCGTGGCGGGGGGTTCGGGTGCTTGATCAGTACGGACAGGAGGCGCCGGCGCCCGCTGCGGAGCCGGTGCGGGCCGGTCGCGCAGGTGCGGGGCGGCCGTGCGACGGCACGGGCCCACGCCCCTGAGCGGGGACGCCCGGGGGGTGCGTTCCGGTTCCCGGCGGGGGCCGCCGGAGCCCCGGAGAAAAAAACGGGCCGGTCCGTGGGGGGGAGACGGACCGGCCCGAGGGGGGGGTTCCACCATAACCCTTCGTGAGGGATGGCGTGTGCATCGGCGCGACACAACTACTCTGCGCAGTCACCCGACGACGCCCCGAGGGGCCTGGAGGGCCGGATTCCGGGGTGTTTCATGGCCGATTCACAGCGGAATCCCAGGAGATTCGGCCAGATTCAGGACGATCAAGAGGAATTGAGCCGTCTTGGTGACCCCTCGGCGAGTTGTCCGCCGTCCCCCCGACGGGCGACCCCGGCCGTTAACGGTGACTTGACGGTTCCGCTACGCGATCAGCGGACGTCACGGCACCGCACGCCCCCTTCACCCCAGGGCACCACCCGTGCTTCTTTGCGCGGGTGAAGGACGCCGGTCCACACACGTGTGGACGGTGGGGCCGAAGTGAACAGCTGTGGACAACGAAGGGGGAACTGACGGGGAACCACAGGTGAACTCGGCCGCGCTTCCGTCCCGTACGTCCCGTTCGTCAGGGGGTCGGCTTCCGGACGTCGAAGAGCTGGCGGGCGCTGTGGGCCACGAACGGGCCCTCCTCGCCGATGCGCTCGTGCAGCGCGCGGAGCCGGGGCTCGTACGCCTCGGGGGTGAAGCCGGGGACCATCCAGACCACCTTGCGCAGGAAGTGGACGACGGCGGCGATGTCGTGGAACTCCATCCGCAGCCGCTCCGCGCGCAGGTCCACGACCTCCAGACCGGCGGCCTCCGCCCCGGCCCGCTCACGGTCGGGATGCCGCACGTTGTGCACGTCCGCCGGCAGCGGCCCGAGGAAGTGCTCGACCAGTTCGAACACGCTGCTGGGCCCGACGTGCTGGGCGAAGTACGTGCCGCCCGGACGCAGCACCCGGGCGATCTCCGCCCACCGCGGGCTCACCGGATGCCGGCTGAGCACCAGGTCGAACGCCTCACCGGCGAAGGGCAGCGGGGCGTCGTCCCGCGCCTCGACGACCACCACACCGCGCGGCCGCAGCAGACGGGTAGCCTTCGCCGCGTTCGGCGGCCAGCCCTCCGTGGCGGCGACCAGCAGCGGACGCTCCGGGGCGGCGGCCGCCAGGGAGACGTCGAGCACCTCGCCGCCGCCGGTCTGGATGTCGAGCGCTGCCTCGGCGCGGGCCAGCCGCTCCCCCGCCGACCGCGCGTACCCCCACGAGGGCCGCTCCTCGGTGGCCCGCCCCTCGAACCAGGAGAAGTCCCAGCCCTCGGTCGGCACCGCGGCGCCCTCCGCCACGAGATCCTCGAAAGAACGATGGTCCGCCATGCGCGCCATGGTCCCAGGGCGCTGCCGGCGCGTCCTGCCATTTCTTTCCGCGTACATTCCGCATACATGACGACTCCGGCCGCCGTCCGAGGGTGCGCGGGTGCGCGCTCAGGTCGCGTGGGGGCTGTCGTGGTGCGCGCTCAAATCGCGTGGGGGCTGTCGTGGTGCGCGCTCAGGTCGCGTGGGGCTGTCCGAGCACCAGGAGCAGGTGTCCGTCGTCCTCGTGCGGGTCGGTGGGGACGTGGGTGAAGCCGTGTCTCTCCAGCAGCCGTATGGAGGCCGTGTTCCCCGAGTGCGGTTCGGCGTACAGGGGCCGTACGGGTTCGGCGTCGAGGAAGAGCGCGAGGGCCTCGGTCCCGACGCCGCGGCCCCAGTAGGGCCGTCCGAGCCAGTACCCCACGAAACGCCGTCCCTCCTCCGTCCAGGACAGGATGTTCCCGGCCGGTTCCCCGCCGACGGTCACCGTCCGCACGAGGGAGCCGGGGGTGCCGAGCACGCGCTGCCGCCAGTGCGTGAGGAAGGCCTCGCGCGGCCGGGGCGTGAACCGGGAGCGCCGGACCGCCTCCGGGTCGTGCTCGTGGACGAGGAAGACGAGGAGGTCGTCCTCGGTCACCTCGCGCAGGCGTACAGGCCCGTGCACCTCGGATCCGCGGGTTTCCTGTCCATCGGTCATGGTCCGCAGTGTGACACCCGCCACTGACAACGCCCTCCCACCCGCACACCCCTGCCCGCGCCCGCTCCGCCGCCGGTACCGTCGGCGCGGAGGTGGGGCCGTGACGAGGCGATGGCGGGACGGACCGGGCAGCCTGGTGATTCCGCGGGACGACGGGGGTACGGCGGTCACCGTGCCCCTGGAGATAGCGGCCTCCTACCGCGCCCGCACCCGGGGACTGCTGGGGCGTGACACGGTCGAGGGGGCCATGCTGCTCTCCCCGGCCGGCAGCGTGCACACGTTCGGGATGCGCTTCGCCATCGACGTGGCGTACCTCGACCGCCGCCTCACGGTGCGGGCCGTGCGGACGATGGTGCCGGGCCGCCTGGGCCTGCCCCGGCTGCGCTCCCGGCACGTCCTGGAGGCGGCAGCGGGGGCGATGGCGGGGTGGGGCCTGAGGCCGGGAGCACGGCTGACCGTCGAACCCGTTCGGCCGCCCCAGGGGTAGGCGTACCGCCGGTGGCGACGGACCGCCGCACGAGCGGTCCTCCCTATGCGCCCCCTCTCAGCCTCCGGAACGCGGGAAGGAGACCTCCACCCTGCGGTTCTTCTTCCGGCCCGCCTCCGAGGAGTTGTCGGCGATCGGGTACTGCTCGCCGTAGCCGCGCACCTCGAAGGTGACGCCGGGGTCGTTGAGGTCCTGGTCCAGTACGGCCTGTACGGCGTTGGCGCGCTGCTTGGACAGGACGTCGCCGTGGGCCGAGGAGCCGAGGTCGTCCGTGAACCCGAACACCCGGACCTGGGTGGCGTTCTGCTTCTTGATCTCCTCGGCGATGGCCTCGATGCGGGCCTTGGCCGCTCCGCCGAGTTTCGCGCTGTCCTTGCCGAAGAGGACCTCCGCCTGGAGCGCGAAGGTGACGTCCGCGTTCGTGTCCTCCCTGCGCTCCTCGCCGCTCTGGTCCTCCACGACCGACTTGATGTCCAGCACCTTGGGATCCGCGAGCGTGGCGCCTTCCGGGAGCTTGAGGTCGGGATCTGTGGGGTCCACCTTCACCGGCGCGGCCGCGGTGGGCTCGGTACCGGGCGGCTCACTGGGGTCGGTGTCGTCGGCGTGGGCGAGCGTGAGGTTGGCTGCCGCGAGGAGGGCGGCGGCGGTGAGGGTGAGGGTGAGGCGGGGTGTGGTGGTCACTTCGGCCTCACCCGGAGATCTGGATGGGGGCGCTGGAGAAGGTGGGCAGCTGCAGGGTCACTTCCGCGGTGCCGTCGGGCGGGGCGGGGAACTGCATGAACACGGGGATGGTGTCTCCCGCCCTCACGCTCTGGACCCCGGTGGTGGTGAGAGGCCGCCCATCGGTGTCCCGGAGCACGTAGTAGCGCTTCCGCCCTTTCGGGTCCACCAGGGTGGCCCCTCCGAACGATTGCCCGTTCTTCATGATCTCGGTTTCGTTGCCGGTGAGCTGAGAAGAGAGGACGGCTTCCTTGCCTCCGTCATTCTTCAGCTCCGCGTTGACCGTGACGAATCCACCCCCGTCGCGGGTCGCCGACGTGACCTTCAGCACCAGACCATCAGGGCCCCGCAGTTCCGCGAGAGGGTCTTCGGACTGCCCCTCCTGAGCACTGGGTGCGGATCCGCCATGCCTGGAGGCCGACGCCGAGACCTCCGGCTGGTTCTTCTCGTCGCTCCCCCCTCCACCGCACCCGGCCAACCCGAATGCCAAGCCAACCGCCATACCGACTGCAAACGTCCTGCGGCGAACATATGCATTGCGCCGAGTGCTCATCGTCAGGACCCTCCCTTCTTCCCTCGCTGCTTGTCATTCGGACAGATGAACATCGAACAGGTCTTCCGGATGCGGGAGATGGACCGTATCGCTCGGGTCCAGACTCCAGCTCTTGCCGTCACACGTAAGTTTGGGCAGCGAAGGCGGCTCGGCATCCTCGGTTGGCTCAACAAAATCACAAAGAGGCTCGATCACGGCTGTGGCCGATTCCGTGGACCGACGGTCGCTCACTCCCGGGACCACGGAGGATCCGATCGGTTTGTTCGTTCTGACCTCGACCGTTATCTCCAAGAGCTGCGACTCGTCGCAGTTCTGGAGTTGCGCATCGTTCTGAGCGGCAAGCTGATCGGCCCGCCAGCAGGAAGGGGTGACATCCGCTCTGCCCCTGAAGATGTCCGTCCATTTGGTCAGATCCTTCAGGCTTTCGACCCACTGACCCGCGAGCTGATCACGGCGGTTCTGCGCTGCCGCAAGTGCGGCCGCGTCGGCAGCCGACTGCGCGCCGCTTCTATTCACCGCGGCCTGGCCGACGGCGAGATAGGCGAGGGCAAGGAAGAGCAGACCCGCCGCCACCGTGATGTAGATGGGGAAGGCCTGCCCTGAATCCCTGCGCGACCGCGGGACGATCAGGTGATCTGCGCGATCTTCTGCTTGATCTTGTCCAGAATCGCCTTGCCGATGTCCGTACCGGTGATCGCGAGCACAATCGCCACCACCACAGCGATGATGCCCAGGTACTCCACGGCGGTCTGCCCCCTGTCTCCGGCTCGCCGCCGCACCGCCTCGGCCGTCGTGTTCTTCCACCCGTTGACGCGAACCTTCGTCGCCACAGCCGTTCTCAGCAGCAGATCGCTCAAGGCGCTTCCCTCCGTTGACGCGTCCGACGCGCGAACCATAGAGGGACAGCCGGCCGCCGCCCCAGGGCCCCAGGACCCACCCCCGGGCCCAAATTCCCAGGTGTCCGTCGCTCCGCGCCCCCATCTCAGGCCACCCCCAGCCACTTGGCCGCCGCCTGGGCCCTGTTCGTGCTGTGGAGCTTGGCGAAGATGCGGTTGATGTGGTTCTTGACGGTCTTCTCGCTGATGAAACAGACGGCGGCGATCTGCTGGTTGGTCAGGCCGGACGCGACGAGGTCCATGATCTCCGCCTCCCTGGCGCTGAGTTGGAACTGCGACCGGAATGACTGTCCCACAGCGGATTGCAACTGCGAAAGCGATTCAGGTGAAGCTTTACCTACGAGGGAAGGGCCAAGGGCCGGAAACCCGGCACCCGACTGTGCAGTCGCACTCGACCTGAGCTCGTCGAGCAACGCCCTCGCCGCCCCCGGGGTCACATGGGGCCGGCCCTCGCGGACGTCCCGTACCGCCCGTACCAACTGCTCGGCGGTGAACTCGCCGTGCACCAGATAGCCCCCCGCACCCAGTCGCAGCGCCTCCCGCACGGTCTCCGCCTCATGGCTGTAGGTCAGCATCATGACCGGAGCCAGCCGGACCAGGTGCGGCAATGCCGAGATTCCGTCGACCCCGGGCATGCGGACGTCGAGGAGGACGACGTCGGGCCGGTGCCGCAGGGTCGCCTCGTACGCCTCGCGTCCGTCCGCCGCCTCCGCCACCACCGTGGTGTCCTCGCGGCCGGAGAGAAGGGCGGTGAGGCCGGCCCGGACCACGGGGTTGTCGTCGGCGACCACGAGACGGATCGGGGGCGCGGCGGGCACCGGCGGGAAGTCCTGCCGGACGGAAGGATGGTGCATCGGGTGCCTCCTCTCGGGCGTCGCGGGCCGCGGACTCAGGTGCCGCAGGGGGCTCAGGGGACTCAGGGGACTCAGGCGTCTCAGGGGTCCTGCGCCGGGGCCGCGCGGGCGAGGGCGCGCAGGGGCAGGTCCACCCGTACCTCCGTCCCGCGTGCGTTCTCCCCCCGGCCCACACGGATCCGGGCGCCCGCTCCCGCGGCCCGCTCGACCATGCCGAGAAGGCCGAAGTGGCCGCTGTCACGCAGGTGTTCGAGCGTGGTGCCGGGCGGCAGGCCCACGCCGTCGTCGTGGACCGTGAGGCGGAGCTGGTCCCCGTCGACCCCCAGGGTCACCTCCACGCGCGCCGCCCGGGCGTGCCGGTGCGCGTTCTCCAGGGCCTCGGCGGTGATGGCGAGCAGATCGTGCGCCAGGGGTGCGGGGATCTCCGGGACGGGGGTCTCCCCCAGGCGCCGGCACTCGGCCCGCAGGCCTGTGAGCGCCGCGAAGTCGGCCACCCGCTCCTCCAGTTCCGCCCGGATCCCCCCGGCCCGCCGCCGTGCTCCCGGGACCGGTCCGGGGGCCGTGCGCGGAGCCGTGTCCGCTGCCGTCTCCCTACCCTCCCCGGCCCCTTCTCCACCTTCCTCCCCCGCGCCCGGGACGACCGCCCTCCCGGCACCCGCGGCGGCCCCACTCCCGCCGCCCGGGCCCGTCCTCTCGCGGCGCAGGTCCGTCAGGAGGTCCCGTGACTCCGCCGCCGCCCTGCGTGCCGAGCGGGCCACCAGTTCCGCCTGCTGTCGGACCCGGGCCGGATCGGGGGTGTCCGCCGAGGCCGTGACGGCGAGGCCGTCGGCGGCGAGGGCCACGCCGTGCAGGGTCTTGGCCACCGAGTCGTGCATCTCCCTTGCCAGCCGGGCACGTTCGGCGTGGACGGCCTCCGCGGCCGCCAGGCGGGCCTGGACGACCGTGAGGGCCTGCGTGGCGGCGCCGAAGCGGAGCATCAGGCCGCGCAGGCTGGACCCCATGGCACCGGCGACGACGCACAGGCCGGGCAGCAGGAGCGCCTCGGCGACACCCGCGTGCCGGCTTCCCTTCAGGGTGGCGTGCACGAGGAGCAGGATCAGGGCCTGGAGCGAGGCGAACCCGGCCGCGCCCCGCCAGCCGTAGACCAGTCCCGCCAGCAGCGGCGTGCAGACGCTGACGTAGCCGAGGGTGGTGTCCGGGCCGGCGGAGACCAGGAGGAGGAAACCGAAGAGGGTGTCGACGGCGAGGAGGCTGGGGTGGCGCAGCAAAAGGGGGCCGAAGCGCTCCCAGTCGCGGAACAGGACGTACGATCCCATGAAGGTGACGACGACGGCCGCGCCGACCAGGCGGGCGCCGAGGCCGGGGGCGGCGTTGAGCAGGGCCGCCGGGGCGGCGAGGACGATCATCGCCAGCCGGAAGCCGAAGACCTGCCGGCACATGGCCTGCAGAGCCCGGATCTGGATCCTCTCGGGCGGCCGGACCGACGCGGGCCCCTCACCGGCGGACTCGGGACCACCACCAGCGGACACGGGCCCCTCACCGGCGGACTCGGGAGCACCACCGGCGGGCGCGGGCCCCTCACCGACGGACTCGGGACCACCACCAGCGGACGCCGGGCCACCACCGGCCGCCCCCGGCATCTCCGGCACCGCTCCCGCACCCGCCTCTCCGTCCTCCCGCCCCGCCGGACGCGTGGCACGCGGGACACGTGCGGCACGCGGACCCCCGCCCCGTCCCCGGGAAGGCAGCCGTGCCCAGCGGCCGACCCGTCTCCTCAGACCCGCCCCCATGGCCCGTTCACTCCCCCGCGAGCGACCCGAAGTCCACCCCGGACCCCAGCAGCAGGCCGGCGGCGAGCAGCAGCATGGTCGCCGGGACCATGAACGTGGTGATCATCAGCGTGGCCTTGGGGACCGCGCGGGCGGCCTTGCGGCGGGCGTTCTGGGCGTCCGTACGGCGCATGTCCTTGGCGAGGGCGACCAGGGTGTCCACGATGGGCGCGCCCAGTTCCTCGCCCTGCTGGAGGGCCGTGACGAACATGGCGACCTGTTCGGAGTCGTTGCGCCGGCGCAGCTCCGTGAAGGCCTGGCGGCGGCTCACGCCGAGGTCCATCTGGCGCAGGGTGATGCGGAGTTCGTCGGCCCAGGGTCCCTCGTAGCGGGAGGCCACCCGGTCCAGGGCCTGGCGGAAGCCGAGGCCCGCGCTGACGACGACCGCGAGGACGTCGAGGAAGTCGGGCAGGGTCCGTTCGATCACATCCTTGCGGACACGGATGGCCGACCAGATGCCGACCTCGGTCCAGAACGCCCCGAACAGCAGGAGCAGCAGGGCGACGAACCACTGGCCGCGGAGCAGGAAGACGAGGAAACCGGTCGCGCCGAGGGCGCCGTAGACCGCGCGGCGGGCGGCGTAGCGGTCGATGGTGAGGCCGCCGGGGTTGCCGGCGAGGTCGATCCGGCGGCGGTACTTCGCGACCAGACGGGGTCCCATGAGGCGCAGGACCGCGGGCGCGTACCGCATGCCCATGCGGTCGATCACCGAGCCGACGGCGCCGGTGCGGGTGGCGCCTATCTCCAGCGCGACGGCCAGGTCGCCGGGGAGCTTCGCGTCCGCGCGGTACATGCGGAGCCCGGCGAAGACACCCCAGACGCCGAGGGCCATCAGCAGGGCGAGGAGCAGAGCGGTCATCGGTCCGCCCCCTTCAGACGTCGATCCGGCTCAGGCGCCGGATGAGGAGGAAGCCGACGGCGTACATGGCGAACGCGATGATCACGCAGGCCTGGCCGAGGTGCGAGCCGGTCATGCGCTCCAGGGCGCCGTCCTTGACGCCGTTCATCAGGAAGAGCGCGCCGACGCCCAGGACGGGGACGGCGTACGACGTCATGGTCACCTGGGAGAGCTGGGTGCGGATCTCGCGGCGGGTCTCCTTGCGCTCCTCCAGGGTGTCGGTGAGGTTGCGCAGCGCGGAGACCACCTGGCCGCCGGCCCGGTTGGAGAGGACCAGGGTGGTGACGAGGACGACGAGTTCGCGGGAGGGCAGCCGTTCGGAGAGTTCGCCCAGCGCCTGGTCCATCGACTGCCCGATCGACAACTGGTCGGCTACCTTGGCCAGTTCCTCGCCCGCCGGGGCCTCCAGCTCCTCCGCGGCCATGCCGATCGCCGTGCGCAGGGCGAGTCCGGCCTGGGTGGCGTTGGCCAGGATGCGGGCCAGTTCCGGGAGTTGCCCGATGAACCGCTCGATGCGCTTCTGCCGCTGCCAGTTGAGGAACTGGACGGCGGCTCCGATGCCGAGCAGTCCGGCGAGCGGGCCGAAGAAGGGGGCCAGGGCGGCCTGTCCGATGAGCCAGAGCGCGGCGACCGCGGCGAGCATGCCGGCGAAGAACTCGCCCGGGGTGACGTCCAGGCCGGTGGCCGCGAGCCTCAGCTCCAGCCGGCGGCCCAGCGCGGTACGGCGCAGCCGGCGGTCCAGGGTGCGGAAGCGGCGCCTGCGTCCGGGCGGCAGGGGCTGTCCGCCGTGCGCGAGGCGGTCGATGAGCGCGGCGCGCTGGGCCCGGCCCGAGGCGTAGGCCTGGGTGCCGGCGACGGCCAGGACGCAGGTCAGCAGCGCGATGCCGGTGGTGAGCTGGACGAGGCGGTGGAGTTCCATGGTCCTACCTGGCTTCTCGGGTGGCGAGCTGGGCCGCGGTGTGGGCGACTCCGAAGGCCTGCGGGACGGGCTGGCTCGCCATGTAGAGGCGGTCGGCGGTACGGCGGGGCAGCGGGAAGTACTCGAAGGTGCCGTACACCCGGCCGTCGGCGGTCATGGGCTGGGCGTGGAAGCGGGCGACGGTGGCCAGCCGGTACGGTTCGCCGCCGTGGCTGTCGAGCAGGGCGATCTCGGTGATACGGCGGGCGCCGTCGGCGAACCGGGTGAGCTGCACGAGGACGTCGACGGCGCTGTTGATCTGGTCGTGCAGCGCGGCGAAGGGCACCTCGACGCCGGACATGGAGGCGAGGGTCTGCAGGCGGGTGAGGGCGTCCTCGGCGCTGTTGGCGTGCACGGTGGCCAGGGAGCCGTCGTGGCCGGTGGACATGGCCTGGAGCATGTCGAGGGACTCGCCGCCGCGGACCTCGCCGACCACGATCCGGTCGGGCCGCATGCGCAGCGAGTTGCGGACCAGGTCGCGGATGCTGACCTGCCCCTTGCCCTCGACGTTCGGCGGGCGGGACTCCAGCCGGACCACGTGGTGCTGCTGGAGCTGGAGTTCGGCGGAGTCCTCGATGGTGATGATGCGCTCGTGGGACGGGATCAGGCCCGAGAGGGCGTTGAGCAGGGTGGTCTTCCCGGTGCCGGTCGCGCCGGAGACGATGACGTTGAACTTCGCCTGCACCAGCCCGGCCAGCAGGTACACCATCTGCTCGTCGAGCGAGCCGAAGCCGATCAGCTCCTGGAGGGTGTAGGAGCGCGGGAAGCGGCGGATGGTGAGGATGGGGCCGGTCAGGGACAGCGGCGGGATGATGACGTTCACGCGCTCGCCGGACGGGAGGCGGGCGTCGACCATCGGGTTCGACTCGTCCACGCGGCGGTTGACGGTGGAGACGATCCGCTCGATGGTCTGCATCAGCTGGTCGGCGGAGGCGAAGCGGATCGGCAACTGCTCGACGCGGCCGCCGCGTTCGACGAAGACCGCGTCCGGTCCGTTGACCATGATCTCGGTGACGGAGGCGTCCTCGAGGAGGGGCTCCAGGATGCCGAGGCCGAGTGCCTCGTCCACGACCCGGCGGATCAGCTGGGCGCGTTCGGCGGTCGACAGGACCGGCCCCTCGCGGCTGATGATGTGCCCGAGCACCCGTTCGAGCCGCGCCCTGCGTTCGGCGGCGGCGAGCGCGCTCATCTCCGCGAGGTCGATCTCCTCCAGCAGCTTGGCCCGGTAGGAGGCGACCATGTGGCCGTCCTCGCCCCGGCTGCCGTGCTCCTCCGGAGTGCTGATGCGTGCCCGCAGGCTCATGGGTTCGCTTCTCCTCGGTCAGTGGTCGAGGGGCATGGTGGCGGTCTTCCGGGCGTCGCCGAGGTCCCAGACGACCTCGGGGATGTGCACCGTCGCGGTCACGGTGACGGTGCCGTCCCCTTCTGCCTGCGCGCACGTCACCGAGATCCCGCCGCTGACCGCGTCCGCGCACGCCTGCGCGGACGACTGCCGCAGGGAGGCGGCCCGCGCGCCCGCGCGGGCGGCGGTGCCGGCCTGCTCGGCCGCGTAGGCGACCGCGCCGAGCTGGATGCCGGCCAGGGCGACGATCAGCAGGATCGGGATGAACCCCAGGTATTCGATGGCCACTTGGCCGCGCTCGCGGTTCCTCCCGCCGCGCCGGGGCGTCCTGCGCATCTCAGCGCTTCACCTCCTCGACAGCACCCGCGTGGCCCGGCACGGTGACGGGGAAGGGGACCACTCCGGGGAACAGGACGGGGACTCTCAGGGAGACGTCGGCCGTGACGTAACCGGACGGGCTGCAGTTCACCGACGCGCCCGACCGCCACGCCCCCGACAGGTTCTCCAGTCCCGCCGCCTCGCACGCGGCCTGGCGCGCCCCGCCGGGCGGGGCGGCGGTCCCCGCGCGCGCGGCCTCGTCGGCGGCGTTCCCGGCGAGCGTGAAGGTGTACCCCACGAGGACGGCCTGCCACATGAGCACCAGGGTCAGCACGATCAGCGGGGTCATCCCGAGCAGCTCGATGCTGACCTGCCCCCGGTCGCCGGCCCGGCGCCGACGGCACGCGCACGCGCACGCGGGAGTGCGTGCGCGGCGCTCGTCGCGGGGCTCCGGTGCGGGGCCGGAGGGGGCGTCGGTGCCGGTCCGGCGACCGGGGGTTCGGGCGGCGCTCCGGATCCCGTGCGGGCCGTGCGGGCCGTGCGGACCGGGCACGGGCATCGCGCTCCTTGACGGTCCGCCGTCATGCGGGGACTGGGCGCCGTCACCCGCGGACGGTCCGCCGCCATGCGCGGACGGAGCGCCGTCACTCGCGGACGGTCCGCCGTCACCCGCGCGGCACCGGACCCGCTGCCCGCCGTACGGCCCGCTCCCGGCGGTCCGGGCGCGCGTCGGTACCCCCACGGACCCGGCGCGCACCGGTCCCGCCTCCGAACCGGCGCGCACCGGTCCCCCATCCGCCCAGGCGCGCACCGGCTCCCGGTCTCTCCCCCACAGGCGTCTCATCGGCGTCTCACTCCTTCCGCCGCCGCAGGCTGACCGAGCCCCGGTCGCCGCGCAGCCGGCCGCCGCCGCGCGGGGTTCCCTCGGGCGCCGCCGCCAGCCCCAGTTCCCCGGCGAGGGCCCACAGGGCCTGCTTCACGGTGCTCCGGCTGTCGAGTTCGTGGACCCGGCCGGCGTCCACGACCGCCTGCAACTCCTTGAAGTTGGCGGGGACGGCCGTGCGGGCGAGCGCGGTGCCGGTGATGCGCTGGACGAGCGCGGGCTGGATCTCCGTGGCGCGGCCGAGGCGGTTGACGACACCGGTCGTCTCCTCGGCCTTGCGGATCTGGAGCCGGTCCCACATGCGCACGGTCCGCTTGGCGGCGCGGACGGCGACCACGTCCGGGGTGGTCACCAGCAGCGCGGTGTCGGCCATCTCGACGGCGGCCGCGCCGGCGCCGCTGAGCTGGGCGCCGCAGTCGACGACCACGACCTCGTAGCGGGTGCGCAGGGCGCTGACGATCTGGCGGGCGGAACGGTCGGTGACCTCCTCGCCGCGCTCGCCCTCGCCGGGCGCGAGGAGCAGGGCGACGCCGGTGTCGTGGCGGAAGACGGCGTCGGCGAGGACGCGCGGGGAGATGTCGTTGATGGCGGCGAGGTCCGCGACCGAGCGGCGGAACTGGACGTCCAGGAAGGAGGCGATGTCGCCGGTCTGGAGGTCGAGGTCGACCAGGGCGGTGGCGCGGCCGGAGGCCTGGGCGGCGAGGGCGAGCTGGATCGCGACCGTGGTCGCGCCGACCCCGCCCTTGGCTCCGCTGACCGTCACGACCCTGCCGCCGGCTCCGGTGAGGGCTTCGGCGCCCCCGTGCCCGAGGTGGCGGCGGACGCCGGTGGACCACTGGGCGACGGCCTGCACGCGGTGGGCGAGTTCCTCGTACGACAGCGGCAGCGCGACCAGACCGCGGGCGCCGGAGTCCATGGCGGCGGCGAACAGGCCGGGGCCGGCGTCGGTGGTGACGAGGATGACGCCGACGGCCGGGAAGCGCAGGGCGACCTCGCGGATCAGCTCCAGCGCGGGCACCGGGCCGATGCGTTCGTGGACGACGACGACCTCGGGCAGTTCGTCGACCGACTCGGCGGCGAGGCGGCCGAGGGTGTCGACGAGCTGGGTGGAGTCGGTCACCGGGGGGACCGGTTCGGCGTCCGGGAGCTGGCTGAGCAGGGTGACGAGCGAGCGGACGGCGTCCGGGTCCGCGCCGGCCGGGAGGATCCTGGTGGGCATGCGGGACGCCTCTCACTTGTCCGTGGCGAGTTCGTAGGTGCGGTCCCGGTCGGGGACGCCGGTGTCGCCGCCCGGGGCGACCAGCGCGAGGCGGACCCGCTGGGCGAAGGACTCGGCGTAGGTGACGCGCTGGGCGTCGAGGGTGGACAGCGCGAAGGTGATGGGGACGGCCTCGGTGGGCTGCTGGTCCTTGCTGCGGTCGGGGTCCAGTGCGGTGATGCGGCCGACGTCGAGGACCCGGGCGTCGGTGACGATGATCTTCGACTGGTCGGGGTCGCTGTCCTTGCGTCCCTCGAAGGTGGCGTAGACGTTGACGCGGGAGCCGGGCGTGATCTTGCCGGCGACACCCGTGGCCGCGTCGATCATGATGGCGACCTCCTGCTGGCCGGGCCGCAGGGCGGGCTGGTCGACGACCATGTCGGTCTGGAGCAGGGAGCCGGTGTGCAGGGTGGTCACCGCGATCTTGCCGCGGATCTGCCCGAGGCTGGTGACGGCGTTGCCGGACAGCCAGCGCCGGGGCATCCGGATCTTCTCGAACTGCCCCGGATCCAGGGTGGTGTACGGCTTCACCTCGGTCCTGACCCGGTAGGCGGCGACCTCGGGGCCGACCTTGGACTGGACGTCGTGGATGACGGAGAGCACGCCGGCGAACGCGCCGAGAGCGCACAGGACCGACAGGATCAGGAGTATCACGCCGCGGCGCTGACGGGAGTTCATGAACCGTGCAACCTCATTGGGGGAATCGGTCGAGCGGGATATGAGCGACGGACGGTGTCATCTGGGGCCGGTCAGGCGGGCGTCCGGGGTTCCAGGGCCCTGCGGGGTTCGGTGCCGGCGAGCCTTCTCGGCGGCTCCAGGGCGTCTCGCCGTGCCCCGGCGCCGCCGTCCGGTCCCCCGGCGCCGCCCGCCTCGCCGGCGCTCCGCCGCCTCCCGGCGCTGCCCTGCCGGCCGGAGGCGGCCCGCCCCGGGGCGTGCGGGGCCGGTGGGCCGTACTCGGGCGGGACTGCGGAGCAGAAGACGCAGCGGTCGCCGATGACGTCGAAACCGCACCAGTGACAGCTGGACTGCCGTACGGAGGTGACCAGTTGGTAGAGCACGGAGAGGTCGCCGAGGTAGCTGCAGAACTCGACCACGCGGCCGGTCCCCCACCACTGCGCCGACTCGGCGGGCAGCGGTGCCTCGCGCAGCCCCTGCACCGCCCAGGTCTTCGCGAGGCCGGTGACCCAGTCGGTCTGCAGCTGCCCCTTGGCGACGAGCATCCAGGTGCCGAACTCCGGGCCCTTGAGCGTGGCTCCGGGGGCGATCTTCACGAGCTGCGGCTCGGGGTGGGCGAGTACGGCGAACTGGCTGCCCGGCACCCAGGACCTGGCGTGCGCCTTGAGCCCGACGGGCACCCGGTCGAGCCGGGCGACCGAGCCGAGGACGGCACCGGCGTGGATGTAGTGCGTGAGCAGGCGCCCGGCGGAGGCGAGGACGCCCGGGCTCAGCTCGCAGGAGGCGAGCTGCCTCAACTGCCGTGCGAGGACGGCGATCCCGAGCGGGGGCAGAGCGGGCCGGAAGAGCGCGATGCGGTCGCTCTCCAGCAGCGACCGCAGGGTGTGCAGCCGCCGTACGACGGGTTCCGGGGTGGCGTGCGAGCACAGTACGACCAGGTGCCCGAACTGCTCGATCAGGGCGTGGACCTCGGTGAGGGCGTGATCGAGCGGACGGCGGTCGAGATCGCGCAGCACGATGGCGGGCATGGTCCGTTCGTCCTGCGCCGGCAGCGCCAGGTCGGCACTCGTCACGGCAACGGCAGTTGGCACGCGCAGCTCCCCGCTCTTCACACCCTCCGGCCCACCGGTGTGACTCCAATGCGCCAGGACGACTTCATTGCGTGACTACCTAGGCACTGTATCCACGCCCCAATGGCCCGAGAACAGCGTTTGTGCAGCCCGTGTGGAACTCTCTTCCGACAACTCCCGTCAAAACAGGACAGGTTGAGCACGTCGCCGAAGACTCCCCCGTTCCGCACCCCTTGACAGTCCTATTGGTCTGGACCAACTTGTAGCGAGCGGTGGCCACCGTCCCTCGACTCCCCTCTCCCCCACCGGAGGCCCCAGTGGACCGCGTACCAGTCATGCCCAGACGCAGACGCCCTATCCGTCTGCGCACATGGTCGGCCGCCGCCACGCTCGCCCTCGCCGTCGCGGGTCTCGCCGCGGCCCCCGCCTCCGCGGCGGACGTCAACAACGCCAAGAACGCCGGCTTCGAGTCGGGCCTCGGCAACTGGACCTGCACGGCGGCCAGCGGCACGACCGTCTCCTCCCCGGTGCACGGCGGCTCCTCCGCCCTCAAGGCGACCCCGGCCGGCCAGGACAACGCCCAGTGCTCCCAGCAGGTCGCGGTCAAGCCCAACTCGACCTACACGCTGAGCGGATGGGTCCAGGGCGGCTACTCCTTCCTGGGCGTCACGGGCACGGGGACGACGGACACCTCGACCTGGACGCCCGACGCGCCGTCCTGGACGCAGCTGTCGACGACGTTCACCACGGGCGCGTCCACGACCTCCGTCGCGGTCTACGTCCACGGCTGGTACGGCCAGGCCGCCTACTACGCCGACGACATCTCGGTGTTCGGCCCCGACGGCGGCGGGGGCGGCGACACTCCCCCCACGGTCCCCGCCGCCCCGACGGGCCTCGCGGTCGCCGGTACGACCTCGTCCTCGGCCTCCCTCACCTGGAACACGGTGTCGGGCGCGACCGGCTACAACGTCTACCGCGACGGCTCGAAGGTGACGGCCGTGACGGGCACGTCGGCGACCGTGGCCGGACTCTCGGCGTCGACGTCGTACTCCTTCCAGGTCACCGCGACCAACTCGGCCGGTGAGTCGCCGAAGTCGGCGGCGGTGACGGCGAAGACGACCGCGTCCGGAGGCGGAGGGGGCGGCACGCTCCCCAAGCACGCCGTGACCGGCTACTGGCAGAACTTCAACAACGGTGCCACCGTCCAGAAGATCTCGGACGTCCCCTCCGCCTACGACATCATCGCGGTGGCCTTCGCGGACGCGACCTCCACACCGGGCGCGGTGAGCTTCACCCTGGACTCGGCGGGCCTCGGCGGCTACACCGTCGCCCAGTTCAAGGCGGACATCGCCGCCAAGCACGCGGCCGGCAAGAAGGTGATCATCTCGGTCGGCGGCCAGAACGGCACGGTGTCGGTGACCGACTCGACGTCGGCGGCGAACTTCGCCAACTCCCTCTACTCGCTGATGCAGACGTACGGCTTCGACGGCGTCGACATCGACCTGGAGAACGGGCTCAACGCGACCTACATGACGCAGGCGCTGCGCTCCCTGTCGGCGAAGGCGGGTTCCTCGCTGGTCATCACGATGGCCCCGCAGACGATCGACATGCAGTCGACCTCGGGCTCCTACTTCCAGACGGCCCTGAACATCAAGGACATCCTCACGGTCGTCAACATGCAGTACTACAACAGCGGTTCCATGCTGGGCTGCGACGGCAAGGTCTACAGCCAGGGCTCGGTCGACTTCCTCACCGCCCTCGCCTGCATCCAGCTCCAGGGCGGTCTCGCCCCGTCCCAGGTCGGCCTCGGCCTCCCCGCCTCCACCAGCGGTGCCGGCAGCGGCTACGTCTCCCCGACGGTGGTCGACAACGCCCTGGACTGCCTGACCCGGGGCACCAACTGCGGCTCCTTCAAGCCCTCCACGACCTACCCCGCCCTGCGCGGCGCCATGACCTGGTCCACCAACTGGGACGCCTCCGCGGGCAACGCCTGGTCCAACTCGGTGGGCCCCCACGTCCACGCACTGCCGTAACCCGAACCCCTGAACACGGACGCCCGGGCCCTCCAGGTCCGGGCGCCGTCATGTCGTATCCATGAGGCGTGACGGCCGGACCTGACGGGTGGGGCACGTAGCGCGTGGCGAGCGATGTCACGTACTGAACAAGATCGACGGAGGCCTCACTGCTTCTAAGATAAATAAATGAAAGGATTCGCCATGAACGACGACATCAGGCTTCGCCTCGAAGCCGCGGGCCTAGAGGTGGTCGGACCGTTCTCAGGCGCGGGCTCAAGCGTCGCCGAAGCATTCCATCGAGTGGTGAACGTGGACGCGGAACCTGTCGAGACGATTCCAAGAGACTGCCCCGAAGCCGCCAACCGGGTAAGCGAATCCTGGCAGGCGCACGCGCAGAGCATGGGGGTGCTGTCCGAAGACGGCTCGTTCCTTGCCGCCGGCAGCCTTGAGCATGGCTGGATCCACGTAAAACTGACCCCCACGACCAGTATCTTTTCCACGCAAGACCAAGAAGGCGACCTCTTGTTCATTTCTCGTAGCCCGACCGGCAATCAGGTGTGCGCCGCAAGCGGGGAGGGTGCCGAGTACTGGATCCTCGCGAAAGAACTTACTTGAAAAACCGAGCCACCTTCTGCTCTGTGATCGAGATTCCAAGAGGGCTATTCGCCTCTCGAATTGAGGCACGAAGGCAATTGTCGGCGACGGCCGAGGAAACCGCGTTCCGCGTCGGTGTCCGTCGGCAGGCGGCAGGCGGCAGGCGGCAGGGGTTTCGGCCGCGAGGACGGGCTGCGGTGTGGCCGACTGTGCTTTCAGGCCGAGGGGCAGCCACACGACGATCAGCCTCAGCGGAGCGGCCGGGGTGATGAAGTCGCCGAAGGCGGCACCCGCGCAGCGCTGCGTGACCGCAAGGCTCCGAGTGCCGCCGAAGTCGCCATCATCGGGCGGCCGAGGGAAGGTCAGTGTCCGGGGAGGGACTGCAGTTCGGCGGGGGGTTCGTCCGTGGGGGCCGACTGCGGTGTGGCCAGCAGCTTGTTCAGGCCGAGGGTCAACCGCACGACGAACACGCCCAGCACGACGGCCAGAACCATGCGGACCAGGCTGTAGCCGGCGTCGACGTTCGCCGCGGTCTCGTAGTCGCCGGGCGTCTGGAGGTTGATGCTGGTCACGAACGTGACCAGGAGCGAGGCGAAGACCGACAGGATCCACAGGAGGTAGGTCTTGATGACTCCGCTGCCGCCCGGCAGGGCCCTGAGCCACCCCAGCCCGATGTCGGTGCGCGCCATCGCGTTCGCGTGACCGACCCGCACCCACCGCTGGTAGGCGAACAGGACAGCCAGGAAGAGCACGAAGCGCAGCATGCTCGTGACCTGGGTCGCCTGGTCCGCGCTGTGCAGAGCGTGCTGGTCGTAGCCGTGGCCGTCGGCGATCAGAACCCACTGATGGGCCCGCGCGCGATCGGCGGAGAACCGCACGACCTCACCGGCGACAGCTGCCGCGATCGCGACCAGCACCGTGACCAGCGGGCCGGTCATCGAGACCCGGCCAGGACTCACCTTGGACTGGATCAGCAACACCGACTTGTGGTTGCTTCCGCGACGCTGCGGCGGCTTCGCCAGATCGCTCTCCTCCTGACAGACCGGACAGAGTCCCTTGATCCCGTCGAAAGCGATTTCGCGCTGCCGACACTTCTGGCACGTCAGTAGCATTCCGCGCCCCCCTTGCATGATCACGTTCGAATTGAGCGCCGCATCTTATGGGGCCGGAGGAAGACGCGTCCATACTCCGCGCGGGCCGCCCCGCGGGCGGGAGTGCGGCGGGCGTCGCGCGGTGGGTTGTGGAGATGCGAGCGGAGGTTCGTGACCGTCTCAGGGGGTGACGCGGACGACCTGTTCAACTCCCGTGGGGATAACGGGTGGTCGCCGGAATGCCAGCGTCCGGCGTGGTGTGATCCTTGCGTCGCCGGTCGTGCGGAGGCTCCCGCAGTGGAGCGCCGCGGGCTCGTGACCGTGGCCCGGCACCTGTCCCCGGTGGGCCACTCTCCGGCAAGTACACCGACACGAAGGAACGTTCGTGATGAACTCCGCTCCCCAGATCCAGACCGCCGAGATCTCCGACGCCGACCTCGACGCCGTGGCCGGCGGCCTGGCCGTCCAGGCCGGCACCGCCGCCGGTCTGTCCGCCGGTGTGGCCCTCGACGCCGGTGACCTGCTGTCCCAGGTCGGCTCCCTCCAGACGGCCGCCCTGGGCGCGGTGACCGGCCTCCAGCAGACGGCCACCGCCGGCCTCTGAGCGGCCGACCGGCCGACGGCTGACGGCTGACGGCTGACGGCTGACGGCTGACGGCCGACCTGAGGTCTCAAGCTCAGGTCTCAGACCTCAGGCTCAGACCTCAAGCTCAGACCTCAGGTTCAGGTCTCAGACCGCGCGCACGTAGAACGGGGCACCCCCTTGCGGGATGCCCCGTTCTGCGTGTCGTCCGCGGGCGCGCGGGGTGCGACGCCCGGGTCAGGCTTCCTCGAAGTACGCGTCCAGCACCGCGTCCAGCTCCGACTCCCACTCCTTGAAGCGGGACCTCGCCGTGGCCTCGATCTCGATCGGGTACCAGCGGCGCTCGGGAGTGTGCACGGTGACGGTGAAGCGCTTGCCGAAGCGCGGGGACTCGGTCTCGACGGCCGCTATCTCGCTCCAGCGGAACTCGCAGGACTCGTCGTCGAGACTGAGACGGACGCCGCGGTGGTCGGCGACGATCCTGGCCCGGCGGTCGGCGGCCTCGAAGACCGGACCGTCGGGGGCCGCCGTCTCCTCGGACTCACCGCCTGCGACGGCCTCGTCGGCCGCACCGGGCGTGTCCGCCGCGTCCGCCACGGGAGCCGCGGGAGCCACGGGAGCCGCATCCGAGGCGTCGGAGGCGTCCGAGGCCTCCGAAGCGTCCGTCGCGTCCGTCGCGTCCACCCGTGCTTCCCCGGCGGACGCCGGTTCCACCGCGTCGGCGGGGTCCGCGGACCCGGCCGGCTCCGCGTCCTCCGGTCCGGGCGCCGCCGCCTTCACCGGCGAGGTGATCCCGGGGATGAAGGCCGGGTCGAACCCGGCGCCCTTGACGGGCTCGCCCTTCAAGGGCTGGCTGCTCGATCCTATGCGCTGGTCCACGGCGGCAGTATGGACGACTTCCCTGTGCCGGAACCAGTCAGCCCACCGATCCCCCGGTACACACCGGTCACTTGGGCCTGTTCCGGCACCGGCTACGACACGAACAGGCTCACCGCGCCGGCCACCGCGAACCCGGCCACCGACAGCACCGACTCCAGAACCGTCCAGGTCCTCAGGGTGTCGCGCTCGGTGATGCCGAAGTACTTGGCGACCATCCAGAAACCGCCGTCGTTGACGTGCGAGGCGAAGATGGAGCCGGCCGAGATGGCCATGATGACCAGCGCGGCGAAGGCCTGGGAGTGGTGACCCTCGCTCAGCAGCGGGGCCACGATGCCCGCCGTCGTCACGATCGCGACCGTGGCCGAGCCCTGGGCGACCCGCAGCACGAGCGAGATCAGGTACGACAGGACGATCACCGGCAGGCCCACGTCGTGGAAGGTGTCGGAGAGCGCCTGGGCGACCCCGCTGGCCTTGAGGACAGCGCCGAAGACACCGCCCGCGCCGACCACCAGCAGGATGTTGCCGATCGGCTTGAGGGACGAGGTCGACACCGTCTCCAGGGACTTGCGGGACCAGCCGCGCCGGATGCCCAGCAGGTAGTAGGCGAGGAACAGGGCGAGGGTGAGGGCGACGAAAGGGTGGCCGAAGAACTCGACGACCGAGCGGCCGGTGGAGGGGTCGAGCGCGACGGAGGAGAAGGTGGCGGCGAGGATCAGCACCAGCGGGGTGCCGATGATGCCGAGGACGGTGGCCAGCGGCACGGGCTTCTCCTGCGGCTCCACACCGGAGGCGCGCTGCTCGGCGAGGACGGCCCGCTTGGCCTCCTCGGCCGCCTCCACCATGTCCTGCGGTACGGCGACGAAGATGCGCCGCCCGATCCACGCGGCGTACACCCAGGCGGCCAGCACGGCGGGGATGCCGCAGACGATGCCCATGAGGACGACCCAGCCGAGCTGGACGTGCAGCAGGCCG
The DNA here is from genome assembly GCF_044747185.1 of Streptomyces sp. NPDC090108. Taxonomy (NCBI): domain Bacteria; kingdom Bacillati; phylum Actinomycetota; class Actinomycetes; order Kitasatosporales; family Streptomycetaceae; genus Streptomyces; species Streptomyces sp. NPDC090108. The sequence goes on from NZ_JBIVDQ010000001.1 coordinate 748,189, forward strand.
GCCGCGGCGACCGGGCCGGGGTGCGGGGGCAGGAAGGCGTGCGTCATCGACAGGCCCGCGAGGAGCGGGAGGCAGTAGAGCAGGATCGACTTGCCGCCGCGCTTGGCGGCCGCGTAGACGATCGGCGCGAGGACGAAGATGCCGACGTCGAAGAAGACGGGGATGCCGAAGACGAGGCCGGTCAGGCCCATCGCGAGCGGGGCGCGGCGTTCGCCGAACAGTCCCAGCAGGCGGGTGGCCAGCACCTCCGCTCCGCCGCTGACCTCGAGGATCGCGCCGAGCATGGTGCCGAGGCCGATGATGACGGCGACATGGCCGAGGATGCCGCCCATGCCGGACTCGATGGTGGAGACGGCGTCGGAGCGCTGGACGGTGCCGAAGAGTTCGGTGACCGACAGGCCGGCGAGCAGGCCGACGGTTATGGAGACGGTGAGCAGGGCCACGAAGGGCTGGATGCGCGCCTTGATGATGAGGAACAGCAGCAGGGCTATGCCGATGGCGGCGACGGTGAGCAGTCCCGCGGTGCCGTCGACGAGGAGGAGCAGGCCTCCGGTGTGGGGTGGCGCGGCGGGGGCCGGGGCTGGTGCGGCGAGCGTGAAGGACATACGGGGGTCCTCTTCGTGGGTGCCGGGAGCGCCGGGTGCGGCGGGGGTGCCGGACGCGGCGGAGATGCCGTGAGTGCGGTGCGTGCATGGTGCTTTCGTGCAGGGTGGAGCGCGGCACGGCACCCGGTGAAGGTGCCGTGCCGTGTACGTGGTGCGAAGGCCGGGTGATCGCCCGACCCGGCGGCAGGGGTGGGTAGGGCCTGTCTTCCGGATCTTGCCGGGGGCGCGGGGTCCGGCCTGCTGTGAGGCGCCGCACGTCCAGGCCGGCCTGATCCGGAAGAAGGGCCTAGCCGAGTACGGCCAGCACGTCGATCTCGATGAGCAGTCCGGCCGGCAGGCCGACGTAGACCGTCGTGCGGGCGGCGGGCGGCTGGGTGAGGCCCTGCTCCTCGAAGTAGGTGTTGTAGATGTCGTTCATCTCCGCGAAGTGGTCCACGTCCGTGAGGTAGACGCGGATCATCATCGCGTCGTCCCAGCTCGCGCCGCCCTCTTCGAGGATCGCCTTGACGTTGGCGAGGGTCTGCAGGGTCTGCTCGCGCAGGGTGGGGCCGGCCGGGGTCGGGGGCCTGCCCTCCTCGGCGGGGAGGAAGCCGACCTGGCCGGCGACCTGGAGGATGTTGCCCTTGCGCACGCCGTGCGAGAACTTCGCGGGCGGGGTGGTGTGGGTCTTGGGGGTCAGGGCGGTCTTCTCGGTCATGCGCTGGGGTCCTTCTGTGGGTTTCTTCCGGAGTACTCGCCGCTGATGGCGTCCGCGGTGCGGCGCACCTGCGGCAGCAGGGCGAGGAGTTCCTCGGCGGTGACGACGACGTTCGGCGCGGAGACCGACATCGCGGCGACCACCCGGCCGTCGGCGCCGCGGACGGGTGCCGCGACGCAGTTGATGGACTCCTCGTGGCCGCCCAGGTCGGTGGCCCAGCCCTGTTCGCGCACCTTCTCCAGTTCCTTGAGGAAAGCGGCGGCGTTGGGGGTGGAGCGGGGGGTGTAGAGGGGGTAGTCGAGCGTCTCGGCGAGGGCGCGGCGCTCGGGTCCGGGCAGGTCGGCGAGGAGCAGCTTCGCCACGCCCGCGACGGTGATGGCGACGGGCTTGCCGATGCGCGAGTACATGCGCACCGGGTAGCGGCTGTCGACCTTGTCGATGTAGAGCACCTCGTCGTCCTCGTGGACGGCGAGGTGCACGGTGTGCCCGCAGACCTCGTTGAGGCGTACGAGGTGCGGGTGCGCGATCTCGCGGATGTCGAGGTTCTCCATCGCCTCCTGGGCGAGGGCGAAGAGGCGGGCGCCGAGGCGGTAGCGCTGGTCGGACTGGCGGTAGACCAGGCCGTGTTCGTGCAGGGTGCGCAGCAGCCGCAGGGCCGTGGACTTGTGCACGCCCAGACGGTCGGCGACCTGCCCGAGGTCCGCGGGGCCCTCGGCGAGCAGCGGCAGGATGCCGAGGGCGCGGTCGACGGTCTGACTCATGGGGTGTCTGCCTCCTCGTCGGCCCGCTCGGCCTGTGTCCAGCCGGGGCCGAGTCGAAGTCTCCCCCAGGCGTCGTCGTCCAGGGCCGTCAGGCGGTCGGCGTGGCTCCGGGAGGGCGGGGCGGCGAGGTCGCCGGGGACGGTGAGCGTGGCCGCCGCCATGAGGTGGCCGTGTCGCAGCCGGTCGCGCAGGGGGAGGCCGCGCAGGGTGGCGGAGAGGAATCCGGCGGCGAAGGCGTCCCCGGCGCCCACGTGCGCGACGACGTCCACACGGGGCGCCGGGACACGGGTCAGGGTGCCGCCGCCCTCCCCGGTGCCACCAGGGACCCCGGTGGCCTCCCCACCGTCTGCGGTCTCCGCACCGGCGGCGATCTCCGCACCGCCGGTGGCGTCGCCCGCCACGAACGCCCCGTCCGGCCCCTGCTTCACGACCACCAGGCCCGGTCCGGGCAGCGCGTCCAGGACGGCCCGGCCGTCCCGCAGCCCCCACGCCTCGCGGGCCTCGTCGTCGCCGACGAAGACGATGTCGGCGCGCCGCGCGAGTTCCAGCAGCACGCGCGGCCCGTCGGCGTCCCGCCAGAGCGCGGGGCGGAAGTTGACGTCGAAGGAGACCAGCGGGCGTCCCGGGCGGGGCGCGGTCAGTTCCCGCATCAGCTCCAGGCAGTCCCCGGACAGGGCCGCGGTGATGCCCGACAGGTGCAGCACCCGGGCCGCGCGCACCGCCGTCAGGTCCACGTTGTCCACGGTCATCGCGGAGGCGGCCGAGCCGGCCCGGTAGTAGGCCACCTCGTGCTCCGCCGTGGCCCGGTCGGCGGCGGTGCGGAAGTAGACGCCGGTCGGACGCTCCGGGTCCCGCGCCACACGGGTGACGTCGACGCCGTACGAGCCGATCGTCTCGGTCAGATGGTCGCCGAACCCGTCGGCGCCGACCCGGCTCACCCAGCGCACGGAGTGTCCGGCGGCGGCGAGCGCGCACGCCACGTTGGACTCGGCTCCGCCGATGGTCCGGTCGAACGCGGGGGCGTCGGCGAGGCGGCCGGGCCGGGTGGGCAGGAAGGTGACCATGGACTCGCCGAGCGCGACGACGTCCACCGTGTTCGCCGCGCCCGGTGTGTCCGCCAGGTGTGCCGTGTGCGCCGCGCTCGCGGTCCGCACCGCGCCGGCGGCGTCCACCGAGTCCGGTGTGGTGGTGCGGCATCCGTGGGAGGTCACGATGGCGCGGGCTCCTCGTCCGTCTCGGGGGCGGCCGATCCGTTGACCCCGTGTCGGCCGAGATGTTAGACAGCAGTGCGCGATACACGCAACGGTCGTTGCACATGATGCAACGAGGCAGATCAGGAGGCTGGAATGGCCCGTGACACCGGCAGCATCGAAGCGCTCGCCCATCTCGCCGAGGAGCTGGTGGACCACCGCTTCAAGGGGCTTCCGCCGGACGCCGCGGGTCTGACCGTCGCCGAACTGGCCGGCCTGCGCCGCAATCTGTTCACCGACGGCTTCACCACGCCGGTCCTCGCGCTGTCCGCCGAGCGCCTGGAGCACAACCTCGCGCTCATGGAGTCGTACACGGCACGGCACGGGCTGGCCTTCGCCCCGCACGGCAAGACCTCGATGGCTCCGCAGCTGTTCCACCGGCAGATCGCCCGCGGCGCGTGGGGCATCACCGTCGCCGTCCCTCACCAGGCGCGCGTGGCACGGGCGTTCGGTGTCGGGCGGATCTTCCTCGCCAATGAGCTGGTGGACGCCGCCGCCCTGCGCTGGATCGCCGCCGAACTGGCCGCCGACCCGGACTTCCGGTTCCTCTGCTACGTCGACTCCGTGCGCGGGGTCGAGCTGATGGACGCGGCCCTGCGGGACGCGGAGCGCCCGGTGGACGTGGTGGTGGAGCTGGCCGGCGGCGAGGGCGGCCGGACGGGCGTGCGCACGGAGGCGGAGTGCGCGGCCGTGGCCGACGCCGTGGCAGGCAGCGAACATCTGCGGCTGGCCGGGGTCGCGGGTTACGAGGGCGAGGTGCCGCGCGCCGATCCGGAACGGGTGACGGAGTGGCTGCGGCGGCTCACCGCGCTGGCCGTCGCGTTCGACAAGGAGGGCCGGTTCGACGGGGCGGAGGAGATCGTCGTCAGCGCGGGCGGCAGCGGCTGGTTCGACGCGGTCGCGGAGGTCTTCGCCGAGATCCCCGAACTCTCCGCTCCGGTGCTGAAGTTGCTCCGGTCCGGCGCCTACGTCTCGCACGACGACGTGCACTACAGCCGGATCAGCCCCTTCAACCGCGTCCCCGAGGAGGGCGCCCTGGAGCCGGCGTTCCGGCTGTGGGCGCAGGTCGTCTCGCAGCCGTCGCCCGAACAGGCCTTCGTCAACGCGGGCAAGCGCGACGCGGCCTACGACCTGGACCGTCCGGTCCCCCGGTCGGTGCGCCGGGACGGCGTGGAGCGGCCGGCCGAGGGCATCGAGGTGACCGCGCTGTCCGACCAGCACCTGTGGCTGGCCACGGCGCCGGAGGCGGACGTGGAGGTCGGCGACTGGATCGCCTTCGGGCTCTCCCACCCGTGCACGTCCTTCGACAAGTGGCAGCTGATCCCCCTCGCCGAGGCGGACGGCACGGTCGTCGACTACATCCGCACGTTCTTCTAGACACACCGCGGGCGGCGCGGCCGCCCCGGAGACAGGGAGTGGGGCCGTGGAGCAGCTCGTCATCCGGGACGCGGAGGTGGCGGACGGCAGCGGGGAGCCGTCGTACCGGGCGGACGTGGTGGTGGACGGCGGCCGGATCGTCTCCATCGTGAAGGAGGCGGCGGCCGCCGGCTGCCAACGCCCGCGCGCGGCACGGGAGCTGGACGCCGAGGGCCTGGTCCTCGCCCCCGGTTTCATCGACATGCACGCCCACTCCGACCTGGCCCTGCTGCGCGACCCCGACCACAGCGCGAAGGTGGCGCAGGGGGTCACGCTGGAGGTCCTCGGCCAGGACGGGCTGTCGTACGCGCCCGTGGACGACCGCACACGCGAGGAGGTGCGGCGGGCCATCACCGGCTGGAACGGGTACGGCGACGATCTCGACCTCGACTGGCGGTCGGTGGGCGAGTACCTGGACCGGCTGGACCACGGCTTCGACGGCCAGGGCATCGCCGTGAACGCCGCCTACCTGATCCCGCAGGGCACGGTCCGCGCGCTCGCCGTCGGCTGGGAGGACCGCCCGGCCCGCCCGGCCGAGCTGGACCGGATGCGCGAACTGGTCGCGGAGGGGCTCCAGCAGGGCGCGGTGGGCCTGTCGTCCGGGCTCACCTACACACCGGGCATGTACGCCGGGGACGCCGAACTCACCGAGCTGTGCCGGGTGGTGGCGTCGTACGGCGGCTACTACTGCCCGCACCACCGCTCCTACGGCGCCGGGGCGCTGGAGGCGTACGCCGAGATGGTGGCCCTGACCCGGGAGGCGGGCTGCCCGCTGCACCTGGCGCACGCGACGATGAACTTCGGCGTGAACGAGGGCCGCGCGCCCGAGCTGCTCGCCCTGCTCGACGAGGCGCTGGACGCGGGCGCCGACATCAGCCTGGACACCTATCCGTACACCCCCGGCTCCACCACCCTGGCAGCGCTGCTGCCCAGTTGGGCGAGCGCGGGCGGACCCGGCCGGGTCCTGGAACGGCTCGCCGACCCGGGGACGGCCGCGCGGATCCGCCACGACCTGGAGGTGGCCGGCGCCGACGGCTGCCACGGCGTGCCCGTGGAGTGGGACACGATCGAGATCTCGGGCACGGCCGACCCCGCGCTCGGCGCGTACGTGGGCCGTACGGTCCGGGAGTCGGCCGAGGCGCGCGGCGAGGAGCCCTGGACGACCGCCCGCCGCCTGCTGGTCGAGGACCGGCTCGGGACGACGATCCTCCAGCACGTCGGCCACGAGGAGAACGTCCGGGCCATCATGCGGCACCGCGCGCACACCGGCGGCTCGGACGGCATCCTCCAGGGCGCGAAGCCGCATCCGCGGGCGTACGGCACCTTCCCGCGCTATCTCGGCCACTACGTGCGGGAGACGGGGGTGCTGGGCCTGGAGGAGTGCGTCGCCCGTCTCACCGGGCGGCCCGCGGCCCGGCTGCGGCTGCCGGACCGCGGACTGGTGCGCGAGGGCCACCGGGCCGACCTGGTGCTGTTCGACCCGGCCACGGTCGCGGCCGGGTCGACGTTCGCCGAGCCCCGCAGGCTCCCCGAGGGGATCCCTTACGTGCTCGTCGACGGGCGGTTCGCCATCGAGGAGGGCCGGCGCACGGACGTGCTGGCGGGCCGGTCGGTCCGCCGCACGCCCGCGTGACGGCCGTCCGCCGGTGACGGGCCGCCGGAGGCCTACGGCTTGGGCAGCACGCAGCCGGAGGCGTTCAGGTTCAGCTGGTTGCCGGTCGTGAAGCAGGCGGGTATCTGGTAGGTCTCCTCGGCGTAGTTGATGCCCTGGCGGACGGTGACGGTGCCGTTCTGGTCGACCTCGCACGGGTTGTCCACGGTGCAGGTCTCGCCGTCCTCGTTGCCCGTGTTGTTGACCGCGACGACCTTGCCGGTCGCCGTGTCGATCACAGGGGAGCCGGAGGTGCCGCCGATGGTGTCGCAGGCGGAGGTGTAGCGGACCGAGTCCTTCCAGGTCCAGCCGCCCTCCTTCAGCCGGTACACGAACCCGTCGACGTTGCAGCTGTAGGTCCGCTTCCAGTACCCGGAGACGACCTTGATGGCGGTCCCGGCGACCGGGTGGGTGTCGTTCAGGGTCAGCGCGCTGATCCCGTAGTTGCTCTTGATCGCCGCGTAGGTGGTGGTCAGCCGGTAGATCGTGACGTCCGTGTCCGTCATGGTCGAGTAGACGACCTGGTTGGCGCGGAGCGTGGCGACCTTGGTGGCACTGGAGTTCAGCAGTCCGAAGGTGCGGCTGGAGGACTGGCCGGTGATGACCTGGCCCGGGTTCGGGAAACCGGACTCCAGGCAGTGCCCGTTGGTCAGCACGAGCGCGGGGTCGCTGTCGGCGGAGTTCGGGAAGCGGATCACCGAGCCGGAGCAGTTGCTGAGCGACACGGTCCCGGCGTAGGAGACGGTCACCGCCTTGGCGTGCGGTGCGGCGACCGCGGGCGCGGCGGCGGCACCGGCGAGGAAGAGGGCGGAAAACGCGGCCAGGAGAGGCTTGTTCATGTGGGGGTCCCCTCTGCGGACATGGGCGCCCGGAGACCTTCCGGACGCCTGTCTTGTCATGGGCATTCTCACGATGTGAGCGCAGAGGGACAAGAAGGCCTACGGGAACGACTCCGCCGGCGCCCCCCGGACACGCCCCCGCCCGACCGCACCGGACCGGACACCCGAGACGGCGCGGAACTGGACACGGAGAGCGGCACTAGGCCGGGCGCGGAGAGCGGCACGGGACCGGACACGGAGGACGGCACCGAACCGGACACGGAGGACGGCACCGAACCGGGCGCGGAGGACGGCGCGGGGCCGGGCGCGGGCGGGAGGTCAGCCGGGCCGGCCGCACCCCGCCCGTGCGCCGCGCCCCGCCCCCGCCCCGCACACCGTCCGCGCACCGCCCCGCGCGTCACCAGCTGTGGCCGTGATGGCCGTGGTGGCCGCCGTAATGAGGGGAGAACGACACCGTCGGCACCGGCATCGGCACGCTGGTGGCCGAGGGCGTGGCGCCGCCCGTCGAGGCGGCCGGGGAGGCGCTCCGGCTCGCGGGCGCCCGGGTCGGGGCCGGCGTCGTCGCCGAGGGCGTGGCCGTGACGGAGGGAGCGGCGGTCCGCGTCGGGGCGAGGGACGGCGACGCGGTGTCGGCCAGGGTGTCGGCCGTGACCGTCGCCTTCGGGGTCCCGGCCTCCGGGCTGCCGGGCGCGGCGTCGGGGGCGGCGTGCCCACCGCCGTCGGGGTCGCCGGGGCCGGCCGGGGAGCCCGAGCCCATCAGGCCGGCGGCCAGCGCGACGGCGCCGACCGCCCCGGCGACCCCGGCGACGATCGCGCCCCTGCGGCGTCCGCTCCGCCGGCGCTCCCGCCGCAGTCCGGCGCGTCCGCCGCCCTCGTCGGCACCGCCCGTCCAGGCGGGTCCGGCGGTGTCCGGGAGACCGGCCGGGCCGTCGGCCGCGGCGCCCCCGGCGAACCCGGCGAGCCCGGCCGGTTCCGGACCCCCGGTGTACACGGGCAGTTCGCGGGTCGCGTCGTAGGCCTTCTGCCAGCCATGGGCCGCCGCGGGATCGGCGTACTCCTCGTAGGCCGGGGCCGGGGTCGCATGAGGGAGGTACACAGGGGAGCGCACCTGGGACCCGTCATCCGCGCCGCCCTGCGCGTCGTACGCCTCAGCCCCGTGCTCACGTTCGGTGGACATGTCAGCGAATTCTAGGGAGGTGGGCGACCCCGAGACAGCGGCGGACGATAACGATGCAAATCCTCCGTGCCCCGCGTGGTGGAAAACACGGCCCACACGGCCTTGACGAGCCGTAAGCTCACCGGCATGCAGGTGATCCAGTCGACCAAGCTCGCCAACGTCTGTTACGAGATCCGGGGCCCGGTGCTCGAGGAGGCGATGCGGCTGGAGGCGGCCGGTCACCGCATCCTCAAGCTCAACACCGGCAACCCAGCCGCGTTCGGGTTCGAGTGCCCGCCGGAGATCCTGGAGGACATCCTCCGCAACGTCTCCACGGCGCACGGCTACGGCGACGCCAAGGGCCTGCTGGCCGCCCGCCGCGCCGTCGTGATGCACAACCAGACCCTCGGCATCGAGACCGACGTCGAGCACGTCTTCATCGGCAACGGCGTCTCCGAGCTGATCGTGATGGCCATGCAGGCGCTGCTCGACGACGGCGACGAGGTCCTCGTCCCGGCGCCCGACTACCCGCTGTGGACCGCCGCCGTCTCCCTCTCGGGCGGCACGGCCGTGCACTACCGGTGCGACGAGCAGGCCGACTGGATGCCCGACCTCGCGGACATCGAGCGCAGGATCACCGACCGCACCAAGGCCCTGGTGATCATCAACCCGAACAACCCCACGGGCGCGGTCTACGACGAGGCGATGCTCAAGGGCCTCACCGACATCGCCCGCCGGCACAACCTGCTGGTCTGCTCCGACGAGATCTACGACAAGATCCTCTACGACGGCGCCACGCACACCCCGACCGCGAAGGTCGCCCCCGACCTGCTCACCCTCACCTTCAACGGCATGTCGAAGGCGTACCGGGTGGCCGGCTACCGCGTCGGCTGGATGGCCGTCTCCGGCCCGCGCGCGCACGCCGAGTCCTATATCGAGGGCCTGACGATCCTCGCGAACATGCGCCTGTGCGCCAACATGCCGGGCCAGCACGGCGTGGTCGCCGCGCTCAGCGGGCGCCAGACGATCAACGACCTGGTGCTCCCGGGCGGCCGCCTGAAGGAGCAGATGGACACCGCCTACGAGCTGCTGACGCAGATCCCGGGCGTGAGCTGCGTGCGCCCCAAGGGCGCGCTGTATCTCTTCCCGCGCCTCGATCCGAAGGTCTTCAAGATCAAGGACGATCGCCGGATGGTCCTCGACCTGCTGCGCCAGGAGAAGATCATGGTCGTGCAGGGCACCGGCTTCAACTGGCCCGAGCCCGACCACTTCCGCGTGGTGACCCTGCCGAGCGTCGGCGACCTCAAGGACGCGGTGACCCGGATCGGCACCTTCCTCGACGGGTACGGCCAGCCGTGACCGGCGCGGCCGCGGACGCCGCTCGTAGCCGGGGGACCACCCTCCGCGACTCGGGTCAACTTTAGACGAAATCCAAGCTAGGATGGTTTCCTGTCAGCGCACAGGAGGCCGTCCCATGTACGAACCGATCCGCAGCAAGTCGGTCCACAGCACGACGGCCGGCACCTCGGACTTTCCCCACCGGTCACGCGAGGAGGAGCTGGACCTCCAGCTCGCCGGCCATCTCGCCGCGCTGCTCGCCGTGACCGACGAGCTGCGCGCGCTGACCCCGTGCCCCGACCTGGACCTGGCCGCCGAGCGGCTCGCCGAGCAGGTGGGCCGGCTGCGGGGCGGCCCCGCTCCGGTACGCGCCGTTCCGTCGGCGCCCGCCGCGGCGGCACCGCTGCACCGACGGGCGCACGCGCTCGCGGGCCGCGCCCTCGTCGTCGCCGCGTCCCGCGCGGACACCGCGGTGGCCATCCTCGCGGCCGAGCGGATGGACGCGCACGCCGCCGCCGGGCGGGGTTCCCTGAGCCCGGCGCACTGACCCGCGAGGGTCTCCCCTGACGGCCCCGGTCCGCGCGCACCCGCAGCGACGCGCGGACCGGGTGCCACCCACCCCGTCGCCCCGCCGGACCCGCCGCCCGAAGGCGCCGCGCACGACGGACGAGAGCCCCGCACGCCGTTGTGCGGGGCTCTGTCGTGGTGGCACCACGGCCGGCCGTGACGATCGCTGGTCAGGGCATCCGGACCGGCCGTGGAGTCTTCATGTCCTGCGGGATCAGCCCAGGCGGCGCACCAGCGCGCGGTACTGGTCCCACAGTTCCTTCGGGGTGTGGTCGCCGAAGGTGTTGAGGTGCTCGGGGATCAGGGCGGCCTCCTCGCGCCACACCTCCGTGTCGACCTTGAGGAGGAAGTCCAGGTCGGACTCGGACAGTTCGAGACCGTCGGTGTCCAGCGCCGCACGCGTGGGCAGCACGCCGATCGGCGTCTCGACGCCCTCCGCGGTGCCCTCCAGCCGCTCCACGATCCACTTCAGGACACGGCTGTTCTCGCCGAAGCCCGGCCAGACGAACCTGCCCTCGTCGTCCTTGCGGAACCAGTTGACGTAGTAGATCTTCGGCAGCAGGGACTGGTCCTTGTCCTTGGCCACGTCGACCCAGTGGGCCATGTAGTCGCCCATGTTGTAGCCGCAGAAGGGCAGCATCGCGAAGGGGTCGCGGCGCAGTTCGCCGACCTTGCCCTCGGCGGCGGCGGTCTTCTCGCTCGCCACGTTTGCGCCGAGGAACACACCGTGGTCCCAGTCGAAGGACTCCGTCACCAGCGGCACGGCCGAGGCGCGGCGGCCGCCGAAGAGGATCGCCGAGATCGGCACGCCCTTGGGGTCCTCCCACTCGGGCGCGATGATCGGGCACTGCGAAGCGGGCACCGTGAAACGGGCGTTGGGGTGCGCGGCCGGGGTCCCGGAGGCGGGCGTCCAGGCGTTGCCCTTCCAGTCCGTCAGATGCGCGGGCTCCTCCTCGGTCATGCCCTCCCACCACACGTCGCCGTCGTCGGTGAGCGCGACGTTGGTGAAGACCGCGTTGCCCCACAGCGTCTTCATCGCGTTGGCGTTGGTGTGCTCACCCGTGCCGGGCGCGACGCCGAAGAAGCCGGCCTCGGGGTTGATCGCGTAGAGACGCCCGTCCTCGCCGAAGCGCATCCAGGCGATGTCGTCGCCGATGGTCTCCACGGTCCAGCCGGAGATCGTGGGCTCCAGCATGGCCAGGTTGGTCTTGCCGCAGGCCGAAGGGAAGGCGGCGGCGACGTACTTGGACTCGCCGTGCGGGGGCGTGAGCTTGAGGATCAGCATGTGCTCGGCCAGCCAGCCCTCGTCACGGGCCATGACGGAGGCGATGCGCAGGGCGTAGCACTTCTTGCCGAGCAGGGCGTTGCCGCCGTAGCCGGAGCCGTAGGACCAGATCTCGCGGTCCTCGGGGAAGTGCGAGATGTACTTGGTGGAGTTGCACGGCCACGGCACGTCGGCCTCGCCCTCCGCGAGGGGGGCGCCGAGGGTGTGGACGGCCTTCACGAAGAAGCCGTCGGAGCCCAGTTCGTCGAGGACCGGCTGTCCCATGCGCGTCATGGTGCGCATGGACACGGCGACGTAGGCGGAGTCGGTGATCTCGACGCCGATCGCGGACAGGTCCGAGCCGAGGGGGCCCATGCAGAACGGGACGACGTACATCGTCCGGCCCTTCATCGAGCCGCGGAAGACGCCCTTCTCACCGGCGAAGATCTCCCGCATCTCGGCGGGGTCCTTCCAGTGGTTCGTCGGGCCGGCGTCCTCCTCCTTCGCGGAGCAGATGAAGGTGCGGTCCTCGACGCGGGCCACGTCGGTCGGGTCGGAGGCGGCGTAGTAGGAGTGCGGGCGCTTGATCGGGTCGAGCTTGCGGAACGTGCCCTTGGCGACGAGCTCCTCGGACAGGCGCTCGTACTCGGCCTCGGATCCGTCACACCAGACCACACTGTCCGGCTGCGTCAGTTCGGCGATCTCGTTGACCCACGAGATCAGTTCCTGGTGCTGGGTGGGGACGGTGGGAGCCGCGATGTCGCGCGCCACGATCGCTCCTAGGTGAGGGTGTATGCCCTGGTGAGGGATGTGTTCCTTGGCCCCGTGGGGGCTGCGACCCGGCTGCCGCGGAAGCCACCCCGACGGGGCGTCCGCTCATCCGGTGTCGACCGCACTCATTTGATCATCCGACTCTACTGCGCATATGTCCAGAGGGCTTCACAGGTGAGCGGAGTGAGGAAGGCCACGGTTTTCGCGTCTTCCCTGGGTACCCCCATGTCTCTTTACGTGCACGTGGAGTTCGCCTGAAGGATTCTTTGCGCGGGCACCCGTGGACCTCCCGTGAGACGATGGCTCCAGGGGATCTGTCAAGCCCCCTCCCTGATCCGCCACTTACGGACCCGTAGGTACGATCGGCTCATGACTGCGCCTGTCCCCGACGCGCCCATGGACACGCCGGACGCCGGCGCCGGTCCCGCGGCGCTCTCCCTGCCGCACCCGGCCAAGCCCCGGCTCCGCGGCTGGCTGCATCTCGGTATGTTCCCGGCCGTCCTCGTCGCGGGCCTGGTGCTCACCGCGCTGGCCGACTCCACCAGAGGACGCGTCGCCTGCGGCATCTACGTCCTGACGGCCTGCCTGCTCTTCGGCGTCAGCGCGCTGTACCACCGGGGCGACTGGGGGCCGCGGATGGGCGGCCTGCTGCGCCGCCTCGACCACGCCAACATCTTCCTGATCATCGCGGGCACCTACACCCCGCTCACCATGCTGCTGCTGCCCGGCGCCAAGGGTCAGTGGCTGCTGTGGGGCATCTGGGGGGCGGCGACCGCCGGCATCGTCTTCCGCGTCTTCTGGGTCGGCGCGCCCCGCTGGCTGTACACCCCGTGCTACATCGCCATGGGCTGGGCGGCCGTCTTCTTCCTGCCCGACTTCATGCGCACCGGCGGCATCGCCGTCCTGGTCCTGGTGATCGTCGGCGGACTGCTCTACAGCGCCGGCGGCGTCATCTACGGCATGAAGCGCCCGAACCCCTCACCGCGCTGGTTCGGCTTCCACGAGGTGTTCCACTCCTTCACGCTGGCCGCCTTCGTCGTCCACTATGTGGGCATCTCGCTGGTGGCGTACCAGCACGCGTAGCCCTCCCCCGCCCCCTCCCCGGCCACGGCTCACGAGCCGTGGCCCTTTCCGTTCCCGGCCCGCCCGCGCACCCGGCCCCACCCCCGTCGGGGACGCCACGCCCCCTAACGGCAGCCGCCCGCATACGACAGTCACCCGCTTTCGGCAGTCACCGGCATCGCACGCCCGCTGCCGCGCGGGACACGGGGACGGTCCCCGACAATGAGCCCCATGACGGCCGCACGCTCCAGCTCTCCGACCGACCATCCCCGCCCCGGCCTGCGCGAACGCAAGAAGAGCAGGACGCGGGAGGCGATCCGCTCGGCGGCGTACGACCTCATCGAGGAGCAGGGGTACGACGCGGCGACGGTCGACCTCATCGCCGACCGGGCCGAGGTGTCGCCGTCCACCGTCTTCCGCTACTTCCCCACGAAGGAGGACATCGTGCTCGGGGACGAGCACGGCGATCTCCTGCTCGCGGAGCTGCGCGCGCGGCCGGCGGACGAGCCGTGGGCGCAGTCCCTGCGGCAGGCGATCGGCGCGGCCGCCGTGCTGGGCGCGGCCGGGGATCCCCGGGTGGCCCGGCTGCGCGCCCGGCTGGCGGCCGACGTGCCCGCGGTCCGCTCCCGGATGCGGGAGACCATGGCGGACACCGGCCGGCTGCTCTGCCGGGCCGTCGCCGAGCGCACCGGGCTGCCCCCGGACGGTCTGGAGGCGCGGGTCCACGCGATGTCGCTGGCGGGAGCGCTGATGGAGGTCGCGCTCTACTGGGCCGAGCGCGGTCACGAGGACGATCTCCACGACCTTCTGGACCGGGCCGTGACCGCGCTGGAGCACGGCCTGCCCACGGAGAACCACTGAGGCGGGCGCCGCCGCCCGTGCCATGCTGACAGGGTGAACGGACCCGAGATCCACGTCGAAGTCGCCCCTGAACTGCAGGTGTTCGTGCCGCCCGCCCGACGCGCGGGCGCCACCGCGCTCGGCACCGACGGCGTCTCCACCCTCGGCCACGTCGTCGAGTCCCTCGGCGTCCCGCTGACCGAGGTCGGCGCGCTGGTCGTCGACGGCCGCGAGGTGCGGCCGTCCCACATCCCCGCCGCCGGCGAGTCCGTCAGCGTGCGCCCGGTCCCGCACCCCCAGCGGATCCCCGGCGCCCCGCTCCGCTTCCTCCTCGACGTCCACCTCGGCACCCTCGCCCGCCGGCTGCGCCTGCTCGGCGTCGACACCGCCTACGAGTCGACCGACATCGGCGACCCCGCGCTCGCCGCGCGCTCGGCGGCGGAGCAGCGGGTCATGCTCAGCCGCGACCGCGGCCTGCTGCGCCGCCGCGAGCTCTGGGCGGGCGCCTACGTCTACAGCACCCGCCCCGAGGACCAGCTCACCTACGTCCTCGACCGCTTCGCCCCCGACCTGCGCCCCTGGACCCGCTGCACCGCCTGCAACGGCCTGCTGCGCCAGGCCACCAAGGAAGAGGTCGCCGACCGGCTCCAGGACGGCACCCAGCGGTCGTACGACGTCTTCGCCCAGTGCCCGGACTGCGGCCGCGCCTACTGGAAGGGCGCGCACCACGACCAGCTGGAGGCGGTCGTGGCACAGGCGTTGAGCACACGTACCCAGGAAAGCTGAGTACGCGCGCCGGTCCCCTCGGCCGCCCCGCGCGGTTGGCTGAAGACATGGACATCACACGAGCGGCGGCCACCTCGCGGCAGGACGACGGCAGGGACGACGACCGCCTTGTGCGGACCGTGGCGTGGTGGGGGCTGGGACTGCTCCTGCCGATGGCGGTCTTGAGCGGCCTCATGACGCTGACCTCACCACGCGCCGCCGAGTGCCTCGAGTACGGCGACGACTGCGCCTCGGTCCCCGACGGGCTCCTCTCCAGCAGCTTCTGGGCCGCACTCGTGTGCGGCCTGCTCGCGGTCCTGCTGCCCCTGGCGTCCCGGACCGGTGTCAGGCTCGCGGCCGTGCTGGCGCAGTGGGGCGCGCAGCTGACCCTGTACACGCTGATCCTCAGCTACGCCTGACGCCGCCCTCCGCCCTCCGCGCAGGCACCTCCGCGCACATCCGGCCGGTCCGCGGCTCGGGTCTCCGGCCCCGGCCCGCTCCGGCCCGGTACATCCTCACGCGCCTGCGGGATCCCGGGGTGGCGGGGTGGCGGGCTCCCGCGCCCGCGGGCTCCCAGCCGCTCAGCCGCCCCTGAGCTCCGTGCGCAGGCGCTCCGGGTCCGTCGTGGGGGCGTCGCAGGTGAAGTGGCGGCAGACGTACGCGGCGGGCTCGCCGTCCACCAGGGGGCGCCCGGCGAGCAGCGGGAACTCGTCGCCGTCCGGGATCCCGGCGGCGACGACCGCGCCCGGGGCCGTGCCGAGCAGCGCCGTGCGGTGCAGTGCGGCGGTCCGCGCCTCCCGCAGCGAGGGCCCGACCACGGCGACCTCCCGGGGGCCGTCGAGCAGCGCCTCGGCGACGGCCAGGCCCCACCCGATGAACCGGGGCACGCGCGGTCCGAGCACGGCGACCACGCCCAACGCCCGCTCGGCGGCGGTCCGGTGGGCTTCGGAGCCGGTGTGCGCGGCATGGCCGAGCAGGGCGCCCGCGGCCGCCGTCCAGCCGGAGGGCGTGGCGTTGTCGGTGGGGTCCTGCGGCCGGCGGATGAGCTTCTCCGCGTCGGACGCCGTGTCGTACAGGGCGCCGCTGCCGGGGTCGGTGAAGCGGGTGACCACCTGGTCGAGGAGCAGCCCGGCGAAGTCCAGCCAGACCCCCTCCCCCGTCACGGCGGCCAGGGCCAGGAAGCCCTCGGCGACGTCGGCGTAGTCCTCCAGGACACCGGCGCTGGTGCCGGCCCTGCCGTCCTTGCTGGTCCGGGTGAGGTGGCCGTGCTCGTCGAGATGGACGCGGACGAGGAGGTCGGCGGCGGCGACGGCGGCCTCGGTCAGGTCGGGCCGGCCGAAGTAGGCGCCGGTCTCGGCGAGCGCGGCGACCGCGAGGCCGTTCCAGGCGGCGACGACCTTGTCGTCCCGGCCGGGGCCGGGGCGCAGCGCCCGGGCCGCCAGCAGCCGTTCCCTGACGGACGCGATCCGCTCCGCGTCGAACACGCCCTCGCTCTGCGGGAGCTGGAGGACGGACCGCCCCTCCTCGAAGGTGCCCTCGCGGGTCACCCCGAAGTACTGGGCGGCGAGTGCGGCGTCCTCCTCCCCCAGCACCTCGCGCAGCTCCTCCGGGCTCCACACGTAGTACGCGCCCTCGACGTGCCGGCCGCTGCCGTCGTCGCTGTCGGCGTCCAGCGCGGAGGCGAAGCCGCCCTCGGCGGTGCGCAGTTCGCGGACCAGGAAGTCGGCGGTCTCCAGCGCGATCCGGCGGGCGAGGTCCGAACCGGTGGTCCGCCACAGGTGCGCGTACACCCGGCAGAGCAGGGCGTTGTCGTACAGCATCTTCTCGAAGTGCGGGACGACCCAGTCACGGTCGACGGAGTAGCGGGCGAAGCCGCCGCCGAGCTGGTCGTAGATGCCGCCGCGGGCCATCCGCTCGCAGGTGTCCTGGGCCATCTGCAGAGCGCCCTCGGAGCCGGTGCGGGCGTGGTGGCGCAGCAGGAACTCCAGCACCATGGACGGCGGGAACTTCGGGGCACCGCCGAATCCGCCGCGCTGCGGGTCGTACTCGCGGGTCAGCCCGAGCAGCGCCCGGGCCAGTTCCTCCTCGCCGGGCGGCCGCTCGCCCTGGTGGGAGAGGTCCCGCTCGGCCAGGTCCCGCACGATCTTCCCGGCGACCTCGCCGACCTCGTCGCGCCGGTCGTCCCAGGCCTGCCGCACGCCTTCCAGCACCTGCCGGAAGGAGGGCATGCCGTGCCGGGGCTCGGGCGGGAAGTAGGTGCCGAAGTAGAAGGGTTCGGCGTCCGGGGTGAGGAACACGGTCATGGGCCAGCCGCCCTGCCCGGTCGCCGCCTGGACGGCCTCCATGTAGACGGCGTCGATGTCGGGACGCTCTTCGCGGTCGACCTTGACGCTGACGAAGTTCGCGTTGAGGTAGTCGGCGGTGGCCCGGTCCTGGAAGGACTCGTCGGCCATCACATGGCACCAGTGGCAGCTGGAGTAGCCGACACTCAGCAGGACGGGCCTGTTCGACCTCCGCGCCTCCTCGAACGCCTCGGCCGACCAGGGCCACCAGTCGACGGGGTTGTCGGCGTGCTGGAGCAGATACGGGGACGTCTCATGGGCCAGTCGGTTCACCACTCCACTCTCCCACGGGCTCCGCCACGGCGTAGAAACGCATCGACACCGGGCGCGCCCCGTCCGGCGCCTGTTCGCGGGTGTGCCCGTAGCGCTCCAGCAGGGCGTGGTACTCGCCCATGAACTCCAGCAGTTCCTCCCTGGTCAGCCAGGTCCCGTGCCGCTGGACCTGGGCCCAGCCCTCCGGTCCGCGGTACTCCTCGTGGGCGCGGCGGAACAGGGCGGTGTCGAACTCGATCTTGAGATGGGCGAGCCGGGCCGCGGCCGCGTACTCCTCGTCGGACATGGTGGCCGGGTCGGGGGTGGTGTGCCGGAACGGCAGGAGCCGCCACCAGCGTTCCCGCCCGCCGGACTTCTCGGGGATCTCCTCGATGAGTCGCTGCTCGGCGAGTTTGCGCAGGTGGTAGCTGGTGGTGCCGGTGCTCTCGCCGAGTTCGCGGGCGAGGCCGGTGGAGTTGGCCTCGCCGTGGCGGCCCAGATGGTCGAGGATCCGGCGGCGCAGCGGGTTGCCGAGGGACTTGTAGAGAGCGGTGCGCTCCAGGCTGGTCATCTCGGGCGTGCCGTCGGTCATGGCGCCACGGTAACCCTGAGAACCCTGAGACGTCCCCCATGTCTGCCGAATTTTCTTTGCAGAACTTTCTCTGCGGTCTACGGTGGAAGCCGGAACGGGACGAGGCCGGGGTGCCGCGGCGGCGGAAGCGCGCGGATCCGGGCACCGGGCACTGCCGACAGGGGGCTGGCGATGGCGATGAGGGCGGGACCCGAGGGAGAGAGGGCCGTCGGCGAGAGGGAGGGGGGTGCGGGGGCCGGCGCGGCTGCGAGAGGGGCTGCGGGATCGGCTGCGGGCACGGCTGGGAGAGGGGCTGCGGGATCGGCTGCGGGCGCGGCAACGGGAGGCGGTGCGCCGAGAGATGCGCCAGGGGACAGTGCACGGAGGGGCGTGACGGGGAGCGAGGCGTCGAGGGACATGCCGGGGAGCGGTACACCGAAGGGTGCGACGGCAAGCGGTACGCGGAAGGGCGTGACCGGACGCGGTAATCCGAAGGACGTCACGAGGAGCGGTGCGCCGAAGGGCGTGACCGGGTGGACGCTTCTGCTGCTCGGGGCGGGGGCCCTGCTGCTCGTGCCCTGGACCGCGGTGCTCGCCGTGACCCTCCCCGCGAGCACGGAGGTACGGCACTGGTCCCTCGCGTGGATCGGCCTCGACATCCTCATGGCGGCGGGCTGCGCGGCCACCGCCCTGCTCGGCCTCCGGTCCGACCCCCGCTTCCGTCTCACCGCCTCCGCGACGGCGGCCGTCGCCGTCCTGGACGCCTGGTTCGACATAACGACGTCCCGGGCGGGCGCCCCTCTTGCCGAGGCCCTCGCCTGCGCGGTGGCCGAGGGGGCGCTGGCGGGAGCCTGCCTGGTGCTGGCCCTGTCCGGAGGAGGGGAGCCCGGGCGGCGCGACCTGCGGCGGTGACACCGCGCAGGCACGGCGGAGGCACGGCCGAGGCACCGCGAAGGCGCCGCCGAGGCACGGCCGCTGCGGCGCCGGAGGGGACGCCGCAGCGGTCCGTGATCGAGGCCCCCTCGCGCACCGGTCTCCCCCGAAGCACACTCATGGGCAAGGGAGTTGCCGCCGGAGGGGGACGGGACATGCGGGACGGGCATCGCGCGGAGGCCGAGCGGAGGCTGGAGCGGGCCGTGGAGGAGGAGGCGCGCCGCTCGGGCGGGAGGACCGACGCGCGGGTGCTGCTGTCGCGGGCACGCCGGGAGCTCGACGCGATGGCCCGGTCGGCGGACGAGGAGTACGCGGCCTACACGCGGGCGCTGGACGCGGGCGAGGCGGGCCGGCTCACCTTCGGCCAGCGGTACGCGCGCGAGGGGGCCGGGACGGCGTTACTGGTGGCGGGTGTCGCCGCGGTGGCCGCCACGGTCGCGGACCTGTCGCTCGGCACCGGTACCGGTACGGCCGTCGGCGCGGGCGTCGCCGTGGGGGTGGTGGGCGCGGCGGCCACCGTGGCCAAGGTGGCCGGGGTCCATCTCCCCGCCGCGCACCACCGCGCGGGCGCGGCCGGGCAGCCCGGCGGCGCGGAGCAGCTGCGGCTGCAGTGGCTGACCGCCCTGGAGGTACGCGGCATCCAGCCGTTCCTCGACCGGCAGCGGGTGCTCAGCGCGTCCGCCGCCCCGCGGAAGCAGAAGGGTCCGGCGCTGCGCGGCGCCGACAAGAGCGCGGCGGCCCGCCGGCGCACGGTGCTGGAGCAGTCCTACACCCAACTCCGCTCGGCGGAGGGTCCGTTCGCGGGGCGGCGGGAGGAGCTGGCGCGGATCAGGCAGTGGGCGCGGGCGTCCCGGGCCACCGGCGAGACCCGGCCGACGGTGGTGGTCCTGCACGGCGAGCCGGGCTCGGGCCGTACGACGCTGGCGGTGCGCGCGGCGCTCGATCTGCGCGACCACTTCCGCGGCGCGGTCGTCGTGGACCTGCGCGGCGGCAGCCAGGAGGAGCCGCCGCTGGCCACGCGGGACGCCCTGCTGCATCTGCTCAACCGGCTCGGCGCGCCCCGCGAGCAGCTGCTGTTCCGTGAGCGTTCCTCCCCCGACCAGCAGGTCAAGCGGCTCGGCGAGCTGTATCACCGGCATCTGGCCGGGCTGCCGGTGACGATCGTGCTGGACGACGCGTCCGATCCGGAGCAGGTGCGCGCCCTGGTGCCCGAGCGGTCCGACAGCCTGGTGCTGATCACGGCGCGGAACCCGCTGGAGCTGCCCGCGGACCTGCCGGCCTGGGTGCACCGGCTGCCGGTGGAGGCACTGGACGCGGCGGGCGCCGAGGAGTTGCTGGGCGCGGCGGCGCAGGATCCGTCGGGCCCGTATGACGCCGAGGCCTCGGAACGGATCCGGGAGTGGTGCGGGGGGCTGCCGCTCGCGCTGCGTGTCGCGGGTTCCGCGCTGGGCCCGCGTTCGCCGCGGCAGCTCGCCGCGGACCTGGGTGCGTGCGACGCGGCGGACCCGGTGGAGCGTGCGTTGCGGCTGCGCTACACCGATCAGCCGGAGGCCGGGCGGCGGCTGCTGCGGCGGCTCGCGCTGGCGGGGCGGGCGTCGCTGGGCGCGGCCGCGGCCGCCGCGCTGCTGGGCGCGGACGAGCGGGAGGCCGAGGGGCATCTGCTCGCGCTCGCGCGGGCCGGTCTGCTCGACCAGGTGCGCGGCAGCCGCTAC
This sequence comes from Streptomyces sp. NPDC090108, assembly GCF_044747185.1. NCBI lineage: Bacteria > Bacillati > Actinomycetota > Actinomycetes > Kitasatosporales > Streptomycetaceae > Streptomyces > Streptomyces sp. NPDC090108. Next base: position 768,981 of record NZ_JBIVDQ010000001.1, read on the forward strand.
CGGCTGCACGACCTGGTGCGCGCCTTCGCGCAGGCCCGGCTGGCGGACGAGGAGGATCCGGCCGAGCGGGCGGCGGCGCAGGAGCGGCTGATCGTGGACTACGCGGAGCTGGCCGAGTCGGTGCTGCGGCTGGTCGACGGCAACATGTCGACGCGTTCGGACCGGTTCGGACCGCACGGCTTCACCTCGATGGACGAGGCGCTGCGCTGGCTGGACGACGAGTCCAGTTTCATCACGGCGGCGCTGCGGCACGCGGACGGCGTGGACCGGGCGGCGGTGCTGAACCTGCTGGGCGCGCTGTGCGACTACTGCCTGCTGCGCGGGGACCTGTACCGGCTCGGCGAGATCGGCGAGCTGGCGCAGTCGGCGGACGAGGGGCTGCTGACCCGTTCGGTGCAGTGGCGCACCGGTATCGCGGCCCGGCAGCTGGGCGAGCTGGACAAGGCGCGCACCACGCTGGCCTCGGTGGTGGACCTGTACCGGGAGGCGCACCACGACGCGGGCGCGGCGCGTGCCTTGTGCTCCCTCGGGATCACCCTGCACCATCAGGGCCAGCTCGCCGAGGCCGCGGTCAGGCTCCAGGAGGCGCTGGACCTCCAGGAGGCGGCGGGGCTGGCGACGGACCGCGCCTGGACGATGCACGCGCTGGCGGCGGTCGAGCGGGACCGTGCCCGGCTGTCGGAGTCCCAGGACCTGCTGAACCGCTCGCTGGCCCTGCACCGGGAGGGCGGCTCCCTGCACGGCGAGGCCTGGGCGCACTACCAGCTCGGCCAGCTGACCCTGCGCCGGGGCGATGTGCCGGGCGCTGAGGAGGCCCTGCGCATCGCACTGGAGCTGTACGGCCGTACGCACGACGCGCGCGGGCAGGCGTGGGCGCTGACCCAGCTGGCCCGGGCGCGGCTGGTCGCCGGGGACGCGTCACCGGCGGTCGAGGAGCTGCGCCGGGCCGCCGTCCGGCACCGGGAGAACGAGGACGCCCGCGGGGAGGCGTGGACGCTGTACTACCTCGGTCAGGCGCTGGAGGAGACGGGCGATCTGGACCGCGCGGTCCGCGATCTGGAGCGTTCGCGCACGATGTTCTCCCGGATGCGGGACGTGTACGGGCTGGCCTGCGCCCGGCACCACTCGGCGCGGGTGACCCGTGACCAGCGGGCGGCGCAGACCGGCTCGCTGCGCAATTCGGGGTTCGCGCGCCAGCTGCTCATGGACGCCCGCGGCGACTTCCACCGCATCGGGGTCCCCCACGGCGAGGCGTGGACGTGTCTGGAGCTGGCGGTGGTGGACGCGGGCAACGCGCGCGTCCGGCAGGCGCTGGAGCTGTGCGACCAGGCGCTGGTGCTGTTCACGTCCTACGGGGACCGGCGCGGCGAGGACTGGGCGCGCTTCCTGCGCTGCACCCTGCTGCCGTACGGGGCGCCGGGCGGGGTGGAGGTGGGCACGGCGGTGGCCCGGGAGGAGCTGGACCGGCTGGCCCGGGCCGGGCATCCGCTGCGGGACGAGAAGCTGGCCGAGTGGCTGCCCGCGTACGCGCTGCTGCTGGAGCGCGGGGTGGACCCGGACGCGGGCTGGCAGGCCTGGCGTCTGCGCATGACGCCGGACCGTCACGCCCGTGAGGTGATGGGAGTGACGGTTCCGGCGCGGGGTTGACCCGCGGATCAGCCCCGCTGCGCCGCGGAGCCGGTCTTCTTCTCGGTCCCGGTCTCCGGGGCCTCCTGGAAGTCGACCTTCCGCATGTGCTTGCTCATCGACTTCATCAGGCCCCACACGGCCACGGCCATCACCGCGAACACGATGAAGCCGAGGACACCGGGGGTGACCTTGTTCTCGTCGATCTCCTTGGCGAGGGGGACGAGATGCGTCACTGCCAGGCTCACGCTTGCGCTCATGTCAGGCATTGTCCCGGATGCCCGCGAAGAGGTCGGACTCGGGGAGGGAGGTGTCCACGAGGGACTTCGCGAGCTCGTACTCCTCCGTGGGCCAGACCTCCTTCTGCAGCTCCATGGGGACCTTGAACCAGCCGCCGTCGGGGTCGATCTGCGTGGCGTGGGCGATCAGCGCCCGGTCGCGGGTCTCGAAGAAGTCCGCGCAGGGAACATGCGTGGTCAGGGTGCGCTCGACGCGCTCGAACTCCTTCCAGCGCTTGAGCCACTCGCCGTACGGCGACTCCAGGCCGCGGTCGAGCATCGCCTGGTGCAGGGCCTCGGTGCGGGGGCGGTTGAAGCCCTGGTTGTAGTAGAGCTTGCTCGGCCGCCAGACCGGGCCGAACTCGCTCTCGGGGTACTTCTCGGCGTCCGCCGCGCCCTCGAACGCCACCATCGAGATCTTGTGGGTCATGATGTGGTCGGGGTGCGGGTAGCCGCCGTTCTCGTCGTAGGTGGTGATCACCTGCGGGCGGAAGGCGCGGATCTTGCGGACGAGTTCGCCGGCGGCCTTGTCGACGTCCTCCAGGGCGAAGCAGCCCTCGGGCAGCGGCGGCAGCGGGTCGCCCTCCGGCAGTCCGGAGTCGACGAAGCCGAGCCACTCCTGCCCGACGCCGAGGATCTCCCGGGCCTCGTCCATCTCCTTCCGGCGCACCTCGTGGATGTTCTCCTCGATGTACGTGTCGCCCTGCAGCTTGGGGTTGAGGATGGAGCCGCGCTCTCCGCCCGTGCAGGTCACCACCAGCACGTCCACCCCTTCGGACACGTACTTCGCCATCGTGGCGGCGCCCTTGCTCGACTCGTCGTCGGGATGCGCGTGAACGGCCATCAGTCGCAGCTGGTCAGTCAAGACTCAATCCTCGGTAGGTCGGCGCCCCGCGTCCTGGGGTGCGTGTCGCAGCTTCTATAGTGACCGAATCGGAAGGCGAATAATTCCGCGGAGAGGACGATCATGGGTACGGCGAGCGCGCGGCTGCCCGAGGGCCGCTACGGCCGTGTCTCCGACGAGCGCGCCGATCACCGGCTCAAGGTCATCGGTGCCGTGCTGGGCGCGGCGGTGCTCGCGCTGCTCGGCTTCTTCGCCTACCACTACGTCGCGCGCAACGAGATCAGCGCGCAGGTGATCGCCTTCCAGGCCGGACACGACAGGGTCCAGGTGCATCTGGAGGTCCACAAGGACTCCGGCAAGTCCGGTTACTGCACCCTGCGTTCGCAGTCGGCCGACGGCGCGGAGGTGGGCCGGGCGGACTTCCGCTTCACCGGCGCGGCCACGCGCATCGACAAGGTCGTCACGCTCCGTACGACGGCCAAGGGGACGACGGCCGAGCTGCTGGGCTGCCACGCCGGCTAGCACCACTCGCGGTGCGTACGCGCTGACCTGCGTTGATGCAATTCTGATGGCTTATGTCCTCCCCCTTTCGCCGTTGAATTGTTAGGCTCGTGGTTTCGCCCATCCAAGAAGGAACATGCTTCTGGGTAGGGCGAGCTTTTGTATTCCCAGTACCGACGAGGAGCACCCTGTGACCCAGACCAGCGAGAACGTCACCTGGCTGACCCAGGAGGCGTACAACAAGCTCAAGGACGAGCTTGCGTACCTTACTGGTCCTGCGCGCACCGAGATCGCCGGCAAGATCGCCGCGGCGCGCGAGGAGGGCGACCTGCGCGAGAACGGCGGGTACCACGCCGCCAAGGAGGAGCAGGGCAAGCAGGAGCTGCGCGTGCGCCAGCTGACCCAGCTGCTGGAGAACGCCCAGGTCGGCGAGGCTCCGGCCTCCGCCGACGGCACGGTCGCGCCCGGCATGGTCGTCACGATCGCCTTCGACGGCGACGAGGACGACACGGTGACGTTCCTGCTCGCCTCCCGCGAATACGCGAGCGCCGACATCGAGACGTACTCCCCGCAGTCCCCGCTGGGCTCCGGTGTGATGGGTCACAAGGTCGGCGAGGACGCGCAGTACGAGCTGCCGAACGGCCGCAAGGCCTCGGTGCGGATCCTGAAGGCCGAGCCGTACTCGGGCTGATCCCGGCTCCCCGCACATCGACAGAGCCCCGGCCGTCCCCAGGACGCCGGGGCTCCGCCGTACCCGGACGCTCCCGCGCGGGCCGGGCGCTTCAGTCCAGGACCGTGAAGCCCGCGCCGCGCAGCGCGCCGCCGACCTCGGCGCAGTGCGCCGGCCCCTTCGTCTCCAGGTGCAGCTCCACCTCGACCTCCGTGAGCCCGAGCCGGGGATCGGTGCGGATGTGGCTCACATCGAGCACGTTGGCGTCGGCCGCGGACAGCACCCCGAGGACCGTGGCGAGGGCACCGGGGCGATCGGTGAGCCGTAGCCGTACCGCGAGGTAGCGGCCCTGCGCGGCCATGCCGTGCCGCAGGACGCGCTGCATCAGCACCGGATCGACGTTGCCGCCGGACAGCACGGCCACGACCGGGCCGGGGAAGGCGCCGGGGCCGGCGAGCAGAGCGGCCACCGGACTCGCCCCGGCCGGTTCCACGACCAGCTTGGCCCGCTCCAGGCAGAGCAGCAGCGCCGCCGACAGCTGGTCCTCGCCGACCGTGCGCACCTCGTCGACCAGATCCCGGACGATCTCGAAGGTCACGTCCCCGGGGCGGCCCACCTTGATGCCGTCGGCCATGGTCGCCGGGTTGCGCACCGACACCGGACGCCCGGCGGCGAGCGAGGGAGGGAAGGCCGCGGCCCCCTCCGCCTGCACCCCGACGATCCGGACGTCCGGCCGCAGCGCCTTCACGGCGACCGCGATGCCGGCCGCGAGACCGCCGCCCCCGACCCCGACGAGGATCGTGCCCACCTCCGGGCACTGCTCCAGGATCTCCAGGCCGATCGTGCCCTGGCCGGCGATGACGTCGGGGTGGTCGAAGGGGTGGAGGAACACCGCGCCGGTGGCGGCCGCGTACTCCTGGGCGGCGGCCATGGTCTCGTCGACGACCTGACCGTGCAGACGCACCTCGGCGCCGTACTCCTCGGTCGCGCTGATCTTCGGGAGCGGGGCGCCGTGCGGCATGAAGACGGTGGCGTGCACGCCCAGCAGGGAGGAGGCCAGCGCCACGCCCTGCGCGTGGTTCCCGGCGCTCGCGGCCACCACCCCGGCGGCACGCTCCTCGGGCAGCAGCCCGGCGATGCGCACATAGGCGCCGCGCAGCTTGAACGAGCCCGTGCGCTGGAGGTTCTCGCACTTCAGGTGCACCGGCGTGCCGGCCAGCTCGGACAGGTGCCGGCTGCTCTCCATCGCGGTCACGCGTGCCACACCCGAGAGCATCTTCTGCGCCCCGCGCACATCGTCCAGGATCACGGAACGTACAGGGTCAGCCGTGGCGTAGCTCATGTCCCAAGTCTCGCAGCTCATCGTCGCGTACGACGGGAGCGGCGGGCTCCGCAACCGGTTTGCGCAGCGCCGGTACGGGCCGCCGCCGGGCCGCGTACCCTGTCCCCCAACCCAGCACCCCCTTCATGAAGCGAGCCTCCGGCCATGCCCACAACACCTGAAATGTCGATGGACATGACGACCGTCGGTGACCCCGGTCTTCTCGACGCCCTCCAGCACGAGGTGGCCGTGTTCGCGCGCCGCGCCGAACAGACCCGGCTCGGCGGCGTCGGACAGGTGCGCAACTCCATGGACCGCGCCGCGTACCTGCTGCTCAACCGCCTGGACAAGGAAGGCCCGATGGGCGTCAAGGCGCTGGCGTCGAGCATGGGGATCGACTCCTCCACGGTGACCCGGCAGGTGGCCCCGCTGGTCGACACGGGGCTGGTCAAGCGCACCTCGCACCCGGAGGACGGGCGGGCCGTCGTCCTCCAGCTGTCCCCGCGCGGAGCCTCCCGGCTGGAGGAAGTACGGGCGTCCCGGCGGCAGTTGATGGCCGAGCTGACCGAGGAGTGGGGCCCGGAGGAGCGTGCGCAGTTCTGCTCGCTGCTGACCCGCTTCAACACCGCGCTGTCCGACCGCGTGGCGGTCCCGCCGGTGCCGTCGGCGCAGCCGCCGGCCGCCTCCTGAAGCCCGGTGCCGACGGCGGCGCACCGGTGCCGTCCGGACTCTTGACCACGGGCCGCCGCTGACCTCATATGAGACCGGGTCCTGCGTCGTACGTGGCCGGTTCCGTCCGGTACCGGACAGGACCTCCTCAGGGGGGAGGCACGGTGCGTGACCGTCACACTCCGCGCGATGCCCGCAGGGCCCGGGAGTTCGACGCGTTCGTCGCGGGCGCGGGCGGGCGGCTGCTGCACGCGGCCACCCTGCTCACCGCGGAACCCCCGGACGCCAACCCGCGCGCCCGCCGCCTGCTGACCCTGGCGCTCGCCCACACCTACGCCCGCTGGGACCGGCTGCGCGGCGAGGACCCGTACGACTGCGCCCGCCAGTACCTCGCCACCCGCTTCGCCCGGGGCACCTGGCACCACCACGGCGCCTTCCGGCGCGGGCGCCCCCACCCGCGCAGCCCGCTCGCCGCCCTCACCCCGCAGGAGCGGCTGATCCTGGTGCTGCGGCTGTACGAGGGGGTGGCCGAGCGGCAGACCGCGGCCCTGCTCGGGCTGCCCGCCGAGCGGGTCCACACCCTCTGCGACCGGGCGACGGGCATCGTGCTGCACCCGGCGCGCTCCGCCCCGCACGCGGCGGGCGCCAGGACGGCGCGGTCATGAGGCGCGGGCACGGCGTTCGGCGCAGGCGCGCCGGACGCGAGGGGGGATCGCGGTGAACCGGGCCGAACGGGAGGCGGCGGTGCGGCGGCTCCTGGAGGGCTCCGCGGTGCCCGTGCCGCCGGAGCTGTACGGCGAGGTCGTCCGCCGCGGGGCGCGGGCGCTGCGGCGCAGACGGCTGGCCCGGCGGCTGCTGTGGCTGCTGCTGTGCGCCGCGGTGGTGGCCTTCGCCGTCTGGGCGGCCAGGACACAGCCGTGGGCGGAGCCGCCCTCGCGGACGACCCCGCCCTTCACGGACTGGTGAGCGGACCTACTTGCCGAGGGCCTGCTCCAGGTCGGCCAGCAGGTCGTCGACGTTCTCGATGCCCACGGACAGGCGCACCAGGTCGGCCGGGACCTCCAGGGCGGAACCCGCGGCGGAGGCGTGGGTCATGCGGCCCGGGTGCTCGATGAGCGACTCCACACCGCCGAGGGACTCGCCGAGGGTGAAGACCTTGGCGCGGTTGCAGACCTCGACGGCCGCCTCCTCGCCGCCCTCGACGCGGAAGGAGACCATGCCGCCGAAGGCCTTCATCTGCTTGGCGGCCACCTCGTGGTTCGGGTGCTCGGGCAGACCCGGGTAGAGCACGCTGGTGACACGGGGGTGCCGGGTCAGCATGTCGGCGACCTTGGTGGCGTTCTCGCTGTGGCGGTCCATGCGCACCGCGAGGGTCTTCGTGCCGCGCAGCACCAGCCAGGAGTCGAAGGGGCCGGCGACGGCGCCCATCGCGTTCTGGTGGTAGCCGATCTCCTCGGCCAGCTCCTGGTCGGAGACGACCAGCGCACCGCCGACCACGTCGGAGTGGCCGCCCATGTACTTCGTCAGGGAGTACACGACGACGTCCGCGCCGAGCGACAGCGGCTGCTGGAGGTAGGGCGTGGCGAAGGTGTTGTCGACGACGAGGCGCGCGCCCGCGTCGTGCGCGACCTGGGCGACGGCGGCGATGTCGGTGATGCCGAGGAGCGGGTTGGAGGGGGTCTCCACCCAGACGGCCTTGGTCTTCGGCGTCATCGCGGCGCGCACGGAGGCGGGGTCGCTGGTGTCGGCCACGGACCAGTCGATGCCCCAGCGCTGGGCGACCTTCGCGAAGAGGCGGAAGGTGCCGCCGTAGGCGTCGTTCGGGATCACCACGTGGTCGCCCGGGCTGAGCAGCGTGCGCAGCAGGGTGTCCTCGGCGGCGAGACCGGAGGCGAACGCGAAGGCACGGCGTCCGCCGTCCAGGGCGGCGAGGTTCTCCTCCAGGGCCGTCCTGGTCGGGTTGGCGCTGCGGCTGTACTCGTAGCCGCCGCGCAGGCCGCCGACGCCGTCCTGCTTGTAGGTCGAGACCTGGTAGATGGGCGGGACGACCGCTCCGGTGAGGGGGTCCGCGGTGTTGCCCGCGTGGATCGCGAGGGTCTCGAAGTGCTGGCTGATGTGGCTGTCGCTCATGTGCACCGAGCGTAATGCGCGCGCGGGCGTGCTGCCGGACACCTGCGCCACGAAGCCGTGCGAAGCCGTGCGGCGACGGCACGGCGGACGGGCACGAGCGGGCACGACGGTGGTACGACGGGCGGCCACGGCGGCGGGTGCGGGCGGCACGGCGATAGGTCCGGGCGGGCCGGGACCACGGCACCGGGCGGCCCTCACGGGGTTGGCCTTTTGCCGTGCGGGTCTGGTTCGCTTGAGGCATGGCGATTCTCTGGCTGCTCATGGCGCTGCTCATGCTGGGTTTCGTGCTGGTGCCGTTCCTGCGGCGGCGGCGCGGGGGGACCGGGCAGGGGCACCCGGACGCGAGCGCGGAGAAGTACGGCTTCGTGCGCCAGGAGGACCTGGACGTACGGATGCCCGGAGCGGATCCGGACCTGCTGGCCGTGCTGGACGTGATGCGGCGCACCCGGGACCACCGGGCGGCCGAACAGCTGCTGGCGGGCACCGGGGTGGAGACCGAGGAGCGCTGGCAGCGGGTGCAGGCCTTCGCCGGCACGGCGTCGCTGGAGCTCCAGCGACAGCCCGGCGGGGTGCACGAGACGCCCGGCGGACAGTGGCTGCGGGTGTGGCGGGCCGAGCGGCCCGAGGACCCGGGTGCCACGGCGGTGTACGCGGAGTTCCTGGCGCAGCAGGCGTGGCGCACGTCGGTGCCGGGCACGCCGGACTTCCGGATCATCATGGAGGAGACCCGGGAGGCGTGCCGTGAGGCGGCGCTGCGGGCCCCCGACGACCCGGTCCCGCACATCGTCGAGCTGTCCGCGGCCCGGGGGCTGGGGTGTACGGCGCCGGAGTTCGAGGAGCTGTGGCAGCGGATCCTCGACCGCGCGCCCCACCACATGGGCGCCCACCTGGCCGCGCTGCACCACTGGTGCGAGAAGTGGCACGGCTCGCGCGAGCAGGCGTACGCGTTCGCCGAGGGCGCGGCGGCCCGGGCTCCCGAGGGATCGCTGCTGGCCGCGCTGCCGCTGTTCGCGGTGTTCGAGCACCTGCCCGAGGTGAATCTGGTCCAGGGCTTCTACCGGAGCGAGGTCGTCACCAAGGCGGTGCACGGCGCGCTGCACGCGGTGCACACCGCCCGCCCGGACGATCCGGTCCTGGCGCACGTCCGCCATCTGCTGGTCTTCTTCCTGGTGCGGGCGGAGCGCTGGCCCGAGGCCATGGACCAGCTGGTCCACGTCGACGGCCACGCGGGGGCGCTGCCCTGGACGCTGTCGGCCGACCCGGCCGCCGAGTTCGCCCTCTACCGCGCGGTGGCGGTGGCCGGCTACGAGGCCGGCGGAGGCAGCCCCGCGTCCCTGGCCGTTTGACCTTCCGGATCTCCGTATTGCCGCGCTGACCAGCGGTAGGGCATACTCCGCCTGGTCCGGACTTTGCTCCCGCTTTGCTCCGCGGCCGCTTCCGTGAAATCCCCCCACCTTCATCGGCGGCACCGTTCCCACGGCGCCGGCCATGACCCCTGTCCTCTGTTCCCGGATCCTGTGGGGGGATCTGCCCGATGGGCGCAACTCTGCGCGCGCTGCGCGCCCTTGTCCTGCTCTGCGGTTTCTACCTGCTGAGCCTCGTCATCCTCGCGGTGCTGATCGGTCTCGACGCCGCCGTGCTCACCGAGATGCACGGCATGGCCGCGGGCAAACTGCTCATCGTCACGGTGCTGCTCGCCGTCCCCGTCGTACGCGGCATGTTCATGCTGCGCACGCCGAAGGGCGACGACCTGCCCGGCGTCGAGGCCACCGAGGAGGGCGAACCCCGGCTCTGGGCGCTGGTGCGGGAGCTCGCCGCGGCGACCGGCACCCGCGCTCCCGACCGGATCCTGCTGACCGCCGACGTCAACGCGGCCGTGAGCGAGCGGGCCCGCCTGCTCGGCCTGCTGCCCGGCAGCCGGACCCTCTACCTCGGCGTACCGCTGCTGACCGGCCTCGGCGAGGCGCAGCTGCGGGCCGTACTCGCCCATGAATACGGCCACTTCACCGGCGGTGACACCCGGCTCTCCGCGCTCGTGGTGCGCGGTCGCGCGCAGATCGGCCGGGTCATCGAGCAGTTCCACGCCCGCGCGGACGGCCAGGAGGAGTCCGAGCGCGCCCGCCAGGAGAAGGCCGCGGCCAAGCGGGTCGCGAAGGGCAAGAAGGCCCGCGAGGTCGACACCGCCGGCTCCGGGTGGACGTACCGCATGATGGCGGCGGTCTACACCCTGTACGGCCGGCTCTACATGCGCGCCTCGCTGTCCACGGCCCGCGCGCAGGAGTACGCCGCCGACCTCACGGCCGCTCGGATCGCCGGGCGGGTCGCGACCGCGTCCGCGCTGCGCGAGATCCAGGTGCTCTCCGCCTCCCACGACTTCTACCTCCAGTCGTACGCCACGCTGGGCCTACCGGCCCGCGTACTGCCGCCGCGCGGTGAGTTCTTCGGCGGCTTCGGCCGGCTGCTGGCGGCCCGCGAGGAGGAACTGGCCGGGATGCGCCAGGACCTGCCGGCCGAGCCGGTGTCGCCGTACGACTCGCACCCGCCGATCGCCGACCGCGTACGCCGCATCGAGGCGCTGCCCGACGACGGGCGGGACGCGGGCGGCACGGGCACGGCCCTGACCCTGCTCTCGGACGCGCCGCGCGCCCAGGAGGCCCTGGAGGACGCCGTGCTCCGGCAGGAGATCCTCGCCTTCCGGCGGACCGCCGAGTGGACCGAGCTGCTGAACGCGACCATGGCGGAGAACCTGTCGGCCGCGCACACCCCGCTGCACCGGGCCCTGGCCGAGTACACCGGGCAGCCCGCGACGCTCGACGCGCTGCTGGCCCTGATCGACGAGGGCCGGCTGTGGCGGCTGGCCGAGCGGCTTCCCCTGTCGGAGGAGGCGGCCGCGGCGAAGGGGCGCGCCTTCCGCGAGTTCCTGCGGCCGAGGCTGACCGGCTGGCTGCGGACCATGGTGCTGGCCGAGTTCAACGCGCGGTCGCTGCTGCGGTGGGAGTTCTCCTGGTCCCGCCCGGCCGCCGTCGTCCTGCCCGGCGGGGACGCCACGCAGGACGAAAACCCCGAGGCCGCGCTGCGCGCGGCGCTGGACGCGGCGCTCGCCGACCACCCCGACACCGCCCCTCTGCGCGCGCTGCTCCCGCCGGTGCCGGCACCGCAGGCGTGACACCGCGGTGGCACCCCCTGCCCGTCGCGGGAGGGGGCGCCACCGGCGCACGGCGAACCACGCCCCGCCACCTCGCCCCGCTCCCCCGCCCTCCCGCTCCCCCACCCCCTGCTCTCCTCGCCCCTCGCCCCTCGGACGAACGGACCGCTCCCTCCCATGACCGTCCTGCTCTGGATCCTGGCCGCTCTGGCCGTCCCCACACTGCTCTTCGTGGGGTGGCTGGCCTGGGTGTTCCTCAAGGAGTTCTTCTCGCCGACCCCGGACACCGACGCCGAGGAGGCCGAGGAGGCCGCGCGGGCGGCCTCCGCCGCGGAGGCCGCCGCGAAGCTCGGGCTGCTGCCCGCGGAACGGCAGAACACCGACCTCTCCGGCCCGCTCCCCGCCGACTGGGCGGCCGCGCTGGCCGCGGTGCGCGCGGGCGACTGGCAGCCGGCCGCCGAGGTGCTGGCCTCCGTCGGCCGGGACTGGGAACGCCGCTCGGCGGTGGCGTACCTGCTCGCCGAGCCGGCCGCCGAGGACGACGCGTGGCTGCTGGACTGGGAGGCCGCGCGCCCCGGCGACCCGGACGCGGCCGTGGTCCGGGCCCGCAGCACCGTACGGCTCGCCTGGGCGCTGCGCGGCGCGCAGAGCGGCCGGCAGACGACGCGCGAGCAGGCCGAGGGCTTCCACCGGACGCTGAACAGCGCCCGCGAGGAGATCGCGCGGGCCGCCGGCCTCAACCCCGACGACCCGACGCCGTACGTCGCGGAGATCTGGGTCGCGCTGGGCCTCGGCTACCCGAACGCCGAGATGGAGAAGCTCTGGGAGCGGATCACCGCCCGCGCCCCGCACCACTACGAGGCGCACTTCTCGGCGCTCCAGTACTGGTGCGCGAAGTGGCGGGGCTCGGAGCGGCTCGCGACGGAGTTCGCCGAGCGGGCCGCCGCCGAGGCGCCGCAGGGCAGCCTGCTGACGGCTCTGCCGCTCGTCGCGCACTTCGAGCACGACGAGTCGTCGGACACGGACGCCGACAACACGCCCGTGATGCTGGTCCGGGTCGAGGCGGCCCTGGCCGACGCGGCCGCTGCCGACCCCGGGCACCCGCGCCTGCCGGAACTGCGCCACCTGCTGGCGTTCTACCTCCATCTCCAGGGCCGCGACGAGGCGGCGCTGGAGCAGTTCCGGCTGGTCGACGGCCATGTGAACGCGCTCCCCTGGCGCTACCGCGGAAACATGGCGGCGTACTACTGCCAGGTCCGCGACACGGTCGCGCACACGGTCACGGAGCGGGAGGCGGTGCCGGAGCACCGCTGAGCACGGCGACGGAGGGCGGGCCCGCCGTCAGGCCGGGCCCGCCCTCCGTGAGGTCGTCCCTCCGTCGCGGTCAGCCCTCCGTGCGGGCGGGGAGCTTCCAGCCCGGGCGCGGGAAGTGGCAGGTGTACCCGTCCGGGTAGCGCTGAAGGTAGTCCTGGTGCTCGGGCTCGGCCTGCCAGAACGGGCCGACCGGCTCCACCTCGGTGACGACCTTGCCGGGCCACAGACCGGAGGCGTCCACGTCGGCGATCGTGTCCTCGGCGATCCGCTTCTGCTCGTCGTCCACGTAGTAGATGGCCGAGCGGTAGCTGAGGCCGATGTCGTTGCCCTGGCGGTTCTTGGTGCTCGGGTCGTGGATCTGGAAGAAGAACTCCAGGAGCGCGCGGTAGTCGGTCTGCTCGGGGTCGAAGAGGATCTCGATGGCCTCCGCGTGCGTGCCGTGGTTGCGGTAGGTCGCGTTCTCCACGTCACCGCCGGTGTATCCGACGCGGGTCGCCGTCACGCCCGGGAGCCGGCGGGCCAGCTCCTCCATCCCCCAGAAGCATCCGCCGGCCAGCACGGCCCTCTGAGTCTGCGCAGCCATTTCGGCCCCTCCATGTCTGTCGGTCGGTTCACTCGGGGCCGCCCGGCTCACCCACCGCCGGCCGCACACCCACTGACCTCAACGCACGAGGGTTCCGGGCGATTCCGCGCCCGCCGGGGCCGCCGGCGGGCGCGACCGGGAACGCCGGCCCGGGCGGCCGTCAGGACGCCGTCGGGAGGAGTCCTCCGGGGAGCAGGCCGGGAAGGCCGAGCAGGCCCAGGACCCGGGACAGGGGTTCCGTGGCCGCGCGGGTGCCGAAGGTGTTCACGGCGCCCTGGGTGCCGCCCTGGGTGTTGTTCGTCCCGCCCTGGGTGCCGCCCTGCGTGTTGCCCTTGCCGGCTCCCTGGGTGCCGCCCTGGACGTTGCCCGCGCCGGCGCCCTGGGTCCCGCCCTGGGTGTTGTTCTTGCCGCCGATCTGCGTGCCGCCCTTGGTGTTGTCGAACTGGATGTTGATGAGGGGCGGCTCGGGGGCCGCGAAGGCCGGGCCGGCCGTGACGCCCGCGATGGTCAGGGCGGCTGCGATGGACAGGGTCGCGCGGATGCCGGACCTTCTCACGTCGGCCCCTTTCTCGGTCGTGAACATGTCCCGACCAAGCTGGCGCACGCCGCGGCCCCGCGACCGGAGCGACACGGGCATGTCACCCGGGCGGTCCGGTACCCGACGGGGCGCCGGCCGTCCCCCGGGGCCGGCGCCCCACCGCTCAGATGGTGGCGTTGTCGATCACGAAGCGGTAGCGGACGTCGCTGGCCTGGACGCGGTCGTACGCCTCGTTGATCTGGTCGGCGGAGATCAGCTCGATCTCGGCGCCGAGGCCGTGCTCCGCGCAGAAGTCGAGCATCTCCTGGGTCTCGGCGATGCCGCCGATGCCGGAGCTGCTGATGCTGCGGCGGTTGCCGAACAGGGACTGCAGGGAGATGTTGACCTCCTCCTCCGGCAGGCCGACGTTGACCATCGTGCCGTCCGTGCGGAGCAGGGACAGGAACGCGGCGAAGTCGAGCGGCGCGGAGACGGTGTTCAGGATGACGTCGAAGGTGCCGGCCAGCTCCTCGAAGGTCTTCGGGTCGCTGGTGGCGTAGTAGTGGTCGGCACCGAGCCGGAGGCCGTCGTCCTTCTTGCGCAGGGACTGCGACAGGACGGTCACCTCGGCGCCGAGCGCGTGCGCGATCTTGACGCCCATGTGGCCGAGGCCGCCGAGACCGACGACGGCGACCTTCTTGCCGGGGCCGGCGTTCCAGTGCTTCAGCGGGGAGTACGTGGTGATGCCGGCGCACAGCAGCGGCGCGGCCACGTCGAGGGAGAGGCCGTCGGGGACGCGGACGACGAAGTCCTGGTCGACGACGATGTTCTCCGAGTAGCCGCCGTAGGTGGGCTCGCCGTCCTTGCCGACGGCGTTGTACGTCCAGACGGGACCGCCACCGGTGCAGTACTGCTCCAGGCCGGCCTTGCAGTTGTCGCACTCGCGGCAGGAGTCGACCATGCAGCCGACGCCCACCCGGTCGCCGACGGCGAACTTCGTCACCTCGGGGCCGACCTCGGTGACGACACCCGCGATCTCGTGGCCGGGCACCATCGGGAAGATGCCGGGGTGCCAGCCGTCCTGCGCCTGGTGGATGTCGGAGTGGCAGATACCGGCGAACTTGATGTCGATGAGGACGTCGTGGTCGCCGACCGCGCGCCGCTCGATGGTGGTCCGCTCCAGCGGGGCCTTCGCGGCGGGCGCGGCGTAAGCAGCAACAGTGGTCATGCCGGGGTTCTCCTAGCGGGTCTGCGTACCCGGCATGCTTTGTCGCCGGGTACGGCTTCCACGGCTTCCAGCCTGCCGCAATCCCCGCCCGCCAGCCTGTCCACGCCTTTTCGTACGTCTGCCGTGCCTACCACTGGCGGGGTCAGGCTGCCCTGCGTACGACCAGGGGACGGCGCGGATACTGGGGGTATGGACGAACAGGCGCGAGCATCCGCGGGGCGGCCGCCGGCCCGCCGGTCCGAGCTGAGCGAGTTCCTGCGCAGCAGGCGGGCCCGGCTGAAGCCGGAGGACGTGGGCCTGCCCGACTTCGGGCGGCACCGCAGGGTGCCGGGGCTGCGGCGCGAGGAGCTGGCGCAGCTGGCCGGGGTGTCGGTGGCGTACTACACGCGCCTGGAACAGGGCAACGGCCGCAACGTGTCGGCGGAGGTGCTGGACTCCATCGCCCGCGCCCTGCGCCTGACGGACGCCGAGCACGCGCATCTGACGCATCTGGCGAAGCCCAAGGCGCACAAGAAGAAGCCGGCGGCACGGCAGCCGCAGACCCGCCAGGCGCTGCTGCATCTGCTGGACGCGATGGAGACCGTGCCGGCGTACGTCGTCGGGCGGCGCTCGGACATCCTCGCCTGGAACCGTACGGCCGCCGCGCTCTTCGGTGACTGGGCGGAGCTGCCGGCCGCGGAGCGCAACTGGGCCCGGCTGGTGTTCCTGCGGCCCGAGTACCGCGAGCTGTTCGTCGACTGGGAGCAGAAGGCGATCGACATCGTGTGCGCCCTGCGCATGGACGCCGGCTGCTACCCGGACGACCCCCGGCTGTCCGCGCTGGTGGGTGAACTCTCCGTCAAGAGCGAGGAGTTCCGGCGGCTGTGGGCCACGCACGACGTCAAGGAGAAGAGCCACGGCGTCAAGCGGCTGCGGCATCCGCTGGTCGGCGAACTCTGCCTGAACTTCGAGGGTTTCCACGTCTCCGGCGACGGCGACCTGACCCTGGTCACCTACCACGCCGAGCCCGGCTCCCCCTCCGCGCAGTCCCTGCGCCTCCTGGCCAGCTGGGGCACGGACGCGACCCGGCCGGTACCGTCCGCCTGAGCGCGGCAGCCGGGGGCGCCCGGAGACAGGTGCTCCGGACGCCCCTCACCTGACGTGACCGGCCCGGGCATCCGTCACGCGCCCGCGTTCTCCCGCACGCTGAGCCTGCCGCCCCGGATGGTCGCCAGGCGCGGGGCCTTCTTCGCGATCGCGGAGTCGTGGGTGACCATGATGAAGGTCAGCCCGTGCTCCTTCCACCGGCGTTCGAGCAGGTCCATGATCTCGTCGCGCATGCTCTCGTCGAGGTTGCCGGTCGGCTCGTCGGCGAGCAGCACCTTCGGGCGCTTGACGAGGGCGCGGGCGATGGCGACGCGCTGCTGCTGGCCGCCGGACATCTCGGCGGGCAGATGGGACCGGCGCTCGCCGAGACCGACGGACTCCAGCGCTTCCGCCGCCAGTTCGCGCCGCTCCTTCGCCTTGACGCCGAGGGGGACGAGGGCGGTCTCCACGTTCTCCTGGGCGGTGAGGGTCGGGATGAGGTTGAAGGACTGGAAGACGAAGCCGATGTTCTCGCTGCGCAGCCTGGTCAGCCGGGCCTCGGACAGCTCGGCGAGATCGGTGCCGTCGAGGAGGAGTTCGCCGGAGGAGGGGCGGTCCAGGGCGCCGAGCATCTGGAGCAGGGTGGACTTACCGCCGCCGGTGGGGCCCTGGATGATCAGGCGGTCCCCCTGCGGGATGGTGAGGTCCACTCCGTCGAGGGCACGGACCGTGGCCTTGCCCCGGGTGTAGGTCTTGGTGAGGTTTCTCAGTTCGTACATGAAGGCTCCTGGAGGTGCGGATCGGGTTCGGCTGCGGACCGGGCGTCCGCTACTCCACGCGGCGCAGCGCGTCCGCCGGGCGCAGCCGCGAGGCGCGCCAGCCGCCGAAGGCGCCCGCGATCAGACCGCCGGCCACCGCGAGGGCCACCGCCAGGACGATCGTCGTCACGCTGACCGGGGCGGTGAGGGCCACTTCCAGGGTCTTGCCCGCGCGGCGCGCGCCGCCGAAGCCGCCGCCCCCGAAGCCACCACCGCCGAAGCCGCCGCCTCCACCGAAGCCGCCCCCGCCGCCACCCAGCTGGGCCTGGAGCGTCGGGCTGACGGCCGTGACCGCGTAGGCGCCGGCGAGACCCAGCGCGATGCCGAGGGCGCCGCCCACCAGGCCGTTGACCATGGCCTCACCGACCACCTGGCGGGTCACCCGGGACGACTTCCAGCCGAGGGCCTTCAGGGTGCCGAACTCGCGCACCCGGCGGGAGACCGCGGAGGAGGTGAGGAGCCCGGCGACCAGGAAGGCGGCCACCAGGACGGCTATGGACAGCCAGGTGCCGACCTTGGTGGCGAGGGAGGAGGCGGTGGACAGCGAGCCCGAGACGGTCTTGGCCAGGTCGGAGGAGGTGGTCACGGTCGTGCCGGACACGTTCTTCTGGACGGCGCTCTTGACGGCGTCGATCTTCTGGGAGTCGGTCGCCTTGACGTAGACGGTGGTGACCTTGTCCTTCTCGCCGGCCAGGGTCTGCGCCTGCTTCAGCGGGATGTAGAGGTTGGCCGCCGCGTCACCGCTGTCGGCGGTGGCGATGCCGATCACCGTGAACTTGGTGCCCTTGACCGTGACGGTCGAACCCGCCTTGTACTTCTTCTGCTTGGCGTAGGCCGAGTCGACGACGGCCACCTTGGCGTCGGTCTCGGTGGTCTTGAACGTGCGGCCACTGGTGATCCTGGAGGAGGACAGCGGGCCGAGCGCGGTCCTGGTGACGTCGGTGCCGAAGACGGTGTACTGGTTGATGCCGAAGTCGGCGCCGCCGCCCTTGACCTCGCCCTGGGGCGCGCCGCCGCCGCGCCGGTAGCCTCCGCCGCCCCCGCTCTGCTGGAACTGGCCGCGCGTGAAGGAGCCGTCGACCTTGAAGACGTTCAGGCTCAGGCCGCCGACGGCCGACGCGACGCCCTTCTGGTCCGCGACCTTGCCGACCGTGGCGGAGGACAGGGTGGTGAAGCCCTGGACCATGACCCGGTCGCTGCTCTGCGTGGAGCTGTCGCCGTCGGCGCGCGCGCCGAACTTGAAGCGGGGCCGCTGGGAGCCGCTCGCGTCCGGTGCGGACGCCTTGGTGACGGTCATGTCGGTGCCCAGGCCGTACAGCGACTGCAGGACCTTGTCCTGGGCCTGCCCCATGCCGTTGGACACGGAGTTGACCACGATCACGAGCGCGATGCCCAGGGCGAGCCCGGAGGCGACGACGAGTGCCGCCTTTCTGCGGCGGCGCAGTTCGCGCCTCAGGTAGGTGAAGAACATGGGCTGCAAGGTAGGCGCGGACCCTGATGGATCCCTGAGGCAGCACTGAGAGAAGCATAAGAAGGCCGGACAGCACCGATGCCGCCCCCGAAAAAGGGGGGCGGCATCGGGTCACTCGGGGGAGAGCGGGGCAGGCGTCCGGGTCGAGGCCCGGGGAGGTCGGGTCAGACCGCCGAACCGGCCTTCCACTGCGCCCAGTCCATGTTCCAGCCGTTGAGGCCGTTGTCCGGGGCGACGGTCTTGTCGCCGGTGTGCTGGAGGACCACCACGTCACCGACGAGGGAGTGGTTGTACATCCAGGCGGCCGGCGTGTTCGGGTCCTTGGCGCCCTTGACGTCGTGCAGGCCGACGCAGCCGTGGCTGGTGTTGACGCTGCCGAACACGGAGTCGGCGCCCCAGTAGTTGCCGTGCAGGAACGTGCCCGAGTTGGTCAGGCGGATGGCGTGCGGCACGTCCTTGATGTCGTACTCGCCCTTGCCGTCGTCGTCCGTGAAGCCCACGGTCGCGCCGTTCATGCGGGTCTGCTGGAACTTCTGGGACATCACCATGATGCCCGCGTACGTCTTGTGCTCCGGCGAGCCGGCCGAGATCGGAATGGTCTTGATGACCTGGCCGTTGTGCGTGATCTTCATCTGCTTGGTCTGCGCGTCGACGTACGAGACCTGGTTGCGGCCGACGTGGAAGGTGACCGTCTTCTGCTGCACGCCGTAGACGCCGTTGGCACCCTGCACACCGTCGAGCGCCAGCTTCAGCGTGACGGTGGAGTTCTCCTGCCAGTACTGCTCGGGGCGGAAGTCGATGCGGTTGGCGTTGAACCAGTGCCCGACGACCTCCTGGCCGCTGCTGGAGGACACGGTGATGCCCTTCTGCACGGCGGCCTTGTCGGTGATCGCCTTGTCGAAGGTGATCGACACCGGCATGCCCACGCCGACGGTCGAGCCGTTCTCCGGCGTGAAGCTGCCTATGAAGCTGTTGGCCGGGGAGACCGTGGTGAAGGAGGCGTTCTCGTGGGCCACGCGGCCCTTGGAGTCCTTGGCCTCGGCGGCGACCTTGTAGGTGGTCGAACGCTCCAGCTGCCCGGTGGGCTTCCAGCTGGTCTTGTCGGGGGACAGCGCGCCCGCGACGGCCTTGCCGTCCTCGGTGGCCATCGTCACGCCGGTGAGCGTGCCCTTGGCGACCTTGACCGCCGCCGAGTTGTTGATGGAGGCGTTGTTGGAGCCGTCCTTGGGCGTGATCGTGATCTGCGCCTCCGACGACTTCTTCGCCGCTGCCGCGTCGGCCTTCGCCTGTGAGCTGTCGCCGTTGTCCGCCGCACTGGCGTCACCGCCGCCGGAACAGCCCGTGAGCACGAGCACACCACCGAGCAGCGCGGACGCGACCGTCAGGCCCTTGCGCCGCTTACTGTCCGTCATCACACGCTTCTCCATCGTTGCCGAATCCGTGAAAACCCCGAGTAAGTCCCCGTTGAGAACTTCCAACGCTCCGGACACACCGGCCCGTTCCCCATGCCGCGCATGTGTGGGCCACACCACGTCCGCCGAGGGCGGAGGGTGCGCTGGTGTTCCGTGCATCTGTCCAGACGACGAAACCCGGACGGCGGTTGCCGCCCGGGGAAACCGCTACCCCGGAACGCTCAGCCGATGCCGTCCTCTTCCTCGACGCCCTCGTCGTCGTCCCCATCATCCTCGTCCATGTCCCAGTCGGGCGAATCCGGGTCGTAGTCGACACGCTCGCTGGACCAGGAGGCCTGCTGGAGCTCCACCCCCGGCACCTCGCTGACCAGGTCGAACGGGTCGACGAGATACGCCAGCGCCTCCGCGGTGTCTTCCGTCACAGCGGCCTCCGCGTGGCCCCGCTCGGCGTCCTCGACCTCCGGATCACGGGCCAGCCGGCCCAGCGCGGCCTTCGTCAGCTCGTCCTCGTCCTGCACCTCGAGGACCAGCTCCACCCGAAGTCGCACAAAACGTGATGTCTCTTCATCGCTCATACCGCGAGCGTAGAGCCGAAACCTCCTGTGACTTTCCCGTGACCCGCGATTTTCACTAACATCGCTCCACACGGCCAATTCGCCAGCGTCACAAGGGGATCGATATTCCGTGTCATCCGCTCGCCGTCCGCTGCTGACCGCCACCGCCGCGGGCACTCTGCTCTGCGCCCTGTGGTTCGTCCCGTCCGCCAACGCGTCGCAGAACACCCCTGCGCCGACGGCGGCCCGAAGCGTGTCCTCCACCACCGCGACGCAGGTCACCCAGCAGGTGACCCAGCAGGCCAGAGCCGTGTCTGCGTCCGCGGCCAGGAGCGCGGACGAGGCCGCCCGGGACGCCGCGGACGGGACCGCGCTCGCCGACACCGGCAGCATCGACACCACGCCGTACGTCATCGGCGGCACCCTGTTCCTGGCTCTCGGCGCCGGGTTCGTGGCGTACTCGGTGCGCCGCGAACGCCTGGGATTTTAATTCCACTTGACGCTCCTTTGACCGGGAACGCATAGTCCGGTCATGAAGAGATCATCGGGCGTGCGGCTGTGCGCCACCCTTGCTGTGAGCGCGCTGTCACTCGCCCTCGTCACCGGCTGTTCCGGCGGCGATGCCAAGGAGTCCACGGGCGCCGGGGGCAAGAACGACGCGCGGAAGCCGGCCGTGAAGGCGCTGAGCGCCGCCGAGCTGAAGAAGCTGATCGTCGCCGAGGGCGATGTGACGGGGTACAAGGTCAAGCCCGTGACGGGCGGCACGCCCCCGAGGAGCGCGGTCACCGCGGCCGGCACCTCCTGCGGCACGCTGCTCCAGATCATGGCGGGCATCGCGCCGGGCGACGCGCCGGCGGAGACCAACATCATGGTCCAGGAGAACAAGAAGGACCCCACGGACGACGCGACGTCCATGGAGGACATGGCCAGCGGGAAGTTCGAGGCCGCGATCAAGGAGTCGATGAACATCGACACCACCGTGATCACCCTGTCCTCGTACGACGGTGACGGCGCCGAGAAGGCGCTCACCTCCGTCTCCGACGCGGTCAAGGCCTGCGCGGGCGGCTTCAAGGGCGAGCAGGCCGGGGACAAGGCGTCCGTCACCAAGGTGGCCGGGGAGAAGGGCGCGGGCTCGGGCGACGC
Organism: Streptomyces sp. NPDC090108; assembly: GCF_044747185.1. Taxonomy (NCBI): domain Bacteria; kingdom Bacillati; phylum Actinomycetota; class Actinomycetes; order Kitasatosporales; family Streptomycetaceae; genus Streptomyces; species Streptomyces sp. NPDC090108. The sequence continues at coordinate 790,270 of NZ_JBIVDQ010000001.1, forward strand.
GTCCGTGGCCTTCGCCGTGACCAGCGACCTGGGCGACGGGGACACCGGCGCCGAGCACGTCGTGGTGGAGCGGCACGGCAACACGCTGGCCTCGTTCACCACGCGCAACATCGGCGCGATGATGTCCGGGAAGGCGTACGCCGTGCCGGCTCCGGTGATCCAGGCGCAGACGGCCAAGCTGAAGTGAACATGCGGAGGGGCCCTGTCCACGGACAGGGCCCCTCTTCGTGTTCCCGGCCCCTGCCGGAGCGGGCCGGTGATCCTCTCGCGGCCCCTGCTGGAGGGGCCGGTGACCGTTCTCGCGGCCTCTACTGGAGGGGGCCGGTGACCGTCTCCGCGGCGGCGACGAGCCCGCCCGCGCGCACGAACGCGTCGGCCGCGGCCAGGTCGGGCGCGAGGAACCGGTCCGGCCCCGGGCCCTCGACGCCCGCGGCGCGCACGGCCTCGATCACGGCCCGGGAGGCGGGCGCGGGCTCCAGGCCCTCGCGCAGTTCGATGCCGCGGGTGGCCGCGTAGAGCTCGACGGCGATGATCCGGGTCAGGTTGTCGACGGCGGTGCGCAGCTTGCGCGCGGCCGACCAGCCCATGGACACGTGGTCCTCCTGCATCGCGGAGGACGGGATGGAGTCCGCGGACGCCGGTACGGCGAGCCGCTTCATCTCGCTGACCAGGGCGGCCTGCGTGTACTGGGCGATCATCAGACCGGAGTCCACGCCGGCGTCGTCCGCGAGGAACGGCGGCAGGCCGTGGCTGCGGTTCTTGTCCAGCAGCCGGTCGGTGCGGCGCTCGGCGATGGAGCCGAGGTCGGCGGCGGCGATGGCGAGGAAGTCCAGGACGTAGGCGACCGGGGCGCCGTGGAAGTTGCCGTTGGACTCCACCCGGCCGTCGGGCAGGACCACCGGGTTGTCGACGGCGGCGGCCAGCTCGCGCTCGGCGACCAGGCGGGCGTGCGCCATGGTGTCGCGTCCGGCGCCGGCGACCTGCGGGGCGCAGCGCACCGAGTAGGCGTCCTGGACGCGGGGCGCGTCGTCCTGGTGGTGCCCGGTGAGCTGGGAGCCCTTGAGCACGGCCAGCATGTTGGCGGCGGACGCGCCCTGGCCCGGGTGCGGGCGGATGGCGTGCAGCTCGGGGGCGAGGACCTTGTCCGTGCCGAGGAGCGCCTCCAGGCTGAGGGCGGCGGTGATGTCGGCGGACTTGTAGAGGTTGTCGAGGTCCGCGAGGGCCATGACCAGCATGCCGAGCATGCCGTCGGTGCCGTTGAGCAGGGCGAGACCCTCCTTCTCGCGCAGCTCGACCGGCCGGATCCCGTGCTCGGCCAGCAGCTCGCCCGCGGGCCGCACGACACCGTCGGGGCCCTCCGCGTCACCCTCCCCCATCAGCGCGAGGGCGCAGTGGGAGAGCGGGGCGAGGTCGCCGGAGCAGCCGAGGGAACCGTATTCGTGCACGACCGGGGTGATGCCGGCGTTCAGCACGTCCGCCATGGTCTGCGCGACCTCGGGCCGTACGCCGGTGTGCCCGGAGCAGACGGTCTTCAGACGCAGGAACATCAGGGCCCGTACGACCTCGCGCTCGACCCGCGGGCCCATGCCGGCGGCGTGCGAGCGGACGATGTTGCGCTGCAGCTGGGCGCGGAGTTCCGGGCCGATGTGCCGGGACGCCAGGGCTCCGAAGCCGGTGGAGACGCCGTAGACCGGGTCCGGCTTGGCCGCCAGGGAGTCCACGATCTCCCGGGCCGCCGCGAGGGCCGCCACCGCCTCGGCCGACAGCTCGACCCGCGCGCCGCCGCGCGCCACGGCAAGGACGTCGGACGCGGTGACACCGGACGTCCCCACCACCACAGAGTGCATATCCATATTCAGGAGCGTACGCATTGAATGCAGTGGTGTCACTAGTGGGCGGCGGGAGTGACCCTTACCCGGCGGGCGGTACGGCGGCTCAGGGCGGTACGGCGGCTCAGGGTCTGCGGCCGCGGAAGCGGCGGCGTTCGGAGCGGGCGGGCGGACGCGGCGGTTCGTCGGCCAGTCGTACGACCGGATCGTCGGGGCCGTCGCGGCCGGCCACCACGGGACGACCGGCCCGTTCGGCCTTGGCCCGGTACTGCGCGGCGTCGGCCAGCCGGAACAGCCGCCGGGCGTCGTACACCGGGCCGACCGGCTCCTCCGTCGAGGCGACCCCGCAGGCCACCCCCTCCCCCAGCTCCAGTTCGGCCGCCCTGCGGCACAGTTCGTCCGCCGCCTTGACCACGTCGTCGGCGGGCGGCCCCACCGAGAGCAGGCAGAACTCGTCACCGCCGAGCCGCGCCACGAGCGCGCCCGGCACCATCGCCCCGCACAGCGACAGCACCGAGCCGAACCGCTCCAGAAGCCGGTCGCCGACGGCGTGCCCGTGGGTGTCGTTCACCCGCTTGAGCCCGTTGAGATCGCAGACGAGGAGACTGACGACCACGCCGTCCGCGCGGTGGCGCTCGATGGCCTCCTCCAGGCGTACGTCCACCGCCCGGCGGTTGGCGAGCCCGGTGAGCGCGTCGGTGAACGCGAGTCGCTCGGCCTCCTCCAGCCGTTCGGTCTGCGCGATGCCGGCGGCGACGACCGCGGCCAGCACGGTGGCGAAGTCGGCGTCGGGGCGGCCGAAGACCGGGACGCCGACCGCGCGGGCGACGTACAGCTCGCCCCAGGCCCTGCCGTGCAGGACGACGGGGGCTACGACGCAGCAGCCGCGGCCTCTGCGGCGCAGGGCGGCGACGCGCTGGTGGAGGTAGCCGGGGGTGCCGGCGGCGGGGCCCTGCGCGGTCTCCACCCACGCGTTCGCGGCGCCGCCTCCGGCCCACTTCTCGTGCAGGAACTCGGTGATCTCCGGGAACTGGTGCACCGGGTAGGCCTCGGCCTCGGGGAACTCCTCCTCGTCCGGGGCGCGCTCCCCGACGTTCGCCAGGACCCGTAGCCGGCCCAGTTCGCGCTCCCACACGGAGAGCGCGGCGAAGTTCCCGTCCAGTGCGCGGCACGCGCCGAGGGCGGCGGCCCGCCATGAATCGCGCGGGGTGTGCGCCGCGGCCATCCCCTGAGCCAGCGCCACCACCGCGGCCAGTCGGTTGTCCTCACCCATCACCCCAGGTTAGGGAGAAATGGGGGTTATGCGTGCGTTTATCGTGCGATCAGGTGGGCGAATGTGGAAGCGCGGCCCCCCGTATCGGCCGCCTGCGGGCAGTAGGTGGCCGCTCGCGCAGTTCCCCGCGCCCCTTGAGTGCCGGGGGTTCCCCGTATCGGCCGCCTGCGGGCCGTGCGGGGCTGGTCGCGCAGTTCCCCGCGCCCCTGAGGTCGGTGCCGCAGTAGGCGCTTTCAAGCCGGCCACCGAACACCTCGCCCCTGAAAACAACCTCCACCCCCACCCCCTAGGGGGCGCGAGGAACTGCGCGACCAGCCACAACGCACCCGAGCCCGGAGACGTAGGCCCAGCGCGGAGCGAAACACCTCGGCCCTGAAAGCAGGCTCCGCCTCACCCCCTCAAGGGGCGCGGGGAACTGCGCGAGCGGCCACGACGCACCCGAGCCCGAAGACGCCGGCCCAGCGCGGAGCGAAACACCTCGCCCCTAAAAGCAAGGCTCCGCCTCACCCCCTCAAGGGGCGCGGGGAACTGCGCGACCAGCCACAGCGCACCCGAGCCCGGAGACATCGGCCCCGCCCAGACCTCACTGCCCAGGCCACTGCGGCGCACGCTTCTCGTTGAAGGCCGCGACCCCCTCCGCCCGGTCCCCCGAGAACGCCGTCGCACGCCACGCCGCGTCCTCGACCTCCAGGCCGGCCCGCAGGTCCAGCCCCTGCCCGAGCCGCAGCGCCCGCTTCGCCGACCGCAGACCCACCGGCGAGTTCCCCGCGATCCGAGCCGCCAGCGCCAGCGCCTCCTCGCGGTCCTGCCCCGCGTCCACCAGCCGGTCGACCAGGCCCAGCTCGGCCGCCTCCGCCGCCTCCACCCGCCGAGCAGAGAAGATCAGCTCGGCCGCACGCGCCGCCCCGACCCGCCGCGGCAGCAGCTGCGTGCCCCCGCCACCGGGAATCACGCCGACGGACACCTCGGGCAGCCCCACCACGGCCGTACGGTCGGCGACGATCAGATCGCAGGACAGCGCCAGTTCGAAGCCACCGCCCAGCGCGAACCCGTGCACCGCCGCGATCGTCGGCATCGGCAGCTCCAGCACCCCGGTGTACGCCCCTCGCGCCACCGGCCGCTGCCGCACCAGGTCCGCGTCGCTGAAGGAGTTCCGCTCCTTCAGGTCGGCCCCGACGCAGAACGCGCGCTCGTGCGACGACGTCAGGACGACCACCCGTGCGTCCTGGTCCGCGGCCAGCGCCGCGCACGCCGCCGCGAGGGAACGGGCCATCTCCGTCGAGACGGCGTTCATGGCCTTGGGCCGGTCCAGCACCAGCTCCGCCACGTGCCCGTGCCGCCGCACCAGCACGAACTCCCCGAACCGCTCCTCGCCCATGACACCCTCCGGTTAACGCGGGTTAACTCACTGTCGGCCCGATCATCGCAGCCCCACCCCGCCCCGGAAAAGAGCCGCCCGCTCAGGATCCGGCCGCCGCCCTACGCCCGTTCGAGTGACATCCCGGCCGACTCACCCCACACCGCCCACGGCAGCGCATAGCGTGCGCACCGCCACAGTGCGCCCCGGGCGCGCGCCGGGGAGGGATCTCATGGAACCGAAGACACCGATACGTGCGGAGGTCCCTGCGGGACAGGCGAAGGTCCCTGCGGGACAGGCGGAACGGACGGAACGCGCCGGACGCGTGTCCGCGCCCCCGACACCGCCCCCACCCCTCGCGAGCACACTGATCACCCCGTCCGCACCCACCGCGCGTGTCGAGCCCGCCGGCCGCGCGGAGCCGATGGAACCCGCGGAGTCCGCGGAGTCCGCGGAGTCGATGGAGTCCGCGGAGCCGGACCTGTCCTCCGCCTCCGCCTCCGCCGCGCTCTCCGGCCCCGCCGCGACCGCGACCTCCGGTACCGCCGTCACCACCACGCCCTCCGCTCCCGCGAAGCCCGGACCGTCCCCCGCTCCCGCCCCGTCCACCGGCTCCGGCCGGGAAGCGGTGTCGTCCCAGGAACCGGCATCGGTGCCTGTACGGGGCACGGGGTCGTCCCGGGGCGGCTGCGTGGACGGGGCGGCCGGAGCCGGGCGGCGGGGGCGGCACCGCAGGCCGCGTCGGCGCAAGGGGTTGGTCGCCGCCGGAGGGCTCGTCCTGGCCGCGGGGGCGCTCAGCCTCGTCCGGGTGGCGCCGGAGTCGGGGATCGTCACGCCCGGCAGAGCGGAGGCCGAGCCCCGCGCCGACGCGAGCGGGGGCGTCACCGGGCGCGCGGCAGGCAGCTCGGCCACGGCCGCCGCCTCGCCCGCCGCGCTGCCCTCGGCCACCTCCGTGATGGGCGGGGTGAGTCCCGCGCCGGCGGACGCGTCCGTGGACGGGGCGCCCGCGGACGGCAGGAGCGTCCCGACCACCATTCCGACGGACACCTCGCAGCCGGCGCGTCCGCCGGGCACCACCGCGCCGCGCTCCCCCGCGACGGCCCGGCCCCGGCCGGGACAGCCGGCGGATCCGAGCGCGGGTTCACCGGCCGGCCCGGCGCCCGCCCCGCCTCCGGCCCCTGCTCCGAGCCACGGCACGACCGCACCGGCGCCCCCGCCGAGCGGCGGCGGCGTGTGCGTGCCGGTGGTCGGACTGTGCGTCGATCTGCTGGGCGGCCCGAAGAACTGAGCGGCTCGGAGCGTCGCGCGAGTCGGAGAGTCGAGTGAGTCGGAGCGTCGCCCGAGTCGGAGAGAAGGGGCAGGTCAGGCGCGGTCGGGGCGGCGGGCGAGCAGCCAGGGCTCGACCACACCGAGTCCGCGGACCGGGCGCTGCCACATCGGCTGGAGCCCGAAGCGGTATGCCGGCGGCTCCTCGCCCTCCTTCTCCGCCGTCGCGACGGCCTCGGCGGCCGCCGTCTCCGAGGCGGGCGCCTCGCCCGTGCGGATCAGTTCCTCCGCGAAGGCGCTGTCCACCAGCACGGCGTCACGCGGCGCTATCGAGGTGAGCCGGGAGGCGAGGTTCACGGTCGTGCCGAAGACGTCGCCCATCCGGGTCGTCACCGTGCCGAAGGCCATGCCGACGCGGAGCTCCGGCATCGTCTCGTCGTTCGCCATCGTCTCGACCAGCCGCAGCGCGATGTCCGCGGCGATGCCCGCGTCGTCGGCGACGTAGAGCACCTCGTCGCCGAGGGTCTTGATGAGCCGGCCGCCGCGCGCGGCGACCAGGTCGGCCGCGGTGGTCTCGAAGGCCTCGACCAGTTCGCCGAGCTCCTCCTCCTCCATCCGCCGGGTCAGCCGGGTGAACCCGACGAGGTCGGCGAAGCCGACGGCGAGCCGCCGGTCGACCATCTCCTCGTCGTCGGCGGCCTGGATGACCCGGCCGGCCGAGGCGGCGAGCTGGCGGCGCCAGACGTAGACGAGGAACTCCTCCAGCTCGGGCAGGAGCAGCTCGATGATCGGGTACGTCACCTCGGTGCGGGTCATGCCCGGCTCGGGGGGCTCGGTCAGGCCCTCCAGGAAGGAGTCGATCTGCCACTCGGCCAGCCGCGCGGTGGTCTGCCCGGTCGAACGGGCCACCTGCACCGCCATGGCCTCGCTGAGCAGTCCGGCCTCGACCAGGCCCGCGAGCCGGCGCAGGGCCAGCACGTCGGCCTCGGTGAGGGCCTTGGCCTGCCCTATGTCCGCGAAGCCCATGGCACGCCAGAACCGTGAGGCCAGTTCCATGGAGACGCCTGCGCTGCGGGCGGCCTGGAACGGGGTGTAGCGACGCTCGGCGCCCAGGATGAGCTGTTCCAGGCGCAGGGCGAGGGGATCCTCGCCGGATTCGGCGGCGTCGGGGTCCACCCGGCCGTCCGCGCCCCCGCCGGAGCCGGTGTCGTCGACGGTCACGCCTGCTGCCCTTCCGATCTGCCGCGGTCAGGTACCGACCGGGCTCAACTCTACGGCAGGTGTGCGCCACCTCACTCCGTTGGGTTCGGCCGACTGGGAGGTGCAGGTTTGCTGGTGAGGTGCGGTGTGCCGTTGCTGGGGTTCTGAGGGGGCTCTGCCCCCTGGCCCCCGGGTGGGGGACTTTCCGGCCATATCCGTGTGCGGGTCGGTGGGGGCTGATCCCCTGTCCGGGGGGGCTTGGCCGTCGTGCCTGGGCGCGGGCCGGGTGGGGCTGGGTGGGGCTGGGTGCGCAGTTCCTCGCGCCCCTTGGTTGGGGGGCTTGGCCGTCGTGCATGGGTGCGGGCCCGGTGGGGGCTGATCGCGCAGTTCCCCGCGCCCCCTGCC
>NZ_JBIVDQ010000001.1:797697-911898 GCF_044747185.1 Streptomyces sp. NPDC090108
CCCGGGGGCTTGGCCGTCGTGCATGGGTGCGGGCCCGGTGGGGGCTGATCGCGCAGTTCCCCGCGCCCCCTGCCCGGGGGCTTGGCCGTCGTGCATGGGTGCGGGCCCGGTGGGGGCTGATCGCGCAGTTCCCCGCGCCCCCTGCCCGGGGGCTTGGCCGTCGTGCATAGGGGTGGGGCGGTGGGGTTGGGGGGGCGGTTTTCCGTGCCCCCTGTCCGGGGGTGGGGTCAGGCGGGGCGGAGGTGGATGATGTCGCCCGCTCCTACGGGTTGCTGGACGCCCTCCTCGGTGGCGATGACGAGGCGGCCGTCACCGTCGACGGCGACCGCTTCGCCGACCAGCGCCCGGTCGCCGGGGAGTTCCGCCCGCACCGTGCGGCCGAGCGTCGCGCAGCCCGCCGCGTAGGTCTCCTGCAGACCACTGACGGACGGGTCGCCGCCCGCCTCCCGCCACCGGCCGTACCAGTCCTCCAGGGAGCGCAGGACCGCCCGCAGCAGCGGGTCGCGGTCCGTGGTGACCGCTCCGGCCAGGGCCAGCGATCCGGCCTGCGGGACGGGCAGTTCGCCGGCGCGCAGGGTGACGTTGATGCCGACGCCGACGACGACGCCGTCCTCACCGGCCCGTTCGGCGAGGATGCCGCCCGCCTTGCGCTCCTCGCCGCCGACGGTGACCAGCAGGTCGTTGGGCCACTTCAGCGCCGTGTCGACCCCGGCCGCGCGGGACAGGCCGGTGGCGACCGCGACTCCGGTGAGCAGCGGCAGCCAGCCCCAGCGGTGCACGGGGATCCCGGCGGGGCGCAGCAGGACGGAGAAGAAGAGGCCGGAGCGCGGCGGGGCGGTCCACCGGCGGTCCAGGCGGCCGCGGGCGGCCGTCTGCTCCTCGGCGACGAGGACCACGCCCTCGTCGGCACCCTCTTCGGCGAGCCTCACCAGGTCCGAGTTGGTGGAGCCGGTGCGCTGCACCACCTCCAGGTCGCGGTACAGACCGCCGTGGCCGCCGTCGCGCACGAGGGCCCTCCTCAGCGCGGCGGCGTCGAGGGGCGGGCGGTCGAGGTCGGACCACCGGTTGCTGTTGCCGTCTGAGGCATCTCGGGGCGTCATGCAAGCCACCCTAGGTGTGGGAAACGCCGCACTGCTGATCGGTAGGCACGCCACTACGCTACGGGTGAGTAATCGTCCCCCCTTTTGAGCAGGCAGGGAGCCGCATCCCGATGTCCGAGCCGGAAGAGCGTCACGAGACCGATTTGCACACGACCGCGGGCAAGCTCGCGGATCTCCAGCGGCGCATCCACGAGGCGACGCACGCCGGCTCCGAACGCGCCGTCGAAAAGCAGCACGCCAAGGGCAAGTTGACGGCCCGTGAGCGGATCGAGCTGCTGCTCGACGATGATTCCTTCGTGGAGCTGGACGAGTTCGCCCGGCACCGTTCCACCAACTTCGGCCTGGAGTCGAACCGTCCGTACGGCGACGGTGTCGTCACGGGCTACGGCACGGTCGACGGACGGCCCGTGGCCGTCTTCTCGCAGGACTTCACCGTCTTCGGCGGCGCGCTCGGCGAGGTCTACGGCCAGAAGATCGTCAAGGTCATGGACTTCGCGCTGAAGACCGGCTGCCCGGTCATCGGCATCAACGACTCCGGCGGCGCGCGCATCCAGGAGGGTGTGGCCTCGCTCGGCGCGTACGGCGAGATCTTCCGCCGCAACACCCATGCCTCCGGCGTGATCCCGCAGATCTCCCTGGTGGTCGGGCCCTGCGCGGGCGGCGCGGTCTACTCGCCCGCCATCACGGACTTCACGGTGATGGTCGACCAGACCTCGCACATGTTCATCACCGGCCCCGACGTCATCAAGACCGTCACCGGTGAGGACGTCGGCTTCGAGGAGCTGGGCGGGGCCCGCACCCACAACAGCGCCTCGGGCGTGGCCCATCACATGGCCGGCGACGAGAAGGACGCGATCGAGTACGTCAAGCAGCTGCTGTCGTACCTGCCGTCGAACAACCTCGCCGAGGCCCCGGTCTTCCCCGAGGAGGCCGACCTCGCGGTCTCCGACGAGGACCGCGAGCTGGACACGATCGTGCCGGACAGCGCGAACCAGCCGTACGACATGCACTCGGTGATCGAACACGTCCTGGACGACGGGGAGTTCTTCGAGACCCAGGCCCTCTTCGCGCCGAACATCCTCACCGGCTTCGGCCGCGTCGAGGGCCACCCGGTCGGCATCGTCGCCAACCAGCCGATGCAGTTCGCCGGCTGCCTGGACATCGCGGCGAGCGAGAAGGCGGCCCGGTTCGTGCGCACCTGCGACGCGTTCAACGTCCCGGTGCTGACCTTCGTCGACGTCCCCGGCTTCCTGCCCGGCGTCGGCCAGGAGCACGAGGGCATCATCCGGCGCGGCGCCAAGCTGATCTACGCCTACGCGGAGGCCACCGTCCCGCTGATCACGGTGATCACGCGGAAGGCGTTCGGCGGCGCGTACGACGTCATGGGCTCCAAGCACCTGGGCGCCGACCTCAACCTCGCCTGGCCGACCGCCCAGATCGCCGTCATGGGCGCCCAGGGCGCGGTCAACATCCTGCACCGCCGCACCCTCGCGGAGGCGGAGGCGGGCGGCGAGGACCTGGAGGCCGTGCGGGCCCGGCTGATCCGGGAGTACGAGGACACCCTCCTCAACCCGTACATCGCGGCCGAGCGCGGCTACGTCGACGCGGTGATCATGCCGTCCGACACGCGCGCCCACATCGTCCGGGGCCTGCGTCAGCTGCGCACCAAGCGGGAATCCCTGCCTCCGAAGAAGCACGGCAACATCCCCCTGTAGGCCACGCGGATCCCGGGAGCGTCATGAACATCAAGGTCGTACGAGGCAATCCCACCCCGGAGGAGCTGGCCGCCGCTCTGGCGGTGGTCCGCGCCCGCGCCGCGACGGCGCAGGCGGCGCCGTCCGGCGCGGACACCGTGCGGGACGCCTGGTCGGACCCGTCCCGGATCGCGGCCCACCGCGTCCCCCGGCCGGGCCCGGCGTCCTGGACCCGCACCTACTGGCCGAGCTGACGGCCCTCCCCGCCGTACCGGCACCCGCCGGTACGGCACCGGGTGCCGATCTGAGTACCCGTACTCAGGCACCCGGCGCGCGGGACCCGCACCCTGGGGACATGCTGTGGTCGGACCCCGAGGACGAGCCGTCGGAAGAACTCCGTGACATGGAGGCGAAGCTGCGGCGGCTCGGCTTCTTCCTGGCCCTCGCCATGATCCTGATCCTGGTCGTGATCGGCCTGAGGTGAGCCCGCCGTCGGCGATACGCTGACCGCATGACCGACCAGCAGCGCCGCCGCCTCGTCCTCGCCTCCCAGTCCCCCGCCCGGCTCGGCCTGCTGCGGCAGGCGGGTCTCACGCCCGAGGTGATCGTGAGCGGGGTCGACGAGGACGCCGTCACCGCGCCCACCCCGGCCGAGCTGGCCCTCGCGCTGGCCGAGGCCAAGGCATCGGTGGTGGCGGCGCGGCCGGAGGTGCAGGGCGCCCTGGTGATCGGCTGCGACTCCGTGCTGGAGCTGGACGGGCAGGCGCTCGGCAAGCCCGCCGACACCGAGGAGGCCACGGCCCGCTGGAAGTCGATGCGCGGACGGGCCGGGGTCCTGCAGACCGGGCACTGCGTGTGGGACACCGAGGCCAAGCGGTACGTGTCCGCGACCGCCTCCACGGTCGTGCGTTTCGGGACCCCCTCGGACGAGGAGATCGCGGCGTACGTCGCCTCGGGCGAGCCCCTGCACGTCGCCGGCGCCTTCACCCTGGACGGCCGTTCGGCACCGTTCATCGAAGGCATCGACGGCGACCACGGCAACGTGATCGGCATCAGCCTGCCGCTGGTGCGCCGGCTGCTGGGCGAACTGGGTGTGGGCATCACCGAGTTGTGGGCCCCGGCGGAGTGACCCCCGCGGGGGCGCCGCCCGGATGCGGCACACCGCGCTCCCGCACCGGCCGCGCTCCCCGCTTCCGGCACGCGGTCCCGCCCGCCAGGAAACGCCTCCCCGGTCCTCCGGAGCCCGCGACGCTCACCCGCACGGCCGCCGCGTACCCCGTTCGCCTCCCGGGTTGCGCCGCGCACCGGGAGGCGTAGGGGTGTTCGGCCGCTAGCCGAGCGTCCTGTCCGCGGTCCCCGCGCCGACCTTGCCGGCGGCGCCGGACAGGGCCTTGCCGTCCTCGTCGCGCCTCTGCGCCCCGGTGTCCCCGGGCAGGCTCTCCCGCGCGTCCTCGGGGTGCGGTGGAGCGGCGGGGCCCGGAAGGACCGGCCGCCCGTCCGCCGCGTCCGGGGCCGCGTCCGGTCCCGGGGCCGCCCCGGGGCCGCCGCTCCAGCCGGCGGCCCCCGACGCGGCCGCCATGCGCCCGGTGTCGTCGTGACGGTCGTACGTCATCAGGAGCAGGACGATCAGCGCGAACACCACGACCATGAACGCGAACGCCCTGCGGCCCACCAGGCCCCAGGTGAAGGCGCCCAGCAGGGCGTGCACCACCGCGGCGCTCACCAGCAGGACACGCCCGAACCCGGCGGGCGCGCGGTCGCGGATCGCGACCAGCAGGGCCACCAGGGCGCACAGCGCGAAGTAGAGGCCGAAGACCACGCCGCCGATCTTCGAGGACATCGACATCACGTCGGGGTCGAGACCGGCCAGGGACATCTTCTGGCGGTCCACGACCACTCCGAGGAACCAGTTCAGTGCTCCGATCACGAACGCCTCGGCCAAGAGGACGAACGCCAGTACCCATGCCACCGGTCTGCGCACCACCGGCCCCCACCCACTTTCGCCCTCAGCCCTCACAGAGCTGCTGTTACCTCAAGTACGTCCGAGTCATCGCGAACGCTACTAACGGGTAAAGGAAGGGACAAGGGTTCGGTCGGCGGCAAAGATTCATTGGGCCATTCGTAGGGACTCCACAAAGAAACCGAGTGGCCCGCGGCACGCTCTCACAGAGACCTTGACCACATGACGGGGCTAGGGTTTTCCGGTGGAGCCCTGCCTACCGAGGTGCGACAAGGGCTTTCGCGGGTCGAGCGGGCCTGGCATCACGCTCCGTGTGGGCAAGCTCACCATTGGGGACGGGTCGTAGTGCCTCGTCGGCAGTCCCTAAACTCGGCTTGTTTCAAGGAGGGAGCCTCAATCGTGCGCAAGGTGCTCATCGCCAACCGTGGCGAAATCGCTGTCCGCGTGGCCCGGGCCTGCCGGGACGCCGGGATCGCGAGCGTGGCCGTCTACGCAGACCCCGACCGGGACGCTCTGCACGTCCGCGCCGCCGATGAGGCGTTCGCCCTGGGCGGTGACACCCCGGCAACCAGTTACCTGGACATCGAGAAGGTGCTCAACGCCGCCCGTGAATCCGGTGCGGACGCCATCCACCCCGGCTACGGCTTCCTCTCGGAGAACGCCGAGTTCGCCCAGGCGGTCCTGGATGCCGGTCTGATCTGGATCGGCCCGCCGCCGCAGGCCATCCGTGACCTCGGTGACAAGGTCGCGGCCCGGCACATCGCCCAGCGCGCCGGCGCGCCGCTGGTCGCCGGCACGTCCGACCCGGTCTCGGGCGCCGAGGAGGTCGTGGCCTTCGCGGAGGAGCACGGCCTGCCGATCGCCATCAAGGCCGCCTTCGGTGGTGGCGGGCGCGGCCTGAAGGTCGCCCGCACCCTCGAGGAGGTCCCGGAGCTGTACGACTCGGCCGTCCGCGAGGCCGTCGCCGCCTTCGGCCGCGGCGAGTGCTTCGTCGAGCGCTACCTGGACCGTCCGCGCCACGTGGAGACCCAGTGCCTGGCCGACAAGCACGGCAACGTGGTCGTCGTCTCCACCCGTGACTGCTCGCTCCAGCGCCGCCACCAGAAGCTCGTCGAGGAGGCGCCCGCGCCGTTCCTGTCGGACGAGCAGGTCGCCGAGCTGTACCGCGCCTCCAAGGCCATCCTCAAGGAGGCCGCCTACGAGGGTGCCGGTACCTGTGAGTTCCTGGTCGGCCAGGACGGCACGATCTCCTTCCTGGAGGTCAACACCCGTCTGCAGGTCGAGCACCCGGTGACCGAGGAGGTCGCCGGCATCGACCTGGTCCGCGAGATGTTCCGCATCGCCGACGGCGAGGAACTGGGTTACGGCGACCCGGAGCTGCGCGGTCACTCGTTCGAGTTCCGTATCAACGGTGAGGACCCGGGCCGCAACTTCCTCCCGGCCCCCGGCACGGTCACCCGCTTCGACGCGCCGACCGGACCCGGTGTCCGCCTGGACGCGGGCGTCGAGGCCGGCTCGGTCATCGGCCCGGCCTGGGACTCCCTGCTCGCCAAGCTGATCGTCACCGGCCGTACCCGCAAGGAGGCCCTGGAGCGGGCCGCCCGCGCCCTGGACGAGTTCCAGGTCGAGGGCATGGCCACGGCCATCCCGTTCCACCGTGTGGTCGTCCGGGACCGGGCGTTCGCCCCCGAGCTGGACGACTCCGCCGACCCGTTCACGGTCCACACCCGCTGGATCGAGACCGAGTTCGTCAACGAGATCAAGCCGTTCACCGCTCCGGCCGACGCCGAGGCGGAGGAGGACAGCGGCCGCGAGACGGTCGTCGTCGAGGTCGGCGGCAAGCGCCTGGAGGTCTCCCTCCCGTCGTCCCTGGGCATGTCCCTGGCCCGCACCGGTCTCGCCGCCGGCGCCAAGCCCAAGCGCCGCGCCGCGAAGAAGTCCGGCCCCGTCGCCTCCGGTGACACCCTCGCCTCCCCGATGCAGGGCACGATCGTGAAGATCGCGGTCGAGGAGGGCCAGGAGGTCAAGGAGGGCGACCTGGTCGTCGTCCTGGAGGCCATGAAGATGGAGCAGCCCCTCAACGCCCACAAGTCGGGCACCATCAAGGGCCTGAGCGCCGACGTCGGCGCCTCCATCACGTCCGGCGCCGCGATCTGCGAGATCAAGGACTGACGGCAGCGGTCACGCTCGACGCCCGGTGGACCGGTCATCCGGTCTGCTGGGCGTCACGCTTTCCGGCACGCCCCACGGCGGCCGGTCCGGGGGCGTACGACCCCCACCCGGGAACCGGACACCTGTCCGGGGTCACGACCCCCGCCCGGCGAGCCGGGCGCCTGTCCGGGGCACGACCCCGGGGAGGCCGGTGCCGGGGAACCGGGCGGCTACCGGCGTCGCAGGTCCGCGACGCGCGCCCGTTCGGCACTCGCGGGCTGCTCACCACCGAGCACGGACGCCGGACGCAGGCCGGCTCCCCCGGGCAGCTGGCTCCGCCGCGGTCCCGGTACTCCTCGCTGTCGTGACGCGGGCCCCTGCTCACCCGCCGGGCGATTTCCCGACGCCCCCGCGACCGCGATCTGCACCCCCTGATCGGCCAGGGCCTGCAGTTCCGTGGCGGCCCGGTCGTCGTGCGCGGGCGGCTCGTCGGTGACCAGACGGGTGATGACGTCGGTCGGCACCGTCTGGAACATCGTGTCGGTGCCGAGCTTGGTGTGGTCGGCGAGGACCACGACCTCCGCGGCGGCCTGCACGAGCGCCCGGTCCACGGACGCCGACAGCATGTTGGACGTGGACAGACCGCGCTCGGCGGTCAGCCCGCTGCCGGAGAGGAAGGCCTTGGAGACTCTCAGCCCGTGCAGCGACTGCTCGGCGCCCGAGCCGACCAGGGCGTAGTTGGAGCCCCGGAGCGTCCCGCCGGTCATCACGACCTCCACGCGGTTGGCGTGGGCGAGTGCCTGGGCGACCAGCAGGGAGTTGGTGACGACGGTCAGGCCGGGGACCCGGGCGAGCCGGCGTGCCAGCTCCTGCGTGGTCGTACCGGCCCCGACCACGATGGCCTCGCCCTCTTCGACGAGGCCCGCGGCGAGATCGGCGATGGCCGTCTTCTCCGCGGTCGCGAGATGGGACTTCTGCGGAAAGCCGGACTCCCGCGTGAAACCGCCCGGCAGTACCGCACCGCCGTGCCGGCGGTCGAGGAGTCCTTCTGCCTCCAGTGCGCGCACATCGCGTCGCACAGTCACTTCGGAGGTCTGGACGACGCGGGCGAGTTCACGGAGCGACACGGCCCCGTTCGCTCGCACCATTTCGAGGATCAATTGGCGACGTTCTGCAGCGAACACGAAACTGACAGTAACCCCAACGACCGTCTGCTTTCAGCAGTTTGCGCCGAATAACAGAAGTTGTTCGCAAGAGGGGGTAGGAGGTGGTATAGGAGTTAACCCGGCCGCACATGCCGCACGCATGCGCGGCAACTCCCCGTGACCAGCGGGGAGTCCACGTCCGCACCCTCCGCCGTCAGGCCTCGGCGCTCGCCTTGCGCCCGTGGAGCTGGCGCGCCACCTCCGCGATCGACCCCGAGAGGGACGGATAGACGGTGAAGGCGTTCGCGATCTGTTCGACCGTCAGATTGTTGTCGACGGCGATCGAGATGGGGTGGATGAGTTCCGAGGCGCGCGGCGCGACGACCACACCGCCGACGACGATCCCGGTGCCCGGACGGCAGAAGATCTTCACGAAGCCGTCCCGGATGCCCTGCATCTTCGCGCGCGGGTTGCGCAGCAGCGGCAGCTTCACGGCCCGCGCCTCGATCTTGCCCGCGTCGACGTCCGCCTGCGTGTAGCCGACGGTGGCGATCTCGGGGTCGGTGAAGACGTTCGAGGAGACCGTCTTGAGGTTCAGCGGGCTCACCGTGTCGCCGAGGAAGTGGTACATCGCGATGCGGCCCTGCATCGCGGCCACGGAGGCGAGGGCGAAGACGCCGGTGACGTCGCCGGCCGCGTAGACGCCGGGGGCGCTGGTGCGGGAGACCCGGTCGGTCCAGATGTGCCCGGACTCCTTCAGCCTGACGCCGGCCTCCTCCAGGCCCAGCCCCGCACTGTTGGGGATGGCGCCGACGGCCATGAGGCAGTGGCTGCCGCTGATCACGCGGCCGTCGGCGAGGGTGACCTCGACGCGGTCGCCGACCCGCTTGGCGGACTGCGCGCGGGAACGCGCCATGACGTTCATGCCGCGGCGGCGGAAGACGTCCTCCAGCACCGCGGCGGCGTCCGGGTCCTCGCCCGGCAGCACGCGGTCGCGGGAGGAGACCAGGGTGACCTTGGAGCCGAGCGCCTGGTAGGCGCCGGCGAACTCGGCGCCGGTGACACCGGAACCGACCACGATGAGCTCTTCGGGCAGCTCGGTCAGGTCGTAGACCTGGGTCCAGTTCAGGATCCGCTCGCCGTCGGGCTGGGCGTCGGGCACCTCGCGCGGGTGACCGCCGGTGGCGATGAGGACGGCGTCGGCGGTGAGAGTCTCCTCGGTGCCGTCGGCGGCGGTGACGACGACCTTGCGGGAGCCGTCCAGGGCCTGCATGCCCTCCAGCCGGCCGCGCCCGCGCATGACCCGGGCGCCGGCCCGGGTGACGGAGGCGGTGATGTCGTGGGACTGGGCGAGCGCGAGCCGCTTCACCCGGCGGTTGACCTTGCCGAGGTCGACGCCGACCACGCGGGCCGCCTGCTCGATGTGCGGGGTGTCGTCGGCGACGATGATGCCCAGCTCCTCGTACGAGGAGTCGAAGGTGGTCATCACCTCGGCCGTGGCGATGAGGGTCTTGGACGGCACGCAGTCGGTCAGCACCGACGCCCCGCCCAGACCGTCGCAGTCCACGACGGTCACCTCCGCGCCGAGCTGGGCGGCGGTGAGCGCCGCTTCGTATCCGCCGGGTCCGCCACCGATGATCACGATCCGAGTCACGTACCCCATTGTCCCGCACCGCCGAACGGGCCACTCCCCGGGGGCACGGCGACGGGCCGCGGGGAGACTTCCGGGGCGCGGCGACCGCCCTCGGGGCGGCTTCCGGGGCGCGGCGACGGCCCTCGGGAAGACTTCCGGGGCCCGGCCATGGGCCCCCGGGGAGACTTCCGGGGCGCGGGGTACGGGAGTTCCCGCTGCCGTACCCTCTCCCCATGTCGCTCTATGCCGCGTACGCCGGCAACCTGGACGCGCGGCTGATGTCCCGCCGCGCCCCGCATTCCCCGCTGCGCGCCATCGGCTGGCTGAACGGCTGGCGGCTGACCTTCGGAGGCGAGCAGCTGGGCTGGGAGGGCGCGCTGGCGACGCTCGTCGAGGAACCCGGGGCGCAGGTCTTCGTCGGGCTGTACGACCTCACGCCGGCGGACGCGGAGTCGCTGGACCGCTGGGAGGGCGTCGGCCTCGGCGTCTACCGGCGGACCCGGATGCGCGCGCACACGCTGGACGGCGAGGAGTCGGCCTGGGCGTACGTGCTCAACGGCTACGAGGGCGGCCTGCCCTCGGCCCGCTACCTGGGCGAGATCGCGGACGCGGCCGAGTCGGCCGGCGCCCCCCACGATTACGTGATGGAACTGCGCAAACGGCCCTGCTGAGCGGACGGCGGACCGCGGACGGGCGGTCCCGGGAAGCTTTGCGGACGGTTTGCCCAGCCCGTGTCAGAAACGGCATGACAACGATCGCAAACCCAATGGCTCCGTCATCTACGCGCGTAGGCGAGAAGCGGCTACCCTCGTCGACGTGAACGCATCTCTCCTTCCGGACGACATCCAGGGCGACCCCTACGCGGCCGCCGACGCCGCCGCCGCGCGCCTGCGCGAGCTCACGGGCGCCGAGACCCACGACGTCGCCCTCGTGATGGGCTCCGGCTGGGCTCCGGCCGTCGACGCCCTGGGCGCGCCCGACGCCGAGTTCCAGGTCACCGAGCTGCCCGGCTTCCCGCCGCCGGCCGTCGAGGGGCACGGCGGCAAGATCCGCTCGTACTCCTTCGGTGACAAGCGCGCGCTGGTCTTCCTCGGCCGCACGCACTACTACGAGGGCCGCGGCGTGGCCGCCGTGTCGCACGGCGTCCGCACGGCCGTCGCCGCCGGCTGCAAGACCATCGTGCTCACCAACGGCTGCGGCGGCCTGCGCGAGGGCATGCGCCCCGGCCAGCCGGTGCTGATCAGCGATCACCTGAACCTGACGGCCACCTCCCCGATCGTCGGCGCCAACTTCGTCGACCTGACGGACCTGTACTCCCCGCGCCTGCGCGCCCTGTGCAAGGAGATCGACCCCTCCCTGGAGGAGGGCGTCTACGCGCAGTTCCCCGGCCCGCACTACGAGACCCCGGCCGAGATCCGCATGGCCCGCGTCATCGGCGCGGACCTGGTCGGCATGTCCACGGTGCTGGAGGCCATCGCCGCGCGCGAGGCGGGCGCCGAGGTGCTGGGCATCTCCCTGGTCACCAACCTCGCCGCCGGCATGACCGGCGAGCCGCTGAACCACGAGGAGGTCCTCCAGGCGGGCCGCGACTCGGCCGCCCGGATGGGCCAGCTGCTGACGCAGGTGCTGGGCCGCCTGTAGAAAGAGCCGCCCGGAGGGAGAAGGGCGGCGGCGACGGGCCGTGGGCGCCGCGAGACGCGGACGGCCCGCGGGCGCGACGGACTCGGCGGGCGCGGACGGCTCTATGCGCACGCCGGCTCGGCAGGCTCGACGGGCACGGCCGGCTCGATGCACGCGCCGGCTCGGCGGGCGCTACGGCTCGACGGACGCGGGCGGCAGCGCGACCTGCTGGGGCGACCTGCGGGGCGCCCTGCCGCGGGCGACCGCTCGACGGCCGTGGGCGGGTTCGAGCGGGTGCGGCGCGGACATTCACGCGGTGCGGCCCGCTCACCGGCCGAGCGGCTGATCGGCCGAGCGGCCGAGCGGCTGAGCGGCCCATCCGGGCCGATCCGGCCGACCCGGCCGGAGGAGCGGGCAGGAAACGGGGGTCCGGGGCAGTTCCCCGGCGGACCTGGCAAACACAGGAGAGGTTGATCCCAAGGTGCACGACGATCTGATCGCCAAGGCCGGTGCGTGGCTCGCCGAGGACCCCGACACGGAGACCCGTGACGAACTCGCCAAGCTGATCGAGGCCGGCGACGTCACGGAACTCGCGGACCGGTTCAGCGGCACGCTGCAGTTCGGGACCGCCGGACTGCGCGGCGAACTCGGCGCCGGCCCGATGCGCATGAACCGCTCGGTCGTCATCCGCGCCGCGGCGGGCCTCGCCGCGTACCTGAAGAAGAACGGCACCCCGCACGGCGGGGACGACGCCGGGATCGTCGCCATCGGCTACGACGCCCGCCACAAGTCCGCCGACTTCGCCCGGGACACCGCCGCCGTGATGACCGGCGCCGGTCTGCGCGCCGTCGTGCTCCCGCGCCCGCTGCCCACGCCCGTCCTCGCCTTCGCCATACGGCACCTCGGCGCGGTCGCGGGCGTGGAGGTCACCGCCAGCCACAACCCGCCCCGGGACAACGGCTACAAGGTGTACCTCGGCGACGGCTCCCAGATCGTGCCGCCCGCCGACGCGGAGATCGCCGCCGAGATCGACGCGATCGCCTCGCTGCACGACGTCCCCCGCCCTGAGTCGGGCTGGGAGATCCTCGACGACGCGGTCCTGGACGCCTATCTGGCCCGTACGGACGCCGTGCTGGACGCGGACTCCCCGCGTACGGCCCGCACGGTGTACACGGCGATGCACGGCGTCGGCAAGGACGTCCTGCTCGCCGCGTTCGCCCGCGCCGGCTTCCCCGAGCCGGTCCTGGTCGCCGAGCAGGCCGAGCCGGACCCGGACTTCCCGACGGTCGCCTTCCCCAACCCGGAGGAGCCGGGCGCGATGGACCTGGCGTTCGCCCGCGCCCGCGCGACCGCCCCGGACCTCGTCATCGCCAACGACCCCGACGCCGACCGCTGTGCCGTGGCCGTCGAGGACGGCGGCGAGTGGCGCATGCTGCGCGGCGACGAGGTCGGCGCGCTGCTCGCCGCGCACCTGGTCCGGCGGGGCGCCACCGGCACCTTCGCGGAGTCGATCGTCTCGTCGTCCCTGCTCGGCCGGATCGCCGCGGCGGCGGGCCTGCCGTACGAGGAGACGCTGACCGGCTTCAAGTGGATCGCCCGCGTCGACGGTCTGCGCTTCGGTTACGAGGAGGCCCTCGGCTACTGCGTCGACCCGGAGGGCGTGCGCGACAAGGACGGCATCACCGCCGCGCTGCTGATCACCGAGCTGGCCTCGGTCCTCAAGGAGGAGGGCCGCACGCTGCTCGACCTCCTCGACGACCTGGCCGTGGAGCACGGGCTGCACGCCACCGACCAGCTGTCGGTACGCGTGGAGGACCTCTCCGTCATCTCGGACGCGATGCGCCGGCTGCGCGAGATGCCGCCGACGGAGCTGGCGGGTCTCGCCGTCACCCGGGCCGAGGACCTCACCCGGGGCACGGACACGCTGCCGCCGACGGACGGACTGCGCTACACGCTCGACGGCGCCCGCGTCATCGTCCGCCCCAGCGGCACCGAGCCCAAGCTGAAGTGCTACCTGGAGGTCGTCGTACCGGCCGGGACGCACGCCGGTCTGCCGGCCGCCCGCGCCCGCGCGGCCGAGCTGCTCGCGGCCGTCAAGCGTGACCTGTCGGCGGCCGCCGGAATCTGACCCGCACGACCACGGACGGGGTGCCCCCGCCGGGGGCACCCCGTCCTGCCGCAAAACGCGCCGTCCCGCCGCGAACGGGTGCCGTCCCGCCGTGAACGGGACCCTTGCTGTCCCACCGTGAACGGGACCCGGCCCGCCGCGGAACGGCTCCGGAACACCGGGGAACGGCTCCCGGAATTCCGGGGATCGGCTCCCGGGCGGGCACTACAGTGCGCGCCGTGGACATACCCGACTGGCTCGCCTGGCTCTTCCTCGGAGTGGTCGTCCTGCACGCCTTCTCCGTGGTCCGCATCGTCCGTCGGCTGCGCGGCCCCGACCCCGCGGTGCGCGTCGCGGCACGCCTCGACCTGGTGGACGCGAGCGGCGGCCTGCTGGCCATGCTCGGCCTGGCCCTCGGTTCCGCCGTGGCGGATTGCTGGCTCTGGCTGGTGCTCGCGGGCCTCGCGCTCACGGGCGCGGCCTACGCCGTGAAGGGCGCCCGCCTCCTCCGCGCCCGCCGCCACCCCACGAGCCCGACCTGCGGAACGGCCCCGGAGAAGCGGTAGGGGCCTACGGGTCCCTAGGGGACGTAGGCGCCGCAGGGGCCTTAAGGGTCGTAGAGGGGCCTACGGGTCTTAGGGGCCTTAAGGGTCTTAGGGGCCTTAAGGGCTCTCAGAGCCGTAAGGGCCGTAAGGCCCCAGGTGCCGTCAGGGCACCCAGACCCCGAAGACGCCAGGATCAGCCGGTCGCCAGCAGGATCGCCAGCAGCACCGCGCCCGCAGCCGCCGGGGCCACGACCTCGTAGGCCCAGCGCACCGTGACCCCGCCCTGGGCCGCGCTCTCCCCGCTCCTGCGCTCCAGGGTCTCCCGGAGCTCGTCCATGATCTTGTCGGTCTCGGCGCGAGTGGGATCCGCCGCCGTGCGGGACCCGTTGCCGAAGACGTCCCCGCCGAACGCGCCGCCGCCGAAGCTGCCCAGGCCACCGCCGCCGAACAGGCCGCCGCGGCCGGCACCGCCCCGGGCCGCCTGGGCCACCGCGCGGGACTGGTTGCGCGAGGCCTTCTTGCGGGCGCGCAGCGAGACGGGGACGGACCACAGCTGGTACTTGGTGCCGGACTTGGCGACGACCTCGTTGGTGAAGCCGGAGCGCAGGAACTCGATCTCTCCCCAGGGCAGGGTGACGACCCGGAAGGGGTTGCGGACCCGCAGCCGCTCCTCGCCGGCGAAGACGGCCGGGCGCAGGGTGAAGGCGACGATCAGCGGGAAGAGCATGAGCATCCCGGCGAGCGCCAGCCACGGCGTGTGCCCGTGCCCGCGCACCAGCGCGTCGAAGCCGAGCCACCCCGCGATCCCGAGCATCATCACACCGGCCACGAGCGCCATCGGCGAACGGTAGATCCGGTCCTTGGCGAGGGGCACCGTGAGCTGAGGCGCGGGTGACTTGTGGTCCGGGGTCGTCATGCCCCGATTGTGCACGACACCGCCGTGACCGCCCCGGCTCGGCCCCATAACGGTTCCCATCTGTGATCTCGTCGGACAATGGGTTCCCGGGGGTATACAGCCGCTACGCGCGTAGATATGCTCGTCTGGTGACCATGCCCACCTCCCCCAAGCCCTCGGCTGCGCTCGAACAGGGCGGTGCCCCCACCTCGCCGGGACACGCGCTCGGCGACGTCACCGCCTCCGACAGCACCCTGCGCCGTTTCCTGCACGGACTGCCCGGTGTCGACGCGGTCGGCCTGGAGGCGCGCGCCGCGTCTCTCGGCACCCGTTCCATCAAGACCACCGCGAAGGCGTTCGCCATCGACCTCGCCATCTCGATGGTCGACCTGACGACGCTGGAAGGCGCGGACACCCCGGGCAAGGTCCGGGCGCTCGGCGCCAAGGCGGTCCACCCGGACCCGACGGACCGGACGGCCCCGACGACCGCCGCCGTCTGCGTCTACCCCGACATGGTGGCCACCGCCAAGGAGGCCGTCGCGGGCTCCGGCGTGAAGGTCGCCTCGGTCGCCACCGCCTTCCCGGCCGGCCGTGCCGCCCTCGACGTGAAGCTGGCCGACGTGCGCGACGCCGTCTCCGCGGGCGCCGACGAGATCGACATGGTCATCGACCGCGGCGCGTTCCTCGCGGGCCACTACCTGAAGGTGTACGACGAGATCACCGCCGTGAAGGAGGCCTGCGGGACGAGCGCCCGGCTGAAGGTCATCTTCGAGACCGGCGAGCTGTCGACGTACGACAACATCCGCCGGGCCAGCTGGCTGGGCATGCTGGCGGGCGCCGACTTCATCAAGACGTCCACGGGCAAGGTCGCCGTCAACGCCACGCCCGCCAACACCCTGCTGATGCTGGAGGCGGTGCGCGACTTCCGCGCCCAGACCGGCGTCCAGGTCGGCGTGAAGCCGGCCGGCGGCATCCGCACCACCAAGGACGCGGTCAAGTTCCTGGTGCTGGTCAACGAGACCGCGGGCGCGGACTGGCTGGACAACCACTGGTTCCGCTTCGGCGCCTCCTCGCTCCTCAACGACCTGCTGATGCAGCGCCAGAAGCTGGCGACCGGCCGCTACTCCGGCCCCGACTACGTGACGGTGGACTGAGACCCGTGAACATGGACAACACGTCATCCCTTTTCGAGTACGCGCCGGCGCCCGAGTCCCGCGCGGTCGTCGACATCGCGCCCTCCTACGGCCTCTTCATCGACGGTGAGTTCACCGAGGCGGCCGACGGCAGGGTCTTCAAGACCGTCAGCCCGTCCACCGAGGAGGTCCTCTCCGAGGTGGCCCAGGCCGGCGAGGCCGACGTCGAGCGCGCGGTGAAGGCCGCCCGCAAGGCGTTCGCGACGTGGTCGGCGCTGCCCGGCGCCGAGCGCGCCAAGTACCTGTTCCGCATCGCCCGCATCATCCAGGAGCGCAGCCGCGAGCTGGCCGTCCTGGAGACGCTGGACAACGGCAAGCCGATCAAGGAGACCCGCGACGCGGACCTCCCGCTCGTCGCCGCGCACTTCTTCTACTACGCGGGCTGGGCCGACAAGCTCGACCACGCCGGCTACGGCGCGAACCCGCGTCCGCTGGGCGTGGCCGGCCAGGTCATCCCGTGGAACTTCCCGCTGCTGATGCTGGCGTGGAAGATCGCCCCGGCGCTGGCGACCGGCAACACGGTCGTCCTCAAGCCCGCGGAGACCACGCCGCTGTCCGCCCTGTTCTTCGCGGACATCTGCCGCCAGGCCGGCCTGCCCAAGGGTGTCGTCAACATCCTCCCGGGTTACGGCGACGCGGGCGCCGCGCTGGTCGCGCACCCGGACGTCGACAAGGTGGCGTTCACCGGCTCGACCGCCGTCGGCAAGCAGATCGCGCGCACGGTCGCGGGCACGAGCAAGAAGCTCACCCTCGAACTGGGCGGCAAGGGCGCCAACATCGTCTTCGACGACGCGCCGATCGACCAGGCCGTCGAGGGCATCGTCACCGGCATCTTCTTCAACCAGGGCCAGGTCTGCTGCGCGGGCTCGCGCCTCCTCGTCCAGGAGTCGGTCCAGGACGAGCTGCTGGACGCGCTCAAGCGCCGTCTGTCGACGCTGCGGCTCGGCGACCCGCTGGACAAGAACACCGACATCGGCGCGATCAACTCCGCCGAGCAGCTGGCCCGGATCACCGCGCTGACCGACAAGGGCGAGGCCGAGGGCGCCGAGCGCTGGTCGCCGGCCTGCGAACTGCCGTCCGCCGGCTACTGGTTCGCCCCGACGCTGTTCACGAACGTCACCCAGGCGCACACCATCGCCCGCGACGAGATCTTCGGCCCGGTGCTGTCGGTCCTGACCTTCCGCACGCCCGACGAGGCCGTCGCCAAGGCGAACAACACGCAGTACGGCCTGTCGGCGGGCATCTGGACCGAGAAGGGCTCCCGGATCCTGGCCGTGGCGAGCAAGCTGCGCGCCGGTGTCATCTGGTCCAACACGTTCAACAAGTTCGACCCGACCTCGCCGTTCGGCGGCTACAAGGAGTCGGGCTTCGGCCGCGAGGGCGGCCGCCACGGCCTGGAGGCGTACCTCGATGTCTGACCGTTTGAGCGTCTTCAAGACCTACAAGCTGTACGTCGGCGGGAAGTTCCCGCGTTCCGAGAGCGGCCGGGTGTACGAGGTGACCGACTCCAAGGGCAAGTGGCTCGCCAACGCTCCGCAGTCGTCACGCAAGGACGCCCGTGACGCGGTCGTGGCCGCGCGCAAGGCGTTCGGCGGCTGGGCCGGTGCGACGGCGTACAACCGCGGCCAGGTCCTGTACCGCGTCGCGGAGATGCTGGAGGGCCGCAAGGAGCAGTTCGTCCGCGAGGTCGCCGAGGCCGAGGGCCTGTCGAAGACGAAGGCGGCCGCGGTCGTGGACGCCGCGATCGACCGCTGGGTCTGGTACGCGGGCTGGACCGACAAGATCGCCCAGGTGGTCGGCGGCGGCAACCCGGTCGCGGGCCCGTTCTTCAACCTGTCCTCCCCGGAGCCGACCGGCGTGGTCGCCGTACTCGCCCCGCAGGAGTCGTCCTTCCTGGGCCTGGTCTCGGTGCTCGCCCCGGTGATCGCCACCGGCAACACGGCGGTCGTCATCGCCTCGGAGAAGGCCCCGCTGCCCGCCCTGTCGCTGGGCGAGGTGCTGGCCACCTCCGACGTCCCGGGTGGTGTCGTCAACATCCTGTCCGGCCGTACGGCGGAGATCGCCGCGCCGCTCGCCGCGCACCAGGACGTCAACGCGATCGACCTCGCGGGCGCGGACGCGGAGCTGGCCAAGGAGCTGGAGATCGCGGCCGCCGACAACCTCAAGCGCGTGCTGCGTCCACAGGCTGTGGACCACGCGGCGACTCCGGGCATCGACCGCATGACGGCGTTCCTGGAGACCAAGACGGTCTGGCACCCGACGGGTTCGCTGGGCGCCTCCGGTTCGTCGTACTGACGTACAGGGGCGCTACGGCGTCCGGCCGCGTTGACGCGCCGGACGCCGTGGCGGCCTCTCGCGGACGCGGGCGGGAGCCGCGCCTCCCCGGCATCGGGGAGGCGCGGCTCTTTCGCGTACCCGGGGCCTGAGGCGGCGCGGGCGGGCCGTCAGCCCAGCGGGACGGCCTGGCCGGCGCCGAGCAGGCCGAGAGCCTGTCCGACGACCGGGATGCTGCCGATCGACGACGCCTGCGCGACCGGGGCGGTCAGGGCCGTGGAGGTGAGCGGCTTGAAGTCGGCGAGCTGGGTGCCGACGCCGTTGTCGAGCGGGTCGACGCCGGTGCCGGCGAGCGGGTTGGGCTTGAGGCCGGCGACCGGACCGGTGACGTAGCCGAGCGTGCCGGTGAGCACGGTCAGGCCGGCCTGCGGGTCGACGGAGCCGAGCGAGGTGGGCCGCCAGGGCATGTCCAGGACGGGGGCGGCGGCGTCCGCGTGGGCCGTCGCCGCGCCCGCCGCCAGCGCCGCTCCGGCGGTCGCGAGGGCGATCAGGGCGCGCTGCGCGGCGGGGTGCGGGGAGGGGGTGTGTCGGGCCATCGCTGGTGCCGCCTTCTGGTGCGCAGGGTAATGAGGTCGACACGAAGGGTAGTTGAGGTGTGACGCGTGCTCCAAAGCCGACCCGCGGGGTCGGCAGGAGGCGCGCCATGCGTCAAACTGGTGTTCCGTGAGCCTTAATCCCCCGTCCCCCGCCCGTGTCGTGCTGCTGTGCGGCCCCTCGGGCTCGGGAAAGTCACTCGTCGCCGCCCGTTCCGGGCTCCCTGTGCTGCGCCTCGACGACTTCTACAAGGAGGCCGACGACCCGACGCTGCCGCTGGTGGACGGGAGTTCCGACATCGACTGGGACCACCCGGAGTCGTGGGACGCGGACGTGGCCGTCGAGGCCATCGCCCGGCTGTGCGCCACCGGCTCGACCCCCGTGCCGGTGTACGACATCTCGCTGAGCGCCCGCACCGGCGAGGAGTCGATGGGCATCGGTGCCTCCCCGCTGTTCCTCGCGGAGGGCATCTTCGCCGCGGAGATCGTGGAGCGCTGCCGTGAGCGGGGCCTTCTCGCGGACGCGCTGTGCCTGTCCCGCGGTCCGGTCACCACCTTCCGCAGGCGCTTCCTGCGCGATCTGAAGGAGGGCCGCAAGTCGGTGCCGTTCCTGCTGCGGCGCGGCTGGCGGCTGATGCGCGCCGAGCGCGTGATCGTGGAGCGCCAGGTGTCCCTGGGCGCGCATCCCTGCGGCCGGGACGAGGCGCTGGACCGGCTCGCGTCGGCAGCCGTGCCGGACCGGGAGGCGCGGCAGCGGACGGCGGCATGAGGGCCGCGAGGACGCGGTGATCCCCGTACGGCACGAGAAGCGGGACCGGCTGGACCCCCCGGTCCCTCCGGCCCCGCTTCCCGCTCGTCCCCCGTGTCCCCCGTGGAACCGCCCCCCAGCGGCTCCCGGTGTTTCCCCCGTGTCCCCCCGTTCCCCCGTGGAACCGCCCCCCAGCGGCCCCCGGCTTTCCCCCGTGTCCCCCCGTTCTCGCGTGGGACCACCCCCCAGTGGTCCCCCGTGTTCTCCCCCGTGCGGGCCGCCCTTCGGCGGCCCTGTGGTCCCCCCGGACCTCTATGGTCTCCGGCTCACGCGACCAGTTCGCCGAAGGCGTGTCGCTCGTCGCGGCCGAAGCTGAGCACCTCGTCGTCGCGCAGCCGGCGCAGCGAGCGCCAGATGCTGGACTTGACCGTGCCCACGCTGATGCCGAGGATGTCCGCGATCTCCGGGTCCGTGCGGCCCTCGTAGTAGCGCAGGACCAGCATGGTGCGCTGGGGCTCGGGCAGCCGGGCGAGCGCCTGCCACAGGACGGCGCGCAGCTCGGTGCCGCGCATCGCGTCCGTCTCGCCGGGCGTCTCGGGCAGTTCCTCGGTCGGGTACTCGTTGAGCTTGCGGCGCCGCCAGGCGCTGATGTGCAGGTTGGTCATGGTGCGGCGCAGGTAGCCGCCGACCGCCGCCTTGTCGCTGATCCGGTCCCACGCCCGGTAGGTCGAGAACAGTGCGCTCTGCAGCAGGTCCTCGGCCTCGAAGCGGTCGCCGGTCAGGTGGTAGGCGGTCGCGTACAGGGAGGCGCGGCGCTCCTGGACGTAGGCGGTGAACTCCGCCTCCGTCAGCGAGGCACGCTTCTCCCCCGAGTCCTCCCTGTACGCGGTTCCCCCGTGTGTTTCCCCCGTGTGCGCGTCAACCACCGTCATGAACCCGGTGTGCTGACGCCCGGCGCCGCGAGCGCACCCCCGCACGCTCACCGCGGCGCCGGACTTCTCGGTTCCCCGGCACGCGTCGTGCAGACGCGTGGCCACTGCGCTGGTGCTCAAGCCGCTCTTGCTGTGCAGCGTGTTCATCTCGCGCTCCCCGTCGTGGACTTCCGGACCCGGCCGGCGCGGTGTTGCCCGCCTGCCTGCTGAAAAGCTTGCCGATCGACCTTCATGGACGTGTCTGCCGACTGTCACAGACCTGTCACAGGGGCCGGGAACCGTGACACCCCGGACCGGCGTCTTCCCCCGGTCCCCGCGGGGCACAGGTGGGGACGGTGTGTGCGGGTATCGGCGCCACAGTCGTACGGGACCGGTCGCATGCGCCAGAATGTGGCCGTGCCTTCCCTGTTGCTGATCGAGGACGACGACGCCATCCGAACGGCCCTGGAGCTCTCCCTGACGCGCCAGGGACACCGGGTGGCCACCGCTGCCAGCGGCGAGGACGGTCTGAAGCTGTTGCGTGAGCAGCGGCCGGACCTGATCGTGCTGGACGTGATGCTGCCCGGCATCGACGGGTTCGAGGTGTGCCGGCGCATCCGGCGCACCGACCAGCTGCCGATCATTCTGCTGACCGCCCGCAGCGACGACATCGACGTGGTCGTGGGCCTGGAGTCCGGGGCCGACGACTATGTCGTGAAGCCGGTGCAGGGCCGGGTGCTGGACGCCCGGATCCGGGCCGTGCTGCGCCGCGGGGAGCGCGAGTCCAGTGACTCGGCGACCTTCGGCAACGTCGTCATCGACCGGTCCGCGATGACCGTGACGAAGAACGGCGAGGACCTCCAGCTGACCCCGACCGAGCTCAGGCTGCTGCTGGAGCTGAGCCGCCGGCCCGGCCAGGCGCTGTCCCGGCAGCAGCTGCTGCGGCTGGTGTGGGAGCACGACTACCTGGGCGACTCCCGTCTGGTGGACGCGTGTGTGCAGCGGCTGCGGGCCAAGGTGGAGGACGTGCCCTCGTCCCCGACCCTGATCCGCACCGTCCGTGGTGTCGGCTACCGCCTGGACGCGCCTCAGTGACCGATACGCCAGGGGGGCTGCGCGGCTGGGCCGCGGGGCGCAAGGGAAGTCTGTCGCGGCTCAGGTTCACCAGCCTGAGGCTGCGGCTGGTCGTCGTCTTCGGGCTGGTCGCGCTGACCGCGGCCGTCTCGGCCTCGGGCATCGCCTACTGGCTGAACCGGGAGGCGGTGCTCACCCGCGCCCAGGACGCGGTGCTGCGCGACTTCCAGCAGGAGATGCAGAACCGCGCGGGCGCGCTGCCCGCCCATCCCACGCAGGACGAACTCCAGCGCACCGCCGGCCAGATGGCGGGCAGCAGCCAGCGCTTCAGCGTGCTCCTGGTCGCCCAGGACACGAACGGCAAGACGGTGTACGGCAATTCGGGCGGCCTGAACAGCTTCTCGCTGGAGGACGTGCCCCGGTCGCTGCGCACCGCGGTGGACAAGCGGCAGAAGGTGACCGGCGGCAACAAGGCGCCGTACCACCTGTACTGGCAGCGGGTCAGCGACCAGGGGACGCCGTACCTGGTCGCCGGCACCCGGGTGATCGGGGGCGGTCCGACCGGTTACATGACCAAGTCCCTGGAGCCGGAGGCGAAGGATCTCAACTCGCTGGCGTGGTCGCTGGGCATCGCGACCGGGCTCGCGCTGATCGGCTCCGCGCTGCTCGCGCAGGCCGCCGCCACGACCGTGCTGAAGCCGGTGCACCGGCTCGGGGTGGCCGCCCGGCGGCTCGGCGAGGGCCGGCTCGACACCCGGCTGAGGGTGTCCGGCACCGACGAACTCGCCGATCTGTCGCGGACGTTCAACAACGCGGCGGCGGCGCTGGAGAAGCGGGTCGCCGACATGGCCGCCCGTGACGAGGCCTCGCGCCGCTTCGTCGCCGACATGTCGCACGAGCTGCGCACCCCGCTGACCGCCATCACCGCTGTGACGGAGGTGCTGGAGGAGGAGCTGGAGTTCGAGTCGGGGAGCATCGACCCGATGATCGAGCCGGCCGTCCGGCTGGTGGTCAGCGAGACGCGGCGACTGAACGACCTGGTCGAGAACCTGATGGAGGTCACCCGCTTCGACGCGGGCACCGCCCGGCTGGTCCTGGACGACGTCGACATCGCCGACCAGATCACCGCCTGCATCGACGCCCGCGCCTGGCTGGACGCCGTCGACCTGGACGCCGAGCGCGGCACCCACGCCCGGCTCGACCCGCGCCGCCTGGACGTCATCCTCGCCAACCTGATCGGCAACGCGCTCAAGCACGGTGGCTCCCCGGTCCGGGTGTCGGTGCGCATCGACGCCGGCGGCGGTGACGGTGGCGGCGACGACCTGGTGATCGCGGTGCGCGACCACGGGCCGGGCATCCCCGAGGACGTCCTGCCGCACGTGTTCGACCGCTTCTACAAGGCCAGCGCCTCCCGGCCGCGTTCCGAGGGCAGCGGTCTGGGCCTGTCCATCGCGATGGAGAACGCCCACATCCACGGCGGCGCGATCACCGCGGCCAACTCGCCCGAGGGCGGCGCGGTGTTCACGCTCCGGCTGCCGCGTGACGCCTCGCGGCTCACGGAGGAGGACGGCGACGGCAAGGACGGCGTGCCCGGCCTGGCCGGGGACACGGACGGGGGGACGGAGGGCTCATGAGCGCACGGACCGTACGGACCGCGCGGCGCCTGCTGGCGCTGCCCCTCCTGGGCGCGCTGCTCGCCGGCTGCGGGATCCAGGCCACCGAGGTGCCGACGGACTTCGGCGGCGCGCCGTCGCGCGTGCCGTGCTCGCTGGCCGGACCCGACGCCGCCACGCAGTCCTCGCGCGGGGTTCCCGTGCAGGTCTTCCTGCTGTGCGGCTCGTCCCTGGTCACCGTCGACCGGACCGTGCGCGTGCCGGAGGGCACACCGGACGCGAAACGGCGGGTCATGGTCGCGCAGGGGCTGCTGGACCAGCTCGCCGCGGCCCCGTCGGCGGCGGAACGCGCGGCGGGCCATCTGACGTACGTGCCGGGCGGTCTGACCGTGACCGGGCCCGGCCGGGGGGACCCGGAGGAGACGCTGCGGCTGAGCACCGCCCCGGCCCGTCTCGCCTCCTACGCGCTGGCCCAGGCCGTCTGCACCCTCTCCGACTCGGCCGCCGCCGACGGCGACGGCTCGGTGGTCCTCGGCGGCCCCGGCACCGCCCGTCCGCGCCGCTACGAGTGCACCGACGACGTCCGCGCCCGCCCCGGCACCACGGAACCGCCGTCCAGCGAGGTCGCGGGCGGCTGACCGGGCCGCGGCCCCGGCCACGGGCGCCTGGGACGGCGGTCCCCTACGGGGAGGCCGGGGGAGGCCGGTCGGAGGCGCGGCGTCCCCTACGGGCAGGCCGGGCAGGGGCGCGGTGGGGCGGACCGTGCGGGTGCGGGTGGTGGTGTGGCCGACGCCTCATGGGCCGGGCAGCCCCCTGAGGGGAACCGATCGGGCCAGGGGGCGCGTCTTGGGGGGCGTGCAGCGTCAAGGCTCCATCGGCGGCACCGCCGCGATCCGCATCCGTGTGACCGGGAGTGTCCTCCTCGTCGCCCATCTCGGGCTCGTCGCCTGGCTGACGCTGCGGCCTCTGGACGTCCCCTGGGTGATGCCCGCCAACCTGCGTCCGCTCGCCGGGATCCGTGCCGATCTCGCCCTGGGCTGGCCGGGGGCGGTCCGTCCGCTCGGCGAGGGGCTGGCGCTGCTCGCGCCACTGGGGGTGCTGCTGCCGATGGCCGACGGCAGGCTCGCCGTGTCCCGGCTCGCGTCCCTGATGCGTACGGCCGCGGCAGGGGCCCTGATCTCCCTGGGCATCGCCCTGCTGCAGAGCGGGGTTCCGGGTCGGGTCGTGGACGTCGACTCGCTGCTGCTGAACACCGCGGGCGTGGCGCTGGCCCACCTGGCCGTCGTACCGGCGGGACGGGCGTGGCTGCGGCGGCGCGGGGCCGGGGAGGGTGAAGCGACCGGACCGGCCGGCCTCCAGGAGGAGCTTTCTCAGGGGCGTACCCCGACGATTCCCAGGGTCGGGATCGCCCCGTAGAGCGACGCTTCGTCCCCGTTCGTCTCCGTACCGTGGAGGGAGATGAACAGACCGGCCCACGGAAGGGCCGGCGACCACGGAGGAGCGACCATGACCGCCCTTGTCCGCCCCACCCACGGCCGCATGATCGGCGGAGTGTGCGCCGGTCTGGCCCGGCGCTTCGGCGTCTCCGCCACGCTGGTGCGGGTGATGTTCGTGCTCTCCTGCCTGCTGCCCGGCCCGCAGTTCCTGCTCTACCTCGCGCTGTGGATCCTGCTGCCGTCCGAGGACAAGGCGCGCGTCGCCGCCCGGTGAGCGCGCCGGACCCTCACGGGGGCCGGACCCCCGCCGGGGCCCGTGCCCGGTCGCGCCGAAGCCGCCGGGGTGCGCCCGGGCGATCCCGGGGCACCCGGCGGCGTCGGCCGGCGCGGCTTCGTCAGCCGAGCGGGATCCCGTTCACCGGCACGCCGTGCGTGGGCAGGCCCTTCAGCGGCAGTCCGCCGAGCAGCCCGGCGACCGGCGCGGTCGGACCCTGGGCCAGCACCTTCTGGACGGCGGGCTGCGCGGCGGCCACCCCGGCGCCGACGGCACCCTGTCCCTGGGTGACGGCCTCACCGGCGCCCGGCAGCGCCCGGGACACGGAGTCCAGGGCACCCGAGGCGTCCGGGACGGCCGGGGCCGCGTGGGCCGCGCCCGCGCCGACGGCGGCGAAAGCGGCACCGAGCGCGGCGACACCGAGGGTCTTGGCAGCAGACTGCTTCATAGGAAGGTCCTTGGAGACGGAGACAGTGATCACAATGGATCGGAGCGGTCCACGACCGTAAACATGCCGCACCGCCCGCCGCAAACACCGAAATGCGGACGACGCGTGAAAGCCTGTCCGCATTCCGCACCCCGAACACACCGTCCCCGGCGCCCGGTTCCGGAAGAACCGCTGGTGGAGACGGCCTTCCGGAACAGCCATTCGGTTTTCGGCCCGAACGGCCGGCGCTCGGTCGCGTCATTGATTCCCGCGCGCCGTTCATCGAAAGGAATGAACGCTGATCTCATCGCATTGACGGAGAACAGCGAAAGCCGTCGAGCGTACGGCCGGATTCCTCGACAGGACGCCGAATCGGATGCCCGATCTCCCGGCCCGCGCGGCACGTCCGGCACCGGGCGGCGGCCGTACGCCGCGACCGGCACGGACGCGCCGTCCGCCGATACGCAACGGTGACCGCCTGCACGGGTTTCGATCACCGTCCCTTCTGACACTGTTCTGTCATGGGACAGCAAGCGACACCGGTCCGAACGGCCGGGCTGGGCAAGGCGGTCGGCCCCGGGCCGGCGGCGGTGAGCGGGGCGGTGCTGCTGCTCCCCGGCGGCGAGGAGACGTCCGCCCGCAGACCCTCCACGCTGTGGACACCGCCCTTCGTGCGCACCCTCGGCCGCAGGTTCGCCCGCGCGGGCCGCGCGGAGGGGCTGGCCGTCCACACGGTCCGGTACCGCTACCGGGGCTGGAACGGCACCGAGGCACACCTGGCGGGAGACGCGACCTGGGCCGCCGACGAGGTCGTACGCCGCTACGGCGATGTTCCGGTGTGCCTGGTGGGGCTGGACATGGGCGGCCGGGCCGCGCTGCGGGCCGGGGGCCACGAGGCGGTCAACTCCGTGGTGGCGCTGGCCCCCTGGCTGCCCGAGGAGGATGTCGCGGCGACCGCCGAGCCGGTCAGGCAACTGGTCGGGCGCCGTGTGCTGATCGCCCACGGCACGAACGACGAGCGGACCGACCCCGAGCTGTCCTTCCGGCTGGCCGCCCGCGCGAAGAAGGTGAACCGCGAGGTGTGCCGCTTCGAAGTCCACTCCGACGGCCACGGGTTGCACCAGCACCGGGACGAAGTCGTCAGCCTCGCGGTGGACTTCGTGATGGGCGCGCTGTTCGGGCACCACGTGTCCCGCCCGGTGGGCGACGCGCTGGCCGCGCCGCCGCCGATCGGCCTGCGGATGCCGCTGGCCTCGGGCTTCGGGAAGTCACTGCGGCACTGACCCACGGCGGCGGAGCGCCGCGCGTCAGGGCAGCAGGTTCCCCCGCCGGGAGAGCAGGAACTTCTTGAAGGCCGCCACCGGCGGGGTGTCCGGGCGGTCGGCCAGCCAGGCCACGCCGATCTCGCGGACCGCCCTCGGGGCCGTGACCGTCAGCTCCACCACCCCCGGGCGCGGCACGGTCGGCGGCGGCAGCAGGGCGACCCCCAGACCCGCGGCCACCAGACCGCGCAGGGTCTCCGTCTCCTCGCCCTCGAAGGCGACCCGGGGACGGAAGCCCGCCTGGCTGCACAGGTCGTCGGTGATGCGGCGCAGGCCGTAGCCCGGCTCCAGGGTGACGAAGGCCTCGTCGGCCGCCTCGGCGAGGCGGATGCGGCGGCGGCCGGCCAGCCCGTGGTCGGCCGGGACGACGAGACGGAGTTTCTGCTCGTCGAGGCGCCGGGCCACCAGGTCGGGGGCGTCGGGCACCGGCGAGGTCAGACAGAGATCGAGCTCGCCCGCCCGCAGGCGCTCCAGCATCGCCTCGCCGTAGTTCTGCACGAGGCTGAAGCGGACGCGCGGATGGTCGGCGCGGAAGGCGTGCAGCAGTCCGGGCACGGTCTCCGGGCCCATGGTGTGCAGGAAGCCGAAGGCGACCTTGCCGGTGGCCGGGTCGGCGTCGGCGCGCACCTCCTCGGCGGCCCGCTCGATCTCGGCGAGGGCGCGCTCGACCGAGGCGAGGAAGGTGCGGCCGGCGGTGGTGAGGGAGACCGTGCGGCCGTGCCGGGCGAAGAGGTCGACGCCGAGGTCCTGCTCGAGGCGGGCCATGGCGCGCGAGAGGGTCGACTGGGGGACGTTCATCGCGTGCGCGGCCCGGGTGACATGCTCCGTGCGGGCCACTCCCGCGAAGTAGGCGAGCCGCGGGGCGAGAGCCAGCGCCATGTCTTCTGTGTCACCGGACGGTGACAGCCGCGCCTGTGACCTCTGCTGATGCACCATGGGAACGATTATGGACGTTCCATGCATTGGACGGATCAGCGCGGGCGTACGTAGCGTCGAAGCATGTCTCCCGCCAGTACCGGGGCGTCCATGCAGGTGGGCGCCGTCCTGTCCGTCCCCTCGCACGGCTCCCGGGTCTCCCGCGTCTCCCGTGGCACCGCCCCCCTCGCCGCGCCCGTCTCCCCCGCGTCCCCTCCGTCGCCCCCCGCTCCCGCCGCCGAGGACTCCCGGATGGCCCCGGGCACCCCCGGCTACGGCCGGATGCGGCTCGCGCTCTTCCTCGCCGGTGTCGCGACCTTCGCGCTCCTGTACTCCACCCAGGCCCTGCTGCCGCTGATCTCCGGCGAGTTCGGGGTCGCGGCGAGCGAGGCGAGCTGGACGGTGGCGGCCGCGACCGGCGGTCTGGCGCTGTTCGTGCTGCCGATGAGCGCCCTGTCCGAGCGCTTCGGGCGCCGTACGGTGATGACGGCCTCGCTGGCGGTCGCGGTCGGCGTCGGTCTGCTGGTGCCGTTCGCGCCGTCGATCGGCGCCCTGGTCGTGCTGCGGGCGGTGCAGGGCGCGGCCCTGGCCGGCCTGCCGGCGTCGGCGACGGCCTATCTGGCGGAGGAGGTCCGCCCGAAGGCCCTGATCACGGCGATCGGCCTGTTCGTCGCGGGCAACAGCGTCGGCGGGATGAGCGGCCGGGTCATCACCGGCTGGGTCGCGCAGGAGTGGGGCTGGCGGGTCGCGGTCGGTGTCGTCGGTGTGATCGCGGTGGCCTGCGCGGTGGCGTTCCGGGTGCTGCTGCCGGCGCCGAGGCACTTCACGCCGGGCTCGCTGCGCCCCCGCGTCCTGGCCCGCACGGTCCGCGACCACCTCGCCGACCCGCTGCTGCGCCGCCTGTACGCGATCGGCGCGCTGTTCATGACGGTGTTCGGCGGCGTGTACACGGTCATCGGCTACCGCCTGACCGAGGCGCCGTTCTCCCTCCCCCAGGGCATCGTCGGCTCGATCTTCCTGGTGTACCTGGTCGGCACGGTGTCCGCGTCCACGGCCGGCCGGCTGGTGGGCCGCCTCGGCCGCCGGGGCGCGCTGTACCTGGCCGGCGGCACGACGGCGGCCGGCCTGCTGATCTCGCTGGCCGACTCCGTCCCGCTGGTGCTGCTGGGGCTGGTGCTGATCACGGCCGGCTTCTTCGCGGGCCACGCGGTCGCCTCCTCGGCGGTCAGCAGGACGGCCGTCCACGGCCGCGCCCAGGCGGGGGCCCTCTACCAGTCCGCGTACTACATCGGCTCCAGCGTCGGCAGCACGGTCGGCGCGATGGCCTTCCACGCGGACGGCTGGAGCGGCACGGTCGGCATCGGCGTCCTCGCGGTCCTCGGCGTCGTCACCATCACGGTGGCCGGCTCCCGCGCGGCCCGCACCGCGGCCCGCCGCGCGCCGGTGCCCGCTCACTGACCCCGCCGCCCCGCACACCGCGAACCCCCTGGACGCCGGCCCGGCGTCCAGGGGGTTCGCCGTCGTGGGATGCCGGATCGCGCGCGGGAACGGCGGTGAGCGCGCCCGGCTTTCGCGACTCCGGGGGCCACCGGGCGCGTGCTGCGGTAGCTTCCGGGGTGCTGGGGCGCGACGACGCGCGTACGGGACGGCCACAGGGGTGGGTGGACGATGGGCGACGGCACGGCGACGGCCGATCTGGACGTCGAACTGGAGAAGTACCGGACCGAGCTGACCGGGTACTGCTACCGCATGCTCGGCTCCTCGTTCGAGGCCGAGGACGCGGTGCAGGACACCCTGGTGCGGGCGTGGCGCAACCACGCGAAGTTCGAGGGCCGCTCCAGCCTGCGCTCGTGGCTGTACCGGATCGCGACGAACGTCTGCCTGGACATGCTGGCGGCGGGCAGCAAGCGGGCCCGGCCGGTGGATCTGTCGGAGTCCACGCCGCTCGCGCAGTACGCGCTCTCCCCGCGCCCGGAGAACACGTGGCTGGAGCCGGTGCCGGACTCCCGGGTGCTGCCGGCGCTCGGCGACCCGGCGGAGGCCGCGGTGGCCAAGGAGTCGGTGCGGCTCGCGTTCATGGCCGCCCTGCAGCAGCTGCCGCCCAAGCAGCGGGCGGTGCTGATCCTGCGCGAGGTGCTGGCCTGGAAGGCGAGCGAGGTCGCCGAGCTGCTGGACACCTCGGTCGCCTCGGTGAACAGCGCGCTGCAGCGGGCCCGGGCGACGCTCGCCGAGCGCGACGACAAGGGCGCGCGGGCCGCGGTGTCCGACCCGCTGGACGAGGAGCAGCAGAAGCTGCTGGAGCGCTATGTGGCGGCGTTCGAGGGGTACGACATGGCGGCGCTGACGGCGCTGCTGCACGAGGACGCCGTCATGACGATGCCGCCGTTCGAGATGTGGCTGACCGGCGCCTCCGACATCACGGGCTTCATGACGTCGATCGGCCACGAGTGCGCGGGTTCGCGCCTGCTGCCGGTCGAGGTGAACGGGCTGCCGGGCTTCGCCCACTACAAGCCGGACCCGGAGAAGGGCGGTCTCGCGCCCTGGTCGATCCAGGTCCTGGAGATCTCAGACGGCCGGCTGACCGGGTTCCACTTCTTCCTCGACACCCCGCGTCTGTTCCCGCTGTTCGGGCTGCCCCTCCATCTGGAAGCGGAGGCCGGCGAGGTCGAGCAGGGCGCGTAGTCCGGGGCCGTGCCCGCGCAGCCGGATCCGGCCGCCGGCCCGGCGGGCGGTGAGCTCCAGCCGCGCGAGCAGTTCGACGGTCCCGAGGCCCGGCGGGCCGAGACCGCCGACGTCGCACACCACGGTCCCGGCGCCGCCGGACTCCAGCAGGGCCCGCACCTCGTCGCACAGCCCCGTCACCTCGTCCCGGGTGACGGGGCCGGCGGGTCTGAGCACGGCGGGTGTGTCGGCGTCCACGTGCGGTAGACGGCCGGGACGCGCGGAACTCATCGCGGCGCGCCGCCCCGGCACGGATCCGCCGGAAGACGCGGGCGGAACACGAGGACCGCCGCGGTGCGCGGAAGCCTGCGGGGCACGGAACCGCGGAGATCGCTCTTGACCCGCTCCCCCGTTCCCGGCGAGGGTGGGGCCCTGTGCGGGGGGTGCTGAGCGGGTTCGCGGTGATCGCGGTCGTCATCGGGGTGGGGTATCTGCTCGGGCGGCGCGGTTCGCTCGGCGAGCAGGGCGCCGAGGTGCTGACGCGGCTCGCGTTCTCGGTGGCGGGTCCGGCGCTGCTCTTCACGATGCTGGCGAAGGCGGACCTGTCGGTGCTGTTCTCCGCCCGGCTGCTGGTGACGGCGCTGAGCACGGCGACGGTCGCGGGGCTGTTCGTCCTGGTCAGCGTGGTGCGGCGATGGGACACCGGCCGTACGACGATCGGCGCGTTGTGCTCCGGTTACGTGAACTCGGGCAACCTCGGGATCCCGATCGCGGCGTACGTCCTGGGCGACGCCTCCCTGGTGGCCCCGGTGCTGCTGTTCCAGGTCGTGCTGGTCACCCCGGTCGCCCTGACGGTGCTGGACCTGTCGGGCGGCGGCGCGGAGGGAAGCCCGCTGCGGCGCCTGCTGACCCCGCTGCGCAATCCGATCGCGGTGGCCTCGCTGTGCGGGGTGGTGGTGTCGGCGGCAGGCTGGCGGCTCCCGGGCCCGCTGCTGAACCCCCTGACCCTGATCGGCGACATGTCCGTCCCGGCGGCGCTGCTCACCTTCGGCATGTCCCTGCGCGGCAGCAAGGCCCCCGGCCGGGGGCGCGACCGGGAACCGGTCCTGCTGTCGGTGGCGCTGAAGTCGGTGGGCCAGCCGCTGGTGGCCTGGCTGCTGGCCGGGGGCGTCTTCGGCCTGCACGGCGCCCCGCTGCTCGACGTGGTGGTCACCTCCGCCCTCCCCGCCGCGCAGAACCTCTTCACCTACGCCAGCCGCTACCAGGTCGCCGAGACCCTCGCCCGCGAGTCCATCCTGCTGTCGACGGTGGTGTCCGTACCGGTGCTGGTGGGGGTGGCGGCGGTGCTGGGGTGAGCCGGCGCCGCGTACCCGGCGGGCTCGCTGATCCGGTCGCGGCGGGCGTGGGACCTGGAGGTCACCCCGGCCACGGGTCCGATGCCGAAGGGGACCGGTGGAGGTCCACCGGTCCCCTTGATCCGGCAGGGTGTTCCCCTGATCAGGCGATGCGCTCCAGGACCACCGGGGAGGCGGTGAAGTCCGTGCCCGGGGCGGCGATGTCGTAGGAGCCCTCGACGGCCTCCAGGGCGTAGCCGAAGCGCTCCGGGGTGTCCGTGTGCAGGGTCAGCAGCGGCTGGCCCTCGGTCACGGTGTCGCCCGGCTTGGCGTGCATCTCGACGCCCGCGGCGGCCTGCACCGGGTCCTCCTTGCGGGCGCGGCCGGCGCCCAGGCGCCAGGCGGCGATGCCGATGTCGTAGGCGTCGAGGCGGGTCAGCACACCGGTGGACGTGGCCTTGACGACGTGCTGCTCCTTGGAGGTGGGCAGCGCGGCGTCCGGGTCACCGCCCTGGGCGGCGATCATGCGGCGCCAGACGTCCATCGCCGAGCCGTCGGCGAGGGCCTTGGCCGGGTCGGCGTCCTTGATGCCGGCCGCGTCGAGCATCTCGCGGGCCAGGGCGATGGTCAGTTCGACGACGTCGGCGGGGCCGCCGCCGGCCAGGACCTCGACCGACTCGCGGACCTCGAGGGCGTTGCCCGCGGTGAGGCCGAGCGGGGTCGACATGTCCGTGAGCAGCGCGACGGTCTTCACGCCGTGGTCGGTGCCGAGGCCGACCATGGTGGAGGCCAGCTCGCGGGCGTCCTCGATGGTCTTCATGAAGGCGCCGGAGCCGACCTTCACGTCCAGGACGAGGGAACCGGTGCCCTCGGCGATCTTCTTCGACATGATCGAGGACGCGATCAGCGGGATCGCCTCGACCGTGCCGGTGACGTCGCGCAGGGCGTACAGCTTCTTGTCGGCGGGGGCGAGACCGTCACCGGCCGCGCAGATCACGGCGCCGGTGCCGTCCAGCACGGACAGCATCTCCTCGTTGGAGAGCAGCGCACGCCAGCCGGGGATCGACTCCAGCTTGTCCAGGGTGCCGCCGGTGTGGCCGAGGCCCCGGCCGGACAGCTGCGGGACGGCCGCGCCGCAGGCCGCGACGAGCGGGGCGAGCGGGAGGGTGATCTTGTCGCCGACGCCGCCGGTGGAGTGCTTGTCGGCGGTCGGGCGGGACAGCGAGGAGAACTCCATGCGCTCGCCGGAGGCGATCATGGCGGCCGTCCAGCGGGCGATCTCGCGGCGGTCCATGCCGTTGAGCAGGATCGCCATGTTGAGGGCGGCCATCTGGTAGTCGGCGACCTCGCCGCGGGTGTACGCGTCGATGACCCAGTCGATCTGCTCGTCGCTCAGCTGACCGCGGTCCCGCTTGGTGCGGATGACGGAGATGGCGTCCATGGCCATGACTTTCCTTCCGGAGGTGCGAAGCCGTACGGCCCCCCTGCACAGGTCAGGGGGGCCGTACGGGAGTTACTTGGTGAGGTGCTCGGGCCCGAAGGCCTGGGGGAGCATCTCGGAGAGCGCCAGGACGCCCTCGGGGGTTTCCAGCAGCAGGGCGGGCCCGCCGAACTCGTACAGCAGCTGGCGGCAGCGGCCGCACGGCACCAGGATCTCACCCCGGCCGTCGACGCAGGTGAAGTGCGTCAGCCGGCCGCCCCCGGTGGCCCGCAGCTGCGAGACCAGACCGCACTCGGCGCACAGGCCGAGGCCGTAGGAGGCGTTCTCGACGTTGCAGCCGGACACGGTCCGGCCGTCGTCGACGAGCGCCGCGGCGCCCACCGGGTAGCCGGAGTAGGGGGCGTACGCGAGGGACATGGCGTCCCGCGCCGCCTTCCTCAGGGCGTCCCAGTCGACGGCCGCGCAGCCCGCGCCGGAGGCGGTCACTTGCCCTGTCCCTTCCGGTACGGCAGACCGTCCGCCTTGGGCATCCGCAGGCGCTGCGCGGAGAGCGACAGCACGAGCAGCGTCACGATGTACGGGGTGGCGCTCACGAGCTGCTGCGGGACGTCGTCGGTGGCCACGTACCAGACGAACATGAGGGCCGCGACCGCGGCGGTGACCACCGCGGACACCAGGCGCTTCTTCCACGCCAGGTAGGCGACGCCGAACACCAGCAGGATCGCGAGCAGCAGGATCAGCGCGTGGACGTTGGTGCCGCCGCCGCGCAGGTTGAGGCTGTCGGTGTAACCGAACAGGCCGGCGCCGAGGGCGAGGCCGCCCGGCATCCAGTTGCCGAAGATCATCGCGGCGAGACCGATGTAGCCGCGGCCGGCCGTCTGGCCGTCGAGGTACACGTTGGAGGCGACGATCGACAGGAAGGCGCCGCCGAGGCCGGCGAAGCCGCCCGAGATGAGCACGGCGAGGTACTTGTACTTGTACACGTTGACGCCGAGGGACTCGGCGGCCACCGGGTTCTCGCCGCAGGAGCGCAGCCGCAGGCCGAAGGACGTGCGCCACAGCACCCACCAGCTGGCGGGGACCAGGGCCACCGCGACCAGGGTCAGCGGGGACAGGTCGGTGACCAGGCCGCCGAGCAGGCCGGCGATGTCCGAGACCAGGAACCAGTGCTTGCCGTTGAGCGTGTCCAGCCAGTGCGACAGGCCCGGGATGTCGAAGGTGCCGAGCGAGTCGATCGGCGGGGACTGCTTGGAGGAGCCGCCCGGGGCGTCGGCGAAGGTGAACTTCGACAGGTAGCGGGTGGTGCCCAGCGCGAGGATGTTGAGGGCCACACCGGAGACGATGTGGTTGACGTTGAAGGTCACGGTGGCGACGGCGTGCAGGAGGGCGCCGAGGACGCCGCCGAGGATGCCGAAGGCGACACCGGCCCACGGGCCCCACTGGTAGCCCGCCCAGGCGCCGAACCAGGTGCCGAGGATCATCATGCCCTCGAGGCCGATGTTGACGACACCGGCCCGCTCGGCCCACAGGCCGCCGAGGCCCGCGAGTCCGATCGGCACGGCCAGCCTGAGCGCGGTGGACATCTGGCCGGTCGAGGTGATGCCGTCCGCTCCGCTGATCAGGCGGACGGCCGAGGCGAGGATCAGCACGCCCGCGACGATCAGCAGGAGTACCGGGAGGGTGAGACGGCGGCCGCCCTTGGCGGGCGCCGGCGTCTGCGGCTTCGCGACGGTCGCGGTGGTCATGCCGCCGCCACCTCCTTCTTCGTGGCGTTCTTGGCGGCCTCGGCGGCGAGCTCCGCGCCGACCCGCTTCTGCTGGCGGCGCAGGCCCCACTGGCGGACGGCCGCGTACGAGACGACGACCGCGAAGACGATCAGGCCCTGCATGATGGTGGCGATCTCCTTGTCGTACGCCACCGGGGTCGCGTAGTCGAGGGCCGGAGAAGCCTTGTCGAGGAAGGCCCACAGCAGCGCGGCGACGGCGATGCCGCCGGGGTTGTTGCGGCCGAGCAGGGCGATGCCGATGGCGGTGTAGCCGAGGCCCGCCGGGAAGCTCAGGCTGTAGGTGTGCGCGTCGCCCAGCAGGAGCGGCAGTCCGGAGACGCCGGCGATGGCACCGGAGATGAGCATCGCGGTGAGCACCATGCGCTTGGCGTCGACGCCGGAGGCCGCGGCGGCCGACTCCGACTCACCGGTGGCGCGCAGGTCGAAGCCGAAGCGGGTGCGGTTGAGGACGACCCAGTAGCCGACGCCCATGAGGACGGCGAGGAAGACGAGGCCGTAGATCTCGCCGACCTCGGGGCCCAGGTCGATGCCGGGGATCCAGCCGGACTTCTTCATGATGCCGGTGGTGCTGTTGTTGCCGACCTGCACGCCCCACACGTTGGAGGCGGTCAGGTAGCCGATGAGGCTGGCGGCGATCGCGTTCAGCATGATCGTGGCGACGACCTCGCTGACCCCGCGGGTGATCTTCAGGACGCCCGCGATACCGGACCAGAGGGCACCGGTGAGCGCGCCGACGACGAGCAGCACCGGGATCTGCAGCACGGCGGGCAGCGCCAGGTGCGCGCCGACCACGGCGACCATCACCGCGCCGAGGCGGTACTGGCCGTCGACGCCGATGTTGAACAGGTTCATCCGGAAGCCGATGGCGACGGCGATCGCGGCCAGGTAGTACATCGACGCCTGGTTGACGATCAGCACCTGGACGTCGGAGAACGAGGCCTGCTGCAGCATCAGCTGGTAGGGCTCGAACGGGTTCTTGCCCGAGGCGAGCAGCACGACCGAGGTCAGCGCGATCGCCGCGACGAGAGCGATGACCGGGCCGGCCACCGCGAGGAGCAGCCGCTCCTTGTCGAACTTCTTCATCGGGCCTCGTCCTCCGGGGCGGCGGGCGCCGCGCTCTCTTCTGTGTGCTCCAGGTGACCGGACGCGGCACCGGTCATGGCCGACCCGAGCTCCTCCGGAGTGATGGTGGCGGGGTCGGCGTCGGCGACCAGCCTGCCGTCGTAGATCACCCGCAGGGTGTCCGACAGGCCGATCAGCTCGTCGAGGTCCGCGGAGATCAGCAGCACGGCCAGGCCCTCGCGACGGGCCTCGCGGATGCGGTCCCAGATCTGCGCCTGCGCGCCGACGTCCACACCGCGGGTGGGGTGGGCGGCGATCAGGAACTTGGGACCGTGGCTCATCTCGCGGCCGAAGATCAGCTTCTGCTGGTTGCCTCCGGAGAGGGAGGCCGCCGTGACGTCGATGCCGGGGGTGCGCACGTCGTACTCGGCGACGATCCGTCGGGTGTCCTCCTGGGCGCCCTTCGGGTTCAGCCAGAAGCCCTTGGCGTTGGGCTGCTCGGTGACGTGGCCGAGGATGCGGTTCTCCCAGAGCGGGGCCTCCAGGAGCAGGCCCTGGCGGTGGCGGTCCTCGGGGATGTAGCCGACGCCCCGCTCGCGGCGCTTGCGGGTGGGCCACGGGGTGATGTCGTCGCCCAGGAAGCGGATGGCGCCGGAGTCGGCGTGCTTGAGGCCGATCAGCGCGTCGATCAGCTCGGTCTGGCCGTTGCCCTCGACCCCGGCGATGCCCATGACCTCGCCGGCGTGGATGGTGAAGGTGACGTCGTCGAGCGCGCGCTTGGCGTCGGCGCCCGCGTCGCCCTTGGCACCGCCGGCGTACACGGT
The DNA here is from genome assembly GCF_044747185.1 of Streptomyces sp. NPDC090108. NCBI lineage: Bacteria > Bacillati > Actinomycetota > Actinomycetes > Kitasatosporales > Streptomycetaceae > Streptomyces > Streptomyces sp. NPDC090108. The sequence continues at coordinate 834,436 of NZ_JBIVDQ010000001.1, forward strand.
CAGGCCGTCGACCTCGATCACGGCCCGGTCCGTCACGGTGGACTCGGCGGTCTCCGGGGTGGGCAGCTCGCTGCCGACCATCATCTCGGCGAGCTGACGCGGGGTGGTCTCGGCGGGGACGGCGGTGCCGACCGTCGTGCCGCGCCGGATGACGGTGATGTCGTCGGCGACCGAGAGGACCTCGCCCAGCTTGTGGGAGATGAAGATGACCGACAGACCCTCGGACTTCAGCTCGCGCAGGTTGTCGAAGAGCGCGTCGACCTCCTGCGGCACGAGCACCGCGGTCGGCTCGTCCAGGATCAGGGTGCGGGCGCCGCGGAAGAGGACCTTGAGGATCTCGACGCGCTGGCGCTCGGCCACGCCGAGGTTCTCGACCAGGTCGTCGGGGCGCACGTTCAGCCCGTACCGGTCGGATATCTCGCGGATCTTCTTGCGGGCGGCGCCGCCGATGCCGTGCAGCTTCTCGCTGCCGAGCACCACGTTCTCCAGGACCGTGAGGTTGTCGGCGAGCATGAAGTGCTGGTGCACCATGCCGATGCCGCGCGCGATGGCGTCACCGGGCGTCGAGAAGGTGACCTGCTCGCCGCTGACGGTGATCGTCCCCTCGTCCGGCTTCTGCATGCCGTAGAGGATCTTCATCAGCGTGGACTTGCCGGCGCCGTTCTCGCCGACGAGGGCGTGCACGGTGCCGGTGCGGACGGTGAGGTGGATGTCGTGGTTGGCGACGACACCGGGGAACCGCTTGGTGATTCCCGCCAGCTCGACCGCGGTCGGGTGTGCGGTGAGCGGAGGGCTACTGGACGCGTCGATGGCGCACTCTCCTCGGAAAAGGGGCCTATCTATGCGCGTAGCGCCCCTGCTTCAAATAATGCCCGGCCGGATCATGATCGATCTGCGCCGGGCGTTGTGTCGCGCGAACGGGGCGCGGGGGTCGATCTTCCCCGCACCCCGTTCCGTGGCCTCTCACGCTGCCATTGCAGCGCTGCCCTTGGCCATGGTTTCGACGTCTGGTTATGACACCTTGACCTTGGCCGGAATCCCGACCTCGGGTCAGGAGGTCTTGACGACGACCGAGCCGTCCTTGATGGCCGCCTCGGCCTTCTTCAGCGCGGCCTGCATGTCCGCGTTGTTCTTGAAGACCGGGTTGGAGTCGGCGAGGCCGACACCGCCGGTGACCAGGCTGGCGCGGACGACACCGGTGGCCGGCTTCTTGTCGTGCACCGACTTCGCGAGGTTGAACACCGCGCCGTCGACGTCCTTGGTGGCCGAGGTCAGGATCGCGTCCTTGTACTTCGCCAGCGCGGCCTGCTTGTACTGGTCGGAGTCGACACCGATGGCCCACACCTTGTGCGCGGCGGCGGCCTGGATGACGCCCTGGCCGGACAGGCCGGCGGCGGCGTAGACCACGTCGGCACCCGCGTCGATCTGGCCCTCGGCGGCGTCCTTGCCCTTGTCGGGGCTGGAGAAGCCGCCCTCCTGCGCGGTCTGCGTCAGGAACTGCTTCTCGATCTTGATCTTCGGGTCGACCGACTGGGCGCCCTGGATGTAACCGGCCTCGAACTTGTGGATCAGCGGCATGTCCACGCCACCGATGAAGCCGATGTGGTGCTTCTTGGAGGCCTTGGCCGCGGCCACACCGGCGAGGTAGGAGGCCTGCTCCTCGTGGAACACCATGTCGGCGATGTTCGAGGCCTTGTCCTGCTCGTCGTCGATGATGCCGAAGGTGGTCTTCGGGTACTTCGCGGCGACGGCCTTGACGGCGTCCGCGTAGACGAAGCCGACACCGATGACCGGGTTGTAGCCCGACTTGGCCAGCTGCTCCAGGCGCTGCTCCTTGTCGGCGCTGGACTCGCCGTCCTGGGGCTCGACGTCGCGGCTGGTGTACTTGAAGGTGCTGTCGGCCTTCTGGAGCCCCGCGAACGCGGCGTCGTTGAAGGACTGGTCACCCTTGCCACCGACGTCGTAGGCGAGACCGATGCCCTGGGACGCGCCGCCGTGCGAGGCGCTGGTGGAGGAACCGCCACAGGCGGTCACGGCAACGGCAAGGGTAGCGGTCGCAACGCCCGCAACCGCTATTCGGTACACCCGACGCATGGAACTGGACTCCTTTGTGCACGCGCCCAAACCAGGCGCTGGTTCCGCGGCAGCGTAACGCGCGTAGACGTTCCGGAAAACCCCATCTGTCCGGTCCGTTATCGACCTGTGGCCGCGGACTTGTCACCGGCAGAGAGGCCCTGCGGAGGGCAACAGTAATTTGCGCGCCGGACACCGCACGCCCCGGGGGCGGCCGGAAGGGCGGGGAGGCGCCCGCGGCCCTCCCCGTGACGGCACGGAGCCGTGGGGGTGAAGTCGCGCTCCACCCCCACGGCTCGGTGCGGCCGGGCTCAGATGATCACTTGACGGTGACGGTCACCTTGCCGGAGACGATGTCCTGCTTGGCCTTGTCGACCGCGGCCACGACGTCCTTCATGGCCTGGTACTTCGGGTTGCTGTCCGCGAAACCGACGCCGTCGTTCTCGAGGCCGCCGCGCACCACGCCGGTCTTGGGCTTGCCCTCGTGGACCGACTTCACCAGGTCGTAGACCGCGCCGCCGACGTTCTTCAGCGCCGAGCCGAGGATGTGGTCCTTGTACGCGGCGAGCGAGGACTGGGCGTACTGGTCGGAGTCGACACCGATGACCCAGACCTTCTTCGGCGCGGCCTCGGAGATCACACCCTGACCGGAGAGGCCGGCCGCGTGGTAGAGCACGTCGGCGCCCGCGTCGATCTGGCCGCTGGCCGCGTCCTTGCCCTTGTCCGGGCTGGCGAAGCCGCCCTCCTGCGGGGTCTGGGTCAGGTACTGCTTCTCGATCTTGATCTTCGGGTCGACCGACTGGGCGCCCTGGACGTATCCCTGCTCGAACTTGTGGATCAGGGGGATGTCCACGCCGCCGATGAAGCCGATGTGGTGCTTCTTGGAGGCCTTGGCGGCGGCGACGCCCGCCAGGTACGAGGACTGCTCCTCGTGGAAGACCATGTCGGCGACGTTCGGCGCCTTGTCCGTGTCGTCGTCGATGATGCCGAAGGTGGTCTTCGGGAACTTGGCGGCGACCTCCTTGACGGCGTCCGCGTACACGAAGCCGACACCGATGACCGGGTTGTAGCCCGCCTGCGCGAGCTGCTGGAGGCGCTGCACCTTGTCGGCGCTGGACTCGCCGTCCTGCGGCTCGATGTCACGGCCGCCGATCTTGAACTCCTTCTCGGCCTTCTGCAGACCGGCGAACGCGGCGTCGTTGAAGGACTGGTCGCCCTTGCCGCCGATGTCGTAGGCGAGACCGACGCCCTTGCCGGAGTAGGTCCCGGACTTGCCGGACTTCCCCGAGTCGTTCGCGGCGTCCTTGCTGGAACCGCCACAGCCGGTCGCGGCGAGCGCGACGACGGCGGCGGTCGCCGCGATCCGGGAGAACCTCGTCCTCGAAGAGATACCCACAGCAAACCCTCCATCCCCACGGCACCGTCACCGGTCCGCATCCCCAACTCGCCGTCACCGCAGCGATTCCGGCGCACATTAACGCGCGTAGAAGTACAGGGGAACGGGGTTTCGGCTGGCCGTTATCGAACCGTGCCGCCACCGGCGCCGGTTGGCGCCCGGGCCGTCGCGGGCGGCGGTGACAAGTGCCTCAAAGGCCCTCGCAGCGTGGCAAGTTGCTCGCCCGTGGCCACCGGCTCCGCCGGTCCTCGGGCCTCTCGCCGCCCGCACGGCACCCGTCGGCCTCGGGCCCACGGGAGGGCGGGAGCGGCTGGAAACCGACGGTGAGGGCGGGTGGGGCGCGGGGTGCGCGGGTACTCCGCAGAGGGCGTGGTGACGCCGTACGGGGTACCCCCGGGAGCGGGAGGCGGTGCGGGGTACGCGGAGAGGCCGGGGTGCGGGTGCCGGGGCGGGCGGGGGTTCGGCCGGCCGGGGCGGGACGGGTCCGGGGAGGACGGATCCCGGCGGAACAGGCCCGGGGAGGACGGGTCCGGGGAGGGGTCAGCTCACGTCGTCGTCCAGGAGGGCCGCCGCCGTGAACAGTTCGACGCCGACCTTGATGGCGTACTCGTCGGCGTCGAAGTCGCCCTGGTGCAGGTCGCGCACCGTGCGCTCGCCGGGCCTGCGGACGCCGAGGCGGGCCATGGCGCCGGAGACGTGCTCCAGGTACCAGGAGAAGTCCTCGCCGCCCAGGCTCTGCTCGGTGCTCTCGACGGAGTCCAGGCCCCGGCGGGCCACCATCGACCTGCGCAGCAGCTCGGTGGACTCCCGGTCGTTGACGACGGGCGGCACCCCGCGCACGTAGGTGATCTCCGACTTGGCCCGGTGCAGCGTGGCGACCTCGTCGACGGCCGCGTGCAGGATGTCGGGGGCGTCGCGCCAGGCGTCCAGGTCCAGGCAGCGGACGGTGCCGGACAGCTCGGCGTGCTGCGGGATGACGTTCGGGGCGTGGCCCGACTCGATCCGGCCCCAGGTCACGGCGAGCCCGCCACGGGTGTCCACGCGCCGGGCGACCACCGCGGGCACGTCGGTGGCGACGCGGGCCACCGCGGTGACCAGGTCGGTGGTCAGGTGCGGGCGGGCGGTGTGGCCGCCGGGGCCGGCGAGGGCGACCTGGAGGAGGTCGCAGGCGCTGGTGATCGCGCCGTGCCGCAGCCCGACCCGGCCGGCGTCGACGCGGGGGTCGCAGTGCACGGCGAGGATCCGGCCGACGCCGTCGAGCACGCCGTCCCCGATGGCGACCAGGGCGCCGCCGGGCAGCACCTCCTCGGCGGGCTGGAAGAGCAGCCGTACCGGCCGCGGCAGCAGGCCCTTGGCGTGCAGGTCGGCGAGGACGAGTCCGGCGCCCAGCACCACGCTGGTGTGCACGTCGTGGCCGCAGGCGTGGGCGCGGTCGGGCACGGTCGACCGGTAGGGGCAGTCGCTCTTGGTGTCCGGGATGGGCAGCGCGTCGATGTCCGCCCGCAGGGCCAGCAGGGGTACGGCCGACCGCTCGCCCTCGGCGAGCCCGATGTCGCAGACGAGCCCGGTCCCGGTGGCCAGGACGCGGGGGCGCAGTCCGGCCCGCTCCAGCCGCTCCTTGATCGCGGCGGTCGTCCGGAACTCCTGGTTGCCCAGTTCGGGGTGCATGTGCAGATCGCGGCGGAACGCCACGAGTTCGGCGTGCAGGGTTTCGCTGAGCACGCCGGGGAGCACGTCCCCTGGGAGGTCGGCCTCTGTCTCTCGGGACATCACTTGGTTCACCCTCTGAAGGGTAGGACGCCCGGCCGGTCAACTGACCCTCGATCAACAAAAGTTCAGCCCGTTAGGGGAAGAAAATCTGACCGTCGGACGCATGGCGGAGGTCTCTGGTGGGTAAAACCCTTCTTTCTCCCTCCACGGATACCACGCCTGTCTCCCCGACGCTCGGCGTGTCCACGCTCCGGATGACGTTTTCCGGCCACCCCCGGCACTCCGCCGGACGTCCGCGCGAGGCCGCCCCGCGGTCCCGGTGAGGCCGGCCCGCGGTCCGGGTGCGGCCGGCCTGCGGTCGGGTCGGCCCGGCCCGGTCCGGGTGAGGCAGGCCGGTGGCCGGTCACGCCGGGCTCACCGCCGTCAGCCGGTGCACGTCTTTCGCCGTGCCCGTGACGCCCGACAGGAAGCCCTGGGCCCGGGGCGAGGCGTTCTCCGTCAGCCAGGCCGGGTCGATGTCGCAGACGGCGACGCGGACCCCCGTGCCGGCCAGCGCCAGCGGGAGGGTGTGGACGACCGTCGAGGGGAAGCTGAGGACCGTACGGCCGATGGGGCCCCTGCGGGCGATCAGCTCCAGGGGGAGGTCGGGGCGGACGATCTCCAGGCCGGTCCCGGTGGCGAGGCGGTGGAGTTTGGCGGTGTCCTCCCGGCGGTGCGCGAAGTAGCGCGTGGCGCCGTGGGTCCGGGCCAGATCGGCGACGGCCTGGAGGTAGCGGTCGCCGTCCACCACACCGGTCTCGACCAGGGAGGTGCCGACCAGGTCGGCGCCCTTGGTGATGCGCGGCGGGCCGAAGCGGGCCCGGGTCCACGCGAAGTCGTTGGCGGTGACGGTGACGCCCTCGGGGGTCTCGGTCACCGGCATGGAGGAGAAGACCTCCACCCGCCGGCCCGCGCTCGGGGTGAGGCGGCGGCGGGCGGAGGAGGAGACGGGCGCGAAGAGCAGGTCGCGGGGGCCCGGGCGGCCGCCCTTGCGGTGCCAGCGGACCAGCCGCTCGCCCCGGGCCAGCTGGGCGACGAACTCCATGGTCGCCGTGCCGTCGTCCACGACCACCAGGTCGCGGGCGCGGGTGATGGTCAGCAGGAGCTGTACGTAACGGGAGAACGGGTCTCCCATGACGATCCGGTCCGCCCGCCGCAGCACCCCGGCGAGCCCGCCGATGGTGTGGAAGGGCGCGGTCGTGCCGCCCCGCGCCTCCTCCCAGCGCACCCGGTACCCCTCGTCCCGGGCCAGGTCCGCCATGCGGCGCAGCTGGCCCCGGGTCATGGGGTCGGTCGGGGCCAGGACGACGACGGTGAGCTCCACGCCGGACGGGACCGGCGCACCGGACGGCAGCCCCTCGCCGGACGGCACCGGCACACCGGACGGCAGCCCCTCGCCGGACGGGGCCGACGCACCGGAGGGGAGCCGGTCGGTGGACGGGAGCGGGTCACCCGCCGACGGCTGCCGCGTCCGGCCGGGCAGGGGCGGCCGGTCCGGGCCGGCGTCGCCGCGCAGCCCGTGCCGGTGCGCCCACTCCAGTACGTTCAGCAGCTGCACCGGGCTCTCCACGAAGGCGAGCGTGGGTGCGGGGTGGCCGGCGTGACCGGCGCGGGGGCTCATCGCGTGCGACCGTCCCGTCGTCAGGCAGTTGAGGCGGTCAGGGCGCTCAGACGGCGACCGGCTCGCCCGCCGCCGCCGCGATCTCCGCCTCGGCGACGACGCCGGCGACGCGGCGCAGCTTCTTCATCGGGCCCAGCTCGGAGTCGTAGACCTTCTTGACGCCGTCGCCGAGGGAGGCCTCGATGGTGCGGATGTCGCGGACGAGGCGCACCAGGCCCTGCGGCTCGACGGAGGCGGCCTGGTCCGAGCCCCACATGGCGCGGTCGAGGGTGATGTGGCGCTCGACGAAGGCGGCGCCGAGGGCGACGGCGGCCAGCGTGGTCTGCAGGCCGGTCTCGTGGCCGGAGTAGCCGATCGGGACGTTCGGGAACTCCTTCTCCAGCGTGTTGATCGCGCGGAGGTTCAGCTCCTCGGCCTTGGCCGGGTAGGTGCTGGTGGCGTGGCACATGAGGATGTTGTCGCTGCCGAGGACCTCGACCGCGTGGCGGATCTGCTTCGGCGTCGACATGCCGGTGGAGAGGATGACGGTGCGGCCGGTGGCGCGCAGGGCGCGCAGCAGCTCGTCGTCGGTGAGGGAGGCGGAGGCCACCTTGTGGGCGGGGAGGTCGAACTTCTCCAGGAAGGCGACGGCCTCGGTGTCCCACGGGGAGGCGAACCAGTCGATGCCCTTGGTCTTGCAGTACTCGTCGATCTGGCGGTACTCGTCCTCACCGAACTCCACGCGGTGGCGGTAGTCGATGTAGGTCATGCGGCCCCAGGGGGTGTCGCGCTCGATGTCCCACTGGTCGCGCGGGGTGCAGATCTCGGGGGTGCGCTTCTGGAACTTGACGGCGTCGCAGCCGGCCTCGGCGGCCACGTCGATGAGCTTGAACGCGTTCTCCAGCTCACCGTTGTGGTTGATGCCGATCTCGCCGCAGATGTAGACGGGCCTGCCCGGACCGACCTCGCGGGGACCGAACGAACGCAGGCGGGAGTTGGTGCTCATGGCAGAGAAGTTCCTTACTTGGTGAGGGTGTCGAGAGAGGGGCCGAGGATCCAGCCGGCGACCTCCCGGATCGCGCCGTCGCCACCGGGGAGGGTGGTGACCGCGCGCGCGGCGCCGCGTACGACGTCGTGGGCGTTCCCGACCGCCACGGGCCAGCCGACGAGGGCGAAGCACGGGAGGTCGTTGACGTCGTTGCCGACGTAGAGCACGCGCTCGGGCGCGATGCCCTGTTCCTCGCACCACTGCTTGAGGGCGAGGTCCTTGCGGTCGATGCCGTGCAGCACCGGGAGCTTCAGCTTCCGGGCGCGGGCGGCGACCACGGGGTTCTGTTCCGTGGACAGGATCAGCATCCTCAGCCCGCTCCTGCGCAGGGCGGCGATGCCGAGTCCGTCCCCGCGGTGCACGGAGACGGTCTCCCGTCCGTCGGAGTCGATCAGCACCCGGTCGTCGGTCTGGGTGCCGTCGAAGTCGAGGACCACGGCGTCGATGTCGTCGTGGGAGGGGAGGGCGCCGGGCCGGGCCGCGTCGAACAGCGGGGCGAGGGCCCGGGCGCGGGCCAGGTCGTGCGGGTCGTCGATCTCCAGCACCCGGGCCGGGTCGGTGCGGACCAGCTCGGTGCGGCCGAAGAAGCGGTGCCGGTGCGCGCGGAAGCCGGAGGCGTCCATGGCGTAGGCGGCGCCGGTCTCCAGCAGGTCCTGGGGGCGGTCCTGGCGGCGGGGGCGGAAGGATTTGTCGTGGTTGACGCCGTGGCCGCCGCCCGCCGCGGCGGTGGTCGTCCGGGAGGTGCCGGTCCCGTCGGTGTGGGTCCCGTCGGTGCCGGTCCCGTCGGCGGCGATCTCGGCGGCGTTGATCCCGTCCGTGCCGTCGCGCCAGACGAAGCCGTGGAAGGGGGCGACGGTCACCGCGGTGTCCGCGCCGTCGCCGAGGACCGCGCCGGCCACCGCGTCGAGGTCCTCGCGGACGACGAACGGGCTGGTGCACTGGACCAGGAGGACCGCGTCGACGGTGGCGCCGTGCAGCGCCTCGTGGGCGTCCATGGCGTGCAGGACGGCGTCCTCGGAGGTGGCGGTGTCCCCGGCGATGGCGGCGGGGCGCAGCACGACCTCGGCGCCGGCCTGGCGGGCCGCGGCGGCGATGGCGTGGTCGTCGGTGGAGACGACCACGTCGGTCACCAGCCGGGCGCCACGGCATTCCCGGACCGCGCGGGCCACCAGCGGGACGCCGCCGACCGGGGCGAGGTTCTTGGCGGGGACGCCCTTGGAGCCGCCGCGCGCGGGGATCACCGCGAGGACGCGGCGCACCGCGGTGCCCGGGCCTGTGGCCGAGTCGGTCATGGGGTCCTCTCCTGGACGTGCGGGACGTCCTCGACGTGGGATCAGCCCGCTCACAGCTCCCCCATCCGCCGGATCACCGGGGCGACCCGCTGCACACCGTGCCGGTAGGCGCCGCGGGCGGCGCGGCGCACGATCTGCCGTACGGCTCCGGGTTCCTTGTCGGCGGCGGGCGCGCCCGGCAGCGGTGCGCCGTCGGGGCCGAGGTGGTGGCGGGCGAGGATGCCGGGCAGATAGCCGGGCGCGGTCTCGGGGGTGTAGTAGGGGTTCAGGGGCGGCAGGCCGCCGGGCCGCGCGAGCAGGTCGGCGACGCGTTCGCGGGCGGCGGTGAAGCAGGAGTCGTACGAGCCTGCGCCGGCGGCGACGCCCTGCCGGGCCACCCACTCCTCGTCGGCCGCCGGGCGGTGCCCCGCGTCGAGCCGGTCCCAGGAGGCGAGGCACCCGGAGCCGGTGAAGTGGTGGTTGCCGAGCGTCTCGCGCACCCCGAGGTCGGTCAGGACGACGGTGGGGATGCGCCGGTGCAGGGACTCGAGCGCGGCGGTGGAACTGACGGTGACCAGCAGGTCGGTGCGGTCCAGCACCTCGCCCATATGGCCGTACACCAGGCGGAAGTTGGCGGGCAGCTCCTTGCCCTGCGCCAGCTTCTGGTACGGCAGTTCCTCGATGTGCGTGGTGTGTTCGCCCGGCTTGGAGCGCAGCTTGAGCAGCACGTCGCGCTCGGGGTGCAGGCGGGCGTGGGCGATCAGCCGGTCGAGCAGGTAGGCGCGGTCCCTGCGGTTGTCGGGGACGGAGGGCTGGGCCGCGAACACCACGGTGTACGGGCCGTGTTCGCCGGCGTAGGGCTCACCGCCGAGGAACGGCAGCGCGACCTCGGTCACCGCGCCCGCGTCGGCGCCCACTCCCTCGTACACGGCGCGGAACCGCTCCGCGTCGTGGGCGGAGTTGGCGAGGACGAGGTCCGCGCCGTGCCGCAGCAGCAGTCCGTCGGCGAGCTTCTCGTAGACGACGCCGACATAGCCGGTGACGACCGCGGGGCGCGGCCCGGAGCCCCAGGCGTGGCGCAGTCCGTGCAGCATCGCCTGCACACCGCCGCCGACCAGCGCGAGGACCAGGACGTCGTACGGCTCGCCGGTCATGGCGCGCAGGAACTCGACGCCGGTCACCTCGCGGAGGGAGTCGGCACGGACGCCGACTTCCGTCAGCTGGCGGGCGGTGGGGGTGGCTCGTCCTCTGAGGAGGTAGCCGTCGAGGCGGATCCCGGAGCCGGCCGGAGCGAGGCGCTGCGCGGTGAGCGCGCCCCACTTCCACCGGGTGTCGGAATCCGCGAGTACGGCGACCCGCAGGGACTTCGTTGCACTGGCTGGCACGCCGAAGACGCTAGGAAGCGATTCCGATGAACCGCCCAACCCGAATGCAACAAACGGTTAACAGCACACCGCCGAATGGCGAATCGGGCCGCGATCGCGGGCGGTAAAGTCCTGATTCACAGCTTCGCCACGCGTCGTTCACCTCATATCAAGGCGACGGCCAAGACGAATGACGGACCGCGCCCTAACGTCACCCACGTGGTCAAGCTCTCCGTCATCGTGCCGTTCTACAACGTGCAGCAATACGCGCCGGACACGCTGAGAAGTCTCAGTGCGAACGCGCGTGAAGAATTCGAATTCATCCTTGTCGACGACTGTTCCCGCGACGGGACACCGGACATTCTCGCGCGCGCCGAGCAGGAGTTGCCCGGCGCGGTCCTCGTCCGGCACGCGAAGAACGGGGGCCTCGCGACCGCTCGCAACACGGGCATCGACCGGGCACGCGGCGAGTATCTGACGTTTCTCGACGGCGACGACTGGCTGGCTCCCGGCCACTACGCCCGGCTGGTGGCGGCGATCGAGAGGCTGGGATGCGATTTCGTGCGCACCGATCATGTGCAGTGCACGGCGAGGGCGCGCAGCGTGCACCGGGTGCCGGTCGGCCGCCGGAACGTGGTCCTGGACCCGCGGCAGGCGATCCTGCCCGCCGACCGCTCCACGTCGGTGGACTACGCCTACGCATGGGCGGGCATCTACCATCGCCGGCTCGTGGACAAGGGGCTGCTGCACTTCACCGACGGGCTGCGCACGGCCGAGGACCGGCCGTGGATCTGGAAGCTGCACCGGGAGGCGGAGTCGTTCGCCGCGGTCGATCTGCTCGGCGTGTTCTACCGGCGCGGAGTGGCCTCGTCGCTCACCCAGATCGGGGACGTCCGCCAGCTCGACTTCCTTCGCGCCTTCGACCAGGTCGTCGAGGAGACCGCCGCCGACGCGGATGCCGCCGCCCTGCTGCCCAAGGCCGTCCGCACCTACTGCGCCATCATCTCCCATCACCTGGCATCCATCGAAAGGTTCGAGCCCGCGGTGGCGAAGAAGCTGAGATCCCTGAGCGCCGCCGCGCTGCGCCGCATGCCGCAGGCCGTGCTGGACGAGGCGCTGGACTCCATGGACCTCCAGCGCGCCACGAAACTGCGCCGGCTGCGCCGCCGTCCCGCCGGCACGGGGGTCGCCGCGTGACCACCCAGATCTTCCAGGCCTCGACGCTGTACGGCACGGCCACGATCGCCGCCGCCCTGGACTCCGGCTGTTTCCCCTCCGCCGAACGGCGCGTCCTGCTCGTCTGCAACAACGCGGCCACACCCGAGACCACGCCGGCCCTGGACGAGATGCCCGGTTTCGAGCGGCTGCGCGACCGCTTCGACGACGTGATCTCGTACAACGAGACCATCTTCCCCTTCCACCCCGGCGGTTGGGCTCCCCGTCCCGACGACCTGACGCTGTGGGAACGGTTCCTGCGTCACGAATGGGATCTGGGCACCGACGACGTGGCGCTGGTGGTCGAGTCGATCCAGGTCAATCCGTCGCTGTCGCTCGCGCAGATCTTCACCGGTGCCCCGGTGACGGTGTACGCGGACGGCCTGATGAGTTACGGCCCCACCCGCAACAAGATCGATCCACTGGTGGGCACCCGGGTGGAACGCGTTCTCCACCTCGATCTGGTGCCGGGACTTCCGCCGTTGCTGCTGACCGAGTTCGGGGTGCCCGCGGAGATAGTGCCGACAGCCGGCTTCACCAAGGTGCTGGCTGAACTGGCCCCGCTCGGCGACGGACCGCCAGAGGCCGGGGAGCCCGCGCTGCTGCTGGGCCAGTACCTCTCCGCACTGGACATCCTCACCCCGGAGCAGGAGGAGGAACTGCATGTGCGGATGCTGCGGGGCGCGGTCGAACTCGGCCACACCACCGTGGTGTTCAAGCCGCATCCCTCCGCTCCCGCCCGGTTCACCCGCATGCTGGAGCAGGAGGCGGAAAGGCTCGGAGCGGCTCTGACGGTTCTCGGCACACCGGTGCTCGCCGAGGTGCTGTACCAGCGGATGCGTCCCGCGCTGGTCGTCGGCTGCTTCTCCACCGCGCTGCTGACCGCGTCCGCGCTGTACGGCCTGCCGGTCGCGCGGGTCGGCACCGAACTGCTGCTGGACCGGCTGACGCCGTACGAGAACAGCAACCGGATCCCGGTGACCGTCGTCGACGCGCTGCTGCCGGAGCTGGGTGACCGCGCGGCGGTCGAAGAGCAGCGCCGGGGCATGGACGCGGAAGCGCTGGGCGCGCTGGTGCGCGCGGTGGGCTTCGCGATGCAGCCGAAGATCCTGCCCGGGCTGCGCGAGGAGACCCAGCGGTACCTGGCGGCGCACCTGGACCCACGGACCCTCGGCTACTTCAAGCGCAGGCGCCTGGCCGCGCTGGGGTTGCCCGGTGCGGTGCCGTCCCAGCTGTCGTTCGCCCTGCGCAACGCCGCCGTGCGCCGGATGGCACGCAAGGCGCGCGGTCTGCACCGGGCCGTACGCCGCTGACCCCACCCGCGAAGCGGAGGAACTCCGGAAAGGAAACGGAAAGAGAACGGGAAAAGGCGCGGAGATCGACGGGAGAGGGCGGGCTGAAGAACATTCGGGCCGCCCTCCACGCCATTCCCGCGCTTCACCCGGACACCGGAGGAAATCGGTTCCGCACCTCGGCGAATTCCACAAGAAGTTTCTTGCTGTTGACGTTGTTCGGGTAAACAGTCGAACACCATGTCTGCTTCCTCCTCCGCACCCGCCACCGCTCTCCCCGCCCCCGCGCCGGAGAGAGTCCCCGCCCGCTCCGCGCCCGGCGCACGCGGGAGCCGGCTGTACGCCCTCGACGGGCTGCGTCTGCTGGCCGCGCTGATGGTCTGCCTCTACCACTACACCGGACGCGGCGGCCCGGTGTCCGCCTCCTGGCACCAGGCCCCGTCCCACCTTTTCCCGACCCTGTCCCACGTGTCCGTGTACGGAAATCTGGGCGTGCAGTTCTTCTTCGTCATCAGCGGATTCGTCATCTGCATGAGCGGCTGGGGCCGCACGCTCGGCGATTTCTTCCGCTCCCGCGTCGCCCGTCTCTATCCCGCCTACTGGGTCGCCCTGGTCCTGGTCACCGGCGCCTCCCTCGCCCTGCCGGTGGTCGTGCACGCGGTCCGGGCGGACGAGTTCCTGGTCAACCTGACGATGCTGCAGCAGCCCATGGGCGTACCGCGCGTGCTGGGCGTGTGCTGGACCCTGTGGGTCGAGGTCCGCTTCTACGCGCTGTTCGCACTGCTCGTCGTCGCGCGCGGGGTCACCTACCGCCGCGTGGTGATGTTCTGCGGGGTGTGGACGCTGGCGGTCGTGCTGTGCCGCACGAACGGCAACGCGCTGACGGACCAGCTGGTCATGCCCGACTACGCCCCGTTCTTCATCGGCGGCCTCGCCCTGTACCTCGTCCACCGCTTCGGCAACGGCCTGCTCCCGTGGGGCATCGTCGCCTTCTCCTGGCTGCTCGCCCAGAGCGACGCCACGCGCGGACTGTGGCACACGCACGGCGAACCGGTCCGCGACCCGTACGTCGTGATGGCGATCGTGACCCTCGCGTTCGCCGCCGTGGCCGTCGTGGCGGCGGGCTGGGCGGCCCGCGCGAACTGGTCCTGGCTGGCCACCGCGGGCGCGCTCACGTACCCGTTCTACCTGGTCCACGAGCACCTGGGCTGGTTCGTCATCCGGGTGCTGCACCGGGGCCTGGGCCTGCCCGCGTGGCCGACGCTCGGCGCGACGGTCCTGAGCATGCTGACCCTGGCCTGGCTGATCCACCGCCTCGTGGAGAAACCCCTCGGCCCCCGCCTGCGCAGGGCGCTGAAGCGGCCGGTGGACACCCTCGGCTGAGCCCGCGCTCAGGCGATCCCGTACCGCGCCCCGATGCCCGCGACCACGAGGGCCAGGCCTTCCTCGAACTGCTGGTCGTAGTCGTCGAAGAGGAGCCGGCCCGCTTCGGCCGCGAGAGGGAACTCGGCCATGCGGCGGGCGCGTTCCTCGATGTCGTACCCCTCCCGGCGCTCGCCCGGGAGGGGCCGTACGCCCTGCTCCTCGGTGACGAAGCCGATGGTGTACATCACGGCGGTCCGCCCGGCGTTGACCGCCTGGGCCAGGCCCAGACCGGCGGCCGTGAAGACCCGCAGGTTCTCCTCGATCTCGCGGGCGTGGTCCGTGCCCGTGAAGCGTGAGCCGCTGTAGACCTTGGCGCCGTCGCGATAGCCGAGGAGGGCGGACCGCAGCCCGCGGCTGGTCCTGAGCAGCCGTTCCTGCCAGGTGTCGGCGGGGTCGGACGCGATGGCGGCGGCCATCCGCCGGTACATCTCGGTCGCCATCTCGTCCAGCAGCGCCTGCTTGTCCTTGAAGTGCCAGTACAGCGCGGGCGCCTTGACGTCCAGCTCGCGGGCGATGGCACGCAGGGTCAGGCCGTCGAGGCCGGTCTCGTTCAGCAGCCGCAGTGCCGTGTCGGCGACCCGGCGCCGGTCCAGGGGCACGCGTCGGTCCGTACTCACGCTTGACAGCTTAACAGCGTTAAGGGCACGCTCGTCGGCGGCGGCACTTAACGGCGTTAAGGAGAAAAGTCGTGGATGTTCCGGAGGTACTGATCGTGGGAGCCGGGCCGACCGGGCTCACCCTCGGCATCGACCTGGCCCGGCGCGGCGTGGACGCGCTGGTGGTGGAGCGGGCGGCGGAGCTGTTCCCGGGCTCGCGCGGCAAGGGCATCCAGCCGCGCACCCAGGAGGTCTTCGACGACCTCGGCGTCCTGGACGCGGTGCGCGCCGCCGGCGGGACCTACCCGGACCGCCTGATCTGGAAGGACGGCGAACGCGTCGGCGTGAAGCCGATGTTCGAGAAGGTCGAGGCGGACGAGGGCACCCCGTACACCGAGCCCCTGATGGTCGCGCAGTGGCGCACCCAGGAGGTGCTGTACGCGCGGCTGCTGGAGCTGGGCGGCCGGGTGGCGTTCGGGGTCGAGGTGACGGGACTGGAGCAGGACGCGGACGGCGTGAGCGTGCACCGCGCCGACGGCCCGGCCCTGCGCGCCGGACATGTCGTCGCGGCCGACGGGGGCCGCTCGGCGGTCCGGCGCGCGCTGGGCGTCGGCATGGCCGGCGAGATGCTCGACCCGGCGTCGTACCTGGTGGCGGACGTGACGCTGACGGGCCTGGACCGCGACCACTGGCACACGTTCCCGGCTGCCGGTGGCACCGGTGTCGCGCTGTGCCCGCTCGCCGGGACCGACGCGTTCCAGCTCCAGGGGCGCTTCGCCGCGGGCGTGCCCCCGCTGTCCCTGGCCGGTGTCCGCGAGCTGGTCGCCGCGTACACGCATCTGGACACCGGGAACGTGACCGCGCTGCGCTGGGTCTCCGACTTCCGCCCGCGCACCGGCCTCGCGGACCGGTTCCGGGCCGGCCGGGTCCTCCTCGCGGGCGACGCCGCGCACGTGCATTCACCGGCCGGCGGCCAGGGGCTGAACACCAGCGTCCAGGACGCCTACAACCTGGGCTGGAAGCTGGGGGCGGTGCTGCGCGCAGGGGCGCCGGACTCCCTTCTCGACACCTACGAGGAGGAGCGGCGTGCCAACGCCGCCGCCATGCTCGGGCTGTCGACGGGCGTCCACCGCGGGGAGGTGCGGCGCGGCAGGGCGACGGTCCAGCTCGATCTGGCGTACCCGGAGTCGTCGCTCAGCGAGGAGCGGCGTGCCGCCCCGGCCGGGGTGCGCGCGGGCGACCGGGCGCCGGACGGCACGGTGGACGGCGTCCGCCTCTTCGACGCGTTCCGGGGACCGCACTGGACGCTGCTGGGTGCCCCTGCACCCGTCCCGGGAGTACGGTCGCTGCCCGCGGCCCCGGCCTCCTACGGCCCCGGCGTCTTCCTGGTCCGCCCGGACGGCTACGTCGGCTGGGCGGGCGACACGGCGGCGGACGGACTGGACGCCTATCTGGCCCGCGTCGGCTGCCATTGAGGCCGCGTCGGCTGCCGCTGAGCCCGCCCCGGCCGCCGTTGAGCCCGCCCCGGACGGCGCCCCGAGGCCGGGGGAACGTCCCGCCGGACGGCGCCGGGGCCGGGGGGATGCCCGCTACGCGCCGGCCATCGACAGCTTCACGGCGAATCCGAGGAACAGCACTCCCGCCGCCGAGGTGGCCGTCGCCGACAGCCGCCTGCGGCGCCGGAACGCGGCGGCCAGCCGGGTGCCGCCGAATATCAGCGCGCTGAGGTACAGGAAGCTGGCCAGCTGGGCGAAGGCGCCGAGGACGACGAACGACAGGGCCGGGTGGGCGTACCCGGGGTCCACGAACTGCACGAAGAAGGCGACGAAGAACAGGATCGCCTTGGGGTTGAACAGGCTGACGACGAGCGCCTTGCGGAAGGGCCGCTCACCGTCGGCGGCGGCCGCCGGGGAGGCGTCGGCCGCGCCCTGCTCCCGCCGGGTCCGCCACATCAGGAGGGCGGAGCGCAGCATCCCGATCGCCAGCCAGGTCAAGTACGCGGCACCCGCGTACTTCACGATCCCGAACAGCACCGCGTTGCCCTGGAGCAGCGAGGCGACCCCGGCCGCGGACAGCGTCATCAGCACGGTGTCCCCGCACCACACGCCCGCGGCGGCGGTGTACCCGGCCCGCACACCGCGGCGGGCGGCGACCGAGAGGACGTAGAGCGAGTTGGGACCGGGCAGCAGGACGATCAGGACCAGTCCTGCCAGATATGTGGGGAGATCGATGACGCCGAACATGGAAGCGAGTGTCCCACGGGGCCGGGACGCCCAGGGCGGCCTCCCGATCCGTGGACACCCCCGCGCGGGCGCGCCGGGACCGGCGGGTCAGAACACGTCCACCGGTACGTAGGAGCCCCAGACCTCCCGGAGCGCTCCGCACACCTCGCCCACCGTCGCCCGGGCCCGCAGCGCGTCCTTCATCGGGTGGAGCACGTTGTCCTCGCCCGCGGCGGCCTTCTTCAGCGCGGCCAGGGCCGCGTCCACCGCCGCCCGGTCCCGGCGGGCCCGCAGCGCGGCGAGCCGCTCGGCCTGCCGGGCCTCGATCTCCGGGTCGACGCGCAGCGGCTCGTACGGCTCCTCCGCGTCGAGCCGGAAGCGGTTGACGCCGACCACGACGCGCTCCCCCGAGTCGGTCTCCCGCGCGATGCGGTAGGCGTTGCGCTCGATCTCGGCCTTCTGGAAGCCCTGTTCGATCGCGGCCCGCGCGCCTCCCAGGTCCTCCACCCTCCGCATCAGCTCCAGCACGGCCGTCTCCACGTCGTCGGTCATGCTCTCGACCGCGTAGGAGCCGGCGAAGGGGTCGACCGTCGCGGTCACGTCCGTCTCGTGGGCGAGCACCTGCTGGGTGCGCAGGGCGAGCCGGGCGCTCTTGTCCGTCGGCAGGGCGATCGCCTCGTCGAAGGAGTTGGTGTGCAGGGACTGGGTGCCTCCGAGGACCGCGGCCAGGGCCTGTACGGCGACCCGGACGAGGTTCACCTCCGGCTGCTGCGCGGTCAGCTGGACGCCCGCCGTCTGGGTGTGGAAGCGCAGCATCCAGGACTTCGGGTCGCGCGCACCGAACTCCTCCCGCATCACCCGGGCCCAGATCCTGCGCGCGGCACGGAACTTGGCGACCTCCTCCAGCAGGGTCGTACGGGCGACGAAGAAGAAGGACAGCCGCGGGGCGAAGTCGTCGACGTCCATGCCGGCCGCGACCGCCGTGCGGACGTACTCGATGCCGTCGGCGAGGGTGAAGGCGATCTCCTGCGCGGGCGAGGCACCGGCCTCGGCCATGTGGTAGCCGGAGATCGAGATCGTGTTCCACCTCGGCATCTCGGCCCGGCAGTACGCGAAGATGTCGGCGGTCAGCCGGAGCGAGGGGCCGGGCGGGAAGATGTACGTGCCCCGCGCGATGTACTCCTTCAGGACGTCGTTCTGGACCGTGCCGGTCAGGAGGTCGGCGCTCACCCCCTGCTCCTCCGCCACCAGCTGGTACATCAGGAGCAGCAGCGCGGCCGGGGCGTTGATCGTCATCGACGTCGAGACCCGGTCCAGCGGGATGCCGTCGAACAGCTCCCGCATGTCCTCGACCGAGTCGACGGCGACGCCGACCTTGCCGACCTCGCCGTGCGCGAGGGGCGCGTCGGAGTCGTGGCCCATCTGGGTGGGCAGGTCGAAGGCGACGGACAGGCCGGTGGTGCCGTGCTCGATCAGCCGCCGGTAGCGGGCGTTGGACTCGGCGGCCGTACCGAAGCCGGCGTACTGCCGCATGGTCCAGGGGCGGCCGGTGTACATGGTCGGGTAGACCCCGCGGGTGTACGGGTAGGCGCCCGGTTCGCCCAGCTTCCGGTCCGGGTCCCAGCCGGCGAGGTCCGCCGGGCCGTAGACCGGCTCGACGGGCAGGCCCGACTCCGACTCACGCGGCATGGGTGTCTCCGCCTCACGCGCCATGGATGCCTCCGCGGGAACGTTTCCCTCATCCTCACCATGCCCCGTAGTTCGGCGGCGGTCACGCGGGGAAACATCCCTCGCATGAGGATTCCGGCCTCAGGGCCCTTCTTCCGGATCGGGCCGGCCCGGCCCCGCAGCGCCGCACAGCGGGCGACCCCGGCAAGATCCGGGAGGCAGGCCCGAGCCTCCGCGGCACTCGCCGCGGCCGCCGTGCTCGCCGCGCTCGGCGGCTGCACCGTGCCGCCCCCGGACGGCGGGGACGGCAAGCACCGTTCGCCCGTCCACATCCAGCTGCCCTCCGGCTCGCCCGGGCGGAGTTCCGGTGCCGGCGGTCCGCGGGAAGCCGCCCCGGATCCCACCCGGACGGCCCAGCCCCCGGCGGCCCCCGCCCTGTGGTCGCGCGGGGACAGCGGTCCGGGCGTGCGCGAACTCCAGGCCCGCCTCCGCCAGCTCGACTGGCTGTTCGACGGACCGACGGGGTCGTACGACGATCTGACCGAGCGAGCCGTCGCGGGCTTCCAGGGCAAGCGCGGGCTGCCGAGGACCGGCGAGACGGACGCGGCCACCTGGCGGCGGCTGCTGGCGATGACCCACCGGCCGGGCCGGTGGGAGCTCTATCTGATGGGAGGGCAGCCGGCCGCCGCGCCCGACCCGCGCTGTCTGTACGGGCGTGTGCTGTGCATCAGCAAGACCACCCGGACCCTGCGCTGGATGATCGACGGCCGGACGGTGTCGACGATGTCCGTCCGCTTCGGCACGCAGTACACCCCGACCCGCGAGGGTGTGTTCCGGATCTACTGGAAGTCACGGCACCATGTGTCGACGCTCTACCACTCCCCTATGCCGTACGCGATGTTCTTCAGCGGCGGCGAAGCGGTGCACTACTCCTACGACTTCGCGGCTCGCGGCTACGCGGGCGGTTCGCACGGCTGCGTCAACGTGCGGGACGAGGCGGCCGTCTCGGCGCTGTTCGCGCAGGTGCGGACCGGCGACAAGGTCGTCGTGTCCTGGTGAGCGGGCGGCCCGGCGAGGCGTGCGGGGCGCGGAAGGCGTGCGCGGGGCGCGAGAGGTTTTGCGGGGCGCGGGCGGGACCGGGGGAACGTGTCCCGCCCGCGCCAGGTGCACGAGCCGTGGGTACGGGGGGAACCCCGGCTCAGTGCGACGGCCGATGACCAGTCGGCTCACTCACTACTGCGTCACGACCTCGAGAAACGTCACACCTGTCGCGAAAAAACTTTTGCGTGCAACGAAATCGCAGGTCACAGGCGTGCGTGGCAGCCCGGGCGGGGGCGTGCGCCGGAGCGGAAAGCGCTGATCAGAGCACGTGGAACGAGGGGCTCGGCGCGGACGCGGGGGGAGCGGGGACGTTCTTCACCCAGGGGCGCGCGGGCGCCAAGGGCGTGGGGAAGGCGGAGGCGAGGCCGCCTCGGCGGTGGCCGTGGTGCCGGCGGTGGCCGCGGTCGCGGCCCCCGTGCCCCTCGTCGTCGTCGCCCTTGCCGTCGCGGTCACCGCGGCCGTCGCGGCCGCCGCCGCCCTCACGCCCGCCGGTCCTGCCGTCGCGCCGTCCGTCACCCTTGCCGTCGCCGCGGTTTCCGTCCCCGCCGGACGACAGCACGGTCCCGCAGTACGTCTTCACGCGCGCCGGACCGCCCGCCAGGCCCTCCAGGACCCGCCTGCGCTCGGCGCCCGGTTCCCGGCCCTCGCGCAGATCGCGGCAGGTGAGGACGGCGGTCCGCCACCACGGACGGGGTGCCCCGGAGGAGGTGCCGGAAGCGTGCGCGGACCCGGCCTCCGCGTCCGGCCGTCCGGTGGCGGCGGGACCGCCGCCCGTGGAACCGCCCGCGGAGCCGCTCGGGGCCGCCTGCGGACCGCCGGTCCGCGAGGGCCGGGGCGAGGGCGAGGCGAGCGTCTGCCCGGGGGTCGCGGTGGCGGAGACGGAGGCGCCGGGGTCGGGCCGGTGGTGGTGGAACGGCGAGGGCAGCACACCGCCCGCGGCCATGGCGACCCCGCCGACCGTGCCCACGGCGACGGCCGCGGCGAGCACGAGCCGGACGGGACGGCCCCAGCGGGGGCGGCGCGCGGGGGCTCCGGCCCGCAGGCCGTCCCGGCCGCGGGCGCGCGTTCCGCCGGTGCGCGGCGGGTGGGTCCTGCGGTCGTGGGCCAGCGGGTCGATCCGCACCAGACCGGCGTCGAACCCGGGGGCGGAGACGGCGGGGCGGTCCGTGGCCGCGGAGCCGAGGGCGGCGGCCGCGCGTTCGGCGTCGGCGGCCTCGCGGGCCTTGCGGAACGCGGCCACCGCGCCTTCCTCGCCGGGCAGTTCACCGTCCGAGGGGGCCGCCTCGGCGGCGAGCGTGCCGAGCAGCGCGGCGAGCCGGCCGGCCCGGTCACGGGCGGCGGGGGCGACGGCTTCCAGCGACTCACCGCTCAGCAGGCGTTCCGCCGTCTCCCGGTTCAGCCACTTGTCGTGCTCGTCGGCCATCACATGTCCTTCTGCGTACGCGTCCGCGTATGCGTCACACCGGCGGACCTCACGGCGCCGCCACGTGGCTCTCGCTGGGGCGGCAGCGCGTCGAGCGCGTCCGCGGATTCCGGGTCCGCGCCGAGCATCTCCGCGAGCCGCTTCAGACCGCGGTGGGCCGCGGTCCGTACGGCGCCGGCGCGCTTGCCGAGCGTCTCGGCGGCGGACTTGGCGTCCAGGCCGACCACCACGCGCAGCACGACCGCCTCGGCCTGGTCCTGCGGGAGGCGCGCGATGAGCGACAGGGTGGTGCCGGTGCTCAGGGCCTCGATGGCCTCACCGGCGGTGTCCGACTCGGCGGCACGGCCGGTCAGTTCGGTCTCGTCGCCGACCGTCACGGGGCGGCGCCCCCGCATGCGTATGTGGTCCAGGGCGCGGTTGCGGGCTATCCGTGCGGCCCAGCCCCGGAACCGGTCGGCGTCACCGCTGAACCGTTCGAGGTCCCGGGCGATCTGGAGCCAGGCCTCGGACGCGACGTCCTCCGCGTCCGGGTCGCCGACCAGCGTGCGCACATAACCGAGCAGCCGTGGATGCACCGCGCGGTACACCGTGCGGAACGCGGCCTCGTCGCCGTCCTGTGCCGCACGCACCGCGGTGGTCAGCTCCGCGTCGTCCCCCAGCACCGCACTCCCTTATTGCACCAGTCTTCGGTCGGCGCGAAAGGCACGTTACGGCGTGAAACCGCTGCTCGTCCATGTCCGTAGAAGATGCAACTAACTCGTGACACGCGGGGTGTGACAGAAAGCTCACGCACGGCGCTGTAGGAAGTACGGGCCGCGACGCGGCCCGTGCCGTGCAACGGCCGGGGCCTCTCCTGTGGGGGGTGGCGGCCCCGGCCGTTGTCCCGGTGGATCTTCGAGGCGCACGGCGTGCGCGAATCCGCCTTCTTCTAAGGGCAGTTGTGCGTGCACGGCGTGGAGCCGCTCACGTGTCCCGGTGCCGGAGCACTCCGGACGGCCGGCAACCGCCGTCCGGGCACACCGATTTGGGGCGGCGGGCACTCCGGGAGGACGACGCCCCGGTCCCTGGGCTCCGGGAGGACGGCACCCCGGTCCCTGGCGCCGCTCATCCGGCGGTGGCCGCGTCCCGGCACAGCAGGCGCAGCGAGCCGTGGCCGCCGTAGCAGCGCCGGGCCTCGTCGAGCGGGTCCCAGAGGCGCCCGTCCGGGGTGCGGATCCAGTGCTCGCCGCCGCTCGTCCACCATTCGGCGCCGCACTGGCGGACGATGACCTCGCCCGCGTAGGCGCCGAAGCCGCGCAACGCGCGGTCGACCGCCTCGTACGGCGCACCCTCCCGTCGTATCTCCTCGATGACGCGGTCCACCCGCCACAGGCTCCGCGCCGAGTAGTCGAGCCGCATCCGCGCGCCCTCCCGCATGGCCACGACCGCGTCCGCGGCCCATCGCGCGGGCTTCGCCGCAGCGGCCGGCCTGGTCTCCGTCTGTGCTGTCATGTACTGCGCTGTCACATAAGGAAAAGCGGACCGGGCGGCCCATCCGTCACGCGTTTCGGGGCCGATCCGGCAACCCGCGCAGGAACGCCCCACGGCCCTCACGGCTGTCGCAGGACGGCCACAGAACTCCCCCACGGAAACGGGTTTGGGCGGCGCCGCCCGGACACCCGCGACCCGGACACCCGCCGTGCGACCCGGACAGGACACCCGCCGCGCGTCCCGGGCGGCACGGCGCGGCCGCCCCGCTCAGGCCGGCCCCCGCTCGGGCCCCCGCTCAGGCCCGGCCGCGCTCCCGGCGCGACACCACCGCCCGGAGCACCCGCCGGCCCTCCCCCGACACGTCCAGGGCGCGGCGCAGGCCCTGGCCGCCGTGCTCGGCGAGGAGTTCCAGCACCAGGATCTGGCGGCGCAGGTCGGCGGCGACCAGCGGGGAGGCGCTCTCCGGGCCGCCGGCCCGCTCGGCCTCGACGTCGTCGGCCGGGGTGGTGTCGTCGACGGCGGGGTCGAGCAGCCGGTGGATGCGCAGGGAGGCCACGGAACAGGCGTCGGCCCAGGCCCGCAGGGCCTCGGGGGTGCGCTCGGCCGGGGCCTCGTCCAGCATGCCGCGGGTGAGCCGCACGGCCTCGGCCGCACCGGAGTCCGGCTCACCGGGATCCGCCGCGCCCAGCGCGTCGCGCGCCTTCTCCAGGCTCGCGGACCAGTCGGTGTCCTCGGCGAGGTGGGCCCACAGCGGGCGCAGCACCTCGTCGTCGCCGACCAGCAGGGGCACGCACCGATCCGAACAAGCCAGCCCGCTCGCCGCCAGTCCGCGCTCGTCGGCCCGCGCGATCAGTTCCATCAGGCTCATGCAAGCCTCCCTCGCCTGGGCACCGCCTTTACGGAGCCCGCATTTCCCCTTACTGCGTGCGACGGGCCCGTAGTGTCACAGCCACCGTTTTTCAGCCAGCGACGGGGAAGGCCGCGAACCCGGCGAGGGCCTTCGTGTGCTGCATGCGGGTCAGCCTGAGGACGACGAGCGCGGCGAGCAGCGCGGCGGCGATGTCCACCAGGTCGGAACACATCATCCGGGTTGCCGCCGCCCGCAGTTCGCCGACGCCGTGGGCCCGGTCGTACTGCTGCGTGGCCACCAGGTCGGCGAACAGCGAGAGCAGCCACAGCCCCCACCAGGAGTTGACCAGGGCGTGTCCGGGGCGGGTGCCCGCGGGGGCGCTGGCGTCCCAGGCGTCGAGCGTGATCCGGCGCGGGAACCAGAGGTTCACGACCGGGCAGAACCATCCGCCGATGGCCCAGCCGCGCGACTTGGAGTGCGCGGAGGCGTCGAACACCTCGGCGTTGACCCGGACCCGGTGGAACCAGCACAGGTACACGGTCATGGTCGCGAGCAGGGCGACCGTCTGGGCGACACCCGAGGCGGCGTAGAGGGTGTCGGCGCGGTCGGCCCGGCGTACGACGGAGCCGTCGGTGACGCCGTCGGCCAGTTCCCCCGTGACGTCGATCTGCGCCAGGTCCGCCCAGACGGCGAACAGGTCGGCCGCGACGACCAGTCCGAGCAGGGCGGCGGTGGCCCGGCCGAGACCCACCGGCGAGCGCAGCCACGCGCCGGTCGGCGCGGCGAACGGCGCCGCGGACACGGGTGCCGATACGGATGCGTCCGCGGTCGGCGGAGGTCCGGCCGGGACGGGCGCGCACCGGGCGCACAGCTCCCTTCCCGGAACGGCGGCGTAATGGTCGCAACGGGCGCAGATCATGCGGGAGTTCCCCCTGATCGGGACAGCGGGCCGCGCCGGCTCTCCCCTGAGCCGGACACGCGCGGCGCCGGACGCAGCAACATACGTTCCCCTCCCGCCCCCGTCCAACGGGTTCACCGGCGCCGCCCCGGCACCGGCCCGCCGTTCACGTCAGGTGTTTCAGCACCGCGTAGCCGCCCGTGTCGGAGACGAGGGTGTAGCGGGCGCCGGGGTGGAGTCCGCCGACGTAGCCGAGGGGGTCGGTGACCGGCCTGGACCAGCCGTTGAGGAGGTCGAGGGCCACGTAGTCGGGGGTCAGGCCCTGGGTGTTGCCGACCCAGAACACGTCGCAGCGGCCGGTCAGATGGGACATCAGCGTGGTGTTGGTCTCGACGGTCACGCCGTCGGGGACCTCCGCCAGCGCCTGCCGCGCCGACCGGCCGCGCGGGCCCATCTCGTAGGCGGGGCTGTCCAGGAGGTCCTTCAGCGGCAGGTTCCCGGCCAGCGTGTAGGTCAGGCTGATGCCCAGCACCGCGGGCACGATGTTGCGGGCGTACGACCGCATCCAGGCGCGCCTGGACCTCCGCGCGGCGACCACGGCGTCCAGCAGCGCGACGAAGACCACCGGCATGAGGACCGCGCTGTAGTGCCACACCGTCCCCCAGTAGTCGGTGTCGGTGGAGGTGAAGCGCCAGAACAGGGTGGGGACGGCGACGACGCACAGCGGCGAGCGCAGCGCCAGCAGCCCGGTGATCGCGAAGACCGCGAACAGCGTGCCGAGTTTGATCTCGGCGCCGGTGACGAGCGAGGAGAGCTCCGCCCCCGCGCCCCCGTCGCCCAGCTTGTTCCAGTAGTCGTACCTGCCGTTCGGGTTCATGGCGGGGATGAGCACGAGGAGGGTGAGCGCGATCGAGAGCGCGCCGTACGCGATCAGCGCGAGGCCCAGGCGGAACCGGCGCCGCAGCAGCAGGTACGCCCCGACCGCCGCCACGGTCATCCCCAGGTCCTCCTTGACGAGGACGAGGGGAAGGGACCACAGGGCGGCGGCCTTCCAGCGCTCCCGCAGGAGGGACTCCATGACCAGGGCGATCAGCGGGACCGCGAAGATCACCTCGTGGAAGGTGTTGTCGACCGCCTGCTGGATGCCCCACGAGATCCCGTAGGCGAGGCCGACGGCGAGACCCTTGCGGGTGCCGAGGATCCCGATGGCGGCCCGGCAGACCGGGACGGCCGAGATCCCGATGAGCACCGCCTGCACCACCAGCAGGGACGCGGCGCTCGGATAGATCCAGTAGGCCGGGACGGCGGTCACCAGGATCGGGCTGAAATGATCGCCGAGGAGATTGAAGCCGAGCCCTTTTATGTCCGAGACGGGGGCCTGGAGGCGCGCGTAGTTCCGGACGGCCTCGGTGAATATCCCGAGGTCCCAGGAGGTGTCCGCGAACCGCCGGTAGCGCAGCACCGACAGCACGCCGCACAGGGCCGAGACGAACGCTCCGAGGAACAGGGGCGCCCGGCGGGAGGCGTCGTCCCCGAGCCGCCGGGCCAGGACTGCGGCGGGATGCGTTCCGGCGAGCGGCCCGAGGGGCATCGGTTCCTCTTTCTGGGCAGCCGGACAGCCGGGAAGCCAGGCCGAATCGTTCCTGCGGACCGTCCCCGGCGGATACGCGCGCGGCCCCCGGTCCGCCGGTCAAGATCGTGCCTCAGCCATGACCGGTCGTGCAAGAAGTGCCCCCGCTCCCTGTTCGGTGACCCCTCCGTCCTGACCGGGTCTGTTCGGGACGCGATCGGAACCGCGAACAGAACGTCCGGCGCGGGACCGGCTGCGCGCCGGAATGCCCCTCCGGGCGTCCCCTTCCGGTTCCGGGGGAAACGGGAAACGGGCGCACCCCGCGGGGTGCGCCCGTTCTCCGTGCCGGGCGGGCGTCGGCCCGCGCCCGCTCAGCCCAGCTTGTTCGACAGCTCCTTGAAGGCGGGCCAGGACAGCTTCGGTGTCCCCGGGTCCCACAGCTTCTGCACGGTCGCCCGCAGCGGCATGCGGATGCCCGCGGCGACCTGGGCCTCGGTCTGCGCGTTGGCGAAGTCGCACCACACCGCGAAGGTGCCGCCGAGGATCTGGCCGTCGTAGGCGGCCGGCACGGCGGTCGTGCCGCGCACCACGCGCGGGGTCCACTGCTGGTAGATCCGCTGGCCGGTCGGGTACACGAAGGTCTGCGGCTCGCCGAGCACGTAGTAGAGGTACTCGTCGTTGTAGTTGATGACCTTGCGGCCCGCGCTCAGGTACTGCACCGGCTCCCGGGCGCCGATCTCCTTGCCGGTCCAGTAGGCGACCTGGAGGTCCTTGGCCGGCTGCACGGAGGTGTGCCGGTAGAAGCCGTCGTTCCACGCCCGCATGGTCCGGTCGTGGGCCCGCACGGTGGCGGCGCGGTCGTTCAGCCAGCCGGTGGCCAGGTCGGAGACGGTGCCGCCGGAGCCGTACTTCTGCCGCGCGGCGGCCGCGAGCTGCGGGTAGGAGGCCTGCGGGTCGGAGACGGTGAGCGCCTGGTACTCGTCGCCCCCGAGGTTCCACTGGCTGCCGGTGAACAGGCCCGTGAACTCGTTCAGCAGATCGTCGAGGAGCTTCGCGGAGGCGGGCTTGGATATGTCGATGGCGCCCCTGGTGGGGACCCCGCTCACGTTGCGCAGCTGGAGGTCGGGGTGGGCGGCAAGGACGGCGCCGAGGTGTCCGGGCGAGTCGATCTCGGGCACGACGGTGATGTGCCGGGAGGCCGCCAGCGCGATGATCTTCTTGACCTGCGCCTGGGTCAGGTGCACCGGGGAGACGATCTCCGGGTGCGTGACGGACT
This sequence comes from Streptomyces sp. NPDC090108, assembly GCF_044747185.1. Taxonomy (NCBI): domain Bacteria; kingdom Bacillati; phylum Actinomycetota; class Actinomycetes; order Kitasatosporales; family Streptomycetaceae; genus Streptomyces; species Streptomyces sp. NPDC090108. The sequence goes on from NZ_JBIVDQ010000001.1 coordinate 861,943, forward strand.
GGATGCGGAAGGCCTGGTCGTCGGAGAAGTGCAGCCCGAGCTCGTTGAACTTGAGGTCCCCGAGCTCGCGTATCCGGTCCTCGATCCAGGACTCGCTGAAGGGCTTGCGCGCGATGTCGAGGTTGAACCCGCGCACCGCCTTGGCCGGCTCGTCGCGCACGACGCCCTCCGGGGCCGTACCGCCGCCGTGCACCTCCTGCTTCAGGGTGCGGGTGCCGTAGAAGACCCCCGCGTCGGCCGGGGCGCTGATGTCGACCCGCCCCCCGCACACCGTCATGGTGTACGACTCCGGGTTTCCGCCCTTGGCGCCGAGCACGAGCCGGAGATCGCCCGCGCGGACGTCGTTCCGCTGCCCGGCGTACGTGAGCCCCAGCTCGCCCGCTATCAGCTTGCCCTCGTCGGCCAGCCGCGGATCGCCGACCACCACCCGGGCGCCCTGCCGCGGCCGCCAGCCGGGACCGTGCGCCGGGGCGTGGGACCGCACCGCGGGTATCACCTGGGGCGCTGCGGACAGCGGGGCGGCATGGCTGCACGTCGGGGCCGCGACCTGACGGGACGCGCCGACCACGGTGTCGTCCGACGCCCGTGACGCCGTACCGCCGCCGTCGGAGGACGCCCACACGCCGACGCCCACCCCGACCGCCACGGCGCCGGCGACGGCCGCGGCGACCGCCCCCCGCTTCCGCTTGACCTTCTGCGCCGACGCCCGGCGCCTGTGCTGGCTCACCCAGCCAACGTACGTCCGATCGCGCACAGATTCGTCATCGGGGTGCTCTGAAACTCTCCCGTTCGAGTGAATTTCGTGCATCTGTCGGACACGCAGTGAGCACTCTCGATAACGTGACGACACACCTTTCACAAGATCCCCTGCCACACCACACGCGACGCTAGGACCCACGCTGCCTGCGCACCGCCTGCCTTCCCTCCCCAGGCCGCTCGACGCCTTCAACTCAGCGTCCGCCGAAGAGGCCCACGACCTGCTCCTGCGCTGTCTGCGCAGCCCGCGCTGGTCCCGCCGGATCGCCGACCACCGCCCCTACCCCGACCTGGACGCACTCCTGGCGGCGGCGGACGAGGCGGCCTACGACCTCTCGGCCCGGGACCTCTCCGACGCCCTGGCCGCGGAGTCGCTCCCCGCCGTCCCCGCGGACACCTATGCGGTCGCCCACACGGCCCTGGCCGCGGCCCACGCGGCCTACGAGGCGCGATTCGGGCACACATTCGTCATCTATCTGGGGGCCTCCCACCCGGACGAGGCCCTGGACCACGTCCTCGAGGGCATCCGGTCACGATTGGCGAACGATCCCGAGGAGGAGCGGGTCATATCGGCGGAACAGCTCCGGTACCTGGCGAAGGAACGGCTGGCGCACCTCCTCAGGGGCACGAGGCCGTATCCACCGGCGCCGGCGCCGCGGGGCGCGGCCGGCCGCGTCGCCCCCGCGCACGGTCGGTGACCGGACGTCACCGCCCGGCGGCCGCGCGCCTGATCCGTCCGGTGCCAAATTGATCACACAAGGTAGGCCCGCCGTAAAGCACGGCGCGACGCATGGCTACGATGCTGGGGGCCGGTGGACCGTACCCGGCCGGGCCCGACCGACAGTGAAGCCGGCGCGGCCCTAGTCCCCGCTCCCGGAGGGATCTTCCGTGCCGGCTGGAACGCTGTACCGCGGCCGGGAAGGCATGTGGTCCTGGGTGGCTCACCGAGTCACCGGCGTCCTCATCTTCTTCTTCCTGTTCGTACACGTGCTGGACACCGCTCTTGTCCGCGTGTCTCCCGAGGACTACGACAAGGTCGTAGCCACCTACAAGACCCCGATCGTCGCGTGCCTGGAGTACGGCCTCGTCGCCGCCATCCTGTTCCACGCGCTCAACGGTCTGCGTGTCATCGCCGTCGACTTCTGGTCGAAGGGCCCCCGCTACCAGAAGCAGATGCTCTGGACCGTCGTCGGTGTCTGGGTCCTGCTGATGATCGGGGCGATCTACCCCGTCCTCGGCCACGCCGCTCGTGTTCTGTTCGGGAGCTGACGCGCATGTCCACGACTGAAACCCCCGCGTCCGGTATCGGCGCCGTCGAGGAGGTCGTCGTCTACGACGTCGACAACCCGGCCCCGCTGATCGAGGCCCCGCGCAAGCGCACCAAGAAGACCCCGAAGTCCACGCGTGGCAACTTCGAGATGGCCGCCTGGCTCTTCATGCGCCTGTCCGGCGTGGTGCTGGTCGTCCTCGTGATCGGCCACCTGCTGATCCAGCTGGTGCTGGACGGCGGCGTCTCCAAGATCGGCTTCGCCTTCGTGGCGGGCCGCTGGGCGTCCCCGTTCTGGCAGGTCTGGGACCTGCTGATGCTGTGGCTGGCCATGCTGCACGGCGCGAACGGCCTGCGCACGGTCATCAACGACTACGCGGAGCGCGCGAACACCCGTCTGTGGCTGAAGGCACTGCTCTACACCGCCACGGTGTTCACCATCCTGCTGGGCACGCTGGTGATCTTCACCTTCGACCCGAACATCCGCTAGGTACGGGGCTGCGAGAATCATGAAGTTCCACAAGTACGACACCGTCATCGTCGGCGCCGGCGGCGCGGGCATGCGCGCGGCCATCGAGTCGACGAAGCGCAGCCGCACCGCGGTGCTGACCAAGCTCTACCCCACCCGCTCCCACACGGGCGCCGCGCAGGGCGGCATGGCCGCCGCGCTGGCCAACGTGGAGGAGGACAACTGGGAGTGGCACACCTTCGACACGGTCAAGGGCGGTGACTACCTGGTCGACCAGGACGCCGCCGAGATCCTGGCGAAGGAGGCCATCGACGCCGTCCTCGACCTGGAGAAGATGGGCCTGCCGTTCAACCGGACGCCGGACGGGACGATCGACCAGCGGCGCTTCGGCGGTCACTCCCGCAACCACGGCGAGGCCCCGGTCCGCCGCTCCTGCTACGCGGCCGACCGCACCGGCCACATGATCCTCCAGACGCTGTACCAGAACTGCGTCAAGGAGGGCGTGGAGTTCTTCAACGAGTTCTACGTCCTGGACCAGCTGATCACCGAGGTCGACGGCGTCAAGACGTCCGCCGGCGTGGTGGCGTACGAGCTGGCCACCGGTGAGATCCACGTCTTCCAGGCGAAGTCCGTCATCTACGCCTCCGGCGGTACGGGCAAGTTCTTCAAGGTGACCTCCAACGCGCACACCCTGACCGGTGACGGCCAGGCCGCGTGCTTCCGCCGGGGCATCCCGCTGGAGGACATGGAGTTCTTCCAGTTCCACCCGACCGGCATCTGGCGCATGGGCATCCTGCTGACGGAGGGCGCCCGCGGTGAGGGCGGCATCCTCCGCAACAAGGACGGCGAGCGCTTCATGGAGAAGTACGCGCCGGTCATGAAGGACCTCGCGTCCCGTGACGTCGTCTCGCGCTCCATCTACACGGAGATCCGTGAGGGCCGCGGCTGCGGTCCCGAGGGCGACCACGTCTACCTCGACCTCACGCACCTCCCGCCGGAGCAGCTCGACGCCAAGCTCCCGGACATCACCGAGTTCGCGCGCACCTACCTCGGCATCGAGCCCTACACGGACCCAATCCCGATCCAGCCCACCGCGCACTACGCCATGGGCGGCATCCCGACGAACGTCGAGGGTGAGGTCCTGTCGGACAACACCACCGTCGTCCCGGGCCTGTACGCGGCCGGCGAGGTCGCCTGTGTCTCCGTGCACGGCGCCAACCGCCTCGGCACCAACTCGCTCCTGGACATCAACGTGTTCGGCCGTCGCGCGGGCATCGCCGCCGCCGACTACTCGCACACGGTCGACTTCGTCGAGGTGCCGGAGGACCCGGCCGCGACCGTCGTCGAGCAGATCGAGCGCCTGCGCAACTCCACCGGCACCGAGCGGGTGGCCGACATCCGCCGCGAGCTGCAGGAGACCATGGACGCCAACGTCATGGTGTTCCGCACCGAGCAGACGATCAAGACGGCCGTCGAGAAGATCGCCGAGCTGCGCGAGCGCTACGAGAACGTCTCCATCCAGGACAAGGGCAAGCGGTTCAACACGGACCTGCTGGAGGCCATCGAGCTGGGCAACCTGCTGGAGCTGGCCGAGGTCATGGCCGTCTCCGCGCTCGCCCGCAAGGAGTCCCGCGGCGGTCACTACCGCGAGGACTACCCCAACCGCGACGACGTCAACTTCATGCGCCACACCATGGCGTACCGCGAGACGGGCGACGACGGCTCGGAGACCATCCGTCTCGACTACAAGCCGGTCGTCCAGACCCGCTACCAGCCGATGGAGCGTAAGTACTGATGGCTACCCCTGTTCTGGACAAGGTGGAGGCGGAGGCCGCGGCGTCCCCCTACATCACGGTCACCATCCGCATCCGCAGGTTCAACCCGGAGGTCTCCGCCGAGGCCCACTGGGAGGACTTCCAGCTGGAGATGGACCCGAAGGAGCGCGTCCTCGACGGGCTCAACAAGATCAAGTGGGACCTCGACGGCACGCTGACCTTCCGCCGTTCCTGCGCCCACGGCATCTGCGGTTCGGACGCCATGCGGATCAACGGCAAGAACCGTCTGGCCTGCAAGACGCTGATCAAGGACGTCAACCCCGAGAAGCCGATCACGGTCGAGCCCATCAAGGGCCTCACCGCGATGAAGGACCTCGTGGTCGACATGGAGCCGTTCTTCCAGGCGTACCGGGACGTCATGCCGTTCCTGGTCACCAAGGACACCAACGAGCCGACCCGCGAGCGCCTGCAGACCGCCGAGGACCGCGAGCGGTTCGACGACACCACCAAGTGCATCCTGTGCGCCGCGTGCACGTCGTCCTGCCCGGTGTTCTGGAACGACGGCCAGTACTTCGGTCCGGCCGCGATCGTGAACGCCCACCGCTTCATCTTCGACAGCCGTGACGAGGCGGGCGAGCAGCGCCTGGAGATCCTCAACGACCGTGACGGCGTGTGGCGTTGCCGCACGACCTTCAACTGCACGGACGCCTGCCCCCGTGGCATCGAGGTCACCAAGGCGATCCAGGAGGTCAAGCGCGCGCTGATCACGCGTCGCTTCTGATCCGGGTCCGCCCGGTCGAGGGCCCCGTCTCCGGTCGCGTACCGGGGCGGGGCCCTCGCCGTTCCCGGAACCGGACGGCCCGAGGGCCCCGGCTCCGTCGTCACGGAAGCGGGGCCCTCGGGCAGTTGTGCGGCGCGGGGTTGCCGCGCGGCGGCTCCGCGCGGGGCGCGGGCCGCCGGTGCCGGCGTCAGCCGCGCAGCACGCGGCCCTGGCTGTCGGTGCGGTCGCTGCTGGTGAGGAAGATGATGCCGTCGATCAGCGCCCAGAAGCCGAGGCCGCCGCAGGTGAAGAGCTGGGCCAGCGCGACGCCGGTGTTGCCGACGTAGAAGCGCCCGGCACCGAACCCGCCCAGGAAGATCTGCAGGAGACCCGCGACGACCTTGGACTTGTCGGAGTAGGGGCGGCCCTGCGGGTCGACGCCGAAGGGGGCCTCAGGGGTGGGGACGCTCATGGAAGTCGCTCCTGGATGTACCGATGGGATCTGCGAGCAGGAGGGATCCCACGGCGGAGCATGCGCCCCGTCGTCCCCCCGTGAGCCGCGATCTTAGGGAGGCGGCCGAGGGGCACGGGAGATGCGTCGAACGATCGTTCTCGTTCCGTGATGAATTTCGCTCTGGTCAACTCCCGGTCAACGGGAGGTCAGGAAAGCGTCAGTTGACGTTGCGCAGCACGGTCCACGCCACCGCGATCAGAAGGATCACCGCCTGGCCGCGCGGCCCCGTACGGGGGCGCCAGCGGCGCCCGCGCAGCCCCTCCACGGCCCAGCGCCCCAGCAGGGCCAGCGCGTACGGCGAGGCCAGCAGCAGGGCGCGGTTGTCGAGCCAGGCCTCGGCGGGATGGCCGTGCATCAGGTCGTACACCATGCGGGTGCCGCCGCACGCCGGGCAGAGCAGGCCCGTCATCATCCGGAACGGGCAGCCGGGCAGCAGATGGCCGGGCTGGTGCGGATCGGTGCCGTAGAGATAGGCGGCGCCCGCCGCGCCGGCGGCGAGCACCGCGAGGGGCGCCGCCGCCGGACGGCGGAGCAGGGAGCCGGTACGGCCCGCCGTGTCAGCCACGCAGCGGCCGGCCGTCGGAGTCGGTCTGGTTGTCGCTGACCAGCAGCATGATGCCGTCGACGAGCGCCCACACGCCGAGTCCGCCGCAGGTGAACAGCTGGGCCAGGCCCATGCCGACGTTGCCGAGGTAGAAGCGGCCGACGCCGAAGTGGCCGAGGAAGATCTGCAGCAGGCCGGCGGCGACCTTCGACTTCTCGGAGTACGGACGGCCGTAGACGTCGTACCCGTAAGGGGCGTTGGGGTCACCGGTGTAGGTGCCCGGCGGCACGAAGCCGGGCGGCGGGAACCCCGGCGGCGGGTACCCCGGCTGCGGAGGACCCTGCTGCGGGTACCCGTAGGGGGCGCCCGGCGGCTGGCCGGGGTATCCGTACCCGCCCGGGCCCGGCGCTTGCGGCTCCTGCGGCTGCTCGGTCAAGGCGACTGCTCCTGGAGTTCCGTGCGGGATGCCCGCGGAAGGACAAGATGACGATGAGTGCGGCTCATCATGCCAGGTGCCTCTGACGTCCCCGCCGGGCATGTCTGCGCCGGACGGCCGCGCGGTCCGCCTAATCTGACGACATGTCAGATGACGAGTCCTACGAACTGCTCGGCTTCGACCACGTGGTCCTCCCCGTCGGGGACCTCGGCGAGGCCGTCGACTTCTACCGGCGGGCGGGCTTCCCGCTGGGCTTCCGGTTCGACGAGGGCGGGATCGCCTCCCTGAAGGCGGGCGGTGAGACTCCGGGGATCCTGCTGCGCACCGAGGAGGGGCTCGGGCACCGGCCGCCCCCGTGGCCCGCGCCGCGCGTGTGGCTGGAGGTGCCGGACGCGCGCGCGGCGGCACGCGAACTGGCCGCGGCGGGCATCGCGGTGACGGACGGCCCCTTCTCCACGTCCACCGGCTGGACCGTCGAGACCGCCGACCCCTGGGGCAACGTCCTGGGCTTCACGGACTACACCAAGCGCCCCGAACTGGGCCGCAGGAACTGACGATCCACGCTCTCCGCCCTCGGGTTGAACGCGTTCAAAAACAGGTCTACAGTCAGGCCTGCCAACGTTTTGAACGTGTTCAAGAAGGGGTGGGGCATGGACCGTACCGTCATCGCCTACGTCATCTACCTGACCGTCAGCATCGCGCTGACCGTCTGGGTGGCCCGCACGCTCAGCCGCAACGGCCGGATATTCCTCTCCGACGTGCTGCGCGGCAACGAGAACCTCGCGGACGCCGTCAACCACCTGCTGGTGGTCGGCTTCTACCTCGTCAACCTGGGCTTCGTGGCGCTGTACCTGAGCGACAGCGGCGACATCGACGACACCCGCGGCATCTTCGAGGCCCTGTCGACGAAGCTGGGTGTGGTGCTGCTGGTGCTGGGCGTGATGCACCTGGGCAACGTGTACGTCCTGAACAAGATCCGCCGGCGCGGGATCATGGAGCGGGAGCAGCTGCCGCCCGTCCCGCCGCAGCAGTGGACCGCGCCGGCGGCCGGGGCGTGAACGCCATGACCGACGCCGGGGACCGGGCCGCCGGGAGCGTCCCGGTCCGCGGGCTGACCGTCCTGTACGACGCCGGGTGCGCGCTGTGCGCCCATGTGCGCGACTGGCTGGCACGGCAGCCGCAGCTGGTGCCGCTGGAGCTGGTGCCGGCCGGGTCGGAGCAGGCGCGCGGCCGCTTCCCCGGCCTCGACCACGCCGCCACCCTCCAGGACGTCACCGTGGTCGGCGACGGCGGCCAGGTCTACACCGGCTCCCGCGCCTGGATCGTCGTCCTGTGGGCCCTGCGCGAACACCGCCCGCTGTCGCACCGGCTGAGCACCCCGGCGGGCGCGCGGCTGGCCCGCGGCGCCGTACTGGCCGCCGCGAAGTGGCGGGGCGCGGTGACGCCCGGGGCCGGGATGCCCGGGGCCGGGATGCCGGGCGCGATGATGCCCGGAGCCGGGATGCCGGGCGCGGTGACGCCCGGGGCCAGGATGTCGAGAGCCGGGGTGCCGGGCGCCGTGGGCGCGCGGCCGTCCGGGCCCGGCACGAGGGGACCCGGCGCACCGGCGTGGGGTGCCGCCGTACCCGGCCCGGCGGGGTGGGGTGCCGCCGGGCCGGGTACCGCGGGATGGGCCTACGACCCGGCGCGCGGCTGGGTCCGCGTTCCCCCGTCCTGCCCGGACGGGTCCTGCGCCACTGGTTAGGCTCGTCCCGTGCCCGCGAAGAACGACGGCCCCGAGGCGGCCGGCCCCCAGACCCCCAAGTCCGAGCAGACCCGCGCGCTGATCCTGGAGACCGCGATGCGGATGTTCCAGGAACGCGGCTACGACAAGACGACGATGCGGGCCATCGCCCAGGAGGCCGGGGTCTCGGTAGGCAACGCCTACTACTACTTCGCGGGCAAGGAACACCTGATCCAGGGGTTCTACGACCGCATCGCCACCGAGCACGAGCGGGCGGTGCGGGAGGTCCTGGACCGGGAGACCGATCTGGAGGCGCGCCTCGCGGGCGTGCTGACCGCGTGGCTGGACGTCGCCGCGCCGTACCACGAGTTCGCGGTCCAGTTCTTCAAGAACGCCGCCGATCCCGACAGCCCGCTCAGCCCCTTCTCCTCCGAGAGCGAGCACGCCCGCGAGCAGGCGATCCGGGTCCACCGCGAGGTGCTGGCCGGGTCGAAGTCCAAGGTGGCGCCCGAACTGCGTGACGTACTGCCCGAGTTGATGTGGCTGTCACAGATGGGGCTCGTCCTGTACTGGGTCTTCGACCGCACCGAGGGCCGCGAGCGCAGCTACCGGCTGGCCCGGCGAGGGGCCCGGCTGACCGCGCGCGGAGTGGCCCTGGCCCGGTTCCGGGTGCTGCGCCCGCTGGTGCTGGAGGTGCACGAGCTGTTCACGGACTTCCTGCCCGGGATGACGAAGGCGCTGCCGGACCCGGGTGCCAGGGCCCGCAAGGAGAGCTGACCGGGTCGGCCCGGGGCGCGCCGTTGCCGGCGCGTCCCGGGCGGACCCGCGAGGCCGGTCAGATCCAGCCGAGGGACCACAGGCGGAAGACACCGGTGCCGTCCGCGAGGTACTGGCCGCCGCTGACGTCCTTGGTGCTGACCACGTACTCCTTGCCCTGCCACAGCGGGATGAGCGGCACGTCGGTGGCCACGTCGCCCTGGATGGTGCCGAAGTCCCGCACGGCGCGGCTGCGGTCGGCGTACCGCTGGCTGTCCCGGATCAGGGTGTCGACGGCCTTGCTGCTGTAGCCGGTGTTCATGGTGGAGCCGGTGCCGACGAGCTGGGCGCCGAAGGTGTCCGGGTCCGGGTAGTCGGCGAGCCAGCTGACGCCCCAGGCGTCCATCTTCCCCGAGGCCCAGAGCTTCTGGAAGGCGGTCCACTCGTACGCCTTGACGTCCACCTTGAAGAGGCCGCCGGCCTCCAGCTGCCGCTTCAGCTCGGCGCTCTCCTCGGCGGACGCGCCGCGGCCCCGGCCGTAGCCCAGCGTGAAGCGCACCGGCAGGGACACCCCGGCCTCGGTGAGCAGTTGCCGTGCCTTGTCCACGTTCTGCGCCGGGTACGCGTCGAAGAAGGAGGTGGTGTGGCCGGTGATGCCGGCCGGGATCAGCGAGTACAGCGGGTCGACGGTGCCCTGGTAGACCTTGGCGGCCAGCGCGTCGCGGTCGACCAGCCAGGCCAGCGCGCGGCGCACCCGGGGGTCGTGGAGCGGGGCTCCGGGCCGGGTGTTGAGGTACAGGTTGCGGGCCTGGGCGCTCGTCGTCTCGGAGACCCGCAGCTGCGGATCGCTCGGGTTCAGCCGGGACAGCACACCCGGCGTCAGCGTGCGGGTGGCGATGTCGACCTGCCTGGCCTGCCAGGCGCTGTCGAGCTTCTGGGAGTCCGCGAAGTAGTGCAGCTCGACCGGGCGGGGCGCCGCGCCGCTGTCGTACCCCTTGTACTTGCCGTACGGCGCGAGGACGGCCTTGTCGCCCTTCGCGTACGACGTCAGCGTGTACGGTCCGGTGCCGTCCACGGCGTCGCCGGTGCGCAGCCGGCCGGCCGGGTACTTGTCCCGGTCGACGATCGAACCGGCGCCCGTGGAGATCTTCAGCGGGAAGATCGCGTCCGCGGACGACAGATGGAAGGTGACCGTGCTGTCGTCGTCGGCGGAGACCGTGCTCAGGGTGGTGAACAGGGACACCGGGCCGACGCTGGACTTGATCTTCTTCATGCGGTCGAAGGAGTACTTCACGTCCGCGGCGGTCATCCTGCGCCCGCTCGGGAAGGTGATGTCGTCCCGCAGCACGCACCGGTAGGTCTTCAGATCGCCGTGCGCGAAGCCGCAGCTCTTCGCCGCGTCGGGAACCGGCGCGGTGGCGCCGGGCCGGAAGGTCATCAGCGTCTGGAAGACGTTGTTGAACAGGGCCCATGATCCGGCGTCGTAGGCGCCGGCCGGGTCCAGGGACGTGATCTCGTCCGTCGTACCGACCTTGATGGTCTTGTTCTTGTCATCCTGCGACGGCAACAGCTGCCAGGCCCCGACTCCCAGTACGGCGAGTGCGAGCAATGTCACGAGAATGCGCATGCGAAGCGATCGCATGGTGGTGCCCTCCCCAGGACCGCCAGGGCCCCCCGGCCCGGCACAATTCCGCCACACCCGTGGCGGCGCGGCTCACCTAACCACACGTGTTTCGGCTGGGGAAGAGCAATGCGGCCCGGATGGCAAGAACTTACCGAGCCGTTGTCACCGCCTGGTTTCACAGCCTCTTCACAGGGGCAGAGAGCGTTTTCGCCGCGGCCCGCACGAGGCGGTGGGGGGCGCCGCTATGACGTGCGGCGCAGTGCGCGCAGTCCGCGCAACCCGATGCCCCCGATGACCGTCCCCAGTACGAAGGAGACGACCGCCAGCGTCAGGTGGACCCAGAAGTAGGCGGTCGGGTGCCCGTTGTCGAAGGCCAGCCCGCTGCTGTCCTTGACCAGGTTCTTGACGAAAGTGACCCAGATGATCCAGCTCCACACCCCGAAGGCGAGCAGGAACCAGGAGACCGGGCGGCTGAGCTTCATTCCTCCAGTATCACCGCCCGCTGTCCGGTTCCGGGCCGGAGGTGGAGTGGGAAATGCGACTTCACTGCCCGGGACAGGTACGTTCTCGACCGTGCCCGCTCCCAAGAAGACCGTCGGGCGATCTCTGCTGGTCGCCTCTGTCACCCTTCTGTCCGCTTCCCTGGCCGCACCGGCCGCCCTCGCCTCCTCGGCGGCCCCGGCGACGAGCCCGCCGGCCACCCCGCCGGCCCGGATGTCGCAGGTGGGCGGCGCCCGGCTCGGACAGCCCGGCACCCAGGTGAACACCGCCGCCGGTGTGCCCGCCCTCCCGAAGGACCTCACCGCCCGCTCCTGGATCGTCTCCGACGCCGAGACCGGCGATGTGCTGGCCGCGCACAACCCGCACTGGCGACTGCCCCCGGCGAGCACCCTGAAGATGCTGTTCGCGGACACGGTGCTGCCCCGGTTCCCGAGGTCGATGGAGCACCGGGTGGTCCCGCTGGACCTGTCCGGCGTCGGCGCCGGTTCGAGCCTGGTCGGGATAAAGGAGAACGAGACCTACACGGTCCACGACCTGTGGCTCGGCGTCTTCCTGCGCTCCGGGAACGACGCCGTCCACGTGCTGTCGTCGATGAACGGCGGCGTCGGCCGGACCGTCCGGGACATGCAGGCGCACGCCGACCAGCTCCAGGCGCTGGACACCCATGTGATCAGCCCCGACGGCTATGACGCGAACGGCCAGGTCTCCTCCGCGTACGACCTGAGCCTGTTCGCCCGCTCCGGGCTGCAGAAGAAGGACTTCCGGGAGTACTGCGCCACCGTGCGGGCCCAGTTCCCGGGCGGCGTCCAGCCGGGCGGCAAGGGCAAGCCGGTCCGCAAGACCTTCGAGATCCAGAACACCAACCGGCTGCTCAGCGGCGACGCCGACGTGCCGGTCTACCAGGGCATCGCCGGGGTGAAGAACGGCAACACCACCAACGCGGGCGCCACGTTCACCGGTGTCGCCGAGCGCGGCGGCAAGGTGCTGCTGGTCACCGTGATGAACCCGGAGAAGCACGAGCACAACGAGGTCTACAAGGAGGCCGCGAAACTCCTCGACTGGGGCTTCCGGGCGGACGGAAAGGCCGAGCCGGTCGGCGAGCTGGTCGCGCCGAGGAACGTCGCGGAGTCCGGCACGGGGCCGAGCGGCTCTCCGTCCGCCTCGACGCCCGGCCCGGAAAGGACCGGGGGCACCGGCGTGGCGGACGCGACCCCGGTGGCGGGTGCCGCCGCCGGGTCGGGCTCCAGCGGCGCGGGGATCGCCCTGGGCATCGCCGGCGGGCTGCTCGCGCTGCTCGGGGGCGCGGCCTTCCTGGTCAATCGCCGCTGGCCGCTGCCCGATCTGATGCGTCGCCGTCCGCGTCCATGAGCGCCTTCTCCTCCTCGGCCCGCGTCGCCGTCCAGGCCGCGCAGTACAGGAGGAGTTTCGCGGTGAAGTTGATCCACAGCAGCAGGGCCACGGGGACACCGAAGGCGCCGTAGACGTTCTTCGTGGCCACGCCCTGGATGTAGCCGCTGAGCAGCAGCTTCAGCAGTTCGAAGCCGACCGCGCCGAGCAGCGCCGCCTCCAGCAGGCGGCGGCGGCGCGGTTCGACGCCGGGCAGTGCCGTCAGGGCGTAGAGCAGCACCAGGAAGTCGGCGAGCACGGCGACGGCGAAGGCGGCGATCCGCAGCAGGACGCCGCTCCAGCTGTGCTCGTCCAGGCCGAGCTGGCGCGTCAGCCAGCCGACGGCGGCCGAGGCGAGACCGGAGGCGATCAGGGTCACCAGCATGGCGCCGCCGAGACCGATCAGGACGCCGGCGTCCTTGACCCTGGCGAGCACCGGGTTGCCGTCCCGGTCGGGCAGCTCCCACACCGCGCGCAGGCAGTCGCGCATCTGGGACACCCAGTTGACGCCCGTGAACAGCAGCGCGGCACCCGCGATGCCGCCGACGGTGCCGGCGTTGTGCACCAGGCCGCTGAGGTCCAACTGCTGGGAGATGCCCGGGAACTGATCGGCGATCTTGTTCTCGACCGTCTTCTGCCGGGCCGGGGAGAGCGTGGCGGCGGCCACCGCGGCGGCCACGGTCAGCAGCGGGAACAGGGCGATGAAGCTGGAGAACGTCATGGCCCCGGCGAGCCTCGTCCACTTGACCTTGTCCAGCCGCTCGTACGACTGCCACGCGTGCGTCTCCATGAGCCAGGAGACGGCCGGCCCGATCCCGGGCAGCTTCTTCAGCCAGTCCATGCCTCTAATTAATCACCCATTGCGGGGAGCCGGGCGACGCCTTAGGACGTATCGCCCATATGAGGGCGATACGGTCTCGGGCATGTCTGCTGCCTTCGGTCCTCCCCAGTCCCTGCTCGTCCTCGGCGGCACGTCCGGGATCGCGCTGGCCACCGCGCGCCGGCTGATCGCGCGGCGCACCCGAACCGTCTGGCTGGCCGGCCGCCCCTCCCCCGCCCTGGACGAGGCCGCCGGGAGCCTGCGCGCCCTCGGCGCCGACGTCCGCACCGTCGCCTTCGACGCCCTCGACCCCGCGTCCCACGAGGCGGTCGTCGGCAAGGTCTTCGCCGAGGGCGGGGTCGACATGGTGCTGCTCGCCTTCGGCATCCTGGGCGACCAGGCCCAGGACGAGCGCGAACCGCTGCGCGCGGTCCAGGTCGCGCAGACCAACTACACCGGCGCGGTCTCGGCCGGTCTGGTCGCCGCCCGGGCCCTGCAGAACCAGGGGCACGGCTCCCTGGTGGTGCTCTCCTCGGCCGCCGGCGAGCGGGTGCGCCGCGCGGACTTCATCTACGGCTCCAGCAAGGCCGGTCTGGACGCGTTCGCCCAGGGTCTCGGCGACGCCCTGTACGGCACCGGCGTGCACGTGATGGTCGTACGGCCGGGCTTCGTACGGACGGCGATGACGGCCGGCCTGGCCCCGGCGCCGTTCGCCACCACCCCGGAGGCAGTGGCCACGGCCATCGAACTGGGCCTGCGCAGACGCTCGGAGACGGTGTGGGTGCCGGGGACGCTGCGGGTGGTGATGTCGGTGCTGCGGCACGCGCCGCGCGCCCTCTTCCGGCGGCTGCCGGTCTGATCCCGCGGGACGGGATCCGGGCGGTGTCGCCTCCAGGGGGCGTCTCTTCGAACGCCGCGGACCCAGGAAGATCGGGGAGACGCCCCCTAGCGGCTCGCGGTGGTGCCGTGTTCGACGCTCGCGGCCTGGGGCGGCACCACGGAACCCCCGAAGGTGTACTCGCGCAGCTTGCGCCAGACACCGTCGGCGCCCTGCTCGTACAGCGCGAAGCCGGCGCACGGCCACGCGGCCTCGAACCCGGCCAGCTCGGTGAAGGCGCGGTCCATCCCGGCCTCGTCGATGCCGTGGGCCACGGTGACGTGCGGGTGGTAGGGGAACTGGAGCTCGCGCGTCACCGGCCCCGAGACGTCCCGCACGCGCTGCTGGAGCAGCGCGCAGTCCTCGGCGCCCTCGGCCACGCGCACGAAGACCACCGGGGACACGGGCCGGAAGGTGCCGGTGCCGGACAGCCGCATCGGGAACGGGCGGCCGGACGCCGCGACCCCGTCCAGGTGGGCGTCGACGGCCGGCAGGTCGGCCTCGTCCACCTCGGTCGGCGGGAGCAGCGTGACGTGCGTGGGGATGCCGTGGGCCGCGGCGTCGCCGAAGCCCGCGCGCCGCTCCTGGAGCAGGCTGCCGTGAGGCTCCGGGACCGCGATCGACACGCCGATCGTTACGGTCCCCACGTCGTCTCCTGTCCGTCGTGCGATGTCTTCCCGGCCGGTGCCGCCCGGTCGTCGCCGGGGCTCCGGCTTTCGACTGTACGGCCACGGCTGTCCCGTGGGCAGGCGCAGCGGAAGTGATGTGCAGCGCTCTGCCCGTGCGGACATGTGTGCGGTCGTACGCCGTGCTGTGCGGTCCGGGACCCGGGTGAGCCGGGGCCCGGACGGGTTCAGTGCTTGGCCGGCAGGAAGCCCACCCGGTCGTACGCCTGCGCGAGGGTCTCCGCGGCGACCGCGCGGGCCTTCTCCGCGCCCTTGGCGAGGATCGAGTCCAGCGTCTCGGCGTCGTCCAGGTACTGCTGGGTGCGCTCGCGGAACGGCGTCACGAAGTCGACCATGACCTCGGCGAGGTCGGTCTTGAGGGCGCCGTACATCTTGCCCTCGTACTCCAGCTCCAGCTCGGCGACCGTCTTGCCGGTGAGCGTCGAGCAGATGGTGAGCAGGTTCGACACACCGGGCTTGTCCACCGGGTCGAAGCGGATCACCGTGTCGGTGTCGGTGACGGCGCTCTTGACCTTCTTCGCCGTGGCCTTCGGGTCGTCGAGCAGGTTGATGAGGCCCTTCGGCGTGGACGCCGACTTGCTCATCTTGATCGACGGGTCCTGGAGGTCGTAGATCTTCGCCGTCTCCTTGAGGATGTACGGCTTCGGGATCGTGAAGGTCTCGCCGAAGCGGCCGTTGAAGCGCTCGGCGAGGTCGCGGGTCAGCTCGATGTGCTGGCGCTGGTCCTCGCCGACCGGGACCTCGTGGGCCTGGTACAGCAGGATGTCCGCGACCTGGAGGATCGGGTACGTGAACAGACCGACGGAGGCGCGTTCGGCACCCTGCTTGGCGGACTTGTCCTTGAACTGGGTCATGCGGGAGGCCTCGCCGAAACCGGTGAGGCAGTTCATGATCCAGGCGAGCTGGGCGTGCTCGGGCACATGGCTCTGCACGAAGAGGGTGCAGCGGTCCGGGTCCAGACCGGCGGCCAGCAGCTGGGCCGCGGCCAGGCGGGTGTTGGCACGCAGCTCGGCCGGGTCCTGCGGCACCGTGATCGCGTGCAGGTCGACGACCATGTAGAAGGCGTCGTGGGATTCCTGCAGGGCGACCCACTGGCGCACGGCGCCGAGGTAGTTGCCGAGGTGGAACGAGCCCGCGGTGGGCTGGATCCCGGAGAGCACACGAGGTCGGTCAGAGGCCATGCCCCCATTCTCGCAGGTGTCCGGGACCGGTCCGGAACCAGCGGGCGGCAGACGGGTACGGGACGTGGCCCGGCGGTGTATCAAGGAGATCCGCGCGTCGGGGGAGGCGCCGGTACGGGGCTGGAGGGGTTCGGATGGCTCTACGACGCGGGCGCGTGGCGTCTTTCACGGTCCGGGCGGGATGGTGGGCGGCCGTGCTCTGCGCGGCGCAGCTGGCGGCTGCGGGTGCGGGTGCGGCGACGACCGCCTCGGCCGCGACCGGACCACCCGGCGACGGGCTCGATCTGGCGCTGGTCGTCCCCGGGGACGACGGGCGGAGCCGGGTGCTGCGCGCCGGTGAGCCGGACTTCGGCCGGCTCCGGGAGCTGCTGCGGCCGGACCGGGTGGACACGGAGCCGGCGCCGCGGGGCCTGGCGCGAGAGGGCCGTCCGGTGGTGCGGGTCACCGTGCTGTGGGGCGTGACGGGCGTCGGGGGCTGGCCGCGGACGCACCGCCCGCCCGGCGGGGACGTGGCGATGGAGCGGCTGGACCAGGTGGTCGTCGCGGCCGACGGCACCCCGTGGGTGCGCTCGGACCCGTCCCCGGACGTGGCGGACGACGACATCCGCTGGCACCGGGGACCGCGGACGCTGCTCCGGGATCTGGAGCGGGCCGGTCTGCCCGAGGCGGCGCCGGACGGCGGGACCGGGACCCGCCCGGTGGCCTCCGGCGGTGCCGGAGGCGCGGGTGGTGTCTGGTGGGTGCTGCCCGGACTGGCCGCCGGCGCCGCCGGCGGCTTCCTCGGCTGCCGTGCGGCCGCCCGGCGCCGGGCGGAACCGCCGTACGGGGAAGCCCGGCAGGAACTGATCGACCTGTGAGATCCCGTGAGGTCCCGTGAGGTCCCGCGAGTCCCCATGGACGCGGGGGACCGGGCGGCCGGGTTCCCGCCGGGGGTGTCAGCCGAGGTCGATCTCCGGGTAGAGGGGGAAGCCCGCGACCAGGTCGGTCGCGCGCTTCGCGATCTCGTCCGCCACCTTCGGGTCCAGGACGTGGGCCGCCTTGGACGTGGCACCGGACTTGGTCGTGCCCGGCTCGGTCGTCGTCAGGACCCGGTCCATCAGTCCGGCGACCTCGTCCATCTCGGCGGTGCCGAGACCCCGGGTGGTCAGGGCGGGGGTGCCGACGCGGATGCCGGAGGTGTACCAGGCGCCGTTGGGGTCGGCCGGGATGGCGTTGCGGTTGGTGACGATGCCCGAGTCGAGCAGGGCGGCCTCGGCCTGGCGGCCGGTGAGGCCGTAGGAGGAGGCCACGTCGATCAGGTTGAGGTGGTTGTCGGTGCCGCCGGTGACCAGCGTGGCGCCGCGCCGCGTCAGCCCCTCGGCGAGGGCGCGGGAGTTGTCGACGATCCGCTGGGCGTAGTCCTGGAAGGCGGGCTGCCGGGCCTCGGCGAGGGCCACGGCCTTGGCGGCCATGACGTGCGGGAGCGGGCCGCCGAGGACCATCGGGCAGCCGCGGTCGACCTGCTCCTTGAGGGAGTCGTCGCACAGGACCATGCCGCCGCGCGGGCCGCGCAGCGACTTGTGGGTGGTCGTGGTGACGATCTGGGCGTGCGGGACCGGGTCGAAGTCGCCGGTGAGGACCTTGCCCGCGACCAGGCCCGCGAAGTGGGCCATGTCGACCATGAGGGTCGCGCCGACCTCGTCGGCGATCTCCCGCATGATCCGGAAGTTCACCAGGCGGGGGTAGGCGGAGTAGCCGGCGACGAGGATCAGCGGCTTGAACTCGCGGGCCTGGGCGCGCAGGGCCTCGTAGTCGATCAGACCGGTGGCGGGATCGGTGCCGTAGGAGCGCTGGTCGAACATCTTGCCGCTGATGTTGGGGCGGAAGCCGTGGGTGAGGTGGCCGCCGGCGTCCAGGGACATGCCGAGCATGCGCTGGTTGCCGAAGGCCTGGCGCAGCTCGGCCCAGTCGGCCTCGGTCAGCTCGTTGACCTGGCGGGCGCCGGTCCTCTCCAGGAACGGCACCTCGACGCGGTCGGCGAGGACGGCCCAGAAGGCGACGAGGTTGGCGTCGATGCCGGAGTGCGGCTGGACGTAGGCGTGCCGGGCGCCGAACAGCTCGCGGGCGTGCTCGGCAGCGAGGGACTCGACGGTGTCGACGTTGCGGCAGCCGGCGTAGAAGCGGCGGCCGACGGTGCCCTCGGCGTACTTGTCGCTGAACCAGTTGCCCATCGCCAGCAGGGTGGCCGGGGAGGCGTAGTTCTCGGAGGCGATCAGCTTGAGCATCTCGCGCTGGTCGTGGACCTCCTGGCCGATGGCGTCGGCGACGCGCGGCTCGACGGCGCGGATCACGTCGAGGGCGGCGCGGAAGGCGGTGGACTCGCCGGACAGGGGCGCGGACTGGGCGTTCTCGGACATCGGGACCTCCGGACGGGGCGTTCGGCGTGCTCGGTTCGGCCCAGGCGCACGGCACTCGTTCCCGCTCGGGCCGCTCCCCGATGGTCCGTCCCATCCCAGCGCGCCAGTCACGGCCCGCGGCCAGCCTACCGGCCGCGCCGCGGCGCCTCCGGCCGTCGTCCACCATGCGGGCGACGCGCGGACGGGGGCCCGCGGCGCGGTGGACGGGCGGCCTCAGAGGATGACGTGCGGCAGGAAGCGGGCGTAGGTGTCGGTGATCAGGCCCGAGGACTCCCGGATGCCGAGGCCCGCCGGCTCGTCCCCGACGACCCAGGCGCCGAGCACGACGTGGTTGCCGTCGAAGGCGGGCAGCGGGGCCAGCTCCTGGTAGCAGCACGGCTCGTCGTCCCGGGTGCCCGACGGCGGCGCCTCGCCGGCGGCCGCGGGGGCGCCCGGCGGGTGCACGGTCACGCCCGCGCCCTCCCGGCCGAGCAGCGGCTTGGCGACGTACCCGGTGGAGCCGGCCAGCTCGCGCGGGCCGTCCAGGTGGGCGGGCAGGAGGCAGGGGTGGCCGGGGTACAGCTCCCACAGGACCGCCAGCAGGGCCTTGTTGCTGAGCAGCATCTTCCAGGCGGGTTCGATCCACAGCGTGCTGCCGGTGCCGCCGCCGTTGTCGAGCGTGTCCAGGACGTGGCCGCCGAAGGAGTCGGTGGTGAGCCATTCCCAGGGGTAGAGCTTGAAGATGCTGCGGATGAACCGGAGCCGGGTGTCCACGAAGCGGCCCGAGAGGCTGTCCCAGCCGATCTCCTCCATGGAGATCCATTCGGTGGCGAGTCCGGCCTGCTCCGCGGTCTCCTTGAGGTAGGCGACCGTCATCAGGTCCTCGCCCAGTTCGTCCGCGCTGGAGTGCGCGAAGTGCAGCGGGCCGCCGGGCGGCAGCAGCGCGGCCTGCGCGCGCCAGGCGTCGGTCAGGCGCTCGTGCAGGGAGTTCCACTGGTCGGCGCCGGGGAACCGGTCCTCCATCCAGAACCACTGCGCGGAGGCGGCCTCGACCAGCGAGGTGGGGGTGTCGGCGTTGTACTCCAGCAGCTTCGCCGGGCCGGTGCCGTCGTAGCGCAGGTCGAACCTGCCGTACACGGAGGGCAGTTCGGCCCGCCGGTGCCAGGCCTCGGTGACGGCTGCGGCGACCCGCGGGTCGGTGATGCCGAGGTCGGCGAGGCGGTCGCGCTCCACGATGTGCCCGGCGGCGGCCAGGCACATCGTGTGCAGTTCCGCGACGGTCTCCTCCAGCGCCTCGACCTCGTCGGCCGAGAAGACGTAGCAGGCGCTCTCGTCCCAGTACGGGCGCAGGACGCCGTCGGGGTGGCGGGTGAGCGGGTAGACGATCCCCTGCTGCTCGACGGTCCGCTGCCAGTCGGGGCGGGGGGTGAGCGTACGGCGTTCCACGGGTCCGTCAGCCGCCCGAGCCGCCGTGGCCGCCGCCGAAGCCGCCGCGGTGGACACCGGTGCGGTGGCTGTCGTCGTCGGAGGAGTAGTGGCCCGTCGAGCCGCTGCGGCTGCCGCCGCCGGGCTTGGTGAAGGAGCCGCCGTCGACCCAGGAGCCCTTCTTGTCGCCGCCGTAGTACCAGGCGCCGTTCACGGCGGACTTCACCGTCTTGCAGCTCTTGTCGGAGACGACCTTGTAGCCCTTGGCGAGGTTGTGGCTGCCCCGGTCGACACAGCGCTTGTCCGGTTCGGACGAGCAGGCCGTCAGGGCGGCGGCGAGGATGCCCATGCCGCCGAGGACGACCGTGGTCGACCTGAATCGCCGCCGTGCGTTCGCCATGTTCCGTCTCCCCCGTCGTGGTGTGAATCCGCCCCACAGCTTAGAGAAAGGTGAGAACTCCTGTGCGGGGGCACCGGCGCCGCCCCGCTCGCTTAGAGTCGCTTCGTGCTGTTTGGAATGGTGTGTGCCCTCGGGGCGGCGGTCTGCTTCGGTACGGCGACGGTTCTTCAGGCGATGGCCGCGCGGGCGGCGGCCGCGACAGGCGCCGCGGAACCGGGGGCCTGCGGACCGGGGACCTCGGCGGGTGAGGCCGCGCTGCTGCTGCGCGCGCTGCGGCAGTGGCGTTATCTCGCCGGGCTGGCGCTGGACGGACTGGGCTTCGTGTTCCAGATCGCCGCGCTGCGCTCGGTGCCGATCTACGCGGTGGGCGCGGCGCTGGCGGCCAGCCTGGCGGTGACGGCGGTGGTGGCGGCACGGCTGCTGCGGGTCCGGCTGAGCGGGCTGGAGTGGGCGGCCGTCGGCGTGGTGTGCGCGGGCCTGGCGATGCTCGGGCTGGCCTCGGGCGCGGAGGGCGACCTGAGCGGCCCGGGGTGGCTGCCGTACGCGATGCCCGTGGCTGCCGCCGGGGTGCTGCTGCTGGGCGCGGCCGGTGCCCGGATGTCCGGGCGGGCCCGCGCGCTGCTGCTCGGGCTCGGCGCGGGTCTCGGCTTCGGTGTGGTGGAGGTGGCGGTCCGGCTCATCGGCTCCCTGCGCCCCGCCGCCCTGTTCACCGACCCCGCGCTCTACGGCCTGCTGCTCGGCGGCGGCGCCGCGTTCCTGCTGCTGACCTCGGCCCTCCAGCGCGGCTCGGTGACCACGGCGACGGCCGGCATGGTGATCGGCGAGACGATCGGCCCGGCGGCGGTCGGTGTGGTCTGGCTCGGCGACCGCACCCGGGAGGGTCTCGCGTGGCTGGCGGTGCTGGGCTTCGCGGTGGCGGTGGCGGGCGCGCTCGCCCTGGCCCGGTTCGGGGAGGCGCCGGCCGGGACGGACACGCCGGCCCCGGCGCCGGTGGCGCACTGAGACGCGGCGTCCGGCGCCGGCGCCCGTCGGCGCCGGGCCCCGGTGCCGACGGGCGTGCGTCCTGGGCCCCTGACGCGAAGAACCCCGCCTCCGTGACGGAGGCGGGGTTCTTTCTTCTGAGCGCCGGGCAGGCCTTGCACCTGCATTTCCCCGCAGGAAGCGGGGCGTCTTTCCTTGGACCACCAACGCGTGTCCGGTCTCCGGGAGTTCCGGCGGCCTGCAACAAGATCAACTGTAGCGCACGTCCACCGCTCCGCCAACCCCCGTACGAAACGCCCCTTATGGGAGTCCGAACGGCCAAGTGCTTCTCGGAGAAGCGGAGTCGCCGGTCACGGCAGTGCCCGGCACAGCGCCTCCAGCGCCCCCGGCCAGCCGCTGTCGGAAGGCGTCCCGTACCCCACCACCAGGGCGTCCACGGGCGGGACGACCGCCTCCGGGTGCCGGTGGAAGGACAGGCCGTGCAGCGCCAGTCCCTGGTAGGCCGCGGCCTGGACGACGGACTGCTCGGTGCCGGGCGGCAGCCGCAGCAGCGCGTGCAGACCGGCCGCGATCCCGGTCACCTCGATGCGCGGGGCGTCCGGCGGACGGGCGGCGACGGCGGCGGTGAGGGCGTCGCGGCGGCGCCGGTAGCGCAGCCGGGCGGAGCGGACATGGCGGTCGTAGGCGCCGGAGGTGAGGAACTCGGCGAGCGTCAGCTGGTCCAGCACCCCGCAGCTGTCGACTTCCCCCTTGGCCGCGACCGCCTCCTCCAGCAGGGACGGGGGCAGCGCCATCCAGCCCAGGCGCAGGCCCGGGGCGAGGGACTTGCTGGCGGTGCCGAGGTGGACGACCCGGCCGGGGTCGAGGCCCTGGAGGGCGCCGACGGGCTGGCGGTCGTAGCGGAACTCGCCGTCGTAGTCGTCCTCCAGGACCAGCCCGCCGGTGCGGCGCGCCCACTCCACGACGCCGGCCCGCCGGTCGGGGTGCAGCGGCACGCCGGTCGGGAACTGGTGGGCGGGGGTGAGCAGGACCGCCGCCTCGCCGGTCAGCGCCGTCGTCCCGGTGCCGAGTCCGTCGTACGGCAGCGGGCGCGTGGCCAGGCCCTGGTCGCGCAGCTGCGCCCAGTGGACGTCGAGGCCGTACGACTCCACCGCGACCGTGTCCGCCCCGCGCGCCCGCAGCACCGTGCCGAGGATGCTCAGCGCGTGCGAGAACCCGGCGGTGATCAGGAGGGAGTCGGGGTCGGCGCGGACACCGCGGGCGCGGGCGAGATAGCCGGCCAGGGCGGTGCGCAGTTCCGGGCGGCCGCGCGGGTCGCCGTAGCCGAGGGCCCGGGCGGGGGCGGCGGCGAGGGCGCGGCGAGCGGCCTTGAGCCACTCGGCGCGCGGGAAGGCGGCGAGGTCGGGGGTGCCGGGGACGAGATCGTGGACGGGCCGGCCGGGCACACGGCGCCGGGGCGGCGCCCCGGGTCCGGCCGGCGCGACGGCGGCCAGTTCGGCGACCCGGGTCCCGGAGCCCTGGCGGGCGGTGAGCCAGCCCTCGGCGACCAGGTCGGCGTAGGCCTCGGCAACGGTGTTGCGGGCGATGCCGAGGTCGGCGGCGAGGGAGCGGGAGGACGGCAGCCGGGTGCCCGGGCCGAGGCGGCCGGTGCGGACGGCGTCGCGCAGCGCGTCGGTCAGGCCCCGGCGCAGTCCGCCGGTGCCGGCCGGTTCCAGGTGCAGGTCGACGCCCCAAGTGGCCCACGGTTCCGCCATGGAAATGGACCATACCCCCGGGCTTTCCCGCTCCTAGGGTCGGACACATGAGTACCGCAGAGGAAACCTCCCGCTACGCCCCCGCGCACACCCCGCGTCTGAACTGGACCGACCACGCGCCCGACGTCTACAAGGCGATGGTCCGCCTGGACGCCGCCGCCCGGCAGGGGCTCGACCCCAAGCTGTGCGAGCTGGTCAAGATCCGGGCCTCCCAGCTCAACCACTGCGCGTTCTGCCTCGACATGCACACCAAGGACGCGCTCGCGGCCGGCGAGAGCGTGGAGCGCATCGTCCAGCTCAGCGCGTGGGAGGAGTCCCGGCACTTCTACACGGAGAAGGAGGTGGCGGCGATCGAGCTGACCGAGGCCGTCACCGTCCTGACCGACGGCTTCGTGCCCGACGAGGTGTACGAGAAGGCCGCCAAGCACTTCGAGGAGGCCGAGCTGACCCAGCTGATCGCCGCGATCACGGTGATCAACGCGTGGAACCGGTTCGCCGTGACGACCCGGATGGTCCCGGGCAACTACGAGCCCGGCCGGCACTGACGGCCCGGGCCGCCGCGGCCGGGGGCGGGGCCTGCGGCTCCGGACGGGCGGTCGCGGCTCCGGACGGCGGACCGCGCGGCTCCGGACGGCGGGCGGCCCCGTGCGCACCGGGTGAGGTGCGCACGGGGCCGCCCGTGCCGGGTCCGGACCGCGCCGCCGGTCCGGGCGGGGCTCAGTCCAGCCACCGCTTCCAGGTGGACTCGTGACGGTCCACCCACTTCTTCGCCGCGTCCTGAGGGCTCAGCTTCTGATCGGCGATCATCAGCGAGACCTCGTTCTGGTCCTCGGTGGTCCACCGGAACTTCTTCAGGAAGGCGGCCGCCCTGCCGCCGGACTTCGCGAAGTCGGCGTTGAGGAACTTCCGCAGCGGGGTGTGCGGGTAGGCGCAGGCGATCTTCGCCGCGTCCGTGTCGCAGCCCTCCTTGTACGGCGGCAGCTTCACCTCGGTCAGGGGGACCTTCTTGAACAGCCACTGGGGGGTGTACCAGTAGGTCAGGAAGGGCTTCTTCTCCTTGGCGAACTGCCTCATCTGGGTGATCTGGGCGGCCTCGGAACCGGCGAACACCACCTGGTAGTCCAGCTTCAGGTTCTTCACCAGGGCCTTGTCGTGGGTGACGTAGGCCGGGGAGCCGTCCATGATCTGGCCCTTGCCGCCGCTCTCCGGGGTGCGGAAGAGCGAGGCGTACTTGTTCAGGTTCCGCCAGTCGGTGATGTCCGGGTGCTGCTTGACCAGGTAGGTGGGGACGTACCAGCCGATGTGCCCGGTCACCCCGAGGCCGCCGGCGGGAGCGACCGTCTTCTTGTCGTCGACGTACCGCTTCTCCTGCTCCGGGTGGCTCCAGTCCTCCAGGAGCGCGTCCACGCGGCCCTGGCTCAGGGCGTCCCAGGCGGGCACCTCGTCGACCTGGACGGTGTCGACGCGGTAGCCCAGCTTGTGCTGGAGGAGGTACTGGGCGACGGCCACGTTGGACTGCGCGCCCACCCAGGACTGCACGGACAGGGTCACCGACTTGGCGCCGCCCGCGTTCGCGAAGGGGCTGGCCTGCTTGGTCATGTCGGCGGCGCCGCAGCCCGTGGTCACACCGGCGACGAGGGCGGAGAGGGCGACGGCCACCAGGGCGGTCGTACGGACGCGCATGTCAGGCTCCCTTCTTCGCGTTCCGGTCGACGGGCTGGGTCACCCGGTCGAGCATCAGGCCGAGGCAGACGATGGCCGCGCCGGCCACCAGGCCGGTCGCCAGGTCGCCCTGGGCGAGACCGAAGGCGACGTCGTAGCCGAGGGCGCCTCCGCCGACCAGGCCGCCGATGATGACGACGGCGAGGACCAGGACCACGCCCTGGTTGACGGCCAGCAGCAGCGAGCGGCGGGCGAGCGGCAGCTGGACCTGCCAGAGCTGCTGGCGGCCGGTCGCGCCGAGCGAGCGCGCCGACTCCATCGCGGCCGGGTCGACCTGGCGCAGGCCCTGCGCGGTGATCCGGACGACGGCGGGGAGGGCGTAGACGACGGCGGCGGCGACGGCGGGCGCGCGGCCGACGCCGAACAGGGCGACGACGGGGATCAGGTACACGAACTGCGGCATGGTCTGGAAGACGTCCAGGACCGGGCGCAGCACGCGCTCGACGCGTCCGTCGCGGGCGGCGGCTATGCCGGTGGCGACACCGAGGACCAGGGTGACGGCGACGGCGGCCAGCACCTGGGAGAGGGTGTCGAGCGCGGGCTGCCAGACGCCGAGCGCGCCGATCGCGGCCATGGCGAGCACGGCGGTCAGGGCGGTGCGCCAGGTGCCGATCAGCCAGGCGAGCGCGGCGACGATCAGCAGCACCGACCACCAGGGCAGCCACTGCAGGCCGGAGCGGACCGGGTCCAGCATCCAGGTGGTGAAGTGTCCGGCCCAGTCGGCGGTGCCGCCGACGACGGGGACGCCGGAGTAGAGGTGGGCGGTCATCCAGTCGACGGCGCGGTTGACCGGCGCGGCGATCTCCAGCGTCCAGCCGGCGGGCCAGTCGAGACGGCCCAGCAGCCGGGCGGCCAGGGCGACGGCCGCACCGGCGGCGAGGGCGTAGGGCCAGCCGACGGAGCGGGCGGCGTCGGGGTCGCCCGCTCCGCGTCCGGCGGCGGCGGTGACCCGGTCCAGGACGACGGCGAGGAGCACGATCGGGATGCCGGCCGCGAGGGCGGCGCCCACGTCCACCGAGGCGAGCGCCTGGTAGACGCGGTCGCCGAGGCCACCGGCGCCGATCACCGAGGCGATGACGGCCATCGACAGCGCCATCATGATCGTCTGGTTGAGGCCGAGCAGGAGTTCCTTGCGGGCCAGCGGGATGCGGGCGGTCAGCAGACGCTGGCGCGGGGTGGAGCCCAGCGACTCGACGGCCTCCAGCACCTCGGGGTCCGCGCCGCGCAGGCCGAGCGCGGTGAGACGGGCCATGGGCGGGGCGGCGTAGACGACGGTGGCGAGGACGGCCGCGGGCACGCCGATGCCGAAGACCAGCACCACGGGGAGCAGGTAGGCGAAGGCCGGGAGCACCTGCATGGTGTCCAGGACCGGGCGCAGGGCGCGGTCGAGGCGGTCGGAGAGTCCGGCGCCGAGGCCGAGCACGGCGCCGACGGCCACGGAGGCGAGGACGGCGACGGTCATCAGCGCGAGGGTCTGCATGGTCGGCACCCACATGCCGAGGGCGCCGCAGGCCAGGAAGGCCGCGGCGGTGCCGAGGCCGAGGCGGACCCCGCCGAGACGCCAGGCGGCGAGTCCGCCCAGAGCGGTGACGCCGGCCCAGCCGAGGGCGAGCAGGGCGAGGTAGACGGCGCGCACGCCGAGGACGACGCCGTTGCTGATGTAGCCGAAGAAGTACAGGAAGACCGGGTGGGTGTCGCGGTGGTCGACGACCCAGCCGCTGGCGTCGGCGAGCGGCTTGGAGAAGTCGACGGTCAGCGCGTGCGGCCAGGCACCGCTGCCGAAGCTGCCGTGCGCGAGGGGCACGAGCACGGCGGCGACGACGGCGAGGGCGAGCAGTTTGCGGGCCGCGGGCCGGCGCAGCACGGCGGGCGGCGCCGGGCGCGTCGCGGTGGGCGCGGTGGTGGTACTGACGGTGGCCATCACGCCGCCTCCTTGAGCGGCTCCGTTCCGGCGACGACCGCGAGCAGCCGCTCGTGGTCGACGACGCCGAGACAGCGGGCCCCGTCCATCACCCGGGCCGGGGCCCCGGTGCGGGCGACTGCCTCGATGGCCTCGGAGACCGTGGTCTCCGGGTCGAGGGCGGCACCGCCGGCGCTCTCGCCGGGGGCGGCCGGGCGCATGGCGGTGCGGCAGGTGACGACCTGCTCGCGCGGGACGTCCCGGACGAACTCGCGGACGTAGTCGTCGGCCGGGGAGCCGACGATCTCCTCGGGGGTGCCGAGCTGGACCACGCGGCCGTCGCGCATCAGGGCGATGCGGTCGCCGAGCTTGAGCGCCTCGGACAGGTCGTGGGTGATGAAGACCATGGTGCGGCCCTCCTCCCGGTGCAGCCGGGTCACCTCGTCCTGCATGTCCCGCCGGATGAGCGGGTCGAGGGCGCTGAACGGCTCGTCGAAGAGCAGCACCTCGGGGTCGACGGCGAGGGCGCGGGCGAGTCCGACGCGCTGGCGCTGGCCGCCGGAGAGCTGCTCGGGGCGGCGGTGCTCCATGCCCTCGAGGCCGACCTTGGTGACGAACTCGGCCGCACGCTCGCGCCGTTCGGACTTCGCGACGCCCTGGATCTCCAGGCCGTAGGCGACGTTGTCGAGGACGGTGCGGTGCGGGAGGAGACCGAAGTGCTGGAAGACCATCGCGGCACGGTGGCGGCGCAGTTCGCGCAGGCGGGTGCGGTCCATGGCCCGGACGTCCTCGCCGTCGATGGCGATGGTGCCGGCGGTCGGCTCGATGAGCCGGGTCAGGCAGCGCACCAGCGTGGACTTGCCGGAGCCGGACAGGCCCATGACGACGAAGACCTCGCCCTTGCGCACGTCGAAGGAGACGTCACGCACGGCGGCGGTGCAGCCGGTGCGGGCCCGCAGCTCGGCGGGGTCGAGCCGCTGGAGCTCCGGGTCGGCCGGGACGCGGCCGGCCTTCGGGCCGAAGACCTTCCACAGGCCGTCGACGGAGAAGACCGGGGATCCGGCGGGCGTGTCGGTGGGGGGCTTGCGCGTGGGAACGGTGAGAGTCATCGGGCGTCACCTCCGAGCAGGTCGACGGCCTTCTCCCCGACCATGAGGACCCCGATCATCGGGTTGACCGCGGTCATGGTCGGGAAGACGGAGGCGTCGGCGATGCGGATGCCGTCGAGGCCGCGGATCCTCAGATCCGGGTCGACGACGGCCAGTTCGTCGTCCGCGGCACCCATCCTGCAGGTGCCGGCGGGGTGGTACACGGTGTGGGCGACCTTGCGGGCGTACTCGCTCAGGTCTTCGTCGCTCTGGATCCCGGGGCCCGGGCACACCTCGCGCTTGAGCCAGCCGGCCAGCGGCTCGCTCGCGGCGATCTCGCGGGCGAGGCGGATGCCGTCGACGAGGGTGCGGGCGTCGTAGTCCTCCTCGTCGGTGAAGTAGCGGAAGTCGAGGGCGGGCTTCACGGCCGGGTCGGCGCTGGTCAGGTAGAGCCGGCCGCGGCTCCTGGGCTTGGGGATGTTCGGGGTCATCGAGACGCCGTGCTCCGGGCGTTCGTAGCCCAGCCGCTCGGGGTTGTCGGTGAAGGGGACCTGGTAGAAGTGGACCATCAGGTCCGGGCCGGGGTGTTCGGGGTCGCGCCGGACGAACAGGCCCGCGTCGGAGTCCATGGCGGAGTTCTCCGGGATCGGTCCGTCCGTCTCCCAGACGATGACCGACTCGGGGTGGTCGAGCAGGTTCTCGCCGACGCCGGGCAGATCGAGCACGACGGGGATGCCGAGGGCCTCCAGGTCGCCGCGGGGGCCGATGCCGGAGTGCAGCAGCAGGCGGGGCGAGTCGACGGCGCCGGCGCAGAGCAGGACCTCCTCGCGGGCCCGTATCAGCAGTTCCTCGCCGTCCTTGGTGCGCACGTGCACGCCCTCGGCGCGGGTGCCGTCCAGCTCCAGCCGGTGCGCCCAGGTCTCCAGGTACAGGTGGAGGTTGGGGCGCTCGTCCATCACGGGGTGCAGATAGGCCACGGAGGCGGAGGAGCGCTTGTTGTTCTCGGGGTGGTAGGCGAGGTCGAAGAAGCCGGCGCCCTCGGTGAACGGCTTCTTGTTGAAGCCCTCGACGCGGGGGACGCCGAGCGCGGACTGCGCGGCCTCGACGAAGTCGCGGGCGATCGCGTTCCGGTCCTTCTCGTCGACGGAGACGATGTTGTTCTTCAGGCGGGCGAAGTACGCCTCCATGGGGACCGCACCCCAGCCCTTGGCGCCGGCCTCCTCCCACTCGTCCCAGTCCGAGGGAAGCGGCTTGAAGGAGATCAGGGTGTTGTGCGAGGAGCAGCCGCCGAGCACGCGGGCGCGGCTGTGCCGGATGTGCGAGTTGCCGCGGGGCTGTTCGGTGGTCGGGTAGTCGTAGTCCAGCTCGCCGCCGAGCAGGCCCATCCAGCGGCGCAGGGTCAGCACGTCGTCGCGGCCGACGTCGGAGGGGCCGCCCTCGATGACGGCGACGGTGACGTCCGGGTTCTCGGTGAGGCGGGAGGCGATGACGGACCCGGCGGTGCCGCCGCCGATGACGACGTAGTCGTACAGGTGGGGGGTGTGGGACATGGTGGTGCGTGCTCCGGAGGCTCTGGGGGAGGTGAGGGGCGCGTGACGGGCGGGATCAGCCGGCGAACCAGCGCACCGGCTTCGGCGCGAGGTTCTGGTACACGTGCTTGGTCTCGCGGTACTCGGCGAGCCCGGCGGGCCCCAGTTCGCGGCCGGTGCCGCTCTTGCCGAAGCCGCCCCACTCCGCCTGCGGCAGGTAGGGGTGGAAGTCGTTGATCCAGACGGTGCCGTGGCGCAGCCGGCCGGCGACCCGGCGGGCGCGGCCCGCGTCGGCGGTCCAGACGGCACCGGCGAGGCCGTACTCGGTGTCGTTGGCGAGGAACACGGCCTCGTCCTCGGTGCGGAAGGTCTCGACGGTGAGGACCGGTCCGAAGACCTCCTCGCGGACGACCGCCATCTCGCGGTGGCAGCCGTCGAGCACGGTCGGCTCGAAGAAGTAGCCGGCGGCGGGCGTCAGTTCGCCCGGTTCGGGCCGCTTGCCGCCGCAGCGCAGCACCGCGCCCTCGGCCAGCGCGCCGGAGACGTACGCCTCGGTCTTCGCGCGCTGTGCCTCGGAGACCAGGGGGCCGCACTCGACGCCCTCGCCGGTGCCGCGGCCCAGCCTGATCCGCTTGGCGCGGCGGACGAGTTCGGCGACGAAGCGGTCCCGGACGGACTCCTCGACGATGAGCCGGGAGCCGGCCGAGCAGACCTGGCCGCTGTGGATGAAGGCCGCGTTGAGGGCCTGGTCGACGGCGGTGTCGAAGCCCTCCTCGGTGGCGCAGGCGTCGGCGAAGACGACGTTGGGGTTCTTGCCGCCGAGCTCCAGGGCGACCTTCTTCACGGTCGGCGCGGCCGCCTGGGCGACCTTGGTGCCGCTGGCCAGGCCGCCGGTGAAGGAGACCAGGTCGACGCCGGGGTGCTCGGCGAGCTCGGCGCCGACGGTGTGGCCGGGGCCGGTGACGAGGTTGGCGACTCCGGCCGGCAGGCCCGCCTCCGCCAGCAGCCCGATCAGCGCGACGGTCGTCAGGGGGGTGATCTCGCTGGGCTTGATCACGAAGGTGTTGCCGGCGGCGAGCGCCGGGGCGATCTTCCAGCTGGCCTGGAGCAGGGGGTAGTTCCAGGGGGTGATCAGCGCGCACACGCCCACCGGCTCGTGGACGACGACACTGTGGACGTCGGGGGTGCCCGCGTCGACCACGCGGCCGGGGGCCTCGCCCGCGACCAGGTCGGCGAAGTAGCGGAAGGCGTCGGCGACGCAGTCGATGTCGACGCGGCCCTCCTCGACGGTCTTGCCCGCGTCCCGGCTCTCCAGCAGGCCGAGCTCCTCGCGGTCACGGACGAGGAGGTCGGCGACGCGGCGCAGCAGCGCGGCACGCTCGGCGACGGGGGTGCCGGGCCAGGGCCCGTGGTCGAAGGCCTGCCGCGCGGCGGCCACCGCGCGCTGGGCGTCCTTCGCGTCCCCCTCGGCGACCACGGCGAACGGCAGGGCGTCCGCGGGGTCGAGAATCTCGCGTGTCCCGCCGGCGATCGCTTCGAGCCATTCGCCGCCCACGTGGATGGTCGCCCGGGCCTGTCGTTCCGTTCTGTCCGCCATGATCGGTATCGCCTTCCGTTCCTGTTCGGTGCCCCTGTGTGACACGGATGTCACGCTCGGGGACCGCCACCGCCTGCCCGGGGTTTCGCCTGACATGCGCGATCGATGGCTCAAAGTGCGCGGGGTCACTGAAAACCCGGGAGAAATGCCGGTAAATCGGACACGGAGGAGTGTGCGGAGGGCGGAACCGGAGGCCGGCGGAGGGGGGCGGTGATCGGAAACGCGTGAGGAACGGCCTGGTGGGGCCTGTCGACGGAGGCCGCGCGCCGGGCGGCCGGCCGAAAGCGGAAGCAGAAACGGAAGCGGCAGCGGCAGCGGAAGCGGAAGCGGCAGCAGCGGGCCGGCGGCCGGGCCGCCCGGTGGCCGCCCACAGGCTGTGGAGCGGACCGGGGCGGCCGCCGGGCGTCGCCGCGCGCGCTCAGTCCAGCGCGTCGCCGTCGCAGTTCGTGGCGGGCGGGCAGAAGTGGCCCAGCGCGGTGGTGAGGAGCGCGAGCTCGTCCTCGTGGCTGCCGGAGTCGGGGGCGTACGCGGTGACGGAGTAGATGTTGCCGTCGGCCGCGACGAAGCGCTCGTCGTAGACACGCCAGGTGCCGACGTCGGGCTCGCCGCTGATCGAGTCGGCCAGGTACTCCAGGCGCGAGCCGATGAAGTCGCCGTCGTCGAGGTTCCGCAAAGAGAGCTTCTCGAAGCCCCGCGGCTTGTGGGTGGTCGGGTCGAGGAACAGCTCGAAGGAGGCGTCCGGGGACTGCTCCGCCACCTGGTAGATCTGCAGCCGCTCCCTGCGGTCCTGGCTGCGGTAGTTGACCACGCGGATGCCGTACGAGGAGCCGACCGAGCTGCGTGTCCACCCCTCGGGCGCGGCGATCCGGAAGCCCTCCTCGTCGTCGTACGACGCGAAGCCCGCCGGGAGCGCCGTGGCGGAGCCGGACGGCGACGGCGACATGGTGGGCACCCCGGACGTGGAGGGCGCCGGTGACGGCGGGTGCGTCGAGCCGGAGGGCCCGGCGACAGGGCTCCGGTGCGGGGCGGGGCTGCCGTGGCCGACGGTCAGGAACAGCGCGACGCTCACCGCCACGCCGACGACCGCGGCACCGGTGGCGACCACGGCCACCCGACGCCGGTTCAGCCCGCCGGCGCGGGGCGCCTGGGGCCCGTCCGCGGCCGGCGGCCAGGTGATGGTGACGGCGCCCGGCACGTCCGGCGGCGGCCACGCGGCGCCCTCAGCGGTGCCGGTACCGGTGCCGGGGCTGACACCGGTGCTGGTACCCGTGCCGGCACCGATCACGGCACCCGCACCCGTGTCGGCACCCGTACCCGTCTCGGTGTCCGGGCCCGTCCCGGTGTGTGAGCCGATCCCAGTGTCCGGGCCTGTCCCGGTGCGTGAGCCGGTCCCGGTGCGTGAGCCGGTCCCGGTGTCCGGGCCGGTCCAGGTGTCCGGGCCTGCCCCAGTGCCCGGGCCGGTCCCGGCGGCCGGGCCGGTCCCGGCGGCCGGCGCGCTCGGCGCATGGGACGGCCGGGACGGGGGCGGGAGCGTCGGCGGTACGGCCGGCTGGTGCCCGGCCCCGTCCCGCCAGCGCTGCGCGTCCTCGTCCCAGTACCGCTGTCCCCCGCTCATCGTGTCCCTCCCCCGGTCACATGCCGAGCAGGCCGGCCACGGCGCCCGCCGAGGCGAGCACGCTCAGCAGAGCCTGGGAGTCGGTGAGCAGTTCCCGCAGGCGCTCGCGCCGGGTGGTCCCCGCCTGGCCGGTACGGGTGATCTCGTCCTCGGTCTCGGCGAGCGCGCTGCCCAGCGCGGCCGTCTGCTCGCTGCCGCGCACCCGCTCCAGGTCGGCGCGCAGCTCCCGCACCGCTCTGAGCAGTTCCTGGGCGCCCTCGTCGAGCGGCGCGCCCGCGCCCTGGTGGTGATGGCTCTCGGCGTGGGCGTGGCTGCCGACGGCGAAGGTGCTCTTGGAGACGTCGCCGAAGCTGACACGGGGCTCGTCACCGGACATGGTCGGCTCCCTTCTGCGGCGTGGCGCCGCGCTGATCGATGGAGGACGCGGAGGCGTGGCTGCCGACCGCGAAGGTGCTGCCCTCGACGCGGCCGATGTTCACGTCGCCGTTGCTGATGTTGACGACCTTCTGGACGAACTCGCCGGTCTCGTAGCCGGAATCGGCCAGCGCGGCCCGCACGCCGTTCGCCACGCGGTCCTGCACGCTCTTGAGGTAGCGGGCCACGTCCATGTCCTGGAAGAGGGAGGCGGCGGGCGCCGAGCCCAGTTCGCGCACGGACAGGGCCGGGCCGTCGGGCAGCGCGCCCGCGTAGCCGCCGGTCGTCACGCGCCACACGTACCGCAGGCCCCGGCCGAGCTGGCCGAGCGCGCGGCCCAGGGAGCCGGGCACCAGGACGGCCGCGCCGGCGGCCTTGCCCAGCGCGGTGTTGTGGCGGAACCGGTGCGCCGTGCGGTCGGCGTCCTTGAAGTCGGCGCGCACCGGCGTCAGCACGTGCGGGGCGACCTCCAGCATCAGCATCCGGCCCTGGGTGTGGACGCGCACGAAGACCGTGACGACCAGCTCCTCCTCCCAGCCGCCGACGCGGATGCGCAGGAAGTGCCGCCGCTTCTCGGCCCCTTCCTCGACCGCGCGCGCCCGGTGCTCCTCGAACGCCTGCGGGGTGTACGGCGCCTGGTCGCGGCGGAGGAGTCCCTCGGCCGGCAGGAACACGCACTCGTCGATCTCCAGCCGGCGCAGCCGGTCCCGGACCCCGTCCCCGGCGAACTCGGAGGGGATCCGCAGCTGTTCGAGCAGCGGCCGGATCTTCTCCAGGATGGTGCGGTTGCTCAGCTGCTGCTTCTTCTTCAGCTCGTCCGGCTTCAGCTCCACGGCGAGCACCCAGGTGTCGTACGCCTCACCCGCCCCGCAGAAGGGATGGGCCTCGTTGTACATGATCAGCGGCGAGTGCTGCTCGGTCCGGATGAGCCGCTTGAGCCGCTGGTAACGCGCGTTCTCGGTCTGCTCGGCGGGGTCACCGGCGGCGTCCGGGAAGCGCTGCGGGGAGAGTTCGGCGGCGAGCGCCCGGCTGACCTGGGTGCGCTGGGCGTGGACGCAGAAGCCGATGAGCGCCAGCACGACGAGCGCGGCCCAGGCCTGCAGCGGCTTGGGCGTCAGCAGGGTGGTGATGTCGTCCCCGCCGGAGGAGCCGGAGTAGGGGTCGTACGGCTCCGGGGAGGAGCCGCCGTCCGGGCCGCCGCCGAACGCGATGAACAGGGTGAGGCCCAGCATCAGGGCGAAGACCAGACGGGCCCCGAGGCGGACCAGGAACGCGGGGACCAGCCGGTACAGGGGCGGCTGCGCGGCACGGCCCCGGATCCAGGGCGCGAGCGCCAGCCAGACGCTCGCCCACAGGACCATGCCCAGCAGCCACCCGCTGAGCGGTGTCCCCACCACCCACAATCCGATGACGGCCCCGGCCCAGCCCAGCTCCAGCCGCCGGGCGCGCAGGGCGTGCGCGAGGACGCGGGCGGCGTCGAAACCGAGCGACGGCGCGGCGATCCGCTGTTCGTTGAGGTGGAGTTCCTCGATGACGCGGTCGCGGTAGCCGGAGTCCAGGTAGACACCCGCGCACAGCAGACGGGTGGCCTCGCTGGCGTGCGGTGGTGTGGGCGGTGGTGTCGGCGGCACCCCTGGGGGCGACGCGGTCTGCTGTTGCTGCGGCACGTGAGCGGTGCTCATGCCACTCCCCCGATGAGCGCGAAGGCCTACTGCCGTACAGGCATTTGACAAGCCATCAGCATAGGGCGGCGGGAGAGAGGGCTGTAGCGGGATTGCGGCGGGCGGTCTGTGCGAAACCTGTGAAACGGGCACGGCCCCGTTCCGGGAAGCCGGAACGGGGCCGTGGGGCGCGGCGGGGCGGACCGCCGGAGCGCCGGTGGCTCAGATGAGGCCGAGCGCGCGGACCGCGTCGCGCTCCTCGACGAGCTCCTGGACGGAGGCGTCGATGCGTCCGCGGGAGAACTCGTTGATGTCCAGGCCCTGGACGATCTCGTACGTGCCGTTCTTGGTGGTGACCGGGAAGGAGGAGATCAGGCCCTCCGGGACGCCGTAGGAGCCGTCCGACGGGATGCCCATGGAGGTCCAGTCGCCCTCGGCGGTGCCGTTGACCCAGGTGTACACGTGGTCGATGGCGGCGTTGGCGGCGGAGGCGGCCGAGGAGGCACCGCGGGCCTCGATGATGGCGGCACCGCGCTTGGCGACGGTCGGGATGAAGTCGTCGGCCAGCCACTGCTCGTCGTTCACGACCTCGGCGGCGTTCTTGCCGGCGACCGTGGCGTGGAAGATGTCGGGGTACTGGGTGGCGGAGTGGTTGCCCCAGATCGTCAGGCGCTTGATCTCCGAGACCGGGGTGCCGGTCTTCTTCGCCAGCTGGGTCAGCGCGCGGTTGTGGTCCAGGCGGGTCATCGCGGTGAAGCGCTCGGCCGGGACGTCCGGGGCGGCGGCCTGGGCGATCAGGGCGTTGGTGTTGGCCGGGTTGCCGACGACCAGGACCTTGATGTCGTCCGCGGCGTTGTCATTGATGGCCTTGCCCTGCGGCTTGAAGATGCCGCCGTTGGCCTCCAGCAGGTCACCGCGCTCCATGCCCTTGGTGCGCGGGCGGGCGCCCACGAGGAGGGCGACGTTGGTGCCGTCGAACGCCACGTTCGGGTCGTCGGTGATCTCGATGCCGCTCAGCAGCGGGAACGCGCAGTCGTCGAGCTCCATGGCCGTGCCCTCGGCGGCCTTGAGCGCCGGGGTGATCTCCAGCAGGCGCAGGTTGACCGGCACGTCCGCGCCGAGCAGCTGGCCGGAGGCGATGCGGAAGAGCAGGGCGTAACCGATCTGGCCGGCCGCGCCGGTGACGGTGACGTTCACGGGAGTGCGGGTCATGGCGTTCTCCGTATGACAGCTGTCGGTGGGGCGTCCCTGCCCCGTGCGGATGATCGATCTCTTGGCGTCAAGAGATCTCCACCGGTCAGGCTATCGCGCATCCGGCATGCGAGACGGCCGGGGGCATGTGGCCCCGCACACAAGGCGGGGCGCGTCGCGCGCGGACGGAAGGGGGGCGGCCGTCCCGTCCGGGAGAGGGGGGGACGAGGACGGCCGCCGGTGGGGATACCGGTACACCGGATTCCCGTGGGGGTACGAATCGCGTGCCCAGGATCGGACCGGACATGCGTCCCCCTCGGGAAATACACCCGAATTGCTGGAGGTTTTGCGTCGAACCCACGCTCCGGCCCGACTTGGTGTATCAAGCAGCACCGGAAGCGCGGTCCGGCTCCCCTGAGGGCGTCTCTCGGGGACACCCTCAGGATGCCCCCTGGGGGGGCGTCTCTTCGATCTTCGTGGAACAGGCCGCGGCGTCCGGTGCGGTGCCTCGGCGTGCGGCCGGACCGCCCTCGTACTGGGCGTACGTGGGCGGTTCGGCCGTGCGGCGAGGTGCCGTGCCGGGCGTCGCGGACCCACGAAGATCGGGGAGACGCCCCCTAGGTGGTGCACCCCTTCTGGCCGGCCGCCAGGATCGCGCAGGCCTTGACCCCGGACGCGTCCTTGACGGCCACCATCGGGGTGTAGGCGATGGTGTCCCCGGCGGTGGCGACGTCCCCCGCCTGACGGGTCCCGCCGACGGTCACCCGCACCTGGTCGCCCTGGGCGCCCCCGGTGATCCGCCCCCAGGCCGCGCCGCAGGCCTTGCTGTAGCGGACCTCCAGGGTGGCGGCACCGACGGTGGCGGTCTTCACCGTGGTCACGAACTCGCCGCTGCACCCCATGGCCTCGGCGTCCTTGCCGTCGCAGTCCGTTCCGGCGCACTTCACGCCGTGGGGCAGCTTGCGGTGGGCGGTGGCGGACGGCGAGGGGGAGGCGGCGGCCCCGTGTCCGTCGGCGTCACCGCGGTGCGTGAAGAGGAAGACGGCGCCGATGAGGACGAGCATGGTGCCGAAGCCGGCCAGGAACATCGTGAGCCGCTGTCCGGCCCCGCCCCCGGCGCTCCCGCGACCACCGCCCGCCCGGGCGCCGGCTCCGGGCACACCGGCGCCCGGCGCACCGCCTCCCGGTGCGCCGCCCGCCGGACGGGACGCCTGCGGCGGGACGCCGTGCGAGGCAGGCAGGACCGTCGTCGAGTCGAAGCCCCCGCCCGGTCCGGAGGGCCGCACCACGGAACCCGTACCCGTACGCGCACCTGCGCTTCTCCCCGCGCCCGTGCCGGCGTCCGGGCCCGCGCCCGCGGGCGAGCCGGCGCCGGGGCCGCGGCTCGCCGTGGACGGTCCCTGGTACCCGGCCACCCCCCAGGAGTTGGCCTTGGCGACCGTGCCGTCGGTGCCCGCGTCCTCCGGCTTCCCGTCCTCGACGGTCTCCGCGGCCGGCGGGCGGGGCGGGGCGGCCGGAAGGGCACCGGCCGGGCTCGCGGCGTCCGGCGCCGTCGCGCCGCTCCCGCGGGCGGCCCAGGAGGCACCCTTGGCCCCGGCGGCCATCACGGACTCCCCGGGCAGGGTCGGCGTCCGGGAGGCCCCGCTCCGCTCCGCGGTCGGGTCGCGCCGCATCTCCGCCCGGCTCCAGGCCCGTTCGGCCAGCTCCCACATGGTGGTGAGGTGACCGGGATGGGTGCCGGTGACCTCGGCGAGCGCGACGATCGCGCCCTTGGGCGCGAGAAGCCGGCCCGCCAGATAGCGCTCCCAGGACGTCCTGCTGTAGCCGGTACGGTCGGCCAGCGCCGCGACGCCCATGCCGCTGCGGTCCACGAGCAGCCGCAGCTGACTGGTGAACTCCTTTATCTGCGGATCGAGTTCGTCCGGCAGGGCTTTCCATCGAGGCATTGCTTCCCCCCTCTTTCCCCGGGTCGGTGCTGTCGCTTCCCCGCCCCGGAAGGACACGCCGGACAAGTCAGCCGGGTTCTGACGCTCCTTCGTAAGATAACCCCCGAATTGTCGGCACATCGACACGGCGGTCCCCGGCGCGACAGGGCGCGGACACCGTGGCGGAACGGTCACTTCCGTGCCACAGCGTGCGGACAGGCGTTGAACGGGCCGCCCCCGGCGGGCCAGGGTGAACGCAGACGGCCCGCCCTCCTCGGGGGAGGGGGCGGGCCGCCGTCTCGGCGCAGAGGGCTAGTTGGAGAGCGTGAAGTGCAGGATGCCCTTCAGGAACGGGATCTCCAGCAGCGGATGGGGCTGGGCCGACAGCGCCAGCAGCACGATCGCGGCGCCCAGGACGCCGTAGGTGGCGATGTCGGTGAACCGTGAGCGGACGGCGATCATGCCGACGCTCGGGAGCGCCCAGCGCATGACCGCGCCGGCCAGCATCGCGACGCCGATCAGCACCATGCCGTAGCGGAACACGCCGAGCGCGGTCAGCAGCAGCCCGAGGGCGACCGTCGACAGCACGACGAGCATGGGCCACTGCCGGGCGGGCGCCGGGGCGTCACCGGGCGCCGCGCGGCCGCCGCCCTCGGGGCGGGCGGTGTCCCGGGTGAACCGGGGGAAACGGCGGCCGGGACGCCGGGGGTGCCGCTCGGTGCGGACGGGGGCGGTCATCGCCGTGCTCGGACGCGCGCGCTCAGCCGACACTGCGCTCCGCCGCCTCGACCACGTTGACCAGCAGTTCGGCGCGCGTCATGGGGCCCACTCCACCCGGGTTCGGGGAGATCCAGCCGGCCACCCCGGCCACGTCCGGGTGGACGTCGCCGACGATCCTGCCCTCCGCGTTGCGGGAGACACCGACGTCCAGGACGGCCGCCCCCGGCTTGACGTCCTCGGCGCGGATCAGGTGCGGGGAACCCGCGGCCGCGATGATGATGTCGGCCTTCCGCAGGTGGGAGGCGAGATCACGGGTGCCGGTGTGGCACTGGGTGACGGTGGCGTTCTCGCTGCGCCGGGTGAGCAGCAGCGGCATCGAGCGCCCGATGGTCACACCGCGGCCGACCACGACGACCTCGGCGCCCTTGGTCTCCACGCCGTGGCGGCGCAGCAGGGTGAGGATGCCGTTGGGGGTGCAGGGCAGCGGCGCCGTCTCGTTCAGCACGAGGCGGCCGAGGTTCATCGGATGCAGGCCGTCCGCGTCCTTGGCCGGGTCGATCAGCTCCAGGACACGGTTCTCGTCGATGC
Source organism: Streptomyces sp. NPDC090108 (assembly GCF_044747185.1). NCBI lineage: Bacteria > Bacillati > Actinomycetota > Actinomycetes > Kitasatosporales > Streptomycetaceae > Streptomyces > Streptomyces sp. NPDC090108. The sequence goes on from NZ_JBIVDQ010000001.1 coordinate 900,903, forward strand.
CCTTGGGCAGCGGCAGTTGGACGATGTAGCCGGTGCAGGCCGGGTCCTCGTTCAGCTCGCGGACGACCGCCTCGATCTCCTCCTGGGTCGCCGTGGCCGGGAGTTCACGCTGGATGGAGGCGATGCCGACCTGCGCGCAGTCGCGGTGCTTGCCGGCGACGTACTTCTGGCTTCCGGGGTCCTCCCCCACCAGGATGGTGCCGAGGCCGGGCGTGACGCCCTTCTCCTTCAGCGCCGCCACGCGGGCGGTCAGATCGGTCTTGATCTCGGCTGCGGTGGCCTTGCCATCGAGAATCTGGGCGGTCATGGCACCATCCTCGCGGATGACGGGCCCCCGGTTCCACTCCGGGTCGGCGGCACCGTGTCACGGGCGGAGAACCGGGCCGTCACACGGACGTCACCAGGTGATCGTCGTTGTTTCGCTTGTGCAACACCTGTCCAAAAGAGACTGGACAGGGACCGGTCTGTCCATAACGATGAACGCCGTGTCACTGCGGTCCGGTGGGGGGAAAACCGCTCAGACCTTGACGTTCCTCCGCGCCTTCCGCTTCGTCCCCGCAAGGTCAACGGAGGAACACCCCCATGAGTTTCGGCTCACCGAACAACCCCTACGGTCAGCCGCAGGACCCGCAGCAGGGTTACGGCTACCCGCAGGCGCCGCAGGCCCCGCAGGGCATCCCGCCGCAGCAGGGCTACGGCTACCCGCAGCAGGGTTACGGCGGCTACCCGCAGGCCGGTTACGGGCAGCCGTCGTACGCGAACTGGGGGCAGCGTTTCCTCGGCAAGCTCGTCGACCTCCTGATCCTGGGTGTGCCCTACGGCCTGGCGCTGGCGGGCCTGCGGAACGACATACCGGTCCTGGGCGCGATCGGCTTCCTCATCGTGTTCGGCCTCGCCATCTGGCAGATGATCATGGAGGGCAAGACCGGGCAGACCCTCGGCAAGAAGGCCGTCGGCATCCGCCTCGTCAAGGAGCTGACCGGCCAGCCGATCGGCTTCGGCATGGCGTTCGTGCGCCAGCTGGCCCACTTCATCGACAACGTCGCCTGCTACCTGGGCTGGCTGTGGCCGGCGTGGGACGCCAAGCGTCAGACGTTCGCCGACAAGGTGTGCGGCACGATCGTGATCCGCAGCCAGTGAGCTGAACTCCCGTAACGGAAAGCGGCCTTCCACACCCCGCGAAAGGGGGCGGAAGGCCGCTTTCCGTTGTTCACGGGTCTCCGTGCACCGCGGCCCCGCCGTCGCCGGCGAGCTCGGGCGAGCGGCCGGGCCGGGCGAGCGGCCGGGTCAGTGGAAGAAGTGCCGCGTCCCGGTGAAGTACATCGTCACGCCGGCCTGCTTCGCCGCCTCGACGACCTGCTCGTCCCGGATCGAGCCGCCCGGCTGCACGATGGCGCGCACCCCGGCGTCGATGAGGATCTGCGGGCCGTCGGGGAAGGGGAAGAAGGCGTCGGAGGCGGCGAAGGAGCCGCGCGCCCGCTCCTCGCCGGCCCGCTCGACGGCCAGCTTGCAGGAGTCGACGCGGTTGACCTGGCCCATGCCGACACCGACCGAGGCGCCGCCCTTGGCGAGCAGGATCGCGTTGGACTTCACCGCGCGGCAGGCCCGCCACGCGAAGGCCAGCTCGGCCAGTTCCTCGGGAGACAGCGCGTCACCGCTGGCCAGCGTCCAGTTCGCCGGGTCGTCGCCGTCGGCCTGGAGCCGGTCGGTCTCCTGGAGCAGCAGACCGCCGTCGATCTGCTTGCTCTCCAGCCGGCCGGCCGGGGCGTCCGGAGCCTTCAGCACACGGATGTTCTTCTTCTTGGCGAGGGCCTCCAGGGCCCCCTCCTCGTAGTCCGGCGCCACGATGACCTCGGTGAAGATCTCCGCGACCTGCTCGGCCATCTCCTTGCTCACCGGCCGGTTCACGGCGATCACGCCGCCGAACGCGGACAGCGGGTCGCAGGCGTGCGCCTTGCGGTGCGCCTCGGCGACGTCCGCGCCGGTCGCGATGCCGCAGGGGTTGGCGTGCTTGATGATCGCCACGCAGGGCTCGTCGTGGTCGTACGCGGCACGGCGGGCGGCGTCCGTGTCCGTGTAGTTGTTGTACGACATCTCCTTGCCGTGCAGCTGCTCGGCCTGCGCGAGCCCGGTGGCGCCGGCCTCGGTGTACAGGGCGGCGGGCTGGTGCGGGTTCTCGCCGTAGCGCAGGGTGTGCGCGCGCTCCCAGGTGCCGCCGACGAAGTCGGGGAAGGGGGAGTCGTCGAGGGGCGCGTAGCCGTCGGCGAACCAGGAGGCGACGGCCACGTCGTAGGCGGCGGTGTGCCGGAAGGCCTCGGCGGCGAGGCGCTTGCGGGTGGTGAGGTCGAAACCGCCGTCCTGGACGGCGCCGAGGACGTCGGCGTACCGCTCGGGGCTGGTGACGACCGCCACGGACGGGTGGTTCTTGGCGGCGGCGCGGACCATCGAGGGGCCGCCGATGTCGATCTGCTCCACGCACTCGTCGGGCGAGGCACCGGAGGCCACGGTCTCCCGGAACGGGTACAGGTTGACGACGACGAGGTCGAACGGCTCCACGCCGAGACCGGCGAGCTGCTCGCGGTGGCTGTCCAGGCGGAGGTCGGCGAGGATGCCGGCGTGCACCTTGGGGTGCAGGGTCTTGACCCGGCCGTCCAGGCACTCGGGGAAGCCGGTCAGCTCCTCGACCTTGGTGACGGGGACGCCGGCGGCGGCGATACGGCCCGCGGTGGACCCGGTGGAGACCAGCTCCACCCCGGCCGCGTGCAGCCCGCGCGCGAGGTCTTCCAGGCCGGTCTTGTCGTAGACGCTGACGAGCGCCCGGCGGATGGGCCGCTTGGTGCTCTCGGCGGTGGCGGTCACTGGATAACTACCTTTCGTCCCTCAATGCGGTGGCCGTGGCGGGCGAGCCGGCCCACGACCTCGACGAGCAGCCTTCGCTCGACGTCCTTGATGCGCTCGTGCAGCGCGCTCTCGTCGTCCTCGTCCCGGATCTCGACCACGCCCTGGGCGATGATCGGGCCGGTGTCGACGCCGTCGTCGACGAAGTGGACGGTGCAGCCGGTGACCTTGGCGCCGTACGCGAGTGCGTCCCGCACGCCGTGGGCCCCCGGAAAACTGGGCAGCAGGGCCGGGTGGGTGTTGACGAACCGGCCGCCGAACCGCGCCAGGAACTCCTTCCCGACGATCTTCATGAACCCCGCGGAGACCACGAGGTCGGGCTCGTACGCGGCCACGGCCTCGGCGAGCGCCGCGTCCCACTCCTCCCGGGCGGCGAAGTCCTTCACCCGGCGGACGAAGACGGGCAGCCCGGCCCGCTCCGCGCGGGCGAGCCCCTCGATGCCGTCGCGGTCGGCCCCGACGGCGACGACGCGGGCGCCGTAGGCCTCGGCTCCGGTGCGCTCGATCTCGTCCAGGAGCGCCTGCAGGTTGGTGCCGGATCCGGAGACCAGCACGACGAGGCGCTTGACCGCTGGGCCAGCGGGGGTGGCGGCCACGGTGGGGCCCTTTCTCGGGGAGCGACGGGTGTCCGGCCGGCGGTTTGTACAGTCGTACGAATGCTTCGCGCCCCGCGATACGGGGAAGTCTACGAAGCGGCCGACCGGCAGCAACGATACCGGCACTCCGGACGGCCCCCACGGGACGGGGGCCTGGCCGGAAGGTAGCGTTCGGGACGAGCCTGCTCGGGAACGCGGTCTTCGTGCGGTGCGTTCACGGGGTGGAAGCTCACGCCGGACAGCCGTTCCACCTAGGGGAAGACGCTCTTTTGATGCCCGATCGCAGCCCGCGACTCCTCACGTTCCCGCCACTGAAGGTCCAGGGAGGCGAGCGTGGTGCCACGCTGCTGCGGGAGCGTCCGGCCTCGCCGTCGCAGACGCCTCCCGGCGGCCGGGACGGTGACGGGCGCGCCGGTGGCGGCGGACACGAGGAGCACCGTGACCAGGGCGGACAGGCCGGACAGGCCGGGGACGGCGCCCGCGGCGGACAGCAGGACGACAACCCGTTCGCGCCGCCGCCGGAGGGCACGCCCGACCGGCCGTGGCAGCCTCGCCACCCCGAGGGTTCCCAGGGTTCCGGCTCCTCGTGGGGCGGCCAGTGGAGCGACCGGCAGCCCGGGCGCGCGCCGGGGAACTTCGGCGAGCGGCCCGGCGGCGGCCCCGAGGGCCAGGGGGGCCGGTCCGGCATGCGCTGGGACCCGGCGGACCCCGCCCAGCGCCGCGCGCGCTACGCGCTCCTGTCCGGCATGTGGGCGATCTTCTTCGTGCTGCTCGGCTGGCCCTACGTCTCCCTGCTGCTGGGCGCGCTCGCCCTGTACTGGGGCGTCAGCGCCCTGCGCGCCAAGTCCCGGCCCGCCGAGGACCCGGACCGTCCGGCGCCCGCGGCTCCTCCGGGCCCCCGCCCGCAGACCATGTCCGCGATCGGCGGCCTGGTCTCCGGGGCCCTGGCCCTGGTCCTGGTCGGCGGCGTCTTCTCCGTCCAGGTCGCCTACCGGGACTACTACACCTGCGTCAACGACGCCCTGACCCGCGAGTCCAAGCAGTCCTGCGACCAGATGCTCCCGCGCGAACTGCGGGGCATCCTGAGCGCCGGCAACGACTGAGCGGAGGCGGCGCCGGCCTCCGGCCCGTGTCCTCGCGGCAGGGTCTCGCGTCGCCACCCGGTTCAGCCCGTCCGGTCCGGCGGGGTGGACGGGGAGCGGTGAGCGTCGCCGGGGGGTGTGGGCTCGGGCGGCTCCGGCCGGTCCGGACCGGCCGCCGGTGCGCCGGAGGTGGCGTCCGGCTGCGCGGACGACGCCCGGTCCCGTCCGGGTGACGCCCCGGCAGGTGACGACGGGTTCCGCGGTGAGTCGGCCTGCGAGCTCTGCGGCAAGTCGGCCCGCGGGTTCTGCGGCGAGACGGCCTGCGGGTTCTGCGGTGAGACGGCCTGCGGGTTCCGTGGCAGGTCCGTCGTCGCGTCCGGGCCGTTTCGGGGGTGCCGGGCCGGCGGCTCGGGGTCCGGTGCCGTCGAGGCCGCGCGCAGGGCCGCCCAGCGAGCGGTGCGGGAGACGTCGTCGTCCTGCCATGCCGGAGGGAACGTGCCCTCGGCGGGGAGAACACCGTCCGGTCGATCCCGGGCCTGATCTCCGGCACGCCCGACGGAGGACGCGGGCGCGGGTCCGGGAACGGGAACGGCCGCGGAGGCGGGCGCGGTTCCGGATCCGGGCGCGGGGGCAGGCGCGGGGCCGGTGAGTACGGCCGGGTGGCCGGACGGGGTCCCGGCGGTCTCCTCCGAGGGGTCCCGCACGGCGGACGACTCGGCCGCGCCCTGTGCCGAGCGGTCCGCGACGACCTGCACGGCCGGGTCGCTCCCCGCGCCGGACTTCCCGGCGCGCGCGGCCCTCTTCACCGCCTTCGCGGCCTTCCCCGCCGCCGCCCGCTCCTGCTTCGCCGTCGCCCGCTCCTGTTTCGCCGCTCGGCGGTCCGTCCTCTTCGCCGCCTTCCGCGCCCTCTTCGCCTCCTTCAGCCCGCTCCTCGCGTCCTTGCGCGCCCTCTTCGCCGCCGCCTTCGCCGCCTTCCGTGCCGTACGGATCTCCGCGCGCCCCTCCTCGGCACCCTGCGCCGGGATCGCCCCCGGCCGCCGCGGCGTCCCCGGCTCGCGCGGTCCGCGCAGCCGCCACGCCCGTACGGTGAGCGTCACCGGCAGACCGGTCAGCGCGATCCAGCTGCCGGCCGCCGCACCGGTCCGCCATCCCGACGGGCCGAACCGGGACAGCGCGGCCACCCCCAGCGGCCCTCCGGCCAGTTCGGCGAGCAGGGCGAGCACGGCCGCGCACACCAGGGCGGCCAACAGCAGCACCCCCGCGGTCCGCGCGGCCGACCAGCGCGCCCGCGGCACCACGCGGGTGGCCGCTGCCGCGGGTGCCCCCTGTCTCGCGGCGGCGGACGGCTTCCCCGAAGCTCCCGGTTCGCGTCCGTCCGCCGCCGGCTTCCCGGGAAGAACCGGCCTCCCGGCGCCCGCCGGTCCCACCGCGAGAGCTCCCGCCTTCGCGGACGCCCCGGCCTTCGCCGGCGCTCCCGCCTTCGGGGCCGGCGCCCGCCGTACGGACCCGCGCGCGACGAACCATCCCACCGTCGCCCCCGCGGCCACCGGCACCAGCCCGGCCGCCCAGTTCAGCGGGGTCCCGGCACCCGCGTCCGGCACCCCGGCGAGCAGCGGGAAGGGCGGCAGCAGCGGGGCGGGATCGGCGGCGAGCGGGTGCACCATGTGCCCGGCACCGAGGGCGAAGCCGGGGCCGAGCGCGTACGCCGCCGCCCACACCGCCGCGTTGGGGATCAGCGCGACCCCGAGCAGCAGGACCGCGAACCGTCCGGTCCAGCCCTCCGTGAGCTGGAGGAAGGACACCCGGGCCGCATCCCCGTGCCACACCAGCGACACCGCGAGCAGCAGGGCCCCGCCGCCGGTGAGCACCGCCGTACCGGCCCCGGCGGCCCGGACGGCCGTACCCAGCCGCGCCCGCCCGTCGGGCCCGGACACCAGCCGTCGCACCGGCCGCGGCAGTACGGTCCGCAGCCGCGCCAGGGGTTCACGCGGACGGCCGTACGCCGACCAGACCCCGGCCCCCGCCGCGCCCGCCGCGACGAGCGGCAGACACAGGGTCACCCAGGGCCATTCGGGGCGCAGTTCACCGCCGGAGCAGTACAGCGCGGCGGGCACACCGACGCCGAGGTAGCCGGCGACGACGCCGGTCCACGCCGTGCGGGCGCGCACCGGCGGCGGCCCGTCGGGCTCGGGTGACGCGTCCGCCGCGTCCCGCGCCGCCCGGTACAGCAGCCACACCGGCACGGCGAGCAGCAGCAGCGGTGTCACGCCGACCGGGTGCGGGGCGCCGGAGAGCGTGTCGGCGCGGACCAGTTCGACCCCGTGCGCCAGCAGCCACAGCGCGGCGGCGATGTGCAGCGCGCCGCCCGGACCGCTGTCGGGGTACGGCGAACTGACCCACAGCACCATCACCAGCACCGCGGACGAGCCGAGTCCGAGCCCGGCCGCGAGCGCGCCTCCCATGAGGCTCGCGGCCAGTCCTGGCGAACGGTCACGCAGCCGGGTCAGCAGGGGCGACGAGCGGCGGGCGGTCAGCTGAGTCACGCCGCCATGCTCCCAACGACACGCGCTTTCCCGTCGTAACAGGCGATCGCCCGATGTGTCGCTCAATATATGTTTATGTACTTTTTCGCACGGAGGGGTGAGTTGTGACGCAGAATCCTGCCGGCCCGCTCCCACCGCCGAAGGAACGCCGCCGTCTGCGCGACGCCGCCTCGCTGACGCGGGCTCAGGTCGCCGCACACGTCGGCGTCAGCCGCGCGACGGTCCGCGCGTGGGAGCGCGGCCGCACCGCACCGAGCGGCCCGCGGGCCGCCGCCTACGCCCGCCTGATCGCCACACTCGCGTCACCGCCGACGGACGGCCGGGGACGGGAACGGACGGACGACGGGCAGCGGAAGGAACGTTCGGCCGCGCGGGTACCGGCACCCTCGCCCGCCGTCCCGTCCCTGACTCCCGATCAGGCCTTCGACGCGCTGTACGCGTTCTGCGCGCCCGCTCTCGTGCGCCAGACCTATCTGCTCACCGGGCGCCGCGAACTGTCCCGGGAAGCCGTGGAACGGGCGTTCCAGCTGGCCTGGCAGAACTGGCCCGAGGTGGCGCGCGACCGTGACCCGGGCGGCTGGATCCGGTCGACGGCGTACGAGTACGCCCTCTCCCCCTGGCACCGCTTCCGCCGCCGCCACCGTTCCCCCGAGTCCCCGCCCGCCGATCCGGCGGACCGCGCCCTGCTGCACGCGCTGCTGAAACTCCCGCCGTCGTACCGGCGCACCCTCGTGCTGTACGACGGCGTCGGCCTCGACCTGCCGGAGACGGCGGCGGAGACCGAGGCGAGCACACCGGCCGCGGCGGGCCGGCTGACCCGCGCGCGGGAGGCCGTGGCCGCGCAGGTGCCGGAACTCGCCGATCCGGCGGCCCTGCACCGGCGGCTGACCGAGCTGGCGTCCACGGAGAGGCTGCGCGCCACCGAACCGACGACGGTCCGGACGGTCGGCGAGCGCCGCAACGTCTTCTGGACCCAGGCGGCCATCGCGTTCACGGCCGCCATCGTCGGCGCGACGGCGCTGACCCTGCACACGGCCCCGACGCACTACATCCCGCCGCTCGCCCCGGCCCAGGCCGTGCGCGGGGTCCCGGTGGCCCCGGCCATGGGTCCGCTCTCCCCGGCCGAGACCGCGCTGCGGGCCAAGCTGCGCGGGACGGCGGAGAGCGGTCCGCAACGGCTCGTCCCGGCGGCGCGCTGACCGTTGCGGACGCGGCCGCTCCCGGCCGCACGGGCCCGGAACGCCGGTGGGCCTTCGCGAGCCGCGGTGGGCCTTTGCGAGCCGGGCCCGGAACGCCGGTGGGCCCGCCCCCCTCGAAGGGGAGCGGGCCCACCGGCGCGTGTGTCCGGAGACTCAGGCGCTCAGGATCTCGCGCGCCAGCTTCGCGGTCTCGGTCGGCGTCTTGCCGACCTTGACACCGGCGGCCTCGAGGGCCTCCTTCTTCGCCTGGGCGGTGCCGGACGAACCGGAGACGATGGCGCCGGCGTGGCCCATGGTCTTGCCCTCGGGCGCGGTGAAGCCCGCGACGTAACCGACGACCGGCTTGGTCACGTTCTCCTTGATGAACGCGGCCGCGCGCTCCTCGGCGTCGCCACCGATCTCACCGATCATCACGATCAGGTCGGTGTCGGGGTCGTCCTGGAACGCGGCCAGGGCGTCGATGTGCGTGGTGCCGATGATCGGGTCGCCACCGATGCCGACGGCCGTCGAGAAGCCGAGGTCACGCAGCTCGTACATCATCTGGTACGTCAGCGTGCCGGACTTCGAGACCAGGCCGATGCGGCCCGGCTTCGTGATGTCGCCCGGGATGATGCCGACGTTCGACTGACCCGGGGTGATGATGCCGGGGCAGTTCGGGCCGATGATGCGGGTCTTGTTGCCCTTCTTGCCGGCGTGCGCCCAGAAGGCGGCCGTGTCGTGCACGGCGATGCCCTCGGTGATCACGACGGCCAGCGGGATCTCGGCGTCGATCGCCTCGACGACCGCGTCCTTGGTGAACTTCTCCGGCACGAAGATGACGGAGACGTTGGCGCCGGTGGCCTCGATGGCCTCCTTGACGGTGCCGAAGACCGGTACCTCGGTACCGTCGAAGTCCACGGTGGTGCCCGCCTTGCGCGGGTTCACGCCGCCCACGACGTTGGTGCCGTCACCGAGCATGAGCTTGGTGTGCTTCATGCCAGTGGCACCGGTCATGCCCTGGACGATGACCTTGCTGTCCTTGTCGAGCCAGATAGCCATGGTGTGTTGTGTCCTCGTCCTGAGTGCTTACTTGGCGGCGTGGGCCAGCTCGGCGGCCTTGTCGGCCGCGCCGTCCATGGTGTCGACGCGCTGGACCAGCGGGTGGTCGGCGTCGGTGAGGATCTTGCGGCCCAGCTCGGCGTTGTTGCCGTCGAGGCGGACGACGAGCGGCTTCTCGACCTTCTCGCCGCGGTCCTCCAGGAGCTTCAGGGCCTGGACGATGCCGTTGGCGACCTCGTCGCAGGCGGTGATGCCACCGAAGACGTTGACGAACACGGACTTGACGTCCGGGTCGCCCAGGATGATCTCCAGGCCGTTCGCCATGACCTGGGCGGAGGCGCCACCGCCGATGTCCAGGAAGTTGGCGGGCTTGACGCCGCCGTGGTTCTCACCGGCGTACGCGACGACGTCCAGGGTGCTCATGACGAGACCCGCGCCGTTGCCGATGATGCCGACCTGGCCCTCGAGCTTGACGTAGTTGAGGCCCTTGGCCTTGGCGGCCGCCTCGAGCGGGTTCGCCGCGTCCTTGTCGTGCAGCTCTTCGTACTCGGGGTGACGGAACTCGGCGTTCTCGTCGAGCGACACCTTGCCGTCGAGGGCGATGACGTCACCGGAGGCGACCTTCGCGAGCGGGTTGACCTCGACGAGGAGGGCGTCCGACTTGATGAAGGTGTCCCAGAGCTTGACCAGGACGTTCGCGACCTTGTCCGCGACCTCGGCCGGGAACTTGGCGGCCTCGACGATCTCGCGGGCCTTCTCCGGGGTCACACCGTCGATCGCGTCGATCGGCGTCTTGGCGACGGCCTCGGGGCGGGTGGCCGCCACCTCCTCGATCTCCATACCGCCCTCGACGGAGGCGATGGAGAGGAAGGTGCGGTTCGCACGGTCGAGGAGGAAGGAGACGTAGTACTCCTCGACGATCTCCGGAGCGGTCTCGGCGATCATCACCTTGTGGACCGTGTGGCCCTTGATGTCCATGCCGAGGATGTCCGTCGCGCGGGCGACGGCCTCGTCCGGGGTGGCGGCGAGCTTGACGCCGCCGGCCTTGCCACGACCACCGACCTTCACCTGCGCCTTGACGACGGACTTGCCGCCCAGACGCTCGGTGATCTCGCGCGCCGCCTCAGGCGTGTCGATGACTTCACCGGCCAGCACCGGTACATCGTGCTTGGCGAAGAGGTCCCTCGCCTGGTACTCGAACAGGTCCACGCGCTTCCGTCCCTATCAGTGATCTCGCGGTTCGTTGGATGCGTGGGCGTGCCGCGAAGGGCAACGTGACGTCCGCTTGTCACTAGAGGGGCGCACACGGTGTCCGAGCGCGCGGCATGTCCGTCCGGCAGGTTATCCCCGCTGGCGTGAGCCCCCTAAATCGCGGGTCACACCTGGGCGGTGATACCTGTCACATGATGCCGGTTTTCCTGACACAGCGTGCCGAAATCGGGCTCGGGACGAAGAGATGTGCGGGGCCTCACCGGGCTGGGGTGAACCCGGTGAGGCCCCTGGGACGACCCCGGAGACCGGGGCCGGCGCGGGGGGGGGCCCCCCCCCCCGGGGGGGGCCGCCCCCCCCCGGGGGGGGGGGGCGCGGGGGGGGGGGGGGGGGGCCGGGGGGGGGGGGGGGGCCGCCGGCGGGGAGGGCGG
>NZ_JBIVDQ010000001.1:911908-1207419 GCF_044747185.1 Streptomyces sp. NPDC090108
CGACCGTATGGTGGGGGGGGCCCACCCGGGGGGGGGGGCCCCGGGGGGCCGCCCCCCGGCCCCCCCCCGGCCGGGGGGGGGGGGGCGGCCCCCCCCCCCCCCCGGGCGCCCCCCCCCCCCGCCGCGGGGGCCGGACCGGACGGTCCGACGGCGTTCGGCCGTCGTGGTCCGGCTTCCCCGCGGAGCTCTTCGCAGGCACGCGCGGCCCGGGCGCCCCGCCCCCGGCGCCTCGGGGTCGTGCCGCGGGCCCGGGTGTCGCGGGCTTCGAGCCGCGACTGATCGGGCGCCGTGGCCGCGCTCTGCCGACAGATGCCCTGCCGCGGGTCCCCCACGCCGTACGGGTGGTCCGGTGGACCGGGCGGCGGAGAGGGCGTCAGGGCTGGGCGCTCGGGCGGTACGGGCGGTACGGGCCGTTCGTGCCACGGCATGAGGAGAGCGGTGGAGGCGATCGGGGCCTGGGGCGAACTCCCACGACGCGCACGGCGGCTGCGGCGTCACGGCGTACCCGGCGGCTACGACGTCCACGGCGTCACGGCGCATGCGGAGCCTCGGCGCGCACGGCGTCACGGCATTGCAGCGTCACAGCGTCACAGCTGTGACAGCGTCACGGCGTACACGGAGCGACGGCGTGCACGGCGTGGAAGCGCGGCCTTCGCCGCAGGTGCCGTGGTGCGCCGCACGGTGTCGCGCCGGTGCCGGAAGGCGTGCCGGTGCCGGGGCAGGCGTGCGGAGGAGGAGGTCAGCCGGGGAAGACGGGGATGTCCCGGTGCCGTTCCCGGGTGCGGGTCGCGTCGGCGCGCGCGGCGCCGGCGGACACGAGCCGAACGGACGCCCGCGCGGCCGGGGACAGCGCCTGCGCGTCACCGTGCCGGGAACTGCCGCCGTCGGCCGCCTGCTTGCCGGGCACACCGGCCGGGTCCCCGCCGGAACCGGGACATCCGGGCAGGCCTGCGGACGCACCGGTGCGGTGGGCGCGGCGGACGAGGGGGTGGGCAAGTGCCTCCGCGACGAGCGGACGGTGCGACGCCCGCGCCCGGAACGGCCCGTAGGGGGCCGGAGCGGGTACCGGCGCGGAACCGGCCGCCGCCGTACCGTCCCCGGCACGCGCCGCGTCACGCCGCTCGGTACCGAGACCGCCGGCCGGGGCCGGGGCGGGGTGCTGGGCGTGAGTCGCCGGATCCTGGTGCCCCCGCGCGGGTCCGGGAACGACCGGCGCGGGCAGCGGCCGTACGGGCGGCCGCGACGGCTCCGGCCCCCGGGGAAGTCCCGGCAGCGCCGGTCCGGGAAGAGGTGACGGCGGCCGCACCTTCACCCCGGTCGCGTCGAGCACCCGCGACGCGGTGTCCCGCAGGGTCCGTACGGGAGCCAGGACCCGCTCGGCAGCCGGCCGGACGGACTGCACGACCCGTCCGGTCACCGGCCGGACGGGCGCGAGCACACCACCGACGACGGACCGCCCGGAGGCGGCGGCGTGCCCGGAACCGGGATGGCCGGTCACCGGCCGCGGCGCGGTCACAGGCGCCCCGGACGTCACCGGCACCACGGAGGCGGCGGAGGCGACGGAGACCGGGGGCGCGCCCTCGGCCGCGTGCGCCCGCTCCCCGCCGAGCACGGCGAGCAGGAACAGTCCGCCGACCAGCAGGACCAGGTGCAGCGCACGCCTCACCGCCGCCGTACGCGGCAGGCGCACGACGGTACCGGGGAAGGCGGCTGACAGGGCCAAGAGGGGACGGATCCTCCCGTACGACGGAACGGTGCCCGCGGCACAGCGCGGGCGGCGATGATCCTCGCACGCCCTGCCGGAGTCCACGCAAGCCCCCGAGGCCCCGAAGGACCGTCATGCCCCTTTCCTGGCGGTTCCGTTCGGTGTCACACCGTGTCCGGCACCGGCAGCGGCCGCTTCTCGATCGCCGCCGCCATCACCTCGGGGAACAGGTCCGGCGTGCAGGCGAACGCCGGTGCCCCGAGCGCGGCGAGCGCGGCCGCGTGCTCCCGGTCGTACGCGGGCGCACCCTCGTCCGACAGCGCGAGCAGTGTCACGAACTGCACCCCGGACGCCTTCATCGCCGCGACCCGCTTGAGCATCTCGTGGCGTATACCGCCCTCGTACAGGTCGCTGATCAGCACCACGACCGTCTCGGCGGGCCGGGTGATCCTCGACTGGCAGTAGGCCAGCGCCCGGTTGATGTCCGTGCCGCCGCCCAGCTGGGTGCCGAAGAGGACGTCGACCGGGTCGTCCAGCTGGTCGGTGAGATCGACGACCGCCGTGTCGAAGACGACCAGACGGGTGCTGATCGAGCGCATGGAGGCGAGCACCGCCCCGAACACGGACGCGTAGACCACGGACGCCGCCATCGAACCGGACTGGTCGACGCAGAGGACGACCTCCTTCTTCACCGACCGCGCGGCCCGCCCGTATCCGACGAGCCGCTCCGGTACGACCGTGCCGTACTCGGGCAGGTAGTGCTTGAGGTTGGCCGCGACGGTGCGGTTCCAGTCGATGTCGTGGTGGCGCGGCCGGCTGATCCGGGCACTGCGGTCGAGCGCGCCGGTGAGCGTGGCCCGCGTGCGCGTGGCGAGCCGCTTCTCCAGGTCCTCCACCACCTTGCGTACGACCGCCCGCGCCGACTCCTTCGCCGTCTCCGGCATCGCCTTGCTGAGCGAGAGCAGCGTGCCGACCAGGTGCACGTCGGCCTCCACCGCCTCCAGCATCTCCGGTTCCAGCAGCAGCGCGGCGAGCCCGAGCCGGTCGATGGCGTCACGCTGCATGACCTGGACGACGGAGGAGGGGAAGTAGGCGCGGATGTCCCCGAGCCAGCGGGCCACGGACGGCGCGGACGCGCCGAGCCCCGCCGAACGCTCCCTCCCCGTACGCCCCCTGTCCCCGCCGTCCCCCCTGTCCCGCCGGCCGTACAGCGCGGCCAGTGCTCCGTCCATCGCCGCGTCCCGGCCCGACAGCACGCATCCGGTGCCGTCCGCCTGGTCCCCGCCGAGCACCAGCCGCCAGCGCCGCAGGCGCTCGTGCGCGGGGTCACCGGCGGTGGTGTCGGCGGTTGTGCCGACACCGTCCCCGCCCGTGCTCCCGCCCGCGGCGCCGGCAAGGGTGCCGGCAGTGGTGTCAGCAGTGGTGCCGGTGTCCCCGGCCCTCGGCGTCGTCGTCATGCTCCCACTCCCACCAGGCCGTTGCCGTCCATCGGTTCCCGCTCTCCCGGCCCGTCGTCCAGGCCGAGCAGCAGCCGCAGGACGGGCAGCACCGCGTCCGCGCGCTCATGGTCCGGTTCCGCCGCGAAGCCCGGCAGCCCGGTGTCGCCCGCCGCGCTGCCGGTCCCGGCTCCCGGGCCCCGCCGCACCAGCTCGCCGAGCGTCCTGCGCACCCCGGGTTCGTAGTCGGCGAAGGTGCGCCGGAGCAGCGGCAGGACGTCGGTGAAGGCCGTCGCGGGCACCGCGGTGAGCCAGGCGTCGACCAGGCCGAGCAGCCGTTCGTCGTGCACCAGCAGCATCCCGCCGCCGTCCCCCGCGAAGCCCTCGATCCAGGCGGCGGCATCGGCGGGCGGGGTCCCCGGCGACAGCACCAGCCCCATCAGCCGGGCCGCCTCCTCGGCACCCAGCGCACCCTCGTCCAGCAGCAGCCGTACAGCCCGACCCCTGAGGACCCCGGGCACGGTGTCCCGCAGCGACAGCGCACGCAGAACCGACCGCCAGCGCCCCCGCAGCCCGTCATGCCCACGCCCCGGCACGCCCGCCCCGGTCCCGGCGCCCTGCGCATCCGGCGACGGAGCGAGGTCCGCGGCGCCCGGCGCGTCCAGCGGCCCCCCGTTCCCGGACGCCGGGCCGGGCACGGTCTCCGCCAGGAGGCTCACGGCGGTGTGCACGGCGTCCACATGACCCCGCATCTGCGCCGCCGCGTCCGCGTCCAGCAGGGCGCAGGCGGGCGGCAGTCCGACGAAGATCCGCTCGGCGAGGCCCGCCGCGACGCCGGCCAGCGCTTCGGTGCCGGTACCGCGCACGTCGCCGTAGCGCAGCGAGCGGACCAGGGCGGGCAGCGCCTGGGCGAGGTGCCCCACGTCCGTGTCCAGGGCGGCCCGGTCGGCGAGCGCCCGCATCACCGCGGGCAGCGCGTCCGGCAGCCCGGCGAGCAGGCACCGCTCGGCGAGCGCGGTGACGTCGGCGAGGGCCGCCGCGCCGGTCGCCTCCGCCTCGGCCCTGGCCGTCGCAGCGGCGAGCACGGTCGTCCCCCACACGCCCGCCTCGGCCACCCGCACCGACAGCTCCGGCTCCCAGCACAGCCGCCACGTCTCCCGGAAGGTGCCCGTACCCGCCCGTGACCGCGTGGGTTCGCCCCAGCCGACACCCAGCAGCCGCAGCCGGTGCAGCAGCCTGCCGCGGGCGGCGTCGGTGTCCTTGCGCAGATCCAGGTCCAGCTCCCGCTCCAGCGCCTCGGGCTTGAGCCGCAGCCTGCGCTGCTCCCGGGCCAGGTCGCGCTGCAACGGCACCGCCGGCGCGGCCTCGGGCACCTCCCCGAGCGCGTCGCCGACCACCAGCCGGTCGTACACCAGGGAGAGCGGGACGTCGGAGCCGTCGCACATCACCGCGCGCACGGCGTCGGTGGTCTCCGTCAGGCCCGGCAGCGGCCGTCCGCGCATGGCCGCCAGGGTCTCCGCGAGCCGCACCGCCTCGATGACGTGCGCGGAGGAGACCACCCGGTCCTCCTCGCGCAGCAGCCGCGCCACCTCGGTCAGCCACCGCTCGACCGGCCGGTCCGCCGCCCGGAACAGATGGCCGTACCAGCCCGGTGAGTCGATCCCCGCGCCGTAGCCACTCGACCGGGCGAGTCTGCGGTGCGTCCAGGGCACCCAGGTCAGCTCGGCCTTGACCTTGGGGAGCCCCTTGAGGAGCGCCCGGTCCGCGGTCACGGTGGCCTTCTCGCGCAGCGCGGGCACGTGCCACGCCCCGCAGACCACGACCACGGCGTCACCGAACTCCCGCCGCGCGGCGCGCACCCGGAGCCGCATGTGGGCCTCGCGCACCAGGTCGCGTGGCCGGCCGCCGGCCCCGTACCGCTCGCGCAGGGCCCCCATCGCCTCCTCCAGCGCGGCGAACGGAGCGAAGGGGTCCCGCTCCCCCGCGCCCCGGTGCTCCACGACGTCCTCCCACCAGCGCTCGGGGTCGTCGTGTCCGGCGGCCTGCGCGAGCACGGCGAGCGGGTCGACGCGCAGGGCGTCCCCGGCGCCCGGGCTCCCCGCGGCCCCGGACCCGCCGTCAGGCGCGTCGCCCTGTCCGGTACCGGTTACGCCGGCAGCCCCCTCCTCGTCCCCCTGCCGCTCCTGCCCCGCGTCTCCCTCTTCTCCCCCTGCGCCCTCTTCGCCCTCCCACGCCAGCGTGTGCGCGGCGGGCAGGTCGATGAAGCGGACCGGGACCTCGTGGTCGAGGGCCCAGCGGATCGCCACCCACTCGGGGCTGAAGTCGGCGAACGGCCAGAACGCGCAGCGGCCGGGCTCGTCGACGGCGTGCGCGAGCAGGGCGACCGGGGGCCGCATCTCAGGGTCGGCGGCCAGGGCGACCAGCGGGTCGGCCTCCGGCGGGCCCTCGATCAGGACGGCAGCGGGCCGGGCGGCCTCCAGGGCGGCCCGCACCGCCCGCGCGGAGCCGGGCCCGTGGTGCCGGACGCCGAGCAGGAGGGGGCCGGAGCCGGGAGCCGACGCCCGCGGGGAGTCGTCGCTCACACGCTCACCTCCCGGCAGGCCCGGTAGAAGTCCGTCCAGCCGTCGCGCTCGCGGACGACGGTCTCCAGGTACTCCTGCCAGATCACCCGGTCGGCCGCCGGGTCCCGGACGACGGCGCCGAGGAGGCCGGCCGCGACGTCCCCGGCGCGCAGCACGCCGTCACCGAAGTGGGCGGCGAGAGCGAGCCCGTTGGTGACGACGGAGATCGCCTCGGCGGTGGACAGGGTGCCGCTCGGCGACTTGAGCTTCGTCCGGCCGTCCGCCGTGAGTCCGTCGCGCAGCTCGCGGAAGACGGTGACGACCCGGCGGATCTCGTCCAGGCCGTCGGGCGCGGCCGGCAGGTCCAGGGAGCGGCCGAGCTGCTCGACGCGGCGCGTGACGATGTCGACCTCCGCCTCGGCGCTCGCGGGCAGCGGCAGCACCACGGTGTTGAAGCGGCGGCGCAGCGCGCTGGAGAGGTCGTTGACCCCCCGGTCGCGGTCGTTGGCGGTGGCGATGAGGTTGAAGCCGCGCACGGCCTGCGTCTCCTCGCCCAGTTCCGGTATCGGCAGGGTCTTCTCGGACAGGATCGTGATCAGTGTGTCCTGGACGTCGGCCGGGATACGGGTCAGTTCCTCGACGCGCGCGGTCATCCCCTCGGCCATGGCACGCATGACGGGGCTGGGCACGAGGGCGTCGCGGCTGGGGCCGTGCGCGAGGAGTTGCGCGTAGTTCCAGCCGTAGCGGACGGCCTCCTCCGGGGTCCCCGCGGTGCCCTGCACCAGCAGGGTCGAGTCACCGCTCACGGCGGCCGCGAGATGCTCCGACACCCAGGTCTTGGCCGTGCCCGGCACGCCGAGCAGGAGCAGGGCGCGGTCGGTGGCGAGGGTGGTGACGGCGACCTCGACGATACGGCGCGGGCCGACGTACTTGGGTGTGATCACCGTGCCGTCCGGCAGGGTCCCGCCGAGCAGATACGTCGCCACCGCCCACGGCGACAGCCGCCAGCGGGCCGGGCGCGGGCGGTCGTCCTGGGCGGCCAGCGCGGCGAGTTCGTCCGCGAAGGCGTGTTCGGCGTGCGGACGCAACGCCTGCGGCGGGTGGTTCGGGTTCGGTTCGGCGGTCGTCGGTTCCACGGACACAGTCATGGCTGAGGCCCCCTCCAGCTCGGCCGGCGGTCATCTGGCTCCACGGTGCACCACCCCACTGACAATCGCTCTGACCTGCACGGATGTTGGCGCACGGCCGATTGTCAGTGGGGAGGTCTACCGTCGTTCGCATGACTCAGCAGGGGGTGCGCCCGTCCGCTGATCAGGTGCTGGCACTGGCGCCTGACGCCGCGTCGCGCAAAGCGGGAAGCAAACTGGGGGCGGCCGGGCCGTGGTCCGGGGCGGGCAGTGGTGAGGAGGGGGCGGTATGGGGGCTGTGCAAGGGCAGTGGAAGCAGGCCGTACCAGACGGTGGTGGACCTCGCGGACGCCACCGCGCCCGCCTACAAGTGCAGTTGTCCGAGCCGTAAGTTCCCGTGCAAGCACGCGCTCGGACTGCTGCTGCTGTGGGCGGCCGGGGACGACGTGGTGCCCGTGGCGGCCGATCCGCCGGACTGGGCCGGCCGGTGGCTCGCGGGCAGACGCGGCGCCGCGGCGAAGAAGGCGGCGGCCGCGGGGGGTTCCGCCGCGCCCGCCGATCCGGAGGCCGCGCGACGGCGTGCGGAGCGGCGCGCGGGTCGGGTCACCGCGGGCGCGACCGAGCTGGAGCAGCGCCTGAGCGACCTGCTGCGCGGCGGACTGGCCTCGGCCGAACAGACGGGGTACGCGCTGTGGGAGGAGACGGCGGCCCGCATGGTCGACGCCCAGGCTCCCGGTCTGGCCGCCCGGGTCAGGGAACTGGGGGCGATCCCGGCGTCCGGGCCGGGCTGGCCGGCCCGCCTGCTGGAGGAGTGCGCGTTGCTGCACCTCCTCGACCAGGGCTGGCTGCACCGCGACCGGCTGCCCGGTCCGCTCGCCGCCACCGTCCGCTCCCGGCTCGGCCTGCCCGCCCCGGCGGACGGCCCGCCGGTGCGCGACCGCTGGCTGGTCCTCGCCCAGTACGACACGGCCGACCCGAGACTGACGACCCG
The DNA here is from genome assembly GCF_044747185.1 of Streptomyces sp. NPDC090108. Lineage (NCBI taxonomy): Bacteria > Bacillati > Actinomycetota > Actinomycetes > Kitasatosporales > Streptomycetaceae > Streptomyces > Streptomyces sp. NPDC090108. Next base: position 919,729 of record NZ_JBIVDQ010000001.1, read on the forward strand.
TCGCATCTGGCTGCACGGCGTCGAGTCGGGCCACACCCGCCTGCTTCTCTCCTACGGCGCCGCGGGCCGCGCACCCGATCTGTCGCTCCCGGTCGGCCTCGCCCTGGACGCGGATCTCGCCCTGCTCCCGGGCACCGCGGGCCTGCGGGCCGCCCTGGGCGAGCAGTACGCCCCGCCCGCCCCCGTCCAGGACCGTCCGCCGGGCCTGACGGCCGTCCAGGCGGCCGCCCGGTACGGCGAGGCCCTGCGCGAGGACCCGTGGCTGGAGTCGGTGCCGGTCACCCTGGAGGCGGTCGTCCCCGTGCCCGGCGACGCCCCGGGCTCCTGGCACCTGGCCGACGCGGCGGCCGGCTCCGCCCTTCCCCTCACCGCCGCCGCCGGCGCCCGCCCGGGCCTGTGGCGTCTGGTCGCCCTCGCGGGCGGCGCCCCGGTCCGGGTCTTCGGCGAGTGCGGTCACCGGGGCTTCACCCCGCTGACGGCGTGGCCGGCGGCCGCGGGCGACCCGGTGACGCTGTGCTGACCTCGGCGGCCGCCCGCGGAACACCGGGAGGAACGGCGGGCGGACACCAGGGGCACAGGGGCGGAGCGGACACCGGGGACACGTGGACGGAAGGGAACCTCATGGACGGGAGCGCGACCTCGATGCCTGACACCTCAACCCCGCCCGTCGCCGCCACCGCCGCAACCGGTACCGGTACGGACGCCGGCACAGGTACCGGTCCAGGTGGCGGCGCCGGACACGGAGCCGTCGGGGCACTCCCCTCCTGGGAGGACCTGGTCACCACCGCGCTCCTGGGCACCGACCGGCGCCCCCCGCCGGCCACGGCACCCGGCCGTGAGGCTCCCGCGCACCTGCTGGACACCGCCGCCATGGCGACCGTACGGCGCCGGGCCGGACTGCGGGCCGGGCCGGCGGTGCGGCGCCCGGAGCCCGCACCGGCGGATCCGCGTCCGGCGCTGCCCCCCGCGGCGGCGCGCAGGCTCACCCTGCTGCTGGCCGACCGCACCGGCGGTCCGGGCGGCGGGCGCCGGGGCAACGCACCCGATCTCATGGAACTACTGCCGCAGTGGCTGGCCGCCGCCGACGCTCATGGGTACGCGGCACCTCCGCAGAGCCTGCCCGCGCTGCTGGACGCGGCCCGGGGCCGTACGGACCTGCGGCCCGCGGCGCTGGCGTTCGCGGGACCGCGCGGGCTGTGGCTGGCGCGGCTGAACCCGGACTGGAGGTTCGCCCGGCGGACGGCGCCGGGCGGTGGCACGGCGCTGCCCGACCCCGAGGACGCCGAGGCGGTCCGGCAGCTGTGGCAGGAAGGCCTGTTCGCCGAACGGGTCGCGCTGCTGTCTCGGCTGCGCCGCTCCCGTACGGCCGCGCTCGCCCTGGAGTTGCTGACGTCCACCTGGGCGACCGAGCGGGCCGAGGACCGGCTGATGTTCGTCGACTCGCTCCGCACCGGCCTCTCCGCGCGGGACGAGCCTTTCCTGGAGGCGGCGCTGGCCGACCGCAGCCGTAACGTCCGTGCCGCGGCGGCCGAGTTGCTGTCCGCGCTCCCCGGATCGGCGCTCGGCGCGCGGATGGCGGTGCGGGCGGCCTCCTGCGTGGCCGTGGACCACACGGGCGCCACCGCCACGATCGCCGTGGAGCCGCCCCTCGAATGCGACGCCGGAATGGAGCGGGACGGCGTGCCGGCGAGGCCGCCGGCGGGCAGGGGTGAGCGGTCCTGGTGGCTCGGCCGGCTGGTGGAGGCGACGCCCCTCGGCACATGGCCGGAGCGGCTGGGCGGGCGGACACCGCGGCAGATCGTGGAACTGCCCGTCGCGGACGGCTGGCAGGACGAGCTGCACGCCGCCTGGTGCCGGGCCGCGGTGCGGCAGTGGGACGCCGAGTGGTCGCGGGCCCTGCTCGGCGCGCCGTCCGCACCGGAGGCCGGCGGTCCCGGCTCGGTCTCCCTCGCGGAGCGGGCGAAGCTGCTGGCCACGCTGGCACCGGAGGAACGCGCCGCATGGGTCGCGGGGTTCATCGCCACGCACGGACTGTCCGAGGCGTTCCAGCTGCTCGGCGTGTGCGCGCTGCCGTGGCCGCCGGAGCTGGGGCGGGCGGTCGTCGACGCGCTCAACATCGCGCGGGACGCGGGCAGTTACCCGTGGAGCTTCAGCGGGGTGATGGGGCTGGCCGAACGCTGCCTGGACCCGGCGGAGGCCACTCGCCTGAACGCCCTGCTGGCGGTGCCCGACGAGCGGGAGGGCGCCTCGCCGGGGGCGGGCGGCTACTGGGCCGAGGCCTTCCAGCGGCTCGTCACCACACTGCGGCTCCGGGCCACGATGGCCCGGGAACTGATACCTCCGGACACCGGCGGCTCCCCCGGGAAGGGGTGAGCCCGGCCGGCCGCCGCCCGGGGCCCGCCCCGCCCGGCGGCCGGAGGTCTCCGCTCAGCTGCCGGAAGAGGCCGGCTGACGCACGTTCTCGCGGACCCATTCCACGATGGACGTGGTGGTCGCACCCGGCGTGAAGATCTCGGCGACGCCCTTCTCCTTCAGCGGCGCGATGTCCTCCTCCGGGATGATGCCACCGCCGAAGACGAGGATGTCCTCGGCCTCCCGCTCCTTGAGGAGCTCGATGACAGCCGCGAAGAGGGTGTTGTGGGCGCCCGAGAGGATCGAGAGACCGATCGCGTCGGCGTCCTCCTGGATCGCGGTGTCGACGATCTGCTCGGGCGTCTGGTGCAGCCCGGTGTAGATGACCTCCATACCGGCGTCGCGCAGCGCCCGCGCGATGACCTTGGCCCCGCGATCGTGACCGTCGAGCCCCGGCTTGGCCACCACCACGCGGATCGGACCGGCTGCCACACCCATCACTGCCTCCATCAAGCGAGCACGGAAAGCGACTGCTTTTCGTCCGTACCGACAAGTACCGCACACCTGGCACGTTCCGCCACCTGTCGCGAAGTGAACGAACGTTATCTCCAGCATCCCGCAACCGGCAGTTTTACGGTGCGCGGCGAGGGGGAAATCACACGGTGGGACATGAGGGCACGCGGGAGACAGAGCCGCCTCCCGCGCGCCGACAGGAGGTCGGCCAATGAAGGTCACCGGGGTACTGCCACTCTTCCTCCCGATCTGCCGGCGCCTGTGGCCCGGCAGTCTCGCCTCTCTGTCCGTGACGCTGGTGAAGGCCACCGCGCTGGAGGCCGCGATCCTGGCCGGACACCTGCTGCTGTACCCGACCGGCCTCACCCAGGAGCGCCGCCCGTCCGCGCGCCCGGACGAGGAGGGCACCGCCCGGCTTCCCGTGCCACCCGGCCCGCCCGTGGTCCTGCTGCACGGCTTCATCGACAACCGCTCGGTGTTCGTCCTGCTGCGCCGCAGCCTCGCGCAGCACGGCCGCGATCGCGTCGTGTCGCTCAACTACTCTCCGTTGACCTGCGACATACGCACCGCGGCCGAACTGCTGGGCCGGCACGTGGAGGAGATCTGCGCGCGCACCGGCAGCGACCGGGTGGACATCGTGGGACACAGCCTCGGCGGTCTGATCGCCCGCTACTACGCCCAGTGCCTCGGCGGCGACCTGCGGGTACGCACCCTCGTCACGCTGGGCACCCCGCACGCGGGGACCCGGGCGGTCCCGCTGGCCAACGCCCACCCGATCGTCCGGCAGATGCGGCCCGGCTCGCCACTGCTGGAGGAACTGACCCGGCCCGCGCCGGGCTGCCGGACGCGTTTCGTCAGCTTCTGGAGCGACCTGGACTCCGTGATGGACCCGCTGGAAGCGGCGTGCGTCGACCACCCCGACCTGGACGCGCGCAACGTGCGGGTCAGCGGGATCGGCCACCTCGCGCTGCCCGTGCACCCCGCGGTGGCGGCCGGGATACGGGAGGCGCTGGACGAGCCGCACCCCGGGGAGCGGCTCGTCGGCGGTCTCACGGTGGCCTGAGGGAGACCCTGAAGCGGACCCGGGAGGCACGGCGGGACACCCGGAGGACGTGGCAGGCCGTGCCGCGGGGCCCGCTCGACGGTGACGCAGCGTCACCCGATCTCGAACGCTCATCGAACACAGGGCCAAGCTCGCGCCCGCCCTCCCCCGAAACACAGCCGAATGCCCGTTTCCCGCGCACGCGAAACCGGCAGAAGATTGTCGTGCCCGCATACCGCCGGGTACAGTCGCCGCACTGCTCTGGCAGCCCCTGTTGTCGAGGCGAAAGAGAAGTTGGTGAACGACCGTCACCCGTCGGGGACCCTGACCACCCCGGCTCCGGCTTCCGACGCCTCCACGCACTACGCCCCTTACGCTGCACAGGAAGCCGACTACGGCGACCTCACCTCGTACGGCGGTTACGACACCACCGGTTACGACACCACCGGTTTCGCGGCCGGCGCCTACGGCACCGACGCGCACTACGGCGGACTCCCGGGCGGCGAGCAGACCGCCGGCGGCTACGACTCCACGCAGTGGCAGACCGGCACCGGTCATGTCGCGGGCTACGACCCCTACGCGGCCCCGCACCAGACCGCCTACGACCAGACCGCGTACGCCCCGGCCGCCTACGACACCACCGGCTGGACCGTCCCCCCGCAGGCCGCGGGCGACGACGTCAGCGGGCAGTGGGACAGCGGCGCCTGGCTCCAGGCCGGGCAGGCCCCCGTCGCCGATCCGGCCCAGCAGTGGGACTGGGGCACGCAGACCTTCGACACCGGCGCGTACGACGCCACGCACTGGAACTCCGGCGGCACCGGCACCGGGCAGGAGCAGCTCGCCGACCCCGCGACCGGCGTGCCGTACGAGGACGGCAACTCCTACGCGGAGTACGACGAGCACGGTGCCGCGGGCATACACGGCGCGGACCTCGCACCCGACGGGGCCGACGCGCACGGCACGGATCCGTCGCCCGAGGCGAACGACGTACCGGGCGAGGACGGCGAGTGGGGAGCCACGGGTGAACTGCCCGTCGTACCCGACCTGCTGGACGACCAGGAGGAATTCGTCCCGGAGCCCCGCTCGCGCTCCCGGCGCCGTACGCCCGCCAAGCGCTCCGCGCTGCTGACCGTCGCGGTGCCCTCGGTCTGCGTGATGGGGGTCGCCGGGATCGCGGCCGCCTCCGTCGGCGGTCTGTCCGGCGACGACAAGGAGACCACGGCCTCCGCCTCGGACGCCCACGCGGTCGAGCCGTCCGTCGCCAACAGCGAACTGGACACCCAGCTCAAGACCCTCTCCGCCGGCGCCGACGACTTCGCCGACCGGGCGAGCCGCACCCAGGAGCGCATCGACCTCAGGACGCAGGCGGCGCTGGAGAAGAGGAAGGCGGCCGCGGAGGCCGCGCTCAAGGAGCGGCTGCGCCCCAAGTTCGTGCTCCCGGTGACGCAGCACGGGCTCAGCGCCTACTTCGGCCAGGCGGGTGTGAACTGGATGTCCGTGCACACGGGCATCGACTTCCCCGTCTCCTACGGCACCACCGTGATGGCGGCCACCGACGGCGTCGTCACCACGAAGTGGAACAACGCCTACGGCAACATGCTGATCCTGACGGCCAAGGACGGCACCGAGACCTGGTACTGCCACCTCTCGAGCTACCGCGTCTCCTCCGGCACGTCGGTCAAGGCCGGCCAGCCGATCGCCTTCTCCGGGAAGTCGGGCAACTCCACCGGCCCGCACCTGCACTTCGAGGTGCGTCCCGCGGGCGGCGCGGCGGTGGACCCGCTGCCGTGGCTGCGCAGCCACGGACTCGACCCGACCTGATCCCCCCGACGGGACGTGCCCCCACCGCTCCGGTGGGGGCAACCGTGCCGGCCGGGCGCTTTGGCTACAGCTTCTGCACCGGCGCGTAGCGCAGCAGCAGACGCTTCGGCTTGCCGTCCCCGAAGTCGATCGTCGCCTGCGCCTTGTCCTCCGCACCCGCGACCGCGACGACCGTACCGAGCCCGAACTGGTCGTGGGTGACGCGGTCACCGACGGCCAGGGAGGCCACCGGCTTCTCCGAGGTCCGCCGCGTGGCGAAGCCGGACGCCCCGGACGCCGACGAGCGGGAGCGGGAGCGGGACGAGGAGAGCGAGGCCGCGATGCCGGACACGGACCCGGAGGACTTGGGCGCGACCGCTCCCGTCCGCTTCCACTCCAGATGGGTGGCCGGGATCTCCTCCAGGAACCGGGAGGGCGGGTTGTACGACGGCTGGCCCCACGCGCTGCGCAGCGCGGCCCGCGTGAGGTAGAGCCGCTCGCGCGCGCGGGTGATGCCGACGTAGGCCAGGCGGCGCTCCTCCTCCAGCTCCTTGGTCTGGTTGAGGGAGCGCATGTGCGGGAAGACGCCGTCCTCCATGCCGGTCAGGAAGACGACCGGGAACTCCAGGCCCTTGGCGGTGTGCAGGGTCATCAGGGTGATGACGCCGTCGCCGTCCTCATCGTCGGGGATCTGGTCGGAGTCGGCGACCAGGGCCACCTTCTCCAGGAAGTCCGAGAGCGTGCCCTGTTCCTCGCTCTCCTCGCGCTCCTGCTCGAACTCCAGCGCGACGGCGGCGAGTTCCTGGAGGTTCTCGATGCGGGTCTCGTCCTGCGGGTCGGTGGACGCCTGCAACTCGGCCAGGTAGCCGGTGCGTTCGAGGACGGCTTCGAGGACGGTGGCGGGTCCGGCGCCGGACTCCACGATCGTGCGCAGGTCCTCCATCAGCGTGTTGAACCGCTTGACCGCGTTGGTGGAGCGCGCGGCCATGCCGTACGCCTCGTCGACGCGCTTCAGCGCCTGCGGGAAGCTGATCCTCTCGCGCTGGGAGAGGGCGTCGATCATCGCCTCGGCGCGCTCGCCGATGCCCCGCTTGGGGACGTTGAGGATGCGGCGCAGCGGGACCGAGTCCTCGGGGTTGGCGAGGACACGCAGGTAGGCCAGGACGTCCCGGACCTCCTTGCGCTCATAGAAGCGGACACCGCCGACGACCTTGTAGGGCAGGCCGACGCGGATGAAGACCTCTTCGAAGACACGGGACTGGGCGTTGGTGCGGTAGAAGACGGCGACGTCCCCGGCCTTCGCGTCGCCCGCGTCCGTGAGGCGGTCTATCTCGTCGGCCACGAACTGGGCCTCGTCGTGCTCGGTGTCGGCGACGTAGCCGGTGATGCCCGCGCCCTGTCCGGCGTTGGTCCACAGGTTCTTGGGGCGGCGGGACTCGTTGCGCTCGATGACCGCGTTGGCGGCGGTGAGGATGGTCTGCGTGGAGCGGTAGTTCTGCTCCAGCAGGATCGTCGTCGCGTTCGGGTAGTCCTCCTCGAACTGAAGGATGTTGCGGATGGTCGCGCCGCGGAAGGCGTAGATCGACTGGTCCGCGTCACCCACGACGCACAGCTCGGCGGGCGGGAGGTCCGCCTCGGCGTGCGGCATCCCGTTGTCCCCGGCGGCGGGCACGCCGGAGCCGACCAGTTCGCGCACGAGGGCGTACTGGGCGTGGTTGGTGTCCTGGTACTCGTCGACCAGGACGTGGCGGAAGCGGCGGCGGTAGTGCTCGGCGACGTCCGGGAAGGCGCGCAGCAGGTTGACCGTGGTCATGATCAGGTCGTCGAAGTCGAGCGCGTTGGCCTCGCGCAGGCGCGACTGGTAGAGCGCGTAGGCCTGGGCGAGGGTCTTCTCGAAGCCGTCGGCGGCCTGGGTGGCGAAGTCCTCCTCGTCGATCAGCTCGTTCTTCAGGTTGCTGATCTTGGCGCTGAAGGCCTTCGGAGGGAAGCGCTTGGGGTCGAGGTCCAGGTCGCGGCAGACCAGGGCCATCAGGCGCTTGCTGTCGGCGGCGTCGTAGATCGAGAACGACGAGGTGAAGCCGAGCCGCTTCGACTCGCGCCGCAGGATGCGCACGCACGCGCTGTGGAAGGTCATGACCCACATGGCGTTCGCGCGCGGCCCGACGAGCTGCTCGACGCGCTCCTTCATCTCGCCCGCGGCCTTGTTGGTGAAGGTGATCGCGAGGATCTGCCCCGGGTGCACATGCCGCTCGCCCAGCAGGTGGGCGATGCGGTGGGTGAGCACACGGGTCTTGCCCGAGCCGGCGCCGGCGACGATGAGCAGGGGCGAGCCGGCGTGGACGACCGCCGCACGCTGGTTCTCGTTCAGCCCGTCGAGGAGGGCCGCCGCGTCGAGCGCGGGGCGCGGGGCGCCGTCGCGGTAGTGGGCGTCCCGGTCCGGCGGCAGGTCGAACTTCCCGCCGAACAGATCGTCCGGAAGCGGCTCCGGAGCGTGATCGTCCTCGGGCGGCGGCGGGAGTTCCTCGTCGCGGCCGCGAGGGGCCTGGAGGTCCGCCAGGAAGCTGTCGTCAAAGAGGCTGCTCATCGCTCTACGAGTCTAGGGCGCCGCACCGACAACCGGCCGCCACCCCGGGAACATGGCCGGTTCCGCGCAGAGTTGATCAACCCGCCGCGCGGGCCCGCGTACCCCTCACCCTGCGGAATCATCCCGTCACGAGCATGTGATCTCGCCCTCAGGTCACGAAAATGTATCGGACATATGGCACAGCAACCTTCACACGAGACACACGAGTTGGCTAAGTTGCGAGCAGGCCGCACGACCCCTTCCGGCGAACGTCGCCGGGCCGCGCGGCCTCCGCCGAGTCCCGTACGCCCCGCAGGGCAGCCGGAGCCGGGGACCCACACCGATCTGGGGTGAATCGGCCCACATCCCGCTGGGAGAAGGCCGTAGGGCAACCCTTCCGAACCACCCGCCCGAACCCGACAGCTAACCCGGTAGGCGGCACGTTGGAAGGAGTCGCCTCCCTTGGCGTCGCACCGCAAGCCGCACCCCGCGGGCACGAACGGAACCGGTCTCCGTGCCCCCGCCCTCGCCACCGCGGCACTCACCTCCGTGGCCGTCCTGTCCCAGACGGCCGAGCCCGCCGCGGCCGCCGCCGACGGCAGGCCGAGCGCGGAGGAGATCGAGAGGAAGATCGACGACTTCTACCGCAGGGCGGAGTCGGCGTCCGAACGCCAGGAGGACGGCAAGGACCGGCCCGCCCGGGAGCGCGGCGGACGGGAGTGGGGCGCCAGGCAGCGCGCCCGGACCGACTCCCCGCAGCAGGAGAGCCCCGCGGCGCAGGAGAGCCCGCAGGACCACCCCCAGGACTACTTCCACCAGAGCCGCCTCATGGACCGGCTGGCCTCCACCGTGCGCAAGCGGCAGGAGAACGCGCGGAACACGCCGGCGCCGCAGGCATCACAGGTGCCTCAGGCATCGCAGGTGCCTCAGATGTCTCAGGCGCCTCAGGTGTCCCAGGCTCTGTACGCACCGCATCCTGCTCCCGGCACGCCGGCCGTCCAGGAGCCGCACGCCGGCCCGGCCGCAGCGGCGGCGACCGCACAGGTGAACGCGCCGATGGCGCCTCCGGCGGCGGCTCCGGCGGCCGCTCCCGTCGTGGAGACGGCGGCCCCGTCCGCGTACGACCCGAGCGCCGCCAAGAACGCCGTCCAGCGCAAGCTCCTCTCCGCGCGCGGGCTGCTCAGCGGGTTCACGGCCGCCGGCCCGGAGCAGGCGCCCCCCACCGCATGGCAGGACAGCGCCCAGGAGCCCGCCGCTCAACCCGCCGCCGTCGCCGCAGCCGTACCCCCCGCCGTCGCGCCCGCGTCCGCGTGGACCAAGGCGGAGAAGGCGGTCGCGTTCGCGCGCGCCCAGATCGGCAAGCCGTACGTCTGGGGTGCGAGCGGGCCCGGCTCGTACGACTGCTCCGGTCTCACCCAGGCCGCCTGGAAGGCCGCGGGCGTCACCATCCCGCGCGGCCTGCACGAACAGGCCGCCGCGGGCACTCCGGTCCCCGTCGCCGACGCCCGCGCGGGCGATCTGGTCTTCCTCCACGACGACGGCAGCCACGTGGGGCTCTGCCTGGGGGACGGGATGATGATCCACGCCCCGCGTCCGGGCGAGTACGTCCAGGAGGCCCCGGTCCGGTACGACCCCGGCACGGTCGTCCACAGCGTCGTACGCCCGGCCTGACCGGCCTGACCGGCGTGGCCGTCGGCCGTGCCGGCACCGGCCTGCACGGCCGGGCCGGCACGGGCCCGCGCTACGTCACGTCCACAGCACGGCGATGAAGATGTTGGCCACGGTCAGCGCGCCGACCAGCCCGAAGAGGCGCTTGTCGACCTGTTCGTCGTCGCGCTTCACGTAGACCAGCCCGAGGATCACGATCAGCAGGGCGAGCTTCACGCCGATCTTGATGGAGTTGACGTGGTGCCCCTGGGCCTCGTTGAGGCCGACCAGGATCACGCCCGTGACCAGCATGGTGAACGCGCCGTGCAGCATTCCCGGGACGAAGCGGGCCGTGCCCCGGCCCATCGCCTTCATCTGGGTGAGGAAGCCGCCGAGCAGCGCGGCGATGCCGATGATGTGCAGGCCGACGAAGAGATGGATGAGTACGTCCATGACTCCGGAGCCTAGTCAGATATGTGCGCTCCGCCCGTCATCGGCCCCCCGACACCACACCGGTGGACCGTGCATATATGCGCCGCATAGCACCCCACGCCTCACTCGTCCCCGCATTCGGCGCATCGATCACCACGCTGTGTGAAGACGACGACTCCTCTCCGGCAATCCGCTCACATACGGTCACACCTCGGTCCGTCGGAACCAGTTCCGTACACCGCGTTACCGACCTGTCACCAACGGGCCTAGCGTCCTCCCCCAGGTGACCGGCTCCCCACCGCCGCCCCGACCAGGGCGGCCGTCGGCCACCACCGCCGAGGAGGTCCGGCGGCGGCCCGACCCCCTGTGCGGGCGGCCGCCGGACGCGCAGACCCCCAGGTCGTCCGGGCCTCGGCCGGACGAGCCCTACGGAAGGACGTGACTGTCCAGGTGGCAGCGCACCGCAAGTCCCGACAGCGCTCGCTCAGCGGCAACACGGCGCGAACGGCCGCCACCCTCGCCCTCGCGGGCGCGGCCACCGCGACGGCCTTCGACGGCACGGCCCACGCCGCGCCGCAGCTGACCCCGGCACAGGTGAAGGCCAAGGTCGACAAGCTCTACCAGGAGGCGGAGACGGCCACCCAGAAGTACGACGGGGCGAAGGAGAAGGCGAACGCCACCCAGCGGCGCCTGAACACGCTGCACGACCAGACCGCCCGCAAGCAGGCGAAGCTCAACGCGGCCCGGGAGGCCCTGGGCTCGTACGCGGCGGCCCAGTACCGCGACGGCGGCTTCTCCCCCGCCTGGCAGCTCGCGCTCTCCCGCGACCCCGACCGCTACCTGGACGGCGCCGCGTTCGCCGAACGGGCCGGCGCGCGGCAGGCAAGCACGGTCAGCCTGGTCCGCCGGCAGCTGCGCGAGATCGAGCAGCTGCGCGGCGCCGCGCGCATCGACCTGTCGTCGCTGCGGTCACGCCAGAACGAGCTGCGACGGCAGAAGACGACCGTCACCACGAAGCTGGACGAGGCGCGCAGGCTGCTCGCCCGGCTCACCCCGGTGCAGCGCACCGAGGTCACGGCCGACGCCCCGGTGGCGGACCACGTCTCCCGCTCGGCCGTGGACGTCCGGGTCCCCCTGAAGGCGAGCGGGTCCGCCGCGGTGAACGCCACGGCGCACGGCGCGCCGGCGGGCACCAACTCCAGAGCGGCGGCAGCCGTGGCCTACGCCTACACGAAGCTCGGCAGCCCTTATGTCTGGGGTGCGACCGGCCCCAGCGCCTTCGACTGCTCCGGCCTGATCCAGGCCGCCTACCGCTCGGCCGGGGTCTCCCTGCCCCGCACCACCTACGCCCAGATCAACGCCGGCCGGCGCGTCTCCCGCGCCCAACTCCAGCCGGGCGACCTGGTGTTCTTCTACTCCGGCATCAGCCACGTGGGTATCTACGTCGGCAACGGGAAGATGATCCACGCCCCGAACCCCTCGGCCCCGGTCCGTGTCGCCCCGATCGACCAGATGCCGTTCGCGGGAGCCACGCGGGTGGCGTGAGGCGCCTCCCCCCTGAGTCCCGTCCGGCCGGACCCCTCGGGGACGACTACCCAGGCCCTGCGACGCCAGGCCCTGCGACCCCAGGCTCCGCGGCTCAGGGCCGACCGCTCAGGTCCGGCCGCTCAAGTCCGGCCGCTCAAGTCGGGCGGCTCAGACCAGGCGCCGTGCCGTCGCCCAGCGGGTCAGCTCGTGCCGGTTGGACAGCTGGAGCTTCCTGAGCACCGCGGAGACATGGGACTCGACCGTCTTGACGGAGATGTACAGCTGCTTGGCGATCTCCTTGTACGCGTAGCCGCGGGCGATCAGGCGGAGCACCTCGCGTTCGCGCTGGGTGAGGCGGTCGAGGTCCTCGTCGACCGGCGGGGCGTCGGTGGAGGCGAAGGCGTCCAGGACGAACCCGGCCAGACGCGGGGAGAACACGGCGTCGCCCTCCTGGACCCGGAAGACGGAAGCGACGAGATCGGCACCGGTGATGGTCTTGGTGACATAGCCGCGGGCGCCGCCCCGGATCACGCCGATCACGTCCTCCGCCGCGTCGGACACGGACAGCGCGAGGAAGCGCACGGGCCGCTCGGGATCCGCCATCAACGCAGCGCACCGGCGCAGCACTTCGACTCCGCCGCCGCCGGGCAGGTGGACGTCGAGCAGGACCACCTCGGGCCGGGTCTCGGTGATGACCGTGACCGCCTGATCGACGTCGGGGGCCTCGCCGACCACCTCCACACCGGTCTGCTCGGTCCGGCCGATCTCGGCCTGGACACCGGTGCGGAACATGCGGTGGTCGTCGACGAGCACCACACGGACATGGCGCCCGTCCGGGCCGCCGCCGGCGCCACGCCCGGACTCGGACACCTCCGCCGCCCCCGCCGTGCCGTTCGTCTCGGTCGCGTCGCTCATGCCGTCCTCTCCGCCCTCTCCATCTCCAGCTCGACCTCGGTGCCGCCGCCCGGCACCGGCCTGAGCCGGGCCGTGCCGCCGTTGCGTTCCATCCGGCCGATGATCGATTCTCTGACGCCCATACGGTCCGCGGGTATCGACTCCGGGTCGAAGCCCGGTCCGCGATCGCGGACGGACACGAAGACCGTCCTGCCCTCGACTTCGGCGTACACCTGCACGGCGCCGCCCTCGCCACCGTACTTGGCGGCGTTCACCATCGCCTCACGCGCGGCCTGCATCTGCGCGGTGGTCCTCTCGTCGAGGGGGCAGTCGCCGACCACGACGACCTCGATGGGCACACCGTGCTTGTCCTCGACCTCGGCGGCGTTGCGCCGCACCGCCTCGGCGACGGTGTCCGGCTCGTCGGCCTCGTCCTTGCCGGTGCCCTCGGGTTTGTACAGCCAGGTGCGCAGGTCGCGTTCCTGGGCGCGGGCCAGGCGCCGGACCTCGTTCGCGTTGTCGGCGTTGCGCTGGATCAGGGTGAGCGTGTGCAGCACGGAGTCGTGGACGTGCGCGGCGACCTCGGCGCGTTCCTGGGCGCGGATGCGCATGAGGCGTTCCTGGGACAGGTCCTGTGTCACGCGGACGAGATAGGGGCCGGCGAGCAGGGTGATCCCGACGAGGACGGCGAGCGCGGCCTGGAGGACCGCGCCGAGGTGGGCCGCCGAGCCCTGCATGACGAACATGGCGGAGACACCGGCCGTCACGAGCAGGACGCCCACGCCCGCCCGCAGCAGCGTGAGGGTGCGCCGGCGGCTGCCGACCTCGACCCAGCGGGCCCGCCGGGCGTTGTCCGCCTGCCGCCAGACGAGGGCGACACCCGCCGCGACGAGCACGGCGGGCAGCAGATAGGCCTTGGCGCCCTTGGTCAGGTTGACGCTGCTCACGAAGACCATGGACACGATGACCATGAGGAGCAGGGCGACCATCTGCCCCTTGTCCGGCTTGCGGGCCACCAGTCGCCGGCGCCCGTCCGGCGAGGCCTCGGTGCCCACCAGCGAGGGCGGCTTGTGACCGGCGACGCCGCCGACACCGAGCGGGACGAAGAACCAGAACGCGGCGTACAGCAGCGCGCCGAGCCCGTTGGCCATGAACAGGCCGACGAAGGCGAGCCGCACCCACACCACGGGCAGCCCGAGGTGCCCGGCGAGGCCCCGCGCCACTCCTCCGAGCCAGCGGCCGTCACCGCTGCGGTAGAGCTTGCGCGGCGGCCGCGGGTCGTCGAGTGGCAGGCTTGCGGCTTCCGGCATGCCATCGATGGTCACACGACGGCGGGGGCGGAGCATCAGGGTCGGCCCCCTAGAGTCCCCTGATCTTCATGGGGGTTCCCCCGATACCCGGCCGGACCGTCCGGAAGAGGCGGGCCGACCGGGATCGAACATGTCCCCGCCCTGTCTCAGGGCCGATTTCAGGGTTCGGCCAGGGTTGTCCCGACTGCCGTCGCGGCGAACGGGCCGTCACCATGGACGCATGACGGATCACGAGCACGCCGCGACGGGTCCGGGACCCGGCTCCGGCCCGCGCCCGGCCTCGGGTACCGGACCGACGGATGCCGCGCCCGCCGCGACGGGACGGACGGAGCGGTCCGGCCGGCCGGAAGAGCCGGGACGGGCGGAGAACGACAGCGCCGCTCCCGGCGCGAACGCGGGCGCGGGTGCAGGCACCGATGCGGGTGCGGGCGCAGACACGGGCGCAGGCACGGGCACGGGCACAGGCGCAGGCGCAGGCGCAGACATGGGCGCGGGCGCGGGCAAAGAGGAGGGTGGCTCCGATCGGGACCACCCCGCGGACACTCATGGATTCCGGCGCGACCGCCGGCACAAGATGATCGCGGGCGTGTGCTCCGGGCTCGGACGGCACACCGACATGGACCCGGTGATCTTCCGGATCACCCTGGCCGTGCTGGCCGCGACCGGCGGCATCGGCCTGATCTTCTACGGCTTCGCCTGGCTCCTCGTGCCGTACGAGGACGAGGAGGAGAACGAGATCCGCAAGCTCCTCACGGGCCGGGTCGACGGCCAGGCCCTGGCCGGTGTGCTGTTCGCCCTGGTGGGCTGCGGGGTGGTGCTGACCACGCTCAGGAACGGCGCGGTCCTGACCTTCGCCGTCGTGCTCTCGCTGCTTCTGGCCGGTGCCGGTTACTGGTCGCGGCACCGGGACACCCCCGACCCGTCCCCCAGTGCCGGTCCGCACCCGACCCGGGGACACCCCATAGCCGCGCAGGCGGCCGCGGACGCGCCGCCGGAGGCGCAGGCGCCGCCGGTCTCCACGGCCTACCCGTCGTGGTGGCGGGACCCGGTCGTCAAGGCGGGCTCCCATGCCGGGGGTACCGGATACCTGTGGGGCCCCGGCGACGCCCGGGACCGCGAAGCCGCCCCGGCCGTGGACGTCGGCATCCCCCTCCCCTGGCTCCACCACGGTTCGCTCCGCATACCGCGGCCCGCGGCTCCGGGACAGCGCGCTCCGCGTGGCGCGCGTGGTCCGCGCTGGATCGGCGGCTGGGTGTTCCTGCTGGCCCTGCTGGCGGGCGGCCTCGCCGGCGGGCTGACCCAGCGAACGGGTCAGCCGGTCGCCGGCCTCCAGACCGGTCTGGCGTGCTCCCTCGCGGTGCTGGGCCTGGGCATCGCGGTCAGCTCGTGCCTCGGACGCACGGGAGCCGGCACCTTCTTCCTCGCGCTGGTGACAGCCGCCCTGCTCGCCGGGATCTCCACACTGCCCAGGGACACCACGACCAGATGGACGGAGACGTCCTGGACACCGGCCGCGGCGGCGGACGTCCGCTCCGGCTACGACCTGGGCGCCGGTGTCGGCACCCTCGACCTCAGACACGTGCGACCGGCCAAGGGACAGACCCTGACCACCCGGGCCGAGGTGGGGGCGGGCCGCCTGAAGGTGGTTCTGCCGGCCGACGCGACGGCGCGGATCAGCATCGATGTGGGCCTGGGCGATGTCCGGCTGCCCGGGGAGAACGGCAAGGACGTGGACGTGGAGCCCGGCAGGCACAAGGACCTGACCCTGGCTCCGGTCATCGGCGACAAGGACGCGGGCACGTGGAAGATCGAGCTCCAGGTGGGCGTCGGACAGGTGGAGGTGAGCCGTGCTGCGTCATGAGGTCCAGCCGGGAAGGCTGGTCGGCGGTCTGTTCCTGGCGGCCACGGGCGTGATCTTCGCCGGGGACGCGAGCGGCTGGTGGGAGACACCCTGGTTCGCGGTGATCCCCCTCGTCGTGGGCGGCTTGTGCCTGGCCGGTGTAGCGGCGGCCGGCGCCCGCTCCCTGCGGGGAAGGGGACGCCGTGGCGCGAAGACCGCCGAGGGCCTGTCTCCTGGACCGGACCGGCCACGGGCCGCCGGGTCACCCGACGGACCCTGGCAGGAGCGGCCGTAGGAGCGGGCTGCTGGAGGCCACGCGCTCCGGAGGCCACGGGACCTGGCTGCCGCCGGGTGGGACCAGGGGGTGTCTTGTCGGTCGTCGCGGGCCCGTGAAGACCGGGCGGACGCCCCCGGAGGTCGCTCCTAGAGGTAGCCGCCCGAGCGACGGCGGCCCCGGGCGCGCCAGGCCGCGTCCACGGAGAGATAGGGGGTGCCGGCGAGGACGAGGGGGAGCCAGGCGATCAGATAGGCCAGGTCGTTCCCGTAGTAGTAGGGCGTGACGGCCCAGCTGACGGTCAGCCACAGGCTGAGGGAGATCAGCGCACCGCCGAGGGCGGCCAGGCGGCCGAAGACGCCGAGCAGGATGCCGAGGCCGACGGCCAGTTCACCGACGGCGATGGCGCAGCCGAAGCCGACCGGAGCCTTCAGCGCCATGTCGATCAGGCCCGGGATGGCGGCGGAGTCACGGGCCGCGCGCATGGTCTCGCCGATCGAGCCGCCTCCGGTCGCCTTCAGGAAGGCGCTGTCGGTCAGCTTGTCGAGGCCGGCATAGACGAAGGTGGCGCCGAGGAAGAGGCGCAGAGGAAGGAGGGCGTACTGGGACGCGGTGTCCCGCCAGTCGCGCCGGGAACCGAGATGGGCGGTGTTCGTGTCCGTCCGCATACCGTGAGTCATCACCCTGAGCCGCCTCTCGCCCGCCGCGCCGACACCCTCATTCGACGATACGTATGACGAAGTCGGCCAGTTCAATCCTCTCCGGATGATTTTCCGGATTTCGGTTCACCGTATGAGCCGCATTCGGCGGGACGGGCGCCGGGGTCCATCGGCCGACGGGACCGCTCCGGGGCTGCGGAACGCAGGGATTCCAGGGGCCTGGACCGAGGCTCAGGGCTGGAGGCCGAAGCCCGGGGCCGAAGCTCGCGGGCTCAGTCCGTGATCTCGACCGGGTACCGGTTGGTGGGGACTCCGGCGGCCGTGATCACCTGGACCTCCACCGCGCCCGGTTCCACCTCGGCCGGGACGGGGACGGTCAGAACGGTGTCGGTGGGGTTGCGGAAGCCGCCGGTGACGGGGACCAGCGGGACGTGGACGTCGACCGCGCCGATGCGGACGACCATGCGGGCGAGCCGGTCGGCGCTCTGCGCGCCGGGCGGGACGAAGCAGGTGCCGCGGATCTCGATGTCGTCGCCGGTGCGGATCGGGCCGTCCAGGTCGCCGGGCTCGCGGGCGCGGACCACGGAGAGGATGACGGGCCGGCCGCCCTCGGCGTACTTGCCGGCCAGGTAGGTCGCGGCCGAGATGAGGACGACGAGCGCCAGCCCCCAGGGGAGGTCGGGAAGCTGGTCGGGGCGGCGGGCGAGCCGTACGGCGGCGAACACCAGGGCGACGGCGCTGACGGCGACGTACTGGATGTCGGCGAAGGCGCCGCGGCCGGAGTCGTCGGTCAGCAGGTCGGCGGCGCGCGGCCGGTGGGCCGGGACCTTCTGCAGCCGCTGCCCGGCGACGCGCAGTCCGACCACCCGGCGGACCAGGACGGCGATGCCGCACACCACGGCGAGGACGGTCACCGTGCCGGCCCCGCGCGCGAGGTCGAGGCCGGAGATCAGCGCGTCCCGCTCGGCGTGGTCGGAGGCGGCGGCCAGCCGGCCGGCCAGCAGCAGAACGGCGTAGACGACGAACAGGACCCAGCAGGCGGCGACGGTACGGGAGGTGGTCATGCGGTTGTCCTCGCCGATCACCGGCGCGAGCGCTCCGCCGCGGGCCCGGTGGAACCGGGCGGCGGTGGTCAGCGCGCCCGCCACGACGAGCGCGGCGAGCAGTGCGGCGGTGCGGGCGTCGCTCCAGCCCGCGCCGACCGCGGTGAGCGCCTCGGCGAGCAGCAGGACGACGACCGCGCCCCAGACGGCGCACACCGTGCGCAGCCAGAGTCCGGAGAGCCAGGCGTCGCCCTCGGTGCGGCCGCGTTCGGCGACCTCGCCGGCCCGCTGCGCCAGCTCGGCCGAGACCCACTGCCGGGAGGCCGATGCCGAGTGCGCCACGGCGGCGGGCAGTCCCTCGCCCGCGGCGAACTCGTCGCGCCGGCGCAGGAACGCGGCGACGGCGCGCCGGTGTCCCTCGCGTGCCCCGCGCGGGCAGTCCTCGCACACGCAGCCGCCCCCGTGGACGGATCCGGCGTCCATCGCCGCGCTCTGTCTCGCCTCCTGCACCGCCACGACCGATGTCCTGCCTTCCCCGCGAACCGTGACACGGCCGAATGCGCCCTTGTCGCACGCGTCGGCCCCGCAACTCCCCAGCACTGTCAGCGAATTGTGCCCTACGCCGGGGGGCCTCCGTTCGCCGGTCCGGGTCGTGGCGGGTGAAGCCCGGAGCGGCGTGTTGACCGGGCCGCCGGATCGCCCTTCCCGGGCGCCCGGTCGCACGTTCCCGGCCACCGCATCCACCGGATCGACCGGATCGACCGGATCGACCGGATCGACCGGTCCGGCCGGACCGGCCGGACCGGGCCGCGGGGCGGACGGTTCAGGGCGTTCCGCTGAGGAGGTCCGGTTCGCTGCGGCTGATGTCCTGCCAGAGCGGCTGGTAGTTGATCCAGGCCACCAGGTCGCCGCCGAGCTGTTCACGGGTGGCGGCGGCGAGCTTGTGGTCGATGAGGACCGGCCGCCCGGCGGCCCTGGCGAGCAGCTGCACCTGGCACGACCGTTCCAGCGACAGGAACCACCAGGCCGCCGCGTCCACCGAGTCGCCGACGGTGAGCAGTCCGTGGTTGCGCAGCACCAGCGCCTTGCGCGAGCCGAGCACGCCCGCGATGCGGCGGCCCTCCTCCGCGTCGACGGCGACGCCGCTGTACGCGTCGTACAGGGCGATGTCCTCGTAGAAGGCGCAGCTCTCCTGGGTGATGGGGTCGATGAGTTCGCCGAGCGCGGCGAGGGCGCGGCCGTGCACGGAGTGGCAGTGCGCCACGGCGACGACGTCCGGGCGGGCAGCGTGGACCTGGGCGTGCACGGTGAACGCGGCCTGGTTCACGTGGTAGCGGCCCTCGACCACCTGCCCGTCCTGGTTGACGAGGACGAGGTCGGCGACGGTGACGTGCCGGAAGGGCATGCCGAAGGGATTGACCCAGAAGCAGTCCGTGAACTCCGGATCCCGCGCGGTGATGTGCCCCGACACCCCGTCCTCCAGGCCGCCACGCCCGAAGATCCGCAGCGCGCCCGCGAGCCTCTCCTTGCGGTGCCGCCGCTCGTCCTCGGCCGTGTCGTGCATCGGCGGCATCGCGAACCGCAGCCGTTCGGTGGGCAGCGGCAGGGGCGGGGTGGGCCCGTGCATAGGTCAGGTCCTCCGGCGTCGGGGCGGACGTGCGGGACGTACGGGCGCGAAGGTACCCCCGGTCGGCGCGAAAGGGCAGGCATGTTCCGTGAAGATGACATCCGCCGCGTAAACAGGACAGAAGATGTCGGGTTTGCCGAAGAGACTGGCGCGCATGAACTGGGCAGCTTTCACCCTCGCCGAACCGGACCTCGCCAGGACGGCCGAGGAACGCTTCGGCGCCTACCGGCACCACGTCCTCGCCACGCTCCGCGCGGACGGTTCCCCGCGCACCTCCGGCCTGGAGGTCCGCTTCACCGGCGGCGAGCTGTGGCTCGGCATGATGCCGGACTCCCTCAAGGGCCGGGACCTGCTGCGCGATCCGCGCTTCACGCTCCAGGCGAACCCGGGCGAGGGGACCGCGATGGGCGGCGGGGACGTGCGGATCAGCGGGCGGGCGCACGGGGTCACGGACGGCGCCGTCAGGGCCGGGTACGCGGAAGAGGTGGAACCGCCGGAGCCGTTCCACCTCTTCCGCACCGAGCTGACGGAGGTCGTGAGGACCTGCGTCGAGGACGACAAGTACCTGGTCGTCCAGGTCTGGCGGCCCGGAGAGCCGGTGCGGACTCTCAGGCGGACCTGACCTTCACGGCAGCGGGACCCCAGGCCGGGCCCGGAGGGACGCCCCCTGGCCCCGCGCCGGTACTACTCCCACTCGATGGTGCCCGGGGGCTTCGAGGTCACGTCGACGACGACGCGGTTGACGTCACGGACCTCGTTGGTGATCCGGGTGGAGATACGGGCGAGGACGTCGTACGGCAGACGCGACCAGTCGGCGGTCATGGCGTCCTCGGAGGAGACCGGGCGCAGCACGATCGGGTGGCCGTAGGTGCGGCCGTCGCCCTGGACGCCGACGGAACGGACGTCCGCGAGCAGGACCACCGGGCACTGCCAGATCTCGCGGTCGAGGCCGGCCGCGGTCAGCTCCTCGCGGGCGATGGCGTCGGCGTCACGCAGCAGGTCCAGGCGCTCCTTGGTGACCTCGCCGACGATGCGGATGCCGAGGCCGGGGCCCGGGAAGGGCTGGCGCTGGACGATCTCCTCGGGCAGGCCGAGCTCCTGGCCGACCATGCGGACCTCGTCCTTGAACAGCTTGCGCAGCGGCTCGACGAGCTGGAACTCGAGGTCCTCGGGCAGACCGCCGACGTTGTGGTGCGACTTGATGTTGGCGGTGCCGGTGCCGCCGCCGGACTCGACGACGTCCGGGTACAGGGTGCCCTGGACCAGGAACTCCACGGCCGGACCCGCGTCGGCGATGATGTCGGCCTGGGCCTGCTCGAAGACGCGGATGAACTCGCGCCCGATGATCTTCCGCTTCTCCTCGGGGTCGGTGACGCCCTTGAGCGCGGAGAGGAAGCGCTCCTCGGCGTCCACGACGACCAGCTTGACGCCGGTCGCGGCCACGAAGTCCTTCTCGACCTGCTCGGTCTCGCCCTTGCGCATCAGACCGTGGTCGACGTAGACGCAGGTCAGCTGGTCGCCGATGGCCTTCGCCACGAGGGCGGCGGCGACGGCGGAGTCCACGCCGCCGGACAGGCCGCAGATGGCGCGCTTGTCGCCGACCTGCTCGCGGATCGCGGCGACCTGCTCGTCGATGACGTTGCCGGTCGTCCAGCTGGGCTCGAGGCCCGCGCCGCGGTAGAGGAAGTGCTCCAGGACCTGCTGGCCGTGCGTGGAGTGCATGACCTCGGGGTGGTACTGGACGCCGTAGAGCTTCTTCTCGTCGTTCTCGAAGGCGGCCACGGGCACGACGTCGGTGGACGCGGTGACGGCGAAGCCCTCGGGGGCGGCGGAGCAGGCGTCACCGTGCGACATCCACACGTGCTGCTCGTCCGGGGTGCCCTCGAAGAGGGTGGAGCCCGACCTGGAGACGTGCAGGTCGGTACGGCCGTACTCGCGGGAGCCGGTGTTGTCGACGGTGCCGCCGAGGGACTGCGCCATCAGCTGGAAGCCGTAGCACATGCCGAAGACGGGGACGCCGGCCTCGAAGAGCGCGCGGTCCAGACGGGGGGCGCCCTCCTCGTACACGGACGAGGGGCCGCCGGAGAGGATGATCGCCGCGGGGTTCTTGGCGAGCATCTCCGCGACCGGCATGGTGCTGGGCACGATCTCGCTGTAGACCCGCGCCTCGCGGACGCGACGGGCGATGAGCTGGGCGTACTGCGCGCCGAAGTCGACGACCAGGACGGTGTCGGGGGCGGCGGCAGGCTGGGTCGCTGATGACACGGGGTGCCTTCCGGCGGTTGGGCGGGGGTCTGTGCCACCGAGTCTAACGGGGTGGAGGGGGACACTTCGCTGCGTACCGGCGGGCTCCGCCCCCGGCGGCCGGGCCCGCGTGGCATACTGGCCGCATGCGCACGCAGACGACCTTCACCTTTACCTATGGCAACCGGCCCGCCGGCTGCCATGGTCGTCCTGCTTGAGCGCAACGCCGAGCGACTTCCCAGGCGCCCCGGGCCGACAAGGCCCGGGGCGCCTGTCGTTTTCCGGGTTCTGCCGGTCCGGGGCACTCACGACCTTCTCCGAGGAGCCCCGAACATGACCACCCTGACCGCGGACCAGACCATCGCCGACGCCCGCGAGCGCATCGACGCGCTCGACGACCGGATCATCGGCCTCATCCAGGAGCGGATGGCCGTCTCCGCCGTCGTGCAGCAGGCCCGCATCACCTCCGGGGGACGGCGGGTGCACCTCTCCCGCGAGATGGAGATCCTGGGCCGCTACCGGGACGCCCTGGGCAAGCCGGGCACCCCGCTGGCGATGACCTTGCTGGAGCTGTGCCGGGGTCGCATCTGAGTTCGAATCCGCCCTCACCCGTACGGCGCGTGACCGGCTCGCGGACCCCTTCGTTGAGCCCGGTGTCCGTGCCACCCAGGGGCGGGCCCGACAGAACCACGCGTGGCTCGCTGGAGCGATGAGGCGTACGGGTCGTGCCGTGCGCCGTGGGACCTCGCTCCAGGAAGTGACCGGACGGCAGGGGACAGCAGCCCGGTCATCCAAGAGAAACGGTCGGCTCCGGGGACGCCCGGGGCCGACCGGCGGAAAACTGCACACCAGCACCAGTGCCGTGCTCGACCGTCGCGGATGCCCCGGAGCATCCCGCGCGATGCGTAGAAGCCCCCAAGTCCCCGCGCAGACAACGGCATCGTCCCGCGACCGGCGTCCGCCGGGGTCGGGACCACAGAGCAAGCGGCGCAACCCCCCGGCGCCGCTCCGGGCACCGGCGCCGCCCTGACGCCGGTGCCGATGACAGAAGGGCCCCGCGGCTCGACTCCCGCGGGGCCCTTCGTCACGCCCACCCTCCGGTCGTCACGCCCACCCTCCGGGACGTGACCCACATCACAGGGAAATCGCGTCCGGGCGCCGCAACCCTTCGCCTCCCCCGATGATCAAACACGCAGCCGGATCGAACAGACGGTGAGAGGCGCGGGACCTGCGTTCGGAGGGGGATGCAGGTCCCCGTCCCTTTTTCCGCCCCTTCCCGGCTGCTTTCTCCGGCCCCTTTCCCCGGACCGGGCCGCTCTCCGGAACGCCTCGGCCGGCTACGGCTCCGGCCGCCTACCGCTTCGGCGGCATCGCCGGCATCCCGAGGAACGGCAGCCTCAGCGCGCCGAACGCCTCCGCCGGGACCGCGGGAGCGAGCGGTTCCACCGGCTTCAGCCGCTCGTACGCCGCCCCCGACTGGGGGCGCGGGTCCTCCTCACCCTTGTTCGGCCAGTACGACATGGCCCGCTCGGCCTGCGCGGTGATCGTCAGGGACGGGTTGACGCCGAGGTTCGCGGAGACGGCGGCGCCGTCGACCACCGAGATCCCGGGGTGGCCGTACAGCCGGTGGTAGGGGTCGATCACGCCCGTCTCCGCCGAGTCGCCGATGGGGCAGCCGCCGAGGAAGTGCGCGGTCAGCGGGGTCCCCATCAGCTCGCCGACGTTGCTGCCCGGGAAGCCGTTGATCTCGGCGGCGAGCGCCGAGGCGGCCTCGGTGGCGGCCTTGATCTGCATGGGGTTCGGGGCGCCGTGGCCCTGCCGGGCGGTCAGCAGGCCCTTGCCGATGCCGCCGGGCTTCAGGTAGGTCGTCAGCGAGTTGTCCAGCGACTGCATCACCAGCCCGATGATGGTGCGCTCCGACCAGCGCCGGTTGGACAGGGAACGGGCGACCTGCACGGGGTGCCGGGCCGCGTTCGCCAGCCAGGCCAGCGCCCGTGAGGAGCCCTCCGTGTACGGCACCTGCAGGACGGTCAGGCCGCCCATCGAGTTGGAGCCCTTGCCGTACCGGACCGGCTCGATGTGGGTGCTGGCGTCCGGGTGCACGGAGGAGGTGATGGCCACGCCCCGTGTGAAGTCGACCTTCTTCGCGCCGTGCGCGCTGCGGTAGCGGCGGTCGTCGGTCTGGGCGCCGACCAGCGCCTCGGAGTTGGTGCGGGTCAGGTCGCCGAGCCGGGCGGAGAGCAGGGGCAGCAGGCCGACGGCCTTCATGCGGTGCAGCAGGGTCTGGGTGCCGTAGGTGCCGGCCGCGAGGACGACCTTGCGGGCGGTGAAGAGCCGTCCCGCGCCGGTCTTCTTCCGGTCCGTGGGGAGCGTGGCCACCGCGTAGCCGCCGCGCGAGTCGTCCGTGACGGAGACGACCGTCGTCAGCGGGTGGACGACCGCGCCCGCCTTCTCGGCGAGGTACAGGTAGTTCTCGTTGAGGGTGTTCTTCGCGCCGTGCCGGCAGCCGGTCATGCACTCGCCGCACTCGGTGCAGGCCCTGCGGGCCGGACCCGCGCCGCCGAAGTAGGGGTCGGCGACCTCCTGCCCCGGGCTCGCCTTCGCCTCGCCGCCGGCGTCCTCGCCGTCGCCGAAGAACACGCCGACCGGCGCCATGTGGAAGGTGTCGCCGCAGCCCATGCGCTCGGCCGCCGCCTTCAGGTGCACGTCCGAGGGGGTGGTCGTCGGGTTGAGCCGTACGCCGAGCATGCGCTGGGCCTGGTCGTAGTACGGCTTCAGCTCCTCCTGCCAGTCGGTGATGTCCCGCCACTGCGGGTCGTCGAAGAACGGCTTCGGCGGCACGTAGAGGGTGTTGGCGTAGTTCAACGAACCGCCGCCGACGCCGGCGCCCGCCAGCACCATGACGTTGCCCAGCAGATGGATGCGCTGGATGCCGTACATGCCGAGCCTGGGGGCCCACAGGTAGTTCTTCAGGTCCCAGGAGTTCTTCGGCAGGCTGTCCCGGGTGAAACGGCGGCCCGCTTCCAGGACGCCCACCTTGTAGCCCTTCTCGGTCAGGCGCAGGGCGGACACGGAACCGCCGAACCCCGATCCGATGACGATGACGTCGTAGTCGTACCCGGTACCGTCCTCGTCCCGGGTCTGGACGGACTTCTCCTGCGACACGTGCTCTCCTCGTCGAGAACGGCTCGGGCTGCGGACAACTGGTGGCTAGCGGAAGCGGAAGGCCTTCATCACGCGCAGGCTGCGGCTCATGAACCGGGCGTACGCCTCGTCGTCCATGCCCAGCGACGGCGCCATCGGCAGCAGCCGCTGCTGGGCGACGGTCTGGGCCTCGGTGTACTTGAGGATGCCCTCCGAGCCGTGGCGGCGGCCGAGACCGGAGTCCTTCATGCCGCCCATCGGGGACTGGGCGCTGCCGTAGGCGGGCGCGTAGCCCTCGTTGACGTTGACCGTGCCGGTGCGGATCCGGGCGGCGATGTCCCGGGCGCGGCGCGGGCTGGTCGTCCAGACGGAGGCGTTCAGGCCGTACGGCGTGGCGTTGGCGCGCGCGACCGCCTCGTCGTCGGTCGCGAAGCGGTAGACGGAGACGACGGGCCCGAAGGTCTCCTCCTCGCAGACGGCCATGGAGTCCTCGACGCCGTCGAGGACGGTGGGCTCGAAGAAGTAGGGGCCGATGTCCGGGCGGGCCACACCGCCCGCGAGGACCTTGGCGCCCTTGGCGACGGCCTCCTCCACGTGCCGTTCGACGGCCTTCAGCTGCCGCTCGCCGGCCAGCGAGCCCATGTCGGCGCCGTAGGCCAGGGAGCTGCCGAGCCGCATCGCCCGGGTGCGGGCGGCGAAGCGCTCCAGGAAGGCGTCGGCGACGGACTCGTGGACGAACAGCCGCTCGATGGAGATGCAGAGCTGCCCGGCGGAGGAGAAGCAGGCGCGGACGGCGCCCGCGGCGGCCTTCTCGATGTCGGCGTCGTCGAGCACCAGCATGGCGTTCTTGCCGCCGAGTTCGAGGGAGACGCCCACCAGGCGGCCTGCGGCGCTCTGCGCGACCTCGCGGCCGGTGCGGGTGGAGCCGGTGAACGAGACGTAGTCGGCGTGCCGGACGACCTCGGGGCCGACGACCGGGCCCTCGCCGAGCACGACCTGGAAGACACCCTCGGGCAGTCCGGCCTCGATGAGCAGGTCACGGGCCCACAGGGCGGTGAGGCAGGTCTCGGTGTCCGGCTTCATCACGACCGCGTTGCCGGTGACGAAGGCGGGCAGCGCGTCGCCGACGGACAGTTCCAGGGGGTAGTTCCAGGGGGCGATCTGGCCCACGACCCCCCGCGGGTGCCGGAGTTCGGTGACCTTCGTCAGGACGGGCACGGCCCCGGTGTGCCGCTTGGGCCGCAGGTAGCCCGGCGCCTTGCGGCCGTAGTGACGGGCGGCCACGACGACGGCCTGCACCTCCTCGTGCGCGTGCAGACGGGCCTTGCCGGTCTCCAGCTGGATCAGGTCGAGAACCTCGGCCTGGCGCTCCAGCACCAGGTCGTGGAAGCGGAGCAGGACGGCGGCGCGCTGCCGCACCGGGACCTGCTCCCACACCGCCTGCGCGGCCCGGGCGGCCTCGAAGGCCCGCAGGACGTCCTCGGGCGTGGACTCGGGCAGGTCGGCCAGCTTCTCTCCGGTGAACGGGGAGTGGTTGGCGGTACGGCCGGAGCCGACGACACCCTTGGTCAACTGGGCCACCAGCTCGGGCGTGACCACGTCCGCGGCGGTGCGGACGCCTTCCGGGGCGGGGGCGAGCGGGTTGGTACCGGCGCGGTCCAGAGCAGCCTGCGAGTCCGTCATGAGGCGCAGGGTATGACGCACCGGGAACTTTGTGTACCCGTCGGTAATGGGGTTTCACCGGGTACACACTTTCCGCCAGTGATCACTGGCAGAGAATGCGCTGATCAGGGCGTTGTCGGGTGTCGATCACTCGACTCCGGGTTTTTTCGCCAGCAGCAGGCCGAGCGCGGCAAGCGGAGTGCGGCGGCGGGCCGCGGGAGTGGCGGGTGAGGCGGAAGCGGCCGCCGCGGGGGCGGTCCCGGCCGGCGGGACGGAGGGTGCGGACACCTCGGCCTCCTCGGCACCGGCCGCGGCACGGACACCGGTGCCGGTGCCGGCACCGGCACCGGCAGCAGCACCGACATCGGCACCGAGGTACGTCCGCAGCACCTCCGCGACCTCCTCCGCACCGGGCCGCGCCTCGGGGTCGGGTGCGCGCAGGGCGGCCAGCAGCGGTGCGAGCGGGCCGGTGCGGCCGCCGCCCTCGACGGCGTCCGCGATCAGCGCCCCGAGGGCCCACAGGTCGGAGGCGGGCCCCGCGCCGATCCCGCCGCTCCGCTCCGGCGCGACGAAACCGGCCGGTGCGCCACGCCCCGGCCCGCCGCCATGGCCGCCACCGCGGCCGCCACCGTGTCCGTCGCCGCCGTCACCGCGTCCGTCGCCGATACCGCCACCGTGCCGGGTGTGGCCCACTTGCCTGGTGTGGCCCACGTGCCCGGTGTGGCCGTCGCCGATCCCGAAGTCGGTGACGACGACCCGTCCGGTGCCGGTCTCGATCAGGACGTTGGCGGGCTTGATGTCCCGGTGCACGATCCCGACGGCGTGGGCCGCGCGCAGCGCCCCGAGGACGGCGAGTCCCACGCGGGCGGCCTCGGCGGGCGGCAGCGGTCCCCGTCGTACGCGCTCCCCGAGGGACTCTCCGTCGACGAGTTCCGTGACGATCCACGGCAGCCCGTCCTCGGTGACGACGTCACGCGGCGTGGCCGCCGAGGGGTGCCGCACCCGGGTGGCGGCGCGGGCCTCGTGCCAGATCCGGTGCGCGATCCGGGCACTGTCCTCGTCCACGGCCGGATCCGCGGGCAGCAGGGGCTTCTTGACGGCGACGTCCACGTGCTTCCGCTCGTCCCGGGCGCGCCAGACGGTGCCGGTCGGACCGGAGCCCACACGCGCGACGAGCCGGTAGCGCCCGCCGATCAGAGGTGCGTCGGACGGGTGTTCACCGTCTTCACTCATGCCCCATGAGTACCGTGCGCACCCCGCCCTTGTCGAAGCGGGCGGTCAGGGGCCCGGCGGCGCACTCCGACCCCTCCCACCCGACGCATGTCGAGCGCACGAGAGTCATCAACTCACCCTGAATACAACCCCGTTGAGACCACCAGAAGCCGAATCCGAGGAGGCGTCAGCGGACGGCAGGCGTGAACGTGTCCACCGCCACGTCGAAGTACTCCTGCGCCTCGCGCACCTTCCCCACCGGAGCCGACACCCACACGTCGTACAGCCGGCCGCCCTCCTCCCAGCACAGGTCGTAGGTGTGCCGTGCGCCCTCGTCGGCGCTGAAGCCGTTCCAGGTGAACTCCCAGAGCGCGGCGGAGTGTCCGGCGTGCGTGGTCCGCGTGACGCGGCCGTCGTGATAGCCGGGGTTGCTGTCCGGCCCGGCGGCCGCCTCCCGGTTCATGACGCCGACGGGACCGCCGGGGCCGGGCTCGGCCACCTTGACGCCGAGGCGGAAGGTCTGCCCGGGTGAGAAGTAGAAGACGCGCTCGCCCTGCCGCTCGCGGGTGAAGTCCTCGGGCACGGCGAGGGAGAAGCCGGCCGGGTCGTGGGCGGTGCGGTAGCCGGAGGGTGCCGTGTGCCCCCGCGCGGAGGAGGAGGGCGCGTCGCCGGAGGGGGCCTTCGGGGAGGCGTCGCGGCCGGTGGTGGGGAACGTGCCGGGGATCGCGGTGACGGGCGGTGTGGTGCCGGCGCCCGTACGGGTCGCGGAGCTGCTCGCCGTGCCGCCGGGTGTGCCGCCGCCTCCGTCGCCGCGCTGGTGCAGCAACAGGACGGCCGCCGACACGCCCGCCCCGGCGACGGCCGCGACGAGCAGCGCCGCGACCAGCGTCCCGCGCCCGCGCCCGGACCACCGGGCGGCGGGCGCCCGCTCCCCCGGAGACGGGGCCGGTCCGCCGGCGCCTCCACGCGGCACGTCGTGCTCGGTCGGCGCGTACGAGGAGGCCGACGCGGACTCCCCGGAGGAACCGGACTCCACGGAGAAACCGGAGTCCACGGAGAAACCGGAGTTCACGGAGAAACCGGAGTTCACGGCGGACGCGGACGGCCGGGCGGACGCGGAGGACATGGCGGACGCGGACGGTCCGCCGGACGCGCGCGACGAGGGCGGCGCGTCCGCGGCACGCCGGGCGGACCCCCCGGACCCCCTGGACCCACCAGAGCCCCCGGAGCCGCCCGACCCCCCGGAGCCGCCCGCACGCGCGGCACGCCCGCCGCCGAGCCGCTGCGTGCGCCCGGCGCCCGGCGGCTCCGGGACGCCCGGCGCCGCGGGCGTGTGCCCGGTCTCCAGGAACGTCCGCAGCATCCGCTCGGCGTCCGCCGCGCCCAGCCGCCGGGCGGGATCGCGCTCCAGCAGGCCGCGTACGACGGGCAGCAGCGGTCCGGCCTGGACGGGTGGCCGGATCTCGGCGGCGACGACGGCGTGCAGGATGCCGCCGAGCGAGTCGCGCCGGAACGGGGACTCGCCGCTGAGCGCCGTGCACAGCAGCGCGCCCAGCGACCACAGGTCGGACTCGGGGCCAGTGCGCAGCCCGGACATCCGCTCGGGCGCGGTGTACTCGGGCGAGCCGACGAACGAGCCGGTCTCGGTGAGTGTGGTGGCGCCGGAGACCTGCGCGATGCCGAAGTCGGTGAGGACCACCCGGCCGGTGCCGGACTCGATCAGCACGTTCGCGGGCTTGATGTCCCGGTGCAGCACCCCGGCCTCGTGCGCGGTGCTCAGTGCGCTCAGCAGGGCGATGCCGATGCGGGCGGCCTCGGCGGCGCCGACCGGCCCGTTCTCGGCGACCCGGGCGGCGAGCGAACCGCCGTCGATCAACTCCATGACGATGTAAGGGCGTTCGTCCTGCTCGACGACGTCGTGGACGACGATGATGTGCGGGTGCCGCAGCTGGGCGACCGCGCGGGCCTCACGGAAGGTGCGGTCATGGCGGCGGCGGACGTCGTCGGCGCCGAGTTCGTCGTCGTCCGGGGTGAGTTCCTTGACGGCCACCCGGCGCCCCAGCACCTCGTCGCTCGCCCGCCACACGACGCCCATGCCGCCACGTCCGATCCGCGCCTCCAGGCGGTAACGGCCCGCGATGACGCGGGAATCGCCCCCATCGGATGCCATACGTCCATCATGCCGCACCGGACGGACACCTTCCGGGGCGGTGATCGGCCAAGTGCGCCGCCCGCAAGGACGGTCGGCGGCTTCACCCCGGCGGTACGCGATCACTTTCGGCCACAATGTGTTTCAAAAAGATGCAAAACGTGGGGAAATGTCAGGGGATATTCTCCATACCAAGGCAATACGGGCGGCCGGAATCACACTGTCACGCAAATCGCGGAAGTCTTACCTTTTCCTGATGACAAACATGCTGAAGCGTCTTTCCGTCACGGGCGTCGCCGCGGCGGCGATATTCGCCACGACCACAGTGGCCGATGCGAGCGCGGCGACCAGCGCCGGATGCTCGGTGACCGGCGCCTCGGGAAGCCTCTCGTTCACCAACTGGTCGAGCCGCCATGTGGACATCAGCGGCTGGGTCAAGGACACCTCCGCTGACGGCTACCACGTGGCCATTCGCTTCATTTCCGTCGATGATTCCTCGGGATGGGTGACGGAGTGGCCCTGGCATTCCAACTACAGCGGAAACGGAACGACGGTCTCCTTCTCCACGTACGCGTCACCCACCGTCGACACTCTCGACTACATCGGCGCAGAGGTGGCGGTCATGAACGGGAGCAAGATAGTCCGGACGTGCAACGCCTGATCCACGGGCCGGCTCGCACCGCCTGATCCGCAGTGGGATCAGGCGATGCGGATCAGCTCTCTTCGAATCCCCGAAGGATCCAGTCGAACTGTTTTCTGGTGGTGTCCCAGTCGTCGGCCGGTGAAGCCGAGTAGATGGCGTACTCGGTGCCGTTGCTTTCCATGTACCCGACGTCGATCGCATGGTAGGGCCCGGGGAAGTAGTGCGGCGCGTCCTTGGCCAGCGCGTCCCACGTGTACTCCCAGCGGACGCCCGGAAGGTCACGGAAAAGCTCCTCCTTGAGGCTCAGATTCCGGTAGTCCACCAGCCGCCGTGAGACCCGCGTCTGCAGATAGCTCATGTGCTCGTACGAGGTGCGGAAGTCCGGCGCGGTGTCGACGGCGACCCGCACAAGGTGCTTGCCCTTGTCGGGGGAGTAGTCGACCTGCCGGAGGCCGTCCTGGTCGATGGAGACGGACCGCCTCCATCCCTTGGGCAGGGAGATACTGAAGCCCAGCGGGTCCTCGCGCCGTTCCCAGCCGCTGGGGACGACGCCGGCCGAGCCGGAGGCCGTTCTGCCGGGTTCGGTGCTTCCGGGGCTGGGGACGGTGCCGCCCGAGCCGGCGGCCGGCCGCTTCGCCTCCCACTGCTGGTACCCGACCGCCGCACCACCGCCGACCATCGCCGCGACGGCGACGACCAGCACGAGCGTCCGCAGTCGGCGCCGGTGGCGAGGCGGTCCCGAGTACGCCCTGGAGAGGGGCACCGCAGTGGCTGGTCCCGTCGCGGGGAGGGGGGTTGCAGAACGGTCTCTGCCCTCGGTTCCGGTTCCGGTCACCGGCGCGTAAGCCGAAGCCGCGGTCCCGGAGCGGTTCCTCGAAGTCGCCTCCCCCTCACCGTGGTTCCGAAGGTCCACGCCCAGGCCCTGCGTCCGGACGAAGGCCTCCGCGGTGCGGGGGCGGCGGCCTTCCGCCGCCTCGGCGAGCATCTGCTCGGCCTCCTCGGCGCCGGGCCGCTGGGACGGCTCCTTGCGCAGGAGGGCGGTGATGACGGGGGCGAGCGGGCCGGCGTGGCGGAGTTCCTCCGCCTCCTCCTCGACGACCGCCTGCATGGTGCTCAGCGGCGAGGTGCGGCGGAACGGCGAACGGCCCTCGACGGCCGTGTACAGCGTGGCGCCCAGCGCCCACAGGTCGGAGGCGGGGCCGGGGTCGTGGCCGCGCACGCGCTCGGGCGCGAGGTAGTCGACCGAGCCGACGACCTCACCGGTACGGGTGATGGTGCTGTCGCCCTCGATCTGGGCTATGCCGAAGTCGGTGAGCAGCACCCTGCTGTCGCGGCCGAGCAGCACGTTGCCCGGCTTGATGTCCCGGTGCAGCACGCCCGCCTTGTGCGCGGCGCGCAGCGCCCGCAGCACCCACAGGCCGATCCGCGCGGCCTCGCGCGGCTCGATGCGGACGCGCTCCTTGATCTCGTCGGCCAGCGAGTTGCCCTCGACCAGCTCCATCACGATCCAGGGGCGGCCGTCGTGTTCGAGGACGTCGTGCACGGTGACGACGGCGGAGTGGTTGATGCGCGCGGCGGCGCGCGCCTCGGCCCGGGTGCGGGCGAGCAGCACGGCCTGGTCGCCCCCGGAGACGTAGAGCGCGGCGGTCAGTTCCTTGACGGCCACCTGCCGGTGCAGCACCTCGTCATGGGCGCGCCACACCCGGCCCATGCCGCCGCTGCCGATGGCGTCGACGAGCCGGTAGCGGCCGGCTACGAGCAGCCCCTGCATCTGATTCACGTTGCCCCGCAATGCTCTTGTCAGGGGCCAGACTAAGGACCGGTCCGTCCGCAGGGAACCGGCGGGGTGGCACGGAAGCCCCACTGTGACGGTTGTCGCTTCTTCCCACGGCCGGGAACCGGACCGGGTACGGCCCGTCGGAGTCGGGGATCACCGGCCGGTGAAACGGTAGGTGGAGGTGGCCTGTTCGTACAGCCGCGTCACCTCGTCCCGCTCCGCCTCCGGGCCCCGGAGCTGCACGATGTGGTAGCGGCCGTCGATCAGCATGGCCATGTTGCGCACGTACAGGTCGCGCCCCTGGGCGTCGGTCCAGGTGAACTGCCCCTCGGCCATGGTCCGTCCGCCGACCTCGATGGTCCGCAGTCCGGAGGCCGTGGCCCAGCTGGAGTCGCGGTACGGCTGGAGCTCCCGCTCCTTGTCCCGCTGGTAGACCATCGGGTCGCTGCCCTCGGCCCCGGCGGAGTCCCGTCCCGGTACGACCAGCAGCGTGAAGTCGCCGTGCGCGTACAGGACTTGCCCGTTGTCGTTGCGGGGCGTGCGGCTCCAGCCCTTGGCGACGGCGACCGTGAACCCGTCCGGGTCCTGGCGCAGGGTGAAGCCGTCACCGGCGGAGGCTCCTCCGTCGGTCTGGGCCCCGGTGGCGGGCGCGGAGGAGGCCGGGTCGTCCGGGGTGCTCCGCCCCGAGGGGGGCCGGTTCTCCCGGGAGGGCGTGGGGCTCACCTGCTGCGCGGTGCCGGTGTGCGGACCGCCCGCGGAGCCGCTCTCCCCCCGTCCGGGCAGGAACAGCATCGCGTAGGCGACCGCCCCGGCCAGCAGGAGCAGGATCAGCACGAGCAGCAGCCGGCCCAGCCGGCGCGGCGAACCCTCCTCCTCCCGGGCCCTCTTGTGCCGGGCGTGCGGGTGCGCCGCGGGCATCCGGTTGCGGCGGCGCCGCCGCACCAGTTCGCCGCGCCGCCGCACGATCGGCAGCCGGCGCGGGTCGGCGGGCGGCACCGGTACGACGTTGATCCCCGCGTCGGGTTCCGGCGCGGACCTGACCAGCGAGCGCAGCCAGCCGCTCAGTTCCTCGAAGTCGGGCCGGTCAGTGGGGTCCTGACGGAGCAGGGACTCCACTACGGGCCGCAGGGGTCCGCACTCCTCGGCGAAGGCCGGCGGCTCGGCGCACACCAGCTGCACCAGTTCGGCGGTCGACTCCTCGGGATAGGGGGCGTGCCCCTGCACGGTCCGGAAGAGCAGCGCGCCGAGGGCCCACAGGTCGGTGGCGGGGCCGATCGGCGCCGCCAGCTGCCAGTTCTCGTGCACGGGGCCGGCCTGTTCGGGCGCCCACCGCTCGGTGACGGGCCCCACCACGGTCATCCGCAGCTGCCGCGCCCGCTCCGCGGCGATGGCGGTGCCGGGGCCGCGCGGCGGGACACCGCCCGCCGCGGGGGCGTCCCACCGGGAGGGCCCGGCGCTCTGGGCGGGCAGCGCGGGAGGCGCGGTGCGGGCCGCGGGGGCCGGGGAGTACGGGTGGCCCGGAGCCGGCGCGGAGCCCGTGCCGGGAGCGGGCGCGGGCGGACCGGGGCGCGGCGGGGCGCCGTCCGCGGGGGCGGGCATGCCACCGGGGCCGGTGCGGGGCGAGGCGCCGTGCCAGGGGCGGCCCTGCACCCCGTACGGGTCGGCCACTGCGTACGGGTCGGCCGTCCGCCCGGGGGCGGTGCCGCCCGGTTCGACGGGGTACGCCGGCCGGGGCGCGCCGCCCGCCTCGGCGGGCGGCCGGGCGGCGGGCAGGGCGGCGCGGCCGTCCCCCTGCACGCGCGCGCCGCGCCCGTCCTCCTGCACGCGGGCGGCGGCCCGGGCTCCGGCGCGGTACGCGGCGATGGCGCCCGCCCGGGCGGCGCGGATGTCGTCCCCGCTGTCCGCCGCGGGCCGCCCCGCGGGTCCGGCGCCGCCCGTGCCGTCGGTCTCGTGCGGTCCCGGCGCCGGAAGGCCCCCGGCGGCCCGTGCCTGTATCGCGGCCCGGCGCGCGGCCTCGGGGTCGGTGTCGGCCGCGTGGGCTGCCGCGCCACCCGGTCCGGCGAGGGGACCCGGGTGCCCCTGCGCCGGGGACGCACCCGGTGCGAGGGCCCCGTACGGGCCGGGTCCGGTGCCGGAAGCGGAGACGGAGCGGGCCCCTCCAGGGCTCGCCCCGCCCGTACCGCCGGCCGCGGGACCACGGACGGCGCCCGTGGGCACCGCTCCGACCGTCCCGGCACCGACCGGCCCCCCGGCGGGTTCGTCCTGGGCCGGCACCGGGTCGTACCCGCACAGCGCCTCCTCGGCCGCGCCGACCGCGAGACCGGTGAGCATCACCCGTCCGTCGTCGCAGACGAGGACCGTGCGGGCGGTGACGTTGCGGTGCACCCAGCCGTGGGCGTGCAAAACGCGCAGGGCCATGAGGACGTCGGAGGCGACCTCGGCCGCGCGGTACGGCGTCAGGGACTGCTCGGCGAGGAGCGCGGACAGCGGGCGCGCGGAGACCGCCTCGCTGACGATCCACAGCGAACCGCCCTCGGCGAACACGTCGAAGACCTGGTCCAGGCGCGGATGGTCGGGTATGCGGGCGGCGGCCTGCGCCGCCTCCAGCGCGCGCCGCACCGCCGGGTCCGTGGGCTGCCGGGTGGCGGCACGGGCCGCGGGGCTCCGGCGGGTCCCGCGCTCGCGCGCGGTGAAGCCCTCGGGCAGTCCGTCGGCGTCGAGCACCTCGGCCTCGACGACCTCGGGCAGCGGCACCTGGCGGACCAGCACCTCCTGGCCGCTGTAGGTGTCGAAGGCCAGGGACTCGGTGAGTTCGTACTCGTCGGCGGGAGGCAGCGGCAGACGGTAGCGATCGGCGAGCACCCGTCCCGCATACTCGTCCACGTTGCCTCCCCCGGCCGCCCGGTCGGTCACATTCGTTCGCCGTACGGCCCGTCACGCGTCCACACGCGGCTGCGTACGGTCCTCAACCATTCACGATACGTGCCGGAGGCAACTCGTATTGAGGGATGGGCGATTCTGCCGCCACGACCCGGACGCGTCCAGGTCAGGACCTGGGCTCGAAGGAGGCCGTGAGCGTCTTCCACGTGTCCTGGCGCAGGGCGCTGTCCCAGTCGGCGGCCTTCGCGGTGTACATCAGGCCGTACCCGAGGTGGTCGTCGACCACGAAACCGCGGTCTATGGAACGCCACTTGGTGCCGCCGTCGACGTAGGTGAACTCCCAGTCGGCCGTGTTCCAGCCGCGGTAGTCCGCCTTCGCGATGCTGACCCTCTTGTACTGGGGGCGCACCATGCCGCGCTCCTGGTTGGTCCAGTCCGCCACCGGGTCGTTCTTGGGCGTGCTGGTCCAGCCGACGAGCAGGCGCTGTCCGTCGGGGCCGGTGTAGCGGTCCCCGGCGCCGTCGCTGGACTTGTACGCCCAGCCCTTGGGCAGCCCGATCGAGTAGCCCTGGGCGCTCTTGTGCGTCGAGGCGGCGGAGGCGCCCCCGGTGTCCTTCGACCCGGACGAGCCGGTGGCGCCGTCGCCGGCCGCGGTCGCGGTGCCCGGCTTGCCGGACGCCGTGGAGCCGGCCGTGGTGCCCTTCGTGGAGCCGCTGTCCGTGCGCTCGCCGCCGCCGGCGCCCGTCCTGCCGTCCTTGCCCTTGCCGCCGTTCTGCCCGGCGGAGGCCGAGGCGCTCGACGCGGCCTTGGCACCGCCGTCCTTGCCGCCCTCGTCGTCGCCGCCGAGGGTGACGGCGAGGATGGTGCCGATCACCGCGAGGACGACCACCACCGCGATGATCACCAGCGTGCGCCGGGGCACCACGTCGGTGAGCGGGGCCCGCTGCACGGGGCGCGGCGCGAGTTCGAGGTCGAGGTCCGGGGTCGGCATCACCGGCCAGCCCGAACCGGGCTTGCCCGCCGCGGAGTCGGGCGCGCTGGAGGCGTTCGCTCCCGGGCGGTCCGCCGCCCCCGCGGAGCCCTGGCCGGGCACGCCGGCCCCGCCCGCGGCCCTGCCGGAGGTCCCGGCCGCGCCGGAGGAGGTGCCCTTCGATTCCGGGGCGTCCTTGGGCCGCGCGGCCGCGGCCGTACCGGCCGCGCCGGCCGCCTTGCGGACCGAGCGCAGCGCGCCGCGCACCTTGTCGTCGCCCTTGCCGTCGCGTCCGGGGCCGTCGGGCTGCGGCGGCAGCGGAACGACCCGCGTGGCCTCCAGCGGCTCGGGCTCGGGCTTCTTGAGCACGGCGTCGAGCATGGCCCGGGCACCGGCGTCGTCGAGGCGCTGAGCGGGGTCCTTGGTGAGCAGGCCGTGGATGACGTCCCTGAGGGGGCCCGCGTTCTTGGGCTCCTCCAGGGGCTCGGTCATCACCGCGGTGAGGGTGGCGATCGCCGACCCCTTGTCGTACGGCGGGACGCCCTCGACCGCCGCGTACAGCAGGCCGCCCAGCGACCAGAGGTCGGCGGCGGGGCCGGGCTTGTGGCCGCGGGCGCGCTCCGGGGAGATGTAGGAGGGGGCGCCGACGAGCATGCCGGTGGAGGTGATGGACGGGTCGCCCTCGACCTGGGCGATGCCGAAGTCGGTGAGCACGACCCGGCCGTCCTCGGCGATGAGCACGTTGGACGGCTTCACGTCCCGGTGCAGGATGCCCTCACGGTGCGCGGAGCGCAGCACGTCGAGGATGGCGAGGCCGACCTCGGCCGCGCGCCGGGGCGTCAGCAGACCGTCCTCGCGGATGGCCTCGGCCAGGGACTTGCCCTCGACCAACTCCATGACGATCCAGGGGCGGTCGTCCTCGTCGACCACGTCGAAGACCGTCACCGCGCTGTTGTTGCGGATCCGGGCGATCGCCTTGGCCTCGCGCAGGGTGCGCGTGATCAGGCGCCGCTTCTCCTCCTCGTCGATGTTCGACGGGAACCGCAGCTCCTTGACGGCGACCGTCCGCCCCAGGGTCTCGTCCTCGGCGCGCCAGACCGTGCCCATGCCGCCGCGACCCAGTACGTCTCCCAGCCGGTACCGCCCGGCGAGGAGACGACGCTCGCTCTTGTCGCGACGAGTGTCCTGACGAGATGTCCCCGCCCGCTCCGCCTCAGACATGCGTCCCCTCATGCAACCCGCCCTGACAGAGCCTCCATTGTCTCTCACGCGGTCGGCGGCCGACGCCCAGGGGGGCCCTGTCGGCACCCCGGCCGTCCACGTCCCGGAACACGCCCGGATCGGCGTCTTCCGCTTACCGGGACGAGGGGTGCCGACACGGAGGGAACCCCCGTTGCCGACCCTTCGGACACCGTCGCCCATACCGCCGCCGCAGGCCGCGCTCCGGCTCGCGCCGGGGCCCGGTCCATGGCAGCGCGCCCCGGCGACGAACCCGCCCGGACTCACGGCGGCCGCCCCCGAACCGGCCCTGCACCCGGCCGAGTTCCGCCGACACCGCCGACACCGCCGCCACCGCCGACACCGCCGACACCGCAGCCGCCGCCACCCCGGCCGCCGCCGCGGCCGTCGGCCGAAGCGGCCGTCGCCTGCAGCGGCCGATCGCCTACAGCGGCACGATGTCCGGCGCGCCCAGCCGTGCCGCGTCCGCCGTCAGGTCGTCGGGCTGGAGCTGGGACTCCCGTTCGGCCTCCACCCGCTTCTCGTAGTGCGCGATCTCGCGCTCGATCTGGTCCGCGTCCCAGCCGAGCACCGGCGCCATCAGCTCGGCGGCCTCACGGGCGCTGCGGGTGCCGCGGTCGAAGGTCTCGATGGAGATGCGGGTGCGCCGGGTGAGCACGTCGTCCAGGTGGCGGGCGCCCTCGTGCGAGGCGGCGTAGACGATCTCGGCGCGCAGGTAGTCGTCGGCGTGCCGGAGCGGTTCGCCGAGCGTGGGGTCGGCGGCGATCAGCTCCAGGACCTGTTCGGCCGCCGAGCCGAAGCGGTTCAGCAGGTGCTCCACGCGGACCACGTGCAGTCCGTACCGCTCGGCGATGCGGGCGCGGGCGTTCCACATCGCCGGGTAGCCCTCGGCGCCGAGCAGCGGGATCTCCTCCGTCACGGACTCGGCGACGCGCCGGTCGAGGCCGTGCACCGCCTCGTCGACGGCGTCCTTCGCCATCACCCGGTACGTCGTGTACTTGCCGCCCGCGACGACCACGAGCCCCGGCACCGGGTGCGCGACGGTGTGCTCGCGCGACAGCTTGCTGGTGGCGTCGGACTCACCGGCCAGCAGGGGCCTGAGGCCCGCGTACACGCCCTCGACGTCGTCCCGGGTCAGGGGCACCGCGAGCACCGAGTTGACGCGCTCCAGGAGGTAGTCGATGTCGGCGCTGGACGCGGCCGGGTGGGCCTTGTCGAGGTCCCAGTCGGTGTCGGTGGTGCCGACGATCCAGTGCCGGCCCCAGGGGATGACGAACAGCACGGACTTCTCGGTGCGCAGGATCAGGCCGGTGCTGGAGTGGATGCGGTCCTTCGGCACGACCAGGTGGATGCCCTTGGAGGCGCGCACATGGAACTGGCCCCGCTCCCCCACCATGGCCTGGGTGTCGTCGGTCCACACGCCGGTGGCGTTGACGACCTGCCGGGCCCGGATCTCGTACTCCCCGCCGCCCTCGACGTCCTCCACCCGGACCCCGACGACCCGCTCGCCCTCGCGCAGGAACCCGGTCACGCGCGCGCGGTTGGCCACCTTGGCGCCGTACGAGGCCGCCGTGCGCACCAGGGCCGTGACGAAGCGGGCGTCGTCCACCTCGGCGTCGTAGTACTGGAGGGCGCCGACCAGGGCGTCCTTCTTGAGGGCGGGGGCGACGCGCAGGGCGTGACGGCGGCTCAGGTGGCGGTGCACGGGCAGCCCGCGGCCGTGTCCGCGGGCCATGGACATGGCGTCGTAGAGCGCGACGCCGGAGCCCGCGTAGAGCCGCTCCCAGCCCCGGTGCTTGAGCGGGTAGAGGAAGGGCACCGGCTTGACCAGGTGCGGGGCGAGCCGCTCCAGGAGCAGGCCGCGTTCCTTCAGTGCCTCGCGGACCAGGGCGAAGTCGAGCATCTCCAGGTAGCGCAGGCCGCCGTGGATGAGCTTGCTGGACCTGCTGGAGGTGCCGGACGCCCAGTCCCGGGCCTCGACCAGGCCGGTGGACAGTCCGCGGGTGGCGGCGTCCAGCGCGGTGCCGGCCCCCACGATCCCGGCGCCGACCACCAGCACGTCCAGTTCGTGCTCCGCCATCGCCGCCAGGTCCTCGGCGCGCTGCGCCGGATCCAGAGTCGCTGTCCTCACCGCTGCCTCCCGCTGTCGCACAACCCGCTCGCATCGGCCGCACCCGGTGGGCGAAGCCCGGTTCACTCCCTCCTCATGCCCAAATTCTGACCGTGTCCCGTGGCCTCGGCAGCTTCTCGCGGGCGGCCACCGCGGCCGGCACACCGGCCGCACGCCCGCCCGCCCCGGGCCGGCACGGCGTACGGCGGTGCCACCGGCCCCCGGCGTACGGCCGGGCGGGCGCGCCCTCGGCCGGGCGGGGGCGGGCGCGGGGGCCCGCGGCGCCGCGTTCGCCCGGTCGGGTGAAGTACGGGGACCGGGCGGCGGCCGGCGGCGGCAGCGGCCCCGCGCCGCCCTCCCGGAGCGGCCGGGCGCCCGGGCGAGCGCGCCGCCCCGGCCCGGCGGACCTGGTCCGTCCGCGCGGGACACCCCGCGTGCGACCGACGGAAGACACACGAACACAATCACACAGAACGGTCATATTTGTACCTAGTCTGACAGTGCGCTCGCTCTTCCGGTCCACAGGGCTTGCGCACCCGTACCGCTACGGCTACTGGGAAGGACTGCCCCCTCCATGCCCGCAGACCTCGCCATCATCGGACTCGGGCCGTACGGCCTGCCGCTCGCCCAGGCAGCCGTCGCCGCCGGCATCCCGACCATCGGATTCGCCACCGGCCCCGAGGCGGGCTCGCTCAGCGCCGCCGAGCTGCGCCGGATGCGCGCCGAGGGCTTCCGCCCGGGCACCGACCCGGCCCAGCTCGGCCGGGTGCGCACGGCGGTGATCTGCGCGCCCACCCCGCGCGGGGCCGACGGCGGGGTCGACCTCTCCCAGGTCGAGGCGGCGGCCCGCGCCCTGGCCGGACGGCTGCGCCCGCACACCACGGTCATCCTGGAGTCCCCGGTGCTCCCCGGGACCACCGGGGACTTCCTGCGCCCCCTGCTGGAGGAGGGCTCCGGACTGCGCGCCGGCCGCGACTTCCACCTGGCGTACTCGCCGAGCCGGGTCGATCCCGGCAGCCGCGACCGCACCCCGGCCGGCACCCCGAAGGTCATCGGCGGCCTCACTCCGGCCTGCACCGAGTCGGCGGCCGCCTTCTACGGCCGGCTCACCGACAAGGTGGTCCGGGCGCGCGGCCTGCGCGAGGCGGAGACCGTGCAGCTGCTGGAGACCAACTACCGGCACGTGAACATCGCGCTGGTCAACGAGATGGCCGTGCTCTGCCACGACCTGGGCGTCGACCTGTGGGACGTCATCCGCTGCGCGGAGACCAAGCCGTACGGTTTCCAGGCGTTCCGGCCGGGGCCCGGCGTCGGCGGGCACGGCGTCCCGCACGACCTCACCGGCCACGCGAGCCGCGGCCTGCGCATGGTGGAACTCGCCCAGCAGGTCAACCACCGCATGCCCCGGTACGTCGTCCAGCGCGCCGCCGCCCTGCTCAACGAGCACGGCAAGTCCGCCCGGGGCGCGCGCGTGCTGCTGCTGGGCGTCACCTACAAGCCGGACCTCGCCGACCAGCAGGGCACGCCCGCGCGGGAGATCGCGCACCGGCTGCTGGAGCTGGGCGCCCAGGTCAGCTACCACGACCCGCTGGTGGCCTCCTGGAACGTCCTGGACCGCCCGGTCCCGCGCGCGGACTCCCTCTACGAGGCGGCCGCCGACGCCGACCTCACGGTCCTGCTCCAGCCGCACCGCACCTACGACCTCCAGGGGCTGTCGGTGAAGGCCCAGCTGCTGCTGGACACCCGCGGCGTCACGCCCACGGGGGCGGCGCACCGGCTGTGAGGGACGACGAGGGCCCGGACACCGGTCGCGGTGTCCGGGCCCTCGCCCGTGTCCATGGAGGTCAGCGGCTGTGCTGGCTGTCCGCCACCGTGACCTCGACGCGCTGGAACTCCTTGAGCTCGCTGTAGCCGGTGGTGGCCATGGCGCGGCGCAGGGCGCCGAAGAAGTTCATCGAGCCGTCGGGGGTGTGCGACGGGCCGGTGAGGATCTCCTCCAGGGTGCCGACCGTGCCCAGGTCGACCTTCTTGCCGCGGGGCAGCTCCTCGTTGACCGCCTCCATGCCCCAGTGGTGGCCCTGGCCGGGCACGTCCGTGCCGCGGGCCAGCGGGGAGCCCATCATCACGGCGTCGGCGCCGCAGGCGATCGCCTTGGCGAGGTCGCCGGACCAGCCCACGCCGCCGTCGGCGATCACGTGCACGTACCGGCCGCCGGACTCGTCCATGTAGTCGCGGCGGGCCGCGGCCACGTCCGCGACGGCCGTGGCCATCGGGACCTGGATGCCGAGCACGTTGCGCGTGGTGTGCGCGGCGCCGCCGCCGAAGCCGACGAGCACGCCGGCCGCGCCGGTCCGCATCAGGTGCAGGGCGGCGGTGTACGTGGCGCAGCCGCCGACGATCACCGGGACGTCCAGCTCGTAGATGAACTGCTTCAGGTTCAGCGGCTCGTGCGCCGAGGAGACGTGCTCCGCCGACACGGTCGTACCGCGGATGACGAAGATGTCCACGCCCGCGTCGACGACGGCCTTGGAGAACTGCGCGGTGCGCTGCGGGGAGAGGGCGGCGGCGGTGACCACACCGGCGTCGCGCACCTCCTTGATGCGGGCGCCGATCAGCTCCTCCTTGATGGGAGCCGAGTAGATCTCCTGGAGGCGGCGGGTGGCGCGCTCGGCGGGCAGCCCGGCGATCTCGTCCAGCAGCGGCTGCGGGTCCTCGTGGCGCGTCCACAGGCCCTCGAGGTTGAGGACGCCGAGGCCGCCCAGCTCGCCGATGCGGATCGCGGTGGCCGGGGAGACGACCGAGTCCATCGGGGCGGCCAGGAACGGCAGCTCGAAGCGGTAGGCGTCGATCTGCCAGGCGATCGAGACCTCCTTCGGGTCCCGCGTACGGCGGCT
This sequence comes from Streptomyces sp. NPDC090108, assembly GCF_044747185.1. Classification (NCBI taxonomy): domain Bacteria; kingdom Bacillati; phylum Actinomycetota; class Actinomycetes; order Kitasatosporales; family Streptomycetaceae; genus Streptomyces; species Streptomyces sp. NPDC090108. The sequence goes on from NZ_JBIVDQ010000001.1 coordinate 962,176, forward strand.
GGGTACGACGGCGATGTCGTCGAAGGCGTACGCCCGCCGGCCGCGCTTGCCGCGCCCGATCTCGATCTCAGTCACGTCTTGGCCTTTCCCTGATGCGTTTCAGCGTCTTCCAGTATCCCCGACGGGTGCGGCGGCGACCCTCCTGGGACGGCGAAGGCGGTCCCGGGACGCCCCGGGACCGCCTGTCACAGCCCGCGCTCGCGCGCGTGGCTCACTTCTTGTTGCTGTAGTTCGGCGCCTCGACCGTCATCTGGATGTCGTGCGGGTGGCTCTCCTTGAGACCCGCCGAGGTGATCCGGACGAACCGGCCCTTGGACTCCATCTCCTCGATGGTGGCGGCGCCCACGTAGCCCATGGTCTGGCGCAGGCCGCCGACGAGCTGGTGCAGCACGTTGGAGAGGGGGCCGCGGTAGGGCACCTGGCCCTCGACGCCCTCGGGCACGAGCTTGTCGTCGGAGGCGACCTCGGCCTGGAAGTAGCGGTCCTTGGAGTAGGACCGGCCCTGGCCGCGGGACTGCATGGCGCCCAGCGAGCCCATGCCGCGGTACGACTTGAACTGCTTGCCGTTGATGAACATCAGCTCACCCGGGGACTCCTCGCAGCCGGCCAGGAGGCTGCCCAGCATCACGGTGTCGGCACCGGCGGCCAGCGCCTTGCCGATGTCGCCGGAGTACTGCAGGCCGCCGTCGCCGATCAGCGGGACGCCCGCCGGACGGGCCGCGAGGGAGGCCTCGTAGATGGCCGTGACCTGCGGGACACCGATACCGGCGACCACACGCGTGGTGCAGATCGAGCCCGGTCCGACACCCACCTTGATGCCGTCGACACCGGCGTCGATGAGCGCCTGGGCGCCGTCACGGGTGGCGACGTTGCCGCCGATCACGTCGACGCCGACGCTGGACTTGATCTTCGCCATCCAGCTGAGGGCGTTGCTGTTGTGACCGTGCGAGGTGTCGACGACCAGGAAGTCCACGCCGGCCTCGGCGAGCGCCTGGGCGCGCTCCAGCGCCTCGGGGCTGGCGCCGACGGCGGCACCGACGAGCAGGCGGCCTTCGGCGTCCTTGGCGGCGTTCGGGTACTGCTCGGCCTTGACGAAGTCCTTGACCGTGATCAGGCCCTTGAGGACGCCGTCGGCGTCGACCAGCGGCAGCTTCTCGATCTTGTGCTTGCGCAGCAGCTCCATGGCCTCGGGCCCGGAGGTGCCGACCCGGCCGGTGACCAGCGGCATCGGGGTCATGACCTCGTGCACCTGGCGCGTGCGGTCGCTCTCGAAGGCCATGTCACGGTTGGTGACGATGCCGAGCAGCTTGCCCGCCGGGTCGGTGACCGGGACACCGCTGATGCGGAACTTGGCGCACAGGGCGTCGGCCTCGGCGAGCGTGGCCTCCGGGTGCACCGTGATCGGGTCGGTGACCATGCCGGACTCGGACCGCTTCACCAGGTCGACCTGGTTGACCTGGTCCTCGACCGACAGGTTGCGGTGCAGCACGCCCACGCCGCCGAGGCGGGCCATGGCGATGGCCATGCGGGACTCGGTCACCTTGTCCATCGCCGCGGACAGCAGCGGGATGTTGACCCGGACGTTGCGGGAGATACGGGACGAGGTGTCGACCGCGTTGGGGAGCACCTCGGATGCACCCGGCAGCAGCAGCACGTCGTCGTAGGTCAGCCCGAGTGTCGCGAATTTACCGGGCACTCCGTCGACGTTGGCAGTCATGACACCTTCCCCAAAGCCTTGATCGGTGCGGATGTCCATGCTAACGGGAACCTCGCCAGCAACTTCCACGGTACGGGGGCCGCCGGCTTCGTACGTTCGTACAGAGGCGGGGGTCCGTCCGGCCGGGTCGCTCGCCCTCGCGCGGCGCGCGCCGGCACGGGCGGACAGGGGGTGCGACGCCGTCTGGCTGCGCCTACGCGGCGGATCGCCGGTGCGACGGGAGGTTTCCGGTCACTGCTCGGCGAGGGCGCGCAGCCGGCTCAGCGCGCGGTGCTGGGCCACCCGGACCGCACCGGGTGACATTCCCAACATCTGCCCCGTCTCCTCCGCGGTCAAGCCCACGGCGATGCGCAGCAGGAGCAGCTCGCGCTGGTTGTCGGGGAGGTTGGCCAGCAGCTTCTTCGCCCATTCGGCGTCGCTGCTGAGCAGGGCGCGCTCCTCGGGGCCGAGGGAGTCGTCGGGCCGCTCCGGCATCTCGTCCGAGGGGACGGCGGTGGAACCGGGGTGACGCATCGCGGCCCGCTGGAGGTCGGCGACCTTGTGCGAGGCGATGGCGAAGACGAACGCCTCGAAGGGGCGTCCGGTGTCGCGGTAGCGCGGCAGGGCGAGCAGGACCGCGACGCAGACCTCCTGCGCCAGGTCCTCGACGAAATGCCGGGCGTCGCCGGGCAGCCTGGACAGGCGGGTACGGCAGTAACGCAGCGCGAGGGGGTGGACGTGCGCGAGCAGGTCGTGCGTCGCCTGCTCGTCGCCGTCGACGGCGAGATGCACGAGCGCACCAATCCCGTGGGCCGTGCCCGCTTCGTCGTCGCGCATCGGTCCATGGTGCCTTGCGGCCCTGCGGTCCGTCGCATCACGCTCGTGGTTGTGCACCGAAGCGTTATGAGCAGGTGCGCCGGCACTCATCCCCTGCGCCCTCCCCTTCCGCTCGACCGACTCGTCCCCGAGAGACTCCACACCTCAAGGATGCGGCATCCGCGGCGAAACGAGCAGCGCGCGTGCGGCGGGCCGCTTCGCGCGACGGCCGGACGCGTGTACCGCGGGCGCGCACGGACGGGTCCCCGGACGTCCGCGGCGCACACGTCCGGCCCCCGCCACCTGCGCCGGCACCCCTCGCCCCCGCCCGCCCGGTGGCGGGCGGGGAGCCGCGGGTGGCGGCGCGTCGTACCGCCGCGGCGCACGGTCTACCGGACCAGTCCCCAGCGGAAGCCGAGCGCCACCGCGTGGGCGCGGTCGGAGGCGCCGAGCTTCTTGAACAGGCGACGGGCGTGCGTCTTGACGGTGTCCTCGGAGAGGAACAGCTCGCGCCCGATCTCCGCGTTGGAGCGGCCGTGGCTCATGCCTTCGAGGACCTGGATCTCACGCGCGGTGAGCGTGGGCGCGGCGCCCATCTCGGCCGAGCGGAGCCGGCGCGGGGCCAGCCGCCAGGTGGGGTCGGCGAGGGCCTGCGTCACCGTGGCCCGCAGTTCGGCGCGCGAGGCGTCCTTGTGCAGGTAGCCGCGGGCGCCGGCGGCGACCGCGAGGGCCACACCGTCGAGGTCCTCGGCGACGGTGAGCATGATGATCCGGGCGCCCGGGTCGGCGGACAGCAGCCGGCGCACGGTCTCGACGCCGCCCAGGCCGGGCATGCGTACATCCATCAGGATGAGGTCGGAGCGGTCGGCGCCCCAGCGGCGGAGGACTTCCTCGCCGTTGGCCGCCGTCGTCACGCGCTCGACGCCGGGCACGGTCGCTACCGCGCGGCGGAGCGCCTCTCGGGCAAGCGGGGAGTCGTCGCAGACGAGGACGGAAGTCATGACCGCCCTCCGCAGCTGATGCGCGTCACCTTGAGCCTCCAGGCTGGTACGGAATCGTCACCTGTGCGGTCGACCGTCTCGGACGCCTGCCCGAGCACTTGTGTTTTCAACCGCCTCCGCACTCTCAACGACGGTCACTCGAAAGAGTTACGGGGCCGCATGCCGTCTTCGGCACTCTACGTGAGGGTCTCGACACGGTGCAGACATGCCCAACGGACTCTCAAGTTTTCATCACAAGCCATGCCCCATTTAGACGCTTTTGCTCCCGTTTCTCAGTGTCTGGAGCTAGATTCGCAATGAGTCATATTTTCATCTCCTTAGACCGGACATGTACGGTCGATGGCACGCGTATCCGCCCAGAACGGCTACAAGGGGTCACGTAATGGCAGATTTCTCCCGCCTTCCCGGACCGAACGCGGACCTGTGGGACTGGCAGCTCCTGGCCGCCTGCCGCGGAGTGGACAGCTCGCTCTTCTTCCACCCGGAGGGCGAGCGCGGGGCGGCACGGAGCGCTCGCGAGAACTCGGCCAAGGAGGTCTGCATGAGGTGCCCGGTGCGCGCCCAGTGCGCGGCGCACGCCCTGGCGGTGCGCGAGCCGTACGGCGTGTGGGGCGGGCTGACCGAGGACGAGCGCGAGGAGCTGATGGGGCGGGCGCGCAACCGCCTGGTGTCGGCATCGGCCTCCGGCGGGGGTGCGGGCACCGACGCCTGAAGGAACGTTTCCGCATTCACTCGCCCGGCGGGAGCGCGCTCGCGCCCGCACGCTCCGGCGAGCCCCTGGGGGCGCCTATTCGGCCTTCGTGGATCAGGCCGCGGCGTCCGGTGGTGCCTCGGCGTGCGGCCGCATCGCCCTCGTACTGGGCGTACGTGGGCGGTCAGGCCGTACCGCGAGGTGCCGTGCCGGGCGTCGCGGACCCACGAAGCCCGGGGAGACGCCCCCTAGGCGCGCCCGGCGGCTCTGGCCAGCTGTTCCAGCGTCGCCGCAACGGCGGGCACCCGGGCCAGGTCGGGCAGCGTGAGCGCGACGACCTCCCGCCGCACCGCGGGCTCCAGCCTGACCACGCGCACGCCCCTGGGCCGCACCGAGTCCGCCGCGAGCTGCGGCAGGACCGCCACGCCCAGGCCCGCGCCGACCAGGCCGGCCACCGCCGGGTAGTCGTCGGTGGCGAAGTCGATACGGGGCGTGAATCCGGCGCTCTCGCACGCCTGCACGAGCTGGCCGCGGCAGCGGGGGCACCCGGCGATCCAGGACTCCTCGGCCAGCTCACCTATGCCCACGGACTCGGCGCCCGCGAGCCGGTGCCGCTCGGGCACCAGCGCGACGAGACGGTCCGTCAGCAGGGGTCGTACGACCAGGTCCTCCCACTCCTCCGCGGCCGCCGTGCCCTCGTAGCGGAAGGCCAGCGCCAGGTCGCAGTCGCCCTCGCGCAGGAGCTCGACGGACTTCGGGGGCTCGGCCTCCTCCAGGGAGACGCGGGTGCCGGGGTGGGCGGCGCGCAGGGCGGCCAGCGCGGTGGGGACCAGGGTGGAGCTGCCGCTGGGGAAGGAGACCAGCCGGACCCGGCCGGCCCTCAGGCCCGCGATGGCGGCGACCTCCTCCTCGGCCGCGGTCAGCCCGGCGAGGATCCCGGAGGCGTGCCGGACGAGGGCCTCGCCGGCCTGGGTGAGGCGCATCTCGCGGCCGCCGCGGACCAGCAGCGGGGTGCCGACCGAGGACTCCAGCGCCTTCATCTGCTGGCTCACGGCGGGCTGGGTGCAGCCCAGCTCGCGGCCGGCCGCCGAGAAGGAGCCGGTGGCGGCCACGGCGCGCAGGACACGGAGATGACGGGCCTCGATCACCCGTCAATCATAAGCCTGCCTTGGGTGAGGTGTCCGATAATGTCCCGTCGCTTTGAGGCCGCCTGCCGTAGCGTGCGCTCATGAAGCTTCTCTCGGTCAATCTGGGCCGCCCGCAGCAGGTGCCGTACACCGACCAGGCGCAGGGCGTGACCGGCATCGACAAAAGGCCGGCCGACGGGCCGGTACAGGTGACGGCTCCGGGCCCCAAGGGGGTCGGCGGCAGCGGGCTGGCCGGGGACGCCGTGTGCGACCTGCGCCATCACGGCGGCGAGCACCAGGCGGTGTACGCCTTCGCGCGCGAGGACCTCGACGACTGGGAGCGCGAACTCGGCCGGCCCCTGGCCGACGGCGTCTTCGGCGAGAACCTCACGACGGAGGGCCTGGACGTCTCCGGAGCGCTGATCGGCGAGCGCTGGCGGATCGGATCCGGGGTGGTCCTGGAGGTGACGTCGGGACGCATCCCGTGCCGCACGTTCCAGGGCCATCTGGGCGAGTCGGGCTGGGTCAGGAGATTCACCCGTAAGGCCGCCACGGGGGCCTACCTGCGGGTGGTCGAACCGGGCGCGATCCGGGCGGGCGACGCCGTCGAGATCGTGCACCGGCCGGACCACGGGGTGACGGCGGCGCTGCAGTTCCGTGCGGTCACCACCGAGCGGGAGCTGCTGCCCCGGCTGCTCGACGCCGCTGACGCGCTGCACCCCGAGGCGCTGGACAAGGCCCGCAAGTACCTGGCCGGCCAGGTCGGCTGAGGATCCGTCACCGGTGAGCGGATGCCCTCGCTCCGGGTCACTACCCTTGGGCCATGACAACGGCTCTGATTACGGGATCGACCGCGGGGATCGGCGCCGCGTTCGCGCGGCGGCTGGCGGCCGAGGGGCACGACCTCGTCCTGGTCGCGCGGGACACCGGACGACTGCACGAACAGGCGACCGAGCTGCACGACCGGCACGGCATCGAGGCGGAGGTGCTGACCGCCGACCTCGCCGAGGACGCGGGCATCGAGGCGGTGGCCGAGCGGCTGCGCGACCGGAAGAACCCGGTCGACCTACTGGTCAACAACGCCGGTTTCGGCAACAAGGGCCGTTATCTCGACGTCTCCATGGACGACGAGCTGCGGATGCTCAAGGTGCACTGCGAGGCGGTGCTGCGGCTGACGTCGGCGGCCGCGGAGGCGATGCGCGAGCGCGGCCGGGGCGGTGTGGTCAACGTGGCCTCGGTCGCCGCGTTCGTGCCCCGCGGCACGTACGGCGCCTCGAAGTCCTGGGTCGTGCAGTTCACCCAGGGCGCGGCGAAGGACCTCGCGGGCAGCGGAGTGCGCCTGATGGCCCTGTGCCCGGGCTTCGTGCGCACGGAGTTCCACGAGCGGGCGGGCATGGGCACGGACAACATCCCGGGCTGGATGTGGCTGGACGCCGACAAGCTGGTGGAGGCGGCGCTGGCCGACCTCTCCCGCGGCCGGACGGTCTCCATCCCGGACCCCCGCTACAAGGCCCTGATGGGCCTGGTGAAGGTGACCCCGCGCGCGCTGCTGGGCGGCATCAGCTCGAAGACGGGGCGCAAGTACGGGCCGCAGTGAGGCGCGGGCGCAAGCACCGGCGGGGCGGCTGGGCGGCGGAGCGGCTGGGCGGCTGGGCGGCGACCCGGCCGCGTGGCTACGCGCAGGGGCGGTCGTAGTAGTTCTCGCCGCCGACCAGGACCGAGGTGACGCAGCGGGGGAATCCGCCGGAGTCGCGCGGGACCCTCTGGGAGGTCACCCGGGTGAAACCGAGGGACAGGCCGGGGATGAACGGGTACTCGGGATCCGAGGTGTCGACGCGCAGTCCGCGCCCGGCGGCACGGGCGAACAGGCGCTTGGCGGGCGTGGTGAACACCTCGTCGCCCTCGTAGAGGACCCGCGTGGTGGAGGTGCGGCCCTCGCCGGGCCACCACAGCTCGATCGCGGTCACGGCGGACCGGTCCCCCTCGGCCAGCGCCTGGACGGCGACGTGGTCCAGCTTCCACACGGCCAGACCCCTGCCAGGCACCACACGCGCCTCGCCCCACTCCGGCGTGGCGGCGGCGATCGCCTCGTCCAGCGTCATGCCCAGCCGCAGCGGAGCCACTCCGCGCGGCGGATCGAGTATCAACTCCACAACACACCCCTTACACCCGAGAGAAACTGACGTGGAGACACACCGGCCGGTAGCGGCTCCTCAAGCCCGAGCAGTCGTGTCACCGCACGCAGCCCCCTGTCCGGCCGCTCCAGATCCAGGAACCCACCGATCTCGACCCCGAGTGGATCCGCGGACGCCGGTGCGGCACCCGGCGCCGGCGGCTGCCCCTGGCGCGTGATGCCGGTAGCCGCGGGGACGGTGGTCAGGGGCGCTTCCTCGTAGCGGCTCCGGACGAGGAGTGGGGCTCCGGACAGCACTTCGCCCCGTCGCGTGGCGACGGGGCGAAGGCGGGGCCGACTTCGGCCGCGGGCTTCCCGAGGAGGCTCAGGCGCTCTTCAGGAAGCGTCGCGGACTACGTCAGTGCGAGTGGCCGTGGCCGTGGCCGTGGCCCGCGGCGGCCTCTTCCTCTTCCTTCTTCTCGACGACCAGGGTCTCGGTCGTGAGGAGCAGGGAGGCGATGGAGGCGGCGTTCTCCAGGGCGGAGCGGGTGACCTTGACCGGGTCGATGACGCCGGCCTTGACCAGGTCGCCGTACTCGGCCGTGGCGGCGTTGTAGCCCTGGCCCTTCTCCATGTCCTTGACCTTGGAGACGATCACGTAGCCCTCGAGGCCCGCGTTCTCCGCGATCCAGCGCAGCGGCTCGACGACGGCGTTGCGGACGACCGTGACACCGGTGGCCTCGTCGCCGGTCTTGCCGAGGTTGCCCTCGAGGACCTTGGCGGCGTGGACGAGCGCGGAGCCACCACCGGAGACGATGCCCTCCTCGACCGCGGCGCGGGTCGCGGAGATGGCGTCCTCCAGACGGTGCTTCTTCTCCTTCAGCTCCACCTCGGTGGCGGCGCCGACCTTGATCACGCACACGCCGCCGGCCAGCTTCGCGAGGCGCTCCTGGAGCTTCTCGCGGTCCCAGTCGGAGTCCGTGTTCTCGATCTCGGCCTTGATCTGGTTGACGCGGCCCTCGATCTCCTGGCCGCTGCCGCCACCGTCGACGATCGTGGTGTCGTCCTTGGTGACGGTCACGCGGCGGGCGGAGCCCAGCACGTCCAGACCGGCCTGGTCGAGCTTGAGGCCGACCTCCTCGGAGATGACCGTGGCGCCGGTGAGGACGGCCATGTCCTGCAGCATCGCCTTGCGGCGGTCGCCGAAGCCGGGGGCCTTCACCGCGACGGCGTTGAAGGTGCCGCGGATCTTGTTGACGACCAGGGTCGACAGGGCCTCGCCCTCGACGTCCTCGGCGATGATCAGCAGGGGCTTGGAGGCGCCGCCCTGGATGATCTTCTCGAGCAGCGGCAGCAGGTCCTGGATGGACGTGATCTTGCCCTGGTTGATCAGGATGTACGGGTCGTCGAGGACGGCCTCCATACGCTCCTGGTCGGTGACGAAGTACGGGGACAGGTAGCCCTTGTCGAAGGCCATGCCCTCGGTGAAGTCCAGCTCCAGACCGAAGGTGTTGGACTCCTCGACGGTGATGACACCGTCCTTGCCGACCTTGTCCATGGCCTCGGCGATGAGCTCGCCGACCTGCTGGTCCTGGGCGGACAGCGCGGCGACGGCGGCGATGTCGGACTTCTCGTCGATCGGGCGCGCCGTGGCGAGCAGATCCTCGGAGATGGCCTTGACCGCGGCGTCGATGCCCTTCTTCAGGGCGGCCGGGGAGGCACCGGCGGCGACGTTCTTCAGACCCTCGCGCACCAGGGCCTGGGCGAGCACGGTGGCGGTGGTGGTGCCGTCACCCGCGATGTCGTTGGTCTTGGTCGCCACCTCCTTCACCAGCTGGGCGCCGAGGTTCTCGAACGGGTCCTCGATCTCGACCTCACGGGCGATCGTGACACCGTCGTTGGTGATGGTGGGAGCGCCGAACTTCTTGTCGATGACGACGTTGCGGCCCTTGGGGCCGATCGTCACCTTCACCGTGTCGGCCAGCTTGTTGACGCCGCGCTCGAGGGCGCGACGGGCGTCCTCGTCGAACTTCAGAGTCTTCGCCATGACAGCGGGAGCCCTCTCGAAAAATCTGGGTGATATGGCACTGCGCCCCGGGCGCCCGGCTACTTAGGGGTTGCGGGGGGCCAGGGGCGCAGTCATGAGCAGAGTTGCTCGGGGTGAACTACTTCTCGATGATCGCGAGCACGTCGCGAGCCGAGAGGACGAGGTACTCGTCGCCGTTGTACTTCACCTCGGTGCCGCCGTACTTGCTGTACAGCACGATGTCGCCGACCTTGACGTCGAGCGGCAGGCGCTCGCCGTTCTCGAAGCGGCCCGGACCCACGGCGAGGACGGCGCCCTCCTGGGGCTTCTCCTTCGCGGTGTCCGGAATGACCAGGCCAGAGGCCGTGGTCTGCTCGGCGTCGAGCGGCTGGACCACGATGCGGTCCTCGAGCGGCTTGATGGCAACCTTGGAGCTGGTGGTCGTCACGATCCGACCTCCCCCTTCGGAGATCTCACGGGGTTATCTGTCTGAGGTGGCGACCAGGTGGATCCGTCGTCGCGGGTGCCGGACCTGCCCGTCGCGTTGTTGGCACTCTCATCTGCCGAGTGCCAGAGCCGAGACTATGACCGCGATTAGCACTCGGTCAAGCGGAGTGCCAATTGCCGTGCGGCGCGTCGGCCTCGCGGCGCGTCGGCGGGGTGGGGTGCTGGAGTTGGGGGCTCGGGGTGTGCGGCGCCCCGTCGTCATAGGGGGCTGCCGCCCCGGGCCCCCGCTGTCGGCCCCGAAAGGGCCTCGTCCTCAAACGCCGGACGGGCTGAGGGTGTGCGGGTCGGCCGAGTGCAGGTCCTCGAACGCTGCACGGGCTGAGGGTGTGCGGGTCGGCCGAGTGCCGGGGCCCCGAACACCGCACCGAACTGGGGGGTGTGCGGCTCAGCCGAGTGCCAGGGCCCCGAACACCGCACGGGCTGAGGGGTGCGCGGCTCAGCCGAGTGCCAGGGCCTCGAACGCCGCACGGGACTGGGGGGTGCGCAGCTCCGCCGAGTGCCAGGGCCCCGAACACCGCACGGGCTGAAGTTGCGCGGGGCGGCCGAGTGCAGGGGAGCGGTAGCAGCCGGCTCCTACAGGTAGTCCTCCAGGTGTCCCACCGTCAGGCCTCGTTCCTGGATGTGGCGGAGGAGGCGGGTGGTGCGGTCCTTGAGGGGGTGGGGGGTGGGGCCGTCGGAGCGGACCAGGACGATGTCGCCCGGGTGGAGGTGCTCGTCGCCGCGTGTATAGGCGAGGCCGCGGGAGGTCTCGGTGGCGCGCCACAGGACGACCGCGGAGATGCCGCAGTCGGCGGCGGCGCGCAGGGTGGTGCGGTCGTATCTGCCCTGCGGCGGGTGGAGGAGACGGGGGCGGTGGCCGAAGCGGGTGCCGAGCCGGTCCTGCCGGGCGCAGATCTCGGCGCGCTGCCCGGCGTAGGACAGCCCGCGCAGCGCGTGGCGGTCGGGGGCGCGGTTCTCGACCGCGGCCCCGGCGGCGCCTCTGGCCCCGGCCGCCGTCCCGGCCAGGGTCCCGGCGCCGCCGCCCGTCTCCGAGCCGGTGAGGAAGAGGCTGACCGGGAGCCGCAGTTCGCGGACCATGCCGGCGAACGCAGGGTCGCGTCCGGCGGCGTCGTCGTAGGTGAGGAAGACGACCGGGTCGGTGGTGGCGACCCGGTCCACGACCCGGGGGCGCGTGACGTCCCCGGTGGGCGGGGACGGCGGGCGCACCGGCCGGCTGGGCGGGGCGGCCAGCGGGACGGCGAGGCCCCAGCGCCGGTACGCCTCGTCGCGGACGCGGCCGGAGGGCCGTACGCCCTGGGCCGCCTTCCTGCCGAGGCGTTCGATCGGGTCCACGGACTGCGCGCAGCCCGCGAGGAGAAGGACCGAGGCGGCGAGGACGACGGCCGCGGCCGGGCGGGCTGTGCGCCTCCGGCCGGACCGCTGCCGCCCCGGGCGCCTCACAGGTAGTCCTCCAGGCGGGCCACGGCGTAGCCCTCGCGCGTGACCTTGTTCAGGAACCGGCGCATGTCGTCGACCATCGTGCCGTCCCAGTCGTCGCGGCCGCGGAAGTGGGTGAGGACGATGTCGCCGGGGTGCAGCTGCTCGTCGTCCTCGCGGTACTCCCAGTGGTCGACGTACACCTCCTCGTCCCAGATCGGCGCGTACTTGATGCCGCAGGACTTGGCGGCGCGCAGGGTGTCGCCGTTGTAGTTGCCGTAAGGAGGACGGAAGACGGTGGGCGCCTTGCCGAACTCCTTCTTCATGGTGTCCTGCATGCCGCAGATCTCGGCCCGCTGCTCCTCGTACTCCAGACCCGGCAGGTAGGGGTGCGTCAGGGTGTGGTTGTTGAGGGTGTGGCCCTCGGCCTGCATCTTGCGGAAGTAGCCGTAGTCGTTCTCGACCAGGTAGTTGCTGAGGAACGCGCTGTACGGGATCTTCAGGTCGCTCATCATGCGCAGGAACGCCGGGTCCTTCTCGGCGCCGTCGTCGATGGTGAGGAAGACGATCTTCTTGTCGGTGGGCACGGTGGTGAAGACCGGCGGGAGGTGCTCCTCCTCCTGGCCGTCCACCTCGAACCCGGCGCGCGCGGTGATCTTCGGCTTGTGGACCGGCGGGGCCGGCGGGGTCAGGGGGACCTGGTCCAGGTTCCAGTGCTGGGCGGCGGCGGCCAGGCGCGCGTGCTCGGCGGCGAGCCGGGCGGCGGGGTCCTGGTTCCGGGCGGGTCCGCCCTGCCCGGACTCGCGGCCGGGGCCGGACCCGCCGGCGCCGGTGCCGGTGCCGGGCGCGGAGCAGGCGGAGAGGACGGCGGTGGCGGCCAGCGCGGCGGCTCCGCAGCGGAGCGCCGCCTTCGCCAGGCGGGCCCGCCCCGGACGGCGCGGCCGCCCCGGGAGCGCCACCCGCCGCGCGAGCTGTGACCGAATTTTGTCATTTTGTACGACAGGTCGCATGGTGCCGGATCCTCGCAGGCCGCGGCCCCGAACCCGGTCCGACACCGCCGCCGGAGGCGCACGGTCCACCGACTGGCCCACAATGACCCGGTGAACGACCTGCTTCTCTCCTTCCGGGCGCTGCTCACCCCCGAGGGCCGGGCCCTCCTCGACGAGGTGCGCGGTACGGCCCCCGCGGACGAACTCGCCGTCGCCACCCGGCTGCGCCGCACGCACCCGCCGGAGCTGGTGTCGGCCGCTCTCGGCCAGGCCCGGCTGCGGCAGCGGGCGGCCGCCAAGTTCGCGGCCGCGGACGCGGAGCGGATGTTCTTCACGCCCAACGGGGTCGAGCAGTCGACGCGCGCCGCCGTGGCCGCCTACCGGGCGGAGCGGATGCGGGACGCGGGGGTGACCTCGGTGGCGGACCTGTGCTGCGGGATCGGCGGTGACGCGATCGAGCTGGCGCGGGCCGGGATCCGGGTGCTCGCGGTGGACCGGGACCCGCTCACGGCGGCCGTGGCCCGCGCGAACGCCGAGGCCCTCGGACTGACGGAGCTGATCGAGGTCCGCGAGGCCGATGTCACCGAGGTCGCGACCGACGGGTACGACGCCGTCTTCGTGGACCCCGCGCGGCGCGGCGGACGGGGCCGCGTCTTCGACCCCGAGGCGTACTCGCCGCCCCTGTCCTGGGCGGTCTCCGCGGCGCTCGGCGCCCCCCGCGCCGCCCTGAAGATCGCCCCCGGCATCCCGCACGAGGCGGTGCCCGCCGAGGCCGAGGCCGAGTGGATCTCGGACGGCGGCGACGTGAAGGAGGCGGTGCTGTGGTTCGGCACCGCGCCGGGCCTGGTCCGCGCCACCCTGCTGCCGGGTCCGCGCACCCTGGTCGGCCGCGGCCTGCCCGACCCGGAGGTGCGGCCCGTGGGGCGGTACCTGTACGAGCCCGACGGCGCGGTCATCCGGGCCCATCTGGTCGCCGAGGTGGCCGAGGAGGTCGGCGGCGGCCTCCTCGACGCGACCATCGCGTACATCACGGCCGACGAACTGCGCCCGACGCCGTACGCCACCGCCTACGAGATCACCGACCGGATGCCCTTCAACGTCAAGAAGCTGAAGGCGCTGCTGCGGGAGCGCGGGGTCGGCAACCTGACCGTGAAGAAGCGCGGCTCGGCGGTCGAGCCGGAGGAACTCCGCAAGAAGGTCAAGCCGCAGGGCCCGAACGCGGCGACGGTGTTCATGACGAGGGTGGCGGGGGCGCCGACGATGCTGATCGGCCGGCCGGCGCCGGTCACCTGAACGGCACGACCGCCCCGCCGGAGAGGACCCGGACCCGGGCTCGGCGGCTCACGGCGTAAGCGGCGTCATGGGCCGTGGACCGGGTGTCCGGGTGCGTTCCCCGGGCGGCGAGTTCGAGGAACGTGACCACGGCCCGGTCGTCGTCCGCCACCAGCGCCGCCTGTCGCAGCAGTGCCTGGTAATCGTGACTTCCGGGGTGGTAGTCGTCCAGGTGCTCCACAAGGTGACTGAGCACTTCGTGGACCCGCGATGCCGGTACACCCGGCGGAACCTGGTCCACGAACCCCGCGCGCAGGACCTCCGTGGCTCTCACGTACGCATCCACCCCCGCCTCGAGATCGAACGCGTAGAGCCACTGACGCGCCTGCTCGCCCGTGCTTCGGGGCTGCGTGCCGGCGTGGCCGGTCATGCTCCCGCTGCCGAAGAAGGTCCCCGTGACGTCGATCCCGCCGTACGGGGACAGCACCTTGCCAAGTCGCCTCGCGATCCTGCCCGTCCAGCTCCACGACGAGGAGCCCCGCGCGTACAGCAGGTCCGAGGCGAGGGTGGCGTCCACGATCGCGGAGCGGATGGCGTCGAGCCGCTGCGGGGTGCCCCAGGCCGCAGACGTGGCGGCCGCGGCGACGGCGACCCGCACGTCGTCACCGCCCAGGACCGCTTCCAGGTCCGCGACGTCACCGGGACAGTGGTCGAGGCCTTCGAGCGCGAGCCAGCGAAGCTGCCACGCGGCCGTGCCGTCGGCGGCGACGGCGAGCAGAGGCTCCCGGTGCGCCCACCCGTGCCCCTCGCCGCAGAAGTTCGCCAGGGCGGACATGACGGGTACTTTCTGGAAGTCGGTCGCCCGGTCCGATCTGACGAGATCGAGCAACACCCCGCATCCCTGGTCACCGGCCAGATTCAGGTAGGCATCGGCCAGCCTGGCTCGTTCGAAGAACCATCCGTTGTCGCGCAGCAGCAGTCCCAGCAGAGGTTCTCTCGCCCGCGGGTCCCGAAGCTGGGTCAACGCCTCGCACGCCGCCCGGGTGATGTTGTTGGCCAACGGCGTCGTTTCCTCTGTGTCCATGACGCGCAAAATCGCGTCCAGCGGTCCTCCGGCACCGCCGAGGGCCTTGACGACCACTTCGGCCGGGTGAGTCCAGGAGCTGGACGTGCCCGCCGTCTCGTCCAGCCTGCCGAGCAGGAAGGGAACGGCCGCCTTCACGTGCAGGGTGCCCAGAGCCGTGATGATGGCGTCGCGCAAAGGATCAGGCAGTTCCGGCCGCAAGGACAGCACGCCCAGCAGCCGTTCGCCCACGTTCCGTCCGCCGTGGACGGTCAGCGCCTCCACCAGCGCGGTACGCGCCGACGCGTCCCGGTTCGCATCGGCGACATAGGCGAGAGCCTCGCTCATCTGTGCTTCCGACCCCAGCACACCCACGAGGGCATCGGCAGCACGCCGCTGCTCCGCCGCGTACGGCGAGGTGTCCAGAAGTTCCCAGGCCGTCCGTATGATCTGCCGCCGCAACGTCACGTCGGCGACTCGTGGGCTTCCCGTAAGACAGCGGGCCGCCAAGAGCAGGTCCGTGTGGAAGAAGTCGTCGTCCGGGAGACTCAGCAGTTCCTCGGAGCCCTCCCGGGTCCGCGGGGTCCCCGGCTCCACCTGCAGGATGCCGAGCAGCAACCCCGTCGCGTCCGCCAGAGAGCCGGCCAACAGCAGGATCACCTCTTCCCACCATGGGTCGTGTCGGGCCCGTACGGCCATCTCGACCCCGGCCGGGCCGAGTTCGAGCAGCGCGGCGGCGGCGAAATGTTCCTGAAGGGTCAGGTGGAGGAATCCGTACCACCCGTGGGCCTGCGCTTTCAGCAGGCCGTACTGCGCGGCGATCTCCTCCAGGATCGCGCGGCTGTCCGTGCGGGGCAGATCGATGGTCGGCAGGAAGTCGGCGATCAGGGCGAGGAGTTCCTCCTCACGGAAGTAGCGCAGCCCACGCTGGTGGTACTGCCAGGCGATCTGCTTGAGCAGATCCTGTTTGCGGTCCGTGGTGAAACGGCTGTACCGGCTGATCTTGCGGTGGGCGTCCCACTCGCGCAGCAGCACCTCGACGCATCGCCGGTACAGCGCAGTCCGACGCTCCGGAAGCTCCAGGTCCCGCTCGTAGACGATGGCGATGAGGCTGAGCAGGAGCGGGTTGGCGGCCAGGGTCCGGAGGCGGGCGTTGCCCGACAGCGCGCGGACCAGGCCGCCTCGGCGGTGGTCGCGGTCACCGAACCAGTTGGCGATGAAGATCTCGATCTGTGGCCATTCGAAGTCCAGCGCCTCCAGGACCTGGAACTGCGGCAGCCCGCCCCGCCAGCCGTGCCGCCGGCAGGTGGTGGCGATCAGCGCCCTCGGGTAGCGGGTGGCCAGGCGGGTGATCTCCTCGGTGACGCGGTTGTAGGTGTCGGCCGCCGCCTCCGCGCTCTCGCCGCCCAGCACTTCGTCCAGCCCGTCGAACAGCAGCGCCGCCGTACCGTCGGTGAGCCGCTCCACGACGTACTCCCGGGCGTCCGCGAAGCCGTACTGGTCCGCCCAGTGTTCGGCCAGGTAGTCGAGGATCGATTCATGGCCGCTCCGCACGAACCGGAACAGCTCGATGTAAGCCGGGAGTCCGGGCAGCGCCTCGTCCTGTTCCCGGCGCGCCATACGCAGGGCGAGGTGCCGGAGCATGGTCGTCTTGCCCGCGCCCGGATCGCCGACGACCACGATGCGCTGGTAGCGCTGGAGCGCGTCGACCGGAGCGTACGTATGGGCGGCACCGGAGGCCCCGGCCACGGCCTGCGCCTCCCGTCGCACGGCGTCCCCGGTACGGTTCTGGGCGAACTCCTCCTCGCGGGCGAACCGCAATGGCTGCTGCTCCTGGACCCGGACCTGCACGTACAGCCGGTCCAGGCGCAGTGGGCGGGACATGTCGAGGATCCGCAGCGTCGACAGTTCCTGAACGAGCCGCGCGCGGTAGGCCGCGGCGCCGGCGGTAAGGCCGCTGCGGTGCGCCACCTGTCGCTCGGCGGCGCGCTCGCGCTCACGTTCCGCCGTCTCGACACCCTGCCGTTCCGCCCGCTCGGCAGCCCGGCGCTCGTGGTCCCACTCCTGCTCCCGGCGCCGTAGGTCGGCAGTGAGCTGCAGCTGGATCTTCTCGCGCTCCAGGACCCGGGTACGGCGGGTCTGCCAGAGCGCAACCGCGGCGCCGACCAGCGCGACCGCCACTCCCCCGGCCGCCGTGACGACCGACGCCGCGTCCAGCGCCAGATTCTGTGCGAGCACGGTACGAAACGGCACGGTGCGGCCCCCCGAGGTTCTTCCGGGGTCCCCCCTGGACTCCGGCTTCCCGATCCGCTGATCGCTTCCCGGATTCTGCCACCGGCCTCGCCGCGGCGGACCCGGATCGGTCAGATGTGCTCCGCCGTCGCGCGCCGCAGAAGCAGCTCCCGCTCACGCGCGTTGCGCGCCAGCGCCGCCGCACGCTCGAACTCCGCCTGGGCCTCGGGCATGCGGTCCAGGCGGGACAGGAGGTCGGCGCGGACTGCGGGGAGCAGGTGGTAGCCGCGCAGGGTGGGTTCGGCGGCGAGGCGGTCGACGATCTCCAGCGCTGCGGCCGGTCCCTGGACCATCGACACGGCCACCGCGCGGTTCAGCTCGACGACCGGGGACGGCGCCCGGGCCGCGAGCAGGCCGTACAGGGTGGCGATGGCGGCCCAGTCGGTCTCCTCGTAGGTGTACGCGTGGGCGTGGCAGGCGGCGATGGTGGCCTGGAGGGCGTACCGGCCGGGGGCGCCCGTGGCCGTGGCGTCGGCGCGGCCGAGGGCGTGGACGCCGCGCGCGATGAGCATGCGGTTCCAGCGGCGGCGGTTCTGGTCCCTCAGCAGCACCGGGGTGCCGTCGGGCGCGGTGCGGGCGGCGGTCCGGGAGGCCTGGAACTCCAGGAGCGCGGTCAGGGCGTGCACCTCGGGTTCCTTCGGCATCAGCGCGGACAGCAGGCGGGCCAGGCGCAGGGCGTCCTCGCACAGGCCGGGGCGCAGCAGGTCGTCTCCGGCGGTGGCGGCGTACCCCTCGTTGAAGATCAGGTAGATGACGTCGAGGACCGAGCCGAGGCGTGCCTCGCGGTCGGGCCCGTACGGCACCTCGAAGGGGACGTTCCGGGTGGCGAGCGTCCGTTTCGCCCGGACGATCCGCTGGGCGATCGTCGGCTCCGGGACGAGCTGGGCGCGGGCGATCTCGGCCGTGGTCAGACCGCCGAGCAGCCGCAGGGTCAGCGCGGTGCGGGCGTCCCCGGACAGCACCGGGTGGCAGGTGGTGAAGACCAGGCGGAGCAGGTCGTCGTCGATGTCGTCGGGGTCGGCGCTCTCGTGCGGCGGGAGGGTGGTGTCCAGGTCCCGGCCGACCTCGGCGAGCTTGCGGGCGTAGGTCTCGCGGCGCCGGATCAGGTCGACGGCGCGGTGCCGGGCGGTGGCCATGAGCCAGGCCCCGGGGTTGTCGGGCACCCCGTCCCGGGGCCAGCGCTCCAGCGCGGCGACCAGGGCGTCCTGCGTCAGTTCCTCGGCGATGCCGACGTCCCGGACGATCCGGGCGACGCCGGCGACCACCCGCGGGGACTCCAGGCGGAAGACGGTCTCGATCGCGTGGGCCGCGGCGGGCCCGGTGGGCTGTGGTTCCACAGCCCACCATGCAACACCCCCGGCGCCGCCCGGGCCAGCAGGGCCGGACGGTTGCGGGGCGCGGACGGGGCTCAGCCCTCGGCGATCTCGCGCACCTCGCAGGTCACCGTCCAGTGGTCCTCGTGGACCTTCAGGAAGCGCTTGGTCCACTCCACGGCCTCGGCCATGTCCTTGCACTGCATGAGCGCGTAGCCGCCGACGACCTCCTTGGTCTCGGTGAACGGCCCGTCGGTGACGGAGGTCTTCCCGTCCTCCCAGCGCACCCGGGTGCCCTGGGCGGTGGGGGTCAGCCCGGCGGTGTCGAGCAGGACGCCGGCCTTGGTCATCTGCTCGATCAGCTCGCCCATCCGGCGCATCAGCTCCTCGCTGGGGCCCTCGGCGGGGGCGGCGGCCTCGTCGATGCGTACGAGCGAGAGGTAACGGGGCATGGTGGCTCCTCAGGTGTGTCCGGCGGCGGGTCCTGTCCCCGCCACTCACCCATGCGTCGAACGGGAGACGCCGGTATCGACACGCGCCGGAAAAAACTTTTCGCCCACCGTGCCGGGCCCCGGACCCCGTCGGCACCGGAGGCTTCGAAAGTTTCGGTCAGCCCGCCGGCGGCGGCGCCGTACTGGAGCGCACCACCAGGCTCGTCGCCAGTTCCACCCGCGTCGCCGCTCCCTCCTGCCGTCCGCTGCCCAGCTCCAGCACCAGCCGGGCGGCGGCCTCGGCCATCTCGGTCAGCGGCTGCCGCACGGTCGTCAGCGGCGGTCCCACCCAGCGGGCCACCGGCAGATCGTCGAAGCCGACCACGCTGACGTCCTCCGGGATGCGCAGGCCCAGCTCGCGGGCCGCCTCGTACAGACCGAGGGCCTGGAGGTCGTTGCCCGTGAAGACGGCCGTGGGACGGTCGGGCCGGCGCAGCAGCTCCAGGCCCAGCCGGTAGCCGGTGTCGTGGTGGAAGTCGCCGGTGACGACCAGGGAGGGGTCGACCGGCAGCCCGGCCGTCTCCAGGGCGGCCCGGTAGCCGTCCACCCGGGCCCGGCTGCACATCATCCGGGACGGGCCGCTGATCGCGCCGATCCGGGTGTGGCCGAGGTCGACCAGGTGACGGGTGGCGGCGAGGCCGCCCTGCCAGTTGGTGGCGCCGACGGACGGCACGTCCGCGCCGGGGTCGCCGGCCGGGTCCATCACCACGAACGGGATGGAACGGCTGATCAGCAGCGCCCGCTGGGACGCGTCGAGCCCGGACAGCACGAGCACCACTCCGTGCGGGCGGCGCGCGGCGACCTGGTCGGCCCAGCTCCGGCCGGGGGTGAGCCGCCCGGCGGACTCGGAGAGCACCACGCTCAGGCCCGCCGACTGCGCCACGCTCTCCACGCCCCGGATGACCTCCAGCGCCCAGGCGCTCTCCAGCTCGTGGAAGACCAGGTCGATCAGCGGCGAGCGGGACGCCTCGGCGCGCCGCCGCCGGTAGCCGTGGACGCGCAGCAGCTCCTCGACACGGGTGCGGGTCGCGGCGGCGACGTCGGCGCGGCCGTTGAGCACCTTCGAAACAGTCGGAGCCGACACCCCGGCCTCACGGGCGATCTCGGCAAGCGTCGCCGTCTGCTTCTCCACCGACTTCTCCACCGACCTACCAGGATTCATGGCCGCGATCGTATCCCTGCGCGACCCCTTGACGGGGCCCGGAGACCGCCATACCTTCCCGGAACATTCGGAGCGCAATTCGAAACATTGCGAGGAGCCAGGGTCATGGAGTCCACCACCGCCACCGGCGGGCGCACCTTCAGCAGGCGCTGGATGCTCGGCGCCGGCGCCACCGCACTCGTCACCGCCGGGCTCTCCGCCTGCGGCTCCTCCGGCGGCTCCGGAGGCTCCGGCACGCTCACCGCGTTCGTGTACGGCGACGACGCGGCCAAGGTCCAGGCCTCGGCGGTGAGCCGGTTCAACGCGTCGGCCGCCGCGAGGAAGGCCAAGGGCCGGGTCAGGCTGGAGAAGGTGCCCGGCGCCGAGTACCCGGCGAAGCTGCGCACGGCGATGGGCTCCCCCGCGGCGCCGGACATCTTCTTCAACTGGGGCGGCGGCTCGATCAAGGCGTACCGCGACGCGGGCCGGCTCCTCGACCTCACCGGCGTCATCGCCTCCGACCCGGTCCTCAAGAACGGCTTCCTGCCCTCGGTCCTCACGGCCGGCGGGCTGGGCGGCCGCGAGTACGGCATCCCGATGCGCGGCATGCAGCCGGTGATCCTCTTCTACAACAAGTCCCTCTTCGCCGAGCACAGGCTCACGCCGCCCACCACCTGGGACCAGCTGCTCGACGTCAACTCCCGGCTCAGGAAGGCGGGGATCACCCCGTTCGCGCTGGGCGGCGCCGACATCTGGCCGGAGCTGATGTGGCTGGAGTACCTGGTCGACCGGATCGGCGGCCCCCAGGTCTTCGACCGCGTCAAGAACGGCGACGCCGCCGGCTGGGGCGACCCGGCCGTCCTCAAGGCCGCCCGGACGGTCAGGGAGCTCATCGGATCCGGCGCCTTCGGCAAGGGCTACAGCTCCGTCGCCTACACCAACGGCGGCGCGCCGGCCATGTTCGCCAAGGGCCGGGCGGCGATGCATCTGATGGGCTCCTGGGAGTACTCCACGCAGCTCGGCAAGTTCCCGGACTTCGCGCGGAAGCACCTGGGCTGGACCGCGTTCCCGACCGTGGAGGGCGGCGCGGGCGACATCCGCAACGTCGTCGGCAACCCCACCAACTACTGGTCGGTGAACGCCCGTACGTCCGGCAAGGACGCCGCGCTCGCCTTCCTGCGCGACTGCGCCTCCGGGCGGTACGCGAAGGACCTGATCGCCAACGGGGACGTCCCGGCCACGGCGAACGCCGAGAAGCTGCTGGACGCCTCGCCCGACCCGGACTTCGCCCGGTTCCAGTACCGGATGGTCCAGCGGGCCCCGGCGTTCACGCTGAGCTGGGACCAGGCCGTCGACCCGGACGTCTCGACGCCGATGCTCACCGAGGTCAACAAGCTGTTCGTCGGCAAGTCCTCGCCGGAGCAGTTCGTGTCGGCGCTCCAGGGGCTGAAGTGAGCGCGACGGCGCGGAACAGGGGCGCGGGCCGCCCGCACACCGCATGGGCGCTGCCCGGCGTGCTGTTCTTCGGGTTCTTCGCCGTCACCCCGATGCTGCTGGCCTGCGCCCTGTCCTTCACCCGCTGGGACGGCCTCGGCGATCCCGAGCCCGTCGGCCTCGCCAACTGGCGCCGGCTGCTGACCGACGACCGGCTCACCCAGTCCCTCACGGTCACCGTCTGGCTCACGCTGGCCAGCTGGGCGTTCCAGACGGCCGCCGCGCTGCTGCTCGGGGTCTGGGCGGCGGGCCGGCAGCGCAACCGGGCGATCCTGTCGGCGGTCTTCTTCGTGCCGTTCCTGCTGTCCTCGACGGCGATCTCGCTGCTGTTCTACGCCCTGCTCGACCCGAACTTCGGCATCGTGCGCGGGGACACGCTGGGCTCCACCGACGGCGCCTTCCTGGCCCTGGTGTTCGTCGGCGGCTGGCAGTTCATCCCCTTCCACACCCTGATCTACCAGGGCGGGGCACGGCAGATCCCCGAGGTGCTGTACCAGGCGGCGGCGATCGACGGCGCCGGCCGCGTCCGGCAGTTCCGCTCCATCACGCTGCCCCAGCTGCGCAACACCGCGACCACCTCCGGCGTGCTGATGGCCGTCGGCTCGCTGACCTACTTCGAGACCGTCCTGATCCTCACCCAGGGCGGCCCCGGCACCGACACGGCGATCCTGCCGTACCTGATGTACGAGGCCGGGTTCAAGTCCTACGACTTCGGCTACGCCAGTGCCGTCGCCTCCTTCCTGGTGGTGGCCGCGACCGCGCTGTCGCTGCTGCTGGTGCGGCTGTCCGGCTTCGGCGCGATGCGCAGCACCCGGGAAGGGATGTGACGAGGTGTCCCCCGACACGCGGCAGCGCCCCGTGACCGCCGCCGCGCCCGCGCCCCCGTCCCGGTCCGCCGGCCCCCGCCGCCCGCACCGGCTGCGGCTGCGGCTGCGGCTGCGGCTGCGGCTGCGGCTGCGGCTGCGGCGGGCCAATCCGCTCGCCGGCCTCGGCTCGGTGATCTGGCTGGCCGTCGTCGTGGTCCCGGTCTACGCGATGATCTCGGCCTCGCTCACCCGCGGCGACCGGTCCCTCGGCCACAACGCCCTGACACCGCCGGACCATCCGACGCTGGCCAACTACGACACCGTGCTGCACAGCGGATTCCTCGCCTACCTGGGGAACACCGCGCTGGTCGCCGCGGCCGTCGTGGGAATCGTGCTGGTGCTGTGCGTGCCGCTCGCCTACGTCGCCGTACGGACCCGGGGCTTCTGGTCCGGGGCGGCCTTCCGGCTGTTCCTGCTGGGGGTGGCCATCCCGGCGCAGGCGGTCGTCGTCCCGCTGTATCTGATGATCGCGAAGCTGAACCTGTACGACAGCCTGCTCGCGATCGTCCTGCCGACGGCCGCGTTCGCGATGCCGGTGTCCGTCCTGATCCTCACCGGGACCCTGCGGGACATCTCCGAGGAGGTGTACGAGGCGATGGCCCTGGACGGGGCGTCGCCCACCCGGATGCTGTTCCAGCTGGTCGTCCCGATGGCCAGGGGCGGCATCGGGACCGTCGTCGTCTACGCGGCCCTCCAGGCGTGGAACGGCTTCCTCTTCCCGCTGATCTTCACCCAGTCCGAAGGGCCGCGCGTGCTCACCCTCGGGCTGTTCACCTACGTGAGCCAGTTCGGCGTGGACATCCCCGCCCTGCTCGCCTCGGTCGTCCTCTCCGGCATCCCGGTCTTCGCCGTGTACCTGATGGCCCGCCGCGCCCTGGTCGGCGGCCTGATGGGCGTCGGCGGCAGATGACCCCCCGCACCGTTCCCCGACAGGAGCTCCATGACCACCGCCCCCTGGCGCGACCCCGCCCTGCCCGCCGCCGTGCGCGTCGACGACCTGCTGTCCCGGATGACCCTGGAGGAGAAGACCGCCCAGCTGTACGGCGTCTGGGTGGGCGCCGCCACCGACGGCGAGGGGGTCGCGCCGCTCCAGCACGAGATGGCCGCCGGCACGGACTGGGACAAGCTGATCACGCTGGGCCTCGGCCAGCTGACCCGCTCCTTCGGCACCGCCCCGGTGGACCCGGCGGCCGGCGCGCGGGCACTGGCCGCGGCGCAGCGCCGGATCGCGGACGCGGGCCGGTTCGGCATCCCGGCCGTGGCCCACGAGGAGTGCCTGGCGGGCTTCACGGCGTGGCGGGCGACCGCCTATCCGGTGCCGCTGGCCTGGGGCGCATCCTTCGACCCGGACCTGGTCGAGGAGGTGGGCGCGCGCATCGGGCGCGATCTGCGCTCGGTCGGCGTCCACCAGGGTCTCGCGCCGGTCCTGGACGTGGTGCGGGACCTGCGCTGGGGCCGGGTGGAGGAGACGATCGGCGAGGACCCGTACCTGGTCGGCACGGTCGGCACGGCGTACGTGCGGGGGCTGGAGTCGGCCGGGATCGTGGCCACGCTGAAGCACTTCGCCGGGTACGCGGCCTCGGCGGGCGCCCGGAACCTGGCGCCGGTGCGGGCGGGGACGCGGGAGTTCGCGGACGTCGTCCTGCCGCCGTTCGAGATGGCGCTGCGCGAGGGCGGCGCGCGCTCGGTGATGGCGGCGTACACCGAGACGGACGGCGTCCCGGCCTCGGCCGACCCGCGGCTGCTGACCGGGCTGCTGCGCGAGGAGTGGGGGTTCACCGGAACGGTCGTCGCCGACTACTTCGGCATCGGCTTCCTCCGGTCGCTGCACCGCGTGGCGGGCAGCGAGGCCGAGGCGGCGCACGCGGCGCTGGAGGCGGGCGTCGACGTCGAGCTGCCGAGCCCGAGGTGCTATGGCGAGCCGCTGGTGACCGCCGTCCGTGCGGGTGCGGTCCCCGAGGCCCTGGTGGACCGGGCCGCCCGCCGGGTGCTGCTGCAGAAGTGCGGACTGGGCCTGCTGGACCCGGACTGGCGGCCCGGGGCGGACGCGGAGACCGGCACCGAGATCGACCTCGACCCGGCGGGCAACCGGGCGCTGGCCCGGCGGCTCGCGGAGGAGTCGGTGGTGCTGCTGGACAACCCCGGCGGGGTGCTGCCGCTGGCCCCGGACACCCGCGTCGCGGTCGTCGGTCCGCGCGCGGCGGACGCGCTGGCGATGCTGGGCTGCTACTCGTTCCCGTCCCATGTGCTCACCCACCACCCGGGGGTGCCGGACGGCATCGCCGTCCCGACGGTGCTGGACGCGCTGCGGGACGAACTCCCGGACTGCGGCGTCACGTTCGCCCCGGGCTGCGGGGTGGACGGCACGGACACCTCGGGGTTCACGGAGGCGGTGGCGCGGGCGTCCGGCGCGGACGTGTGCGTGGCGGTCCTCGGCGACCGGGCCGGGCTGTTCGGCCGCGGCACCTCGGGCGAGGGCTGCGACGCCGAGGACCTACGGCTGCCCGGCGTCCAGGCGGAGCTGCTGGACGCGCTGGTGGCCACCGGGGTGCCGGTCGTCCTGGTGCTGCTCACCGGGCGGCCGTACGCGCTGGGCCGCTGGGCGGGCCGGCTGGGCGCGGTGGTGCAGGCCTTCTTCCCCGGCGAGGAGGGCGGCCCGGCGCTGGCCGGGGTGCTGTCCGGCCGGGTGAACCCCTCCGGGCGGCTCCCGGTGAGCTTCCCGCGCACCCCGGGCGGGCAGCCCTGGACCTATCTGCAGCCGCCGCTGGGGCTGGCCGGCGAGGTCAGCAACCTGGACCCGACCCCGCTGTACCCGTTCGGGCACGGCCGCTCGTACACGGAGTTCGCCTGGACGGACTTCACGGGCACCGGGCCCGCCCGGACCGGCACGGACGGCGGTCTCGACCTCTCGGTGACCGTCCGCAACACCGGTGACCGCGCGGGCGCCGAGGTCGTCCAGCTCTATCTGCACGACCCGGTGGCCTCGGTGACCCGGCCCGACATCCGGCTGGTCGGCTACCGGCGGGTGGAGCTGGCCCCGGGAGAGGCGCGCCGGGTGACCTTCCGCTTCCACGCCGACCTGTCGTCCTTCACCGGGCGCACCGGTGACCGGGTGGTGGAGCCGGGTGAGCTGGAACTGCGGCTGGCCGCGTCCAGCACGGACGTACGGCACCGGGCTCGGCTGACGCTGACGGGTCCGGTGCGGGTGCTCGGGCCGGACCGGATGCTGCGGTGCGCGACGGCGGCGGTCCCGGTGTGACCGGGCGGCCGCCCCGGGCCGCCCCTTCCGGGGCGCCGGGCCGCCCGGTCCGCGGGGCCGCCGGAACGCGAACACCCCGCCCCGGTGACCCGGGACGGGGTGAAGTGGAGCGCCGGGCAGGCCTTGCACCTGCATTTCCCCGCAGGAAGCGGGGCGTCTTTCCTTGGACCACCAACGCACTGCATCCGTACCGGAGTTCCGGCCGTTCGCTGTGTGATGATCATAGCGAAGAAACGGCCCCGCGCGCCACCTCAGCCGGCCGGCCGGTCGTCCACCGGTTCGAACCGCCAGCGGTGCACCGCCCGGGTGACCAGACCGCCGTCCGGTTCGGGAAGTTCGGGCAGTTCGGCGTCGTACGGCGCGTCCCACCAGGTGATGACCAGCACCCGGTCCTGGGGAGCGCGGAAGATCTCCCGGCGGACCGGTTCCCCGGCGAGGGTCTGGGCGCGGACCCAGGCGAGGAGTTCCCCGCCGCGGCCCTCCGCCGCCCGGGCCTCCCACATCAGCGCGACGCTCATGAGTAGAGGTTGTCCTTGCTGACCTCGTGCACGTGGTCGTGGTCGTGGTGCCGGCCGGGGACGTGCGGGTCCGTGACCGGCAGCGAGGAGTCCGCGGACAGGTCCCAGTCGGAGGCGGCCCGGTTGCGGGCGACCATCTCGGCGCCGAGGGCGGCGACCATCGCGCCGTTGTCGGTGCACAGCTTGGGGCGCGGGACGCGCAGCCGGATACCGGCGGCCTCGCAGCGCTCCTGGGCGAGGGCGCGCAGCCGCGTGTTGGCCGCGACACCGCCGCCGATCATCAGGTGGTCGACGCCCTCGTCCTTGCAGGCGCGCACGGCCTTGCGGGTCAGGACGTCGACCACGGCCTCCTGGAAGGAGGCGGCCACGTCACGGACCGGGACGTCCTCGCCCGCCGCGCGCCGGGCCTCGATCCAGCGGGCCACGGCCGTCTTCAGGCCGGAGAACGAGAAGTCGTAGGCGGGGTCGCGCGGGCCGGTCAGACCGCGCGGGAAGGCGATCGCCGTCGGGTCGCCCTCCTTCGCGTACCGGTCGATGACCGGGCCGCCCGGGAAGCCCAGGTTCAGCACGCGGGCGATCTTGTCGAAGGCCTCGCCGGCGGCGTCGTCGATGGTCGCGCCCATCGGCCGCACGTCGGCGGTGATGTCCGAGGACAGCAGGAGCGAGGAGTGGCCGCCGGAGACCAGCAGCGCCATCGTCGGCTCGGGCAGCGGCCCGTGCTCCAGCTGGTCGACGCAGATGTGGGAGGCCAGGTGGTTGACGCCGTACAGGGGCTTGCCGAGGGCGTAGGCGTACGCCTTGGCCGCCGAGACGCCGACGAGCAGGGCGCCGGCGAGGCCGGGGCCCGCGGTGACCGCGATGCCGTCGAGGTCCTTCGCCGAGACGCCCGCCTCCTTCAGCGCGCGGTCGATGGTCGGGACCATCGCCTCCAGGTGCGCGCGGGACGCCACCTCCGGCACGACACCGCCGAAGCGGGCGTGCTCGTCGACGCTGGAGGCGATGGCGTCGGCCAGCAGGGTGGTGCCGCGGACGATGCCGACGCCGGTCTCGTCGCAGGAGGTCTCGATGCCGAGGACGAGAGGTTCGTCAGCCATTGGTCTCGGTTTCTTGTACGGAGGCGGAACCAGCGGCGGAGCCGCTGTCGGATTCTGTGGACAGGCGCATCACCAGGGCGTCCACGTTGCCCGGCTGGTAGTAGCCGCGCCGGAAGCCGATGGGGGCGAAGCCGAAGCGCTCGTAGAGCTTCTGGGCGCGGACGTTGTCGACCCGGCACTCCAG
This sequence comes from Streptomyces sp. NPDC090108, assembly GCF_044747185.1. Lineage (NCBI taxonomy): Bacteria > Bacillati > Actinomycetota > Actinomycetes > Kitasatosporales > Streptomycetaceae > Streptomyces > Streptomyces sp. NPDC090108. Next base: position 989,545 of record NZ_JBIVDQ010000001.1, read on the forward strand.
CATGACCTCGGCGCACTCGAACGAGGTCGCCGCCCGCAGCAGCTCGGTCAGCAGCCGGGCGCCGAGGCCGGTGCCCTGCCGGGTGCGGGCCACGGCGATGGTCTGGATGTCGCCCAGGTCTCCGGAGGAGGCGAGCCCGGCGTAGCCGACGATCCGGCCGTCCAGCTCGGCGACGACATAGCGCCGGTTCGCGCCGGGGCCGCGGGCGTGGGCCAGTTCGGACCAGAACATGCCCCGGGACCAGGCGTCCTCGGGGAAGAGGTCCTTCTCCAGCTCCAGGACCTGGTCGATGTCCCACCAGCGCATCTCGCGCAGAGTCTCGGTCACTTGGGGGTGACCACCTTGTAGTTCTTGGGGACCTGCGCGTCCGGCCGGCGCAGGTACATCGGCCTGGGCTCCTCCAGCTCCTCGCCCGCGGCCAGCCGTTCGGCGGCCAGCGAGGCGAGCGCGGCGGCGGACACGTGCTCGGGCTCGTGCGCGCGGGGGAAGGCGTCCGGGTAGAGCAGCGCGCCGGCGCCGACCGCGGGGAGCCCCGCGACGCGCTCGGCGATGTCGGCCGGGCGGTCGACGGCCGGTCCGGTGAGCCGGGTGCGGGAGTCGGCGTAGGTCGCCCAGTAGACCTCCTTGCGCCGGGCGTCCGTCGCCACGACGAAGGGGCCCTTCTCGATGTCGGCGGCGTAGGCGAGGCCGTCGAGCGTGCACACGCCGTGCACGGGGACGCCGAGCGCGAGGCCGAAGGTGTCGGCGGTCATCAGGCCGACGCGCAGGCCCGTGTAGGGGCCGGGGCCGGTGCCGACGACGATGCCGGTGACGGCGTCCAGCTTGAGTCCGGCCTCGGCGAGGACCCGGTCGACGGCCGGCAGCAGCAGCTCTCCGTGCCGGCGCGCGTCCACCTGGCTCGACGAGGCGATGACGTCCGTGCCGTCGTGCAGAGCGACGGTGACGGCGGGGGTGGCGGTATCCAGAGCGAGCAAGAGCACGCGAACAGCCTACGGCGCCCGCGCCTCGCGCACGGCCGCCCCGGTGGTCCGGTCACCGGCTGCTACGGTCTGTACGAAGTACGACATATGGCGCGAAGCAGAGGTGGACGCACGTGGCAGGGACCAGCTCGGGAATCGTGGCCGGCCTCGTCACGGCGGCCGTCGCGACCGTCGGCATCCTCGCCTACCAGGCGCAGGCGACCGTTCCTGCGGGCCTCGGCCGTACGGCCTCCGTGCACTCCGCCCCGTCGGAGGCCGCCGTCAAGGCGCCGCGCGACCGCCGGCACCCCACCGCCCTGCCGGGCGGTTCCGGCAAGGGTGAACGGGTCGTGTACTCGGTGGACGACGACCGGGTCTGGCTGGTCGACGAGCACAACCGGGTGCGGCGCACCTTCACCGTGCGCCCCGGCACCGTCGACCCCGGACCGGGCTCGTACGGGGTCACCTCCCGCTCGCACGCGGTCACCGGAAGCGACGGCACCCCCGTCGAGCACGTCGTGCGTTTCACCAGCGTGGACGGCGTGACGATCGGCTTCAGCGCGGCCGTGGGCGCGACCGGCGGGGCGTCCGCCGACTCGCCGCGGACGGGCGGCATCCGCGAGACACGCGCGGACGGCGAGGCGATGTGGAACTTCGCGACGATCGGCGTGCCGGTCGTGGTGATCCGCTAGCCGGACGCCCGGCACGGACGCCCGGTGGGACCGGGGTGTCAGGCCGCGTCGCGGTGCGCCCGCGCCGTCTCCTCCGTCGCCCGCGCCGCCGGCCGGGGCGTCACCGGGTCCGGGTCGCGCGGGGGCCGGGACACGGCCTCGGCCGCCGCGCACGAGGCCAGCAGGTCGCGCATGGAACCTCCGCTGAGCACGGGCCGCGCGGGCGCGGGGTGTTCCGTGGGGCGAGAAGCGGACATGAGCGCCTCCTGAGCTGCGGGGGCGGGCTCGGTTAGGTACACCTAACCGCGGGCTGCCTCCATGTGACCACGCGCCGTGCGTCCCGCGCAACATGTTCCCGACGGCTTGTCGGGAAAAGCGGCAAGGCGCCCCCGGAACGCGTCGCGCGCCCGCGGGAATGCCGCCCCGGTCCCCGGCGAACGGCCGTCAGGCCGCGAGTGCCGCCAGGTCCGCGCCGGTCCACCGCTGCCCGAGACCGGTCACGGTGACGTGCCGCACCTCGTCGGTGGTGTCGCCGACGGCCCGGTGGATGACGACCTCCAGCCGGTCGTCGGTCAGCTCCTCGACCTTCCCCTCGCCCCACTCCACGACGATGACCGAGTCGGTCAGCGAGACGTCGAGGTCGAGGTCCTCCATCTCGTCGAGGCCGCCGCCGAGCCGGTAGGCGTCGACGTGGACGAGCGGCGGACCGTCGCCCAGGGAGGGATGCACCCGGGCGATCACGAAGGTCGGCGAGGTGACGGCGCCCCGCACCCCGAGCCCCTCGCCGAGGCCGCGGGTCAGCGTCGTCTTGCCCGCGCCGAGCTCACCGGTGAGCATCACCAGGTCGCCCGCGCGCAGCAGCTTGGCCAGCCGGCGGCCCAGCTCCCGCATCTGCTCGGGCGAGGTGACGGTCAGCCGGGTCTCAGCGGGGTCGTGTGCTGCTGGTGCTTCCATAACCGATTACGGTAGCCCCTGCCGGCACGGCGCCCGCGCGGGTCAGCAGGTCGGCGAGGCGGTCGGTGACGACCTCCGGATGCTCCAGCATGACCAGGTGCCCGGCGTCCGGCACGAGCACCAGCTCGGCCTCCGGCAGCAGATCGCCGATGACCTCGCTGTGTTCGCTGGGCGTCACCAGGTCCTGCACCCCGGCCAGCACGAGCACCGGGATGTCCTGGAAACAGCCCAGCGCCCCGGTCTTGTCGTGGTCGGAGAAGGCCGGATAGAACTCGGCGACGACGTCGATCGGCGTGGACTCGATCATCCGTTCGGCGAAGCGGGCGACCGCCGGGTCGACGTCCCGTCCCGCGAACGAGTACCGCTTGATGATCCCGGCGAACAGCTCGGCCGTCGCCCTGCGGCCCTTCTCCACCAGTTCCGCCTGCTGCCCGAGCGCCTTCAGCACCCCGGGCAGGATCCGGCGCACCGCGTTGACGCCGGCCACCGGCAGGCCGAAGCTGACCTCGCCGAGCCGCCCGGAGGAGGTCCCGACGAAGGCCGTGGCGACCACCCGGTCCCGGATCAGCTCCGGGAACTGGGCCGCGAGCGCCATTATCGTCATCCCGCCCATGGAGTGGCCGACCAGGACGACCGGCCCCTTCGGCGCGGCCGCGTCCAGGACCGCCTTCAGGTCGCGGCCGAGCTGGTCGATGGTGACGGGCTCGCCGTCCCGGGTCTGCGCCGTGCCCCGGCCGGAGCGGCCGTGGCTGCGCTGGTCCCAGTGCACGGTCCGGACGACCCCGCGCAGGGCCGCCCGCTGGAAGTGCCAGGAGTCCTGGCTGAGGCAGTAGCCGTGGCAGAAGACGACGGTAACCGGGCCGGGCGCCTTGCGGCCGAAGAGCCGGCGGCGGCGCGGGGAGACGTTCGGGCCGGGGTCGGGTTCGACGTCGTCGACCTCGTAGTAGAGCTCGGTGCCGTCGTCGCCGTACGCCTTGCCGGGGGTGCCGCGCAGGGTGCCGTACGGGCCCGTCGAGTCCAGGGCGAGGCGGGCCCTGCGGCGCATTCCGCGCCCCACCGTCATGCGCTCGATGGCGACACCGGCGGCCGCGCCCGCGGCGAGCACGCCTATCGCGGTCCCGGCGATGCCGGTCACCCGGCGCCAGCTCCCGGCGGCCGCGCCGGCGGCGGAGGCCGTGGCGGCCGCCGAGGCGACCATGTCCGCCACGGCCTCCGCACTGCTCTCGCTCACGTCACGCTCCTCCTCGCCGTACTGAAGTCCGCTGGGATGGTGCAACCCGTGCCACGGGCGAAACAGATGATGCCGGTGGGGCCTGTGTTGCGTACCGGATCACAGTGCCGCAACGACAGGGACCGCGGCTCGGGCGCGGTCCCCGGGGGCCTACCCCGCTTCTTCCCCGTTCACATGGACGCGGGGAACCCGGGCGCCGATCCGCGTGACGATCTCGTACGCGATGGTGCCGCAGGCCTGCGCCCAGTCCTCGGCGGTGGGCTCGCCCCGGTCGCCGGGCCCGAACAGCACCGCCTCCGCGCCCACCTCGGGCTCGTCCCCGCCCAGGTCGACGACGAACTGGTCCATCGCCACCCGTCCGGCGACGGTCCGCCACTTGCCGTCGATCAGCACCGGGCCGGTGCCGGACGCGTGCCGCGGGATGCCGTCGGCGTACCCCACCGGCACCAGGCCGAGCGTGGTGTCGCCGGGGGTGACGTGGTGGTGGCCGTAGCTGATGCCGTGGCCGCCGGGCACGTGCTTGACCAGGGCCAGCGAGGCGCTGAGCGTCATCACCGGACGCAGTCCGAAGTCGGCCGGGGTGCCCAGCTCCGGGCTGGGCGAGATGCCGTACAGGGCGATACCGGTACGGACCAGGTCGAAGTGGGTCTCCGGAAGGGTCAGTACGGCCGGGGAGTTGGCGATGTGCCGCACCTCCGGGCGCACCCCCTGCTCCTCGGCGCGGGCCACCATCTCGCGGAACAGGGCGAGCTGGGCGGCGATGGAGGGGTGCCCGGGTTCGTCGGCGCAGGCGAAGTGGGACCACAGTCCGGTGACCCGGATCAGGCCCTCGGACTCGGCGCGCAGGGCCTCGGTGACGAGTTCGGGCCAGTCGGCGGGCTGGCAGCCGTTGCGGCCGAGCCCGGTGTCGGCCTTCAGCTGCACCCGCGCGGTCAGCCCGGCCTCGCGCGCGGCCGCGGTGACCTCGCGCAGCGCCCACATGCCGCTGACGGACACGTCGATGTCGGCCTCGATCGCCTGCCGCCAGGGACCGCCCGGCACCCAGAGCCAGCACATGAGACGGCCCGGCAGGCCGGCCGCGCGCAGCGCCAGCGCCTCCTCGGGCGTGGCGGTGCCCAGCCAGTCCGCGCCGGCGGCGAGGGCCGCGCGGGCGCACGGCACGGCTCCGTGGCCGTACGCGTCCGACTTGACGACGGCCATCAGGGCGGCGCCCTTCGCGCGGGCGCGCAACGTCCGCACGTTGGCGCGCAGGGCGCCCAGATCGATCTCGGCGCGTGCGCGCAGAGGCGCGGTCGGCACAGCTGAAGTCTCACTCATGGCGCCCCCAGTCTCTCAGAGGCTTTCCGCGGCCCCCGGTCGTACTCCTCACCGGGCACGCTACGAACCCGGCCGCCGCCCCCACACGTGCACGTGGTCGCCCTTCCTCGGCACGTTCCACAGCCTGCGCGCGTCCGCGAGGCCGCGGTCGACGCGGCTGCGGGACCCGGCGGTCGGTAAATACTGACACCCCGCGCTGCACCCCGCGCAGAGCCGCACCGGCGTCCGGGCCGGGCTCAGTCCCGTGTCACGTCCCGCCAGGCGGCGGGGACGTGTTCGGCGACGTCCAGGGACGTGGTCGGTGCCCCGTCCGCCGCGAACCGCCCGGCGAGGCCGTGCAGATAGGCCGCGACGCTCCCCGCGTCCAGCGCGGAGAGGCCCGACGCCAGCAGCGAGCCCGCGAGCCCCGACAGCACGTCCCCGCTGCCCGCCGTGGCCAGCCAGCCGGTCCCCGTGGGGTTCACCCGGACCGGGCCGCCCCCGGGACCTGCCACCAGCGTGGTCGACCCCTTCAGCAGCACGGTCGCCCGGTACACGGCCGCCAGTTCCCGTACGGCGGCCAGCCGTCCCGCCTCGACCTCCTCGCGGGACACCCCGAGCAGGGCGGCGGCCTCCCCCGCGTGCGGGGTCATCAGCGTCGGCGCCCCGCGCCCGCGCACCGCGTCCCGCTCCGCCAGCCGCAGCCCGTCGGCGTCCAGCAGCACCGGCACGTCGCAGCGCAGCACCTGAGACACGCTCAGCGCGTCGTCCCCGGCGCCGGGACCCGCCACCCACGCCTGCACCCGCCCCGCCCCGGCCGGCCCCTGGTCGGAGACGAGCGCCTCCGGGAACCGGGCGATGACCGCGTCACCGGCGGGTCCGACGTACCGTACGGCCCCCGCGCCGCCGCGCAGCGCCCCGGCGACGGCGAGGACGGCCGCGCCGGGATAGCGCGCGGACCCGGCAGCGACGCCCACGACGCCCCGCCGGTACTTGTCGCTCTCGGCGGCCGGCACCGGCAGCAGCCGTGCCACGTCGGCGTGCTGAAGGGCCTCCACCTCGGGCTCCGGCGGCGGCAGTTCGAGTCCGATCCCGATGAGCCTGACGACTCCGGCGTACTCCCGCCCGGGGTCGATGAGCAGCCCCGGCTTGTACGCCCCGAAGGTGACCGTGAGGTCGGCGCGGACCGCCGCTCCCCGCACCTCGCCGGTGTCCGCGTCGACACCGCTGGGCAGGTCCACGGCGACCACACCGGCCCGGGACCCCGCGAGGACGCCGGCCAGCGGTGCCGCCTCCGGCCGCAGCCCGCCCTTGCCGCCGATCCCGGTGATGCCGTCGACGACGAGGTCGGCCCGCTCGATCAGCTCCTCAGCGGCCCCGAGGTCCACGACGGCGCCGCCCGCGCCGCGCAGTGCGGCCAGGCCGCCGGCGTGCGCGCGTCCGGGCGTGAGCAGGACGGCCGTGACCCCGGCCCCCCGCCGCACCAGCCGGGCCCCCGCGTACAGCGCGTCCCCGCCGTTGTCGCCGCTGCCCACGAGCAGCACCACCCGGCTGCCGTACACCCGTCCGAGGAACTCGGCGCAGGCGGCGGCCAGTCCGGCGGCGGCCCGCTGCATGAGCGCCCCCTCCGGAAGCCGGGCCATCAGCGCCCGCTCGGCCGCCCTGATCGTCTCCACGCTGTACGCAGTACGCATGGCACCGAGTCTCCCCCGGAACCCCGGGGAACCGCACGGCCGCCTCGCTCACCCGGCGGCACCCCGCGCCCCGTCCGGCCCACGCCCGGTTCGTGCCGGGTCCGCTCAGCTCTCCGCGACGACCACGGCCGAGGCGACGCCCGCGTCGTGACTGAGCGACACATGCCAGGACCGCACGCCGAGTTCCTCCGCGCGCGCGGCGACCGTGCCCTTCACCCGCAGCCGCGGCTGCCCGCTGTCCTCGACGTACACCTCGGCGTCGACCCACAGCAGCCCCGGGGGCGCCCCCAGCGCCTTGGCCAGCGCCTCCTTCGCGGCGAACCGCGCCGCGAGCGAGGCGATGCCCCGCCGCTCCCCGCTCGGCAGCAGCAACTCCCGCTCCACGAAGAGCCGTCCGGCCAGCCCGGGCGTACGCTCCAGCGCCGCTTCGAACCGGTCGATCTCGGCCACGTCGATCCCGACGCCGATGATGCTCATGCCGGGCAGCCTACGGCGACACGGCGGGCACACGGCGTTCCGCCCGCTCCTGCGCCCGCCCGTGTGCCCGGGGACGCGCCCGCGGCGCGGGCGCGCCCCGCCGCCCCTCCTACTCCACCGTCACCGACTTCGCCAGGTTGCGCGGCTGGTCCACCTCGTTGCCCCGGGCGGTGGCCAGCTCGCACGCGAACACCTGGAGCGGCACCGTGGCCACCATCGGCTGGAGCAGCACCGGCGTCGCCGGGATACGGATCAGATGGTCCGCGTACGGCACGACCGCCTCGTCGCCCTCCTCCGCGATGACGATGGTCCGCGCCCCCCGGGCCCGGATCTCCTGGATGTTGGACACGATCTTGTCGTGCAGGACGGACCGGCCGCGCGGCGAGGGCACGACCACGACCACCGGCATGTCCTCCTCGATCAGGGCGATCGGCCCGTGCTTCAGCTCGCCCGCCGCGAATCCCTCGGCGTGCATGTAGGCGAGCTCCTTGAGCTTGAGCGCGCCCTCCAGCGCCACCGGGTAGCCCACGTGCCGGCCGAGGAACAGCACCGTCTTCTTGTCCGCCAGGGAGCGCGCGAGGGCCCGTACCGGCTCCATGGTGTCCAGGACGCGTTCGACCGCGCCGGAGATCCGGGACAGGTCGCGGATGACGGCGCGGATCTCGTCGCCCCACTTGGTGCCGCGCACCTGCCCCAGGTACAGGGCGACCAGGTAGCAGGCGACCAGCTGGGTCAGGAAGGCCTTGGTGGAGGCGACCGCGACCTCGGGGCCGGCGTGCGTGTACAGCACCGCGTCCGACTCGCGCGGGATCGTCGAGCCGTTGGTGTTGCAGATGGCCAGCACCTTGGAGCCCTGCTCACGGGCGTGCCGCAGCGCCATCAGGGTGTCCATGGTCTCGCCCGACTGGGAGATGGCGATGATCAGGGACCGCGCGTCCAGGATGGGGTCCCGGTAGCGGAACTCGCTGGCCAGCTCCACCTCGCACGGGATCCGCGTCCAGTGCTCGATGGCGTACTTGGCGATCATCCCGGCGTGGAAGGCCGTACCGCAGGCGACGATGACGACCTTGTCGATCTCGCGCAGCTCGGAGGCGCCGATGCGGACCTCGTCCAGGGTCAGCGAGCCGGACGGGTCGATACGCCCGAGCAGGGTGTCGGCGACCGCCCTGGGCTGCTCGGCGATCTCCTTCAGCATGAAGTAGTCGTAGCCGCCCTTCTCGGCGGCCGACGCGTCCCAGTCCACGTGGTACGGGCGGACGTCCGCCGGGGTGCCGTCGAAGCCGGTCACCGTGACGCCGTCGCGGCGCAGCTCCACCACCTGGTCCTGGCCCAGCTCGACGGCGGAGCGGGTGTGCGCGATGAACGCGGCGACGTCGGAGGCCAGGAACGCCTCGCCCTCCCCGAGACCCACCACCAGCGGCGAGTTGCGGCGCGCGCCGACGACCACGTCCGGTTCGTCCGCGTGCACCGCGACCAGCGTGAACGCGCCCTCCAGGCGCCGGCACACCAGCCGCATCGCCTCCGCGAGGTCGGCGGTCGCGGAGAACTCCTCGGCCAGCAGATGCGCCACGACCTCGGTGTCGGTCTCGGAGGACAGCACATGCCCGCGCTCGGACAGCTCGGCGCGCAGCACCGCGAAGTTCTCGATGATGCCGTTGTGCACGACGGCCACCCGGCCCGCATTGTCCAGATGCGGGTGGGCGTTGCCGTCCGTGGGGCCGCCGTGCGTGGCCCAGCGGGTGTGCCCGATGCCCGTCGTACCGGCCGGCAGGGGCCGCTCGACCAGCTCCTTCTCCAGATTGACCAGTTTCCCGGCCTTCTTCGCCGCGGCCAGCCCGCCGTCCGCCGGCACGGCGACACCCGCCGAGTCGTAGCCCCGGTACTCCAGCCGCTTCAGTCCGGCCATCACGACATCGAGCGCCGACTGCGCTCCCACGTATCCCACGATTCCGCACATGTGCCGCAGCCTACGATCACAACGCCCGCCGAAAGAGCCGCCGCGTGCCCGATTTCGGAAATTCCCACGGGGATACGCGGGGCTCCGGGACGTTGTGGAGCCGGCGGACCGGAGCGTGACACACCCCACCCCACCGCCCCGTTCAAACTCCGTTAACAATGGACTGTGATCTCACCGGTCTCCTCGATGCCCCGGAGCGCCCACCGGCACAAGCCGGAGGCGACTCCCTACGTCGACCTCACCCGCGCCGAGTGGAGCGCCCTGCGCGACAAGACGCCGCTGCCGCTGACCGCCGAGGAGGTGGAGAAGCTGCGCGGGCTCGGCGACGTCATCGACCTCGACGAGGTGCGGGACATCTACCTCCCGCTCTCCCGCCTGCTCAACCTCTACGTCGGCGCCACCGACGGACTGCGCGGCGCGCTCAACACCTTCCTCGGCGAGAAGGGCTCCCAGTCGGGCACGCCGTTCGTCATAGGGGTGGCGGGGTCGGTCGCCGTCGGCAAGTCCACCGTCGCCCGTCTCCTCCAGGCACTGCTGTCCCGCTGGCCCGAGCACCCGCGCGTCGAGCTGGTGACGACGGACGGCTTCCTGCTGCCGACCCGCGAGCTGGAGGCCCGCGGCCTGATGTCGCGCAAGGGCTTCCCGGAGTCGTACGACCGCCGGGCCCTGACCCGCTTCGTCGCCGACATCAAGGCCGGCAAGGACGAGGTGACGGCCCCCGTCTACTCCCACCTGATCTACGACATCGTGCCCGGCGAGAAGCTCACCGTGCGCCGCCCGGACATCCTGATCGTCGAGGGCCTCAACGTCCTCCAGCCCGCGCTGCCCGGCAAGGACGGCCGCACCCGGGTCGGTCTCGCCGACTTCTTCGACTTCAGCGTGTACGTCGACGCGAGCGCCGAGGACATCGAGCGCTGGTACCTCAGCCGCTTCCGCAAGCTGCGCCGGACCGCCTTCCAGAAGCAGGACTCGTACTTCCGCAAGTACACCCAGGTCTCCGAGGAGGAGGCCCTCGACTACGCCCGCACCCTGTGGCGCACGATCAACAAGCCCAACCTCACCGAGAACATCGCCCCCACCCGGGGCCGCGCCACCCTCATCCTGCGCAAGGGCCAGGACCACAAGGTCCAGCGCCTGCGCCTGCGCAAGCTGTGACCACTACGCTGCCGGGATGCTGCATCTGCGTCTGATCACCCCGGCCGGTCTGACTGACACCGTGGTCCGGCTCCTGGAGGGGACCACCGGCACCACCCACCTCGTGGTGCTGCCCGGTGCCGCGCGCAGCCCGGCCGGCGATCTCGTGCTGTGCGACGTCGCCCGGGAGGCGGGGGACCAGCTCCTGGCCGAGCTGCGCGGCCTGGGACTGGACGAGACCGGCTCGATCGCCGTCGAGAACATCGACCTGTCGCTGTCCCGGCACGCCGACGAGGCGGAGGAGGCGGCACCGGGCGAGGGTGCGGACGCGGTGCTGTGGGAGCACCTGACCGACGTGACGCACGAGGAGTCGACGCTGTCGGTCACCTACGTCGCGTTCCTCACCATCGCCACGATGATCGCGGCCTGCGGTGTGGTGCTCGACAACGCGATCCTGATCGTGGGCGCGATGGCGGTGGGCCCGGAGTTCGGGCCGCTGGCCGGTCTGTGCACGGCGCTCGTCCAGCGCGCCCCGCGGCTCGCGCTGCGCTCGCTGACCGCGCTGCTCGCGGGGTTCGCGGCGGCCATGCTCCTGACGGCCGCCTTCAGCTGGGGCATGGACGCGGCCGGCCTGTTCACCAGGGCCCAGCTGGAGGCGGGCCGGCCCAACACCAACTTCATCTACCGGCCGGACCCCTTCTCCCTGGTCGTCGCGGCCCTGGCGGGCGTCGCCGGCATACTCTCGCTGACCTCGGCGAAGTCGAGCACCCTGGTCGGCGTGGCGATCTCGGTCACGACCGTCCCGGCGGCGGCCAACGCGGCGGTGGCCTTCACCTACAGCGAGTACGGGCAGGCCTGGGGATCCACCGAGCAGCTCCTGCTGAACCTGCTCGGCATCGTGCTCGCCGGCACGCTCACCCTGCTCGCGCAGAAGTTCTTCTGGAGGCGGCAGCAGCGCGTGACCTGAGGCGACGCGCCCGGCACGGACAGGCGCAGGGAACAGGAAGAGGCGGGGACGTGTCCGCACGTCCCCGCCTCTCGCCGTACGACGGCAGGCGTCTCCGCCGCCGCCCGCCGGGAACTAGCCCAGCGCCGACTTCACCGCGTCGGCCAGGCGGCCGGCCACCGACCGGGCCTGGTCGATGTCGGCGGCCTCGACCATGACCCGCACCAGCGGCTCGGTGCCGGACGGGCGCAGCAGCACCCGGCCCGTGGAGCCCAGCTCCCGCTCGGCCTCGGTGACGGCGGCGGCCAGGTCCGCGGACGTCCTCACCCGGGACTTGTCCACGTCCGGCACGTTGATCAGGATCTGCGGCAGCCGCTCCATCACGGAGGCCAGCTCCCGCAGCGACCGCCCGGTCTCCGCGACACGGGCCGCGAGCAGCAGACCGGTCAGCGTGCCGTCGCCGGTGGTGGCGTGGTCGAGGACGATGACATGCCCGGACTGCTCGCCGCCGAGGGCGTAGCCGTGGCTCTTCATCTCCTCCAGCACGTAGCGGTCGCCGACAGCCGCCTGGACGAGACGGATCCCGGCCCGCTCCATGGCCAGCTTGAAGCCCAGGTTGGACATGACCGTGGCCACGACGGTCTCGGAACGCAGCTCGGAGCGCTCGCGCATCGCCAGCGCGAGCACGGCGAGGATCTGGTCGCCGTCGACCTCCTCGCCGGTGTGGTCCACGGCCAGGCAGCGGTCGGCGTCACCGTCGTGCGCGATGCCGAAGTCCGCGCCGTGCTCCAGCACGGCGGCCTTCAGCGGGCCGAGGTGGGTGGAGCCGCAGCCGTCGTTGATGTTGAGGCCGTCCGGCTCGGCGCCGATCGTGACGATCTCCGCGCCGGCCCGCGCGAACGCCTCCGGAGAGACCGCGGCGGCCGCGCCGTGCGCCTCGTCCAGGACGATCTTCAGCCCGTCGAGCCGGTTCGGCAGCACGGACAGCAGGTGGGCGACGTAGGTCTCGGAGCCCTCGTCGTACGAGCGGATCCGCCCGACGCCGGCACCGGTGGGGCGCTCCCAGGGCTCACCGTGGCGGTGGGAGTCGTAGACCGCCTCGATCCTGTCCTCCAGCTCGTCGGCGAGCTTGTGCCCGCCGCGGGCGAAGAACTTGACGCCGTTGTCCGGCATGGCGTTGTGGCTGGCGGAGAGCATCACGCCGAGGTCGGCGCCGAGCACGCCGGTCAGGTGTGCCACGGCCGGCGTCGGCAGCACGCCGACGCGCAGGACGTCCACGCCCGCGCTGGCGAGGCCCGCGACGACGGCCGCCTCCAGGAACTCCCCCGAGGCGCGCGGGTCCCGTCCGACCACGGCCTTCGGCCGGTGGCCCTCGAACGTGCCCGCCTCGGCCAGCACGTGAGCCGCCGCGACGGACAGGCCGAGCGCCATCTCGGCCGTCAGGTCCGCGTTGGCGACGCCACGCACGCCGTCGGTGCCGAAGAGTCGTCCCACTAGTCCTCCTGAGGAAGCGTCTTTGCTGCCGGTAATGCTGCCAGACGCCACGACATTCGATCACACAAGCCTTTGAGCGTCTTGTGTCGTTATACGCCCCTGGCCGGGATAAACGAACGCCCCGGCGGCACACAGGGCGTGCCGCCGGGGCGTTCGGAGTACGAGCTCGCAGCTGGTGTTTAGCGCTTGCTGTACTGCGGGGCCTTGCGGGCCTTCTTCAGACCGGCCTTCTTGCGCTCGACCGCACGGTCGTCGCGCTTGAGGAAGCCGGCCTTCTTCAGGGCGCCACGGTTGTTGTCGACGTCGGCCTCGTTCAGCGCACGGGCGACACCGAGACGGAGCGCACCGGCCTGACCGGAGACACCGCCACCCGCGATGCGGGCGATGACGTCGTAGCGACCCTCGAGCTCGAGCACCTTGAAGGGCTCGTTGACTTCCTGCTGGTGCACCTTGTTCGGGAAGTAGTCCTCGAGGGTGCGACCGTTGATCTTCCACTTGCCGGTGCCCGGAACGATCCGGACGCGGGCGATGGCGTTCTTGCGACGGCCCAGGCCGGCGGCCGGCTGGGGCTCACCGAAGCGCGAGGCGAGGGACTCGGAGGTGTAGTCACCCTCCACGACGACCTCGGACTCGGTGGTGTAGCTGTCGATGTCGATGTTCTCGACGTTCTCGTCGAGCGGCTGCTCGGCAGTGGTCTCGGCCACGATGCTCCTCAGATTCTCTTCAGTCTTAGGGGGTGGCCGGAACTACTGCGCGACCTGGGTGATCTCGAACGGCACCGGCTGCTGGGCAGCGTGGGGGTGCTGGTCGCCCGAGTAGACCTTCAGCTTGGAGAGCATCTGACGGCCCAGGGTGTTCTTGGGGAGCATGCCCTTGATGGCCTTCTCGACGGCCTTCTCGGGGTTCTTGTCCATCAGCTCGTCGTAGCGGACGGAGCGCAGACCACCCGGGTAACCGGAGTGGCGGTACGCCATCTTCTGGGTCCGCTTGTTGCCGGACAGGTGCACCTTGTCAGCGTTGACGATGATGACGAAGTCACCGGTGTCGACGTGAGGAGCATAGATCGGCTTGTGCTTGCCCCGGAGGAGGGACGCGGCGGTGGTGGCGAGACGACCCAGGACAACGTCCTGAGCGTCGATGACGTGCCACTGGCGCGTCACATCGCCGGGCTTGGGGCTGTACGTACGCACGGTTCGTAGCCTTCGCTTCGAGTGAATGGTCCTGAACAGGTCACCGAAACGATCACGACAGCCTTGACCGCACCACGGTGACGCATACCGCGTGCTGATCGCTGGTCATCGGCCTCGGTGGACCGGTGTAAGGGCCCGTCCCGTGAGAATGAGCAAGCCAATACACAACGAAGAAGCAGGTTACCTGCCCGCCCCCGGACGGGTCAAAACGAGGCATGCCGACGGACAAAGGCGGCATGCCGCCTGACGCGGTCATGCACCTGCGGAACCACGTCTAAGATGCGCCCCATGACTTACGGGCAGGGGGGACCCCAGTCGCAATGGGATCCCTGGAAACCTAATACCCAGCACGGCGCCGGCGATGACCAGAGCCCCGACTGGGCCGCGCTGGCCGAGGCCTCCGAGACGCGCAAGAAGCGGCGCAAGGTGCTGCTCGTCGTCGCCGGCATCGTCGCCGTCGGCGCGATCGGCACCGCCGTGGCCAAGGGTGTGGTGTCCGCCGACGGCAACGGCCCCGTGGCGGGCCCGAGCGACCTGCCCGCCACCGCCTCCCTGCCGGGCGGCACGGGAGCACCGTCCTTCGCCCCCACCAGCGCGCCTCCGCCGCTGGACCCGAAGGACTTCATATCCAGTGCCAAGAAGGACACCGCTCCGCTGAGCCCCGAGACGCTGTTCCCGGGCACCCAGCTGACCGTGGGCGACACGGTGTACAAGAAGGGCGCCACCGCGGACGCGGCGAACTGCGCGACCGGCGCCGCGGGCAGCCTGGCCAAGGTCCTCACGGGCAACGGCTGCACCCGCCTGATGCGGGTGAGCTACGTGAAGGACGGCGTGGCCGTCACGGTCGGCGTCGGCGTCTTCGACACCGAGGCCGAGGCGACCAAGGCCAAGGGCCAGGCCGACAAGAAGAGCATCGTGCAGGCGCTGCCCGGCAAGGGCGTCAAGGGCTTCTGCGACTCCGCGATCTGCCGCTCCACGACGAACACCTACGGCCGCTACGCCTACTTCACCATCGCCGGCTTCACCAACGGCAAGGACGTCACCACCAAGGACACCGCGGTGTTCAAGGCCGGCGACGACCTGGCGGAATTCGCGTTCCGCCAGATCAGGCGCCGCGGCGAGGCCCAGGCCTCGGCCGCCGCGAGCCGCTGAGGGGCTGATCCGGGAGGCTGCTCCCGGACACCCGGTGCCTACCGGCTGCGCAGACGCAGCCGGATCGGCAGCACCGCCGACTCCAGCTGGGTGCGCAGGGTCATCTTCGACACACCCTCGGTCCGCTCGGCGAACCGGATGGGGACCTCCACGGCGGTGTGCCCGGAGCGCACGGCCTTGTACTTCAGCTCCACCTGGAAGCTGTAACCGGCGCTGTCGAGAGTGGCGAGGTTCACGTCCCGCAGCGTCGCCGCCGACCAGAGGTTGAAGCCGGCCGTGATGTCGTTGATCTCGGTGCCGAGGATGAACCGCGCGTAGCGGTTGGCGAAGCGGGACAGCAGCACGCGATGGGCGCCCCAGTCCTCGTCCAGCGAACCGCCCTTGACGTAACGGCTGCCCACGACCAGCCCGGCGCCGGAACTCACGGCCGCCTCCAGCATCCGCGGCACGGCCTCGACGGGGTGGCTGCCGTCGGCGTCCATCTGGACGACGTAGGCGGCGCCCTCCTCCAGCGCGGCGGTCATGCCGGCGGTGTAGGCCCGGCCGAGCCCGTCCTTCTCCGTGCGGTGCAGGACGCTCATCCGCCGTCGGCCGTCGGCGTTGAACTTCTCGGCCAGCTCCTCGGCGATCCGTCCGGTGCCGTCCGGGCTGGAGTCGTCGACGATCTTCAGATGCAGCGCGTCCAGCGGCAGCGCGAGCACCGCCTCCGCCATGCGCGGCAGGTTGGCCGCCTCGTTGTACGTCGGCATCACCACGGTGACGGGTATGTCCGCACAGGTCATGATCACTTCTCCCCTCGGGGCCCCGGCCCGGCCGGCGCCCGCAACTGCCGGCCCGCCGCGGCCCGGCGGTCCGCGTCGGACGCGGGCGAGTCGCGGATGCCGTCGGAGTCGGGCTCGAAGGCCGCGCCGAGCGCGGTGACGGACGTCCGAAAGGACGGCCCCCCGCACAGCTCGTGGGCCACGGACCGACCGGTCCGGAACACCCCACCCACGGCCATGAGTGAAACATGTGGCCGAATGGTGAAAGGCTATCCGAGAGGTAAGCGGGCCGTAAGCGGCGGCTGAGCAGCCATGGCCGTTAAGCCCGGAAATGCGCTCAATCTCCGGACGACGGAGCCGCGAGCCGGGCCGTGAGCCGGGCTGCGCGCGGACCCGTGAGCCGGACTGCGAGCGGATGCGTGAGCCGGACTGCGAGTGGGGCTGTGAGCCGGGCCGCGATGGGGGCCGGCAGAAGGACCGTGGGCAGGGCTAGCAGCCCTGGCACCCCGCGGCCCCCGGCAGCGACCGCTTGTTGCGCGCCTCCTTGCTGCGCGCCGCGAGCAGCTCGTCGGCGGGGTAGCCGACCTCCTCCAGGGTCAGCCCGTGCGGCCGTACGACGTGCACCGCGGAGTCCCGGACCCCGGCGGCCAGCACCTGGCCCGGCCACTTCGGGTCCCGGTGGCCGTCCCCCACGAACAGCAGCGCGCCGATCAGCGACCGCACCATGTTGTGGCAGAAGGCGTCCGCGCGGACCGTCGCCGTGACGATCCCGTCCTCGCCCCGCACCAGGCTCAGCTCCTGGAGCGTGCGGATGGTGGTCGCGCCCTCGCGCTTCTTGCAGTACGCGGCGAAGTCGTGCTCGCCCAGCAGTGCCCGCGCGGCCTCGTTCATCGCGTCCACGTCGAGCGGCCAGTCGTGCCACAGCACATGGTTGCGGAGCAGCGGGTCGACCCCGCCGGGGTTGTCGGTGACGCGGTAGGCGTAGCGCCGCCAGACCGCGGAGAAGCGGGCGTTGAAGCCGGACGGCGCCTCGGTCAGGCTCCAGACACGCACGTCCTTGGGGAGCCGCCCGGCGAGCCGCTTGAGCAGCTTCTCCTGGTGCTCGGCCCACAGCTCCGCGGGCAGGTCGACGTGCGCGACCTGGCCGCGCGCGTGCACCCCGGCGTCCGTCCGGCCGGCCACGGTCAGCTCGTACGTCGTCCCGCCCGAGCGGGTCACCGTGCGCAGGGCGTCCTCGATCTCGCCCTGCACGGTCCGCCTGCCGCCGGCCTGCTTGGCCCACCCGTGGAAGTCGGTGCCGTCGTAGGACAGGTCGAGGCGGACACGGACGTAACCGGGCTGTGCTTCGTCACTCACAGACAGATCCTCTCAGGGCGGTGCCCTCCGGAAGAACGCGAAAGCGGGCCCGCCCCGGAGGGCGGACCCGCTTCACTGAGACAGAGCCTCAGGCGTCGCAGACGCCTTACTCGGCAGCGGCCTCGGCGGTCTCGGTCTCCTTGACCGCGCGCTTGGTCGCGGCCTCGGCCTCACCGGTCGCCTGCTGGGCGACCGTCAGGGCCTCGACCAGCTCGATGACAGCCATGGGCGCGTTGTCGCCACGACGGTTACCGATCTTGGTGATGCGGGTGTAACCACCGGGGCGGTTCTCGTACCGCGGGCCGATCTCGGTGAAGAGCGTGTGGACGATGCCCTTGTCCGTGATGACCTGGAGCACCTGACGGCGGTTGTGAAGGTCACCCTTCTTCGCCTTGGTGATCAGACGCTCGGCGTACGGGCGAAGGCGACGGGCCTTGGCCTCGGTGGTGGTGATGCGGCCGTGCTCGAAGAGCGCCTTCGCGAGGTTCGCGAGGAGCAGCTTCTCGTGCGCGGCGCCGCCGCCCAGACGGGCACCCTTGGCGGGCTTCGGCATGGTGTTTCTCCTAGGTGTCTGCCCCGGCCGTGTCAGGTACCGGAGTCAGTATCCGAGCGGGCGGTCGCCCGTCGGAGATCCGGGCGCCCTTTCGGGCACCCGGAGTGTCCGCGCCCCAGAGGGGCGCGGGGAACTGCGCGACCGGCCACGGCGGACCGGCAGCCGAATCAGTACTGCTCGGTCTCCACGAAACCGGCGTCAGCGTCGTCATCGGCACCGAACGCGTCGGCAGCGGCGGTCGGGTCGAATCCGGGCGGGCTGTCCTTGAGGGCCAGGCCCATGCCGGCCAGCTTCGCCTTGACCTCGTCGATGGACTTCGCACCGAAGTTGCGGATGTCCAGCAGGTCGGCCTCGGAACGCGCGACGAGCTCACCCACGGAGTGGATGCCCTCACGCTTGAGGCAGTTGTAGGAGCGGACCGTGAGCTCCAGCTCCTCGATCGGCAGCGCGAGGTCGGCGGCCAGGGCGGCGTCCGTGGGGGACGGGCCCATGTCGATGCCCTCGGCGTCGATGTTCAGCTCGCGGGCGAGACCGAACAGCTCGACCAGGGTCTTGCCGGCGGACGCCATGGCGTCGCGCGGGCGCATGGCCTGCTTCGTCTCGACGTCGACGATCAGCTTGTCGAAGTCGGTGCGCTGCTCGACACGCGTGGCCTCGACCTTGTACGTGACCTTCAGCACGGGGCTGTAGATGGAGTCGACCGGGATACGGCCGATCTCCTGGCCCACCTGCTTGTTCTGCACGGCGGAGACGTAGCCGCGACCGCGCTCGACGGTCAGCTCCATCTCCAGCTTGCCCTTGCCGTTCAGCGTGGCGAGGACCAGGTCGGGGTTGTGCACCTCGACACCGGCCGGGGGCGCGATGTCGGCGGCGGTGACCAGACCCGGACCCTGCTTGCGCAGGTACATCACGACCGGCTCGTCGTGCTCCGAGGAGACGACCAGCTGCTTGATGTTGAGGATGAGGTCGGTCACGTCCTCCTTGACGCCCGGCACGGTGGTGAACTCGTGCAGGACACCGTCGATGCGGATGCTGGTGACAGCAGCGCCGGGGATCGACGACAGGAGGGTACGGCGGAGGGAGTTGCCGAGGGTGTAGCCGAAGCCCGGCTCCAGCGGCTCGATCACGAACCGGGAGCGGAACTCGTCGACGACCTCTTCGGTCAGCGAGGGACGCTGAGCGATCAGCATGTTGAGATCCTTCAGTCAGGGGCGCCCACTATTTGACGCCCGACTTCTACTGCAAGGGTACGGGCGGCACAGCCCTCACGGAGCCGTACCGCCCGGAACCAGAACTCTGCAGAAGCAGCCGTGCGTCAGACGCGGCGGCGCTTCGGCGGGCGGCAGCCGTTGTGCGGGGTCGGGGTGACGTCCTGGATGGAGCCGACCTCGAGGCCCGTGGCCTGCAGGGAGCGGATCGCGGTCTCACGACCGGAGCCCGGGCCCTTGACGAACACGTCGACCTTGCGCATGCCGTGCTCCTGAGCGCGGCGGGCAGCCGACTCGGCGGCCATCTGCGCGGCGAACGGCGTGGACTTCCGGGAGCCCTTGAAGCCGACGTGGCCGGCGGAGGCCCAGGAGATCACGTTGCCGGACGGGTCCGTGATGGAGACGATCGTGTTGTTGAACGTGCTCTTGATGTGCGCGTGGCCGTGAGCGACGTTCTTCTTTTCCTTGCGGCGCACCTTCTTGGCAGCGCCCTGACGACCCTTGGGGGGCATCTACTTACTCCTACAGGGAGGTGGTCGGTCCTACAGCGAAGACCGCTGATAAGCGTCCGCTGAGGACTACTTCTTGCCCGGCTTCTTCTTGCCGGCGATGGCGCGACGCGGGCCCTTGCGGGTGCGGGCGTTGGTGCTGGTGCGCTGACCGCGGACGGGCAGACCACGACGGTGACGGAGACCCTGGTAGCAACCGATCTCGACCTTGCGGCGGATGTCGGCCTGGATCTCGCGACGGAGGTCACCCTCGGTCTTGATGTTGGCGTCCACGTACTCGCGGATCGCGACCAGCTGCTCTTCGGTCAGATCACGAACGCGGGTGTTCGGGTCGACGCCGGTCGCAGCCAGCGTCTCCTGCGAGAGGGTCCGGCCGATGCCGAACACGTAGGTGAGGGCGACCTCCACGCGCTTTTCGCGCGGGATGTCAACACCGGAAACGCGTGCCATTCAATGGCTCCTGGTGAATCTTCGGAGGTCTTCCGCAGAACCGGCTCCCGGTCGCCGTACAAGGTACGAACCGAGTCCCCGGCCTCCGAACCGGGGGTGTCGAGCTGGATGGCTCGGGTCCTGCGTATGAACATATTCAGCTTGCGTCGCGCGAATCTCTGCGGGTGCAGAGGGTTCGGTCGTGCGTCAGCCCTGGCGCTGCTTGTGGCGCGGGTTCTCGCAGATGACCATGACCCGACCGTGACGGCGGATCACCCTGCACTTGTCGCAGATCTTCTTGACGCTCGGCTTGACCTTCATTAGTGAGGTTCTCCGGGTCAGTGCCACCACCCCGCGAAGACGGGGCAAAGGCAAGATCTACTTGTACCGGTAGACGATCCGGCCACGCGTCAGGTCGTACGGAGACAGCTCCACCACGACCCGGTCGTCAGGGAGGATGCGGATGTAGTGCATACGCATCTTGCCGCTGATGTGTGCCAGAACCTGGTGGCCGTTCTGGAGCTCGACCCTGAACATGGCGTTCGGAAGAGACTCGACGACAGTGCCCTCGATCTCGATGGCACCTTGCTTCTTGGCCACGCTTCGCCCTTCGAATCGACTACCTTGATCGACTCCCATGCTTTTCCCTTACGGGCGCATGCGGACATGCGGGTGCACGAGAGCCGACGAGTCAGTCTACGTCAGCGCACCCGGAAAGACGAATCGAGAAAGTCTGCCCCATGGGGGCGATCCCTATGCACAGGGGTACGGAAGCGGCCGGAGCGGGGCCGCGCGGGCCCGGCCGGGAAAGCGGCCGGGCCCGCGGTCCTGACCTCATGGGTCGGACTCCGCAGGCCGGGCCGGTGATGTGGAGCGGGGGCCGGGTCCGGCCCGGGGGTCAGGCCAGCGGGTCCGGCGCGGCCGTCACGCCGTACTCGGCGAGCTTCGCCCTGCCGCCGTCGGGAGCCGTGAGGACCAGCGGGCCCTGCTCGGTGAGGGCGACGGAGTGCTCCCAGTGGGAGGACCAGGTGCCGTCGGTGGAGACGACCGTCCAGTCGTCCTCCAGGACCTCGGTGCGCGGGGTGCCGAGGGAGACCATGGGCTCGATCGCGAGGCAGAAGCCGGGGACCAGCTTGGGGCCCTTGCCGCGGCGGCGCTCCACGTAGTTCAGCAGGTGCGGGTCCATGTGCATCTCGGTGCCGATGCCGTGGCCGCCGTAGTCCTCGACGATGCCGTACTTGCCGCCGCCCGGCTTGGGCTGGCGGCGGATGTAGGTCTCGATGGCGCGCGAGATGTCGACCAGGCGGTTGCCGAGCTTCATGGCCGCGATGCCGGCCCACATCGACTCCTCGGTCACCCGGGAGAGCTCGACGAGCTCGGGGGCGTGGCCGGAGCCGACGAAGGCCGTGTAGGCCGCGTCGCCGTGCCAGCCGTCGACGACGGCGCCGCAGTCGATGGAGATGATGTCCCCGTTCTTGAGGACGACGTCGTCCGAGGGGATGCCGTGCACGACGACCTCGTTGACCGAGGTGCAGATCGTGGCGGGGAAGCCGCCGTAGCCGAGGAAGTTCGACTTGGCGCCGTGCTCGGCGAGCACCTTGCGGGCCACCTCGTCCAGGTCCTTGGTGCTGGCCCCGGGCACCGCGGCCTCCCGGGTGGCCGCGTGGATCGCGGCGACGACCAGCCCCGCCTCACGCATCTTGGCGATCTGCTCGGGGGTCTTGATCTGCACCATGGGGGGCCTGCGCTCTCCGTCACTCGTCACGTCGACTGGGTTACCTGCACAACACTACGGCCGCGGCGCCCTCGAAGTCCCCCGGAGGAAGTCCGGGGGGAGGGCACCGCGGCCGTGGTGACCGCGATCTACTTGCTCTCGGCGTTCTCGCCCTTGAGGGCGGCCAGCGCCCGCTGCGTGATCTCGTCCACCGGACCCAGGGAGGAGATCGTCACGACCAGGCCCTGCGCCTTGTAGTAGTCGATGATCGGCTCGGTCTGCGTGTGGTAGACCTCGAGCCGCGTGCGGACCGTCTCCTCGGAGTCGTCGTCACGCTGGTACAGCTCGCCGCCGCAGACGTCGCAGACGCCCGCCTGCTTGGCCGGGCTGTACGTCACGTGGAAGACGTGGGAGGAGTCGTTGCGGCAGATGCGCCGGCCGGCGATCCGCTTGACGACCTCGTCCTCCGGGACCTCCAGGTCCAGCACCGCGTCCAGCGTGATGCCCTCGTCCTGCAGCAGCGCGTCCAGGGCCTCGGCCTGCGAGACGTTGCGCGGGAAGCCGTCGAGCAGGAAGCCGTTCTCGGCGTCGCCCTGCTCCATGCGGTCCTTGGCCATGGCGATGGTGACCTCGTCGGGAACGAGGTTGCCGGCGTCCATGTAGGACTTCGCGAGCTTGCCGAGCTCCGTCTGCCGGCTGATGTTCGCGCGGAACAGGTCACCCGTGGAGATGTGCGGGATGGTCAGCTGCTCGGCGAGGCGGACGGCTTGCGTTCCCTTACCGGCACCAGGAGGACCGACGAGGACGATACGCATCAGCGGAGGAACCCTTCGTAATTGCGCTGCTGGAGCTGGCTCTCGATCTGCTTCACCGTCTCGAGACCCACACCCACGATGATCAGGATGCTGGTCCCGCCGAACGGGAAGTTGTTCGACGCGTTGAACCCGACCAACGCCATTGTCGGTACGAGAGCGATCAGACCCAGATACAGCGAACCCGGCCAGGTGATCCGGTTGAGTACGTAGCTCAGGTACTCAGCGGTCGGTCGGCCAGCCCGGATGCCCGGGATGAAGCCACCATACTTCTTCATGTTGTCGGCGACTTCCTCGGGGTTGAAGGAGATCGCCACGTAGAAGAACGCGAAGAACACGATGAGCAAGAAGTACAGCGTGATGTAGACCGGGTGGTCGCCCTTGGTCAGGTTCTGGGTGACCCAGGTCTTCCAGCCCGAGTTGCCGCCGGAGAACTGAGCCACCAGCGCCGGGATGTACAGCAGCGACGAGGCGAAGATGACCGGGATGACACCGGCCTGGTTCACCTTGAGCGGGATGTACGTGGACGTGCCGCCGTAGGAACGGCGCCCGATCATGCGCTTCGCGTACTGCACCGGGATACGGCGCTGGGCCTGCTCGACGAAGACGACGAGCGCGACCATCACCAGACCCACCAGGATCACGGTGCCGAACTCGATCCAGCCGCCGGCCAGGGTGCCCTGCTTCTTGATGGCCCACAGCGCGGACGGGAACGTCGCGGCGATCGAGATGAACATCAGGATCGACATGCCGTTGCCGATGCCGCGGTCGGTGATGAGCTCGCCGAGCCACATCACGACGCCGGTGCCGGCGGTCATGCAGATGACCATGGTGATCGTGGTGAAGATCGCCTGGTCCGGGACGATGCTCGTGGCGACCGAGCAGCCGCTGAAGAGCGCGCCGCTGCGGGCGGTGGCCACCAGGCCGGTGCCCTGCAGGATGGCGAGCGCCACGGTCAGGTAACGCGTGTACTGCGTGATCTTCGCCGTGCCGGCCTGGCCCTCCTTCTTGAGGGCTTCCAGGCGCGGGATGACCACGGTCAGCAGCTGAAGGATGATGCTGGCCGTGATGTACGGCATGATGCCGAGCGCGAAGATCGTGATCTGGAGCAGCGCGCCGCCGCTGAACATGTTGACGAGACCGAAGAGACCCTGATTACCGGACGCCTCGTTCACGCAGGTCTGGACGGCCTTGTAGTTGACGCCGGGGATCGGGACGTGGGTACCGACCCGGTAGACCACGATGATGCCCAGCGTGAAGAGCAGCTTCTTGCGCAGGTCGGGCGTCCTGAACGCCCGGGCGAACGCGGTGAGCACGGTGCCTCCTGCGACCCCCGCGTGTGCGCGCGTGAGGTAGACGAAAAGAGTTGATGGCCTGAGGGACGAGATTACGGCATGCCAAGCCGACGCTGGGCGCCAGCGACCCAGCCTACCCACATCGGAGGGTGTTGCGGGATAGCGTGCCTCACTCGTCATACGAACACATGTGCAAGAACGTCCCCGTACATCCCCTTGGGACCTTCGGGGGATC
Source organism: Streptomyces sp. NPDC090108 (assembly GCF_044747185.1). Classification (NCBI taxonomy): domain Bacteria; kingdom Bacillati; phylum Actinomycetota; class Actinomycetes; order Kitasatosporales; family Streptomycetaceae; genus Streptomyces; species Streptomyces sp. NPDC090108. The sequence goes on from NZ_JBIVDQ010000001.1 coordinate 1,013,572, forward strand.
GTCAAGGGAACGGAAAACACAGCGGCCGGGAACCCCCCAGTGGGAGGTTCCCGGCCGCTGTCGTCACATCAGCCGCGCACGGCCGAGCTTCAGACGAGCTCGGTGACCGTGCCGCCGGCGGCGGTGATCTTCTCCTTGGCGGAGCCGGAGACGGCGTCGACCGTCACCTGCAGCGCCACGGTGATCTCGCCCTGGCCCAGGACCTTGACGAGGCTGTTCTTGCGCACCGCACCCTTGGCGACCAGGTCCTCAACGGTGACCTCGCCACCCTCCGGGTACAGCGAGGCGAGCTTGTCCAGGTTCACGACCTGGAACTCGACCTTGAAGGGGTTCTTGAAGCCCTTGAGCTTCGGGAGGCGCATGTGGAGGGGCATCTGCCCACCCTCGAAGCGCTCCGGAACCTGGTAACGGGCCTTGGTGCCCTTGGTACCACGACCGGCCGTCTTACCCTTGGACGCCTCACCACGACCCACGCGGGTCTTGGCGGTCTTGGCGCCCGGGGCGGGACGGAGGTTGTGGATCTTCAGCGGGTTGTTCTCCGCCATGATCAGACCTCCTCAACCGTCACGAGGTGGCGGACGGTGTGCACCATGCCGCGGAACTCGGGGCGGTCCTCCTTGACGACCACGGTGTTGATCCCCTTGAGACCAAGCGACCGCAGAGTGTCACGGTGGTTCTGCTTGCTGCCGATGTACGACTTGACCTGCGTGATCTTGAGCTGCGCCATTACGCACCAGCCCCGGCACGCGCACGCAGCAGAGCCGCGGGGGCGACGTCCTCGAGCGGCAGGCCACGGCGGGCCGCGACCTCCTCGGGACGCTGCAGGCCCTTGAGGGCCGCCACGGTGGCGTGCACGATGTTGATCGCGTTGTCGGAGCCGAGCGACTTCGACAGGATGTCGTGGATACCGGCGCACTCGAGCACGGCGCGCACCGGACCACCGGCGATAACACCGGTACCCGGGGACGCGGGCTTGAGCAGCACGACGCCGGCAGCCTTCTCACCCTGGATGGGGTGAGGGATGGTGCCCTGGATACGGGGGACCTTGAAGAAGTGCTTCTTGGCCTCCTCAACACCCTTGGCGATGGCGGCCGGCACCTCCTTGGCCTTGCCGTAACCGACACCGACGGTGCCGTCACCATCGCCCACCACGACCAGCGCGGTGAAGCTGAAGCGACGACCACCCTTCACAACCTTGGCGACGCGGTTGATCGCGACGACGCGCTCAACGTACGCGGTCTTCTCGGCGGCAGCAGCGCCGCCGTCACGGCCCTTCCGGTCCCGCCGCTCGCCGCCACCGGCACCGCCACCGCGGCGCTGGGGTCCAGCCATTGGAATTACCTCTCTCTGTTTCCGCTAGCTACGGAACCGGATCAGAACTTCAGTCCGGCTTCGCGGGCGGCGTCCGCCAGGGCAGCGATGCGCCCGGCGTACTGGTTGCCACCACGGTCGAACACGACAGCCTCGACACCGGCGGCCTTGGCACGCTCGGCGACCAGGGCGCCGACCTGCTTGGCCTGCGCGGACTTGTCGCCCTCGCCGCCGCGGACCGACGCGTCCAGAGTGGACGCGGAAGCCAGCGTGTGGCCCTTGAGGTCGTCGATCACCTGCGCCACGATGTGGCGGTTGGAGCGGGTGACGACCAGACGCGGACGCTCCGCCGTACCGGAGATGTTCTTGCGAATCCGGATGTGGCGGCGCTTGATCGCGGCGCGCTTGTAGGCGTCGCCCTTGAGGATCTTCTGTCCGTATGCCATGGCTTACTTACCCGCCTTTCCGACCTTGCGGCGGATAACTTCGCCCTCGTACTTGACGCCCTTGGCCTTGTACGGGTCAGGCTTGCGCAGCTTGCGGATGTTGGCCGCAACCTCGCCGACCTTCTGCTTGTCGATGCCCTCGACCTGGAAGCGGGTCGGGGACTCCACCTTGAAGGTGATGCCCTCGGGCGCCTCGATGACGATCGGGTGGCTGTAGCCGAGCGCGAACTCGAGGTTCGAACCCTTGGCCATAACGCGGTAACCGACACCGCTGATCTCGAGCTTCTTCACGTAACCCTGGGTCACGCCGGTGATCATGTTCGCCACCAGCGTGCGGGACAGGCCGTGGAGGGCCTTGTTCTGACGCTCGTCGTTGGGGCGGGTCACCGCGAGGGTGCCGTCCTCAGCCTTGACGATGTCGATCGGCGCGACGACGGTGTGGGTCAGCGTGCCCTTGGGGCCCTTGACCGAGACCGTACGGCCGTCGATGGTGACGTCCACGCCGGCGGGAACCGTGATGGGGAGCTTGCCAATACGCGACATAGCTGTTTCCTCCGTTCCCTTCCGTTACCAGACGTAGGCGAGAACTTCTCCGCCTACGCCCTTCTTGCCGGCCTGCTTGTCGGTGAGGAGCCCGTGCGACGTGGAGATGATCGCCACGCCGAGGCCGCCCAGCACCTTGGGCAGGTTGGTGGACTTCGCGTAAACCCGGAGACCGGGCTTGGAGATCCGCTTGATGCCCGCGATGGAGCGCTCACGGTTCGGGCCGAACTTCAGCTCGAGGACGAGGTTCTTGCCGACCTCGGCGTCCTCGACCTTCCAGCCCGTGATGAAGCCCTCCTGCTGGAGGATCTCCGCGATGTGCGACTTGATCTTGGACGCCGGCATCGTCACGGAGTCGTGGTATGCCGAGTTCGCGTTACGCAGACGCGTAAGCATGTCTGCGATCGGATCAGTCATGGTCATGAATTGGCCTTCGGCCTCTCTCGCCGGGGTTTCCTGGTGCGCCATCCCTCTCCTCGATCCGAGACGAGGCGGGTGCGGTGCGGTGGACCTACGGCGTAGTAAGTCGTACGGGCGCGACAGGCGCCCAACTCCACAAGCCTACGGCATGGGGAGAAGGGCCCTGTCGACCCAGATGCTTACCGAGAGCTTCCGGAATCCCTGATGAAGGGGATTACCAGGAGCTCTTGGTCACGCCCGGCAGCTCGCCACGGTGAGCCATCTCACGAAGGCAGACGCGGCACAGGCCGAACTTGCGGTACACGGAGTGCGGGCGGCCGCAGCGCTGGCAGCGGGTGTAGCCACGCACACCGAACTTGGGCTTACGAGCAGCCTTGGCAATCAGAGCCTTCTTCGCCATCTCGCTTACGCCTCCTTGAACGGGAAGCCGAGGTGACGGAGAAGGGCACGGCCCTCAGCGTCGTTGGTCGCCGTGGTGACCACGGTGATGTCCATACCCCGGACGCGGTCGATCTTGTCCTGGTCGATCTCGTGGAACATGACCTGCTCCGTGAGACCGAAGGTGTAGTTGCCACGGCCGTCGAACTGCTTCGGGGACAGGCCGCGGAAGTCGCGGATGCGCGGCAGCGCGAGCGACAGGGTGCGGTCCAGGAACTCCCACATGCGGTCGCCACGGAGCGTGACGTGGGCACCGATCGGCTGACCCTCACGCAGCTTGAACTGCGCGATGGACTTGCGGGCCTTGGTGATGGCCGGCTTCTGACCGGTGATGGTGGTCAGGTCACGGACGGCACCGTCCATGAGCTTCGAGTCACGGGCGGCGTCGCCGACACCCATGTTGACCACGATCTTGACGAGGCCGGGGATCTGCATGACGTTCTCGTACTTGAACTCGTCACGCAGCTTGCCCGCGATCTCCTCGCGGTACTTCTGCTTCAGGCGCGGAGTGGTGGTAGCCATCAGATGTCCTCACCCGTCCGCTTGGCAACGCGGATCTTGTTGCCCTCGTCGTCGAAGCGGTAACCGACACGCGTGACGACCTTGTTGCCGTCCTTCTCAACGACCAGCTGGACGTTGGAGACGTGGACCGGCGCCTCGGTGGTCACGATGCCGCCGGCCTGGGAACCGCTGGCGGTCGGACCGGCCTTGGTGTGCTTCTTGACCCGGTTGACACCCTCGACCAGGACGCGCTCCTCGCGCGGGAAAGCGGCAATGACCTTGCCCTGCTTGCCCTTGTCCTTACCGGTGATGACCTGGACCAGGTCGCCCTTCTTGATCTTCATGCTTACAGCACCTCCGGCGCGAGCGAGATGATCTTCATGAACTTCTTCTCGCGCAGCTCACGGCCGACGGGGCCGAAGATACGGGTGCCGCGAGGGTCGCCGTCGTTCTTCAGAATGACGGCGGCGTTCTCGTCGAAGCGGATGTACGAGCCGTCCGGACGACGGCGCTCCTTGACGGTGCGAACGATGACGGCCTTGATGACGTCACCCTTCTTCACGTTGCCGCCGGGGATCGCGTCCTTGACGGTGGCGACGATGACGTCACCGATGCCCGCGTAGCGGCGACCGGAGCCACCGAGCACACGGATGCAAAGGATCTCCTTCGCACCAGTGTTGTCGGCGACACGCAGTCGCGACTCCTGCTGGATCACGTCTATCTCCTGATTGTCTGCCGGTTCCCCGGGGGCCACTCGGCTGAGCGGCCCCCGGAGCCTGGCGGAACTGTCCTGCGAGGGGTGCCCCGCAGGAACCTTGCTTAAGGAATCCCCTTACGGGGATTTCTTACTTGGCCTTCTCGAGGATCTCGACGACGCGCCAGCGCTTCGTCGCGGACAGCGGCCGGGTCTCCATGAGGAGGACACGGTCGCCGACGCCCGCAGCGTTCTGCTCGTCGTGCGCCTTGAGCTTGTTCGTACGGCGGATGACCTTGCCGTACAGCGCGTGCTTGACGCGGTCCTCGACAGCGACGACGACGGTCTTGTCCATCTTGTCGCTGACGACGAGACCCTCGCGGGTCTTGCGGAAGCCGCGGGCCTCTGCGTTCTCAGTCACGTTCTTCTCGCTCATCAGGCGTTCTCCACCGTTTCGATGCCCAGCTCACGCTCGCGCATCAGGGTGTAGATCCGCGCGATGTCCTTGCGGACCGCCTTCAGACGGCCGTGGTTCTCGAGCTGACCAGTCGCCGCCTGGAAGCGGAGATTGAACAGCTCTTCCTTGGCCTCGCGGAGCTTCGCAAGAAGCTCCTCGTTGCCCAGCTCGCGCAGCTCGGACGCCTTGGTACCGGCCGACATCACGCTTCACCTGCCTCGCGCTTGACGATCCGGCACTTCATCGGCAGCTTGTGGGCCGCACGAGTGAGGGCCTCACGCGCAATCTTCTCGTTGGGGTAAGACAGCTCGAACATGACCCGACCCGGGTGCACGTTCGCGATCCACCACTCCGGAGAACCCTTACCGGAACCCATGCGGGTCTCGGCAGGCTTCTTCGTCAGCGGGCGGTCCGGGTAGATGTTGATCCAGACCTTGCCACCACGCTTGATGTGGCGGGTCATCGCGATACGGGCCGCCTCGATCTGGCGGTTGGTCACGTACGCCGGCGTGAGGGCCTGAATGCCGTACTCGCCGAACGCGACCGTCGTACCGCCCTTGGCCTGACCGCGGCGCTTCGGGTGGTGCTGCTTGCGGTGCTTGACCCTACGGGGGATCAGCATGTCGGTCAGGCCTCCGTTCCGGTGCTCTCAGCCGGAGCGGCGGCGGCGGGAGCCTCGGCCTTGGGGGCCTCGGCGCCGGCAGCCTGCTGCGGCTTACGACCGCGACCGCCACGCTCGCCACCGCGGCCACCACGGGCCGGACGGTCGGCGCCGCCACGGGCCGGGCGGTTGCCGGCACGGGCAGCAGCGTTCTCGGCGCGGACCTCGGCGATGTTCTTGACGTCGCCCTTGTAGATCCAGACCTTCACACCGATGCGGCCGAAGGTCGTCTTGGCCTCGAAGAAGCCGTAGTCCACGTTCGCGCGGAGCGTGTGCAGGGGCACACGGCCCTCGCGGTAGAACTCCGAGCGGGACATCTCGGCGCCACCGAGGCGGCCACCGCACTGGATCTTGATGCCCTTGGCGCCGGCCTTCATGGCGGACTGCATGCTCTTACGCATGGCCCGACGGAAGGAGACGCGGGAGGAGAGCTGCTCGGCGACGGCCTGGGCCACGAGCTGAGCATCCGTCTCGGGGTTCTTGACCTCGAGGATGTTCAGCTGGACCTGCTTGCCGGTCAGCTTCTCCAGCTGGCCACGGATCTTGTCGGCCTCGGCGCCGCGGCGACCGATGACAATGCCCGGACGAGCGGTGTGGATGTCGACGCGGACGCGGTCACGGGTGCGCTCGATCTCAACCTTCGAGATGCCGGCGCGCTCCATGCCGGACGTCAGCATCCGCCGGATGGCGACGTCTTCCTTGACGTAGTCCTTGTACAGCTTGTCGGCGTACCAACGGGACTTGAAGTCCGTGGTGATGCCGAGCCGGAACCCATGCGGGTTAACCTTCTGGCCCATTACCGGGTTCCTTCCTTGCTGCTGACGACCACGGTGATGTGGCTGGTCCGCTTGCGGATCCGGTAGGCGCGGCCCTGGGCGCGCGGACGGAACCGCTTCAGGGTCGGGCCCTCGTCGACGTACGCCTCGGAAATGAAGAGGCTGTCGGCGTCGGTGTGGTCGTAGTTGTGCGCGGCGTTGGCAATGGCGCTGTCGAGCACCTTGCCGACCGGCACGGAGGCTGCCTGCGGAGCGAATCGCAGAACAGCCTGAGCCTCCGTGGCATCCATGCCACGGATAAGGTCCACCACGCGGCGGGCCTTCATGGGCGTAACGCGGATGTACCGCGCCTGGGCCCTGGCTTCCATGGTTGTCCCTCTCAGTTACTTACGTGTCTGAATGCGATCCGCTACTAGCGGCGCTTCGACTTCCGGTCTTCCTTGACGTGGCCCCGGAAGGTGCGGGTCGGCGAGAACTCGCCGAGCTTGTGGCCGACCATCGACTCGGTGACGAACACCGGGATGTGGGTCTTGCCGTTGTGCACCGCGAGGGTGTGTCCGAGCATCGCCGGGATGATCATCGAGCGGCGGGACCAGGTCTTGATGACGTTCTTGGTGCCGGCTTCGTTCTGTGCGTCCACCTTCTTGATCAGGTGGTCGTCGACGAAGGGCCCCTTCTTCAGACTACGAGGCATCTCAACCCGTCCTTAGCGCTTCTTGTTCGTCTTGCGGCGGCGGACGATGTACTTGTTCGACGCCTTCTTGGGCGAACGAGTACGGCCTTCCTTCTTGCCCCACGGGGACACAGGGTGGCGACCACCGGACGTCCGGCCCTCACCACCACCGTGCGGGTGGTCAACCGGGTTCATGACGACACCACGGACGGTCGGGCGAACGCCCAGCCACCGCTTACGGCCGGCCTTACCCCAGTTGATGTTGCTCTGCTCGGCGTTGCCGACCTCGCCGATGGTGGCGCGGCAGCGGACGTCGACCAGGCGGATCTCACCGGACGGCATGCGGAGGTGGGCCATCGAGCCCTCCTTCGCGAGCAGCTGCACGGAGGCACCGGCGGAGCGGGCGAACTTGGCACCGCCACCGGGACGGAGCTCGATCGCGTGGATCGTGGTACCGACCGGGATGTTGCGGAGCGCCAGGTTGTTGCCCGGCTTGATGTCGGCCCCGGGACCGTTCTCGACGCGGTCACCCTGCTGCAGGTTGCGCGGGGCGAGGATGTAGCGCTTCTCGCCGTCGGCGTAGTGCAGCAGCGCGATGCGCGCGGTGCGGTTGGGGTCGTACTCGATGTGCGCGACCTTCGCCGGCACGCCGTCCTTGTCGTGACGACGGAAGTCGATCACTCGGTAGGCGCGCTTGTGTCCGCCACCCTGGTGGCGAACGGTCACACGACCGGCATTGTTACGGCCGCCCTTGCTGTGCAGGGGACGGACCAGCGACTTCTCCGGCGTGGACCGCGTGACCTCGACGAAGTCGGCGACGCTGGCGCCACGACGGCCCGGCGTAGTCGGCTTGTACTTGCGGATTCCCATTTCTCAGTCCTCGTCCGATATCGGACGATCCGACCCGCTTACGCGGTCGGACCGCCGAAGATGTCGATACGGTCGCCCTCGGCGAGGGTCACGATCGCGCGCTTGCTGCCGGCACGCTGACCGAAACCGGTCTTCGTGCGCTTGCGCTTGCCCTGGCGGTTGATCGTGTTGACCCCGGTGACCTTGACCGAGAAGACCGCCTGGACGGCCTGCTTGATCTGGGTCTTGTTGGCGCCCGGGGCGACGATGAACGTGTACTTGCCCTCGTCGAGGAGCGCGTAGCTCTTCTCCGAGACGACCGGCTTCAGCAGCACGTCACGGGGGTCCGTGAAGGACTTGCTCAGCGGGGTCTCGACCGTGTTCTTGCCCTCGGTGGCGTGACGCTTCGCCTTGGCGACGCGCGCGGCCTTGGCGGCCTTGGCGGCCTTCGAGGCGATAGCGGGGTGACGGATAGCCATCAGACCTCGCTCCCTTCGGTGTCATTGGCCTTCGGGCCGGACACGAAGGACTCGAGCGCGGCCTGGGTGAAGACCACGTCGTCCGAGACGAGAACGTCGTACGTGTTCAGCTGGCCCGGCTCCAGGATGTGGACCTGGGGCAGGTTGCGGGCGGACAGCCACGCGGCCTCTTCGGCGCGCTCGACGACCAGGAGCAGGTTCTTGCGCTCCGAGATCTTGCCGAACAGCGTCTTGGCGGCCTTCGTGGACGGGTTCGCGCCCTCGACCACGCCGGAGACGACGTGGATGCGGTTGTGGCGGGCCCGGTCGGTGAGGGCGTGGCGCAGGGCCGCGGCCTTCATCTTCTTCGGGGTCCGCTGCGAGTAGTCACGCGGCACGGGACCGTGCACGACGCCACCACCGGCGAACTGCGGCGCGCGGGTCGAACCCTGGCGGGCGCGACCGGTGCCCTTCTGGCGGTAAGGCTTGCGGCCACCACCACGGACCTCGCCACGGGACTTGGTCTTGTGCGTGCCCTGGCGGGCAGCGGCCAGCTGCGCGACGACGACCTGGTGGATCAGCGGGATGCTGATCTTCTCGACGTCGAAGATCTCCGCGGGGAGCTCGACGGAACCGGCCTTGTCGCCAGCAGGCGAAAGGATGTCAACAGTGCTCATCGGTTACCTCAGGCCCCCTTGGCCGCGGTGCGGACCAGGACGAGGCCGCCGTTCGGACCGGGAACCGCGCCCTTGATGAGCAGCAGACCCTTCTCCGCGTCAACGGCGTGGACGGTCAGGTTCTGGGTGGTGACCCGCTCGTTGCCCATGCGACCCGCCATGCGCATGCCCTTGAAGACACGGCCGGGGGTGGCACAGCCACCGATGGAACCGGGCATGCGGTGCACACGGTGGGCACCGTGGGACGCCTTGCCACCCTTGAAGTTGTGGCGCTTCATGACACCGGCGAAGCCCTTGCCCTTGCTCTTGCCGGTCACGTCGACCTTGATGCCGGCCTCGAACACCTCAGCGGTGATCTCCTGGCCGAGGGTGTACTCGCTGGCGTCAGCGGTACGGATCTCGACGAGGTGGCGACGGGGGGTGACGTCGGCCTTCGCGAAGTGGCCCTTGAGGGGCTTGTTCACCTTGCGCGGGTCGATCTCGCCGAACGCGATCTGGACGGACTCGTAGCCGTCGACATCGTTCGTACGAACCTGGGTCACGACGTTGGGGCCGGCCTTGACGACGGTGACGGGAACAACGCGGTTGTTCTCGTCCCACACCTGCGTCATGCCGAGCTTCTCGCCCAGGATGCCCTTGATCTGCTTAGCCATTCTCAGATCACCAGCCCTTAGAGCTTGATCTCGATGTCGACACCGGCCGGGAGGTCGAGTCGCATCAGAGAGTCAACGGTCTTGGGGGTCGGGTCGAGAATGTCGATCAGGCGCTTGTGCGTGCGCATCTCGAAGTGCTCGCGCGAGTCCTTGTACTTGTGCGGCGACTTGATGACGCAGTACACGTTCTTCTCAGTGGGCAGCGGCACCGGGCCCGCGACCGACGCACCAGTGCGGGTCACCGTCTCGACGATCTTCTTCGCCGAGGAGTCGATGACCTCGTGGTCGTAGGCCTTGAGCCGGATGCGGATCTTCTGTCCCGCCATGGCTACTCAGTAGTCCTGTCTCTCAACGCTCCGGAACCCGGTGGTTCCGATGCCTTCTGTCCGACCCACGCGGTCGGGCGTGTCGCGCTCTCGCTGACACAGATGCCCCTTGTTCGGACATCCCAGCGGGAATGCACACGGCCCTTCCGGAACCGCAGGCCGGGGGCGGAAGGCCCACCGGGCGCCTGGTCGGTATTGCGCTCACACTTCCCGGAAGATTCCCGTACGTCCGCCCCAGTGCTGCCGTGAGGCAGTTAGGACGACGAGTACTGTGGGACTCGCTTCCGGTCCTCCCGGCGGGAGGCGCGCAGCATCAACACTCGGCCGAGCAACTCGGACAGTCTGCCATATGGGGCAGCCTCCTGGCCAATCGAGCCGAAGAGATTACCCCGAGAGTGACGCAGGTCAAACACGGCGGGCCCGCGGCCGGACAGGCGGACCCGGTGAAGCCCCGGAAAAGCGCGTTTGCGCAAGCCCCCCGTGACCGAGGGTGACCGGCTCGCGGTTATCCGTGGTGACGGTCCGGCTCACCGCCCGCCGGCGAGTCCACAAGACCGACGGAGACCGTCCCCGTGACCACACAGACCCACCAGGCACCCGGCCCGCCCCCGACCCCGCGCCCGGCTGGGCCGCCCGGCCGCCGAAGTCGCCGCTGCGGATCTGGACGCGCTACTGCCTGCAGTGGGTGTGGGGCCCGTTGCTGTGGGTCCTGGCCCCTCTCCCCCTGACCCTCCTCGCCCTGCTCGACGTGGAGGTCCAGCGGTCGGGCCGCGGACCCCGGAAGCCGCGCCGGCGGAGCCGGATCTGGATCGACCGGGATCGGCTGCGGCTGGAGGGCGTCTCCGACCCGCGGCAACAGGAGCGTGAACTCCGGCAGTTGCTGACCGGCCACCGCCTGAACTGCGTCCCCCCGCGCCCTGGCGCCGCCCCGCCACTCCCCTGCTCGGGCGGCGTCCACCACCTCGACCACCTCGACGTCGAGGACTGCCACTACCGGCTGCTGGGCGCGCGCCAGGCCTTCACCATCGCCCACGACGCGTTCGGCTGGATCCTGTCCGACGACACGGACCGCCACCTGCCGACCTGGCTGCTCCTGCGCTGCGCGTGAGCGCGACCGTAAGCGGTGAAGGTCGTGTGATCATCATCCGCTTGGGGTCCGCGCGCCGGAAAGCGCCGTCGGCGTTGTGGCACCGTTTGGCCCATGACTGACCCAGGGGGTGGCGGGACGGCGCCGGTACGGCGCTCGCGGCTCGCCGAATACGCGGACATGGCCGGACCCGCACGCGACGACGACGCTCCGCCGGCACCGGCACCGTCGGCACCGCTCATGAGTCCGGCCGCACAGCCCGCCGCCGCACCGGCGCACGCGGATGCCGGAGCGGAGCCGGAGGCCGGGACGGACAGCAGGGCGGCGGCCGAGGCCCGGCGGCGGTGGTTCACCGAGGCGCTGGCGGACTTCCGGGACACGGCCGTACTGGTCCCCGTGGTGGACGACGGCTGGCTGACCAGCGACTTCGGCGGGGTCCGCTGGATCCTGGCCTTCTCCGACGAGCGGGCGCTCGCGCGCTACGCGCTGGCCCGGGACGCGGGCGAGGAGGAGTGGACGTACCAGACGGTGCTCGGCGCGCGACTCCTCGACGTGGCGGTCCCGGAGGCCAAGGTCCCCTGCGGAGTCGCGCTGGACGCGGCCGACGGCGCGGAGCACGCCCTGCTGCTCCCCCCGGTCGCCGGGATCGTTCCCGACGCGTTCGCGGTGAATCAGGGATACATGGGTGACGTGGCCATGGCGGCCCGGACGGAGGGGCAACGGTGATCGAGGGCAGCGCGGGGGTACCTGCGAGCGGCGTGGACCTCAGGACCGAGGGGCTCGGCGAGATAGCCCAGGGGCTGACGCTGGCGCTGGCGGAGCTGAAGGAACTCGGCATGGTCGGCATGGCGAGCGCGGGCCGGGGATTCGGCGACCTGGAGCTGTCGGGCCTCGAACTGGGCGACGAGACCCTGACCGGCACCTTCCACACCTTCTGCGAGCGCTGGGAGTGGGGGGTTCGTTCCCTCGTCAACGAGGGCAACGCGCTGGCCGTCAAGACCCACATGTCGGCGGGCACGTACTACGAGACGGACCACTACGTCGGGGACTCCCTCAAGATCGGGCTGAACTCCCTGATCGGCAATCCGCACGCCACGGAGGACCAGGTCACCCAGCAGGGTTGGGGGGAGATCGCCGGCCAGTCCCTGCACGCGGACTACAGCAAGCAGTCCTTCGACCAGGCCTTCGACGCCAGCGCGCAGGGCTGGAAGGACGCCGGCCGGGACGTCATGACCTCCCACACCCTCGGCCCCATGGGGCTCAACCCGGAGAACCTGCACGAGGCCGTCGGCGTCTCGGACGGCCAGTACGACAAGTTCCTCGACGACACCTTCGGTCCGTCCCCCGAGGAACGGGCCCGTACGCAGCAGGGCGGGGGTGAGGGCTGATGGGCATCCTCGGCAGCATCGGGCACGGTCTCGAGGACGGCACGAACTGGGCTCTCGGCAAGGGCGAGAAGCTCCTCGACGACGGCAAGAAGGCCGCCGGTGAGGGCATCGACTGGGGAGCCCACCAGATCGGCGACGGCCTGGACAAGGTCGGCCTGCACGACGCGGCCGACAAGGTGGACGACTGGGGCGACGAGATCGCCTCCGACCTCGGTGCCACCCCCGGGGAACAGCAGCTGGGCGAGAGCGACGACCCGAAGGACCTGGTCCACGGCGACCACGGCCAGATCGTGGAGACCGCCAAGCACCTGACGGACTTCTCCACCGCGTTCGAGAAGGTCAGCTCAGGCCTGAAGCGGGTCGACTCCTCCGGCTGGAAGGGCGAGGGCGGCGACGCCTTCCGCGACAAGCTCGGCATGCACCCGGCGCGGTGGCTGCACGCGGCCGACGCCTGCCAGACCGCCTCGGGCGCCCTGCAGTCCTATGCGGAGACCGTCAAGTGGGCGCAGGGGCAGGCCAAGGACGCCATCGCGCTGTACGAGAAGGGCAAGCACACGTCCGAGGCGGCCGTCACCGCCTACAACAAGCGCATCGACGCCTACAACGCCAAGATCAAGGCCGACGAGGACCCGGGACCGGAACCCGAAGCGTTCCACGACCCCGGCAAGAGCGACATCGCCGCGGCACGGGAGAAGCTCGGCGAGGCGCGCAAGCAGCGCAACACCGCGGCCGCCACCGCGAACGCCAAGGTCAAGGAGGCCCTGGCACACGCGCCTGCCGAGCCGCCGCCCCTGGACCGCCTCGGCAACGACTTCGTCGACTACAACGTGGCCGCCTCCACCGAGCTCACCCACGTGGTCGGCGGTGTCGTCAAGGGAGCGGCCGGGCTCGTCAACTTCGTGCGCGGCCTCGACCCGATGGACCCGTACAACATCACGCACCCCGCGGAGTACGTGCAGGGCGTCTCGACGACGCTGTCCGGTCTGGTCTCGACGGCGGCGCACCCCGAGCGCATGGTCAAGGCCGTGGTGGACGGCTTCGAGAAGGACCCCTCGGAGTTCGTGGGCCGGCTGATCCCGCAGCTGATCGGCACCGACGGTGCGGGTCTCGCCGCCGGCGGCCTGCGCACGGCGGCCGAGGAGGGCGTCGAGCTCACGGCCGCGAACATGGCCAAGGGAGGCCTGGAGCACGCGGCCGAGGTGCCGGGGGCGAGCAAGTGGAGCAACCTGGCGCGGCCGTCGACGGCGGCCTCCCGACGGGCCATCCACTACGAGTCGGTCACCCCCGACGAGGCCGCCGCCTTCATCGACGACCAGGTCCCGTGGATCAAGGACGTGAACAACACCGGGATGCCCGGTTACACGCAGAACTGCAGCCACAACGTCGTCGCCGTGGCACGCCGGCTCAGGGGCGAGGAGGTCAGCGCCGCACCCAGGGAGTTCCCCGACCACCCCTCCCCGGAGGCCCTGGGCCTGAAGAACGTGCCGAAGGGCAACTACATCAAGGCGCACACCTACGATGACGTCATCCGTGACCTGGAAATGCGAGGTCAGGGGTCGGAGAGCGTGGTGTACATCTCCCGGCCCGACGGCAGCGCCCATGTCTTCAACGCCGTGAACACGGAACACGGCGTGGTGTTCCTCGACGGCCAGTCCGGGACGCTCGGAAGACTGGAACACGGCGTCTCGGGCATCGGCTACATCCCTTACCGCTAGTGGAGTTGACAGTGCTGACCAAGGACGAAGCGGTGGCCTCGGCCGCCGCGTACCTGAAGAACGTCGCCTACCCCGACCGCGCCGACTCCGTGGTCATGCTCGCGGACACGGCGATCGAGTTCCCCTACGGCTGGACCGTACGTTTCGATTTCAAGGAACACATCGAGACCGGTGACTTCGCGATGGCACCCTTCAGCTCGGTCGTCGTCGCACCCCAGGACGGAACGGCCGTCCACTTCCCGCCGACCCATCTGCCGGTCGCGGAGTACATGGACCTGCGCGCGTCCGGCAACTGGCCGCCGAAGAAAGGGCACTGAGATGTCCGATCCCGGTCTGCGGGCCTCCGACTGGCTGCGGCTGACCTACGGCGGGCTGGTGGAGCTCGCCTCACCTGACCCCGTGCACGAGACAGCAGCGGCATGGCTGCTGGCGTGCCAGACCCTGCCCCAGCCCGGGTACCCCCGCACGCCCATGCTCGCGGCGTCGGTCGTGGTGCCGAAGGACGGCGGCTCGCCCTACCACCCCGCGCCCAGCGCTCCCCTCGCGGACCTGGAGCCGGCCACACCCCAGGACACCGCCGCCCGCGCCGAGGGCCAGGGCCGCCGGATCAACGCGCGGGGCTGCCTCGTCGCCGTGCACTCGGCCGTCGAGGGCGCCCCGTCCGTGGCACTGCCCTGGCGCCCCTCCGACGAGGCCCCCGGCTGGTGGACGCGGCTCGGCCGCCGCTACTTCCCGGCGTTCGAGCGTGTCGAGGTGAGCGACTGGGACGACGTGATCAAGGCGGTCGAGGAGCCCGGTCCCGGCACCCGCGGTGTGATCTGGGTACGGCGCGAGATCGGCGGCCACGAGGCGAGCGGCAACCTGCTGTACGCGAACAACCACAACGGCCAGGTGGTCCTCCTGGACGGCCTGACGTCGTCGCTCGCCCGGCTCGACACCGGGCCGCAGCTGAAGGGGCTCGTCCTCCTGCGCGCCCTGCCCGGAGCGTCCGCCGGCACGCTCCCGTCGTGGCGGCGCGCCGCTCCCGATTTCGCCTCGGCAGCCGAGAAGGCCCAGCGCTGGCTCGACGACTCCTACGGCGGCCAGGTCGTCCTGGACCGGCCGACCGGCCAGGACGAGACACGGCGTGGCTGGGTGTTCTCCTGCAACACCCGGCGCTTCCTCGACGGGGGGCATTGGCAGGACGCGATGCTGGACGCGACGGTCGTCGTCCCGAAGGACTCCGCCGCTCCCTTCGGCCTGCCGAACTCCGATCCCTGGGCCTGGCTGGCCCGCTGGGACGCGGGAGAGAACCCCGGCACGGCGGACCTTCCCGCCCCGCCTCCCCCGGGCGAGGCCTCGTGGTACGGACCGACGCTCGCCCAGCTCGGCCAGGTGCTGTCCGTCTCCGAGCACACGGACTGGCAGACGACCCTGGGCGCGCTGTCGGCGCTGCCGGTGGGCGCTCGTGCCGTGGTCTGGGTCCACCGCACGGACGGCCGTGGCCGGGAGGCCGTGGGCTGGCTGGTGAACGTGGTACGGCTGGAAGCGGGTGTCGTACTCGTCGACGGGGCTACGGGCGAGCCGGCCTCCCTGGACGCGACAGGTGTCAGCCGCCTGCGGGTGATCAGCTACCGCTGACCCCGCTCGGGGCCGCGGGAGAGCCCGTCCTCCCCCGCGGCTCCCGGCCTCTCACACCCGAGGGTCCTGAGAGTCGCCGGAAAATACGCCCGCATGAACGCCTCGATGTCCTTCCGATGACTCCGATCCCCCAACTCGATCCGGGGCAACTGAAGGGTGAGGGTGAAGTAGTTTCCACCCTTGGTCTTACAGGGTGCCTGCGAGATCGCTCCGTCGGTGCCGGAAATGCTCCGATAGACCCAGTCCAAGGCACGGGGGCTGCTCACGCTCGATACGGAACCAGTGCCGGTCGCAAGATGCATAAGGTCCGGCGGCACATCGTTCCAAGAGAATCGAAGTCCGAGGATCGCATTATCGCCGGCCAATAGAAGGCATGGTGCGGTCACAGCTTCGGCGCGCTCAACTCTGTTGAGCTCGTAAAGATCGCTAGCGTCCGCGATAAGAGACTCGGTCAACCGAGGGTCAACGGGAGTGCCGCAGATCGCCTTCGGGACCTCGCGCTGTGCGGCACACGCCGACACGAGAACGCACTGCAGTACGGCAACGCAGAGAAGGACGATGCGAAGGCTTCTGGTCATTTGGGCTGCACTCCGGAAACACCTCTCGCGTGCTCAATTCCGCCCATCGCGGATTCACTGATCTCGTCTCGCGGATCAAAGTATGGCGAAACGCCATGCGGATGCACCACCCTCCACTGCGAAGCGAGCGCCATCAATTGGCCGTTCCTCCGGGAGTAGTAGTGGAAGTTTTCATCCACTCGCTTGCCGTCCAGCCTCTTCTGCTCGTCCTCCAGCCACTTGTCCGTGACGTAATCAAACCCTTGCTGCACCTCGTCGCCGGCGACCGGCAGATAGCTGATGGCCTTGTCGAAGAGTGGTTTCTCTTTGAATTCGGCTGTCTTGGGGTCGCCCTGGGCCTGGATGCGGGCCTCTTCCAGGAAGCCGACCGTGCGGCCCGCGCGGACCAGGGATTCCGTCGACGCCGAGCGGTCCGCGTGGATGCCGGAGACCAGCGCCTGGTTCAGGCCGCCGTTGAGGGTGCCGTACGCGCCGGGGTCCTTGGAGACCTGTTTGGTGACCTCGAAGAGCTGGTGCTGGTCCAGCGGCGAGCGGGAGATGTCGATCTCGCCGGCCGAGGCGTGCACCGTGCTGCCGTGGTTGACGAGGATGTCCGCCATCGGGCGCCGCAGCGACGCGGGGAAGCCGTCACCGCGCCCGGCGAGGTGGGAGAGCGCGGACCGGAGGACCGCCTCGTTCTCCTTGGTGTGCGCCACGTGGTGCGCGTGGCCCGACGAGGGGTCGATGCCCGTCGTCGCCGCCTTGAGCGCGGCCCCGAAGCCCGCGCGGTCGTCCGCGTCGAGGCCCGCCTCGTACGTCCCCGCCTTGGCCCCTTCGTGCCCGTACAGCGTGACCTTCCAGTCCCGCTCCGCCGTCAGGTACCTCATGTGCGCGTCCGAGGACAGATAGTGCGCCGCCGCGGCGGGGTCCCGGCTCATGAGGCCGAGGGCGCCGTCCACCGGATCGTTGGCGAACCAGCCGCCGTGCGAGCCGCTGTACCGCTCCTTCAGCCGCCAGATCCCCGGCTCCCGCTTCTCCGCCGCGACCATGTCGTCCGTGAGGTCCGCCAGCATCCGCGGTGCGTACCCGTGGCCCTGCCGCATGAGCGTGACCAGGGACTGGTAGCCGACCGCCTTGTCCAGGCGCTGCCCCTGGACGTCCGTGGCCCAGCGCCGGACGCCCGCGTGCCGCATCGCGGTACGCCAGTGCCGGTACCAGGAGGAGTCCGTGTTCCGGGTCGCCGCGGCCAGCGAGTCCGCGAGGCCCGACTCGACCGCCGCGTACGCCCCGGGGCGCCCCGATCCCCCGTGGATCCGGTCGTTCAGCTCGTTCGTCAGCAGGATCGTGCCCCGCGCCCCGAGATCGTCCAGCACGGTCCGGGCGAACGCCGTGTCACCGGAGTTGTCGCGGAAGAGGCGGTCCAGTTCGGCGAGTTCGCGCGGTGACAGCCGGTCCCCGCGGCTCAGCCGCTCCAGCGGGCCCTCGGCCGAGAGCGCCTCGTACTTCTCGACGTCCCCCAGCGCCCGGCCGTTGAAGCCCCGGCCCCCGGCCGACGGGCCGGAGTCGACCACGGCCGCGGTCAGCGCCACCCGGACCCCCGTGTCCGCGTCCGTGACGGCACGCACCGCCGCGTCGATACGGTCCTGCCAGCCCCGTACGGCCGACTCCGCGTGCGCCAGGAACGCCCCCGCACCCGTCTCCGTGCGCCCGCCGCCGAAGGCCCCGTGGCCAGCGCCCTCCGCACGCCCGCCGCCGTAGACCCCGTGCCCGCCGCCCTCCGCATGCCCGCCGCCGTGAGCCCCGTGCCCACCGCCCTCCGCACGCCCGCCGCCGTAGACCCCGTGCCCGCCGCTCGCCGCGGCCGCCCGTCCGGGGTCCACAGCGACGATCCCCCGGTCGGAGACCCGCATCCCGGCCGCCTCCGCCTCCTCCCGCGCGGTCCGCAGCCGCCCCCGCAGCTCCGTGAACTGCGCGTGCGCGTCCCGCAGCAGGGAGGCGATCGCACGGGCCTCGGTCTGCGCGTCCTGGAACTGTCCGAGGGTGACGCCGAAGCGCCCGTGCGCGGCCTCGGCGCTCATGCCCGACCAGCCGGCGCCCGCGGAGACGCCGTACACGTGCCGGCGGTAGGCGCTCTCCTGCTTCTCGAACTCCCCCGCCATGCCGTCCCAGCGGTCGGCCGCGGCAGTGAGCGCGGAGAGGTCGCAGCTCACGACCTCGTGATAGGTGGGCATGTCCGCGGCCCCCCGTCAGTACCGGTCCAGCGCGGACAGCTGCCGCAGCGCCGAACCGACTCCCGCGTCCGTGCCGGTCAGCACCACGTTCGTGTCGCGCAGCGCGTCCCGCTCGGCGGCCAGCCGGTCCATCAGGTTCTTCACCTGGGCGCCCCACGCCTCGTGGGCCCCGCGTAAGGCCGCGGCGGTCAGCCAGCCGTCGCCGTCCCGGGCGCCGAAGGCCCGCACGGCGGCGCCGGTCTCGTCGTCGGCCCAGTCACCCGCCCTGCGGGTGTGCGGCGCGATGTGCTCCTGCACGGCCGCCGCGGCCGCCCGCTTCCGCGCCGGGGTGGACGCCAGGATCCCCTGCCCGGCCGGTCCCGCGAGCCCCGCAGGACCCGAACCGCCACCCAGATCGCCCACCGTGCACCCCTCGCCGTGTCGCAGCAGCCGTACGCCCTCGCCCTCTCAACCGGCGGGCGTCGATCTTCGTCACGGTGTGTCACGGCGGGATTCGCGAGCCGTGGGTTGACGCGAGGGGTGAAGCCTCCGGGAGGGCCTCCGGGGAACGCGAAGAGGCCCGTACGACCGAAGTCGTACGGGCCTCTCGTGGTCAGTCAGTGACCTTCAAGCAAGCGGAACTTACTTGGTGATCTTGGTGACCTGGCCGGCGCCCACCGTGCGACCACCCTCACGGATGGCGAACTTCAGGCCCTCTTCCATGGCGATGGGCTGGATGAGCTGCACCGACATCTCGGTGTTGTCACCCGGCATGACCATCTCGGTGCCCTCGGGGAGGGTCACAACACCGGTCACGTCAGTCGTACGGAAGTAGAACTGCGGACGGTAGTTGTTGAAGAACGGCGTGTGGCGGCCACCCTCGTCCTTGGACAGGATGTAGGCCTGGGCCTCGAACTCGGTGTGCGGGGTGACCGAACCGGGCTTGATGATGACCTGGCCGCGCTCGACGTCCTCGCGCTTGATGCCGCGGAGCAGCAGACCGACGTTCTCACCGGCCTGGCCCTCGTCGAGCAGCTTGCGGAACATCTCGATGCCGGTGACCGTGGTGGTGGTCTTCTCGTTCTTGATGCCGATGATGTCGACGGTCTCGTTGACCTTCAGGACACCACGCTCGATACGGCCGGTGACGACCGTACCGCGACCGGTGATCGTGAAGACGTCCTCGATCGGCATGAGGAACGGCTTGTCGACCTCACGCTCGGGCTGCGGGATGGCCTCGTCGACGGCCTTCATCAGCTCGAGGACGGTCTGGGTCCACTCCGGGTCGCCCTCGAGCGCCTTCAGAGCGGAGACCTTGACGACCGGAACGTCGTCGCCCGGGAACTCGTACTCGGAGAGGAGCTCACGGACCTCGAGCTCGACGAGCTCCAGGATCTCCTCGTCGTCCACCATGTCGGCCTTGTTCAGGGCGACGACGATGTACGGAACGCCGACCTGGCGGGCCAGGAGCACGTGCTCCTTGGTCTGCGGCATCGGGCCGTCGGTGGCGGCGACCACGAGGATCGCGCCGTCCATCTGCGCGGCACCGGTGATCATGTTCTTGATGTAGTCCGCGTGACCCGGGCAGTCGACGTGGGCGTAGTGACGCGCATCGGTCTGGTACTCGACGTGCGCGATGGAGATGGTGATACCGCGCTGACGCTCTTCGGGCGCCTTGTCGATGTTGTCGAACGCGGTGGCCTCGTTCAGGTCCGGGTACGCGTCGTGCAGCACCTTGGTAATGGCGGCCGTGAGGGTCGTCTTACCGTGGTCGATGTGACCGATGGTGCCGATGTTGACGTGCGGCTTAGTCCGCTCGAACTTCGCCTTCGCCACTGGGTCCTCCTGTGGAGTGGTTCTGTACGCCTTGCTTCATCGGCGCCAGGTGATCTTTGCTGGATAGCCCGGAACCCGGGGCATTCGTCCGTGATGCGGCCGAATGCCCCTTGAGGCTCCGGAGTCAAGCCTAAAGCGTGGTTACGCGGTGCGTTAAACGCGGTGCGTTACTCGCCCTTGGCCTTCGCGATGATCTCCTCGGCGACGTTCCGCGGAACCTCGGCGTAGGAGTCGAACTGCATCGAGTAGCTTGCGCGACCCGACGTCTTGCTGCGGAGGTCTCCGACGTAGCCGAACATCTCCGAGAGGGGCACGAGGCCCTTCACGACGCGGGCACCGGCCCGCTCCTCCATGGCCTGGATCTGGCCACGGCGGGAGTTGATGTCGCCGATGACCTCACCCATGTAGTCCTCGGGCGTGGTGACCTCGACGGCCATCATCGGCTCGAGCAGCACGGGGCTGGCCTTGCGCGCGGCCTCCTTGAAGGCCTGCGAACCGGCGATCTTGAAGGCGAGCTCGGAGGAGTCGACCTCGTGGTAGCCACCGTCGAGAAGGATGACGCGGACGCCAGTCATCTCGTAGCCGGCCAGGATGCCGAACTGCATGGCCTCCTGCGCACCCGCGTCGACCGAAGGGATGTACTCCTTCGGGATGCGGCCACCGGTGACCTTGTTCACGAACTCGTACGAGGTGTCGCCACTCTCGATCGGCTCGATCGCGATCTGCACCTTGGCGAACTGACCGGTACCACCGGTCTGCTTCTTGTGCGTGTAGTCGAGACGCTCGACGGCCTTGCGGATCGTCTCGCGGTACGCGACCTGCGGCTTGCCGACGTTGGCCTCGACCTTGAACTCACGGCGCATACGGTCGACCAGCACCTCGAGGTGCAGCTCGCCCATGCCACCGATGATGGTCTGGCCGGTCTCCTCGTCCGAGTGGACCTGGAAGGAGGGGTCCTCCTCCGCGAGACGCTGGATGGCAACACCCAGCTTCTCCTGGTCACCCTTGGACTTGGGCTCGATGGCGACCTGGATCACCGGCGCCGGGAAGTCCATGGACTCCAGGATGACCGGGTTCTTGTCGTCACACAGCGTCTCACCGGTGGTGGTCTGCTTCAGGCCCATGACGGCGACGATGTCGCCGGCGCCCACCGACTCGATCTCCTCACGCTTGTTGGCGTGCATGCGGTAGATCTTGCCGATGCGCTCCTTCTTGCCCTTGACGGAGTTCAGCACCGAAGAGCCGGACTCCAGGCGGCCCGAGTAAACCCGGACGAAGGTGAGCTTGCCCAGGTGCGGGTCGCTCATGATCTTGAACGCGAGCGCCGACAGCGGCTCGTCGTCGGACGGCTTGCGCTTGACGACGACCTCGGCGTCCTTGACGTCGTGGCCCTCGATGGCCTCGACGTCGAGGGGGGTCGGCAGGTAGCGCACGACCGCGTCGAGCAGGGGCTGGACGCCCTTGTTCTTGAACGCGGTGCCACAGAACACCGGGGTGACCGTGACGCCGTCGGACTTGCCGGACGCGATGGTGATACGACGGATCGCGGCGTAGAGCTGCTCCTCGGTGGGCTCGGTGCCCTCCAGGAACATCTCCATGATCTCGTCGTCGTTCTCCGCGACGGTCTCGACCAGCTTGCCGCGGTACTCCTCGGCAGCCTCGATGTGCGTGGCCGGGATGTCGACGACGTCGTACATCTCGCCCTTGGCCGCCTCGGCGGACCACACGAGCGCCTTCATGCGGACGAGGTCCACAACGCCCTGGAAGTCCATCTCGGCACCGATCGGCAGCTGCATGACGATCGGAACGGCACCGAGCCGGTCCTTGATCATGTCCACGCAGCGGTGGAACTCGGCGCCGGTACGGTCCAGCTTGTTCACGAAGCAGATGCGCGGCACGCCGTAACGGTCGGCCTGACGCCACACCGTCTCGGACTGCGGCTCGACACCGGCGACGCCGTCGAACACCGTCACGGCACCGTCGAGCACGCGGAGCGAACGCTCCACCTCGACGGTGAAGTCGACGTGGCCCGGCGTGTCGATGATGTTGATCGTGTAGTCGACGTCGTTCAGCGGCCAGTGACAGGTGGTGGCAGCAGAGGTGATCGTGATGCCACGCTCCTGCTCCTGCTCCATCCAGTCCATGGTGGCGGCGCCGTCGTGGACCTCACCGATCTTGTACGAAACGCCGGTGTAGAACAGGATCCGCTCAGTGGTGGTCGTCTTGCCCGCGTCGATGTGGGCCATGATGCCGATGTTGCGCACCGTGGCCAGGTCAAGCGAAGTGGTAGCCATAAGGCTTCAGTCTTCTCTCGGTCTCGATGTGGACTGCGACTACCAGCGGTAGTGCGCGAAGGCCTTGTTGGACTCGGCCATCTTGTGCGTGTCCTCACGCTTCTTCACAGCGGCACCCAGGCCGTTGGAGGCGTCGAGGAGCTCGTTGAGCAGACGCTCGGTCATCGTCTTCTCGCGACGGGCGCGGGAGTAACCGACGAGCCAGCGCAGCGCGAGCGTGTTGGCACGACCGGGCTTGACCTCGATCGGAACCTGGTACGTCGCACCACCGACACGGCGGGACTTGACCTCGAGGGTCGGCTTGATGTTCTCCAGCGCGCGCTTCAGCGTGATGACCGGGTCGTTGCCCGTCTTCTCACGCAGACCCTCCATGGCGCCGTAGACGATGCGCTCGGCGGTGGAGCGCTTGCCGTTCAGCAGCACCTTGTTGATGAGGGAGGTCACCAGAGGAGAACCGTAGACCGGGTCGATGATGACCGGGCGCTTCGGGGCGGGGCCCTTACGAGGCATTCTTACTTCTCCTTCTTGGCGCCGTAGCGGCTGCGGGCCTGCTTGCGGTTCTTGACACCCTGGGTGTCGAGGGAACCGCGGATGATCTTGTAAC
The DNA here is from genome assembly GCF_044747185.1 of Streptomyces sp. NPDC090108. Classification (NCBI taxonomy): domain Bacteria; kingdom Bacillati; phylum Actinomycetota; class Actinomycetes; order Kitasatosporales; family Streptomycetaceae; genus Streptomyces; species Streptomyces sp. NPDC090108. The sequence continues at coordinate 1,036,766 of NZ_JBIVDQ010000001.1, forward strand.
GAACACCCGGCAGGTCCTTCACACGGCCACCACGCACGAGCACGATGGAGTGCTCCTGCAGGTTGTGTCCCTCACCCGGAATGTAGGCCGTGACCTCGATGCCGCTGGTCAGACGCACACGCGCGACCTTACGCAGGGCCGAGTTCGGCTTCTTCGGGGTGGTCGTGAACACGCGCGTGCAGACGCCGCGGCGCTGAGGGGAACCCTCAAGTGCGGGCGTCTTGTTCTTCTCGACCTTGTCCTGCCGGCCCTTCCGGACCAGCTGCTGGATCGTAGGCACTACTTCTCCGGTTTCTGTGTGCCGAATAGGTACAGCTAACCTGAAACTCTCCGACCCACGCGGTCGGGTGTGTCGTATCGCGCAGAACCTCGCGCAAGGCGAGATGGGCGCAGATCACGGTGGCCGGTGAGGCTCGACATGCGGTTGAAGGCACGCACGAGAGCCAGGGCACACCCCAGGCACAAGGTCTGAGCGTACCTACCTCACGGACTTCGGTCAAAACAAATGCACCGCGCCCGCATCATCGGGTGGGGCATGTCAAGTCCACGGGCGCCGAATGATCTTCACCTTCACATTCCGTGCCCGTGAGGTGACGGTCGCGCGACGGCGGCCGGCGCCTCCGGGACGCCCGGCGGTCTACGCGCCGGCGACGCCCAGCGCGAGCGACAGGACCAGGACCAGCGCCCAGCCGACGGTGGACAGCCAGCCCAGCACGAGTCCGGTCACCGCCAGGCCGGCGCCCGCCTCACCGGTGCGCCGGATCTCGGCGCGCGCGGAGTGCCCGAGCACGACCGCCGGGATGCCGGTGACGCCCGCGGTCAGCAGGCACAGCAGCCCGCAGACGGCGGACCCGACGGCCTTGCCGTTCATCCGCGGCGGCGGCAGGGGCAGGAACGCCGGCGGTACGGCGGGACCGGTCACCGGAGCCGGTGCGGGCCCCTGGGGCAGGTCCGCGACCAGCAGCGACAGCTCACCGACCGTACGGGCCGCGTACGTCCGCTCCACCCGCCGTTCGAACTCCTCCTTCGCCAGCCGGCCCTCCCCGAACCCGGCCCTGAGCACGTCCACGGCGCGCTCACGCTCGGCGTCCGAGGCCAGCATGAAGGCAGGGGCCTGGGGGCCCTGCCAGGTCGGCACAGGGGCCCAGGAGGGCACGCCAGGGGCCTGCGGAGGCACGGGGCCGAGGACGGACGGCCGCCCGGGCGGGAATCCGGGCGGAGAGGGGTGCCCGAAGGGTGCCTGATAGGGCGGCGGATACCCGCCGGGGACGTGGGAAGGCGGCGCGGGATACCCCGCCGGGGGCATCTGCGGCACAGCGGGATGCCCGGCCTGAGGCGCGTACACGGACCTGCCCGGGGACAGGTGCGGCGGCTCGGGGTGCCCGGCCTGAGGCGCGTACGCGGACCCGCCCTGAGGCGGGTACGGCGGGGCGGGGTGCCCGGCCGAGGGCGGGGAGGTGTGTCCGCCCGGGGACAGGTACGGCGGGGGGTACTGCGGGGAAGGGGGTCCGGCGGGGCCCTCGTACGCCTCGTACGGCCGGCCGCCGGGCTCCTGCGGTCCGGGGACCGGCGCCGGGCCCTCCTGCGCCCGCGGCGGCCGGGTCGGCCGCCGGGAACCGGGATCTTCGCCGTCCGGCCACGGCCACGTCTCGGGCGCGCCCTCGCCGGCCTGCGGCGGCCGGCTCTCCGGACCGCCGACGCCGCCGTCCGGTTTCTCGTCCTCGCCCTGCCAGGGCTGCCACGCATACGACACGTCGGAGCACCTCCCTGAGCCCCCAAGGTCCCTCCATGATGCGCCCTGAACGGCCCCGAACGGACGGATTCGCCCCAGCTCGGTCCCACGCGTCGGCCACCGCGCCCTCAGGGCGGGCCGCCACCGCGACCTCAGGGCGGGCGGCTACCGCGACCTCGGACGGGCGACCGCCGCGCTCGCCTCGCCGGGGAGCGCCGCGCCGACGGGCGGGAGCCCACGACGACCGGCGGAGGCGCCACGGCGACGGCGGGCCAAGTCCACGCCGCGGCCCCACCGCCCGCCGGCCGCATGCGTCGGCCGCGCCGGCCGCGCCGGCCGCGTCGCCCGATCACCGTCGCCGGTCACCGGGCGTCACCGCGTGAGCGGCCGGCCGGCCCCCGTGACGTCCATGGCGGCCGCCGACACCGGTCGCCGCGACGGGAGATCGGCCGCCCGCCGATTCACCCTCGCGCCAGGAACCGCGTGTTGACGCCGCGTCACGGGACCGGCACCACCTGCCGCACGGCGCCCGCCCGCCGGCGGACACCGCGTCACCACGGGCGTACGCGCCGGGAGTCCGCCGTACGAGGTCCTCGTCGTGCGGACGGGTGCCCGGACGCCCGCACGGGCCCCGGACACGCCGAAGGGCGGCACCCCGCGTGGGAGTGCCGCCCTTCAGACTGCTCGCTTACTGGTTGTACGGACCGTAGTCGTAGTCCTCCAGCGGAACGGCCTGGCCGGAGCCGGTGCCGAACGGCGAGTAGTCGATGTCGTCGTAGCCGACGGCCGAGTACATCGCGGCCTTGGCCTCTTCGGTGGGCTCGACCCGGATGTTGCGGTAGCGGGACAGACCCGTACCGGCCGGGATGAGCTTACCGATGATGACGTTCTCCTTGAGGCCGATCAGGGAGTCGGACTTGGCGTTGATCGCCGCGTCCGTCAGAACCCTGGTCGTCTCCTGGAAGGACGCCGCCGACAGCCAGGACTCCGTGGCCAGCGAGGCCTTGGTGATACCCATGAGCTGCGGACGACCGGAGGCCGGGTGACCGCCCTCCTGGACCACACGACGGTTCTCGGTCTCGAACTTCGAGCGCTCGACCAGCTCGCCGGGCAGCAGCTCGGCGTCGCCGGACTCGATGATCGTCACGCGGCGGAGCATCTGCCGGATGATGATCTCGATGTGCTTGTCGTGGATCGACACACCCTGCGAGTTGTAGACCTTCTGGACCTCGCCGACCAGGTGGACCTGGACGGCACGCTGACCCAGGATGCGCAGCACGTCGTGCGGGTTGGTGGCACCCACGGTGAGCTGCTGGCCCACCTCGACGTGGTCGCCCTCGCGGACCAGGACCTTGGCACGCTTCGAGATCGGGAACGCCGTCTCGTCGCTGCCGTCGTCCGGGGTGACGACGAGCTTCTTGGTCTTCTCGGTCTCCTCGATCCGCACGCGGCCGGAGGCCTCGGAGATCGGGGCGACACCCTTCGGGGTACGGGCCTCGAAGAGCTCGACGACACGGGGCAGACCCTGGGTGATGTCGTCACCGGCCACACCACCGGTGTGGAAGGTACGCATCGTCAGCTGGGTACCGGGCTCACCGATGGACTGGGCGGCGATGATGCCGACCGCCTCACCGATGTCGACCAGCTTGCCGGTGGCCAGCGAACGGCCGTAGCACATGGCGCAGGTACCGACGGCGGACTCACAGGTCAGGACCGAGCGGGTCTTGACCTCCTCGATGCCGTGCTTGACCAGCTCGTCGATGAGGACGTCGCCGAGGTCGGTGTTGGCCGGGGCCAGCACCTTGCCGTCGACGGTGATGTCCTCGGCCAGCGCACGGGCGTACACGCTGGTCTCGACGTTGTCGGCCTTGCGCAGGACACCGTCGGCGCCACGCTCGGCGATCGCCAGCTTGAGGCCGCGCTCGGTGCCGCAGTCCTCCTCGCGGATGATGACGTCCTGCGAGACGTCCACCAGACGACGGGTGAGGTAACCCGAGTCGGCGGTACGCAGGGCGGTGTCGGCCAGACCCTTACGGGCACCGTGGGTGGAGATGAAGTACTCCAGCACGGACAGGCCCTCACGGAAGGACGCCTTGATCGGACGCGGGATCGTCTCGTTCTTGGCGTTCGACACCAGACCACGCATACCGGCGATCTGCCGCATCTGCATCATGTTTCCTCGGGCACCCGAGTCAACCATCATGAAGATGGGGTTCGTCTTGGGGAAGTTCGCGTTCATCGCCTCGGCGACCTCGTTGGTCGCCTTGGTCCAGATGTTGATGAGCTCCTGAGTGCGCTCTTCCTTGGTGATGAGACCGCGCTCGTACTGCTTCTGGACCTTCTCGTCCTGGGCCTCGTAGCCCTTGACGATCTCCTTCTTCGCCTCGGGAACGACGACGTCGGAGATGGCGACGGTGACACCGGAACGGGTCGCCCAGTAGAAGCCGGACGCCTTCAGGTTGTCGAGCGTCGCCGCCACGATGACCTTGGGGTAGCGCTCCGCCAGGTCGTTGACGATCTCGGAGAGCTGCTTCTTGCCCACCGAGTAGTCGACGAACGGGTAGTCCTCGGGCAGCAGCTCGTTGAAGAGCGCGCGGCCCAGGGTGGTGCGCAGGCGGAACGAGTCACCCTGCTGCCACTCCGGCTCGCCCTCCTCGCGCGCCGGCGGCGTCCAGCCACGCGGCGGGATGGTGCCCACCGGGAAGCGGATGTCGATCGGCGACTGCAGCGCGAGCTCGCCGGCGTCGAACGCCATGATCGCCTCGGCCGTGGAGCCGAACGCGCGGCCCTCGCCCTTGGTGTCACGCAGCTCGCCGTCGGTGGTGAGGAAGAACAGACCGAGGACCATGTCCTGGGTCGGCATCGTCACCGGGCGGCCGTCGGCCGGCTTGAGGATGTTGTTCGAGGACAGCATCAGGATGCGGGCCTCGGCCTGCGCCTCCGCGGACAGCGGCAGGTGCACGGCCATCTGGTCACCGTCGAAGTCCGCGTTGAACGCGGTACAGACGAGCGGGTGGATCTGGATGGCCTTGCCCTCGACCAGCTGCGGCTCGAAGGCCTGGATGCCGAGGCGGTGCAGGGTGGGAGCACGGTTCAGCAGAACCGGGTGCTCGGCGATGACCTCTTCGAGGACGTCGTACACGACCGTACGGCCGCGCTCCACCATGCGCTTGGCGCTCTTGATGTTCTGCGCGTGGTTCAGGTCGACCAGGCGCTTCATCACGAACGGCTTGAAGAGCTCCAGCGCCATGGCCTTGGGCAGACCACACTGGTGCAGCTTCAGCTGCGGGCCGACGACGATGACGGAACGCGCCGAGTAGTCGACTCGCTTGCCGAGCAGGTTCTGACGGAAACGACCCTGCTTACCCTTCAGCATGTCGCTGAGGGACTTCAGCGGACGGTTGCCGGGGCCCGTGACCGGGCGACCACGACGGCCGTTGTCGAAGAGGGCGTCGACCGCCTCCTGGAGCATGCGCTTCTCGTTGTTCACGATGATCTCGGGCGCGCCGAGGTCGAGAAGCCGCTTCAGACGGTTGTTGCGGTTGATCACGCGGCGGTACAGGTCGTTCAGGTCGGAGGTCGCGAAGCGGCCACCGTCCAGCTGCACCATCGGACGCAGGTCCGGCGGGATGACCGGGACGCAGTCCAGAACCATGCCCTTGGGGCTGTTGCTGGTCTGCAGGAACGCGGAGACGACCTTGAGGCGCTTGAGCGCACGGGTCTTCTTCTGGCCCTTGCCGGTACGGATGATCTCGCGGAGACGCTCGGCCTCCTCCTCGAGGTCGAAGGACTCCAGGCGCTTCTGCAGCGCCGCGGCACCCATCGAACCGTCGAAGTATGTGCCGAAGCGGTCCCGCAGCTCGCGGTAGAGCAGCTCGTCGCCCTCGAGGTCCTGGACCTTGAGGTTCTTGAAGCGGGCCCACACCTCGTCGAGACGGTCGATCTCGCGCTGCGCGCGGTCGCGCAGCTGCTTCATCTCACGCTCGGCACCCTCGCGCACCTTGCGGCGCACGTCGGCCTTGGCACCCTCGGCCTCGAGCTCGGCCAGGTCGGTCTCGAGCTTCTTGGCACGGGCCTCGAGGTCGGCGTCGCGGCGGTTCTCGATCTGCTGACGCTCGACGGAGACGTGAGCCTCCAGCGACGGCAGGTCGCGCTGACGGCGCTCCTCGTCGACGTACGTGATCATGTACGCCGCGAAGTAGATGACCTTCTCGAGGTCCTTCGGGGCGAGGTCGAGCAGGTAGCCGAGGCGCGACGGAACGCCCTTGAAGTACCAGATGTGGGTGACAGGAGCGGCAAGCTCGATGTGGCCCATCCGCTCACGGCGCACCTTGGCGCGCGTGACCTCGACGCCACAGCGCTCACAGATGATGCCCTTGAAGCGGACACGCTTGTACTTGCCGCAGTAGCACTCCCAGTCCCGGGTCGGACCGAAGATCTTCTCGCAGAAGAGTCCGTCCTTTTCGGGCTTGAGCGTGCGGTAGTTGATGGTCTCCGGCTTCTTGACCTCGCCGTGGCTCCACTGACGGATGTCGTCAGCGGTAGCCAGACCGATCCGGAGCTCGTCGAAGAAGTTGACGTCGAGCACTATGCGTCAATCCCTCTCAGGGTTGTAAGTCTTGGGGTCTGAAACGGGGGTCCTGGGGCCGGCCGGGGGCTCAGTTCCCTTTCGGGCTGAGCCCCCGACCGGACTCCCGTCAGACCTCTTCGACGCTGCTCGGCTCGCGCCGGGACAGGTCGATGCCGAGCTCCTCCGCAGCGCGGAAGACGTCCTCGTCGGTGTCGCGCATCTCGATGGACATACCGTCGCTGGACAGCACCTCCACGTTCAGGCAGAGCGACTGCATCTCCTTGATGAGCACCTTGAAGGACTCGGGGATGCCGGGCTCGGGGATGTTCTCGCCCTTGACGATGGCCTCGTAGACCTTCACGCGGCCGGTGACGTCGTCGGACTTGATGGTCAGCAGTTCCTGGAGGGCGTACGCGGCGCCGTAGGCCTCGAGGGCCCACACCTCCATCTCACCGAAGCGCTGGCCACCGAACTGCGCCTTACCACCCAGCGGCTGCTGGGTGATCATCGAGTACGGACCGGTCGAACGGGCGTGCAGCTTGTCGTCGACCAGGTGGTGCAGCTTCAGGATGTACATGTACCCGATCGAGATCGGGTCCGGGAACGGCTCACCGCTGCGGCCGTCGAACAGCCGCGCCTTGCCGGTCGGGAGCACCATGCGCTCGCCGTCACGGTTCGGGACGGTGTGCTGCAGCAGACCTGCCAGCTCGTCCTCACGGGCACCGTCGAAGACCGGGGTGGCGACGTTGGTGCCGGGAGCGACCTGGTCGGCGCCGATGGCCTGCAGACGCTGGGCCCACTCCTCGCCGAGGCCGGAGACGTCCCAGCCGCGGCTGGCGAGCCAGCCGAGGTGGATCTCCAGGACCTGTCCCGGGTTCATTCGGGACGGGACACCCAGCGGGTTGAGGATGATGTCGACCGGGGTGCCGTCCTCCAGGAACGGCATGTCCTCGATCGGCAGGATCTTGGAGATGACACCCTTGTTGCCGTGACGGCCGGCGAGCTTGTCACCATCGGTGATCTTGCGCTTCTGCGCGACGTAGACGCGGACCAGCTGGTTCACGCCCGGCGGCAGCTCGTCGCCCTCTTCGCGGTCGAAGACGCGCACACCGATGATCTTGCCGGTCTCGCCGTGCGGCACCTTCAGCGAGGTGTCGCGGACCTCACGGGCCTTCTCACCGAAGATGGCGCGCAGCAGGCGCTCCTCCGGCGTCAGCTCGGTCTCACCCTTCGGCGTGACCTTGCCGACGAGGATGTCGCCCGCGGTGACCTCGGCGCCGATGCGGATGATGCCGCGCTCGTCGAGGTCGGCGAGGACCTCCTCGGAGACGTTCGGGATGTCCCGGGTGATCTCCTCGGGGCCGAGCTTGGTGTCACGGGCGTCGACCTCGTGCTCCTCGATGTGGATCGAGGAGAGGACGTCGTCCTGCACGAGGCGCTGCGACAGGATGATCGCGTCCTCGTAGTTGTGACCCTCCCACGGCATGAACGCCACGAGCAGGTTCTTGCCCAGGGCCATCTCGCCGTTCTCGGTGGCCGGACCGTCGGCCAGGACCTGGCCTTCGATGATCCGGTCGCCCTCGTTGACGATGACCTTCTGGTTGACCGAGGTGCCCTGGTTGGAGCGCGAGAACTTGTGCAGGCGGTACGTGATGTACGTGCCGTCGTCGTTCGCGGTGGTGATGTAGTCCGCGGAGACCTCCTGGACCACACCCGCCTTCTCGGCCTTGACCACGTCGCCGGCGTCGACCGCGGAGCGGTACTCCATGCCGGTGCCGACGAGCGGCGCCTCGGACTTGATCAGCGGCACGGCCTGGCGCATCATGTTCGCGCCCATGAGGGCACGGTTGGCGTCGTCGTGCTCGAGGAACGGGATCATGGCGGTCGCGACCGACACCATCTGGCGCGGCGAGACGTCCATGTAGTCGACCTCGTCACCGGGGACGTAGTCGACCTCGCCGCCACGACGGCGGACCAGGACGCGGGACTCCTCGAACCGCATGTCGTCGTTGAGCGTGGCGTTGGCCTGCGCGATGACGAAGCGGTCCTCCTCGTCGGCGGTCAGGTAGTCCACCTCGTCGGTGACCTGGCCGTCGACGACCTTGCGGTACGGGGTCTCGACGAAACCGAACGCGTTGACCCGGCCGTAGGAGGCGAGCGAGCCGATCAGACCGATGTTCGGGCCTTCGGGCGTCTCGATCGGGCACATGCGGCCGTAGTGCGAGGGGTGCACGTCACGGACCTCGAAGCCGGCCCGCTCACGGGAGAGACCACCCGGGCCAAGAGCCGACAGACGGCGCTTGTGGGTGAGACCCGACAGCGGGTTGTTCTGGTCCATGAACTGCGACAGCTGGCTGGTGCCGAAGAACTCCTTGATGGAGGCGACGACCGGCCGGATGTTGATCAGGGTCTGGGGCGTGATCGCCTCGACGTCCTGCGTGGTCATGCGCTCGCGGACGACGCGCTCCATACGAGCCAGACCCGTGCGGACCTGGTTCTGGATGAGCTCGCCGACGCTGCGCAGACGACGGTTGCCGAAGTGGTCGATGTCGTCGGTCTCGACGACGATCTCCTGGCCGCTGTCGCCGACCGTCTCGGTCTCACCGGCGTGCAGCTTGACCAGGTACTTGATCGTCGAGATGACGTCCTCGACGGTCAGGACGCCGGCGTCGAGCGGAGCGTCCGCGCCCAGCTTCTTGTTGACCTTGTAGCGGCCGACCTTGGCCAGGTCGTAGCGCTTGGGGTTGAAGTAGAGGTTCTCGAGCAGCGTCTGCGCGGCCTCACGGGTCGGCGGCTCGCCCGGACGCAGCTTGCGGTAGATGTCGAGCAGCGCGTCGTCCTGGCCCTGGGTGTGGTCCTTCTCCAGGGTGGCGCGCATGGACTCGTACTCGCCGAACTCCTCGAGGATCTGCTCGGTGGTCCAGCCGAGCGCCTTGAGCAGGACGGTGACCGACTGCTTGCGCTTGCGGTCGATACGGACACCGACCATGTCGCGCTTGTCGATCTCCATCTCCAGCCAGGCACCCCGGGACGGGATGATCTTGGCGGAGAAGATGTCCTTGTCGGACGTCTTGTCGATGGAGGAGTCGAAGTAGACACCGGGGGAACGGACCAGCTGAGACACCACGACACGCTCGGTGCCGTTGATGACGAAGGTGCCCTTGTTCGTCATGAGCGGGAAGTCGCCCATGAAGACGGTCTGGGACTTGATCTCGCCGGTCTCGTTGTTGGTGAACTCGGCGGTGACGAAGAGCGGGGCCGCGTACGTGAAGTCACGGTCCTTGCACTCGTCGATGGAGTTCTTCGGCGGCTCGAAGCGGTGGTCCCGGAAAGTCAGGGACATCGACCCGGAGAAGTCCTCGATCGGGGAGATCTCTTCGAAGATCTCCTCCAGACCGGACTTGGTGGGGACGTCCTGACCGCTCTCCAGAGCCTCCTCGACCCGAGTCTGCCAAGCGGTGTTGCCGAGCAGCCAGTCAAAGCTCTCGGTCTGCAGCGCGAGCAGGTTCGGAACCTCGAGAGGCTCCTTGATCTTTGCAAAGGAGATGCGCAGCGGGGCGGTGCTGGCGCCGTTGTTCGTATTCGCGGTCGAGGCAGTGCGCGAGGCGGCCAAGAGGGGGTCCTTCCGAGGGCTCGGACTCACTACGCGCGTACCGGCCCCTCGCCCTGCACAGAGACGCAAACCCCAGGTCAGAGGGGATTCGGTCATCGATGCTGGAGTGAGGGCAGACCCCTGGTGACGGGCAGGGGACAGCTAACAGGCAGCGCAAAGGGTCAGTGTAGCCACTTGGCACACTGATGTCCAGTGCGGGTTTCGCGAGACCCTCGTTTTTCTCGCCGCCCTCGTCAACGCCCTCGGCATTCCTGCCCTCAACGCACGGTGATACTGCCCTCTTCGCCGCCGATCCATGCCTCGGATACGGATCCTTGTGACGACGCGTCCTGAGAATTGCGCGCTGCGTGCGGTTCGTCAAGGCCCCCCAGTCCGAACGGGGCCCTTCCTGAGACACGACGAAGATCACCATACCCCTCGCCGGGGCGAGTGCAAGGCAACCGTGGTCCGCCCCCCGGATACGCCGAAGAGCGACCACCCGGATGGATGATCGCTCTACGGTGCGTTCGCGTTACAGCCCTACGGGACCGTAATCAGGACGCGTTCGGGTTCGGAGAACCCGAGAGGCCTTACTTGACCTCGACAGCCGCACCGGCGGCCTTGAGGGACTCGGCAGCCTTCTCGGCGGCCTCCTTGGTGACCTTCTCGAGGACCGGCTTCGGGGTGCCGTCGACGAGGTCCTTGGCCTCCTTCAGACCCAGGGAGGTCAGCTCGCGCACGACCTTGATGACCTGGATCTTCTTGTCGCCGGCGCCGGTGAGGACGACGTCGAACTCGTCCTGCTCCTCGACGGCCTCAGCGGCGGCACCGGGGGCGCCCGGGGCGGCAACGGCAACCGCGGCGGCGGCGGTGACGTCGAACTTCTCCTCGAAGGCCTTCACGAACTCGGAGAGCTCGATGAGGGTCATCTCCTCGAACTGGGCAAGCAGCTCGTCCTGGGTGAGCTTCGCCATGATGGCGGTCCTTCCACTCGATCGGCAGGTGCCGGATGTACTGGGTGTGGCGGGCGTACTTCGGCCCGCTGCGACCCTCACCGCGTCATGCGGCGAGGATCAGAAAGCGAGCCGAGTTACTCGGCACCGCCCTGCTCGGCCTGCTTGGCGCGAAGAGCGTCCACGGTGCGGACGAGCTTCGACGGCAGCGCCTGGAAGAGAGAGGCAGCCTGGGACTGCTTCCCCTTGAAGGCACCGGCCAGCTTGCTGAGCAGAACCTCGCGGGACTCGAGGTCCGCAAGCTTCTTGATCTCGTCGGCGGTCATCGCCTTGCCATCAAGGACACCGCCCTTGATGACGAGATTCGGGTTGTCCTTGGCGAAGTCACGGAGACCCTTCGCCGACGTGACCGGGTCACCGGTGACGAAGGCGACAGCCGTCGGACCGTTGAACAGGTCGTCCAGCGTCGTGATCCCGGCCTCGTTGGCCGCAATCTTGGTCAGCGTGTTCTTCACCACGGCGTACTTGGCGTTCTCACCGAGCGACCGGCGCAGGTTCTTGACCTGCGCCACGGTGAGACCGCGGTACTCGGTCAGCACGGCAGCGTTGGAGTTGCGGAATGCTTCCGTCAACTCGGCCACTGCGGCAGCCTTGTCGGGCCTCGCCATAGAGCCTCGGCCTCCTTCCGGGTGATTCTGACCGCGCGGACCCCGAAGGAGGATGCGAAAAGAAAAACGCCCCGGCGCAGGCGCACGGGGCTCACTCGACCGGGCCGCACACGCGTGAGCGCGTATGCCCCAGGAGCTCTTCCAATGTCACCTGCGCGGGTCGTCCGCTCTTCAGCGGATCCTTCGGCCGCCGCACCTTCAGGTGAGGGCGCGGCAACGACCAGCGGTCTTTGGCTTCTCGAGGAGAGTACGGGACCGGTGCGCCTTCGAGCAAATCGGGTCGTAAGCGGCCGGCCCCGAGGGCTTGCCGAAGGCCCTCGGGAAGCCCCGTGGAACGCTCAACGCCACGGCCCCGCAAGGCCGTTCAGGACGTGGCCGCCACCCCGCCGGACGCCTGGCCGGCGGACGCGCCGCCGCTCGGGATGCCGCCGGAGCGCAGCACGTCCTTGAGGTCCTTGGTGTCGCCGGCGGCGGGCGCCGCGGTGTCGGCCCGGACCCCGTAGTCGCGATAGGTGGCGGTGGTGACCATGCGGCCGTTCGCCGAGTCCGCCGACTCGGTCTTCCTGACGAGCCGGCCCCGGCCGTCGATCCAGACGTCGACGGTCTCCTTGGTGATGCCCGCCGCGTCGAGCCGCTTCTTCAGCTCGGCTACCTGGCCCGCGCCGAGGGAACCGTTCCCGCGGGCGAGGCCGGCGACATCGACCGTGCCGGAGTAGTGCGTGGCGAGGACTCCGCCCACCTTCTCCTCGCCGGCCTTCTTCACGTCATGGGAGGCCAGCAGCAGCCGTACGGACTCGTTCGGGGTGTTGTTCCGGGCCTGGTCCTGCGAGAGGAGGCGGGCGGCTCCGGAGGCGCCGGTGGCGTCGGCGTAGGCGTACCGGACCCAGTGCCTGCCGCCGTTCGCCCGGGCGAAGGCGTCGCTCACCTTCATGTAGCAGGCGTCCGGCAGGTACCGGGCCTCCACGGACGAGGTGCCGGCCCTGCGCATCTGCGCGGCCAGGCTGCCACCGGTGTACTTCATGGTCACGTCGCCCCTGAGGCCGTCGCCCCAGGACATCACGCCGTCGGTCGTGACGGTCATGAGGGAGCCCATGGTCATGGTGGAGCTGATCCTGGCCGACCGCGCCCTGTCCGTGGACTTCTCGACGGAGCGCAGCGCGTCGACGGGGCTCGCGTGCGCCGCGCTCCCGCCGGCCCCTCCCCCGGCCTTGCCGGAGTCCTGGCTGCCGCACGCGGCCACGCCGGCCAGCGCGGTCACCACGGCCGCCGTGAGGGCCGTCCGGCGAACGGTCGTGCTCTTCATGTGTGCTCCCACCCTGGTGCCCGCCTCCGGCCGGCCGTGCCGCGGCCCGCGCCGCCGGAGGCCGTACGAAAGCCCGGTTCGGGGCCCCTGCGACGACATCGGGGGCCCCGAACGGACAAGACGGGCCCCGCAACCCGAAGGTTGCGGGGCCCGTCGTGGTTTCACGCGTCCCGGACGCGGCTACCGGTCGAGCTGGAGGGCTCAGACGGCGGCCGGGTCCTCCTCGACGAGGAGGTTGCGGGTGCGGTTGGAGTCGACCTGAATGCCGGGGCCCATCGTGGTGCTGATGGCGGCCTTCTTGATGTAGCGACCCTTGGCGGCGGAGGGCTTCAGACGCAGGATCTCGTCCAGGGCCGCACCGTAGTTCTCCACCAGCTGGGCGTCGTCGAAGGACGTCTTGCCGATGATGAAGTGCAGGTTCGAGTGCTTGTCGACGCGGAACTCGATCTTGCCGCCCTTGATCTCGGTCACAGCCTTGGCGGTGTCCGGGGTCACGGTGCCGGTCTTCGGGTTCGGCATCAGACCACGCGGGCCGAGGACGCGGCCGAGGCGGCCGACCTTGCCCATGAGGTCCGGGGTGGCGACGACGGCGTCGAAGTCCAGACGGCCCTTCGCCACCTCGTCGATCAGCTCGTCGGAGCCGACGATGTCGGCGCCCGCGGCACGCGCGGCCTCGGCACGGTCGCCGGTCGCGAAGACCAGGACCCGGGCGGTCTTACCGGTGCCGTGCGGAAGGTTCACGGTGCCACGGACCATCTGGTCGGCCTTGCGCGGGTCGACACCCAGACGGAAGGCGACCTCGACGGTGCCGTCGAACTTGGTCGTGGAGGTCTCCTTGGCGAGACGGACGGCCTCGAGCGGGGCGTACAGCTTCTCCCGGTCGATCTTGGCGTCCGCAGCGCGGAGAGCCTTGCTGCGCTTGCTCACAACTGCTCCTGTGTGTTCTGAAAGGAGTCGTGGTGCGGGCCGAGCGGGCCCTGCCACGTGCGACCGGCTACGGCCGCATGACTACAAGGGGGGTGTTCAGCCCTCGACCGTGATGCCCATGGAACGGGCGGTGCCGGCGATGATCTTCGCGGCGGCGTCCAGGTCGTTGGCGTTGAGGTCGGGCATCTTGGTCGTGGCGATCTCGCGGACCTGCGCCTCGGTGATCTTGGCGACCTTGGTCTTGTGGGGCTCGCCGGAGCCCTTCTCGACACCCGCGGCCTTGAGGATCATCTTGGCGGCCGGCGGCGTCTTCGTCACGAAGGTGAAGGAACGGTCCTCGTAGACCGTGATCTCCACCGGGATGACCCAGCCACGCTGCGACTCGGTCGCGGCGTTGTAGGCCTTGCAGAACTCCATGATGTTGACGCCGTGCTGACCGAGCGCGGGGCCGACCGGCGGGGCCGGGTTCGCCGCACCGGCGTTGATCTGGAGCTTGATAAGCCCCGTGACCTTCTTCTTCTTGGGAGGCATAGCTCTCCGGGTCCTTTCGATTCGGGTCCATGCCCGACTCCGGGAAGCACCCGGATGCAGGCATACCGCACAACGATAACGGGTATAGATGCGCGGCTTAAAACCGAGCAGGTCAGGCGGGCTGCGGGAGCCTGCCTGACCTGCTTCGGAAGCGGTGTGTCCAGAAGGAGCCGGCCCGGTGGACCGGCCTCCTGAAGAACTAGTTCTTCTGGATCTGGTCGAAGGAGAGCTCGACCGGCGTCTCGCGGCCGAAGATCTCGACCAGGCCCTTGACCTTCTTCGAGTCGGGGTTGATCTCGTTGATGGTCGCCTGGAGCGTGGCGAACGGGCCGTCGGTGACGGTGACCGAGTCGCCGACCTCGAAGTCCAGCACCTGGATCTCGACCTTGCGCTGCGGGGCGGGGCGGCCCTCGGCCTCGGCGGCCTCGCGGGCGGCCTTCTCCTCGGCCTCCGGGGCGAGCATCTTGACGATCTCGTCCAGGGTCAGCGGGTACGGGTCGTAGGCGTTGCCGACGAAGCCGGTGACGCCGGGGGTGTTGCGGACGACACCCCAGGACTCGTTGGTGAGGTCCATGCGGACGAGGACGTAACCCGGCAGCTTGTTCTGCTTGATCGTCTTGCGCTCGCCGCTCTTGATCTGGACGACCTCTTCCTGCGGCACCTCGGCCTGGAAGATGTAGTCCTCGACGTTCAGCGAGACGGCGCGCTGCTCCAGGTTGGTCTTCACGCGGTTCTCGTAGCCGGCGTAGGTGTGGATGACGTACCACTCGCCGGGCAGGGTGCGCAGTTCCTCGCGCAGGGCCGCGATGGGGTCGACGGGCTCGGCCGGCTCCTCCACGACGTCCTCGACGACGGTCTCGTCGTCGGCGTCGGAGTCTTCGGCGGACTCTTCTTCGTCCTCGTCCTCGACGTGCAGCGCGGCTTCCTCGGCGGGCTCGCCCGCCTCGGCCTCGGCAGCCTCGAACTCGTCCTGCTCGTCCGCGCCCTCGACGATGTCGAGCTCGTCGTCCACCGTCTCGGCGGCATTCTCGCGAGGCTCGGAGGCGTCGTTCAGGTTCGGGTCAGACACGATGGCTGCTTCTTCCTGGATACAAGGGGGTGGAACATGCGAAAACGGGCGCCGGTACCACGGCGCCCTTCGCTCTTGGCTCAGCCGAAAACGTACTTGGCCGCGTGGTTGAGCCCATAGTCAATCACGGTCACCAGCGCGATCATGACGGCGACGAAGACAATCACCACGGTGGTGTACGACGTCAGCTGATTACGCGTAGGCCAGACGACCTTGCGGAGTTCCGCGATGATCTGGCGGTAGAAGGTGGCGAGGCGCTTCAGCGGGCCCTTCTTGGCGCGCTTACCGCCCTTGCGGGCCTTCTTCTGGGACTCGTGCAGCTCATCCTGGGCATCAGGCGTGTCGATGGAGCCCACGGCGTCCGTCATGCGTCCTCACCTGATCCCGGGTCGTGGCCGTGCCGCGCCCGGTTACTGAGCCGCACGGCGGTGCATTGCTGTGTACCTGCGCACACATCCTGGCGGTGTGTGTAGCAGGGCCGGAGGGACTTGAACCCCCAACCGCCGGTTTTGGAGACCGGTGCTCTACCAATTGAGCTACGACCCTTTGTCTGTCCCCCAACGTACCGCATCCGACCGAGTGCTCGGTGTGCACCGGTTGTGCGCGGCTGCTGAAGGCCAACGAGGTGAGAGTGTACGTGGTCCGGGGCCCGGCGTCGAACAGAAAATGGCTGCCCGAGGGGGTCGGACCGAAGATCGTCCTGGCCGCGGGCCGGATTCGGACTCCCGTTCAGGCATCGACCCGTTGCTGTTCAGTCCGTGAAACCCGTGTGCCGGGGGTATTTCGGGTCTGGAACGATGAGCCCCATGAGCGCTGCAACCCCTCCCACCGAGCGCCGGGTCTCCGCCCGAGTCGGCGCGATCTCCGAGTCCGCCACCCTCGCCGTGGACGCCAAGGCCAAAGCCCTCAAGGCCGCCGGACGTCCGGTGATCGGCTTCGGTGCCGGTGAACCCGACTTCCCCACCCCGGACTACATCGTCGAGGCCGCCGTAGAGGCGTGCAGGAACCCGAAGTTCCACCGCTACACGCCGGCCGGCGGCCTGCCCGAGCTGAAGGCCGCGATCGCCGCGAAGACGCTGCGCGACTCCGGCTACGAGGTCGACGCCTCCCAGATCCTGGTGACCAACGGCGGCAAGCAGGCCATCTACGAGGCGTTCGCCGCGATCCTCGACCCGGGCGACGAGGTCATCGTCCCCGCCCCGTACTGGACCACCTACCCGGAGTCGATCCGCCTGGCCGGCGGTGTCCCGGTGGAGGTCGTGGCCGACGAGACCACCGGTTACCGCGTCTCGGTCGAGCAGCTGGAGGCGGCGCGCACGGAGCGGACGAAGGTCGTCCTCTTCGTCTCCCCGTCCAACCCCACCGGCGCCGTGTACAGCGAGGCCGAGGCCGAGGCGATCGGCCGCTGGGCCGTCGAGCACGGCCTGTGGGTGCTGACCGACGAGATCTACGAGCACCTGGTCTACGGCGACGCCTCGTTCACCTCGCTGCCGGCGATCCTGCCCGAGCTGCGCGACAAGTGCGTCGTGGTCAACGGCGTGGCGAAGACGTACGCCATGACCGGCTGGCGCGTGGGCTGGGTCATCGGCCCCAAGGACGTGATCAAGGCCGCGACCAACCTCCAGTCGCACGCCACCTCCAACGTCTCCAACGTGGCCCAGGTGGCCGCCCTGGCCGCCGTCTCCGGCGACCTCGACGCCGTCGCGCGGATGCGGGAGGCCTTCGACCGGCGCCGCAAGACGATCGTGCGGATGCTCAACGACATCGACGGCGTGGTCTGCCCGGAGCCCGAGGGCGCCTTCTACGTCTACCCGTCGGTCAGGGGACTGCTCGGCAAGGAGATCCGCGGCAAGCGCCCGAAGAACACCGTGGAGCTGGCCGCGCTGATCCTGGAGGAGGCCGAGGTCGCGGTCGTCCCGGGTGAGGCCTTCGGCACACCGGGCTACCTGCGCCTGTCGTACGCGCTCGGGGACGAGGACCTCGCCGAGGGCGTCAGCCGGATGCAGAAGCTGCTGGCCGAGGCGCGGGACTGACGTATTTCCGTCCGCCGGAGGGGCAGGAGGTGGAGACGCCTCCTGCCCCTCCGGCGTTTGTGCGAGCAAGACCACTAAAGGGGAAACGGCTACCAGAACGGCGCGGATGTGCGGCAGGATTCGCCAATGGAGCGTGTACGTGATCTCTCTGACCTGCCGAAAGCCCATCTGCACCTGCACTTCACCGGCTCGATGCGGCCGGGAACCGTCCTGGAGCTGGCCGACAAACACGGTGTGCGCCTGCCCGAGACGCTGACGGAGGCACTGACCAGCGGCGAGCCGCCCCGGCTGCGGGCCACGGACGAGCGGGGCTGGTTCCGTTTCCAGCGGCTGTACGACGCGGCGCGCTCCTGCCTGCGCGATCCCGAGGACATCCAGCGCCTGGTCCGGGAGGCCGCCGAGGAGGACCTGCGGGACGGCTCGGGCTGGCTGGAGATCCAGGTGGACCCGACGTCGTACGCCCCCCGGCTGGGCGGGCTGATCCCGGCGCTGGAGATCATCCTGGACGCCGTGGAGACGACGTCCCGGGACACCGGGCTCGGAATGCGGGTGCTGGTGGCCGCGAACCGGATGAAGCACCCTCTGGACGCGCGCACGCTGGCCCGCCTGGCCGTGCGGTACGCGGACCGCGGCGTGGTCGGCTTCGGGCTGTCCAACGACGAGCGGCGCGGCATGGCCCGTGACTTCGACCGGGCCTTCCACATCGCCCGCGAGGGCGGCCTGCTGTCGGCGCCGCACGGCGGTGAGCTGACCGGCCCCTCGTCGGTCCGTGACTGCCTGGACGACCTGCACGCCACCCGGATCGGCCACGGCGTGCGCGCCGCCGAGGACCCGCGGATGCTGAAGGAGCTGGCCGAGCGGGGCGTGACCTGCGAGGTCTGCCCGGCCTCGAACGTGGCCCTCGGCGTCTACGAGAAGCCCGAGGACGTCCCCCTGCGCACTCTGTTCGACGCGGGTGTGCCCATGGCGCTCGGCGCGGACGACCCGCTCCTGTTCGGCTCCCGGCTGGCGGCCCAGTACGACATCGCCCGCCGGCACCACGCGTTCACCGACACGGAGCTGGCCGAGCTGGCCCGTCAGTCCATCCGCGCCTCGGCGGCCCCGGAGCGGGAACGGACCCGGCTGCTGGCGGGCGTCGACGACTGGCTGGCCCGCCCGCCCGCCTGAACCGGGCGCGCGGCGGACGCGCCTCGCCGGGGGGCGGGTTACAGGGTCACGCCGACGGTGACCGGTTCGTTGACCAGGGTGATGCCGAAGGTCTCGCGGACTCCGGCGACGACCTCGCGGGCCAGGGCCAGCAGGTCCTCGGTGGTGGCCTCGCCGCGGTTGGTGAGGGCGAGGGTGTGCTTGGTGGAGATGCGGGCGGGTCCGGTGCCGTAGCCCTTGGTGAAGCCCGCCTTGTCGATCAGCCAGGCCGCGGAGGTCTTGGTGTGCCCCTCCCCCGCGGGGTACGCGGGCGGCTCGGTCCCGGCGCCGAGGTGTGCGCGCACGCGCGCGTGGAACTGCGCGAACTGGGCGTCGGTGAGGATCGGGTTGGTGAAGAAGGACCCGGCGGACCAGGAGTCGTGGTCCTCGGGGTCGAGCACCATGCCCTTCCCGGCCCGCAGCTTCAGCACGGTCGCGCGGGCGTCGGCCAGCGGCACCCGGTCGCCGGGCTCCACGCCGAGCGCGCGGGCCGTCTCGGCGTACCTGAGCGGCGCGGACAGCCCGTCCGCGTCCTCCAGCTCGAACCGGACGCGCAGGACGACGTACCGCTCGGGGTCGGCCTTGAAGCGGCTGTGCCGGTAGGAGAACGCGCACTCCTCGTTCGTCAGCGTGACCGTGCGGCCGGCGCGGCGGTCGTAGGCGATCACCTCGCTGATCGTGGTGGACACCTCCTGGCCGTAGGCGCCGACGTTCTGGATCGGGGTGGCACCGGCGGAGCCCGGGATACCGGCCAGGCACTCGATGCCGGCGAGTCCGGCCTCGACGGTACGGGCGACGGCGTCCGTCCAGACCTCGCCCGCGGCCAGTTCCAGAGTGGTGCCGCGCAACTCGACCCCGCGGGTGGCGATGCGCAGGGCGGTGCCTTCGAAGCCCTCGTCGCCGATCACGAGGTTGGAGCCGCCGCCGATGATCAGCAGCGGGGTCCCGGTGTCGTCGGCCTCGCGGACGGCGTCGATCACCTCGGCGTCGGTGACGGCGGTGACCAGCCGGGTCGCGGGACCGCCCAGCCGGAAGGTGGTCAGCGGGGCGAGGGGGGCGTCGTGGAGTACCTGCACGCGCCCAAGACTACGAGACGGCCCCGGCGGCCCCCCGGCACCGGGGCGGGTCCGGGTCCGGGCCGGGCCCGGGAACCCGGGGCGCCGGGCGGCAGGTGCCGGATGGCGGCGGGCCGGGGGCCGGATGCCGACAGGCCGCCGGGCCGCCGGGGTGCCGGGTACGGGGGACCTTGGTGCGTACGGGGCAGCCGGTGCCGGTGACCGCGGTGCACGCGCGCGTACGGCCCCGCCGGTCGAGGACGGGGCCGTACGCGCGGGTGGTGCCGGTGGCGGCCGCCGGTCAGGAGCGGGCGTCCTGGAGGGCGGGGGCGTCCTCGCCGGCCGGCCCAGCCGGTTCCTCCGTCGCCGGCGCGACCGGGCCGGTGCGGCGCCGGGCCGGGATCACCAGGGTGGCCACGGCGGCCAGGGCTATCACCGCGGCGCCGGTGACCAGGGCGGGCCGCAGACCGTCCACGAAGGACCGGGCGCTCTCGTACCCGCCCTGCGCCGAGAAGATCGACGCCATGACCGCGACGCCGAGCGCGCCGCCCACCTCGCGCAGCGCGTTGTTGGCGCCGGAGGCGATGCCCTGCTCCTGCGGGCGGACGCTGGACATCACCAGGTTGGCGGCGGGGGCGAAGTACAGCGCCATCCCGATCCCGCTGACGATGAGACCGGGCAGCTGGGTGCCGTAGGAGAGGTCTGCCGTCACCACATAGGCCAGGTAGCCGAGGCCGGCGGCCTGGAGGAGCAGGCCGACGGCGACGACCGGGCGGCCTCCGACGCGGTCGGAGAGGATCCCGGCGACCGGGGCGACGAGCATCGGCATCCCCGTCCACGGCAGCATCCTGAGGCCCGCCTCGGTGGGCGAGTAGCCGAGCACACCCTGCATGTACTGGCTGAGCAGGAAGATCGAGCCGAACATCCCGAGGAACATCAGCAGGCTCGCGGCGTTGATCCCGGAGAAGGCGCGGGAGCGGAACAGCCGCATCGGGAGCATGGGGTTCGCGGCACGGGTGCTGTAGACGACGAACCCGGTCAGCAGCGCGCCGCCCGCGACGAGCCCGGTCAGCACGAGGGAGCCGGTCCAGCCGTCGGAGGGTCCGCGCACCAGGCCGTACACGATCCCGAAGAGGCCGCCGCTGGCGAGCAGCGTGCCGGGGACGTCGAGCGGGGCGCCGGTGCCGTACGACTCGGCGAGCCGGAGGCGGGCCAGGGGCAGCAGGGCGACGCCGAGCGGGACGTTCAGCCAGAAGATCCAGTGCCAGGAGACGTGCTCGGTGAGGCTGCCGCCGATGAGCGGCCCCGAGGCGACCGCGAGGCCGTTGACGGCGCCCCAGATGCCGTACGCCATGCCGCGCCGGGCGGCGGGCACGGCGGCGGTCAGCAGGGTGAGCGTCAGCGGCATCATGACGGCCGCGCCGACGCCCTGGACCGCGCGGGCGGCGATGAGGGAGTCGATGCCGGGTGCCATGGCCGCGGCGGCGGAGGCGCCGGTGAAGACGACGAGGCCGGCGAGGAAGAGCCGGCGGCGGCCGAAGCGGTCGCCGAGGGCGGCTCCGGTCATCAGCAGGACGGCGAAGGTGAGCGTGTAGGCGCTCACGGTCCATTCCAGGTCGCTGAGCCCCCCGCCGAGGTCCTCGCGGATGGAGGGCAGCGCGGTGGTGACGACGAGGTTGTCGAGGGCCGCCATGAATCCGGCGACGCTGGTGATGACGAGGGCCCAGACGACCTGCCCGCGACGCGCGGCGCCGGTCCCGTCCCGCTGCGCTTCGTCCTGTCCGGTGTGCTGTGGTGACATCGCTCCCCCTGAGCGTCTTCATGATCGATGATTAGTTATTGCTTACTAACTTTCGCGCTCATGAAAAAGGCGGCGGACCGCCTTCCCCCTCGCCCCTGTTCGCCCCTGTTCGCCCCCTACGTGCACTGCCCCTTCTCCAGCCGCCCCGTCACCCGGGCGGAGGGGTACATCCCCTCCCACACCTGGTGCTCCGGCGGGAACCCCATGGCCATGAGCGTGTTGATGAGCATCCCGTAGGCCATGAAGGTGCTGGTCTCGCCGAGGTCCGACCCGAGAGGCGCGTGCACGGTCTCCCAGAGCCGCATCCAGCCGGCCCGCACGGCCTCGCCGAACTCGTGGTCGCCCTCCGCCTCGGCGGCCGCGACCGCGACGTACGCCTGCATCTGCATCCGGAGCAGCTCGGGGCGCTCCTGGATCAGCTGGACGTAGGCCTGCGCCATGACGGGCAGCGCCTCCTCGCCCCGCAGCCCCTCGGCCGCGTCCTCGAAGACGCGGCGCGTCTCCTCCATGCAGCGCAGAGCGGCGGCGGCGAAGATCGCCTTCTTGCCCGGGAAGAGCCGGAAGAGATACGGCTGCGAGACACCCACCCGGCGGGCGACCGCCTCGGTGGAGGTGCCGTAGTAACCGCGCTGCGCGAACTCGTCGATCGCCGCGCGGACGACGCTCTCGCGCCGTTCCTCCGCACTCATCCTGACCATGCGAAGTAAGTTAGTACTCAATAACCAACCGTGCAAGGGGGCTTCGCGTACGAGTGCAGCGCGAAAGGCCTCGCGTACGAGTAAGGGGCGCCCCGCAGTGGCGGTCGCCCCTTACTTCGTCTGTCGATCGGCGCTTCGGGTGCTTCTCCTGCCGATCGGCGCTTCGGGCCGTTCAGGCCAGGCGGACGACCGCCCGGGACATGCCGAGCACCTTCTGGCCGCCGCTCATGGCGACCAGGTCCACGCGCACGGTGTTGTCGTCGAGCTTGGCCGCGACCTTGCCGCTGACCTCGATCTCGGCGCCCTGCTCGTCATTGGGGACGACGACCGGCTTGGTGAAGCGGACGCCGTACTCCACGACCGCGCCCGGGTCGCCGAGCCAGTCGGTGACCACGCGGACGGCCTCGGCCATGGTGAACATGCCGTGCGCGATGACGTCCGGCAGGCCCACCTCCTTGGCGAACTTCTCGTTCCAGTGGATGGGGTTGAAGTCCCCGGAGGCGCCCGCGTAGCGCACCAGTGTGGCGCGGGTCACGGGGAAGGTACGGGCCGGCAGTTCGGTGCCGACCTCGACGTCGTCGTAGGCGATCTTCGCCGTCATCGCTTCTCAGGCCTCCTCGGCCGCACGGGCCACGAGCTTGGTCCAGGCGGTCACCACATGCTCGCCGGCCTCGTCGTGCACCTCACCGCGGATGTCCAGGATGTCGTTGCCCGCCATGGACTTGACGGCCTCGATGGTGGAGGTGACCGTGAGCCGGTCACCGGCGCGCACCGGGCGGCTGTAGGCGAACTTCTGGTCCCCGTGCACCACGCGGCTGTAGTCCAGGCCGAGCTGCGGGTCCTCGACGACCTGCCCGGCGGCCCGGAAGGTGATGGAGAACACGAAGGTCGGCGGGGCGATCACATCGGAGTGACCGAACGCCTTGGCGGCCTCCGGGTCCGTGTACGCGGGGTTGGTCTCCCCGACCGCCTCGGCGAACTCGCGGATCTTCTCCCGGCCCACCTCGTAGGGCGCGGTGGGCGGGTAGGTCCGCCCCACGAAGGACTGGTCGAGCGCCATGGCCCGGTACCTCCTGGTCTCGGCAGTGCGACAGGTGTCACCAGCGGGCCGGCGTCACCAGCGTGTGAAACGACGGGAGGCCGCCCCCGACATGCGGGGACGGCCTCACGTACGAGCCTGAATTATCGCGTTTCGCGATGCGCGGTGTGCGCATTGCAACGCGGGCAGTGCTTCTTCATCTCCATTCGGTCCGGGTTGTTACGCCGGTTCTTCTTGGTGATGTAGTTCCGCTCCTTGCACTCCACGCAGGCCAGCGTGATCTTCGGGCGGACGTCGGTGGCAGCCACGTGAGTGCTCCTAGGACGAACGGATAGGTTTAACGCATAACAGAGTAGCCGATCGAAGGACCGACCCCGCAATCGGCTACCGTGTGTAGCGGTGACCGGACTTGAACCGGTGACACAGCGATTATGAGCCGCTTGCTCTACCGACTGAGCTACACCGCTTTGATGAGATCAGTTCCCGCCTTGCGACGGGAACCTCTCACACCAGAGCCCCAAAACGGAATCGAACCGTTGACCTTCTCCTTACCATGGAGACGCTCTGCCGACTGAGCTATTGGGGCGAGCGAGGAAGACATTACACGGTCCGCAGCCGATCGCCCAAATCCGTATCCGGACACCCCCCGAGCCCCTGATCCCAGGCCTCCCCGCAGCCCCGCGAACCCCATGGGACGACAGCCGCACGGGCGGTCCGGCGGGGCCGGGCGCAGCATCGGGGCCGGTGCCGGGAGGGCGGGTGCGGTCCACACCGGGACGGCCCTGCTCGCGGGAGCGGCGGCCGCAGGGGCCGACCCGGACGGCCGGGTCGGCGGGTGGGGCAGGTGCGGCGGGTGCGGCGGGTGCGGCGGGCAGGACCCCGCCGGCCCCTGTGCGCGAGGGCAGCAGGCCCGGTCCATGCCCGGACGGGCCAGAACGGCCGGGGCGCCCATAGCGGGCGGACAGGCGAGCGCAGGGCCGGACCGGACGTCTGGGCGGCCGAGCTGCGACCGGGGCGTGCCGTGCACGAAGAGTCACCGGGACGGGCCGCCGGATTCGGCGGAACCGGCCGCCGGGGCGGCGCGCGGGCGCGGGCGCGGCGAGCCGCCGGGGTCGTGCGCGGACGGAACCGGCCGCCGGGTTCGTGCGCGGGCGCGGCGGGATCGTCGCCAGGTCGGTGCGCGGCCGGGGCTGCCCGGCCGCGCCGGGGAACGCGGCGTGCGGCCGGAGTCTGCCGTCCGGCCCCCGCCGGCAAACGCGGCGTACGGCCGGAGTCTGCCGTCCGGCCTCCGCCGGGGAACGCGGCGCACGCCACGCGTGCGGGCGACACGCGTACCGCCATGGGTGGACCACGCCGGTACGACTATTGCGCTCCTCCGCGCCCCCAGGGGTTGCCGACCCTAGGCTCGGCCTTTGCGTGATCTTGAATCCACCGCGCTCCCGAAGCCCCCGCGCGGCCCGTCCGAGCACCCCCGGCCCCGGCCCCGACCCATGGAGTCCGATGACCGACAGTCAGCCGCAGCCGCATCCGTGGTCGTCGAACTCGCCGGGGTCCCCGGGGCAGGGCGACCCGGCCGCCCTCCTGCTGTGCGGGGCGCGGCTGACCGACGGCCGCAGGGTGGACGTACGGCTGGGCGGCGGGCGGATCGAGGCGGTCGGCACGGCCGGCAGCCTGTCCCCGGGGTCGTGCCGGGCCGGTGTCACGCGTGTGGACCTCAGCGGCTACCTGCTCCTGCCGGCTCCGGCCGAGCCGCACGCCCACGGAGACACCGCGCTCTCCGCCGAGCGGCCCGGCCCGGTGTCGTACACCCCCGAGGACGTGCAGCGGCGGGCCACGGAGGCGGCCCTGCTGCAGCTCGGGCACGGCGCGACGGCGGTGCGCGCGCACGTGCGGGTCGGCGACGTGCAGGGCCTGAGCGCGCTGGAGGCGGTGCTCCAGGCCCGGCGTTCGCTGCGCGGGCTCGCGGAGCTGACCACGGTCGCGATGCCCCGGCTGCTCACCGGGGCGGCCGGCGCCGACGGGCTCGCGATGCTGCGGGACGCGGTGAAGATGGGCGCCACCGCGGTGGGCGGCTGCCCTGACCTGGACCCGGACCCGACGGGCTACGTGGAGGCCGTCCTGGAGGTGGCCTCCGAACACGGCTGCCCGGTGGACCTGCACACCGACGCCACCGACACCGCGCGGCTGTCGCGGCTCGCGGCCATGGCGGGCGGCATGCGTCCCGGGGTGACGATCGGGCCGTGCGCCGGGCTCGCCCGCCTGCCCGCCGAGGCCGTCACCCGGGCCGCCGACCAGCTCGCGGCGGCCGGTGTCACGGTCGTGTGCCTGCCCCAGGGCGGCTGCGCCGGTTCCGAGCGCCGGGGCACGGCCCCGGTACGGATCCTGCGGGCGGCCGGGGTGCGGGTGGCGGCGGGCGGCGGCGCGCTCCGGGACGTCGCCAACCCGGTCGGCCGCGCCGACCCCCTGGAGGCGGCCTATCTCCTCGCCTCGGGACACGGCCTGCGCCCGCAGGCCGCCTACGACGCCGTGAGCGCGTCCGCCCGTGCCGTCCTGGGCCTCCCCGAGGTGCGGGTCGAGGCGGGTTTCCCCGCCGAACTCCTCGCCGTACGCGGCGACCACCTGTCCGGTGCCCTCTCGCTCGCCTACAGCCGGATCGTCGTCCACCGCGGCCGGGTGGTCGCCCGCACGAGCGCGGTCCGCGAGTACTGCAACTCGGCGGTGGAGGCGGAGCCGGGGCTGCCGCGTCAGGGGCGCGGGGAGGGGCCGTAGGGGATCGACCCCCAGGGCGCCCGGGGTCGGGCCCCGCGGGGCCCCTGAACGATCCCTGAACGGCCTTGACGGGTGCGGCGGAGGCGGCGCTTCGGGCGTACGGTCGGACGCATGCGCATTGTCATCGCTGGTGGTCATGGTCAGATCGCGCTGCGGCTGGAACGGCTGCTCGCCCGGCGCGGGGACGAGGTCGCGGGAATCATCCGCAAGGCCGAGCAGGGCGACGACCTGCGGGCGGTCGGCGCCGAACCGGTGTTGCTCGACCTGGAGTCGGCGTCGGTGGAGGAGGTCGCCGACCGTCTCCGGGGCGCGGACGCGGCGGTGTTCGCGGCCGGCGCGGGCCCGGGCAGCGGGACGGCCCGCAAGGAGACGGTGGACAGGAACGCGGCGGTGCTGTTCGCGGAGGCGGCCGTGCGCGCGGGCGTACGGCGCTTCCTGGTGGTCTCCTCGATGGGCGCGGACCCCGGGCACCCGGGGGACGACGTCTTCGACGTGTACCTGCGCGCCAAGGGCGAGGCCGACGCGTTCGTCACCCGACAGGACGCGCTCGACTGGACGATTCTGCGTCCCGGTGCGTTGACGGACGACGCCGGCACCGGGCTGGTCCGCCTGGAGGCGCACACCGGACGCGGCCCGGTCCCCCGGGACGACGTGGCGGCCGTCCTGGCCGAGCTGGTGGAGACCTCGGCGACGGCCGGCCTGACGCTGGAGCTGATCGGCGGGTCGACCCCGGTGTCGGTGGCGGTGAAGTCGGTCGCGGGCAACTGAGCGACCGGGCAGGGCGCGGGAGGGCGCGCGCCCGGGCAGGGCGCGGGCGCCAGGGAGGCTGCGGGCCCGGGTCAGGGTGCGGGCGCCAGGGAGGCTGCGGGCCCGGGTCAGGGTGCGGGAGACTGCGGGCCCGGGTCAGAACAGGGGCAGTTGCCCGGGGAAGTCCGGCAGGGTGTAGCCGTCCAACGACGGCTGGAGCGCTCCCAGTTGTGCGTGCTGCCGCGAACCCGAACACGAGACGAGCTCGTCGTGCCCCCGCGCCTCCCCCGGTGGATCGTGCCGGGCGAAGCGCCCCGCGACGACGGCGATGTCGCGGCGGCACACAGGACAGGTTCTACGACGTGAGGACATGCCGTCAGTGTGCCCTGCCCTTTTCGGCCGTTACTCACTTTCGGGTGACGGCCTGTCCGCCACCGGGGTGGCGCGGCCTGGCGCATCGGATCCGCAGGTCAAGCGCCACTTGGCCCGCGCCGCTGAGCATGCGTCAACTCTCTGCATTCAGCACATAAATGGACCATACAGGAAAGAGTCACCGAAATATGGATGACCGGTAACGATCGACACGTCGCATCCCCATTCCCCGCGAATCGTGGGCACGGTGTGACCACGGCGGCCGACCGGTCGCCCTCGCTCGCTCCACGCAGGGAGAAACAGTGACCGTATCCACGACCGCTCGCCGTCTGACTGCCGCCGCGCTGACCGCCGCGGCCATCACCGCGGCGGTCGCCGTGCCGGCCTCGGCCGCCGACCACGGCCGCTCGCACCGGGACACCGTGCGGATCAGTGAGGTGCAGCACGACTCGGGCTTCCGCGGCCCCCACTCCAACCGGGCCCTGAACAGCGAGTGGGTCGAGATCACCAACAGCCAGCGCCGCTCGGTGAACCTCGACGGCTGGACCCTCTCCGACCGCGCCGGCCACACCTACACGTTCCACCATTACCGCCTGGACGGGCGCTCCACCGTCCGCGTCCACACGGGCATCGGCCGCGACACCCGCCACGACCTGTTCCAGGACCGCCGCAACTCCGTCTGGGACCAGCGGGACACCGCCACCCTGCGCGACGACCACCGCCACGTGGTCGACGTCGCCTCCTGGGGCAACGGCCACCGCGACGGAGGCGACCACCGTCGTGACGGTGGCGACCACCACCGCGGCGGCGGCCGCCACTGAGCCGACGGCCCGTCACTGACGCGGCCACCCCACGCGGACAGCCGCTGACCACGGCGTCCACGGACACCGCCAAGGGCCCCGTGACCTGCCTCCCGCAGGCCACGGGGCCCTTGCCCGCGTGTGTCCGGTCATGTCACCCGGGGTGCGCCCCCACGAGCGCTCGCGCGGGGCCCTCGGCCGCACGGCCCGGACCGGCGGTACGCGGTGCGGTTCAGCCGCTCTGGGAGCGGACCCATCCGTAGAGGTGGACGGCGCGCAGGACCGTGCGCACGATGCGCAGGCCGAACCTCTCGGCCACGAAAAGCCCGATCAGGGCCGTGAAGGCCGCCTGGGACGCGTGCCAGGCCGAGCAGAAGAATCGCGGGATCCGCCGTTCGGGCAGCGCCTCCCCGCATCTCAGACACGTGCGGACATCTGTTTCTGGGACGCTCGGCGTCCCGGTCTCCCCACCCATGCGGGCGACCCTAGTTGTCCCCGGGAGCGGAATCGAACGGACCTCGCACAGGAAGCGACCCCGTGCCCGGGGCGGCCAAAAAAATCTGGTGAAGCGATGTCGCGCGGGCGTGCAACCCGCCGCGGGTGTCCGGGAGTACCTACGGGCGGACGTCCAAGCCGCGGCCACCGCTCCTGGTGGTCGCCGCAGGCCGGCACGCGGGCCCAGCGCGCCGGCCGTCGAGGACCGCCCGGCGTGGTGCCGGGCGGCAGCTTTGAAGGAGAAAACGCTCGATGGCTCTCAGTCTTGCCAGAAAGGCAGCCCTGGCGACCGTCGCGATCGCCGCGCTCGGAGGGGTCTCGTTCGGTGCTTCCGCGAGCGAGGCGGCTTCGGGTCCGGCCGCCCACCCGGCGTCGTCCGCACCCGCCGCCTCCGCACCCGCCGCCTCCGCACCCGCCTCCGTAGCCGCCGCCCGGCCTGCTTCCGTCCACCGGGCCCACCGGCAGGTGCCGCAGACACCGCAGGTGGTCACGCAGGTGATCGGCAAGGGCCGGGTGGACGGGCACCGTTGGTCGGTGGCGCTGGAGTTCCACCGGACGCTGCCCAAGGGCTACACCCCGCCCAAGGACCCGGCCGGAGACTCGACACCGAGCACGGCGCTGCTGTGTCAGCGCATGTACATCGGGGGCGTCCGCATCGACCACCAGGGCGGACCCTGGTCCGACTGCCAGGGTGTCACCGGCACCCAGGACCGCCGGGCCGCGGGCGAAATGGGCCTGTGGGGCCTGCACGACAAGGGTCTGAGCGGCAGCCGGCTGATGGTCTCCAACCCGGAAGCCGACGTCGCCTACGGGGTGGTCTCGCTCTCCGACGGCACCCGGGTCAGGGCCACCACCGTCACCGTCCCCGGCACCGTCTACCGCGCCTGGGCCGCGCCCGTCCCCGGCGGACACACCATCACCGCGGTGGACCAGTACGACAGCCACCACCACCGGCTCACCCACGACACCTACTGGCGCTGACCAGCACGAAGGACGGGCATCTCCTGCTGTGCAGCCATGTGACCGCGAGGCCTCGGCCGGCGGACCGGACGCGGAGTTCACCCGGTTCGTCGCCGCCCGTTGGCGGGCCCTGACCCACACCGCGTACCTGCTCACCGGCGACTTCCACGAAGCGGAGGACCTGGTGCAGACGACGCTGGTGAAGGTGTACCCGCACTGGCGGCGGCTGGATCCGGAGCGCGCCGAGCACTATGTCCGCCGCGCGCTGGTCAACACCAACCGCAGCCGGCATCGCCGCCGCAGGATCACCCACCTCCTTCTCCCGTCACTGCCCGACACCGGCCCCGTCCGCGACGACGGGGCCGGTGTCGAAGACGTGGACGCGTTCGACGCCCTGGCCCGCGAGCTCGCCGATCTGCCCGAACGGCAGCGAGCGGTCGTGGTGCTGCGCTACTGCGAGGATCTGTCCGTCGAGGAAGTGGCGGACATCCTCGGCTGTTCGGCCGGCACCGTGAAGAGCCAGGCGTCCCGGGCCCTGGCCAAACTGCGCTCCCGGTCGGCCCTCGCCCGTACCTACCTGCCCAGTCGCCCCGCAGAGGCACGATGACTCCACACCACGGCCAAGAGGACTGGGTGCGCGCCGCTTTCGCCCGGTCACGCGAGGCCTACCCCTCGTCCCCGGCTCCCGTCGACCGGATCCTGACCGCCGGGCGCGCCCGCAGGAGACGCCGCCGTGCCGCGGTGGCTGCCGCGGCAAGTGCCGCCTGCGTCCTCGGCCTCGGCCTGGCGGTCGCGTTCCTGAAGCCACCACCTGCTGCCGTCGCCCCCGCGCTCCGGCCCTCACCCGTCGCGAGTTCCCCCTCCGCCCCGGCTCCCGACACGGTCGGTGTGCGGGTGGCCGGGGGGACGACGGACGGGCACCGTTGGTCGGTGGCGCTGGAGTTCCACCGAACCCTGCCCAAGGGCTACACCCCGCCCGCGGACCTGGACGGAACCACGGCACCGGACACGTCACTGCTGTGTCAGCGCATGTACATCGGGGGCGTCCGCATCGACCACCAGGGCGGCCCCTGGTCCGACTGCCAGACCGTCAGCGGCACCCACGACCCCCGCACGTCGGGCGAAATGGGCCTGTGGAGCCTCCACGACAAGGGCCTCACCGGCAGCCGGCTGATGGTCGCCGACCCGGAAGCCGACGTCGCCTACGGCCTGGTCACCCTCTCCGACGGCACCCGGCTCAAGGCCACCACCGTCACCGTGCCCGGCACCGTCTACCGCGCCTGGGCCGCGCCCGTCCCCGACGGACACACCATCACCGCGGTCGACCAGTACGACAGCCACCACCACCGACTCACCCACGACACCAACTGGCACTGAGCCGCCGGGGCCGGCAGGTCCGGGAATCCCGCATTCCAGCGGTCTACGCCGCTGCACCTGGAGGCGCGAGAACGGCCGCGGGTTCCGGACCCCGCACGGAGGACTGACCCGGCACACCGGCTACGGCGGGGTCCGGACGGAAGCCCGCGCACGGGCGTGCACTCCCCATCAGGACGCCTGGGGGACAGCTGGGGGGCGCACCCCGGTCGGAAGAACGAAGAGACCCCCTCCGATCCGCCGTGATGGCTGATCGAAGGGGGTCTTCCCCAGTGTGGCGGCGCCAGGATTCGAACCTGGGAAGGCTGAGCCGGCAGATTTACAGTCTGCTCCCTTTGGCCGCTCGGGCACACCGCCTGGGTTGCTGCCGTTCGAACCGCTTTTCGGCGGTGCTCCCTGGCAACGACGTAAACAATACCCGATGCGGAGGGGTGCTTCGCCACCCGATTGATCTGCGCCCTTGGGGGCGTGACGGCGGCCGGTGCCGGCGCCGCGGGATCGGGCCCGGCGACGCCGTGGACGCGCGTGCCGGACCCGGCGACCCCGGCGGGATCCGGAGGACAGGCCCTAGGCTGGTGCGGATGCGGCCCGGCGCTTCGCCGGGCTCGGCGGCCGCCGACTCGCACGCCGGACGCACCCGTTACGCACCCCCGATACAAGGAGCCACAGGACATGGCCGACTCCAGTTTCGACATCGTCTCGAAGGTCGAGCGGCAGGAGGTCGACAACGCCCTCAACCAGGCCGCCAAGGAGATCTCGCAGCGCTACGACTTCAAGGGCGTGGGCGCCTCGATCTCGTGGTCCGGTGACAAGATCCTCATGGAGGCGAACTCCGAGGACCGGGTGAACGCTGTCCTCGACGTCTTCCAGTCCAAGCTGGTCAAGCGGGGCATCTCGCTGAAGGCCCTGGACGCCGGCGAGCCCCAGCTGTCCGGCAAGGAGTACAAGATCTTCGCGACGATCGAGGAGGGCATCTCCCAGGAGAACGCGAAGAAGGTGGCGAAGATCATCCGCGACGAGGGCCCCAAGGGCATCAAGGCCCAGGTCCAGGGCGAGGAGCTGCGTGTCACCTCCAAGAGCCGCGACGACCTGCAGACCGTGATCTCGCTGCTCAAGGGCAAGGACTTCGACTTCGCCCTGCAGTTCGTGAACTACCGGTAGCACCCGGGTGCCCGCACCCGCGGGCGAGACGCGAGAAGGGTGGGCGCCCCGTCGTGGGACGCCCACCCTCTCGTCGTACGGTCCGGCCGCCGCGTTCGCCGTACGGTCCAGGCGTCGCGCGTGCCGTACCGTCCGGCCGTCGCGCGCGGCCGGTCAGTCCCGCGAGTTGCCGAACAGCAGACGGTAGGCGATCAGCAGGACGAGGGAACCGCCGATGGCGGCGGTCCAGGTGGCTCCGTCGAAGAACTGCTTGGAGACCGGATGGCCCAGCCAGCGGGCCGAGATCCAGCCGCCGATGAACGCACCGGCGATGCCGATGAGGGTCGTTCCGATGAAGCCGCCGGGGTCGCGGCCCGGCAGCAGGATCTTGGCGATTGCTCCGGCCAGCAGGCCGAGGATGATCCAAGCGATGATGCTCATGCCGTGAACCTGCCCTCCCGTGCTGGGCCCGCACGGTCCGGTTTCTGAGAATTCCATGAGACCGGTGCCCGTCGCGCCCGTCCGTGCCGTACGGCTGAGGCCGTACCGGTGATGAGGACGCCCCGGGGGCACCGCACGGTTGCGGCGGCTGTCCCGGCACGCGGCGCGGGGACTGCCGCCCGGCGTACGGCGCGGGGACGGTCGCCCGGCGTACGGCGCGGGGATTTCCCGCGCTCAGGGCCCTCCCGCGCCGGTCCTGCGGTTCCGCTTCGTCCCCGGGCGCCGGATACTTGCCGGTGAGGCCGGGTACGGCAGCCGCCCGCGAAGGGGAAGCGACCATGAAAATCGTCAGCCTGATCCTCAACATCCTCTGGCTGGTCTTCTGCGGGATCTGGCTGGCCCTCGCCTACACGCTGGCCGCGCTGATCTGCTTCGTCCTGATCATCACGATCCCGTTCGGCGTCGCGTCGCTGCGGATCGCCGGTTTCGTGCTCTGGCCCTTCGGGCGTACGACGGTCGAGAAGCCCGGCGCCGGAGCGGGCTCGCTGATCGGCAACGTGATCTGGATCATCGTCGCGGGTTGGTGGCTCGCCATCGGCCACCTCGTCACCAGCATCCCGCTGTTCCTGTCGGTCATCGGGATCCCCTTCGGCTGGGCGAACCTCAAGCTGATCCCGATCTCCCTCATGCCCCTGGGGCGAGAGGTCGTACCGAGCGACGAGGGGTTCGGCGGCCGCTGAACCGGACGGAACCGGGCGGCCCGGCCCGGTTCCACCGGCGTCAGGAGTCCTACGAGGGGGAAGCCTCCGGCGTCGGGTCGTCGGCGGGCTCCTCCGTCGGGTCGTCGGCCGGCGGCGCCGTCGACAGGTCGGACTGGTCCTTCACGGCGGCGACCCACCGGTCGGACATGGTGGACTGCCCGTCGCCGTCCGCGTCCGGAACCCCCGGGGCGCCGGCCTCCGTGTTCGGGATCGGCACGTCCCCGTACACGGGGATCAGCGTGTTGAACCGCTGGTCCGCGTTGTACTTCGTCGCGAACAGGTACCGGTTGCCGACCTGGATCAGGGCGTCGCCGTCGGGCAGATCGACGAGGTTGCCGTCCGCGTCCTTGCCGCCCTGCTGGTTGACGACGACGGTGCCGGTCACATCGCCCTTGAAGACGCGCTGCACCTGCACGGCGTACTGGGTCTCGGCGCCGATCCCCAGGTCCTTCTGGCCCTTCAGGGCGGTGACCTTGCCGTAGAAGAGGTCTTCGGCCTCGCCCGCGAGGTTCGCGTCGTCGGAGAAGTCCGCGTCGTAGGTCAGTTCCAGCCCCGTCGAGGAGGCTTCGCCGCGCTCGCTCGCGTGCTGGTACGCGGCGGTGCCCGCGACGCCGGCCGTCACCACGAAAGCGGCACCGGCTGCGATCAGAACAGTCTTCCGCTTCAAGGTCATCAGTCCCAGAGGTTGTGGTAGCCGTTGCGGTCGGTCGTCGTCGGGCGCGCGTTGGACGGGATGTAACCGATGGTCTTCGACATCAGCGTGCCGTTGGCCTTGTGGTCGAGGCCCAGGGCGTGACCCATCTCGTGCGCGGCCGCCTTGCGCCGCCACCCCTTGCTGCCGTACTTCTTCCCGTCATCGAGGAAGGCCCGGTTCATGACGATCGCGTCCGCGCCGGTGTGGGGGCGCCACTGCGCCACCCAGGAGACGTCCTTGCGGGTGTCGTCCTTCCACTCCAGGTCGGCGATCGTGTCCCACGCGTCGGGGGCGATCTTGACCTTCTTCAGGTTGTAGTCGTCGTTGTACCAGGCGGTGGCGGCCCACTTCCGGGCGTCGTCGAACCTGGTCCCGTCCTCCCAGCGGATCTCGTGGTCGTCGACGGACGACCTCCCCCGCGAGTCGGCCGCGAACGCCGCGGGTGCGGGCACCAGGCTTCCCCCCAGGGCCGCCAGGCACGACGCCAGGGCCAGGCCCATGGCTCTGTGCCGCCGTGTGCGATGTGGCACGGTCATGCGATATCCCCCCATATGCAGTTCTTCGACGCACAACCCTCTGTGCGGTGATCTGCATTCTTGACAGGGCTAGATCAATCCACAAGCCGTTTAGGCTGCCGACTTTGCCAGGAGCCAGGTCTTCCTTGGGCTTCCTATGACCAAGATGGCCGAATCGGACCTGCGGGTGTCCGGATGACGGGCGCGGAACGGCCGGAGGCCGCCCGGAGCGTGCCGGACGGCCTTCAGGACGGGGCAGGGCCGGTCTTCACCGGTTCCGGCCCGCCAGCTTCTCCAGGCGGGCGATCCGCTCCGCCATGGGCGGGTGGGTGGAGAACATCCTGGTCAGGCCCTGGCCGGCGCGGAACGGGTTCGCGATCATCATGTGGCTCGCGGTCTCGATGCGCGGCTCGGGGGGCAGCGGCAGCTGCTGGGTGCCGATCTCCAGCTTGCGCAGGGCCCCGGCGAGAGCCAGCGGATCGCCGGTGAGCTGGGCGCCCGAGGCGTCGGCCTCGTACTCGCGGGAGCGGCTGATGGCCAGTTGGATCAGGGTGGCGGCGAGCGGGCCGAGGATCATGATCAGCAGCATGCCCAGCAGGCCGGGGCCGTCGTCGTCGTCCGAGCGGCCGACGGGGATGAGCCACGCGAAGTTGACCAGGAACATGATCACCGAGGCGAGGGCGCCGGCGACGGACGAGATGAGGATGTCGCGGTTGTAGACGTGGCTCAGCTCGTGGCCGATGACTCCGCGCAGCTCCCGCTCGTCGAGCAGGCGCATGATGCCCTCGGTGCAGCACACCGCCGCGTTGCGCGGGTTGCGGCCGGTGGCGAAGGCGTTGGGGGCCTCCGTCGGGGAGATGTACAGACGCGGCATGGGCTGCCGGGCCTGCGTGGAGAGCTCGCGGACCATGCGGTAGAGCGCGGGGGCCTCGAACTCGCTGACCGGGCGGGCGCGCATCGCGCGGAGCGCCAGCTTGTCGCTGTTCCAGTACGCGTACGCGTTCGTGCCGAGCGCGATCACGACGGCGACGATCAGCCCGGTGCGGCCGAAGAAGCTGCCGATGACGATGATGAGTGCGGACAGTCCCCCGAGGAGTACGGCGGTCCTGAGCCCGTTGTGCCGGCGGTGCACGGTTACGCCCTCCAAGTCGTGCGGCAGGGGACCCTTCGGTCCAGTGGACCCTTCCGCTCTGGTCAACGCCAGGCGGCGGTCGCGAGTTCCCTGCCGTCCGCCGCCGCGCGGGGCCGCCGTACGGGTGACGTGCGCTTACGCCCGCGCGGCCGCGGCCGCGCGGGCCTCAGAACAGGCCGGCGGCCGCGAAGCCCAGGACCAGCTGGGGCGCGACGGAGAGAGCGACGGAGAGGGCGCCGGTGAGGGTGAGCGCGGCGGTGAGGGGGGCCGGGACCCGGTGCCGTACGGGTTCGCCCTCGGGTGCGCGGAAGAGCAGAGCCGTCCACTGGAGGTAGTAGTACAGGGCGACGACGACGTTGACGGCCATGACGAC
The DNA here is from genome assembly GCF_044747185.1 of Streptomyces sp. NPDC090108. Lineage (NCBI taxonomy): Bacteria > Bacillati > Actinomycetota > Actinomycetes > Kitasatosporales > Streptomycetaceae > Streptomyces > Streptomyces sp. NPDC090108. The sequence continues at coordinate 1,072,495 of NZ_JBIVDQ010000001.1, forward strand.
GGCGAGCCAGCCGAGGCCCGCGTCGACGGCCGCCGAGAACACGGTGACCTTGGCGAACAGCCCGATGACGCCCGGCGGCAGTCCGGCCAGGCACAGCAGGAAGAAGGCCATCAGGACGGCGGTCACCGGGTTGGTGGCGTACAGGCCGCGGTAGTCGCTCACCCGGTTGAGGGATTTCGCGCGGCCCACCAGGGCGGCCACGGCGAAGGCGCCGAGGTTCACGACGGCGTACATGAGGGCGTACGCCACGGTGGAGCCGATCGCCTTCTGGGCGTCCTTGGTGTACCCGGCGGCGGCGATCGGCACCAGCAGGTAGCCGGCCTGGCCGACGGAGGACCAGGCGAGCAGCCGTACGGCGCTGTACGCGCGCGTGGCCTGCTGGCGCAGGGCGCCGACGTTGCCCACGGTCATGGTGAGCGCGGCCAGGACGGCGAGGGCGGGCGCCCACACGTCGGCGTACGACGGGAACGCGAGGACGGTGACGAGGATCAGGCCGGAGAACCCGGCCGCCTTGCCGACGACCGACAGGTAGGCGGCGACGGGCAGCGGAGCGCCCACATAGGTGTCGGGGACCCAGAAGTGGAAGGGAACGGCGGCCGTCTTGAAGGCGAAGCCGACCAGGGTGAGGACGACGCCGGTCTGGGCGAGGGTGTGGAACTGGCCGTCGACGTGCTGGATCCGCTGGGCCACCTGGGTGAGGTAGAGGGTGCCCGTGGTGGCGTAGACGAAGCTGATGCCCAGCAGGCTCACGGCCGTGGCGGTGACGGACGACAGGAAGAACTTCAGGGCCGCTTCGGACGACCGCTTGTCGCCGTGCCGGATGCCGACGAGGGCGAACGCCGGGAGGGTGGTGACCTCCAGGGCGACGACGAGGGTGGCCAGGTCGCGGGAGGCCGGCAGCAGGGCGGCGCCGGCCGCGGACTGGAGCAGCAGGAACCAGAACTCCCCCGCCGGGACGCGGCGGCGTTCGTCCGCGACGCCGGTCACCGACAGGAGCGCCGTGAGGAGGGCGCCGCCGAGGACGAGGAACTGGATGACCAGGGTGAAGTGGTCGGCGGTGTAGCTGCACGCGCGCGTGGGGCCGGTCCCGGGCAGGCAGAAGGTGCTGCGGTCGCCGTCCAGGAGAGGCAGCAGCATCAGTGCCGCGGCGGCCAGTCCCGCCACCGACACCCAGCCGAGGACGGGCTTGCGCGCCTCGGGCAGGAACAGGTCGGCGACCAGGACCGCGAGTCCGACGACGGCGGCGATGACGGGCGGGGCGACGGCGAGCCAGTCGACGGACTGGACCAGCGACGGGACCGTCGACGGGGCGGCGGAGTGGATCACGTGGCGGGCTCCGGACTCGGACAGGGGCTGGACCGCGTACGCGACCAGGTGGCCGGCCAGGGAGAGAGCCGGGGCGCTCATCGGGAGCCTCCTGCGAGGAGCTGGTGCACGGCCGGGTCGGTCAGGCCGAGCAGGGCTCTCGGCCACAGTCCGGCGACGACGGTGAGGACGGCGAGCGGGGTCCAGGCCGCGAACTCGTAGCCGCGCACGTCGGCGAGTTCCGGCGTGTCCCGGGGCACGGTGCCCATGCAGACGCGGCGGACCACGGCGAGCAGGTACGCGGCGGTCAGCAGCGTGCCGAAGGCGCCGACGGCCATGAAGGTGAGGAACGCCGGGCGGCTGAGGCCGGCGGCGGGCTCGAACGCGCCGAACAGGGACAGCATCTCGCCCCAGAAGCCGGCGAGGCCGGGCAGTCCGAGGGAGGCGACGGCGGCGAAGGCGAGGAGGCCGCCGAAGCGCGGCGCGCGCCCGTACAGGGCGGCGCCGGTCTCCTTCGCCAGGGTGTCGAGGTCGGTGCTGCCGGTGCGGTCCTTGAGGGCTCCGACCAGGAAGAACAGCAGGCCGGTGATGAGGCCGTGGGCGATGTTGGCGAACAGGGCGCCGTTCACGCCGGTCGGGGTCATGGTGGCGATGCCCAGCAGGACGAAGCCCATGTGGCCGACGGAGGAGTAGGCGATGAGCCGCTTCAGGTCGCCGTTCGCGCCCTGTCTGACGAGGGCAAGGCAGGCCAGGGACCCGTAGACGATGCCGACGACGGCGAACGCGGCGAGGTAGGGGGCGAAGGTGTGGAAGCCGTGCGGCGCGATCGGCAGCAGGATCCGCACGAACCCGTACGTGCCCATCTTCAGCAGTACGCCGGCCAGCATCACGGAGCCGACGGTCGGGGCGGCGGTGTGGGCGTCGGGCAGCCAGCTGTGCAGCGGCCACATCGGGGTCTTGACCGCGAGGCCGATCCCGATCGCCAGAACGGCGATGACCTGCACGGACATGGTCAGTGAGCGGCCGTTGTCAGTGGCGAGTGCCACCATGTCGAACGTGCCCGCCTTGATCCCGATCAGGAGCAGGCCGAGCAGCATGACGACGGAGCCGAGCAGCGTGAAGAGGATGAACTTCCAGGCGGCCCGGGTCCGTCCCGCGCCGCCCCAGCGGGCGATGAGGAAGTACATCGGGATGAGCACGGTCTCGAACGCGAGGAAGAACAGCAGCAGGTCGAGGACGGCGAAGGTCGCGAGGGTGCCGGACTCGAGCAGGAGCACCAGCGCGACGAAGGCCTTCGGGGACGGGCCCGTGGGCGGCTTGAAGTACGAGTAGAGCGCGCAGAGGAAGGTCAGCAGCGCGGTCAGGACCAGAAGGGGGAGGGAGATGCCGTCGACGCCGAGGTGGATCCGGACGTCGAGCGCGGGGATCCAGCTGATGTCGGTCTGGGCCTGCATCCTCGACGGGTGGCTGTGGTCGAAGCCGAGCGCGAGGACGATCGCGGCGATGAGGACCACGCCGGTCACGGTCACGCCGTGCCGCAGCACGGCCTGTTCGGGCGACTTCCCCTTCAGTCCGGGCGGCGCCGGCAGGAGAGCGGCGGCGGCGCCGAGGAGCGGGCCGACGACGACGAACGCCAGAAGGGCCCGCATGACGGACTCGTTGATATCGATCACGGCCGCTCACGCTCCCGAGGCGACGAGAAGGACGGCGACCGTCAGGACGACGGTACCGGCGAGCAGCGCGCTCACATAGGTCTGGACGTTGCCGGTCTGGGCCCGGCGTACGGCGGCTCCGAGCAGCCGGGGCAGCGCGGCGGCGCCGCGCACGTAGGTGTCGACGACCTCGCGGTCGAGGAACCTCACGAGGCTCGCGCCGGCGAGGACCGGGCGGACGAACAGCGCGGAGTACACGGCGTCCAGGTGGAAGCCGGCGGCGGCGGGGCGCCGCAGCGGGCCGAGGAGCAGCCGCGCGGGGTCCGCCGGATCGGACGCGGCGGCGATGTCGCCGTAGGCCGGGGTGTGGGTGGCGATGGCCTCGGCCTCGACCTGGCCGGCGTCGCCCTCGGGGTGGGCGGCGACCGCGCCCAGCGGGGTACGGGCGGCGAGCGGGCGGGTGCGCTGCCAGGTGCCGTAGGTGAGCAGACCGCCGGCCAGGGCGAGGCCGGTGCCGAGGATGGAGGTGAGCAGGGTCGGGGCCAGGGCCACGCCGTCGAACCAGCCGGGCAGTGAGCGGTAGGCGAGCCCGCCGAAGGCGAGGGACGGCACGGCGAGCACCCACAGGACCACGGTCATGGACAGCGGCTGACGGCCGTGCCGGGGGGCCTCGGCGCCCCGGCCGTGGAAGGCCAGCAGCCACAGCCGGGTGGCGTAGGCGGCGGTGAGCAGCGCGGTGACCAGGCCGGCGACGAGGACGACCCAGCCCGCGGCGGCGGGCGCGTGCGCGGTGCTGCCGTCGGCGACGTGTTCGGCGGCGCCGAGGACGGACTCCTTGGAGAAGAAGCCGCTGAAGGGCGGGATCGCGGCGAGCGCGAGCAGGGCCACGGTCATCGTCCAGAAGGCGTCCGGGACACGCTCGCGCAGGTGGCCCATGCGGGACATGGCGGCCAGCGAGTTGGTGCCGGAGGCGTGGATGACCACACCGGCGGCGAGGAACAGCAGGGCCTTGAAGGCGCCGTGGGACAGGAGGTGGAAGACGGCGGCGCCGCGGTCGCCGACGGCGAGGGCGCCGGTCATGTAGCCGAGCTGGCCGATCGTCGAGTAGGCGAGGACGCGCTTGATGTCGTCCTGGGCGAGGGCGGCGAGGCCGGAGCCGGTCATGGTGACGGCGGCCATCACGGCGAGCACCAGCATCGCGGCCCGGGAGGCCTCGAAGACGGGGAGGAGACGCGCGACGAAGTAGACACCGGCGGCGACCATGGTCGCGGCGTGGATCAGCGCCGACACGGGGGTCGGGCCCGCCATCGCGTCCGGGAGCCAGGTGTGCAGCGGGAACTGCGCCGACTTGCCGGCCACGCCCGCGAGGAGCAGCAGGGCGATCAGGGTCGGATGGTGCAGTCCGCCGCTCGCCACGGTGTCGAGGATCCGGGTGATGCGGAAGGAGCCGGCGTCGGTGCCGAGGGCGAACAGGCCGATGAGGAACGGCACGTCACCGAGCTTGGTGACGAGGAAGGCCTTGATGGAGGCGGCGCGCGCCTCCGGGGTCTCCCAGTAGTGGCCGACGAGGAAGTAGGAGCAGATGCCCATGACCTCCCAGCCGACCAGGAGCACCATCAGGTCGCCCGAGTAGACGACGAGGAGCATCGCGGAGGTGAACAGGGAGACGAGCGCCGCGTAGGAGGGGTAGCGCGGGTCCTCGCGCAGGTAGCCCGTCGAGTAGAGCTGCACGCAGGTCGCGACGAAGGCGACCAGGACCGCGACGAGGGCCGCGAAGCCGTCGATGTGCAGGGCCAGGTCGACCGGGACCGAACCGGTGGGCGTCAGCAGCGTGTGGGCGTCGAGGGTGCGGCCGCCGCCCTGCCGCGCGGCGACCAGCGCGGCCAGCACCAGCGAGGCCAGGGCCGGGAGCACGGCGAGCGGGCGGACGAATCCGGGGGCGGTGCGGCCGAGGAGCAGGCCGGCCGCGGCGCCCAGGAAGGGCAGGACGGGGACGAGGACGGCGAGGGTGGTCGTGGTCACGCGGTGGCCTCAGCCTTCTCGGCCCCGTGGGTGCCGTCGCCGTCGCCGGCGGGGCCCTCGGCGGTGTCGCGGAGCTTGTCGATGTCGGAGGTGCCGCGGTTGCGGTACACGGCCAGGACGATCGCGAGGCCGATGCCGATCTCGGCGGCGGCGATGGCGATGGTGAACAGGGTCAGCGCCTGGCCGGAGTGCAGGGTGTCCCGGGCGGCGTGGCTGAGCCAGACGTCGAAGGCGACCAGGTCGAGGTTGACGGCGTTGAGCATCAGCTCGACCGACATCAGGACCAGGATCGCGTTGCGCCGGGCGAGGACGCCGTACAGGCCGGTGCAGAAGAGGAGGGCGGAGAGGACGGCGGGGTAGGCGAGGTGCATCAGCGGGCGCCTTCCTGCTCGCCGGGGGTGGGCCTGCCGGTGAGGGTCGCGGGACCCGCGGTGCCGGTCGCGGCGGTGGGGGCGGCGGGGGGCGCGTCCGCCGCGTCGGCCTTCGCCTTGCGGGACAGCACGATCGCGCCGACCAGGGCGGCGAGGAGGAGGACGGAGAGGGCCTCGAAGGGCAGGACCCAGTTCTGGAAGAGGCTCTGGCCCGTGACGCGGGTGGAGCCGGCGGCCGGGCCGCTCAGATCCATCCAGGTCGCGCGGAAGGCGTCGACGACCACCCAGACCAGGGCGACGGCCGCGGCGACCGCGACCGTGAGGGCGGCCCAGCGGTTGCCCGAGTCGGCGTCCGGGGAGCGACCGATCGGGGCCCTGGTGAGCATCAGGCCGAAGAGGAGGAGGACGACGACGGAACCGACGTAGATGAGGACCTGCACCCAGGCGATGAACTCGGCGGTGAGCAGGAGGTACTCGACGGCCAGGCCGCCGAGCGTGACCACGAGCCACAGGGCGGCGTGCACCAGTTGCCGGGTGGTGACGGTGACGAGCGCGGCGCCGAGGGTGACCAGGCCGACGAGCAGGAAGGCGATCTCGACGCCGGTCGGGGACAGGAAGCCGTGCGGTGCTGCGGCGGCGTGCTGTGCTGCGGCGAGACTCACGACTCCCCCTCCTGTCCCTGTTCGTGTCGCTGCGGTTCCTCTTGCTGCTGTTGCTGGGCCGCGGCCAGTTTCTCCGCGGTCTTGCGGGCGGCGGCGATCTCCTTCGGCTCCTCCGCGTTCGGGTCCAGGGCGGGCGGGGCCGGGACGGTCCACATCCACTCGCGGAGCTTGTCGCGCTCGTGGGTGAGTTCGTGGATGTCGGTCTCGGCGTACTCGAACTCCGGGGACCAGAACAGGGCGTCGAAGGGGCAGACCTCGATGCAGATGCCGCAGTACATGCAGAGGGAGAAGTCGATGGCGAACCGGTCGAGCACGTTGCGGCTGCGCTCGCGGCCGCCGGGGGCGGCCGGCGGGACCGTCTCCTTGTGGGAGTCGATGTAGATGCACCAGTCCGGGCACTCGCGGGCGCACAGCATGCAGACCGTGCAGTTCTCCTCGAACAGGCCGATGACACCGCGGGTGCGGGGCGGAAGTTCGGGCTGGACGTCGGGGTACTGCTCGGTGACCGTCTTCTTCGTCATCGTGCGCAGGGTGACGGCCAGGCCCTTGGCGAGGCCGGCGCCGGGGATGCGGGACCTGGTGGGCGGGAGGGACTCGGCCATGGTTAGGAGATCACCACCTTGACGATGCCGGTGAGGGCGATCTGGGCGAGGGAGAGGGGGACGAGGAGGGTCCAGGAGAGCTTCTGGAGCTGGTCCTCACGCAGGCGCGGGTAGGTGACGCGGAGCCAGATGACGACGAACGCGAGGATCGCGGTCTTCAGCAGGGTCCACACCCAGCCGAGGCCGTCGGCGCCCCAGGGGCCGTGCCAGCCGCCCAGGAACAGGACGGTGGTGAGACCGCACAGGACGACGATGCCGGCGTACTCGGCGAGCAGGAACAGGGCGAACCTGAGACCGGTGTACTCGGTGTACGCGCCGAAGATGATCTCCGAGTCGGCGACGGGCATGTCGAACGGCGGCCGTTGGAGCTCCGCGAGACCGGCGACGAAGAACACCAGTGCGCCGGTGATCTGCCAGGGCACCCACCACCAGTGGAAGGCGTGCAGGATGCCGGGGAGGGAGACCGTGCCGGCCGCCATGGCGACGGAGGCCGCGGCGAGCAGCATCGGAAGCTCGTAGGCGAGCAGTTGGGCGGCCGTGCGCAGGCCGCCGAGCAGGGAGAACTTGTTCGCGCTGGCCCAGCCGGCCATCAGCGAGCCCAGGACTCCGACGCCCATCACCGCGAGGACGAAGAAGACGCCCGCGTCCAGGACCTGTCCGACCGCTCCCGCGCTCGGGCCGATCGGGATGGCGAGCAGGACGAGCAGGTAGGGCAGCAGGGCCACGGCGGGGGCCAGCTGGAAGACGCGGCGGTCGGCGTTCGCCGGGACCACGTCCTCCTTCTGCGCGAACTTCACACCGTCGGCGACGAGCTGGGCCCAGCCGTGGAAGCCACCCGCGTACATCGGGCCGAGGCGGCCCTGCATGTGGGCCATCACCTTGTGCTCGGTCTGACCGATGATCAGCGGGAAGGTGAGGAAGACGACGAAGACGACCAGGAGTCGCAGGGCGACGTCCAGCGCGTCGTTCACTGCGGGCCTCCTGTGGGGTGGTCGGGGGTACCGGGCGTGCCGGGACGGTGGTCGGGGGTGCCGGTGCCGTTGTCGGGATCGAGATCGGGATCGGCCGGGGTCGCGGGTGCGGCGGCCTCGTCAGGGAGCGGGGCGTCCGCCTCCGGGGCCGCTTCTGGAGCGGGCTCCGGGGCGGGCTCCGGGGCCGGTTCCGCAGCGGGCGCCGAGGTCGGCTCCAGGGCCGGTTCCGAGGTGGGCGCCGAGGTCGGCTCCGGGCTCGCTTCGGAAGCGGGCTCCGGGGTCTGCTCCGCAGGGGGCGCCGAGGTGGTCTCCGAAGCCGGTTCCGCGGGCGGCTCGGGGGCCGGTTCCGCCGACGGCTCGGGGGCCGGCTCCGGGGCCGGCTCCGCCGACGGCTCGGGGGCCGGTTCCTCGGCCGGCTCGGGGGCCGGCTCCGTGGCCGGTTCCGGGGTTCCCGCCGGGGCGGGCTCCGCGGTGGGAGACGGCTCCGGTTCCTCGAACGCCGGGCGCGCGTGATGCCACGGGGCGTCCGAGCCGGTGAGCCGGCTCGCCGAGCCCTCGCTCGCGCTCCTCGTACGGCCCGGCCGCGCGACCGCTCCGGTGCCGCCGTCCTCCCCGGCCCCGGTCGCCGCGGAACCGGTAGCTGCGGGACCGGTCGCCGCGGGACCGGTCGGTGCCGGACCCGCCGCCTGGCTCGCCGAGCCCTCGCTCGCGCTCCTCGTACGGCGCGGCCGGGCGGTGGCACCCGTACCGCCCGGTGCCGCAGGTGTTGCAGGTGTTGCCGGTGCTCCCGTGGTCCCTGCGGACTCGACCGCCTCGACAGCCTCCACCGCCTGGGCCGCCTCGGCCGCGCCCTCGGCCGCCTGGCTCGCGGAGCCGCCCGCGGCCGTGCGGGCGCGCCGGACCGGGCGCTCGCCGGCCGCCGCCCGCGCGGGGCGTTCCCCTGCGGCGCGGCCCGCGCCCCGGGCCGGGCGGGCGGGGGCGGCGGGCAGCTGGCCCTTGAGGGGGCCCCACTCGTTCGGGTCGGGGACGCCGGGGGGCAGCATCTGGCGGCGCTTGGGACCGCCGTGGTCGGACTCGCCGGGCTCCTTGGCGCCGGGCCAGGCCTTGGCGACACGGGCGGCGAGGACGAAGTCCTTGCGCAGGGGGTGGCCCTCGAAGTTCTCCGGGAGGAGCAGGTGGTCCAGCCCCGGGTGGCCCTCGAAGCCGACCCCGAACATCTCGTGGGTCTCGCGCTCGTGCCAGGCCGCGCCGGCGTAGACACCGACGGCGGACGGCAGGACCGGCGCCTCGTGCGGGACGGTGGTGCGCAGCAGCAGGCGGCGCACCGGGTGCAGGGCGACGACGTGGGCGGACACGCGGAAACCGGTGCCCGGCTCGTCGACCGCGCTCAGCCAGTCGAAGTAGGTGCAGGAGAGGGCCGTACGGGCCGTCTCCAGGGCGGTGAGCCAGGCGGAGGGCGGGACGTCGACGGTCAGGACGCCGTACGACTCCTCGGCCGTGGCCTCCGCGCCGAAGAGTTCCCCGGCGGGGGCGGGCAGCCAGCCGGCCGTGGTCATCGCGCGTCTCCCTCGGCGGAGGCGGAGGCACCGGGCGCACCGGGCGCACCGGACGCACCAGGCGCCTCGGGGGTCGCCGGGCTCGCGGGGACCGCGGCCTCCGCGGGGACCGGGGGCTTCACCAGGCCGCTCTGCAGGGCGGCGGCCGAGGCGCGGGGGGCCTTGGAGGGGCCGTACCGCTGCGCCAGCGACTCCTCGGCGATCTTCTCCTGGAGCTTGAGGATGCCCTGGAGCAGCGCCTCGGGCCGGGGCGGGCAGCCGGGGACGTACACGTCGACCGGGATGATCTGGTCGACGCCCTTGGTGACGGAGTAGGAGTCCCAGTAGGGGCCGCCGCAGTTGGAGCAGGCGCCGAAGGAGATGACGTACTTGGGTTCCGGCATCTGCTCGTACAGCCGCTTGACCGCAGGGGCCATCTTGTCCGTGACCGTGCCGGAGACGACCATCAGGTCGGCCTGGCGGGGTCCGGGCGCGAAGGGGATGACGCCGAGGCGGATGAAGTCGTGGCGGGCCATCGACGCGGCGATGAACTCGATCGCGCAGCAGGCGAGGCCGAAGTTGAAGACCCAGAGCGAGTAGCGGCGCCCCCAGTTGAGGATCACCTTCATCGGCTCGGGAGCGAGCCGGGCGAGGGTGCCCAGCCGCTTCGGCTCGGGAAGCAGCACCGGCCCGGCGGCGGGCGCCGCGGCCACGGGCTCCGGGACGGCCGGGTTCACGTCCATGTCAGGACGCCCTTCTTGTAGGCGTACAGCAGGCCCACGGCGAGGAAGCCCAGGAAGATGAACATCTCCACCAGGGTCGTCGCGCCGTAGCCGGGGGCGGCGAAGACCGTCGCCCAGGGGAACAGGAAGATCGAGTCGACCGCGAAGATCACGTACAGGAAGGCGTAGACGTAGTAGCGGACCTGGGTGTGGGCCCAGCCCTCGCCGACTGGGTCGACACCGCACTCGTAGGTCAGGAGTTTCTCGGGGGTCGGCACGACGGGCCGCAGCAGGCGGCCCGCGCCGAAGGCGACCGCGACGAAGAGCACGCCGACGAGGGCGAGCAGTCCCACGACCGAGTAGGACGCGAAATATCCGGCCGCGACGTTCTCAGCGGCGAGTGTCGAGCCCCTCAACGTCTCCCGCACCGTCCGTCCCTCGCTCCCTGACCCCATGACCTGATGAATCACGTGGTGTCACGCGATTCGAGGTTGTGTACGCACGGGAGTCTAGGCCCTGATAAGAGCACGGTAAGCAGGCCGTCACTGCGTGAGACACAAGGGCCGTACGGGCAGCGGGGGTTGGAAGTGCCTGTCGTGCCGGTGCCGGGAGCGCTCCGGGAACGGGGTTCCGGGCCCGCGGCGGAACGGGGTGCCGGGCCTCCGCGGGGGCGGGGGCCGGAGTGGGGTTTTCCCCCGGGAGGGAAGGCGGCGCACCTCATGGCGCGCCGGGGACCGGGCACGGCAGGCTGGCTGCCATGACCGCTCCCAGCTCCGCGGCCGCCCGCCGGACCGCCGCCCGCGACCGAACCGGCGGCGCAGGCCGCGCCGACGGCCGCACCCATGGCCGCACCGATGGCCGCACCGACAGCCGTGCCGACGGCACCGACCGCCTGCCGCCGACCCGCTTCGCCTACGACGTGCACACCTGGAAGGAGATCGCGCACCTCCTGCTGAACCTGCCCGTGGCGGTGCTCGGTTTCGTGTACGTGTTCTCCGCGGTGCTCGTCAGCGGCGTCCTCACCCTCACGGTGGTCGGACTTCCGCTGCTGGCCGCCTGCCTGCTCGGCGCCCGGCAGCTGGGCAAGCTGGAGCGGGGCCGGAGCCGGGCGCTGCTCGGGGTGCGGGTGGAGGAGCCGACACCGCTGCCGCTCGCCAGGGGCGGCGGGATGGCGCAGCGGCTGTGGATGGCGCTGAAGGACCCGGTGGCGTGGCGGACGCTGCTGTACGACCTCATCCGGCTGCCCTGGGGCATCCTCACCTTCTGCACCGTGCTGGTCTCGCTGTTCGTGCTGTGGCCGGTGCTGCCGTTCATCGCGCGCGGGTTCGCGAACGTGGACCGGGCGATGGTGCGCGGGCTGCTCTCGCCGTCGGACGAGCTGGAGCGCCGCATCGCCGAACTGGAGTCCGACCGCGGGGTGGTCGTGGACACCGCGGCCGCCGATCTGCGCCGCATCGAGCGGGACCTGCACGACGGGGCCCAGGCCCGGCTGGTCAATCTGGCGATGGGACTCGGACTGGCCAAGGAGAAACTGCTGGAGGGGCAGGCCGACGAGCAGGTGGCGGCGATGGTGGACGAGGCGCACGGCGAGGTGAAGCTCGCGCTGCAGGAGCTGCGCGACCTCGCCCGGGGCATCCACCCGGCCGTGCTGACCGACCGCGGCCTGGACGCGGCGCTGTCCTCCGTCGCCTCCCGCTGCACCGTGCCGGTGAAGGTGACCGCCGAACTGCCCGCCCGGCCGGCGCCCGCGATCGAGGGCATCGCCTACTTCACCGTGTCCGAGCTGCTGCAGAACATCAGCAAGCACAGCGGCGCGCGTACCGCCTCCGTCGATGTCTGGCGCGCGGAGGAACGGCTGCTGATCCAGGTCCGGGACGACGGCCGCGGCGGCGCGACGCTGGAGAGGGGCAGCGGGATGCGGGGCCTCGCGGAGCGGCTGGGCGCGGTGGACGGCCTGTTCGTGGTGGACTCCCCGGCCGGCGGTCCGACGGTCGTCACGGCGGAGCTGCCCTGGCGGGACCGCAAGGAGTGACCCGGCCGCGCCCCGGCGGCCGGGAAGCCCCCTGAGCGCGGGGCGCACACCGCGCGCGGCGCGGAAGGTGGCGCCTGGCCACTCGCCACGACACGCCCGGTGGCGCGCACACCGCGCGCGGCACGGAAGGTGGGGAAAACCCCCCGCCCGAGACGCCGACGGACTCCATGGCCCGCGGCCGCACCGCCCGCGAGTCTGGAGGCACGGCACCGAAGCCGCCAGGACGAGCAGAACGGAACGCCACCGATGGCCACGGAGTACGGACAGGAGTACGGACCCGAGGACGGCCGGGGACACGGCCACGGGTACGACCGGAAGCCCGGCCGGAGGTACGACGGCGGGCACGGCCGCGGGGACGACCGGGGGTACGGCCGCGGGGACGACCGGGATGACGACCGGGGGTACGGCCGCGGGGACGGGCACCGCTCGGCCGCCCACGGCACCCGGGCGCCGCACCGCCTGCCGGCCGGGCTGCGGGCGCCGCTGGAGGCACGCGCCTGGCGCGAGTTCGGTTACGTCCTGCTGAGCCTGCCGGTCTCGATCGCGCTGTTCACCTGGACGGTGGCCCTGACCTCCCTCGGCGCGGGCCTGCTGGTCACCTTCGTCGGCATCCCGGTGCTCGCGCTCGCCCTCGTCGGCTGCCGGGGCTTCGGCGTGCTGGAGCGGATGCGAGCCCGCGGACTCCTCCACCTGGACGTGGCCGACCCGGAGCCCCTGCGGCCCCGCGGTCCGGGGGCGTTCGCGTGGATGGGCGCGGTGCTGAAGAGCGGCGCCTCGTGGCGGCACCTGCTGTACGCGCTGCTGCGGTTCCCCTGGGCGGTGTTCTCCTTCGTGGTCGCGGTCGTCTTCTGGACGACGGGCTGGTCGCTGCTGACGTACCCGCTGTGGTTCTGGGTCCTGCCCGTGTACGCCGGGCAGGGAGGCATCCAGCTGTACGGCGACGCGCACCACAGCGTCTATCTGGACAACCCGTTCGAGATCACGGTGACCGCGCTCGTCGGACTGGTGTTCACGCTGGTCACGCCCTGGATCGTGCGGGGGCTGACGACCGTCGACGGGCTGCTGGTGCGCGGGCTGCTCGGGCCGTCGCGGCTGTCGGCGCGGGTGGTGGAGCTGGAGTCGGACCGGGGGGCCGTGGCCGACACCGCCGCGGCCGATCTGCGCCGCATCGAGCGGGACCTGCACGACGGGGCCCAGGCCCGGCTGGTCGGCCTGGCGATGGACCTGGGCCTCGCCAAGGAGAAGCTGCGGGAGGATCCCCGGGCGGCGGCGCGGATGGTGGAGGAGGCGCACGGCGAGGTGAAGACGGCGCTGCGGGAGCTGCGCGAGCTCGCCCGGGGCATCCACCCGGCCGTGCTGACCGACCGCGGTCTCGACGCGGCGCTCTCGGCGGTCGCCTCCCGCTGCACGGTGCCCGTGCGGGTGGAGGTCGACCTCCCGGCCCGGCCGGCCTCCGCGATCGAGGGCATCGTCTACTTCACCGTCTGCGAGCTGCTGCAGAACATCAGCAAGCACAGCCGGGCGCGGTCCGCCTCGGTCGACGTGTGGCGCGCGGACGACCGGCTGATGCTGCAGGTCACGGACGACGGAACCGGCGGCGCGGACGCGTCGCTCGGCTCGGGCCTCGCGGGGCTGTCGGGCCGGCTGGACGCGGTGGACGGAGTCCTTCTGGTGGACTCCCCGGCGGGCGGCCCCACGCATGTCGTCGCGGAACTGCCCTGGCGGGTCTGAGAAAGTCCGCGCCAGGTCCTGTCGCAGAGCGGACGGGAGTTCGACGACAGGGCCCAGGGGGAAGCCGGCGGAAATCCCGCCGTCTTCCGGACGGAATCCCGGGACCGCTCCCGTTCGCATACCGGCCTCCGCTGAATACCGCCTTCCGCTGAATACCGGCTTCCGCCCGGACGGGAATCCGGAGCGACTCCCGTCCGGATATCGGACTCCCGCCGTGCCCCGGCGCACGCACCCCCATTCGGCCCCGCCCATTCCGGTCCAGCCGGATCCCGCTCCCGCCGGGCTCCCGCCGATCATCGATTCCCCCGCCGCGCCCACGGCCGCCGCGAATACTGGAATGCTGGACTTCCGTACGCACGTACGCCGTACGCCGTACGTCACCGGAAGGGCGGGGCAGTGGGGGGCCGGGAGATCGTGGAGGACAGGGTGCGCGTGGTCATCGCCGAGGACTCGGTGCTGCTCAGAGAGGGCCTGACCCGGTTGCTGACCGACCGCGGGCACGATGTCGTGGCCGGCGTCGGGGACGCGGAGGCGCTGGTCGGGACCATCACGGAGCTGGCCGCGCGGGGAGAGCTGCCGGACGTGGTCGTGGCCGACGTACGGATGCCGCCGACCCATACGGACGAGGGCGTGCGCGCCGCCGTACGGCTCCGCAAGGCGCATCCGGGGCTCGGCGTGCTCGTGCTGTCACAGTACGTGGAGGAGCGTTACGCCACCGAACTCCTGGCCGGTTCCAGCCGGGGTGTGGGCTATCTGCTCAAGGACCGGGTGGCCGAGGTGCGGGAGTTCGTCGACGCGGTGGTGCGGGTGGCCCGGGGCGGTACGGCGCTGGACCCGGAGGTGGTCGCGCAGCTGCTCGGCCGCAGCCGCAAGCAGGACGTGCTGGCGGGGCTCACGCCGCGTGAGCGCGAGGTGCTGGGGCTGATGGCGGAGGGCCGGACGAACTCGGCCGTGGCCCGGCAGCTGGTGGTCAGCGACGGTGCCGTGGAGAAGCACGTCAGCAACATCTTCCTGAAACTGGGACTGGCCCCCAGCGACGGTGACCACCGGCGTGTTCTGGCCGTGCTGACCTATCTGAACTCGTAACGGTCTGACACTGTGTCAAGGAGGGTCTTCGGACGTCGTCCGGGCGAATAACCCGTGCATATGCCCGGAGGGACGGGAAATCATGAGTTGTCAGCGCGAGAGGCCGTCTCAGAAAGCCGTCCATCATGCGGATGGCCACGGGAAGGCGACCCTAACCGACGTAGGGTTGATTTTGGGATGGTCCGTGGTACGGACATGCCCGGACAGCCGCCTCGAAGGAGGTCCAGTTCAGTGACCAGCCAGGTCAGCAGCCCAGCGGAGCACACCGACGGAACCGTCGTGGCAGAGCAGCGCAAACCGGGTGGAGCGAAGGACGTGCGGCGCCTGAACCGGGTGATCATCCGGTTCGCGGGAGACTCGGGCGACGGCATGCAGCTCACCGGTGACCGGTTCACCTCGGAGACCGCGACCTTCGGCAACGACCTCTCCACGCTGCCGAACTTCCCGGCCGAGATCCGCGCCCCCGCAGGCACCCTGCCGGGAGTCTCCTCGTTCCAGCTCCACTTCGCCGACCACGACATCCTCACCCCGGGCGACGCGCCGAACGTGCTGGTCGCGATGAACCCGGCCGCCCTGAAGGCCAACATCGGCGATCTGCCGCGCGGGGCGGAGATCATCGTCAACACCGACGAGTTCACCAAGCGCGCCCTGCAGAAGGTCGGGTACGAGAAGTCCCCCCTGGAGGACGGCTCGCTGGACGGCTACCAGCTGCACCCGGTGCCGCTGACCACGCTGACCGTGGAGGCGCTGAAGGAGTTCGAGCTCTCCCGCAAGGAGGCCGAGCGCAGCAAGAACATGTTCGCGCTGGGCCTGCTGAGCTGGATGTACCACCGGCCGACCGAGGGCACCGAGAAGTTCCTGACGGACAAGTTCGCCAAGAAGCCGGACATCGCGGCGGCCAACATCGCCGCCTTCCGGGCCGGCTGGAACTTCGGTGAGACCACGGAGGACTTCGCGGTCTCCTACGAGGTCGCGCCCGCCGCGAAGGCGTTCCCGCCGGGCGTCTACCGCAACATCTCCGGCAACCTGGCCCTGTCGTACGGCCTGGTCACCGCCTCCCGGCAGGCGGATCTGCCGCTGTTCCTGGGCTCGTACCCGATCACCCCGGCCTCGGACATCCTGCACGAGCTGAGCAAGCACAAGAACTTCGGCGTGCGCACCTTCCAGGCGGAGGACGAGATCGCGGGCGTCGGCGCGGCCCTGGGGGCGGCGTTCGGCGGCTCGCTCGCGGTCACGACCACCTCCGGCCCGGGTGTGGCGCTGAAGTCGGAGACCATCGGCCTCGCCGTCTCCCTGGAGCTGCCGCTGCTGGTGGTCGACATCCAGCGCGGCGGCCCGTCGACGGGTCTGCCGACCAAGACCGAGCAGGCGGACCTGCTCCAGGCGATGTACGGCCGCAACGGCGAGGCCCCGGTCCCGGTGGTCGCGCCCCGGACCCCGGGCGACTGCTTCGACGCCGCCCTGGAGGCCGCGCGGATCGCGCTGACCTACCGCACGCCCGTCTTCCTGCTCTCCGACGGCTACCTGGCCAACGGCTCCGAGCCGTGGCGGATCCCGGACCTGGAGGAGCTGCCCGACCTGCGGGTGCCGTTCGCCGAGGGCCCGAACCACACGCTGGAGGACGGCACCGAGGTCTTCTGGCCGTACAAGCGGGACCCGCACACCCTGGCCCGCCCCTGGGCGATCCCGGGCACGCCGGGCCTGGAGCACCGCATCGGCGGCATCGAGAAGCAGGACGGCTCGGGCAACATCTCCTACGACCCGGGCAACCACGACTTCATGGTCCGCACCCGTCAGGCCAAGATCGACGGCATCGAGGTCCCGGACCTGGAGGTCGACGACCCGGACGGAGCGGGCACGCTGGTGCTGGGCTGGGGCTCGACCTTCGGGCCGATCACCGCGGCGGTACGACGGCTGCGGACGGCCGGCGAGTCCATCGCGCAGGCCCATCTGCGCCACCTCAACCCGTTCCCGGCCAACCTCGAGAAGGTCCTCAAGGGGTACGACCGGGTGATCGTCCCCGAGATGAACCTCGGGCAGCTCGCCACCCTGATCCGGGCGAAGTACCTGGTCGACGCACGCTCCTACACCCAGGTCAACGGCATGCCGTTCAAGGCGGAACAGCTCGCCGCCGCGCTCAAGGAGGCCATCGATGACTGACGCCGGCAACGGGCTGCTGCAGCTGGTCCCCAAGGCCGAGGCCAAGCAGTCGATGAAGGACTTCAAGTCCGACCAGGAGGTGCGCTGGTGCCCGGGCTGCGGTGACTACGCGATCCTGGCGGCCGTGCAGGGCTTCATGCCGGAGCTGGGCCTGGCGAAGGAGAACATCGTCTTCGTCTCCGGCATCGGCTGCTCCTCCCGCTTCCCGTACTACATGAACACCTACGGGATGCACTCCATCCACGGGCGTGCCCCGGCGATCGCGACCGGCCTCGCGGCCTCGCGGCGGGACCTGAGCGTCTGGGTCGTCACCGGTGACGGCGACGCCCTGTCCATCGGCGGCAACCACCTGATCCACGCGCTGCGCCGGAACGTGAACCTCAAGATCCTGCTGTTCAACAACCGGATCTACGGCCTGACCAAGGGGCAGTACTCCCCGACCTCCGAGGTCGGCAAGATCACCAAGTCGACGCCGATGGGATCGCTGGACGCCCCCTTCAACCCGGTGTCGCTGGCGATCGGCGCCGAGGCCTCCTTCGTCGCCCGCACGATCGACTCCGACCGCAAGCACCTCACCGAGGTGCTGCGCGCGGCCGCCGACCACCCGGGCACGGCCCTGATCGAGATCTACCAGAACTGCAACATCTTCAACGACGGCGCCTTCGACGCCCTCAAGGACAACCAGCGGGCCGAAGAGGCGCTGATCCGCCTGGAGCACGGGCAGCCGATCCGCTTCGGCGCCGACGGGTCGCGCGGTGTCGTGCGCGACCGGCGGACCGGGGATCTGACGGTGGTGACCGTGACGCCGGAGAACGAGGCCGACGTCCTGGTGCACGACGCCCACTCGGCGTCCCCCACCACCGCCTTCGCGCTCTCGCGGCTGGCGGACCCGGACACCCTGCACCACACGCCGATCGGCGTCTTCCGCTCCGTCGAGCGGCCCGTCTACGACACGCAGATGTCCGAACAGCTCGACACCGCCGTCGCGCAGCGCGGCGAGGGCGACCTGGCCACGCTGCTGGCGGGCGGGGACACCTGGACGGTCGTCGGCTGAGACGGCCGCGGCGGCCCTGGCGGCCGGCGCTCACCGACACCGGCGAGGCCCGGGACGTCGTGCCACGTCCCGGGCCTCGCCGGTGTCCGGAAGCGGTTCACGGCCGCCTGTCATGACCGTATAGCGGTACGGACATGACAGAGGGGGCCGCTCGGCGCTACCTTCCTCCTCGCGTGCCTGATTGTGAGAAGGAGGGGTCCGTGGCCGGATCGCCCAAGGGTGAGCACCGAATAGGCCTGCTGAACGGTTTCGCCGCCTATGGGATGTGGGGGCTGGTCCCCCTGTTCTGGCCGCGGCTGAAACCGGCGGGCGCCATGGAGATCCTGGCCCACCGGATGGTGTGGTCCCTGCTCTTCGTCGGCGTCGCCCTGCTCTTCGTACGGCGCTGGGCCTGGGCCGGGGAGCTGCTGCGCAGGCCGCGCCGCCTCGCGCTGGTCGTGCTGGCCGCCGCCGTCATCACCGTGAACTGGGGCGTCTACATCTGGGCCGTGAACTCCGGCCACGTGGTCGAGGCCTCGCTCGGGTACTTCATCAACCCGCTGGTGACCATCGCGATGGGCGTCCTGCTCCTGAAGGAACGGCTCTCGGCCCTTCAGTGGGTGGCCGTCGGGGTCGGCGTCGCCGCGGTCGTCGTGCTGACCGTGGGGTACGGCCGGCCGCCGTGGATCTCCCTGTGCCTCGCCCTCTCCTTCGCCGTCTACGGGTTCGTGAAGAAGAAGGTCGGCCTGGGCGGCGTGGAGTCACTGGCCGCCGAGACCGCGATCCAGTTCCTGCCCGCGCTCGGCTATCTGCTGTGGCTCGGCGCGCACGGCGGGTCCACCTTCACCGGTCACGGCACCGGTCACTCCGCGCTGCTCGTCTCGACGGGCGTGGTCACCGCGCTGCCGCTGGTCTGCTTCGGCGCCGCGGCCATCCGGGTCCCGCTGTCCACGCTGGGGCTGCTCCAGTACCTCGCGCCGGTCTTCCAGTTCGTGCTCGGCATCCTGTACTTCCACGAGTCGATGCCGCCGGAGCGGTGGGCGGGCTTCGGCCTGGTGTGGCTGGCGCTGATCCTGCTCACCTGGAACGCGATGCGCTCCGTGCGGCGGGCGCGGGTGGTCGCGGCGGGGCTTGGCGTGGAGACACCCCGGCCGCGCCTGGAGACGCCCGTCGCGGAGGCCGCACCGGCCGCCCCGGCGGACGTGGTGGAAGCCTGACGGCACGCGACGGCGGGCCCGCGGCGAAAGCCTGACGGCACATCTGGGCGGACCGCGGCGGAGGCCTGACGGCACACCCGGGCGGACCGCGGCGGAAGTCCGGCGGTACGCCTGGGCGGCACCGTGGCGGAAGTCCGGCCGTACGCCTGGGCGGCCCGCGGCGGAAGTCCGGCCGTACGTCCGGGCGGGACCGTGGCGGAAGTCCGGCGGTACGCCTGGGCGGCACCGTGGCGGACGTCCGGGCGGGCCCGTGGTGGACTCGGCGCGGACGCGGCGCCGCTCGGTGCCGTGCCGGTCACGCCCTCGCGGCAGGGCCTCGGGCCGGCTTCGGCTTCGGCTTCGGCTTCGGCTTCGGCTTCGGCTTCGGGCCGGCTTCGGCCTCGGGCCGGCTTCGGCTTGAACGACGGCAGGCCGTCGTCGGAAGCGTGCCGCGGACAGTGAGTCAGGCTTCGGCGGCCGCGCGGTCGGTGAGGCGGGCCATGCGGGCGCGTGCCGATTCCAGGGGGCGCGGGTCGTCGGCCGCGGGGCCGGGCTCCGCCGCGAGAGCGGCCCACAGGCCGATCAGGTCGCGCCCCATCCGCAGCCCCTGCCCGGGGTCGCGCACCGCGCGCCAGGCGGTGGCCGCGCTCTGCAGGTCGCCGTAGGCGCCCGCCGCGTCGTCCAGCGCGCGGCGCCCGCGGGCGGTGTCCAGGGAGAGCGTGAACGCGCGGACCGGGTCGCCCTCCAGCCAGGCGATGTAGGCGCTCAGCTCGCGCAGGCGGAGCACTTCGCGGTGGCGGGGTCCGAGCACCGCCGACGCCTCGGCGACCGCGCGCCCGGCCAGCTCCGCCGCCTCCTCGGTACGGCCCTCCCGGACGGCCTCGTTGATCTGGGCCAGCGGTCCGGCCAGCAGCTCGGCGCCCTCCGCCGTCTCGGTCACGGGCTCGTCGCACAGGACCTCCTCGGCGACGGCGTCGAAGCCCCGGGGAGGGGCGGGCGCTGCGGCCGCGGCGAGGTCGGTACCGGGTTCCGGAAGGACGGGCAGCCCGCTCCCGGTCCCACGCCCGGCGCGGGTGACGTCCGGCCCGGGGGTGTACGCGGAGCCCGCGCGCCGGCCGCCGGGTCCCTGGCCGCGTACGGGATCCATGACGGGCGCCGGCCCGAACACCCCGGTCGGCGCCTGCACCGTGCCCGGCGCGGACGCGACGCCCGCGGCGGGCGGGGCGGCCTGGGCGGGCAGAGCGGCCGGTGCGGACGCGGTGGCCGGCGCCGCCGTCGTACCCGCCGGGGTCGCAGTCGTACCGGCAGGGGTCGCCGTCGTACCGTCCGGCACCGGGCCGCCCAGCACCACGGGACCGCTCGGCGCGGCCGGGGTGCGCGGCGCCGCCGGAACATTCAGCCGTACGGGGTCGCCCGTCACCCGGCTGGAGCCGTCCGTCGCGACCTCCAACGGGACCACACAGCCGGTGCGGTCGTCGTGGATGGTGGCGTTCACCGGGGCGCCGAGGCTGATGGCGAGGCGGTGCAGGCGGTTCAGCACGGCCTGCTGGACGTCCTCGCCGGGCGCCGCCGTGACCGCGGTCCCGTCCACCGAGGCGGTTCCGGCACCGGACACCCGGACGCGCACCGTCGCCGGATGCGCCACGGGCGCCTGTGCCCGCTTCTTCTCGAAGCTGAGTCGGGACATCGGTCTTTCCTCACTCCCCCGGCGTCACGATCCGGTCGTACACGTCCTGCCGTCAGTCTGTCCACTCCGACCCGGCGCCGGCGTCACCGCGACGTCACAGCCTCGCACCAGCCGCACCCTTGAACCAAAGTGCTTGCATGTGCATAAAATGCAGACGTCTTTGATACGTCTTTGATCGTGCTACGACGACGCTCGCTCCGGGGGACACATGAACCGCAGCTTCCTCTTCGTCCTGGGCAGTGCCCGCACCGAGGGAAACACCGAGATCCTGGCCCGCGCCGCCGCCGAACAGCTGCCCGCGGACGTGGAGCGCAGGTGGGTCCGGCTGAGCGAGATCGCGCTGCCGGAGTTCTCGGACCTGCGGCACGACAGCGACCACGTGCGGCCGGCACCGGACACCCCGGCCGGGATGCTGCTGGACGCGACCCTCGCGGCCACGGACATCGTGATCGCCTCGCCGCTGTACTGGTACTCGGTGTCGGGCCTCACCAAGCACTACCTGGACCACTGGTCCGGGTGGCTGCGCATCCCGGGCGTGGACTTCAAGGCGTCCATGGCGGGGCGCACGCTGTGGGGCGTGTCGGCCAGGGCGGACCGGGAACCGTCGGTCGCCGACCCGCTCGTCGGCACGCTCAACAACTCGGCCGCCTACCTGGGGATGCGCTTCGGCGGGGTGCTGCAGGGCAACGGCAGCGCGCCCGGTGACGTACGCGGGGACGGCGAGGCGCTGGCGCGCGCGAAGACGTTCTTCGCGACGGAGGCACCGCTCGCACGCTTCCCGCACCAGGCCGGCTGAGGCCTCCGTCGCCCCTGCTTCCCGGCCAGGGGCTCTGGGGGGCGTCTCCCCGTGTGTCGCGGGCCCGCGACGCCGCCTAGGCGTTGATGTCCTTCGTCGTGAACCTCGCCCAGGCGGCGGTGCCGAACACCGCCGCGTACAGCGCCTGGAGACCGAGGTTCTTCGTCAGGCCGTCCCAGTAGACCGGGTCGCGCATCAGGTCGGCGAAGGACAGCCAGTAGTGGGAGAAGAAGTAGGGCTGGAAGGCGTGCAGTTGCGGGATCTGGTCGAGGATCTGGACGGTGATCACCAGGCCCACGGTGGTCGCCATCGCCGCGATCCCGCTGCTGGTCAGCGTGGACACGAACAGGCCGAGGGCCGCGACGCCGATCAGTGAGGCGGCCACGACCAGCGCGATCAGCAGCGCCCGGCCGAGTCCCTCGCCGAAACCGATGCGGGTGCCGGAGATGGTGGTGAGGTCGCCGAGCGGGAACAGCAGCGCGCCGACGGCGAGCGCGGAACCGGCGACCACCAGGGTGGCCAGCAGGCAGAAGGCCATGACCGTCGTGTACTTGGCCAGCAGCAGCCTGGTCCGGCCGGCCGGGGCGACCAGCAGATAGCGCAGGGTCCCGGCGTTCGCCTCGCCCGCGATCGCGTCACCGGCGACCACGCCGACCGCCATCGGCAGGAAGAACGGCAGGGTCGCGGCCAGGGCCGTGAACACCAGGAACAGTCCGTTGTTGGTGACCTGCGCGATGAAGGCCGGCCCCTCGCCGCCGCCCCGGCCCGCCGGGGAGCCGTCCCGGGTCTCGATCCGTACCGCGATCCCGATCAGCACCGGCACCGCCGCCAGCACGCCGAGCAGCGCGAGCGTCCGCCAGCGGCGGAGGGTGGTGGTCAGCTCGCTGCGCAGCAGTCCGAAGGTCCACAACGGGTTCCGGCGACCGGGCGCGCGGCCGGGTACGGGCGCGGTTCCAGACGCTGCGCCGGGCGCGGTTCCGGGTACGGGCGGCGCCCCGCGCGCGGGGGCGGGGGCGGAACCGGTGCGCGAGCCGGGACCGGCCCCCGGGCGCGAGCCGGAGCCGGGGCCGTCGGGTGCGTGCGGCCGTTCAGCCCGCGACATCGAAGCCCTCCCCCGTCAGTGCCACGAACGCATCCTCCAGGGAGGCCCGTTCGAGCGCGAAGCCCCGGACCCGGACGCCCGCCGTGACGAGCGCCGCGTTGACCTCGGCCAGGTCGCGCGCGGGCGGTTCGCCGAGGACCCGGTCGCCGTCGACGGTGACGTCCCCGACGCCCTGTTCCTTCAGCACCCGGGCCGCGTCGGCGGGATCCGGCGTGGTCACCACGAGCCGGCCGTGCGCACCGGCCGCCAGGCCGGCCACCGGGCCCTGCGCGACGAGCCGGCCCCGGTTCATCACCGCCACGTCGGTGCACACCTGCTCGATCTCGTCGAGGAGGTGCGAGGAGAGGAAGACGGTGGTGCCGTCGGAGGCCAGCTCGCGCACGAGGGTGCGGATCTCGCGCATCCCCTGCGGGTCGAGGCCGTTGGTCGGCTCGTCCAGGACGAGCAGCCTGCGCGGCTGGAGCAGCGCGGCGGCGAGGCCGAGCCGCTGCTTCATGCCGAGGGAGTACGCCCGCGCCTTCTTCCCCGCTGCGGCCGCGAGCCCGACCCGCTCCAGCGCGGCGCCGACCCGGGCACGCCGGGTGCGGGGGTCGGCGGCCGGGTCGGCGGAGTCGTAGCGCAGCAGGTTGTCCCGGCCGGAGAGGAAGCCGTACAGGGCGGGGCCCTCGATGAGCGCGCCGACCTCGGGCAGGACGGTGCGCGCCGAGCCCGGCATGGGGTGGCCCAGGACCCGGGCCGTGCCCGAGGTCGGGGAGATCAGCCCCATGAGCATGCGGATCGTGGTGGTCTTGCCCGAGCCGTTCGGGCCGAGGAAGCCGAAGACGCTGCCCGCCGGGACGGTCAGGTCCAGACCGTCGACGGCGAGCTGTCCGCCGCGGTAGCGCTTGGTCAGACCGTGCGTGGCGATGACGTGCTCCGGCGTGTCCCCGGCCGGCGCCGGGTCCGCCGGATCATGCTCCGTGGCGGGCGGTGCGTCCATCGGCTCACCTCGATCCGTCAGGGCCCCCGGACCGCCCGGCGGGTCCGGGGGCCCGCGGTTCCGGGCTCGTGCGGCCCGGCCCGCGCGGCCGGGCCCGTGGGACTACTTCCCCTCGTCGGCCGCCTTCACGAGCGCCTCCTTGGTCACCGCGCCCGCGTACACCTTGCCGTCGTCGGTGATCAGGGCGTTGACCAGGCGCGTGGAGAAGACCGTGCCCTTGCCGAACTTGCCGGAGACCGGGTCGCCGAGCGAGCCGATGATGCCGCCGAGCTCGCCGCTGCGGTCGCCGGAGGACTTGCCGCCCTTGGCGCCGGTGTCGAAGACCGCGATGGAGTCCCAGCCCTTGCCCAGGACGTGGAATCCCTTGTCGCCGTGGCCGAACATGCCGCCGGGGCCGTCGCCGGGCTTCGGGGTGTGCCCCGGCGCACCGGGCTCGTGCGTGCCCATGTCGCCGTGGTCCGCGCCGCCCTCGGTGCCGCCCTGCTTCTCCTCGGTGACCTTCGCGCCCTTGGGCGGGACGAAGTCGAAGGTGGAGGCGGCGGGCTTCGCGAAGGAGACCTGGGTGAAGCCCGCGTCGAACACGGCGGCGCCGCCGCTCTTCGGGGTCAGCGTGTACTTCAGCGGCACGCCCGTCTTGGCGTCCACGGCGATGTTGATCGCGCCGACAGTGGTGTCGGGCTGCTTCGGCTTGATCTGGAGCTTGTAGGCGTCGCGGCCGGCGACGTGGGCGGTGCCGTCGACGGTGACGGCGGTGGTGTCGTCGACCGACTTCAGCAGGTCCTTGGCGAAGTTCTGGGGCAGCGCCTGCCGCTCCGCGCGCCGGTCCTCGGCCTCCTTGCCGGCGGTGCCGTGGTAGACCTCGTTGCTCTTGCTGTCGTAGCCCCAGACGTCCTTGCCGTTGTGGACGACGCTGTACTCCGCGCCCTGCTCCAGCACGGACAGCTTCTGCCGGTCCGGGCCGTCGGCGGCCACCCGCAGGGTGTGCGTGCCGGAGAGCAGCTCGACGAGCTTGGCCTTCGGGGCCGCGGAGGAGCCGTCGCCGCCCCCGGCGGCGCCGGACAGCATGCCGTTCTCCATGCCGCCCAGGTCGGGCAGGCCGAGGTCGGTGTCGGTCTTCACCGTGCCGGACAGCTGCTGCACGTCCGACTTGGCGATCTTCTCTATGAGCTGCTGGGCGCTGATCTTCGGCAGGTCGGGGTCGCCGGAGTCGGCGAGCGCCGGGACCAGGCCGATCGTCACGGCCGCGACGCCCACCACCGCCACCGGAACGGCGTACCTCGCGGCCTTGCGGCCCGCGGAGCGCGGCTCCTCGTCCGGCGCGGCGCCCTTCACGTCGTCGGATTCGTACGGTGCCATGTCTGCCTTACCTCCGTCGTCGGCGGCGGCTTCCCTCGCGATGAATCCATCTGAGCCGCCATTCTCACCCGAATCGGTGAGGAGTGGTGATTCCCGTGGTTTCCATCTCACCAAATCCGGCGCCGGGAATCGTCAGACCTCGGAGGCAACTGCGCGTACACCTGCGGTATGACGCCGGAGGGCGGTGCCTCCACCCGACCCGTAGGGGTCGTGCGGGGACACCGCCCTCATGTCTGTCCGGCGGAGCGGACGGCGCGCGACCCGGCGCTCCGGGTGGCGGGCTGTCCGACGGGGTGCTAGCCGGCCCGGTGGACCACCGCGTCGCACAGTTCGAGCAGCGCGGCCTTGGCGCTGCACTCGCGCAGCGGGGCCAGCGCGGCGCGGGCCTCCTCCGCGTACCGGATGGTGTCCCGGCGGGCCTGCTCCAGCGCGGGGTGCGCGCGCAGCGCGGTCAGCGCCTCCGCGTGCCGGGCGTCGTCGCTGAGGTCGGAGTCGAGCAGCTCGCACAGCGCGATGTCCTCGGGCAGGCCGAGACGCGCGGCCCGCTCGCGCAGCCGGAGGACCGGCAGCGTCGGGATGCCCTCGCGCAGGTCGGTGCCCGGGGTCTTGCCGGACTCGTGGGAGTCGGAGGCGATGTCCAGGAAGTCGTCGGCGAGCTGGAAGGCGACGCCGAGCCGCTCCCCGTACTGGGTGAGCACGTCGACGACCGTCTCGTCGGCGCCGGACATCATCGCGCCGAACCGGCAGGAGACGGCCACCAGCGAGCCCGTCTTGCCCGCGAGCACGTCCAGGTAGTGCTCGACCGGGTCGCGGCCGTCCATCGGACCCGCGGTCTCCAGTATCTGACCGGTGACCAGCCGCTCGAAGGCGAGGGCCTGGACGCGTACGGCCTCGGGGCCGAGGTCGGCCAGTATCTGCGTGGCGCGGGCGAAGAGGAAGTCGCCGGTGAGGACCGCGACGGAGTTGCCCCAGCGGGAGTTGGCGCTGTCGACGCCGCGGCGCACGGCCGCCTCGTCCATGACGTCGTCGTGGTACAGCGTGGCCAGGTGGGTCAGCTCCACGACGACGGCCGACGGCACGATGCGCGGCGCGTGCTTGTCGCCGAACTGCGCGGCGAGCAGCACGAGCAGGGGCCGGAACCGCTTGCCGCCGGCCCGCACGAGATGCTGGGAGGCTCCCGTGATGAACGGGACCTCGCTCTTGGTGGCCTCGAGCAGGCCTTCTTCGACAGCCGCCAGTCCGACCTGGACATCGGCCTCCAGAGCCTGGTCCCGCACGCTCAGCCCGAACGGCCCGGTGACGGTCACGAGGAGTCTCCTGTCTGCAGGTGTCTGCTGGCGCTCATGCGGTTTGTCGATAGGTCGCTGCCACCACTCGAGTCAGCGTATCCGGTCCTCTTTCGATCACCGATAGCACCCACCGGTCCAGCCCGGGAGGTATCGGATCACAACCGGCGTGTTCGCGATCAGGTAATAAGAACGGACATTTATCGACTTAACGGGAAGATGCACCCACCGTCGCACCTCCACACACGCCAACGAAGGGCGCCACCCCAGAGGTTCCGCCCGGAAGGGGACCGACACCCCCGAATGGCCCCAAACAGACTTAATCCACCTAATCCCCCTTGTCTGTTTTTGCGCATTTTGACACTTCGTGAGTTGGGTCACGCGCCCCCACCCGGCGAGCCGCCCCCGCGAGCCCCTCGTCCACGCCGGTGGCACCTTGCCCGCCCGGCCAGTTGAGGGTTGGCGATCGCAAAGGATCAAGTGCCTCAATTGGTACAGATCAAGGTCAACTGGCACGTTGTGTGATTCCGACACTTGTTCCGGACATGTGCTCTCGCATACGTTCCGGGCCGTCGGGCGAACGCCGAATCCTGCCGCGCCCGGCATCACCCACCGATGAAGCATTCGTACGGCAGGAGCGGGGGAACCAGGTAAGTCCGCCGGGACGGACGGCACATGCCGTACGGACCGGCTCGGGGTGAAGCCACGCCTCTCCCAGCGCCCGACGGGCCTGGGGGAATCACCGGGCGTGGCCGGGCACCTCCCCGCCCGAACCCGACAGCTCACCTCGCAGGCGGCGGAGAGGAACGTCCCCATGCCTGCTGCCGCTCAGCCCCGCCGTGCCCGTACGGCCCGTATCGCCCGCACCCTCGCCGTCGCCGGCACCGGTGCCGCCGCCCTCGCGCTGACCCTCCTGGGCACCACCAGCGCCTCCGCCGCCACCCCCGCGGCCGCCACCACGCCGGCCACCACCCCGGCCGGTTACCCGAACAACCTGGACGGCTGGATCCGCGAGTCGCTCGCGATCATGGCCCAGAAGGGCATCCCGGGCACCTACGACGGCATCCACCGCAACATCATGCGCGAGTCCTCGGGCAACCCCCTCGCCATCAACCTCTGGGACTCCAACGCGGTCAAGGGCACCCCGTCCAAGGGCCTGCTCCAGGTCATCGACCCGACCTTCCGCGCCTACCACGTGGCCGGCACCTCGTTCGACCCCTACGACCCGGTCGCGAACATCACCGCCGCGTGCAACTACGCCGCCGCGCGCTACGGCTCGATCGACAACGTCTTCGGCGCGTACTGAGCCGTCCGCGAGGACGGGTGAACGAAGGGGTGCCCCTCGGATCCAGCCGGTGGATCCGAGGGGCACCCCTTCGCGTCGTCCCGGCGCGGGGTGCCGCTCAGAGGACGGTGGCGCGGAAGCCGAAGACGCGCTCCAGCACCACCGCGATGCCGTCGTCCTCGTTCGAGAGGGTGACCTCGTCCGCCACCGCCTTCAGCTGAGGGTGCGCGTCGGCCATGGCGACGCCGCGGGCCGCCCAGTCGAACATCGGGATGTCGTTGGGCATGTCGCCGAAGGCCAGGGTGCCGGCCCGGCCGAGGCCGAGGTGCTCGGCGGCCATGGCCAGACCGGTCGCCTTGGTGATCCCGCACGGCTGGAGCTCGACCGTCCCGGGTCCCGACATGGTGACCGTCGCCAGCGAGCCGACGACCGAGCGGGCCGCCGCCGCCAACTCGTCGTCGGACAGCGTGGGATGGCGCAGCAGGACCTTGCTGATGGGCTCGCACCAGAGGTCGTCGCGGCGGCCGACCCGCACGGCGGGCAGGGTCGGGTGCGGCATCCGGTAGCCCGGCTCGATCAGCGTGAGGCCGTCCACACCGTCCTGGTCGACGGCCACGTGCACCTGCCCCACCTCGGCCTCGATCTTGCCGAGCGCCGTCTCGGCCAGGTCCCGGTCCAGGCGCACCGACCACAGCAGACGGCCGGCGCCCGCGTCGTACACCTGCGCGCCCTGCCCGCAGACGGCGAGCCCGGTGCAGCCGAGCAGGTCCAGCAGCGGCCGTACCCGCGGGGCCGGGCGGCCCGTGACCACCAGATGGCGGGCGCCGGCCCGCGACGCCTGTTCGAGCGCGTCGAGCGACCGGTCGGAGACGGTGTCGTCGCCGCGCAGCAGCGTCCCGTCCAAATCGGTGGCGATCAGTGAGTACGGGAGAGGTGCGGCCATGATCAGAGAATACGGACCGCGCGACTCCCCGACTCACCCTGCTGCACGGGCACTTGTGCGCCGGGGGATGCCGGGCGAGGCTCGCGGGGTACCCGCCCGCGGCGCGCGCCACGTCCCCCGGCCGGCGGCCCCGGCTACTTCGGGGCCGGGCCGGTGCTGCCGCGGCGGTTGGTGCGCCACAGCTGGTACAGATGCTGCGCGCCCGGACGCACGAAGCGGGCGAGCATGGTGAGGAACGGCATCGGGTCGTCGCCCGCGAGCCAGGCCAGCTCGGTCCCGCTCGCCCGGGCCGGCGCGTGCGGCGTCGTGTAGCCGCTGCGGCGGTAGGCGAGGAGGGCGGGCAGGTCGATGTTCTCCACGACGTAGCGGTGGCCGGAGCGCTGCTCGCCCTCCGGAACCGGGCGGCCGGTGAGGTTCAGGTGCATGGCGCGTACGACGTCCACGCCCGACCCGCTCTCGAAGAGCCGGAACTGGGCGCCCATGCGCGGGTTGAAGTCGAGGAGTTTGTACTGTCCGTCGCGCCGGTCGAAGCGCAGGTCGAGGTCGACGATGCCGCTGAAGCCGATCTCCTTGATGAAGCGCGCGGCGAGATCGGCGAGTTCCGGGTTGTCGACGACGTACGCGTTCGCCGTCATGCCCGCGTGCGGGGGCCAGGAGCGGACCTTGACGCCGGTGAAGAGGGCGAGCGGGCTGGAGTCCGCGTCGAAGCAGGCGTGCAC
This sequence comes from Streptomyces sp. NPDC090108, assembly GCF_044747185.1. NCBI lineage: Bacteria > Bacillati > Actinomycetota > Actinomycetes > Kitasatosporales > Streptomycetaceae > Streptomyces > Streptomyces sp. NPDC090108. Next base: position 1,101,728 of record NZ_JBIVDQ010000001.1, read on the forward strand.
GATCCAGTCCTCCGCCTCCTCCCTCGGCAGGTACTCCTGGAGGATCACTCCGGGCTGCTCGCCCCAGTCGCGGGCGAGGGAGAGCAGACCCTCACGGGTGGTGATCCTCGTGGTCCCGTTGACGGCGGGCTGTTTGCGCCGCACGAACGCCTCGCGGTTCTTCGCCACCACCGGGAAGCGCGCCTTGTCGGCGAAGGCGGCGATCTCCTCGTACGACTCCGGGAAGGCCGCCTCAGGGCTGGCGATGCCGTGCTCCGCGCACAGCTCGTGCAGTCCCTGCTTGCTGGCCAGCCGGCGGGGCAGCGCGGGGTCGACCCGCGGGAAGAGGAAGGGTCCGGCCAGGGCGTCCTGGTGCTCGGCGATCAGGACGGCGGCCTCTTCGTCCGTCGGGATCAGCACCGTCGGACGCCCGATCCGGCGGCCGATCCGCAGCAGCCCCTCGACCAGGTGCCCGGGGTCCTCGGCGCCGGTCGTCGGCCACACGAACGCCCGCTTGAGGTACCGCGACGAGGCCGCCGGTGTGTAGGCGTCCTCGGTGATCGCGTACATGGGCACGCCCAGCCTGCCGAGACTGCGGATCGCGCCGACCCCGCCGTGGTGCAGCGGGTAGCCGCCGAACTTGACGATCAGCCCCGGCACCTCGCGGTCCGCCTCGAAAGGCACACTGACGGTGTCTCTGGCCACGGGTCCCCCCACGCGTCCCCCCTACGGAACGGACCCACCCCGTCCGTGTCCCCCAAGGACGCTAAGCCGGAATTAGCCCCTCCGACAAGACCTATTCGGACATTGCGAACTCTTTATGCACGGCCCGGGCAACCCGTACGCCAACGCCACCCGCCTCCCCCGGGCCGGCGCCTTCCCTCGTCGGGACTCCGGCCGAACACCTCCTGAGGCACTGCCCAAGACACATGACGCAGTCGTAACGTGTGGCGCGACCACATGGAACACAGCGCCATGCATGGCCCGGATGAGAGTGAGGCAGCACCCCATGCCCCCCTTCGACGTCCCCGAGGGCGACCCCTTCGGCCCGCACAACCTCCCCTATGGCGTGTTCTCGCCCTCCGGCAGCACGGAACGGAGGGTCGGCGTCCGGCTCGGCGACCACGTTCTCGACGCGGGCGCCGCGGCCGCCGCGCTCGGTTCGCCCTACGTCTCCCTCCTCGACCGCCCCACCCTCGGCCCGCTGCTCGCCGCCGGCCGCACCGCCTGGTCGGACGTGCGGCGCGCGCTCACGGCATGGGTCACGGTGCCCGCGCACCGCGACACGACCGAGCCCTTCTTCCATCCGTTGTCGCAGGTCACCCTGCACCTGCCGTTCGAGGTCGCGGACTACGTCGACTTCTACGCCTCCGAGAACCACGCCCGTAACGTCGGCCGCATCTTCCGCCCAGACGCGGAGGACTCGCTGACCCCCAACTGGAAGCATCTGCCGATCGGTTACCACGGCCGCGCCGGCACGGTGGTGGTCTCCGGCACGGACGTCGTACGGCCCTCCGGCCAGCGCAAGGGACCCGGCGACCCGGCGCCCGTCTTCGGCCCCTCGGTCCGGCTCGACATCGAGGCCGAGGTCGGCTTCGTCGTGGGCGCGCCCTCCGCGCAGGGCAGCCCGGTCGCGCTCGGCGACTTCCGGGAGCACGTCTTCGGGCTCTGCCTGCTGAACGACTGGTCCGCGCGGGACATCCAGGCCTGGGAGTACGTCCCCCTCGGCCCCTTCCTCGGCAAGTCCTTCGCGACCTCGGTCTCGGCGTGGATCACCCCCCTGGAGGCCCTCGACCACGCGCGCGTGGCACCCCCGGAGCGCACCCACCCGCTGCTCCCCTACCTCGACGACTCGGCCACCGAGATCGAGCCCGGCGGCTACGACCTGCGCATCTCCGTCGCGATCAACGGCGAGGTCGTCTCCGAACCGCCCTTCTCCACCATGTACTGGACCGCCGCCCAGCAACTCGCCCACCTGACGGTCAACGGAGCCTCGCTGCGCACCGGCGACCTGTACGGCTCCGGCACGGTCAGCGGCCCCGCCGAGAACCAGCGCGGCTCCCTGCTGGAGCTGACCTGGAACGGCCGCGACCCGCTCGAACTCCCCGGCGGCAAGCGCACCTTCCTGGAGGACGGGGACGTGGTGACCCTGTCCGCCTGGGCCCCCGGGGAGAACGGCGGCCGGATCGGGCTGGGCGAGGTCAGCGGGCGCGTGGTGACCGGGTGAGGTGAACTCGCCATACTGGCACCACAGTTCGCGCGGACGCGGCAGGTGCGCGGGCGGCGGGTCCGGGCGGGACCGGATCCCCGCCGGCACCTGCCCCGCGGCCCCCGTCCCCGTCATACTGGCGGGGACGGAGCGGACTTCCGCACCGGGACGGCACACGGCACGGTCCACGCGCCGCACGCCACGCACCGCACCCCGGTGCACGCCCACGCATCGCCCGAGCATCGTCCGCGCACCGCCGACGCACCTCCACGCACGGCACACGCGCACCGCACACGCAGCACCCGCCACCCGCACTCCCGCCCGACCAGGAACCGGAGCCCCGGCATGATCGCCTGCCTGCTCCTGCTGAGCGTCGTCGGCCTGACGGCCGCCGTACCGGCGCCTCGCGCGCTGACCCGGGCCGCGTGGCCCGAACGGGAACCCGTACTCGCCCTGTGGGTGTGGCAGTGCCTGGTCGCCACGGTCCTGCTGAGCTGCCTGACCGGGCTCGTCCTCGGCGCGGCCGCCGTCTTCCACACCGTGCGCGACCACGTCTTCGCCCCCGCTCCCCCCGCCGTCACCGCCGCCTACGGCCTGTCCCCCGCACCCGTCTGGGCCGACGCCCTCACCGTGCTGCTGGCCGGCGGGGCCGCCTGGACCACCGCCATGCTCGCCCGGGAACTCGCCGAGGCCCGCCGGCGCCGAGGCCAGGCCCGGGCGCATCTGCGCGAGCGCGCCCCGGACCTGCCGGCGGGGCTGCCGGCCGCGCGCGGGCCCCTGCTGGTCCTGGAGGACGAGTACCCCGACGCCTGGTGGATGCCCGGCCATCCGCCGCAACTCGTCGTGACCACCGGAGCGTTGCACCGGCTCACCGACCATCAGCTCGACGCGGTCCTCACCCATGAGCGCGGCCACGCCCGCGCCCACCACGACTGGCTGCTGCACCTGTCCACCGCGCTGGCCACGGGCTTCCCGCGCGTGCCGCTCTTCGCCCACTTCTGCGACCAGACGCACCGGCTGGTCGAACTGTCCGCCGACGACACGGCCTCCCGGCGCTGCGGCCACCTCACCACCGCGCTGGCCCTGATCGAGCTGAACCAGCACCGGGGCGTCCTGTCCTGCGCCTCCAGCCGCCGGCTCCTCGGCGAACGCGTGGACCGCCTCCTGGAGCCCCCGCCGCGCCTGCTGCCCCGGCACCGGGCGCTGACGACGACAGTGGCCTCGCTGGTGCCGCTGCTGCCCCTGCTGATCACGTTCGCGCCGGGGCTGACCGCCCTGTCCTGAGGCGCCCGCGCCACCCGCGGGGGTGCCGGGCGCCCCGTGAGGTCACATCCAGTCCTCCGGTTCCGGCTCCGGCTCCTCTCCCGCCTCGGACCAGTAGGGGGGCTCGGGCTCCTCGTCCACGGCCGGGACATCGCGGGCGGGGGCGGTCCGCGCAGGGGCCGCCGTGGCCGCAGGGGCCGCCGGGGAGCGGCCCGGCTCGTCCAGGCCGGACAGCACGGCCAGTACGCCCTCGCCGTACTTCGCCAGCTTCTTCTCTCCGACCCCGCCGACCGTGCCCAGGTCACGCACCGAGGCGGGGCCGAGGGCGACGATCTCCCGCAGCGTGGCGTCGTGGAAGATGACGTACGGCGGGACGCCCTGCTCCCGGGCCTGCTCGGCACGCCAGGCGCGCAGCGCCTCGAAGGCGGGGACCAGTTCGGCGGGCAGCTCGGCCGCGGCGGCCTTCGCCTTGCGGTCGCCCCGCCCCGAGGTGCCCGACCGGGACGCGGCCGGCTTCTTGGGCTCCTTGCGCAGCGGGACCTCCCGCTCGCGCCGCAGCACAGCGCCGCTCTCCTCGGTGAGGGCCAGCGTGCCGTACTCCCCCTCGACCGTGAGTATCCCCTGGGCGAGCAGCTGGCGGATGACCCCGCGCCACTCGGCCTCGGCGAGGTCCTGGCCGATGCCGAAGACGGACAGCTGGTCGTGGTCGAACTGGATCACCTTGGCCGTGCGCTTGCCCAGCAGGATGTCGGCGATCTGCACCGCGCCGAACTTCTGCCCGCGCTCGCGCTGGAGCCGGACCACCGTCGACAGCACCTTCTGGGCGGCGACCGTGCCGTCCCAGGTCTCCGGCGGGGTCAGGCAGGTGTCGCAGTTGCCGCAGGCGGCCGCGTCGGCGTCCTGGCCGAAGTAGGCGAGCAGCTGGCCGCGCCGGCACCGGACCGTCTCGCACAGCGCGAGCATGGCGTCGAGGTGGGCGCCCGCCCGGCGGCGGAACGCCTCGTCCCCCTCGCCGGACTGGATCAGCTTGCGCTGCTGGACGACGTCGTTGAGGCCGTAGGCCATCCACGCGTCGGAGGCGGCACCGTCACGGCCCGCGCGTCCCGTCTCCTGGTAGTAGCCCTCGATCGACTTGGGCAGGTCCAGGTGGGCGACGAACCGCACGTCCGGCTTGTCGATGCCCATGCCGAACGCGATGGTCGCGACGACGACCAGGCCCTCCTCGCGCAGGAACCGGGACTGGTGCCGCGCACGCGTCCCCGCGTCCAGACCGGCGTGGTACGGCACCGCCTCGATGCCGTTGGAGCTCAGGAACTCGGCCGTCCGCTCGACCGAGTTGCGCGAGAGGCAGTACACGATGCCCGCGTCGCCCGCGTGCTCCTCCCGCAGGAAGGCGAGGAGCTGCTTCTTCGGGTCGGCCTTGGGCACGATCCGGTACTGGATGTTGGGCCGGTCGAAGCTCGCCACGAAGTGGCGGGCCGACGGCATGCCCAGCCGCTGGGTGATCTCCTGGTGGGTGGCGTGGGTCGCCGTCGCCGTGAGCGCGATCCGCGGCACGTCCGGCCACCGCTCGCCGAGCAGGGAGAGCGACAGGTAGTCGGGGCGGAAGTCGTGGCCCCACTGGGAGACGCAGTGGGCCTCGTCGATCGCGAAGACGGAGATCTTGCCGCGGGAGAGCAGGTCGAGCGTGGCCTCCACGCGCAGCCGCTCCGGGGCCAGGTACAGCAGGTCGAGCTCGCCCGCGAGGAACTCGGCCTCGACCGTGCGCCGCTCGTCGAAGCCCTGGGTGGAGTTGATGAAGCCGGCCCGCACGCCGAGGGCGCGCAGAGCGTCCACCTGGTCCTGCATCAGCGCGATCAGCGGGGAGATCACCACGCCCGTGCCGGGCCTGACCAGGGAGGGGATCTGGTAGCACAGCGACTTGCCGCCACCGGTCGGCATGAGGACGACGGCGTCACCGCCCGCCACCACATGCTCGATGATCGCTCCCTGCTCGCCGCGGAAGGCCTCGTACCCGAAGACCCGGTGCAGCGTGGCGAGTGCCTCGCTCTCGGTCGCCTCTGGCATCTCCTCGATCACGCCCGTCCCGCGCATTGCCGTGCCCCCCGTACGTCGCCCTTCGACCACTTCCTCCACGATAGGGCCCCGCACCGACAGCCCCGGAGTTATCCACAGGTCGGTGGGCTGTGATTCCGGTCAAGGGCACGGACACGGACACGGACACCAGCATCGACACCGGCACCGGCAGCACGGCGGCCCGGCACCCGTGGACAGGTGCCGGGCCGCCGCCCGTGGACAGGAGCCTTCTCAGCGCACGAACACGCTCGCCTGGTTCGCCAGGTCGAGGAAGTACTGCGGGGCCACGCCGAGCACGACGGTGACCGCCACACCGATGCCGATCGCCGCCATGGTCAGCGGGGAGGGCACGGCCACGGTCGGCCCGTCGGGCCTCGGCTCGCTGAAGAACATCAGCACGATCACGCGGATGTAGAAGAACGCGGCGATCGCCGAGGAGATCACACCGATCACGACCAGCGGAGCGGCGCCACCGTCCGCGGCCGCCTTGAACACGGCGAACTTCCCGGCGAAACCGGAGGTCAGCGGGATGCCGGCGAAGGCCAGCAGGAACACCGCGAAGACCGCCGCGACCAGCGGGGAGCGCCGGCCGAGCCCGGCCCACTTGGACAGGTGGGTCGCCTCGCCGCCCGCGTCGCGCACCAGCGTGACCACCGCGAAGGCGCCGATCGTCACGAAGGAGTACCCGGCCAGGTAGAACAGCACGGCCGACACGCCGTCCTTCGTGGTCGCGATGACACCGGCGAGGATGAAGCCCGCGTGCGCGACGGACGAGTAGGCCAGCAGCCGCTTGATGTCGGTCTGGGTGATCGCGATGATCGCGCCGCCCAGCATGGTGATGATCGCCACCGCCCACATCACCGGCCGCCAGTCCCAGCGCATGCCGGGCAGCACGACGTACAGCAGTCGCAGGAGGGCGCCGAACGCCGCCACCTTCGTCGCCGCCGCCATGAAGCCGGTCACCGGGGTCGGCGCGCCCTGGTAGACGTCGGGCGTCCACATGTGGAACGGGACCGCGCCCACCTTGAACAGCAGGCCCATCACGATCAGGGCGCTGCCCATCAGCAGCAGCGCGTCGTTGCCCATCGTTCCGGCCAGCGCCGGGTCGACGCTCGCGACCGTGCCGTCGACGACCTGCGCGATCCGCGTGTACGACACCGAGCCCGCGTAGCCGTACAGCAGGGCGATGCCGAACAGGGTGAACGCCGAGGCGAACGCGCCGAGCAGGAAGTACTTGACCGCGGCCTCCTGCGACATCAGCCGCTTGCGGCGGGCCAGCGCGCACAGCAGGTACAGCGGCAGGGAGAAGACCTCCAGGGCCACGAACAGCGTCAGCAGGTCGTTGGCCGAGGGGAACACCAGCATGCCCGCGATCGCGAAGAGCAGCAGCGGGAAGACCTCGGTGGTGGTGAACCCGGCCTTCACGGCGGCCTTCTCGCCGTCGCCGCCGGGGACGGCCGCGGCCTGCGCGGCGAAGGAGTCGACCTTGCTGCCGTGCGCGGCCGGGTCCAGGCGCCGCTCCGCGAAGGTGAACAGGCCGACCAGGCCGGCCAGCACGATGACGCCCTGGAGGAACAGCGACGGTCCGTCGACCGCGATCGCGCCCATGGCCGCGACATGCGCCTTCGTGGTGCCGTACCCGTCGGCCGCGAGCGCGACGATCGCGGCGAACGAGGCGCACAGCGCCACGACCGACACGAACACCTGCGCGTAGTAGCGGGACCTGCGCGGGACGAACGCCTCGACGAGCACGCCGACGAGCGCGGCACCGAGCAGGATCAGCGTCGGCGACAATTGTCCGTATTCGATCTTCGGCGCGTCGATCTTCGAGATCGGATCGGCCGCCGTTGTCCACAGGCTGTGGACGGCTGGTGCGCTCACTTGGCCGCCTCCGTCTCCGGCTTCGGGTCCTTCTGGTGGACGTCGGACAGGGTGTGCTGGACCGCCGGGTTCACGAAGTCCGTGAGGGGCTTCGGGTAGACGCCCAGGAAGACCAGCAGCACGATCAGCGGGGCGACGACCAGCAGTTCCCGCGGACGCAGGTCGGGCATCTTCTCGACCTGCGGCTTCACCGGGCCCGTCATCGTCCGCTGGTACAGCACGAGCGTGTACAGCGCGGCGAGGACGATGCCGAACGTGGCGATGATGCCGATCACCGGGTAGCGCGTGAACGTGCCGACCAGGACGAGGAATTCGCTCACGAACGGCGCGAGACCCGGCAGGGAGAGGGTGGCGAGGCCGCCGATCAGGAAGGTGCCGGCGAGCACCGGGGCCACCTTCTGCACACCGCCGTAGTCGGCGATGAGCCGCGAGCCGCGCCGGGAGATCAGGAAGCCGGCGACCAGCATCAGCGCGGCGGTGGAGATGCCGTGGTTGACCATGTAGAGCGTGGCGCCGGACTGGCCCTGGCTGGTCATCGCGAAGATGCCCATGACGATGAAGCCGAAGTGGGAGATCGACGCGTAGGCCACCAGCCGCTTGATGTCCCGCTGGCCGACGGCGAGCAGGGCGCCGTAGACGATGCTGACGAGCGACAGGACGAGGATGACCGGCGTCGCCCACTTGCTGGCCTCGGGGAAGAGCTGGAGGCAGAAGCGGAGCATCGCGAAGGTGCCCACCTTGTCGACGACCGCGGTGATGAGGACGGCGACCGGGGCGGTCGACTCCTGCATCGCGTTGGGCAGCCAGGTGTGCAGCGGCCACAGCGGGGCCTTCACCGCGAAGGCGAAGAAGAAGCCCAGGAACAGCCAGCGTTCGGTGCCGGTCGCCATGTGCAGCGAGCCGTTGGCCCGCGCCTGCGCGATCTCCTGGAGGCTGAAGTTCCCGGCGACCACGTAGAGGCCGATCACCGCGGCCAGCATGATCAGACCGCCGACGAGGTTGTAGAGCAGGAACTTCACGGCCGCGTAGGACCGTTGCGTGGAGGCGGCCGCCTCCCCGTGCTCGTGGGCACGGTCCCCGAAGCCTCCGATGAGGAAGTACATCGGGATGAGCATGGCCTCGAAGAAGATGTAGAAGAGGAAGACGTCGGTGGCCTCGAAGGAGATGATCACCATCGCCTCGACGGCCAGGATCAGGGCGAAGAAGCCCTGCGTCGGCCGCCACCGGCTGCTGCCCGTCTCCATCGGGTCGGCGTCGTTCCAGCCCGCGAGGACGATGAACGGCATCAGCAGGGCGGTCAGCCCGATGAGCACGGCGGCGATGCCGTCGACGCCCAGTTCGTAGCGGACGCCGAAGTCCTTGATCCAGGCGTGGGACTCGGTGAGCTGGTAGCGGGCGCCGCCGGGGTCGAAGCGGACCAGGACGACGGCCGCCAGGACGAGCGTGGCCAGCGAGACCAGCAGCGCGAGCCATTTGGCGGCGGTGCGCCGCCGGGCCGGCACGGCGGCCGTGGCGACGGCCCCGAGGGCCGGGAGCACCGCCGTCGCTGTCAGGAGGGGAAAGGACATCGGTATCAGACCGCCCTCATCAGCAGGGTCGCGGCGACCAGGAGGGCCGCACCGCCGAACATCGAGACCGCGTAGGAGCGGGCGAAGCCGTTCTGGACCCGGCGCAGCCGTCCGGACAGGCCGCCGAAGCCGGCCGCCGTGCCGTTGACGACGCCGTCGACCAGGGTGTGGTCGACGTACACCAGGGAGCGCGTGAGGTGCTCGCCGCCGCGCACCAGGACCACGTGGTTGAAGTCGTCCTGGAGCAGGTCGCGCCGGGCGGCGCGGGTGAGCAGCGAGCCGCGCGGGGCGACGGACGGGACCGGCCTGCGGCCGTACATCACGTAGGCGATGCCGACGCCGACGACCAGGCAGACCAGGGTCGCGGCGGTCACCGTCATGGCGCTGACCGGGGAGTTGCCCTCGCTGTGCCCGGTGACGGGCTCCAGCCAGTGCACGAAGCGGTCGCCGAGGTGGAAGAAGAAGCCTCCGCCGACCGAGCCGACGGCCAGCACGATCATCGGGATCGTCATGGTCTTCGGGGACTCGTGCGGGTGCGGCTCGTGGCCCTCCGCGTCTGGCTGCCAGCGCTTCTCGCCGAAGAACGTCATCAGCATCACGCGGGTCATGTAGAACGCGGTGATGGCCGCGCCCAGCAGGGCCACGCCGCCGAGGATCCAGCCCTGGGTGCCGCCCTTGGCGAAGGCGGCCTCGATGATGGCGTCCTTGGAGTAGAACCCGGACAGGAACGGGAAGCCGATGATGGCGAGGTAGCCGAGGCCGAACGTCACGAACGTGACCGGCATGTACTTGCGCAGTCCGCCGTAGCGGCGCATGTCGACCTCGTCGTTCATGCCGTGCATGACCGAGCCGGCGCCGAGGAACAGTCCGGCCTTGAAGAAGCCGTGCGTGACCAGGTGCATGATCGCGAAGGCGTAGCCGATCGGGCCGAGGCCCGCGGCCAGCACCATGTAGCCGATCTGCGACATGGTGGAGCCGGCCAGCGCCTTCTTGATGTCGTCCTTCGCGCAACCGACGATCGCACCGAACAGCAGCGTGACACCGCCGACGACGGTGACCACGAGCTGTGCGTCCGGCGCGCCGTTGAAGATCGCGGCGGAGCGGACGATCAGGTACACGCCCGCGGTGACCATCGTCGCCGCGTGGATGAGGGCCGAGACCGGGGTCGGGCCCTCCATGGCGTCCCCGAGCCAGGACTGAAGCGGGACCTGGGCCGACTTGCCGCACGCGGCGAGCAGGAGCATCAGGCCGATCGCGGTCAGCCGGCCCTCGGAGGCGTCGCCGGCGTGGGTCAGGACCGGGCCGAACGCGAAGGTGCCGAAGGTGGTGAACATCAGCATGATCGCGATCGACAGGCCCATGTCGCCGACGCGGTTGACCAGGAAGGCCTTCTTCGCGGCGGTGGCAGCGCTGGGCTTGTGCTGCCAGAAGCCGATCAGCAGGTACGAGGCGAGACCGACGCCCTCCCAGCCGACGTACAGCAGCAGGTAGTTGTCGGCGAGGACGAGCAGCAGCATCGCCGCGAGGAACAGGTTCAGGTAGCCGAAGAAGCGGCGGCGGCGCTCGTCGTGCTCCATGTACCCGACGGAGTACAGGTGGATCAGCGAGCCGACGCCCGTGATCAGCAGGACGAACGTCATCGACAGCTGGTCGAGACGGAAGGCGATGTCCGCCTGGAAGCCGCCGACCGAGATCCAGTTCCACAGGTGCTGGGTGAGGGTGCGGTGTTCGGCGTCCTTGCCGAGCAGGTCGGCGAAGAGGATCACGCCGAGCACGAAGGAGGTGGCCGACAGCAGCGTGCCGATCCAGTGGCCGACGGCGTCGAACCGCCGGCCGCCGGTCAGCAGGACGGCCGCTCCGAGCAGGGGCGCCGCGATGAGCAGCGCGATCAGGTTCTCCACGATTCTTCCGACCCCTTACAGCTTCATCAGGCTGGCGTCGTCGACCGAGGCCGAGTGGCGGGTGCGGAACAGCGACACGATGATCGCGAGGCCCACCACGACCTCCGCGGCGGCGACGACCATCGTGAAGAAGGCGATGATCTGGCCGTCGAGGTTGCCGTGCATCCGGGAGAAGACGACGAACGCGAGGTTGCAGGCGTTGAGCATGAGCTCGATGCACATGAACACGACGATCGCGTTGCGCCGGATCAGCACCCCGGTCGCGCCGATGGTGAACAACAAGGCCGAGAGGTAGAGGTAGTTGACGGGATTCACTTCGACGCCTCCTCGGACCGCTCGAACGCCGCCTGCTCGGACGGGATCCGCTCCAGACGTTCCTCGGAGCGCTGTTCCAGGGCCTTCAGGTCGTCCAGCGCCTGCGCGGACACGTCACGGATCTGGCCACGCGCGCGCAGCGTCTGGCTGACGGTCAGGTCCGACGGGGTGCCGTCGGGCAGCAGGCCGGCGATGTCGACCGCGTTGTGCCGGGCGTAGACGCCGGGGGCGGGCAGCGGCGGAACGTGCCGGCCCTCGCGGACGCGCTGCTCGGACAGCTCCCGCTGGGTCATGGCGCGCTCGGTGCGCTCGCGGTGCGTGAGCACCATGGCGCCGACGGCCGCCGTGATGAGCAGGGCGCCGGTGATCTCGAAGGCGAAGACGTACTTGGTGAAGATGAGTGCCGCGAGGCCCTCCACGTTGCCGCCCGCGTTCGCCTGGCCGGCTCCGTCGAACTCCTTCAGGGAGGCGTTCGCGATGCCGGCGAACAGCAGGACGCCGAAGCCGAGCCCGCACAGCAGGGCCAGCCAGCGCTGGCCCTTGATGGTCTCCTTCAGCGAGTCCGCGGCCGTCACGCCGACGAGCATCACCACGAACAGGAAGAGCATCATGATCGCGCCGGTGTAGACGACGACCTGCACGACGCCCAGGAAATAGGCGCCGTTGGCGAGGTAGAACACCGCGAGCACGATCATGGTCCCGGCCAGGCAGAGGGCGCTGTGCACGGCCTTCTTCATGAAGACGGTGCACAGGGCGCCGATCACCGCGACCGTGCCGAGGATCCAGAACTGGAAGGCCTCACCGGTGGAGGTGCCGGCGGAGAGAGTGGCCGCGGCCGCGAGCTGCGCGCTCATGCGTCCACCCCCTCGTCCTCGGGCTTCTCGCCCTTGGAGCGGGCGACCTGGCGCTCGGTCCCCGGCGCGGCCTCCGTCACGAGGCCCCGGTAGTAGTCCTGCTCGTCGGTGCCCGGGAAGATCGCGTGGGGCGTGTCGACCATCCCCTCCTCCAGTCCGGCGAGCAGCTGCTCCTTGGTGTAGATGAGGTTCGCGCGGCTGGAGTCGGCCAGTTCGAACTCGTTGGTCATCGTCAGCGCGCGCGTGGGGCAGGCCTCGATGCACAGGCCGCACAGGATGCAGCGGGCGTAGTTGATCTGGTAGACGCGGCCGTACCGCTCGCCCGGCGAGTAGCGCTCATCGTCGGTGTTGTCGGCGCCCTCCACGTAGATGGCGTCGGCGGGGCAGGCCCAGGCGCACAGCTCGCAGCCGACGCACTTCTCCAGCCCGTCCGGATGGCGGTTGAGCTGGTGCCGTCCGTGGAACCGCGGAGCCGTGGTCTTCTGCTGCTCCGGGTACTGCTCGGTCAGCCGCTTCTTGAACATGGCCTTGAAGGTCACGCCGAAGCCGGCCACGGGGTTCTGGAAGCCGGGCTTCGTCTGCGCGGTCTCCTGTGGCTCCTCAGCCATCGGACGCCTCCTTTCCATCCGAAGTTCCGTCACTGACAGTGTCCGGCCCGCCACTGGCGATCAGCTCCCGGTCGCGGCGCGGGCGGCGCCTGGGAACGGCGGGCAGTTCCTGTCCGGGCAGGGGCGGCACGGGGAACCCGCCCGCCATGGGGTCGAATCCGGTCTCCTGTGCGGTGGGCTGCCGGTCCGCCTTCGCCTTGTCGCGGAACATGTCGGCGACGAAGGAGACGAGCAGCAGGGCGAGGACACCGCCGCCGACGTAGAGGGCGATGTCGGCGAAGTCGTAGTTCTCGTTGCGCAGGGCCCGGACGGTCGCGACGAGCATCAGCCAGGTGACGGAGACCGGGATGAGGACCTTCCAGCCGAGCTTCATCAGCTGGTCGTAGCGGACGCGGGGCAGGGTGCCGCGCAGCCAGATGAAGAAGAAGAGCAGCAGCTGCACCTTGATGACGAACCACAGCATCGGCCACCAGCCGTGGTTGGCGCCCTCCCAGAAGGTGCTGATCGGCCAGGGGGCCCGCCAGCCGCCGAGGAAGAGGGTGGCCGAGACCGCCGAGACCGTCACCATGTTCATGTACTCGGCGAGCATGAACAGCGCGAACTTGATCGAGGAGTACTCGGTGTTGAAGCCGCCGACCAGGTCGCCCTCGGACTCCGGCATGTCGAAGGGGGCGCGGTTGGTCTCGCCCACCATCGTGATGATGTAGAGGATGAACGACACCGGCAGCAGCAGGATGTACCAGCGGTCGTGCTGCTGCTCGACGATCGTCGACGTCGACATCGACCCCGAGTAGAGGAACACCGAGGCGAACGAGGCGCCCATCGCGATCTCGTACGAGATCATCTGGGCGCAGGAACGCAGGCCGCCCAGCAGCGGATAGGTGGATCCGGAGCTCCAGCCGGCGAGGACGATGCCGTAGATGCCGACGGAGGCGACCGCGAGGATGTAGAGCATCGCGATCGGCAGGTCGGTGAGCTGCATCGCGGTGCGGTGGCCGAAGATCGAGATCTCGTTGTCGGCGGGGCCGAAGGGGATGACCGCGATCGCCATGCAGGCCGGGATGGCCGCGATGATCGGCGCGAGGACGTAGACCACCTTGTCCGCGCGTTTGACGACGACGTCTTCCTTGAGCATCAGCTTCACGCCGTCGGCGAGCGACTGGAGCATGCCCCAGGGGCCGTGCCGGTTGGGGCCGATGCGCAGCTGCATCCAGGCGACGACCTTGCGCTCCCACACGATCGAGAGCAGCACGGTCAGCATCAGGAAGGCGAAGCAGAACACGGCCTTGATGACGACCAGCCACCAGGGGTCGCGGCCGAACATCGAGAGGTCTTCAGCGGCGAGGTACGGGCTCATGCCTCCACCTCCTTGGGGGCCGTGTCGGCGGATGCCGCCGGGCCGATGCGGACGAGGGAGCCGGGCTGCGCGCCGGTGTCGGAGGCGACACCCCTGCCGGCGGAGTTCAGCGGGAGCCAGACCACGCGGTCCGGCATCTCGGTGATCTGGAGCGGGAGTTCGGTCGTGCCGGCCGGGCCGGTGACGGCGAGCAGGCCGCCGTCCCCGACGCCCGCCTCGGCGGCCGTCGCCGCCGACACGCGCGCGCGTGCGGCGTGCCGGGTGCCGGCGAGCGCCTCGTCGCCCTGCTGGAGGACGCCCTGGTCGAGCAGCAGGCGGTGACCGGCGAGCACGGCCTCGCCCGCGGCGGGCCGGGGCGGCGCGCCGCCGCTCTCCATGGGCTCGGTGGCCTTCGGGCCGTCCCAGGAGCCGAGCCGGTCGATCTCCGCGCGCGTGGTGCGCAGGTCCGGCAGGCCCAGGTGGACGTCCATGGCGTCGGCGAGCATCTGGAGCACGCGCGCGTCGGCGGGGGCGAGCCGGCGGGTCATCTGGTCGGGCTTGAGGGCGGCCTCGAAGAAGCGGACCCTGCCTTCCCAGTTCAGGAAGGTGCCGGCCTTCTCGGCGACGGCGGCGACCGGCAGGACGACGTCGGCGCGCTCGGTGACCTCGCCGGGGCGCTGCTCCAGCGACACCAGGAAGCCGACGGAGTCGAGCGCCTCGCGCGCGCGTGCCGGGTCGGGCAGGTCGGCGACCTCCACACCGGCGACGACCAGCGCGGACAGTTCGCCCGTCGCCGCGGCCTCGATGATGTGGTGGGTGTCGCGGCCGTGGCGCAGGGGCAGTTCGGCCAGCCCCCAGGCGGCGGCGACCTCCTCCCGCGCGCGCGGGTCGGTCGCGGGGCGGCCGCCCGGCAGCAGCGACGGCAGCGCGCCCACCTCGACGGCGCCGCGCTCACCGGCCCGCCTCGGGATCCACACCAGCCGGGCGCCGGTCGCGGCGGCCGCGCGCACGGCGGCGGTGAGGCCTCCGGCGACGGCGGCGAGCCGTTCGCCCACGACGATCACCGAGCCGTCGGCCCGCAGCGCCTCGGCGGCCCGGGTGCCGGGCTCGTCCAGGCCCACACCGCCGGCGAGGGCGTCCAGCCACTCGGTCTCGGTGCCGGGAGCGGCCGGCAGCAGCGTGCCGCCCGCCTTCTCCAGGCCCCGGGTGGCGTGCGTGGCGAGCGCGAACACCCGCTGCTTGTGCGCCCGCCAGGCCTTGCGCAGCCGCAGGAAGACGCCGGGCGCCTCCTCCTCCGACTCGAACCCGGCCAGCAGGACCGCGGGGGCCTTCTCCAGCAGGGTGTAGGTGACACCGGTGCCGTCCAGGTCCCGGCCGCGGCCGGCGACCCGGGACGCCAGGAAGTCGGCCTCCTCCACGCTGTGCACGCGCGCGCGGAAGTCGATGTCGTTGGTGTCGAGGGCGACGCGCGCGAACTTGCTGTACGCGTACGCGTCCTCGACCGTCAGCCGGCCGCCGGTGAGGACACCGGCGCGGGAGCGGGCGGCGGTGAGTCCGCGCGCGGCCGCCTCCAGTGCCTCGGGCCAGGAGGCGGGCTCCAGGACGCCCTCGGCGTTGCGCACCAGCGGCGTGTCGACGCGGTCCCTGAGCTGCGCGTACCGGAACGCGAAGCGTCCCTTGTCGCAGATCCACTCCTCGTTGACCTCGGGGTCGTTCGCGGCGAGGCGCCGCATGACCTTGCCGCGCCGGTGGTCGGTGCGCGTCGCGCAGCCGCCCGAGCAGTGCTCGCACACCGACGGCGAGGAGATCAGGTCGAAGGGGCGGGAGCGGAACCGGTAGGCGGCGGAGGTGAGCGCGCCGACCGGGCAGATCTGGATGGTGTTGCCGGAGAAGTACGACTCGAAGGGGTCGCCCTCGCCGGTGCCGACCTGCTGGAGCGCGCCCCGCTCGACCAGTTCGATCATCGGGTCGCCCGCGATCTGCTGGGAGAAGCGGGTGCAGCGGGCGCACAGCACGCACCGCTCGCGGTCGAGCAGCACCTGGGTGGAGATCGGTACGGGCTTCTCGTAGGTCCGCTTGCGGCCCTCGAAGCGGGAATCGGCGTTGCCGTGCGACATGGCCTGGTTCTGCAGCGGGCACTCGCCGCCCTTGTCGCAGACCGGGCAGTCCAGCGGGTGGTTGATGAGCAGCAGCTCCATCACCCCGTGCTGGGCCTTCTCGGCGGCCGGGGAGGTGAGCTGGGTCTTCACCACCATGCCGTCCGTGCACGTGATGGTGCAGGACGCCATCGGCTTGCGCTGGCCCTCGACCTCCACGATGCACTGGCGGCAGGCACCGGCGGGGGCGAGGAGGGGGTGGTCGCAGAACCGCGGGATCTCGATGCCGAGCTGTTCGGCGGCACGGATGACCAGGGTGCCCTTGGGCACACTGAGTTCCGCGCCGTCGATCGTCAGCGTGACGAGGTCCTCCGGCGGGACCGCCGCCTCTCCCCCTCCGGAGGGAGAACTGGTGGTCACGGTCATGCGTTCACCTCCGGGCGGTCCGCCCAGGCCGTCGACTTGGCCGGGTCGAAGGGACAGCCCCGGCCCGTGATGTGCTGCTCGTACTCCTCGCGGAAGTACTTCAGCGAGGAGAAGATCGGTGAGGCCGCGCCGTCGCCGAGGGCGCAGAAGGACTTGCCGTTGATGTTGTCGGCGATGTCGGCGAGCTTGTCGAGGTCGGACATGGCGCCCTTGCCGGCCTCGATGTCGCGCAGCAACTGCACCAGCCAGTAGGTCCCTTCACGGCAGGGTGTGCACTTGCCGCAGGACTCGTGGGCGTAGAACTCGGTCCAGCGGGTGACCGCCCGCACCACGCAGGTCGTCTCGTCAAAGCACTGCAGGGCCTTGGTGCCGAGCATGGAGCCCGCGGCGCCGACGCCCTCGTAGTCGAGGGGCACGTCGAGGTGCTCGTCGGTGAACATCGGCGTCGAGGAGCCGCCCGGGGTCCAGAACTTGAGGCGGTGTCCGGGGCGCATGCCGCCGCTCATGTCGAGGAGCTGGCGGAGCGTGATGCCGAGCGGGGCCTCGTACTGGCCGGGGCTCGTGACGTGGCCGCTGAGCGAGTAGAGCGTGAAGCCGGGCGACTTCTCGCTGCCCATCGACCTGAACCATTCCTTGCCGTGGTTCAGGATGGCGGGAACCGACGCGATCGACTCGACGTTGTTCACCACGGTGGGGCAGGCGTAGAGGCCTTCCACCGCAGGGAAGGGAGGACGCAGTCGCGGCTGGCCGCGGCGCCCTTCGAGCGAGTCGAGCAGCGCGGTCTCCTCACCGCAGATGTACGCGCCGGCGCCGGCGTGCACGGTGATGTCGAGGTCGAGTCCGCTGCCCAGGATGTTCTCGCCGAGGTAGCCGGCCTCGTACGCCTCGCGTACGGCCTCGTGCAGCCGCCGCAGTACGGGGACGACCTCGCCCCGCAGATAGATGAAGGCGTGCGACGACCTGATCGCGTAGCACGCGATGATCATGCCCTCGACGAGGCTGTGCGGGTTCGCGAAGAGGAGCGGGATGTCCTTGCAGGTCCCGGGCTCCGATTCGTCGGCGTTGACAACCAGATAGTGCGGTTTCCCATCGCCCTGGGGGATGAACTGCCACTTCATCCCCGTCGGGAATCCCGCGCCGCCGCGCCCGCGCAGACCGGAGTCCTTGACGTACGCGATCAGGTCGTCGGGCGACATGGCGAGCGCCTTGCGCAGCCCCTCGTACCCCTCGTGCCTGCGGTAGACGTCCAGGGTCCAGGACCGGTCCTCGTCCCAGAAGGCCGACAGCACGGGTGCGAGCAGCTTCTCGGGGCTCGTGTCCTTGAGTTCGGCTGCCACCGTCATCACTCCCCCTCCTCTGCGGTCGGGCCTGCCGGGTGGGAGGGATCGGAGGCCGACGTGTCCAGCGGCGCGTCGTGCGAGCTGAGGTGTTCGGTCGGCGACGGCTCGTGCGCCGCCGCGTGGGGCTCGTCGTGCGGTCCGCCGTCTCGCGGATGCACCACGCGCGCGGGTGCGGCCTCTCCCCTGGCCAGGCGGAGGCCCACCAGCGAGGCGGGGCCCGCGCTGACGCTCTCCTCGACGGCCCCGGGCCGCTCGTCGGGGAAGCCCGCCAGGATGCGGGCGGTCTCCTTGAAGGTGCACAGGCGCGCCCCGCGCGTGGGTTCGACGGGGCGTCCCGCGCGCAGGTCGTCGACCAGGCCCTTGGCGCTCGCCGGCGTCTGGTTGTCGAAGAACTCCCAGTTGACCATCACGACCGGCGCGAAGTCGCAGGCCGCGTTGCACTCGATGTGCTCCAGGGTGACCGAGCCGTCCTCGGTGGTGCCGCCGTTGCCGACACCCAGGTGCTCCTGGAGGGTCTCGAAGATCGCGTCGCCGCCCATCACCGCGCAGAGCGTGTTGGTGCACACCCCCACCTGGTAGTCACCGGACGGCTTGCGCCGGTACATGGTGTAGAAGGTGGCCACCGCGGTGACCTCGGCGGTGGTCAGGCCGAGCACGTCCGCGCAGAACTTCATCCCGGTGCGCGTGACGTGGCCCTCCTCCGACTGCACGAGGTGGAGCAGCGGCAGCAGGGCCGAACGGGAGTCGGGGTAGCGGGCGATCACGTCGCGCGCGTCCGCCTCCAGCCTGGTCCGGACGTCGTCCGGGTACGCGGGCGCGGGCAGTTCGGGCATGCCCAGGCTGACGCCCCGCTCCGAAGAAGAGGTGGTCACCGGTCGACGCCTCCCATCACGGGGTCGATGGACGCCACGGCGACGATGACGTCGGCGACCTGGCCGCCTTCGCACATGGCCGCCATGGCCTGCAGGTTGGTGAAGGACGGGTCGCGGAAGTGGACCCGGTAGGGACGGGTGCCGCCGTCGGAGACGGCGTGCGCGGCGAGTTCGCCCTTGGGCGACTCGACGGCCACGTAGGCCTGTCCCGGCGGTACCCGGAAGCCCTCGGTGACCAGCTTGAAGTGGTGGATCAGGGCCTCCATGGAGGTGCCCATGATCTTCTTGATGTGGTCGAGGGAGTTGCCGAGTCCGTCCGGGCCCAGGGCGAGCTGGGCGGGCCAGGCGATCTTCTTGTCGGCGACCATGACCGGTCCGGGCTGGAGCCGGTCCAGGCACTGTTCGACGATCCTGAGCGACTGGCGCATCTCCTCCAGGCGGATCAGGAAGCGCCCGTAGGAGTCGCAGGTGTCGGCGGTCGGGACGTCGAAGTCGTACGTCTCGTAGCCGCAGTACGGCTGGGCCTTGCGCAGGTCGTGCGGGAGGCCGGTGGAGCGCAGGATCGGGCCGGTCGCGCCGAGGGCCATGCAGCCGGCCAGGTCGAGATAGCCGACGTCCTGCATGCGGGCCTTGAAGATGGGGTTCCCGGTGGCGAGCTTGTCGTACTCCGGGAGGTTCTTCTTCATCGTCTTCACGAACTCGCGGATCCGGTCCACCGCGCCGGGCGGCAGGTCCTGGGCGAGTCCGCCGGGCCGGATGTAGGCGTGGTTCATGCGCAGGCCGGTGATGAGCTCGTAGAGGTCGAGGATCATCTCGCGGTCGCGGAACCCGTAGATCATGATCGTGGTGGAGCCGAGTTCCATGCCGCCGGTGGCGATGCACACCAGGTGGGAGGAGAGCCGGTTCAGCTCCATCAGGAGGACCCGGACGATCTGGGCGCGGTCGGGGACCTCGTCCTCGATGCCGAGGAGCTTCTCGACGGCGAGACAGTAGGCGGTCTCGTTGAAGAAGGACGTCAGGTAGTCCATGCGCGTGACGAAGGTGGTGCCCTGCGTCCACGTGCGGAACTCGAGGTTCTTCTCGATGCCGGTGTGCAGGTAGCCGATGCCGCAGCGGGCCTCGGTGACCGTCTCGCCGTCGATCTCCAGGATCAGACGGAGCACTCCATGGGTGGACGGGTGCTGAGGACCCATGTTGACGACGATGCGCTCGTCGTCGGCGCGGGCCGCCGACTGGACGACCTCGTCCCAGTCGCCGCCGGTGACGGTGTAGACCGTGCCCTCGGTGGTTTCGCGGGACGATGCTGACTGCGTGCTCACGAGTACGACCTCCGCTGGTCCGGAGCCGGGATCTGGGCGCCCTTGTACTCGACGGCGACGCCGCCGAGCGGGTAGTCCTTGCGCTGCGGGTGGCCCTGCCAGTCGTCCGGCATCATGATCCGCGTCAGGGCCGGGTGGCCGTCGAAGACGATCCCGAAGAAGTCGTAGGTCTCGCGCTCGTGCCAGTCGTTGGTCGGGTAGACCGGGACCAGGGACGGGATGTGCGGGTCGGCGTCCGGGGCGCTGACCTCCAGGCGGATCAGCCGGTTGTGGGTGATCGAGCGCAGGTGGTAGACGGCGTGCAGCTCGCGGCCCTTGTCGTGCGGGTAGTGCACGCCGCTGACGCCGGTGCACAGCTCGAAGCGCAGGGCCGGGTCGTCGCGCAGGGTGCGGGCGACGCGGACCAGGTGCTCCCGCTCGATGTGGAAGGTGATCTCGCCGCGGTCGACGACCGTCCTGCCGATGGCGTTCGCGGGCAGGAGCCCCTGTTCCTCCAGGGCGCCCTCCAGCTCGTCGGCGACCTCGTCGAACCAGCCGCCGTAGGGGCGGACCGACGGTCCCGGGAGGCGGACGGAGCGGACCAGTCCGCCGTAGCCGGAGGTGTCCCCTCCGTTGTTGGCGCCGAACATCCCGTGCTGGACGCGGATCTCCTCGCCGCCCTGGCCGCGCTGGCCGGGGAGGTTGGACGCGGAGAGGTCCTTCTCGGGGTTCGCGCCGTTGGTGCCGTGTCCGTCGCTCACCGCAGCAGCCCCTTCATCTCGATCGTGGGCAGGGCCTTGAGCGCCGCCTCCTCCGCCTCGCGGGCGGCTTCCTCGGCGTTGACGCCGAGCTTGGAGGACTGGATCTTCTGGTGGAGCTTGAGGATCGCGTCGATCAGCATCTCGGGGCGGGGCGGGCAGCCGGGGAGATAGATGTCGACGGGGACGATGTGGTCGACGCCCTGGACGATCGCGTAGTTGTTGAACATGCCGCCCGAGGAGGCGCAGACGCCCATGGAGATCACCCACTTGGGGTCGGGCATCTGGTCGTAGACCTGGCGCAGCACCGGCGCCATCTTCTGGCTGACCCGGCCCGCGACGATCATCAGGTCGGCCTGGCGCGGTGAGCCGCGGAAGACCTCCATGCCGAAGCGGGCGAGGTCGTAACGGCCGGCGCCGGTGGTCATCATCTCGATGGCGCAGCAGGCCAGGCCGAAGGTGGCCGGGAAGACGGACGCCTTGCGCACCCAGCCCGCGGCCTGCTCCACGGTGGTCAGCAGGAAGCCGCTCGGCAGCTTTTCTTCGAGTCCCATGTCGTTAAAGGCCCCTCAGTCCCATTCCAGGCCGCCGCGCCGCCATACGTACGCGTACGCGACGAAGACGGTGAGCACGAAGAGCAGCATCTCCACGAGCCCGAAGATCCCCAGGGCGTCGAAGGTGACGGCCCAGGGGTAGAGGAAGACGATCTCGATGTCGAAGACGATGAAGAGCATCGCCGTCAGGTAGTACTTGATGGGAAAGCGCCCGCCGCCGGCCGGCGTGGGGGTCGGCTCGATGCCGCATTCATAGGCGTCGAGCTTGGCGCGGTTGTACCGCTTCGGACCGATCAGCGTGGCCATGACCACGGAGAAGATCGCAAAGCCTGCCCCGAGGGCTCCCAGTACGAGGATGGGCGCATACGCGTTCACCGCTCCTCGCTCCTCTCAGTCGGCACTGACTGGTGGCGGACAGTGGGTTCGCTTCCGCCTCACGCGCCCCACGAGCCCCGCTGGTACCGACGAAGATCGAGAACATGTGAAGCAGGTCACAAGCCCAACTGCCTCGCATCTTATGCCCGCCGCTCTGTGATCTGCGACACGGGGTATTCCACAAGCTTTGTGATCTCCACCACCTGACGAAGGATCATGAAGCCGGATGAGGGGTGATCTTCGTACGCGAAGCGTTCAGCTGATCACCAGAAGTGACAATTTCGCTCGTCGTCGCAGGCCGGAGGGGGCGTCTCCATATCAAGAGGGTTCCCCTGCATGCAAATTGGCGCCAGGGTCACTGTCTTGATAGAGACCCCCGTTCACACATCGGGGGGACGTCCGGGGTGCGATGTGGACGCGCGCCGGGCGCGTGCACGCGTTCACGAAGTCGCCACGCGCGGGACGCCGGCCTTCCGGTGGCCGTTCCGTGACCTCCGCCACACCGCGGAGTGCCGCCGGAAAGCCGGACTTGGCCATCCATCCCAACGAATGGTAGGCACGGGGCAATTCGGACTTAATGATCAAAGACCGTGATCAAGAGCCCATTGAGGCCGGTCCGCTATGTCCGTTACGGCGTCAATAAAGAGCGACACGCCCGGGATTCTGAGACTCCGTTGAGCAATTGTGGCGCAGCACACGTTTCTTGTAGATATGAAGGAGCCCCTGATACCGGTTGTTCCCATGTCCCACACCGCTCACATACGCAGCCACCGGAAGCCCCGCCGCAGCGCGTCGACCATCGCGATGCGGGCCGGAGTTGCCGGTGGCGTCCTCAGCACCCTGGCAGTCGCCGGGGCTGCAGGTTCGGCCAACGCGGCCGAGCCCGTGACGCAGACCCTCGAACTGCCCACCCTGACGGCCGACGTGGCCACTCAGGTCGCCCAGTCCGCGGACGCCACCCAGCTGGCCGCCGCGAACTACGAGCTGCAGGCCGAGCGTGACGCGGCCGCGGCGAACGCCGCGAAGCAGGCCAAGGCCGACCTCGCGGAGGCCCGCCAGAAGGCCGCCGACGCCAAGAAGAAGGCCCAGGAGGACGCCCGCAGGGAGGCCGCCGCACGCGCCTCGCGCAGCACGGAGCGCACGACGCTCTCCGCCTCGGCGTCCACCGGCATCGGCTCCTCGTCCTCCACCGGCTCGTCCACGGCGACCGGTTCGGCCGCGGCGGTCATCTCGTTCGTGAAGGCGCAGATCGGCAAGGCCTACGTCTCCGGCGCCACCGGTCCCTCCGCCTACGACTGCTCCGGTCTGGTGCAGACGGCCTTCAAGCAGGTGAACATCAGCCTGCCGCGCGTCTCCCAGGACCAGTCGACCGCGGGCACCCAGGTGTCGCTGAGCAACCTTCAGCCGGGCGACATCCTCTACTGGGGCAGTGCGGGCAGCGCGTACCACGTGGCGGTGTACGTCGGTGACGGCATGTTCGTCGGCGCCCAGAACCCCTCCACGGGCATCGTGGAGAAGCCGCTGTCGTACGACCCGCCGACCGGCGCCGTGCGGGTGCTCTGAGCGCTCAGCGCGCCGCACAGGCACGTTCAGGGCCGCGGCCCCCTCGGGGGCGGCGGCCCTGACGGCGTTCCCCGCCCTCCCGGCTCTCCGGGCTCTCCCCGCCCTCCCGGCTCTCCCCGCCCTCCGGGCTCTCTCCGCCCCCGGCCCTCCCGGCCCCCGGCTCTTGCCGACCTCCCGGCGCGCTCCGGGTGTTCGCCGCGTTCCCGGCGTGCCGCGCGGGCTCGCGCTGCCATGCTCGGCACGGGCCGCCGCCCGGCGGTCCGCACCCGAGCGAAGGAGACCGCGCGATGCCACGCGTGTTCGTCCAGGGAAACCCCGCCGGCCACTACCCCCGTCTCGCCCCCGAGGCGGCGCGCGGCGCGGTGCGCCGGATCACCGAGACCGGTGAGGAGGTCCTGCACCGGCCCTGCCGGGACGTCACGGAGTTCGGGCCCGACCTCGCCGCGCTCATCGACGACCTGTTCCTCACCATGTACGTCGCGGAGGGGGCCGGTCTGGCGGCCAATCAGGTGGGTGTCGGCCTGAGGGTCTTCGTGTACGACTGCCCCGACGACGACGGGGTCCGCCACGTCGGGCACCTCGTCAATCCGGTGCTGGAGGAGACGTCCGGCGCGCGGCGGCTGCTCGACGAGGACGAGGGGTGCCTGTCGGTGCCCGGCGCCGTGATGGCCCTGCCGCGCCCGGACCGTGCCGTGGTGCGCGGGCAGGACAGGGACGGCGCCCCGCTCGTCATCGAGGGCACGGGGTACTTCGCGCGCTGCCTGGCGCACGAGACCGACCACACCGCGGGGCACGTCTATCTGGACCGGCTCTCCCGCAAGGACCGCAGGGAGGCGCTGCGGCAGATGACCGACCGGCGGGACGAGGTGTTCGCCCGCCGGGCCGCCAGGGCCGCGGAGCTGCGCCGGTCCTGACGGGATCCGTGCCGTGCGGGCGGCCGTCCGCCCGCACGGCGTGGGTCACGCCTTCGGGGCCACCTTGGTCAGGCCGTTGATGACACGGTCCATCGCGTCGCCGCCGGTCGGGTCGGTGAGGTTCGCGAGGAGCTTGAGGACGAACTTCATCAGCACCGGGTGGGTGAGACCGCGCTGGGCGCCGATCTGCATGATCCGCGGGTTGCCGATGAGCTTCACGAAGGCGCGGCCGAGGGTGTAGTAGCCGCCGTAGGTGTCCTTCAGGACGCGCGGGTAGCGCTGGAGGGCGATCTCGCGCCCGGCGGGCGTGGCCCGCGCGTGGGCCTGGACGATGACGTCGGCGGCGATCTGGCCGGACTCCATGGCGTAGGCGATGCCCTCGCCGTTGAAGGGGTTCACCAGGCCGCCGGCGTCGCCGACCAGCATCAGGCCCTTGGTGTAGTGCGGCTGGCGGTTGAAGGCCATCGGCAGGGCGGCGCCGCGGATCGGGCCGGTCATGTTCTCCGGGGTGTAGCCCCAGTCCTCGGGCATCGAGGCGCACCAGGCCTTGAGGACCTCGCGCCAGTCCAGCTCCTTGAAGGAGGTGGAGGTGTTGAGCACGCCGAGGCCCACGTTGGAGGTGCCGTCGCCCATGCCGAAGATCCAGCCGTAGCCGGGCAGCAGCCGGTCCTGGGCGCCGCGGCGGTCCCACAGCTCCAGCCAGGACTCCAGGTAGTCGTCCTCGTGGCGGGGCGAGGTGAAGTAGGTGCGCACCGCGACGCCCATCGGGCGGTCCTCGCGGCGGTGCAGGCCCATGGCCAGCGACAGGCGGGTGGAGTTGCCGTCGGCGGCGACGACCAGCGGCGCGCGGAAGGTGACCTCGAGCTTCTCCTCACCGAGCTTGGCGGTCACGCCGGTGATGCGGCCGGTGCGCTCGTCGAGGACGGGGCCGGTCACGTTGCAGCGCTCGTAGAGGCGGGCGCCCGCCTTCTGCGCGTTGCGGGCGAGCTGCTCGTCGAAGTCGTCGCGCTTGCGGACGAGGCCGTAGTCGGGGAAGGAGGCGAGTTCCGGCCAGTCGAGCTGGAGCCGGGTGCCGCCGCCGATGATGCGCAGACCCTTGTTGCGCAGCCAGCCGGCCTCCTCCGAGATGTCGATGCCCATGGCCACGAGCTGCTTCACCGCACGCGGGGTGAGGCCGTCACCGCAGACCTTCTCCCGCGGGAACTCGGTCTTCTCCAGCAGGAGGACGTCGAGTCCGGACTTGGCGAGGTGGTACGCGGTGGCGGAGCCGGCCGGCCCCGCGCCCACGACGATCACATCGGCGGTGTTGTCGGAGAGGGGCTCGGTCACGGCGGGTTCTCCCCAGGGTTCAAAAATCTGCGTGCCGACGGGCACTGGACATGGGCAGTCTATTCAGCAGAATTGATCACCCGGCTGAAGGGCTGCCCCGTGAACCGAACTCACCCCGCAGTACGGCTTCGTGTGCCCACCGACGAGGACGCGTTCGCCTGGCACCGGGTCTTCGCCGACCCGGAGGTGATGGAGTTCCACGGGGGCAGGGCCGCCGAGCTCTCCGTCTACGAGGAACTCACCGCGCGCCAGCGCCGGCACGATGCCGAGCGGGGCTTCTGCCTGTGGTCGGTGCTGGACGACGACGGGGACGTCGTCGGCTTCACCGGCGCCCAGCCGTGGCCGCACGCCTGGGGACCGGCGGGCGAGATCGAGATCGGCTGGCGGCTCGGCCGGGCGCACTGGGGCCGGGGCTACGCCTCGGCCGCCGCCGAGGAGACTCTCGAACGGCTGCGGTCGGCGGGCGTGTCGCGGGTGGTGGCGATGGTGGACGCCCGCAACGAGCGCTCGATCGCGGTCACCCGGCGCCTGGGCATGCGGCTCGCGGAGACGTTCGTGACGCCCGCCTCGGCGCGGGAGGGGCACTGTTACCGCCTCGACCTGTGACTCACAGTAACTGACTGTCACAGAAAGCCATATGACACTTCCGGGTGACAGATGGCGGAGTTACCCTTCCAGTACCGCTGGGGGTGACATCTGTGCACATACCACCCAAAACATCTGAAGTACGCATTCCGCGCCTGGTCGGCCTGATGGCCGTGGACGCGCGCGAAACGGCAAGGGCGCGCGGCCTGTTCCTGCACGCGCCGGACCGCCCGGACTTCCCGCACACGGTCGTCGACTACGTCGTACGCCAGTTCCCGCCGCCCGGTGCCGAGGTGCCGCCGGACTCGATGGTGTACGTGTGGTTCGACTTCGGTGAGGGCGAGGGCGGCGGGGGTGTGCGCGAGCCGCGCGTGCCGAGGCCGCCGACGGGCGGCCTCCAGCGCGAACTCGGCACGCCGGGCAACGCGTTCGAGATGACCGGCCGCTGACCGCGCGGCCGCCGCTCAGCTCGCCTTGAAGCCCCGGTGCAGCGCGACGATCCCGCCGGAGAGGTTGCGCCACGCCACCTTCGACCAGCCCGCCTTGGCCAGCCGCTCGGCGAGCGCGGGCTGGTCGGGCCAGGCGCGGATGGACTCGGCGAGGTAGACGTAGGCGTCCGGGTTGGAGGACACCGCGCGGGCGACCGGCGGCAGCGCCCGCATGAGGTACTCGGTGTAGACGGTCCGGAAGGGCGACCACGTCGGGTGCGAGAACTCGCAGATCACGACGCGTCCGCCGGGCCGGGTCACCCGGTACAGCTCGCGCAGGGCGGCGTCGGTGTCCTGCACGTTGCGCAGGCCGAAGGAGATCGTGACGGCGTCGAAGGTGTCGTCCTTGAACGGCAGCTTCGTCGCGTCGCCGGCCGTGATCGGCAGCCAGGGGTGCTTCTTCTTGCCGACCTGGAGCATCCCGAGGGAGAAGTCGCACGGGACGACGTACGCGCCCGCCTGCGCGAACGGCAGCGAGGAGGTCGCCGTACCGGCCGCGAGGTCCAGGATCTTCTGCGCGGGGCGCGCGTCGACCGCCTTCGCGACCTCCTTGCGCCATCTGCGGTCCTGGCCGAGCGACAGGACGTCATTCGTCAGGTCGTACCGTTCCGCCACGTTGTCGAACATCGAGGCGACTTCGTGCGGCTGCTTGTCCAGGGATGCGCGGGTCACCCGCCCATTGTTGCAGCCCGGCTTTCCGGGATCCGTCCGGGCCGCGCCACGGCGGGGCGCGGGGCCGTGGCCGGCGGTCCGCGAGGACCTCCGGGCGGCCCGCGAGGGCCGGGAGGGCGTCGTTCAGCGGCTGCGGAACACGAGGCGGCCCGCGATGACGGTCGCCACACAGGTGGAAGCGCCCCGGCGGACCAGCTCGGCGCGGTCCGCCACGTCGAACACGGCGAAGCGGGCCGGGGCGCCGGGAGCCGGCTGTGGCAGCAGGATCAGCGGGGTCGGGGACAGCGCCGCCGGCCCCGGGAGACGGTCGGGCCGCTGTGCCACGACCAGCCCGGCCCGGCGCACCGCGTCGGCCACGGCCGGTGAGCGCAGCTCCCCGGCCACCGCCACCGTGCCGTGCGCCAGCATCCGCTGCACGCCCCGCCGGGCGCTCGCGCCCAGGCGTGCCGGTTCGCGGCGGAAGAGCGCCTGCGCCCGCGCCCCGCCGATGGGCTCGGTGCCGAGCACGTCGGCCTCGCGCGGGTCGGGGTGGTAGGTGGCCTCCAGCAGCTCCGGGCCGTACGGGTTCAGCAGCCCCGGGGTGAGGATGCCGGGCCAGCGCCGGACCCTCGCCCGGGGCTCGGCGGCGGCCAGCTCCTCGTACGGGCCGACGGCGGCGATGAACGCCCCGTCGACCAGGACGGCCGTCTCCGGGGACCGCTCGGCGACGTGAAGTGTCAGCACGCGGGGATCAGTTGGCGCTCAGCAGCTTCAGCTCGGGGTGGGCGGTGCCGCCCTCGATGGCCGTGGAGGAGATGTGCGAGACCACGCGGTCGTCGACCGGGTCGTTCGCCGGGTCGTCGTGCACGACGAGGTGCTCGTACGTCGTGGCGCGCTGCGCCGGGGTGCGGCCCGCCTTGCGGATCAGGTCGATGATCTCCAGGCGGTTGGAGCGGTGCCTGGCACCGGCCGAGGAGACCACGTTCTCCTCCAGCATGATCGAGCCGAGGTCGTCGGCGCCGTAGTGCAGGGAGAGCTGGCCGACCTCCTTGCCCGTGGTCAGCCAGGAGCCCTGGATGTGCTGGACGTTGTCGAGGAACAGGCGGGCGATGGCGATCATCCGCAGGTACTCGAACAGGGTCGCGTGGGTGCGGCCCTTCAGGTGGTTGTTCTCGGGCTGGTAGGTGTACGGGATGAAGGCGCGGAAGCCGCCCGTACGGTCCTGCACGTCACGGATCATGCTCAGGTGCTCGATGCGCTCGGCGTTGGTCTCGCCGGTGCCCATCAGCATGGTGGAGGTGGACTCGACACCGAGCTTGTGGGCGGTCTCCATGATCTCCAGCCAGCGCTCGCCGCTCTCCTTCAGCGGGGCGATGGCCTTGCGCGGCCGCTCGGGGAGCAGTTCGGCGCCGGCGCCCGCGAAGGAGTCCAGGCCGGCCGCGTGGATGCGGGTGATGGCCTCCTCGACCGAGACCTTGGAGATGCGGGCCATGTGCTCGACCTCGGAGGCGCCGAGGGAGTGGATGACCAGCTGCGGGAAGGCGTCCTTGATGGCCTTGAAGTGCGTCTCGTAGTACTCGACGCCGTAGTCCGGGTGGTGGCCGCCCTGGAACATGATCTGGGTGCCGCCCAGTTCGACGGTCTCCGCGCAGCGGCGCAGGATGTCGTCGAGGTCGCGGGTCCAGCCCTTCTTGGTGTCCTTGGGGGCCGCGTAGAACGCGCAGAACTTGCACGCCGTGACGCACACGTTCGTGTAGTTGATGTTGCGCTCGATGATGTACGTCGCGATGTGCTCGATACCCGCGTACTTGCGGCGGCGTACGGCGTCGGCGGCGGCGCCCAGCGCGTGCAGCGGGGCGTCGCGGTAGAGGACGAGCGCTTCCTCGGGGGTGATGCGTCCGCCCGCGGCGGCCCGGTCGAGCGCGGCTGTGACATCAACGGAAGCGAGGTCGGCCTTCTCGGACACCGGGCGTCCCTTTCGTCAAGGTTGTGAACGGACCCGGCCAGCCTACGCCAGCGCCCGGGGCCGTCCGACCTCAGGCCGTGAACGCCCCTGCCAGCAGCCCCGCGAAGGCACCCGCCAGGAGGAACGGCCCGAACGGGATCGCCGACCCGCGGTCCGCCCTGCGCAGGACGACCAGCGCGCCGCCGTAGAGCGCCCCGGACACGAACCCGGCGAACGTGCCGAGCAGCACGGTCGGCCAGCCGTACCAGCCGAGGACGGCGCCCGCGCCGAGGGCGAGTTTCACGTCGCCGAACCCCATGCCGGCCGGGTTGACGAGGAACAGCGCGAGGTAGCCGCCGCCCAGCGCCAGGGCGCCGTAGAGCGCGGTGGGCCAGTGCCCGGCGTGCTCCGGGAGCAGGGCGGCGACACCGAGCAGCGCGAGCGCGGCGGCCGCGAGCGGCAGTGTGAGCGGGTCCGGCAGCCGCCGCACCCGCAGGTCCACGGCCCCCAGCAGCACCCCGGCCGGCGCGAGCACCAGCCAGACCGCCAGTTCGGGCCGCGCCCCGGTGACCAGCGCGAGCGCGGCACAGACGACCGCGGTCACCCCGGCGAGCGACAGACCGGAGGGGACGTACGGCTGGCGGGTTGTCACGGGGTACGGCTGCCCGGTGGTTGTCGCGAAGTACGGCTCGCCGGTCGCTCCGGGGTCGGCCGCGCAGGTCTCCGCGGGGTGGGGCCTCGCCGCCGCTGCGGGGTCGGCCGCCCGGGACTCTGCGGGGTACGGCTGCCGGGTCGTCGCGGAGTGTGGCTCGTCGGCGGCTGCGGGGTACGGCTGCCCCGTCGCTGCGGGATCGGCCGTACGGGTCTCCGGGGGGCGGGGTTCTCCGGCGGCTCCGGGGTGCGGGGTGCCGGTCGGGTCCAGGGGCGCTGCCGCCGGGGTCCTCGCGCAGGTGCCGCACGGGACGCGGCCGAGCCATCCGCGCAGCGGGTGACCGCCGGGGCAGTGCGAGCGCCAGGGTTCCCCGTCCGGGACGGCGAACCGGTGGGCGGCGCGGGGCAGCAGGGCGCCCGCCGCGACGCCCCAGGCCGCGGCGACGGCGACCAGCGCCGCCTCCACGAGGTCAGCCATCGCTCTGCCCCGCCCTGGACAGGCGCGCCACCGGATTGCCCTCGGCCTCGCTGTCCGAGGTGTACGTCAGTCTGTCGCCGGCCGGGGTGAGTTCCACCGGGTGCGGGGTCGGGTTGCAGCCGGCGTGGTTGTCCGCGGCGCCGGTGGACGTCGCGGTGATCCGCGTCCCGGTGACCTTCTTCAGCGTGAGGACGTCCGTGCAGACCGCGCCGAGCTGGTCGGTCTGCCGCAGCCGCCCCAACTCCGCGCCCACGGCGGCCTGGTGGACGGTGAGCCGGAAGGTGCCCATGGGCAGGGTGCCGCCCAGGCCGGTGGCCGGGCCCTCCCACGTGCCGAGGTAGCGGGACGGGACCGCGCCGCCGGTGCCGCCCGGCGTGCTGGGCGCCGGAGCGCTCCCGGTCGGGTCGGACCCGGGCCCGGTCGCCGCGGCGGACGGACCGGGGGAGGCACCCGAGGAGCCGGAGGGGGCCGAGGTGACCGAGGGACGGGGCTTGGAGGCCGCGCCGTCCGCCGTGTCGTCACCGCCGCCGGTCCAGGGCCGCAGCAGCGATCCCAGCCCCACCACCCCGCCGATCAGCGCACCGGCCACGGCCAGCGCCACCGTGCAGCTCACCCGCCGCCCGCGCCCGCTCTCCCCGGGCCCGGCGGCGGCCGCGACGCTGACGGTGACCCTGCCCGGGGACGGCACCGCGCCCCGCTGCCCGGGCACCACGGTGGGTGCCCCGGCCGGGGCACCGGACGACTCCGTCACCGCCCCCGGAGCCGCCGCCACGGCGGCTCCCGCCGCCTCCGTCCCGGCCCCCGTCCCGCGCGCTGTACCGGAACCGGTGGTGCCCGCGTCGGCGGCTTCCGTGGCGGCCATCCGGGGAGCGGGCCCGAACCGCCCGGCGTCCGGCGACGCGGAAGCCGGGTCCCCCGCCGGGGCCGCGGGCCCCGCGGAGGCCGCAGGACTGTCGGAAGCCGGGCGGCCACCGGATGCCGTCGGGCCGGTGGGAGCCTCGAAGCCACCGGATACCGCAGGGCCGGTGGAGGCCTCGAAGCCACCGGATGCCGTCGGGCCGGTGGGAGCCTCGAAGCCACCGGATACCGCAGGGCCGGTGGAGGCCTCGAAGCCACCGGATGCCGCAGGGCCGGTGGAGGCCGCAAGGCCGTTGGAGTCCGCGGGCGCCCTCGGGGCCGGGCCGCCCGGTCCCCAGGGCGCCGGGACCGAGGGCGCCGGGACCGAGGGCGCCGGGACCGAGGGCGCCGGGACCGAGGGCGCCGGGACCGAAGGGCTGCTGAATCCCACCGGTCCCGACGGCGCCTCCCCCACCGCCTCCAGGTTGAGCAGCTGGACGGCACTGCGGCTGACCTGTTCGACCAGCGGGCCGGGCAGCCAGCCGGCCGTGACCAGGCGGGCCGCTCCCTCGGGGGCGAGCCCCCGGGCGAGTGCGGCGGGGGCCGGCCGCGCGGCGGGGTCCTTGGCCAGGCAGGCGACCGCCACCTCACGCAACTCGCCGCCGAGGGAACCGAGTTCCGGCTCCTCGTGCACGACCTTGTAGAGCAGCGCGGCCGAGGAGTCGCCGGGGAAGGGCGGCAGGCCCGTCGCCGCGTACACCAGGACGGCGCCGAGGGAGAAGACGTCGGCCGCGCCGGTGGCCGTCCTGCCGAGGATCTGCTCGGGGGCCATGTAGCCGGGCGAGCCGACGGAGACGCCGGTCGAGG
Organism: Streptomyces sp. NPDC090108; assembly: GCF_044747185.1. Classification (NCBI taxonomy): domain Bacteria; kingdom Bacillati; phylum Actinomycetota; class Actinomycetes; order Kitasatosporales; family Streptomycetaceae; genus Streptomyces; species Streptomyces sp. NPDC090108. Next base: position 1,133,745 of record NZ_JBIVDQ010000001.1, read on the forward strand.
TCAGGGACGCGGTGCCGTCCGTGGCCCGCGCGATGCCGAAGTCGATCAGCAGCGGGCCGTCGAGGGTCAGCAGGATGTTGGAGGGTTTGACGTCCCGGTGGACGAGGCCCAGCTCGTGCACCGCCGTGAGCGCCTCGGCGAGGCCCGCGCCCAGGGCCCGCACCGTGCGGGCGGGCAGCGGGCCGCCGTCCGTGACGGCCGCGGCGAGGGAGGGGCCGGCCGCGTAGCCGGTGGCGACCCAGGGCACGGCCGCCTCCGGGTCCGCGTCGAGGACCGGCGCGGTCCAGGCGCCGCCGACCCGGCGCGCGGCCTCCACCTCGCGCCGGAAGCGGGCGCGGAACTGCTCGTCCAGCGCGTAGTGAGGGTGCACGATCTTGACGGCGACCGTGCGGCCGCCGGCGCTGCGGCCCAGGTAGACCCGGCCCATGCCGCCGGAGCCGAGCCGGCCGAGCAGCCGGTAGGGCCCGATGGCGGCCGGTTCGTCGGCTCCGAGCGGCTGCATGGCGTCCACCTCTCCCCGGTCCCCCCGGCGCGCCTCACCGAACGCAGCCTAGTGATTACGGCGCCAGGAGATCCACCTTCACGTCCGCCGGGAATCCCGTGGTCGGTCCCACGCGCTTCGCGAACTCCGTGACCGCCTCCAGCTGCGGGGCGCCGAAGCTGAAGTCGAGGGTGGTGAAGTACCGCTCCAGGATCGTCTCGTCGAAGGCCTCCCAGCGGGCGGCCTGCTCGGCGACCTTGGTGACCTCCTCCAGGGAGAGGTTGCGGGAGGAGAGGAAGGCCTCGTGGACCTGACGGGTGATCTCCGGCTCGCGCTCCAGGTAGTCGCGCCGGGCCGCCCAGACCGCGAAGACGAACGGCAGCCCCGTCCACTCCTTCCACAGCGCGCCGAGGTCGTGCACCTCGAGGCCGTAGCGGGGGCCGTCGAGCAGGTTGGCGCGCAGGGCGGCGTCACCGATGAGGACGGCGGCGTCGGCCTCCTGCATCATCAGGCTGAGGTCGGGCGGGCAGCTGTAGTAGTCGGGCTGTACGCCGTAGCGCTCGGCCAGCAGCAGCTGGGCGAGCCGGACCGAGGTGCGCGAGGTCGAACCGAGGGCGACGCGGGCGCCGTCCAGCTGGTCGAGGGGGACCTGCGAGACGATCACGCAGGACATCACGGGGCCGTCGCAGCCGACGGCGATGTCCGGGAAGGCGACCAGGTCGTCGGCGTTGCGCAGGAACTCGACGAGGGTGATGGGCCCGATGTCGAGATCGCCGCGCACGAGCTTCTCGCTGAGCTTCTCCGGGGTGTCCTTGGTCAGCTCGAAGTCGAGGAGCGTGCCGGTTCTCGCGAGCCCCCAGTACAGGGGCAGGCAGTTCAGGAACTGGATGTGGCCGACACGCGGCCGGGTGCGAGAATTGTCCACATCGCGAGACTAGACCCCCCGCCGTACGGCCCGGGGACCCACCCCGCCGTCAACACACCCGTCCGGGGTTTCAAACATACGGGTGAAGTGATCTTGACCTCTATTGCTTTCGGGTGCCTGCGTGCTAGGCTCGCCGCAAGTTGCAGTTTGGTTTCCCTTGCAGTACAGAGCCTGCGGAGCATGTGACCGCGGGCTCTCGTCGTTTTCAGACGAATGCAATTGTGCAGCACCGTTTCGCACGTGCAGGTTCTGGAGCAGGGCAAACCCTTTTGAGCCCAAGGAGGGCTTATGGCTACCGGAACCGTTAAGTGGTTCAACGCCGAAAAGGGCTTTGGCTTCATCGCCCAGGAGGGCGGCGGCCCCGACGTCTTCGTCCACTACTCCGCGATCAACGCCCAGGGCTTCCGCTCGCTCGAGGAGAACCAGCAGGTCTCCTTCGACGTGACGCAGGGTCCGAAGGGTCCGCAGGCGGAGAACGTCACCCCCGTCTGATCACTGCCTGATCGCAGAACCTGAGAGCAGTACCCAAGGAGCCCCGCGCCTCACGGCCAACGGGGCTCCTGCCTTTTCCCGGGAACACCGGATGAATTCCCGGCGAATTCCGCGCGATCCGCGACCGCGCCGCCGCTTCCGGAATCTGCCGGACTCCGCGCGTCTCTCCGCCCGCGTGTTCCCTCTTCCGGCCCGTCCCGGCCCCCGTGTCCCCTTGGCGTGATCTCCGCGCAAGGCGTCCGGGGATCATGAAGACGTCACGCGCGTCACCCCGGCGGACTCCTCCGGACGCGCCGGTCCACCCCCACCCGGCACACCGGCGCGGGCGGACCGGTGGACGCCGGGGGGGGCGGGTGGATCAGCCGCCGTACAGGCCGCCCACCGTGTCGGCGAAGTCCGCGAGGATCTTCTCCCTGCGCAGTTTCATCGACGGCGTCAGATGGCCCGCCTCCTCCGTGAAGTCGACGGGCAGGACGGCGAAGCGGCGGACGGACTCGGGGCGGGAGACGAGGGTGTTGGCCTCGTCGACCGCGTGCTGGAGGACGGCCTCCAGCTCGGGGTCGCCGAGCAGGAGTTCCGGCGGCACGGGGTGCTTGCCGTTCATCTGGCGCCAGTGGTTGATGCCGACGCCGTCCAGGGTCAGCAGGGCGGAGATGTACGGGCGGCCGTCGCCGACGAGCATGCACTGGGAGATCAGCGGGTGCTGGCGCAGCCAGTTCTCCAGGAACGCGGGGGCCACCGACTTGCCCGTCGCCGTGACCAGCATCTCCTTCTTGCGGCCGGTGATGGTCAGATACCCCTCGTCGTCCAGCTCGCCGATGTCGCCGGTGGCCAGCCAGCCCTCCTGGGTGGCGGGGACGACACCGCCCGCCTGCGGATCCCAGTAGCCGCGCAGGACGTGGTCGCCGGCGACCAGGATCTCGCCGTCCGCCGCGATCCGGACCCGGGTGCCGGGCAGCGGCCAGCCGACCGTGCCGAGGCGGGGCTTGAGCGGCGGGGTGACCGTGGCGGCGGCGGTGGTCTCCGTCAGGCCGTACCCCTCGAAGATGTCGATGCCGGCCCCGGCGTAGAAGGCGGCCAGGCGCCGGCCGAGCGGGGAGCCGCCGGAGATGGCGCAGCGGACCTTGCCGCCCATGGCGGCCCTGATGCGCCGGTAGACCAGTGGGTCGTACAGCGAACGGGCCGCCTTCAGAGCCGCGTTGGGGCCGTTCCCGGTGCCGTTCTGCCGGGCCTCCAGCGCCTCGCCGTACCGTACGGCCGTCGCCGCCGCGCGCTCGAAGGTCGTCAGCCGGCCGCCCGCCTCCGCGCTCGCCCGGGCGGCGTTGTAGAGCTTCTCCAGCAGATAGGGGATGGTCAGCAGGCAGGTGGGGCGGAAGGCGGCCAGGTCCGCGAGCAGGTCGTCCGCCCTCAGGCTCGGCGCGTGGCCGAGCCGCACCCGCGCGCGGACGCACGCGATCGCCACCATCCGGCCGAAGACATGGGACATCGGCAGGAAGAGCAGCACCGACGCGTCCGCCCCGCGGCCGGCCTTGAAGACCGGGTGGAGGAGTTCGATGGCGTTGTCGATCTCCGCGAAGAAGTTGCCGTGCGAGAGGGCGCAGCCCTTGGGGCGGCCGGTGGTGCCCGAGGTGTAGATGAGCGTGGCGAGGGTGTCGGGGCCGAGCATGCCCCGGCGCACGGCCACCTCGCTGTCCGGCACCGGGACGCCCTGCTGGGCGAGCCCCTCCACGTGCGCCTCGTCGATGACCCACAGATGCCTGAGGCCGGGCAGGTGCTGGAGTTCGGGCTCGATCGCGGCGGCCTCGTCGGCGGTCTCCGTGATGAGGGCGACCGCTCCGGAGTCGTGCAGGATCCAGCGCGTCTGGAAGACGGAGGAGGTGGGGTAGACGGGGACGGTGACCAGTCCGGCCGCCCACGCGGCGAAGTCCAGCAGCGTCCACTCGTACGTCGTCCGGGCCATGACCGCGATCCGGTCCCCCGGCATCAGGCCCTCGGCGATCAGCCCCTTCGCCACGGCCGTCACCTGCTGGGCGAACAGAGCGGCCGTCACGTCCTCCCAGTGCTCCTCGTCGACCCTGCGGCCGAGCACGATCGCGCCGGGGTCCTCCTCGGCGTTGTCGAACGGCAGGTCGGCGAGCGAGCCCCGCGTCACCGGGGGCGCGAACGGCGGGACGTACGCCTCCCGTACGACGCCGTTCAGCCGCCGGGTCGCGGGTTCGACCAGGACCGGGCGGCCGTCGTAGTCGGTGGCCGAGACGTGCGCGCCGGAGGAGGCAGGGGCGCTCGGAAACGGAGTGGGTGTGGTCACGGGGCGGCTCCTCGGGCGTGCAGCGGTGAACTGCTTGCTGCCTGACGTACGTGCCTCGCCCACCGAGGCGTTCACCGGCGAGAGGCCGGGGGCATGGGTTACCGCGGGTTAGCCAGGCGATCGTACGAGGCGGCTGTGGCGGCCTCGTGCGCGTTCCGAGGTGGTCCGGAGCCGGGCGTGTGCAGCCTCGGAGATTTCGTGAGGGCCGTTCAGGTTCGCGGCTCCCGGCGGAGGCGGCACAGGGCGCGGCGGGCATGGCTGCGACCCCGCCGGAGGCCGGGCGGGGTGTGCGGGAGGGGGGGCCGAGGAGGTCAGGCGGGCCGGACGGGCCGACCGGGCGCGGCGAGACGCGGCGCGCGCGGGGTGACGCGGGTAGGGCGGACCGGGCGGGGAGGAGGGGCAGGAAGCCTGGCGGGTCAGGAAGCCTGGCCCTGCGCGCGGACGGAGTCGTCGGCGGCGTCGTCCTCCTGGCTGCGGTTGGCGTCCAGGTTGGCCTTGATCCGGTCGACCTTGCCGGACACCTGCACGGAGGCCCGCTCGCGCTCCTTGCGCAGCACCACCCAGCTGATCGGCGCCGACAGGACCAGCGACAGCAGCAGGACCCAGAAGAGGTTGGAGTCGCCGAATCCGCGCGGGAAGATGCCGAGGTAGACGGCTCCCCAGACGACGGCGAAGCAGCCGGCGAAGACGCCGAGGCGCATCAGCGTGTAGCGGAGCATCTCAATCCACTCTTCCGAATCCAAAAAGGGCCATCGCCCAGTGAAGCACGGTATGTGCCCGATCTTGCAGGGGGGTCAGCCGAGCGGGAGCATCATGATGATGTCGTCGCGGTCGTCGCCGGGGGCGACCCGGATCGCGCCGGGCACCCGCCCGACCTCCTTGTAGCCGCAGGAGCCGTAGAAGTGCTCCAGCCCGAGGCCGCCGCGGCAGGTGAGGCGTATCGCCTCCGTGCCGCCGAAGCCGCGGGCCCCCTCGGCGGCGGCCGCGAGCAGGTCGCGGCCGTAGCCCTTGCCCTGGTGCTCCGGGTGGACCATCACCGTGTAGAGCCACACCCAGTGCTTCTTCAGGCGGTGGGAGTTGAGGCCGAAGACCGCCGACGCGGCCACCCGGCCCGTCTCGTCGTGGCCGATCAGCAGCCGCTGGTTCCCCTCGGCCAGCTGCGCGAGGCAGCGCATCACCTCGGGCCGCACGTCCTCCCGCGTCACGGGCGGTACGAAGCCCACGGCACCGCCGGCGTTGGAGACATCGGTCCACAGGTCGGCGAAGCCGTCGCGGAGGACCGGGGTGACGGCGGGATCCAGGGTGAAGGTAAGGGGCATGCGCGCAGATTATCCATTACACCTGTGCGCGCACAGCCCCCTTTCCCGTCCCGTGCGTCACACGCGCATGGCCTGCGGCGACTCGCGGCGCAGCGGGTCCGCGCCCTCGTACTCGCGGATGATCTCGTAGCGCGTGTTGCGCTCCACCGGGCGGAAGCCGGCGTCGCGGATCAGGTCGAGCAGGTCCTCGCGGGTCAGCTTGTTCGGCGTGCCGTAGTTGTCCGCGTCGTGCGTGATCTTGTACTCGACGACCGAGCCGTCCATGTCGTCCGCGCCGTGCTGGAGGGCGAGCTGGGCGGTCTGCACGCCGTGCATGACCCAGAACACCTTCACGTGCGGGACGTTGTCGAAGAGCAGACGGGAGACGGCGAACGTCTTCAGCGCCTCGGCGCCGGTCGCCATCTGGGTGCGCGCCTGGAGCTTGTTGCGGACCTTGCCGTCCTGCATGTCGACGAAGTCGTGCTGGTAGCGCAGCGGGATGAAGACCTGGAAGCCACCGGTCTCGTCCTGGAGTTCACGCAGCCGCAGCACGTGGTCCACGCGGTGGCGGGGCTCCTCGATGTGCCCGTAGAGCATGGTGCACGGGGTCTTCAGACCCTTCTCGTGCGCCAGCCGGTGGATGCGGGACCAGTCCTCCCAGTGGGTGCGGTGGTCCACGATGTGCTGCCGGACCTCCCAGTCGAAGATCTCGGCGCCGCCGCCGGTGAGGGACTCCAGGCCCGCGTCGATCAGCTCGTCGAGGATCTCGGAGGCCGAGAGACCGGAGATGGTCTCGAAGTGGTGGATCTCCGTCGCCGTGAACGCCTTCAGCGAGACGTTCGGCAGCGCCGCCTTCAGCTCCCGCAGCGAACGCGGGTAGTAGCGCCACGGCAGGCTCGGGTGCAGGCCGTTGACGATGTGCAGCTCGGTGAGGTTCTCCGTCTCCATCGCCTTGGCGAGCTTGACGGCCTCCTCAATGCGCATCGTGTACGCGTCCTTCTCGCCCGGCTTGCGCTGGAAGGAGCAGTAGGCGCACGAAGCGGTGCACACGTTCGTCATGTTGAGGTGACGGTTGACGTTGAAGTGCACGACGTCGCCGTTCTTGCGGGTGCGCACCTCGTGCGCGAGCCCGCCCAGCCACGCCAGATCGTCCGACTCGTACAGCGCGATGCCGTCCTCGCGAGTCAGCCGCTCACCGGAGCGGACCTTCTCCTCCAGCTCGCGCTTGAGCCCGACGTCCATTTCCTCACCTTTCCACGACAACTTGACCAACCGTACTCCCCCGCCGGGCCGGCGAACGGTGCCCGCACGGCGCCCGGGGCCGTCACATCTCCTCGGGGAGCTCCCCCACCCGGTTCTCCCACTTGGTGGACAGCACGATGGTGGTGCGCGTCCGCGAGACGCCCTTGGTCCCGGACAGCCGCCGGATGATCCGCTCCAGGCCGTCCACGTCCGCGGCCCGCGCCTTGAGCATGAAGGAGTCGTCGCCGGCGATGAACCAGCAGTCCTCGATCTCCGGCAGGTCCCTCAGCCGGCGCGCCACGTCCTCGTGGTCGGCGGCGTCCGAGAGCGAGATGCCGATCAGGGCGGTCACGCCGAGGCCGAGCGAGGCCGAGTTCACCGTGGCGCGGTAGCCGGTGATGACCCCGGCCGCCTCCAGCCGGTTGATGCGGTCGGTGACGCTCGGGCCCGACAGGCCGACGAGACGCCCCAGCTCCGCGTAGGAGGCCCGGCCGTTCTCTCTCAGAGCCTGGATGAGCTGCCTGTCCACCGCGTCCATCGAATCGAAGCCTTCCGCTGAAGATTTCCCGAAGTGATGAGAGGTACTGCGCCTTGCTCGGCTACCGGCCCGGCGTGCCGCCGCCCAGTTCGCCCTTCCACCGGCGGTACAGGCCGTGCCCGACGCCCGCCGCGTCCAGCACCCGTCCCGCGACGAAGTCCACCAGGTCCTGGATGTGGGTCGCGCCCGCGTAGAACGCCGGCGACGCGGGCACCACGCTCGCGCCGGCGTCGTCCAGCGCGACCAGCTGACGCAGGGTCTGCCCGTTCAGCGGGGCCTCCCGTACGGCCACGACCAGCGGCCGGCGTTCCTTGAGGGTGACGCTCGCCGCGCGCTGGAGCAGGTCCTTGGAGAGCCCGAGGGCGACCCCCGCCACACAGGCCGTGGAGGCCGGCACGATGAGCATCCCCTTGGCCGGGTACGACCCCGAGGACGGCCCCGCCGCGAGGTCCCCGGCGCTCCAGTAGCGCACCCCGCTGACGTCCGCGTCGAAGGTGTCCGGCTTGCCGTCGGCCCCCCTGGCCAGCCATTCCCGCAGGTCTTCCTGCCAGTGCGCGTCCCGGAAGGAGATCCCGGTCTCGTCCAGCAGGGTCAGCCGGGAGGCCCGGCTGACCACCAGGTCGACCGCTTCCCCGGCATCCAGCAACGCCCGCAGCACGGCTGCCGCATACGGCGTCCCGGAAGCTCCGGACACCCCCACGATCCAAGGCGCGCGCTGTGTTTCTCCTGCGTTCACACCTTGAGAGTACCGGCGCGTAGCCGGACGCTCGGGCCGGGTCCGATGCCTACGCCTCCGGCGGCCCGCCGATACGACGGACCGCCGGGCGGAAACCCCGCGTTGGCGGGGACAACCGGCTGAACCGGGCGTTCTTCAGCGTGAACGGCGGACGACCCCCGCCGAGGCGGGGACATCTCCAGAGCTGGTCCCGCTATCGGCCCGATCTCATACGTTCGCCACCCGATCGCTCGATCGAGTCACACCGTGAGCCCACGGACCAGCAGGTCGAGCAGTGCGCAGACGAACAACGAGATCCCGATGAATCCATTCGTCGAGAAGAACGCCCTGTTCAGCCGGGACAGGTCGTGCGGGCGCACGATGCGGTGCTCGTAGACGAAGGCGCCCGCGACGATGACCAGGCCCAGCCAGAGGAACGGCCCGGCGTGGGTGGCGAGGGCGTACCAGACGAACAGGGCCGTGGTGACGACGTGGCAGGCGCGGGCGCCCCAGATCGCGGCCGGGATGCCGAAGCGGGCCGGGACCGACAGGACCCCGCCCTCCCGGTCGGACTCGACGTCCTGGCAGGCGTAGATGAGGTCGAAGCCGCCGATCCAGATGCCGACGGCGAGGCCGAGGATCACCGCGTCCCAGGACCAGTGGCCGGAGATGGCCAGCCAGCCGCCGATCGGGCCCATCGCCTGGGCCAGACCGAGGATGGCCTGCGGGAAGTTGGTGAACCGCTTGCCGTAGGGGTAGACCACCATCGGGATCACCGCGACGGGGGCCAGCGCCAGGCAGAGCGGGTTCAGCAGCGCCGCCGCGCCCAGGAAGATCACCACGGCGATCAGGGCGCCGGTCCACGCGTGCCGCACCGACATCGCGCCGGTGACCAGCTCGCGGTGCGCGGTGCGCGGGTTGCGGGCGTCGATCTCGCGGTCGATGATCCGGTTGACGGCCATCGCGAACGTGCGCAGGCCCACCATGCAGACGGTGACGAGCAGCAGCCGGCCCCAGTGGATGTTCCTGTCCCACTCGTACATCGCGGTGAGCGAGGCGATGTAGGCGAAGGGCAGCGCGAAGACCGAGTGCTCGATCATCACGAGGCGCAGGAAGGCCCTGGTGCGGCCGGGCTGCGGGATCGCGGCGGCGGACGGGGTGCTCACAGGCCGTATTCCTTCCAGCGGCGGTCGACCAGCGCCGCCGTATCCGGGTCCGACAGGACCATGTCCGGCCACCCGCCGTCACGGGTGTAGCCCTCCTCGGGCCACTTCTTCGTGGCGTCGATGCCCGCCTTGCCGCCCCAGAACTGCTGGTAGGAGGAGTGGTCGAGGTGGTCGACCGGCCCCTCGACGACCGTGAGGTCGCGGGCGTAGTCGGTGTTGCCGAGGGCGCGCCAGGCGACCTCGTGCAGGTCGTGCACGTCGCAGTCGGAGTCGACGACGACGATCAGCTTGGTCAGGGACATCATGTGCGCGCCCCAGATCGCGTGCATGACCTTCTGGGCGTGCTTGGGGTACTTCTTGTCGATCGAGACGATCGCGCAGTTGTGGAAGCCGCCGGCCTCGGGCAGGTGGTAGTCCACGATGTCCGGGACGATGATCTTGAGCAGGGGCAGGAAGAACCGTTCCGTTGCCCGGCCGAGGGGGCCGTCCTCGGTGGGCGGCCGGCCGACGACGATCGACTGCAGCAGCGGGCGCTTCCGCATCGTCACGCAGTCGATCTTCAGCGCGGGGAACGGTTCCTGCGGGGTGTAGAAGCCGGTGTGGTCGCCGAAGGGGCCCTCCGGGAGCATCTCGCCCGGCTCCAGCCAGCCCTCGATGACGACCTCGGCGTTCGCCGGGACCTGGAGCGGGACGGTCTTACAGTCGACCATCTCGATCCGCTTGCCCGCGACGAGCCCGGCGAAGAGGTACTCGTCGATGTCGCCGGGGAGCGGGGCGGTGGAGGCGTAGGTCACGGCGGGCGGGCAGCCGAAGGCGATGGCGACCGGCAGCCGCTCACCGCGCCGGGCGGCCACCTGGTAGTGGTTCCGGCTGTCCTTGTGGATCTGCCAGTGCATGCCGATGGTGCGCTTGTCGTGGCGCTGGAGGCGGTACAGACCCAGGTTGCGGATGCCGGTCTCGGGGTCCTTGGTGTGGGTGAGCCCGAGGTTGAAGAAGGAGCCGCCGTCCTTCGGCCAGGTGAACAGGGCGGGCAGCGCGTCGAGATCGACGTCGTCGCCGTGCAGGACGACCTCCTGCACGGGCGCGTTGTCGGACTTCACCTTCTTCGGCGGGACGTGCGCCATCGTGCCGAGCTTGCCGAACGCCTCGCGCACGCCCACGAACCCGTGCGGCAGTTCGGGCCGCAGCAGCCCGCCGATCTTGTCGGTGATGTCGCCGTACGACTTCAGGCCGAGCGCCTTCAGTAGCCGGCGGTCGGTGCCGAAGACGTTCATGGCCAGCGGCATCGCCGCGCCCTTGACGTTCTCGAAGAGGAGCGCCGGACCGCCGGATTTCTGCACCCGGTCGACGATCTCCCCGACCTCCAGGTAGGGGTCGACCTCGGCCTTGATGCGCTTGAGGTCTCCCTCGCGCTCCAGTGCCCTCAGCAGGGAGCGAAGATCGTCATAAGCCATGCGTCCCAGTATCGCCGACGGACCGCTTTGTCCCGCGCACACCCCTGCCGGACCGGGTCGGCACGGCGCCGCCCCCTCTTGCCGAGTGTTCGACGGCAGCCATACACTCCCGAGTGTTCGTTTCCCATTGAACACTCCTTTCGAGGCGGGGGTTCGGCATGCGTGCGGTCGAGTTGCGGGAGTTCGGCGGTCCCGGGGTGCTGCGGGCGGTGACGGCCGCGGTGCCGGAGCCGGGCCCCGGCCAGGTGAGCGTCGACGTCGCCTGGACGGGGGTCAACTTCGCCGACCTGAAGGCGCGCGCGGAGGGCTACCGGGTGCCGGCGCTGCCGTACGTGCCCGGCCTGGAGGTCTCCGGGCGGGTCCGCGCGCTCGGCGCGGGTGTCACGGGCCTCGCCGTCGGCCAGGAGGTGACGGCGCTCACCGCGGGCGGCGCGTACGCGGAGGTGGCCGTCGCCGACGCGGCGACCGTCTTCCCGGTCCCGGACGGCCTGGACCTGCGCACGGCCGCCTCGCTGCCGACCGTGCTGCCCACCGCGTACGCCCTCGTGCACACCGTCGGCCGGCTCCAGCCGGGCGAGTCGGTGCTCGTCCAGGGCGCGGCCGGCGGAGTCGGCACGGTGGTGGGCCAGTTGGCGCGGGCGGCGGGCGCGGGCGCGGTGTACGGCGTGGTCTCCTCGGCGGCGAAGGCGTCGTACGCCAAGGAGCACGGCTACGACGAGGTGTTCACCGGCGACTTCGGGGAGGCGGTGCGGCGGGCGACCGGCGGCCGGGGCGCCGACCTGGTCCTGGATCCGGTGGGCGGCGACACCCTGCGGGCGGGCCTGGCCTCGCTCGCGCCCTTCGGCCGCCTGGTCTCCTTCGGCAACGCGAGTTCGGCCGAGCCGTGGAGCGCGGGCCAGCCGGAGCTGTACCCGCTCGGCCTCTCGGTCGCCGGGTTCTCGATCCTCACGCTCGCGCGGACGGCCCCCGAGGCCCTGCGCCGCCTCGCCGCACAGGCCTTCGCCAAGGTGACCGACGGCACGGTGAGCCTGCCGGTGACGGCCGAGTTCGCGCTGGAGGAGGCGGCGGAGGCGCACCGGCTGATGGGCGGCCGGACGAGCACGGGCAAGCTGCTGCTGCGGGTGGCCCCGTAGGGGATCCCGGCGGATGGCGCGTGGCTCCGTAGGGGATCCCGACGGGTAGCGCGTGGCTCCGTAGGGGATCCCGACGGGTAGCGCGTGGCCCCGTAGGGGATCCAGGCGGATGGCGCGTGGCCCCCGTAGGGAGTCCCGGCGGGTAGCGCGTGGCCCCGTAGGGGATCCCGGCGGATCCCGGACGCCGCCGGCCCGGCACCGTGTCGGCGGGGTCGCGTTGCCGGGGGTGCCGGCCGGGTAGACAGTGGGGCATGGATCCGGAACAGGCACGCGCCTGGCTCGCCGTCGCCGTCGAGGAGGCCCGGGCCGGGCTCGCCGAGGGCGGCGTCCCGGTCGGGGCCGCCCTCTACGGCCCCGACGGCACCCTCCTCGGCCGCGGGCGCAACCGCCGCGTGCAGGACGGTGATCCCTCGCTGCACGCGGAGACGGCCGCGTTCCGCGCCGCCGGGCGGCAGCGCACCTATCGCGGCACCACCATGGTCACCACGCTGTCCCCCTGCTGGTACTGCAGCGGCCTGGTCCGGCAGTTCGGCATCTCGCGCGTGGTGATCGGCGAGGCCGAGACCTTCCACGGCGGCCACGACTGGCTGGCCGCACACGGCGTGGAGATCGTGCTCCTGGACGACCCCGGCTGCACCGCGCTGATGCGCGGCTTCATCGAGGCCGAACCGGCCCTGTGGAACGAGGACATCGGCGCCTGACCCGCGCGCCCGCCTCCCGCGTCCGGCCGGGGCCCCGCCTCCGTACCGCCTTCCGCAGCGGTCACCGTCGGTTATTCACCTGCGCGTTCGGCCCGCCATCCGTTCCGCTGAAATGCCCCGGGCGGGCATGTCCGCGCCGCCTCCGACGGCATTCCCTTGACGGGGGGCCACAACAGACGGGGTCCCCTTCTGCGATCGGAGACGCGTGCGTATCACTGACATCCAGCGCTGCGAGGTCCGGCCGGGCCGGCTCGTCGAGTGGACGCTGAGCCCGGAGACCGTCGCCGCGGCGGCCGGGCTGCCCGACGACTCCCGGCCGCCGTCCTACATCCAGGAGTCGCACATCAGGACGGCGAGGTCGGTGCGCCAGGACGGCCTGTTCGTGCCGACCTGGATCGGCACGGCCTTCGACCTGGCGGGACCGGTCGACCTGGACCTGCTCCAGGAGTGCCTGCGCGCCTGGACGGTCCGGCACGAGACGCTGCGCAGCGGCTTCCGCTGGACGGGCGCGTCCGGCGACGAACTGCGCCGGTTCACGCTGGACGCCGCGGACGTGTCCCTGCGCCGCGAGACGGTCGGCGACTTCTCCGACGCGGACGAGCTGACCCGGCACCTCCAGCACCGGTTCGACACCGTCGCGGACGCGCTGCGCTGGCCCAACCTCGTCTACACGGCCGTCGTACGGGACGACTCGGCCAGCGTGTACATGGCCTTCGACCACAGCAACGTGGACGCCTACTCGCTGCACGGCATCGCCGCCGAGATCGAGGAGCTGTACACGGCGGGCCAGGAGGGGCGGGGGCCCGTGGTGCGGACGCCGGCCGCCAGTTACATCGACTTCTGCGAGATCGAGCGGGCGGACGCCGACCGGGTCGACGACGGCCACGAGACGGTCGCCCGCTGGCGGGAGTTCATCCGGCGCTGCGACGGGACCCTGCCGGGCTTCCCCGTCGATCTCGGTCTGGAGCCCGGCGGCCCGCTGCCCCGGCAGCGGATGCTGTCCGAGCCGCTGGCGGACGCCGACACGGCCGCCGCGTTCGAGACGTACTGCCGGCCGTACGGCGGCAGCCTGGTCGGACTGCTGGCCGCCACCGCGCTGATCGTGCACGAGCTGGGCGGGCAGTCGGTGTACCGGACGGTGGTGCCGTTCCACACCCGGGTGAAGTCGCGCTGGTCCGACTCCGTCGGCTGGTACGTGGGCGGCGCCCCCATCGAGGTGCCGGTGGCCGAGACCCCCGACCTGCCGTCCACCCTGCGGGCCGTGCGCGCCGAGCTCCAGGCGAACCGGCCGATGTCCCGGATGCCGCTGGCCCGGGTGCTCCGCCTGCTCGGCACGGACTTCCGGCCGACCTCGCCCGACCTGTACTCGATCGTGTCGTTCGTCGACGCGCGCGGCATCCCGGGCGCGGCCCGGTGGGCGGAGCAGCGGGCGTACGGGCTGCTGCGGGTGTCGTACGGGGACCAGGTGTGCGTGTGGGTGAACCGGGTGCACGACGGCCTGTGGCTGGCCGCCCGCTACCCGGACACGGATGTGGCGGGGAAGAACATGCGGCTCTACGTCGAGCGGCTGCGCGATCTGATGACGGCGACGGCCAGGTGAGCTGAGAGGGAGCTCCCGGTCAGCGGGAGCCCTCCGGCGACGCCGCCATGATGTCGATCAGATGTTCGAACCTGCCGCGCCAGCCGGACTCCGACGCCCAGGAGCCCTCCTCGCCGCGGCCGCCCCGGAACTCGTGGGTGAAGCGCAGCGCGCTCCCGTCGTCGCCGTCCCGCTCCAGATGGAACCTGACCCGGCCGCCGTCCTCCAGCGTGTACTCCGCGACCCGGTCCACGTCCCACGCCGTGACCCGCCCCGGGCCCAGGCCGCGCAGGGCGACCTCGCCGTCCAGCCGGGGTTCGAGAACGTCGACGGCGGTGCACCACCCCGCGAGTCCCTCGGGGGTGGCCACCGCCGGCCAGACAGCTTCCATGGGCCTCGGGAGCCGCACCAGGAAGTGGAGTATGCGCGTGTTCCCGTGGCTCTGACTGGTGCCCTGTTCGATGGAACCGCTCATGGCACCAGTGTCTCCGAACGGGCGCTCAGACGCCCGCGTAGGAGTGCTTGCCGGTGACGAAGATGTTCACGCCGTAGTAGTTGAACAGCCAGCAGCCGAAGGCGATCATCGCCAGGTAGGCGGCCTTGCGGCCCTTCCAGCCGGCCGTGGCACGGGCGTGCAGGTAGCAGGCGTAGGCGACCCAGGTGATGAACGACCAGGTCTCCTTCGGGTCCCAGTTCCAGTACCGGCCCCAGGCGTCGCCCGCCCAGATCGCGCCCGCGATGATCGTGAACGTCCACAGCGGGAAGACGGCCGCGTTGACGCGGTAGGCGAACTTGTCCAGGGAGGCGGAGGCGGGCAGCCGCTCCAGCACCGAGGTGGCGAAGGTGCCGGGCCGGCCGCCGGACTGGAGCTTGTTCTCGTACGAGTCCTTGAACAGGTACAGGATCGTGGCGACCGCGCCGACGTAGAACACCGCGCCGCAGAAGATCGCGGTGGAGACGTGGATGTACAGCCAGTACGAGTGCAGGGCCGGGACCAGCTGGTCGCTGGCCGTGTAGAGCACGGTGACCGCGAGGCCGAGGTCCAGCAGGACCGTGGTGATCAGGAACAGGCCGAGCCAGCGCACGTTCTTCCTCAGCGCCAGCAGTCCGAGGTACACGCCGACCGCGACGGTGGAGAAGGTGATGTTGAACTCGTACATGTTGCCCCACGGGGCACGCTGCACGGAGGCCGCGCGGGCGGCCACGCCGACCAGCTCCACCAGGAACGCCAGCACGGTGAGGGACACGGCGATCCGGCCGTACATGTCGCCCTGCGCGTCGCCGCCGTGCGCGCCGGGGCCGTCCGGCACGTCACGGGCGCCGGACGCGGACCTGACCACGACCTGCGGCCGCTCCAGCACGGCGGTGCCACCGGCACCGCGCACGGTGACCGCGGGGGCCTTCGCGGCACCGGTGTCCGCCGTCAGCGCGGCGGCCGTACGGGCCACCTTGCTGCGGCTGCCGAACAGCCATTCGGCGATGTAGGCGAAGAAGGCGAGGGTGTAGACGGCCATCGACGAGTAGATCAGCGTGTTGCTGATGCTCGCGAGGTGTTCGTTGGTGGCGGCGGCGAGAGTCATTTCTCAGCCCCTTCGGCAGGTACGACGTCGGTGTCGGGGGTGGGGGAAGGATCGTCGTCGGGGTCGGCCGCCCCCGGCGCCTGGTCGTAGAGCAGTCCGGCGAGGTCGCCCAGTTCCTCGGGCACCTTGGCGGACTCGCTGCGGCCGAGTCCGGCCATCTCGACCACCGTGACGCCGTCGGCACCGCGCTCCGCCCGCACCCACACGCGGCGGCGCTGGATGAACAGGGAGCCCGCCAGGCCGAAGATCGCGGTGATGGCGCCGCCGAGCGCCCAGCCGGTGCCCGGCTCCTGGACGACCTCGAAGCCGGCCCATTCCTTGATGCTCTTCTCGAAGGTGAGCGAGCCGGCGCCGTTCGGCAGCGTCATGGTGTCGCCCGGCTTGAGCAGCTGCTTGAACAGCTGGCCCTTGGCGTCCTTGTAGGCCTTCATGTGGGTCTTGTCGAGCTGGTACACGCTCTGCGGGATGCCCGAGTTGACGCCCAGGCTGCCGTGGTAGGCGTTCACCGCGAGCAGCGGGTTCACCAGCCCGGGGAACCGGGACAGCATGGTGCCGGCGCCCGGGTCGAAGGTCGGCACGAAGAAGGCCTGGAAGCCGAGCTGCTCCTTCACGCCCTGCGGGCTGCGGTAGCCGTCCATCACCTTGACCACGCCGTTGGAGGTCTCGTTGCCGTCGAGCGGCAGCAGCGGCACGGCGTCGCGGTAGACGACCTTGCCCTTGCCGTCGCGGACGGTGATGACCGGGGCGTAGCCGTGGCTGACGAGGTAGACCTTGGCGTCGTCAATCTTCAGCGGCTGGTTCACCTTGACGGTGGTCGGCCGCTCCTTGCCGAACGCGCCCTGGCTGTAGCGGATCTTCGCCTCGAAGGTGCGCGGCGTGCCCTTGTTGGGGCCGTTCACCTCGTAGGTGGCCCGGAAGTCCTTCAGGTCGAAGCTGAACGGCACCAGGTCGTCGTTGCGGAACAGGCTGCCGGACTTGAAGTCGTCGTACTGCAGGAGCGAGTTCGAGAACCCGTCGCCCTCGACGACCAGCTTGGTGCCGTCCGACTTGAACATCTGGCCGGAGGCGAAGGCGATCAGCAGCACGATCAGCGCGATGTGGAAGGCCAGGTTGCCCAGCTCGCGCAGGTAGCCCTTCTCGGCGGCGACGGCGTCACCGGCGAGGTGGGCGCGGAAGCGCCGCTTCTTCAGCAGCGCGAGCGCGGCCTCGCGGACCTGCTCGGGATCGGCCTGCGTGCGCCAGGTGGTGTACGCGGGCAGCCGGGTCAGCCGCCTGGGCGCGCCCGGCGGACGGCCGCGCAGCTGGCCGACGAACTGCCAGGTGCGCGGGACGATGCAGCCGATCAGGGAGACGAACAGCAGGATGTAGATCGCGGAGAACCACACCGAGCTGTAGACGTGGAACAGCCCGAGCTTGTCGTAGAGCGGCGCGAGCGTGGTGTGCGCCTTGCGGAAGTCGTCGACCTTGCTGATGTCGGCGCCGGTCTGCGGGATCAGCGAGCCCGGGATCGCGCCGAGCGAGAGCAGCAGGAGCAGCAGCAGGGCGACCCGCATCGAGGTCAGCTGCCGCCAGAACCAGCGGATCCAGCCGATGACGCCCAGCGAGGGCAGGGTCACCGTGTCTTCCTGCGGGGCGGTGGAGAGCTGGGAGCCGGCCGCGGCCAGCCCGTCCGTCTCCTGGCCCTCTCCGCCGGGGGAGGTGTCGGTAGTGGTCTTGCTCATCGGTCAGATCCCCACAGTGAAGCCGTCGGACCAGGTCTGCATCTCCTGCACCAGGCGGTCCCAGGCCCCGGTCAGCAGCAGCACACCGGTCACGATCATCATCGTGCCGCCGATGCGCATCACCCAGACATAGTGGCGCTTGACCCAGCCGAAGGCGCCGAGGGCCTTGCGGAAGGCCACGGCCGCGAGGACGAAGGGCACGCCGAGTCCCACGCAGTAGGCGGCCATCAGCAGAGCCCCGCGCCCCGCGCTCGACTCGTGCCAGGACAGGAAGTTCACCGAGGCGAGGGTCGGGCCGAGGCAGGGCGTCCAGCCGACGCCGAACAGGGCGCCGAGCAGGGGGGCGCCCACCAGGCCGGTGGTCGGCCGCCGGTGGAAGCGGAACTCGCGCTGGGTGAGCCAGGGCATCAGTCCCATGAAGAAGACGCCCAGGACGACCATGAGCACGCCGAGCACCTTGGACAGCGTGCCCTTGTACTCCTGGAGGTTCGAGCCGGCGAAGCCGAACAGGGCCCCGCTGGAGATGAACACCGCGCTGAAGCCGAGCACGAACAGGGAGGCGCCGGCCACCATCCGGCCCCGGCGGGCCTCGGCCAGGTCGGTGCCGGCGACCCCGGTGACGTAGGAGAGGTAACCGGGCACCAGCGGGAGCACGCACGGGGAGAAGAAGGAGACCAGACCGCCGAGCAGCGCCACGGGCAGGGCGACCAGCAGGGCGCCGTTGAGGACGGTCTGGTTGGACCCCGTCTGGGCGGCGAGCGTGAGGAGCGCGCTCACGTCACTTCTCCGCGAGGACCGGGGCGAGCATCTTCGTCAGCCCGGTGTCGTCGAGCGCCTCCAGCGCCCGGGCCGCGACCTTCCCGTCCTTGTCGATGATCAGCGTGGAGGGGATCAGCTGCGGGTTGAGCGTGCCCTTCTTGAAGCGGAGCATCAGCTTGCCCGTCGGGTCGTACAGGCTCGGGTAGGTGATCCCGTGTTCCTTCTCGAAGGCAACCGCGGGGGTGGTGCTGGTGTCGCGGGTGTTGATGCCGACGAACTGCACGCCCTTGCCCTGGTAGGCCTTGGCGACCTTGGCGAAGTACTGGGCCTCCTCGCGGCACGGGCTGCACCACGAACCCCAGACGTTGACGACGACGACCTTGCCCTTGTAGTCGGCGACGTCCAGGTTCTTGCCGTCGATGGTCCGGCCCGACAGGTCGGGGGCCGCGGCCCGCTTGCCGCGCGGGGCGGTGTCGACGCCGTTGTGGCCGGTCACGAAGTTCGTGTTGCCGCCACCGCCGGAGGTACCGCCGTTGCCGCACGCGGACAGGGTCAGGGCCGCGACGGCGGCCACGGCACCGAGCAGGACGGCGCGGCTACGGGTACTCATGTGAAAAGTTTCGCATGTCGGTTCCGGCGCTCTCGCGCGCCCCCCTGCCGGGCGGAAAACCGCATTTCAGGTCGTATTTACACGAGACATTCCGGGCAATTCCTCACGCGCCGCGCGAGGCTCCCGACTTGGCGCCGCCACTCGCCCCGGCCCCCTCGATGAAGCCCTTCCAGCCGCCGGCCGGCCGCTGCCCGACGTCCAGCCCGCGCAGCCCGGCCAGCACCTCGGGCCGCTGCACGTCCATCCAGTCCACGAACTGCCGGAAGGAGACGAGGCGCACGTCCCCGCCCTTCTCCTTCTCCCGCGCGATGTGCTTGAAGGCCTGCTCGACGGCGTCCATGTAGATGCCGCCGTTCCACTGCTCGAAGTGGTTGCCTATGAAGAACGGCGCCCGGTTCGTCTCGTATGCCCGCTGGAATCCCGATATGTAGGCCTGCGCGGCCTGCCGCCGCCAGCCCGGGTAGTTGTAGGCGGGCGCCCGGGTGGAGTTCACCGACTGGTTGGCGAGCATGTTGTAGTCCATCGACAGGACCTCGAAGGAGTGTCCGGGGAAAGGTATCTGCTGAAGGGGCAGGTCCCAGACGCCGTGCCGCTTGCCCGGCCACACCTGCCGGCCGCCGGGCGAGGAGGCGTCGTAGCGCCAGCCCAGCTCGCGGGCGGTGGGCAGCAGGTTGTCCTGGCCCAGCAGACAGGGCGTGCGGCCGCCGGTCAGCTCCTTGTCGTAGTCGAACGGCAGCGGGGGCAGGTCGGTCCAGCCGGTGTTGGTCCGCCACTCCTTCACGAACCGCTTGGCCTGCTCGATCTCGCTCTTCCACTGCCGCGGGGTCCAGTTGCCGACGGTGCCGTAGCCGCCGCAGAAGTGCCCGTTGAAGTGGGTGCCGATCTCGTGCCCCTCCAGCCACGCGCGGTGCACGTTGCCGAGGGTCGCCTTGACGTGGGCGTCGGTGAGGTAGCCGATGTCGGAGGCGCCGCGCGGGTTGTTCGGCGGGTCGTAGAGGCGCTTCTTCGACTCGGGCAGGAGATAGAGGCCCGAGAGGAAGAAGGTCATGCTCGCGCCGTGCTCCTTGGCCAGGTCCAGGAAGCGCGGGAAGAGGCCGTTGCCGACCTCGCCGGCCCCGTCCCAGGAGAAGATCACGAACTGCGGCGGGGTCTGCCCCGGCTCCAGCGGCTCGGGCCTGGCGGGCTGGTGCGGCTGGGCGCCGGTGAACGAGGTCGAACCGTCACCGATGAGTCGCGCCGCCGGCTTCGGGCTGCCCTTGGCGCCCTTCCCGTGGCCGCTCGCGGCGGAGTGCCGTCCCGATCCGGTTCCATGGCCGCCGCCGGCCGCCGTCCGGGTGCCGCATCCGGCCAGTCCGGCGGCCGCCGCCGCGCCCGCGCCGAGGCCGAGAAGTCCCCGCCGGGAGAAGGTGTGCATGGTTCCCCGATCCGTCACGCCGTCTGCTCGTCACTCCATCAGATGACATGACGGATCGTAAGGTTCCACCGGGGTACCCGATGAGCCAGGTGGGACACGTCACCGGCGGCCGGTCCGGAAGGCCTGCTCAGGCACCCGGTCCACGCCTGCGGCCCGGTCCGGGCGCCCGGTCCGGACGCCCGGTCGCAACGGCCGTCAGGCGCCGAAGGCCTTGCCCTTGCCCGGCTGCGGCTTGGCGCCGGCGCGCAGATGCGCGGGCACCAGGTCGATGGCGGGCTCGCTGTAGCCGACCGACACGATCCGGTCGCCCTGGTACGTGAACGAGGTCAGCGAGGCGAGCGTGCACTGCCGCTTGCGCGGGTCGTGCCACAGCCGCCGCTTCTCGACGTACGACCGCACGATCCAGATCGGCAGCTGATGGCTGACCAGCACCGCCTCGTGGCCGCGCGCGGCGTCCTTGGCCGCGTTCAGCGCGCCCATCATCCGGACCACCTGGTCGATGTACGGCTCGCCCCAGGACGGCTTGAACGGGTTGACCAGGTGCTTCCAGTTGTCCGGGTTGCGCAGCGCGCCGTCCCCGACCCCGAAGGTCTTGCCCTGGAAGACGTTCTCCGCCTCCAGCAGGCGCGCGTCGGTGGCGAGGTCGAGCCCGTGCGCCTTGGCGATCGGGGTGGCCGTCTCCTGCGCGCGCTCCAGCGGCGAGGCGACGACGTGGGTGATGTCGCGCGGGGCGAGGTGCTCCGCGACCCGGTCGGCCATCTTCCGGCCCAGCTCGGACAGGTGGTAGCCGGGCAGCCGCCCGTACAGGACGCCCTCGGGGTTGTGGACCTCGCCGTGCCGCATGAGGTGGACGACGGTGATGTCGCCCGCACCGGCCTTGTCGCTGACGCTGTTGCTCACGCGGTCGCCTCCGCAGCGGCCCGGGCCGCCGCCGGAAGGGCGTCGGCGATGATCTGGATGGCCCGCTCGTCGTGGGCCGTGGACACGAACCAGGACTCGAAGGCCGACGGCGGCAGGTAGACGCCGTTCGACAGCAGCGAGTGGAAGAACGCGGTGAAGCGGAAGGCTTCCTGCCGCTTGGCGTCCTCGTAGGTGCGCACCTGCCGGTCGGTGAAGAACACCGAGAACATGTTGGACGCGTTCTGCAGCCGGTGCGCCACGCCCTCCTTGCTCAGCGCCTCGGTGACCAGGCCCTGGATCTGCGTGGAGACCGCGTCCACCGTGCCGTAGGCCGCGTCGTCGAGCAGGCGCAGCTGGGCGAGGCCGGCGGCGGTGGCGACGGGGTTACCGGACAGGGTGCCGGCCTGGTAGACCGGACCGGCGGGCGCGAGGTGCGCCATGACGTCGGCACGGCCACCGAACGCGGCCGCGGGGAAGCCGCCGCCCATGACCTTGCCGAAGGTCATCAGGTCGGGCCTGACCCCGTCGACGCCGTACCAGCCGGAACGGCTCGTGCGGAAGCCGGTCATGACCTCGTCGGAGATGAACAGCGCGCCGTTCTTGCCGCAGGCGTCCTTCAGCCCCTGGTTGAAGCCGGGGTCCGGGGGCACGACGCCCATGTTGCCGGGCGCGGCCTCGGTGATGACGCAGGCGATCTCGCCGGGGTGCCGGTGGAAGGCCTCGTGCACGGCTTCGAGGTCGTTGTACGGCAGCACGATCGTGTCGCCGGCCTGGGCGCCGGTGACGCCCGGGGTGTCCGGCAGCGCGAAGGTCGCGACGCCGGAACCGGCGGCGGCCAGGAGGCTGTCGACGTGGCCGTGGTAGCAGCCGGCGAACTTGATCACCTTGGAGCGGCGGGTGAAGCCGCGGGCGAGCCGGATGGCCGACATGGTCGCCTCGGTGCCGCTGCTGACCAGCCGCACCTGCTCCACCGGCTCGATCCGGGCGACGATCTCCTCGGCGAGGGCGACCTCGCCCTCGCCGGGGGTGCCGAAGGACGTGCCGCGCGAGACGGCCTCCTGGACGGCGGCGATGACCTCGGGCTGCGAGTGCCCGAGGATCATCGGACCCCAGGAGCACACCAGGTCGACGTACTCGCGTCCGTCGGCGTCGGTCAGGTACGGCCCCTTGCCGGAGACCATGAACCGGGGCGTGCCGCCGACCGCGCGGAAGGCGCGCACCGGGGAGTTCACCCCGCCCGGCGTGACGACGGAGGCACGGTCGAAGAGCGCCTGGGAAACCGGCGCGTCGTAGGGATAGGGCGTTTCGCTCAGGGCGCTCATGGCGTGCGACTTCTCCGGCATCTCGGACTCCGGTTGCGTGGTGACCTCCTCAGGGTAGGCGGAGCGGGTCGCCGCCCGGACAACCACGTGCCCGGCACGCGCCCCGGCACACACCCCGGCACACATGCGGTCACGCAACGTGACCCGCGTCCGCGCCGTACCGGCCGACCCCCTTGTTCCGGCCTTCCTGGCTCGGCCTCCGGGGCGGTCGTCCGCCATCTGCGAGACTGACACCTGATACGCACAGCTCCTGCGGTACGTACTGATCGGGGAGAGGGGGATCCCGCGGATCGGATGATTCACCGCACGTTTCGGCGGGCGGCCGTGGGGGAGGTCACTGACACGATGATCGGGTTGCGCGGCGGGGGCCACGCGTCCTAGAAAAGCAGTCGGGTGGAGATATGCATCGCGGTGGCGGACTGGGCGAGGGGACTGACGACCTGGGTCCTCGGCGTGCCCGGCGGGGAAGGCACCGGCGCGAAATGGAAGAGGCGGCCGAAGCGCGTCAGGCCGAAGCACGTCAGGCACAGGGTGTACCGAGCGATCCCGAGCGGTACGACCGGCAGACCGACCGGCATCCGGACCAGCAGACGGACCGACCGGCCGACCGCCGGCTCGACGACGGGGCCGACCGCCTCCGGGCGGAGAGCAGGAATGGTGGTCGGGTGGGGGTGACCTACAAATACTTCGGCGCGCCGGACGGCGCGACCGCGGCCCGGGTCCCTATCTCCATGCGCCCCGAGGAGCTCGGCGGTGACGAGCTGGGCATGAACGGCATGTTCACCAAGATCAAGCCGGAGACGATGGCCGCGATGGTCCTCACCGGTATAGAGGGCGTGCCCCTGCACAAGGTCCCGCCGCTGGAACTGGTCGTCCTCCACCCCGACTACGCGGTCGTCAAGCTCCCCATGACCGTCGTCGACCCGCTGCGCGACATCGGCGAGGAGGCGGTGGGCGCGGCCGCCTTCATCTGGTCCACGGTCCCGGACCGCGGTGGCCCCCGCGACGCCTTCAACGTCTACCAACTGCTGCACGAGTGGCAGGACTTCAGCCACCGCCTGCACGAGGCGGGGCATCAGCCGTACTGCCTGGTGTGGCCCTGAGCCGGGGGCTTCCGGGAGCTGTGGGCGGGGTCTTCGGGCCTCGCCCTTTTCTGTCCGCCACGCCGCGCCGGACGCCACCGCACCGGACGCCACCGCACCGGACGCCACCGTGCCGGACATCACCGCGCCGGACGCCACCGCGCCGTCATCGCGCCGGTTCTCACCGCCCCGCGCCCGTGGCGCCCCCGGCGGCCCTCCCCGGCTCCCCCGCCGGCGGTCCGTCCTCGCCCGCCGCGAGGAACTCGACGACCGTGAGGGCGAACAGGAGGGCGAGGGCGAGGCCGACCACGACCCAGCCGGTCGGGTTGCTCCACAGGATGTAGGCGACGACGGCCCCGGCGGCCAGGAGCCAGCCGATCCAGACCCGGTGGCGCCGCGCGAACGGCCCGACCGGGCCGGTGCGCAGGCCGAGGCGGTCCGTGCGGGTGCGCGCCGCGGCGAGGCCCGTGTGCCAGACCTGCCGGACGGCGCTCGCGTGGCGTCCGGGTCCGGTCAGCCAGGCGGCGACGGCCACGGTCACGCCGAGGGCGACCAGCGCGCGGACCGCCGTACGCAGATAGCGGACGAGGGTGTCGTAGACGGCCGCCGCGGCGGGGCGTGACACCCCGGCGGGCAGTCTGTCCAGGTAGACGGCCCGGAAGACGGTGAGCCCGATGCCGAGGGCGAGGACCGTGACGGCGACCCCCAGCGCGGCGGCGGCCAGCGCGCGGCGGCGCCGGACGGCCGCCAGGATGCCGCCGGCGAGCAGCAGGAAGGCGAGCACCGGCAGCCACGTGCCCGCCAGTTCCAGCAGCCGCAGGTACGTCCGCACCTTGCCGATCTGGTCGGAGCGGACGACGGTGAACTGGGTGTGCACATCGGGCACGTCCTTGGCGATGGTCAGCCCGGAGTCGACCAGGCGGTCCTTGACCTGCGCGATCACCGGGGCCAGGTCGATGGTGACCGCGTCGCCCTTCAGCTCGACGGCACCGCCGCCCTTCCCGGTCAGCGCCTTGTCCAGGGTGGCGTGGACGCGGCGGTTGGCGTCGCGCCAGATCGTGGCGAACGCGTCGGAGGCGACGACCGCCCGCGCCTTGTCGTGCACGAAGCTGCGGACCGCCCCGTCGAGCGAGCCGCCGATCCCGCCCAGCAGCTTCTCGACCAGGGGCCGGTCCTTGGGGGCGACGTCCTTCAGGAGGGACGCGAGGTCCAGGTGGTCCATGACGGCGTCGGTGGCCCGGTCGGCGACGGCGTTCTGGACGGCGGGGTCGGCGGACAGCGGGGCGACGGTGGCGACGTAGCTGTCGGTGTCGTCCACCAGGCCGGAGGTCCAGGTCGCGAGGACGGCGAGCGGCGCGAGGAGGCAGCCGAGGACGAGGAGCACGGCGGCGAGCGCGGAGCGCAGCCGGTGGTGTTCCCTGGGCCGGCCCCCTCCCCGTCCCGACTCCAGGGCGGCGACCCGCGCGCGAAGCCGGGCCAGTTCCGCCCGGTCCCCGCCGGTGGCCCTCTCTCCACCGGCGGCCCCGTCCCCGCCCACGCCTCCTTCGGCACCCCGGCCGGAGTTCCCCTCCCCGGCCACGCCTCCGCCGGCATCCCTGCCGGAGTTCCCCTCCCTGGCCCCGTGCCCGCTCCCACCCGCGGCCCCGTGCCCGTCCGCGGCCCCGTGCCCGTCCTCGCCGGTCGGTTCCCGCTGTGCCATGGCCGTGTGCCCTTCCGCCGCTCATGCGCCGCCGCCACGCCGGTGCCCGCGCGACGGCGCCTCTGGCAGCAGCAGATCCCGCGGCGGCCGTCCCCGCGAGCGGCAGTCGGCCGTTCGGGCGCCCGACGGCCCCGGCTGCCCCACCTGGCGTGCGGGCCGCGGCCGGTGCCCCTTCACTGGGAGGGCGGTGATCGGGTACGACAGCGGAGGCGACGGATGACACGGCACTGTGCGCGAGGAGCGCGGAGCGCGACGGGCGCGGCTCTGCTGACGGCGGCCCTCGCGGTCGCGGCGACCGGATGCTCCGACGGTTCCGGCACCCCGTCCGGCGCCGCGAGCAAGGCGGCCTCGGCTGCCGCGTCCGCCGCCTCGTCCCTCGCGTCCCAGGCCTCCGAGGCGCTGGCCTCGGCCACGGCGGAGGCCGGACGCCGGCTCGGTGACGTGAAGAACGGGGTCGACGCCAGGGACGACGTGAGCCTCGGGCCCGTCACCGACGACGGCGGCCGGGCCTCCGTCCCGGTGACCGCGCGGAACACCGCAGGCTCGGCCAAGTCCTTCGTCGTACAGGTCGACTACAAGGACGGCGGCGGGCATCTGCTGGACGTCGTCGTGGTGACGGTCCAGGACGTGTCCGCCGGCGGCTCCGGCGAGGCCACCGCCCGCAGCCACCGCAAGCTGGACGGCGACGTCCGCGCGAACGTGGTCACGGCCCTGCGCCACTGACCGGGGGCGGCGCGCCGCCCGCGCCCGGCGGCCCGCTCAGCAGTACGGCGCCTGGCCGGTCACCGAGGACGCCACCCGCATCCACACCCCGAACAGCCGGTACAGCGCGGGGAGCGGGCCGCTCGCCCGCACCGTCCTGCTGTCGTCGGCGGTGACGCCCGGGATGCCCAGCAGGAGCGAGGCGACCGAGGCGGACTGCCAGCGCACGGCGAGGGTGGCCTCGCCGGCGGCGGGGGCCGGGCGCGCCGGGGCCGGGGTCAGGGCCCGGCGGACGCCCTCCTCGATGGCCTCGCGCGCCTCGCCCACGGGGCGCAGCCGTGCGGCGAAGCGGTCGCGGGCGTACTTCACCGGCACGGTGACGACCGCCGGATCCCAGTCCGTCATCTCCGCGCACGCCGCGTCGTCACCCGTGAGGGCCACCAGGGGGACGCCGAGGGCCGCGGCGGTGGCGTGGGCGAGACCGATCTCCCCGACGGGGCGGCCGTCCAGCCAGATGTCCTCGATCTCGTGCCCCATGAAGCTGTGGCTGAGCACGCCGAGGACACCGGCGCGGGAGTGGTAGCCGACGCACAGGGCGGCGTCGTGGTCGCCGGTGAGTCCGTCGAGCATGCCCATCGGCTTGGGCCGGCCGCGCACCAGGCGGGCCGCGGGGTGCAGGTCCTCGGGTATCAGGTTGCGCATCGGGCCGTGGGCGTCGTTGACGAGGACCTCGGTCGCGCCGGCCGCCAGCGCGCCCCGCACGGCCGCGTTCACATCCTCGGCCATCATGGAGCGGCCGCGCTCGTAGTCCCGGCCGCCCGGCTGGACGTCCTCGGCGTCCACCAGTCCGGTGACGCCCTCCATATCGACACTGAGAAAGATCCGCATGGCATCGACCCTAGCCCGACCCTACGTATTGTAGTGTCCCAACGACCCACGGCCACAAGCCAGTTCATCGGGGTACAGATGCAGGACACGGAAGCGCGCACAGGCGGGCGGACGGAAGGGGAACCGGTGGAGTCACGCACGGCGGCGGCGACCGAGGACGACGTACGCGGGCTCGCTCCCACCCTGACCCTGCTGGTCGTCAGCCTCGCCGTCGCGGCCGTCGGGGTGTACGAACTGTGCGGGTTCGGGCTGCACAGCCTCGACCAGCGCCCGCACCTGTTCAGCGACGGCCTGGCCACCGGCGGGGTGATCGTCGCGGCGGTGGCGGCGGGCGCGGCGGCGGGCAATCTGGCCTGGACGCTGGCGGCGGCCCGGCGCGACACCTGCGCCGGCGGGACCGGAACCGGCACCGAACGCTCCGGGTGAGACGCGGCGGAACGGATGGCCGCACAGCCGTACCCGAGTTACCCTACGAGCTGTAGGGTCAGCGTGCCCCGTCCCCGTCACCAAGGTGCATGTCACCATGTCCGCTCGACAGTCGACCCTGATCTCCCCACAGGATCGCGCCCCACGCAAGCCTCTTCTCCGTCTGTTCATCCCCCCGACGGGCACCGGCCGGCTGCGCCGGCGCGCGGCCCGCGCCACCGTCCAGTACCTGCGGCTGATGGCCGTGCTCAACATCGTCGCGGTCCTGTCGCTGCCGTTCCGCGAAGAGGTCCACGAGCACAACGCGGGCGAGTTCTTCACCCCGTACCTGGCCACCGCGGGCCTGCTCTCGGCGGCGCTCGCGCTCTTCCTGGCCGTGGTGATGCGCCGCCGCAAGCGCGCCGCCTGGGTCTTCAACCTGATCCTCGCCGGCCCGCTGTTCTGCCTCTACGTCTTCGCGCTCACCCAGGCCCCCTACCGCGAGCACCCCTTCAACTGGGTCTCCGCCGGCCTCACCGGCCTGTTCGTGGCCGCCCTGCTGCTCGGCCGGCGCGAGTTCGACGCCATCGGCGACCGCTCCAACCCGCGCCTCGCGCTCGCCGTGGGCGCGGGCGGCGCGCTGGTCAGCGCCTCGCTCGGCACCCTGCTCGTCCATGTGACGAACAAGCTGTCCGGCGCCACCCTCCGGGACGAGATCGCCTACACCCTGCTGCGCGGCATCAGCGTCGGCCCGCTCGCCGACCGGGTCCAGGCCGTGCACGCCCCCCGCTGGACGGACGTGATCGTCAACGTCCTGATCGCCGCCACGTTCCTGCTGGTCCTCTACGCCTGCTTCCGCGCCCCGCGCGGCGAGTCCCTGCTCGGCGAGGACGACGAGGACAGGCTGCGCGCACTCCTCGACAAGCACGGCGAACGCGACTCCCTCGGGTACTTCGCCCTGCGCCGCGACAAGGCCGTCATCTTCTCGCCCAGCGGCAAGGCGGCCCTCACCTACCGCGTCGTCAGCGGGGTGAGCCTGGCCTCCGGCGACCCGATCGGCGACCCCGAGGCGTGGCCCGGCGCCATCGACGCCTGGCTCGCCGAGGCCCGCCGGCACGCCTGGACGCCCGCCGTGATGGGCGCGAGCGAGGAGGCCGGCACGGTCTACGCCCGGCACGGTATGGACGCCCTCGAACTGGGCGACGAGGCGATCGTCGAACTCGCCGACTTCACCCTGGACGGCCGGGCGATGCGGGTGGTCCGCCAGGCCCACAACCGCGTCCGCCGGGCCGGCTACACCGTCCGCATCCGCCGCCACGAGGACATCCCCGACGACGAGACGGCGCTGCTGATCGACCGCGCCGACCACTGGCGCGACGGCGCCACCGAGCGCGGCTTCTCCATGGCCCTGGGGCGCCTGGGCGACCCGGCCGACGGCCGCTGCGTGATGCTGGAGTGCCGGGACGCCGAGGGTGTCCCCCGCGCGCTGCTCAGCTTCGTCCCCTGGGGCGAGCACGGTCTCTCCCTGGACCTCATGCGCCGCGACCGCGCCTGCGAGAACGGCCTGATGGAGTACATGGTCGTCGAACTCCTGCTGCGCGCGGAGGAGCTGGACGTACGCCGGGTCTCGCTGAACTTCGCGATGTTCCGCTCGGTCTTCGAACGCGGCTCCCGGCTCGGCGCGGGCCCCGTCCTGCGCCTGTGGCGCTCGGTCCTCACCTTCTTCTCCCGCTGGTGGCAGATCGAGTCCCTCTACCGCGCCAACGCCAAGTACCGGCCCGTCTGGGAGCCCCGCTTCCTGCTCTTCGCCAAGAGCAGCGACATCCCCCGCATCGGCCTGGCGAGCGCGCGGGCGGAGGGGTTCCTGACCCCGCCGGCCCTGCCGCCCTTCACCCGCCGCAGGCGCCCGTCGCAGCCGGACACCCCGGACGCGCAGCGGTGAGGGCCGGGGTCCACCGGGGCACGGTGGACCCCGCCGCGTCCGCGGCGGCCCGGAACCCGGGTGAGCGCCTCAGCAGCCGTCGGCCGTGGACCGCGACCGCCCGGGAGCGCCAGCCGCCGTCCGCCGTGGGCCCCGACCGCCCCGGAGCGCCTCAGCCGCCGTCGACCGTGAACCCGATGACGGCCCCGCCGCCCTCGCGCCGGTAGGCGAAGGGCGCTCCCCCGTGCGCCATGGCGACCTCGCGCACGATGGAGAGACCGAGCCCGGACCCCGGCAGGGACCGCGCGTCGGCGGCCCGGTAGAAGCGGTCGAAGATGCGCAGGAGGTCGCCCTCGGCGATCCCGGGCCCGCGGTCGAGCACCTCGACCCGCACGGTCCCCGCGCGCGTCTGGCCGCTGATACTGACCTCGATCGGACCGTTGTCCCCGCGGTCGAACTTCGCCGCGTTCTCGACGAGGTTGGACAGGGCCCGCTGGAGCATCCCCGGCCGCCCGTCGGTGCTGGTGTCGCCGCTGACCCGCAGCACGATCTCGCGCCCGGTACGCCGTCTGGCCAGCCCCACCACGTCCTCGGCGATGTCGGCGAGGTCCACCCGCTGCGGCGGCTCGGTGTCGGACTGCCCGGCGGCGAGGTCGACCAGCTCGTTGACCAGGTCGGTCAGCTCGCGGGCCTCCTGGCCGAGGTCGGCGACGAGTTCCTCACGGGTGCCGGGCGGCAGCTCGTCGATGCGCCTGAGCAGGGAGATGTTCGTCCGCAGGGAGGTCAGCGGCGTCCGCAGCTCGTGCCCCGCGTCCTGCACCAGCCGCCGCTGGTCCTCCTCCGACTGCGCGAGCCGGCCCAGCATCCGGTCGAAGGCGCGGCCGAGGCGCCCGACCTCGTCCAGCCCGGCGACGGGCACCTGGATGCCGAGCCGGCGGGTCCGGGCCACGTCCTCCGCGGCGTCGGTGAGGACGACGAGACGCCGGGTGATCCGCCGGGCCAGCCACCAGCCGAACAGCCCCGCCGCGACCACGACGGCCGCCATGAGGATCAGCGTCCGCTGCTGAAGGGTCCGCAGCAGGTCCTCCGTGTCGCTGAACTCCTGCGCCACCTGCACCGCGCCCCTGCCGGAGCCGAGCGAGACGGTGGCGATCCGGAACAGGTCCTCGCCGACCCGGACGTCCTTGTGCTCGACCACCTCACCGGCCCGTCCGGCGACGGCCGCCGCCCGGTCGCGGGCGGTCACCGGCAGCGCGGGACTGCCGTGGTCGGCGATCTCCCCGCGCGCGCCGAGCACCTGCACATCGGTGCGCGCGGGCCGGACCAGGTCGTGGCCGGGCCGGGAGGAGGAGAAGTCGTCCGGGGACATCTCGTGCTGCCGCACCTCGTCCCGCACGTCCTGCACGACCTGGGAGAACACCGTCTGCTGGTCGACCCGGACCAGCCGGGCCGCGGAACCGTACGACAGGATGCCGACCAGGATCGTGACGGCGGCCGTCACCGCCGCGAAGGACACCGCGAAGGTGGTGCGCAGCGAGACCAGCTTGGAGCGGGACCCGGCCGGCCGCCGCCCCGGGACCAGCTCGGGGCGGGAGGCGGCCGGCCGCCGCCCGCGGAGGCGCACTCAGCCCTCCCGCAGCACGTAACCCACGCCGCGCACGGTGTGAATCAGCTGCGCGGCGCCGGGCTCGTCCAGCTTGCGGCGCAGATAGCCGACGTAGACGGCGAGGTTCTTGGAGCCGGGACCGAAGTCGTAGCCCCAGATGCGGTCGTAGATCGTGGAGTGGTCGAGGACGATCCCGGCGTTGCGCGCCAGCAGTTCCAGCAGCTCGAACTCGGTGCGGGTCAGCTCCAGCTCCCGCCGCCCGCGCCAGGCCCGGCGGGCCTGGAGGTCCATGCGGACGCCGGCGGCCTCGATCACCCTGCCGGACAGGACGGGCGCCTCCCGTCCGCCGTCCGCGGACCGCTCCGGGGCCGGGGCGGCGCCCGTGCCGCCCGCGGCACCGGCCGGCGCGGGAGAGGAACGGCGCAGCAGGGCCCGCAGCCGGGCGAAGACCTCCTCGACGTCGAACGGCTTGACCACGTAGTCGTCGGCGCCCGCGTCCAGGCCCGCGATGCGGTCGGCGGTCTCCACCAGGGCGGTGAGCATGAGGATCGGGGTGCTGTCGCCCTCGGCGCGCAGCACCCGGCAGACCTGGAGCCCGTCGATGCCCGGCATCATCACATCCAGCACCAGGACGTCCGGCGGGGTCCGGTGGGCCTGCGCGAGCGCCTCGACGCCGTCGGCGACCGCAGTCACCGCGTAGCCCTCCAGCGTCAGCGCCCGCTCCAGGGCATGGCGGATGGCACGGTCGTCTTCGGCGAGCAGCACAGTCTGGGGCACCTTCCCAGTCTGCCAAGGCCCCCGGCCCTTCCGCCGGGACCGGTGGGCCTACGATCACCCTTTTTACCGGCCTCTCACCGTCACAGCGGCAACCCGTCCCGGCCGGCCTTCAGCGACGCGTGCGTGGGCGCCTCGGGCACCCCGGCCGGGCGCAGGTTCGCGAACTCCTTCCGCAGCACCGGTACGACCTCCTCGCCGAGCAGGTCGAGCTGCTCCAGCACGGTCTTCAGCGGCAGCCCCGCGTGGTCCATGAGGAACAGCTGGCGCTGGTAGTCGCCGGCGTACTCCCGGAAGGACAGCGTCTTCTCGATCACCTGCTGCGGCGAGCCGACCGTCAGCGGGGTCTGCTCGGTGAACTCCTCCAGCGAGGGCCCGTGGCCGTACACGGGGGCGTTGTCGAAGTAGGGGCGGAACTCGCGCACCGCGTCCTGGGAGCTGCGCCGCATGAACACCTGGCCGCCCAGGCCCACGATGGCCTGCTCGGGCGTGCCGTGGCCGTAGTGGGCGTACCGCTTCCGGTACAGCTCGACCATCCGCTTGGTGTGGCTCGCGGGCCAGAAGATGTTGTTGTGGAAGAAGCCGTCGCCGTAGTACGCCGCCTGCTCGGCGATCTCCGGCGAGCGGATCGAGCCGTGCCAGACGAACGGCGGCACGCCGTCCAGCGGCCGGGGCGTCGAGGTGAAGCCCTGCAGCGGGGTGCGGAACTTCCCCTCCCAGTCGACGACGTCCTCGCGCCACAGCCGGTGCAGCAGGGCGTAGTTCTCGACGGCGAGGTTGATGCCCTGGCGGATGTCCTGGCCGAACCAGGGGTAGACCGGGCCGGTGTTGCCGCGGCCCATCATGAGGTCCGTCCGGCCGTCGGACAGATGCTGGAGCATCGCGAAGTCCTCGGCGATCTTCACCGGGTCGTTCGTGGTGATCAGCGTGGTCGAGGTGGAGAGGATCAGCCGCTCGGTGCGGGCGGCTATGTGGCCGAGCATGGTCGTCGGCGAGGACGGCACGAACGGCGGGTTGTGGTGCTCGCCGGTGGCGAACACGTCGAGCCCGACCTCCTCGGCCTTGAGCGCGATGGCGACCATGGCCTTGATCCGCTCGTGCTCGGTCGGCGCGCGCCCCGTGGTGGGGTCCGGCGTCACATCGCCGACCGTGAAGATCCCGAACTGCATGGACACTCACCCTCCAGGTTGTTGACCGTTCAACTATAAGGGTTCAACGGTCACCCGGTCAGGGTTGTTCCCCGCCCCCGCCGGACCGCCGGGACAGCGGCCCGCCGAGGGCGG
Source organism: Streptomyces sp. NPDC090108 (assembly GCF_044747185.1). NCBI lineage: Bacteria > Bacillati > Actinomycetota > Actinomycetes > Kitasatosporales > Streptomycetaceae > Streptomyces > Streptomyces sp. NPDC090108. Next base: position 1,166,443 of record NZ_JBIVDQ010000001.1, read on the forward strand.
CGAGAAGAACGAGGCCCAACGGAAAAGCGCAGCTCAGAAGGCGTACGAGGTCAGTACGCGCACAAGGCCGGAACGCACACGAGGCCGGCACGCCTACGAGGTCCCCCCGCGCACGAGGCCGGCGCGCCTACGAGGTCCGCACGCGCACGAGGTCAGAACGCGTACGTGTCCCCCGTGTCCAGGACCAGCACCCGCATCGTGTCGTTCGCGCGGTCCGGGTCCACCACGCCACCGTTCCAGGCGGTGTCCACCTCCAGCGTCACCTCCGACGGCCGCTGCTCCAGCGCCACCGACACCCGGATCTGCTCCCCCACCTCGCCGACGGCCATCGCCCCGGTCCCGCACACCACGGTCCGCTCGTCCGTGCGCGCACAGCCCTCCGGCAGCTGCTGCCGCTCGGCCAGCGGCGCCGACCAGCGCAGCAGCACACTCGCGTCCGGCACCGCCGAAGGACCGTTGTTGCGCGGGGTGAGCCGGACGTCCACCTGCCCGTCGCTCATCACCGCCGTCCCGTGGAAGGCCAGGTCGGCCTGCGGCCCCCCATGGGCCCACGCCGTACCGCCCGTGCCCAGCACCGCCGCACCGCACACGCCCAGCAGCGCCCAGGCCCTCATCCGCACGATCCGCACACCACTCACCACACCGCTCACCGCACCGCACCCCGCTTCCGCTTCCGCTTCCGTTTCGGACCCCGAGCCCATACGGATGTATGCCACGCGAGCCGCCCGGCAGGACCCCTCCAACAAGGTGACACCCCCGGCGGCCCCGCCGCCACGTGCGAAGCTGCCCGCATGCCGCTGATCCTCCGCTCCGCCGCCCTGTTCGTCGTCGCCGCCCTCTTCGAGATCGGCGGGGCGTGGCTGGTCTGGCAGGGCCTGCGGGAACACCGCGGCTGGCTGTGGATCACCGGCGGGGTCCTCGCCCTCGGCGCGTACGGCTTCGTCGCCACCTTCCAGCCGGACGCCCACTTCGGCCGCATCCTGGCCGCCTACGGCGGGATCTTCGTGGCCGGCTCGATCCTGTGGGGCGTCGTCGCCGACGGCTACCGCCCCGACCGCTGGGACATCTCCGGAGCCCTGATCTGCCTCGCCGGAATGGCCGTGATCATGTGGGCACCGAGGAACGGCGGCTGACGCTCGCCTACGCTGGACGCAGCCCGTCACCGCCCCACTCCAGGAGCACCCCATGGCCCCCGCCGCCCCGTCCGCCGCCTCCCGTATCGCCGTCGTCACGGGTGCGAGCAGCGGCATCGGCGCCGCGACGGCCCGGCAGCTCGCCGCCGCCGGCTACCGCGTCGTCCTCACCGCCCGCCGCAAGGACCGCATCGAGGCGCTCGCGGAGGAGATCACCGCGGCGGGCCACTCGGCCACGGCCTACCCGCTCGACGTGACGGACCGCGCCGCGGTCGACGAGTTCGCCACCGCCTTCACCACCATCGGCGTTCTGGTCAACAACGCCGGCGGAGCCCTGGGCGCCGACCCGGTCGCCACCGGCGACCCGGCCGAGTGGCGCACGATGTACGAGACGAACGTCCTCGGCACCCTGAACGTCACCCAGGCCCTGCTCCCCAGGCTGGAGGCGAGCGGCGACGGCACGATCGTGATCGTCTCCTCGACCGCCGGCCACGGCACCTACGAGGGCGGCGGCGGCTACGTGGCCGCCAAGCACGGCGAGCACGTCCTCGCCGAGACCCTGCGCCTGGAGATCGTCGGCAAGCCGGTCCGCGTCATCGAGATCGCGCCCGGCATGGTCAAGACCGACGAGTTCGCGCTGACCCGCTTCGGCGGCGACACGGAGAAGGCCGCCAAGGTCTACGCGGGCGTGGCCGAGCCCCTCACCGCGGACGACGTCGCCGAGACCATCACCTGGGCGGTCACCCGCCCCAGCCACGTCAACGTCGACCTCCTCGTCCTCCGCCCCCGCGCCCAGGCCTCCAACACCAAGGTCCACCGCGAACTGTGACGCCCGCGGTCCGCTGACAGCGGCGCGAAGGCCCCCGGCGGACGACCGGGGGCCTTCGCGTCAGCCCTTCACGCAGACGACCTGCTTCAGCTTGGCCACGACCTCGACGAGGTCCTTCTGCTGGTCGATGACCTGGTCGATCGACTTGTAGGCGCCGGGGATCTCGTCCACGACTCCGGAGTCCTTGCGGCACTCCACGCCCCGCGTCTGCTCCTCCAGGTCCCTGGTCGAGAAGCGCCGCTTGGCGGCGTTGCGGCTCATGCGCCGGCCGGCGCCGTGCGAGGCCGAGTTGAAGGCCATCTCGTTGCCGAGGCCCTTCACGATGTAGGACCCCGTCCCCATCGAGCCGGGGATGATGCCGTACTCCCCGGACCCGGCGCGGATCGCGCCCTTGCGGGTCACCAGCAGGTCCATGCCCTCGTACCGCTCCTCCGCCACGTAGTTGTGGTGGCAGGAGATCTCCGGCTCGAAGGTGACCTTCGCCTTCTTGAACTCCTTGCGGACGACGTCCTTCAGGAGCGCCATCATCAGCGTCCGGTTGTACTTCGCGTACTCCTGCGCCCAGAACAGGTCGTTGCGGTAGGCCGCCATCTGCGGGGTGTCCGCGATGAACACCGCGAGGTCGCGGTCGACCAGGCCCTGGTTGTGCGGGAGCTTCTGGGCCACACCGATGTGATGCTCGGCCAGCTCCTTGCCGATGTTCCGGGAGCCGGAATGCAGCATCAGCCAGACAGATCCGGTCGTATCCGTGCAGATCTCTACAAAATGATTGCCCGATCCGAGCGTTCCCATCTGCTTGTGGGCCCGTTCCTCGCGGAACTTGACCGCTTCGGCGACGCCGTCGAAGCGGTCCCAGAAGCCGTCCCAGCCGGACGTGGCGAGCCCGTGGAACTCACCCGGCGACACGGGGTCGTCGTGCATCCCGCGGCCGACCGGGATCGCCTGCTCGACCTTCGAGCGCAGGCGGGACAGGTCGCCCGGCAGGTCGTTGGCCGTCAGGGACGTCCTCACCGCCGACATGCCGCAGCCGATGTCCACGCCCACCGCCGCCGGGCAGACGGCGCCCCGCATCGCGATGACCGAGCCCACCGTCGCGCCCTTGCCGTAGTGGACGTCCGGCATGACGGCCAGCCCCTTGATCCACGGCAGCGTGGCGACGTTCTGGAGCTGGCGCAGCGCGACGTCCTCGACCGTGGCCGGGTCGGTCCACAGGCGGATCGGCACCTTGGCGCCCGGCATCTCCACGTACGACATGTCTTCCTCATTCCCCCCGGAACGGCGATCAAGTAGAAGAAAAGCGGCATAACGCAAAAGCGGCGCCAAGGTCGATGAAAAAGGACAGAGGACCGGCGGCCACGGCAGTGCGTGCGATAGACATTGTCTCCAGGGGGCGCCCCGCTGCGGCAAGCGAATAACCAGCGGGGACACTGGAGCATCACGCGATCACCACCGTCGGTCGCCCACCGCCGGATCGCAATCCTCGAGAGGAGCCCGACCGTGCACCGGAAGGCCTACGCAACCGGCACCGCCGCCCTTCTCGCGGCGCTGCTGGCCGGCTGCACGAGCGGTTCCGACGGCGGCAGCCGGACGGACGACGCCAACCCCGGCGACACCGGCACGACCACCGTCGCGGCCCAGCCCGGCAAGTACCGCACCCTCCCCGAGCCCTGCGGCGCGGTCGGGCACAGCGCCCTCGACTCCCTGCTCCCGGGCATCCGGCAGATCACCGACCCGCAGCAGCGCGACCGCGCCTACCAGGGCGAGGCCGCCCTGACCTACGACACCGACCGCAAGGTGGGCTGCCACTGGAAGGTCGAGTCCGCGGCGGCCACCGACCGCCTGTCGGTCGACTTCGAGCGCGTGGTGTCGTACGACAACGCGGTCAGCGACGACGACCAGGCGCAGAAGCTGTTCACGCAGATGGAGACGGCGGCCGACCTCCCCGCGTCGGGTTCCACCTCCGTGTCGTCGGTCACGGCCACCCCCACCCCCACCCCCTCGCGGTCCGGCGCGGGCGGCGGGGCGGCGTCCCCGTCCGCGCCCGCCCCTTCGGGCTCGGGCACCGGCAGCGGCAGCCCCTCCCCCGGCACCCCCTCGGACACCTCCTCCGGCACCTCGCAGGCCGAGCTGCAGTCGCGCGTCCTGACCGACCTCGGCGACCAGGCGTATCTGGACGACAAGCCGAGCACCTCGGGTTCGGCGGCCGAACAGCGGACCGTGACTGTGGTGTTCCGCACGTCGAACGTCGTCGTGACGCTGGAGTACGTGGAGACCCCGATGGCCACGGGAACGGTCCCCGACAGCAAGGAAATGCAGGACAGGGCCCAGAATCTGGCCTCTCAACTGGCGGACACGCTCGACGGATGACCGCGCAGCGGGCCCCCTCCGGCGCGGTCCGCGAAGTGTTCGAACCGAAACCGCACGACTCCTTCACCGCGTACGGTGGCCCCGCAGGAACCCGCACGAACACCGAGCGTCACGAGTGAAGGAACCATGCAGCGAGCAGCCCAGCGAGACGACCGTGCCCAGCCCGACCGGCGAGCCAAGAGCCTCCGCCGCGCCTTGGTGTGCGCGGCGGCCGTCCCCGCGGTACTGATCACCGCGGCCTGCTCCTCCGACTCCGGGGACTCCAAGGACACGGCCGGATCCGCCGCCACGCAGAGCGCGGGCACCGGCAGCCAGGCTCCGTCGGCGAGCGCCACCCCGACCGTGGAGCCGGCCGCGTACGGCAAGCTCCCGCAGCCGTGCGGCGTGCTGTCGAAGGGCACCCTGGGCGACCTGGTGCCGAAGGCCGCCAAGTCCGGCAAGTCCGGCAGCAGCGACGACACCGTGAACCGTTCCTCCTGCTCCTGGAGCAGCCTGGACAACAACGGCGTCAAGGGCTCGCAGTTCCGCTGGCTCAACGTCTCCCTGCTGCGTTTCGAGTCGGACGCCTCCCGGGGCACCGGCAACAAGCAGGCGCACGCGTACTTCGCCCAGCAGGTCTCCGACGCGCAGGGTGTGGACGGCGCGAAGAGCATCAAGGCGCAGCAGTTCTCCGGGACGGGCGACGAGGCGACGCTGGTGCGTTACGACCTGAAGAAGAAGGAGGGCGCCTTCAAGCAGCAGACGGTCGTCGCCCGGGTCGAGAACGTCGTCGTCACGCTCGACTACAACGGTGCCGGTCTCGCGGGTGAGAAGACCCCGGACGCGGACGCGCTGGCCAAGTCCGCGGAGAAGGCGGCGAGGGAGGCGGTCGGTTCCGTTTCGGCGGCCAACGGCCGTGGTTCCGGGGCGGGTTCGTCCACGAAGGCGCCGGCCTCCCCGTCCGCCCCGTCCTCGAAGCCGTCCTCCAAGGCCTCGTCGAAGGCGTCGTCGAAGCCGTCGTCCGATTCGTCGGCCAAGTCCCCTTCGGGCACTGCCTCCCCGTCGTCCTCGGCCGCCAAGAAGAGCTGACCGAGGCGGCGTTCGCCGCACGCGTGTGCCACCCTGTTGCGCGCAACAACACGCAACAGGGGAGGGAAGTACCAGTGGCCACGCCACAGCTGACCCGGATGCACCGCGTTCTCATCGGCGTGGTCGTGTCCGGCGCCCTGGTCATCGCCGGTATCGGCTTCGCCGGTTCGTACGCGGCCGTCCGCGCACTGGCCCTCAAGAAGGGCTTCGGGAACTTCGCCTATGTGTTCCCGGTGGGTATCGACGCGGGCATCTGTGTCCTGCTCGCCCTGGATCTGCTGCTGACCTGGATCCGCATCCCCTTCCCGCTGCTGCGCCAGACGGCCTGGCTGCTGACGGCGGCGACGATCGCCTTCAACGGCGCCGCCGCCTGGCCGGACCCGCTGGGTGTGGGCATGCACGCGGTGATCCCGGTGCTGTTCGTGGTCGCGGTCGAGGCGGCCCGTCACGCGGTGGGCCGGATCGCGGACATCACGGCGGACAAGCACATGGAGGGTGTCCGGCTCACCCGCTGGCTGCTCTCCCCGGTCCCGACGTTCCTGCTCTGGCGCCGGATGAAGCTGTGGGAGCTGCGCTCCTACGACCAGGTCATCAGGCTGGAGCAGGAGCGGCTGGTCTACCAGGCGCGGCTCCAGGCCCGCTTCGGCCGTGCGTGGCGCCGCAAGGCCCCGGTGGAGTCGCTGATGCCGCTGCGGCTGGCCCGTTACGGCGTGCCGCTGGCGGACACCGCCCCGGCCGGTCTGGCGGCGGCGGGCATCGAGCCGGCCCTGCTGCCGCCGGCGCCCCAGCCCCAGCCGGTCGCGGCCGTGGCCCCGGGTGCGACGGAGGCGCCGGGTACGGCCGCCGTGCCGCTCGCGGCCGGCGTGCCGGCCGGCGCCGGCCCCGCGGCCGCCCCCGGGCCCGCGGCGCAGGCGCTTCCCGGCCCCGGAGCCATGGCACCCGGCGTGGCCGCCGCCGGACCCGCCGGGCAGCAGCCCCGGATTCCGGCCCAGCGCACCGAGCAGCCGCAGAGCCCCGAGGGTGAGGACGAGGAGCAGAGCCCCTGGTTCCAGACCCCCCGCGAGGTCGACTACCACGGCGGCTACAACCCGGGCTTCGCTCCGCCGGCGGACCCGCAGTACGTGCCCGACGAGCAGTACGAGGAGTGGTACGAGGAGCAGCCCGCGGAGCAGTTCCAGCAGCCCTCCCCGGAGGACACCGGCAGCTTCCCCATCCCGGTCAGCGGCAACCGCACCCGTGAGCTGGGCGAGGGCGGCGGGACGCCGGGGCCGGACATCGAGGACTTCTACCAGGTGTTCCGCCAGTCGATAGACGGCAGCTACCCCACGGCGGGCGTCCTCGGCGACAACATCCAGGCGACGTACGGGACCGCCCTGAACAACAGCGAGCTCAAGGAGCTCGCGGCCCAGTTCCAGCAGCGCCACCTGGCCGAGCTGGAGGACGAGCACATCGCCTAGGTCCTGTTTTTCCGGACCTTGCCGGGGTCGCGGGGTCCGGCACGCTCGGGCCCGCTGTGAGGCGCTGTAGGGCCGGCCCGGCCTGATCCGGAGGAAAGGCCCTGGACGGTGGGCCGTACGACGACGGGGCGCCCGGTGCATGTCGCACCGGGCGCCCCGTCGTCGTCGCTCAGGTCAGGCGCCGAGCAGCGTGCGCACCCGCTCCTGGCCCACGGCCAGCAGCAGCGTGGGCAGGCGCGGCCCGGTGTCCCGCCCGACGAGCAGGTGGTACAGCAGGGCGAAGAACGTCCGCTGGGCCGTCTTGATCTCCGGCGGCAGCTCCTTGGGGGTCGCGTCGGCGGAGAAGCCGGCCTGGACCTTCGGGACGCCGTAGACGAGGTGGGTCAGTCCGTCGAGGGACCAGTGCTCGGCGAGCCCGTCGAGCAGCAGGCCGAGCGACTGCCGGGAGGCCTCGTCGAGGGACTTCAGCAGCTCGGCGTCCGGCTCGTCGCGGACGATGGTGCGCTGGTCGGCGGGGACGTGGGTGTTGATCCACGCCTCGGCCTTGTCGTAGCGCGGGCGGGCCTCCTCCAGGGAGGACAGCGGCTGCTCCGGGTCGAGCTCGGAGAGGATGCGCAGGGCCTGGTCCTCGTGGCCGGCGGTGATGTCGGCGACGGAGGCGAGGGTGCGGTACGGCAGCGCGCGCGTGGTCTTCGGCAGGTCACCGGCGGCGGTGCCGACGGCGCGCGTGTAGGCGGCGACGTCACCCGGCAGGGCGGAACCGTCGGCGACCTTGGCGGCGAGCTTGTCCCACTCGTCGTACAGCCGCTGGATCTCCTGGTCGAAGGCGATCTTGAAGGACTGGTTGGGCCGGCGGCGGGAGTACAGCCAGCGCAGGATCTGCGGCTCCATGATCTTCAGCGCGTCGCCCGGGGTGGGCACACCGCCGGCGGACGACGACATCTTCGCCATGCCGGAGATGCCGACGAAGGCGTACATCGGGCCGATGGGCTGCTTGCCGTCGAAGATGCCGACGATCTGGCCGCCGACCTGGAACGACGAGCCCGGCGAGGAGTGGTCGACGCCGCTCGGCTCGAAGATCACGCCCTCGTAGGCCCAGCGCATCGGCCAGTCGACCTTCCAGACCAGCTTGCCGCGGTTGAACTCGCTGAGCAGGACGGTCTCGGTGAAGCCGCACTCGTTGCAGGTGTACGACAGCTCGGTGGTGTCGTCGTCGTAGGACGTGACGGTCGTCAGGTCCTTGCCGCAGCCGCCGCAGAACGGCTTGTACGGGAAGTAGCCGGCGGAGCCGGAGCTGCCGTCGTCCTCGGACGCCGCGCCCGAGCCCTCCTCGGCCTCCAGCTCGGCCTCGTCCACGGCCTTCTGCTGCTGCTTCTTGGCCGGGGCCTTCTTGGTGCGGTACTGGTCGAGGATGGCGTCGATGTCACCGCGGTGCTTCATGGCGTGCAGGATCTGCTCGCGGTAGACACCGGAGGTGTACTGGGCCGTCTGGCTGATCCCGTCGAACTCCACGCCCAGCTCGGCCAGCGACGCGGTCATCGCGGCCTTGAAGTGCTCGGCCCAGTTCGGGTACGCCGAGCCCTCGGGCGCCGGGACGGAGGTCAGCGGCTTGCCGATGTGCCCGGCCCAGGACTCGTCGACGCCCTCGATGCCCTTGGGCACCTTGCGGTAGCGGTCGTAGTCGTCCCAGGAGATCAGGTGCCGGACCTGGTGTCCGCGGCGGCGGATCTCGTCGGCGACCAGGTGCGGGGTCATGACCTCGCGGAGGTTGCCGAGGTGGATCGGGCCCGACGGGGAGAGTCCGGACGCGACGACGACCGGTTTGCCCGGGGCCCGGCGCTCCGACTCCTCGATGACCTCATCCGCGAAACGGGAGACCCAGTCGGTGGTCTCGGTGCTCTGAGCCACGTTCGGCACGTCCTCTGCGATGTCTGAACCCAGGAAACCTGGATACGAGTACTGGCCTCTCCATACTCCCAGACACCCCCGCGCGCGAAAAAACGGCTTTACCGCCCGTGGAATACTGGGCGGGTCTATCCATCCCCACGAGGAGAACGGCACCCACTCCTATGGCCTCGGTCACGTCCCTCAGCGATTCCGTCCAGCAGCACCTCGCGTCCGCCCTCTCGGCCACCCTGCCGGAGGCCGCCGGAGCGGACCCGCTGCTGCGACGAAGCGACCGGGCCGACTACCAGGCCAACGGCATCCTGGCGCTCGCCAAGAAGGCGAAGGCGAACCCGCGGGAGCTGGCGGCGCAGGTCGTCTCCCAGGTGGTGACGGGTGACGTGATCAAGGACATCGAGGTCTCCGGCCCCGGCTTCCTCAACATCACCGTCTCGGACAAGGCGATCACCGAGAACCTGGCCGCGCGCTACACGGACGAGTCGGGCCGCCTCGGCGTGCCCCTCGCCGCGCACCCCGGCACCACGGTGATCGACTACGCCCAGCCGAACGTGGCGAAGGAGATGCACGTCGGCCACCTGCGGTCGGCGGTCATCGGCGACGCGGCCGTGCAGCTGCTGGAGTTCACCGGCGAGAACGTGGTCCGCCGGCACCACATCGGCGACTGGGGCACCCAGTTCGGCATGCTCATCCAGTACCTGATCGAGCACCCGCACGAGCTGGACCACAAGGCGGGCGACGACCTCCAGGTCTCCGGTGAGGAGGCCATGTCGAACCTGAACCGGCTGTACAAGGCCTCGCGCGCGGTCTTCGACTCCGACGAGGAGTTCAAGACGCGGGCGCGGCGCCGGGTGGTCGACCTCCAGGCGGGCGACCCCGAGACGCTGGCCATGTGGCAGAAGTTCGTGGACGAGTCGAAGATCTACTTCTACTCGGTCTTCGACAAGCTGGACATGGAGATCCGGGACCCGGACGTGGTCGGCGAGTCCGGCTACAACGACATGCTCCAGGAGACCTGCCGGCTGCTGGAGGAGTCCGGTGTCGCGGTCCGTTCAGAGGGCGCGCTGTGCGTCTTCTTCGACGACGTCAAGGGCCCGGACGGCAACCCGGTCCCGCTGATCGTGCAGAAGTCGGACGGCGGCTTCGGCTACGCGGCGACCGACCTGTCCGCGATCCGCGACCGTGTCTTCAACCTGAAGGCCACCAGCCTGCTCTACGTGGTGGACGCCCGGCAGGCCCTGCACTTCAAGATGGTCTTCGAGACCGCGCGCCGGGCCGGCTGGCTGAACGACGACGTGAAGGCGCACCAGCTGGCCTTCGGTACGGTCCTCGGCAAGGACGGCAAGCCGTTCAAGACGCGTGAGGGCGAGACGGTCCGGCTGGTGGACCTGCTGGACGAGGCCGTCGACCGGGCCACGGCCGTGGTCCGGGACAAGGCCGAGAAGGTGGGCCTGACCGAGCGGGAGATCACCGAGAACGGCCGCTGGGTCGGTATCGGCGCGGTGAAGTACGCCGACCTGTCGACCTCGGCGGTCCGGGACTACAAGTTCGACCTGGACCAGATGGTCTCGCTGAACGGCGACACCTCCGTGTACCTCCAGTACGCGTACGCCCGGATCCAGTCGATCCTCCGCAAGGCCGGCGAGGCCCGTCCCGCCGCCCACCCGGAGCTGGCGCTGGCCCCGGCGGAGCGGGCGCTGGGCCTGCACCTGGACCTGTTCGCGGAGACGGTCCTGGAGGCCGCGGCCGCGCACGAGCCGCACAAGCTGGCCGCGTACCTGTACCAGCTGGCCTCGCACCTGACGACCTTCTACGACCAGTGCCCGGTCCTGAAGGCGGAGACGCCGGAGCAGATGGAGAACCGCCTGTTCCTGGTCGACCTGACGGCCCGCACCCTGCACCGCGGCATGGGCCTGCTGGGCATCCGGACGCCCGAGAAGCTCTGACGGGTGAACCCTTAAGGTCGGTGGGGAGATCCTTCTCTCCGCCGACCGAGAGGAACCCCGATGTCCGAGCGCGCTCCCGACCCGTCCGCGGACCACTTCGGCCCGCAGGGCATGCGCCGGTTCCAGATCCCCGGCTCCTACGGGGTACGGCTGCCGGACGCCGTTCGCGAGACGCTCGCCGGCACCGGGGTTCCGCTGCGTGTGGCGCCCTATTTCACGGCCGCGGGCGACTCGGACGGACTCACCCTCGGCATGGACGGCGGACACCGCGGTGTGCCGGTGCCCGAGGAGCAGAGGGACTGGCCGCGCATCGGCACCGACCCGCTGGCCGCGCTGTGCGTACGGCCGGACGGCGCGGTGCAGGCCGTGTTCCCGGACATCGGCGAGGACGACGTGTTCGTCAGTTCCGGCGTACGTGAGTTCAACGCCTCGCTGGCGGCGCTGGACGGCCGGCTCCCGGTGATCGCCGCCTCCACCAGCCTCCCGGTGGCCGCGGCCGCGTTCCGTGAACTCACCGCGGAGCTGCGGCGGATCGACCCGGCGGCCTTCGCGGAGCGCGAGAGCTGGTGGCCGAAGGTGCTGGACGACGTGCGGCACACGCTCAACTTCCCGTTCTCCTCGGCGTTCGAGTACGTCGACTCCTCCGGTGCGAAGCAGGTCGTCACCGGCTCCACGGGGCCGGGGCTGCCCCATCCCGAGGAACTGGTGTGGCACCGGCTGCGCGCCGAGGGCGTCGCGCCGGAGCAGGTGCGGCGCGTGTACTGCGAGCTGGAGCCCTGCATGATGCCGGGCCACTACTGCGCCGTGTGGCTCCAAGCGACCTTCCCCCACGCGGAGTTCACGCACAGCTTCGACTACGGTGCTACGGCGGAGTCCCGTGAGGAGGGACTCAAGGAGCTGATCACGTTCGCGGCGGAGCAGGCCGGGCGCGGCTGACGCGGCAGGGGGGAGTCGTCCGTGACCGAGGGCAGCGCCGACAACTGGGGGCGCCCCGCGGCGGGGCGCGAGCCGGCCGCGGCCGCGCTGCTGGCCTGGCTCGCCGACCGGCGGGCGCCGAGGCTCTGCCTGGTGACCGGGGGCGCGGGGAGCGGCAAGTCGACCCTGCTGGCCTGGCTGGTGGGGCACGGGACGCGTCCGGGGACGCGCGGGGAGCGCCGGGTGCACGGTTTCGTCCCGCTCGACGGGGAGAGCGCGCTGACGGCGGGCTGGACACTGGCACGGCAGTTGCTGGTGGCGGCCCGCACGCCGGGTGAGCTGGTGGCGCGGCTGGCGGCGGACGGGCGGCGCACGGTTCTGGTCCTGCCCGACCTGCACGCCGCCGACGATCCGGACGCCGTCACCGAACTCGTGCTCGCGCTGCTGGAGTTGGAGCACGTACGGCTGGTGGTGGAGACGCGGTCCGACACCGCTGCGGCGCTGCGGCGGGCGGCTGCGGCGGTGATGGACCTGGACGATCCGCAGTGGGCGGACCCCGAGCGGTACGCGGCATGGGCGGCCACCCGACCCCAGGAGGCCCCCGGGAGCACGCCGACGCCCGGGGGTCCGGTGGCGACCGGCGGCACGGCGGCGACCGGGGGTCCGGTGGCAACCGGCGGCACGGCGGTGACCGAGGGGCCAGGGGCGAGCGGCGGCGCGACGGCGCCCGGGAGCGCGGCGGCAGCCGCGCCCGCGGCGCCGGACCTGGACGATCCGGGCGCCCTGTGCGCCGCCGATCCGTGGCGGGTGACCCGGCTCTTCGAGCGGTCCGGCGACGGCCACGGCGGACTGCGGGCGGCCTGGCTGCGGGCCGGTCCGGCGCTGACGCACACCGAGGCGCCCGCCGAGCGGGCCGTCGTCCTGCACGCGGCCCTGGGCGACGACACCGATCCGCGCCATCCGCGAACCCTGGCGTCCCTGGCCGGGTCCGCCGCGTGGCGGGTGGTGTGGCGCCGGGTGCGCGGCGACGTGCGCCCGCCGTGGCCGGGTCCGGCCCTCGCGCTGGCGGCGGGGCGCGGCGAACTGGCCGGGAAGCTGCTGGCCGCCGACGACCGGGGCACGGTCCGTGTCGTCGCCGAGGCGGACGCCGCGCCGGTGGGACGCCTGGCGCAGACGCTCCACCGGCCGCGCGGGCTCGCCGTCTGGGCGGACGGATCGGTTCTCGGGCTGGACGGCGACGGCACGCTGCACCTGCGGCCGGGCGCGCCGGCGGCCACGGGCCTCGCGGCGCTGCTGGACGACGGACCCACGCCGCTGGAGCGCCTGGTGGACGACGTGAACGCGCACCTGAAGGATCACCCCGGCACCGTGACGGCGGCGAGCGGCACGTTCCTCGCGGTCGCCGACGCGTCGGGGCGGGCCCACGCCTTCCTCCCCGGCGACAGCGGCCCGCGCACCGCCGCCCTGCACGAGGGCCCGGTGAGCGCGCTGGCGGCGCTGGATCTGCCGGTGTCCGGGGACGGTCCGGGCGTGCCGCTGCTGTACAGCGGGGGTCTGGACGGCACCGTGCGGTCCTGGGGGCCCTCGGCCGAGCCGATGGAGACCCCGCTCCGCGCGCGGCCGTGTCCGGTCACGGCCCTCGCCGCCGCGGCGACGGGGCGGGGGCTGTCGCTGGCCGTCGCCTGGGCCGACGGCACCGTGGAACTCCACGGCCTGGACGGGGAGGAGCCGGCCCGGACCTTCGCTCCCGGGCCACCGGTGCGCTCGCTGGCGCTGACCGGCTCCGGGGTGCTGCTGGTGGGTACGGACGAGACGCTGACGGCTCTCGCACCACGCTGAACTCGGCTTCTTCACCGTGTTGTTGTGCTGTGCGGGTTGTCACAACCGCGCCATGGAGCCCGAACACCCTTGCGTTGGAAGCCCGTTCTCCGGTTAGGGTTTTCGTACTCGTACGACGATCACACGGTGAGGGGCGTCGCGGGCATGGGTTACACGCTGCCGGGCTGGCTGGACGACGTACTGGACTTCATCGGCATCAACTTCCCGAACGTCGACGAGGACGACTACCGCGAAATGGCCACGGCCATGCGGGACTTCGCCGACAAGTTCGAGGGCCATGGCGCCGACGCCCACAAGGCGGTGGAGCGCGTCCTCAGCACCTCTCACGGGTGGGCCGTCGACTCGATGGAGAAGCACTGGTCGCAGGTCAAGGCCGGCCACCTGGACAAAGTCCCCGAGCTGGCCCGGCTGTTCGCCGACGCGTGCGACATCATCGCGGACATCGTCTTCGGCATGAAGACCAAGGCCGAGGCCGAACTCGCCGTGATGGCGGGGTCGATCGGCGCGTCGGCGGCCCTCGCGGTCTTCACCGGCGGCCTGTCCGCGCTCTTCGGGGCGGCCGAGGTCACCGCGTTGCGCCAGGTCGTGAAACGCCTCATCGACGAGGCCGTGGACCGGATCGTGGACGAGCTGATCGCCCGGGTCAGCGAGCCGGTCAACGCCAAGCTGGAGGCGATGGTCGAGGACATGGTCCTCAACCTGGCGGAGGGCGCCTTCTCCCTGCCGCCCGACTCCGGGACAGGACCCGGGGGCATGCGGCTGGCGTCGGCGGGCGGCGCGGGCGGCATGCAGCTGGCCTCCGCCTCCGGGAGCGGAGCCATGGGCGACCTCCACATCGACCACGAGGAGTTCGAGAGCGGCGCGGGCAAGCTCTCCTTCCACGGCAACGAACTCCACCTGAACAGCTCCGCCGCGCTCGGCCGGGCCAAGGGCGCCTTCGGCCGCACCCACGGCAAGGACCCCTTCACCCAGACCTTCGACTCGATCCTGGAGGGCGGCCTGCACGGCTGCGCGAAGGCCGTCGACAAGATCGGCCACCACCTCGCGGAAGTGGTCCCGGACCGCACCAAGGCGGTCTCCCGCAAGCACCGGGACACGGACGACGAGGTGGGCCAGGCCGCCAAGCGGGTCAAAACGGAGAAGGACGGCGACGGCAAGGACGTACGCACCTACCTTCTCAGCACGGACGGAGACGTTCGGCGTCTGCACACCGACGGCGGCCTTCACGATCTCGACGAGACGGACCGGAACCGGCTGCACGGCGTTCTTGACGCGGACGGCCGGGCGTGGAGGCCGCAGACCCGGCGTCATCAGGAGGACACCAAGGTCCCCAACACGCACCCCGATAAGGTTGTCTCGACGAAGGTCGACCCCTATACCGACGAACTCGGCAAGGCGACGCAGCTCGCTCGGTACGCCAGAAACGACTACGACGGCAACAACTACGCGGCCGGCCGATACATCGACCCCGACGGCCGGGGGACGAGCATACTTGTCGGGTACAGCGAGGACGGAATGCACTCGGAACGTTCCATCGGATATCCCCTGCTTCACCGGGGGACGCAGAAGGGGCTCTCCGAAGTGTTCACCGAACGTCAACCCTGTCAGAAGAAGCCGAGCTGCGACCGCTGGCTCAATCATCGGTTCCCCGACACCACGACCGTGCATCACACCAGCAGCTACGACCAGTCGCTCCCACGCCACGTCCGCGACAAGGAGCACAAGGCGTACCGACTGGAACTGAAAGCGCACCACGGCCGTTGACCCGTCGCATTTTCCCGCCTGACACTTCACGCAGGACCGAGGTACTGACATGACCTTCGCCGTCTCTCATGGCGAGGTAATCGAATCGTTCGGACTCAGAGGAGTCGTCTTCTACCCACGCTACGACTCTCCGGAGAACGTCCTCGACATGCGTACCGCGCTGTTCCTGAGCCAGGTGGGGCTTCCGGACACGCGCTGGTTCAAGTCCCGGGCGAGCGTGGGACAGAGCGAGTCGGTCGGCCTGGCCGCGTGGTTCTCCCCTGAGGACGGGGAGCTACCCGAGGAGTGCCGCGGCTGGCTGGTGCTGGCCGTTTTCGCCGGCTCGGTGCTCGCCCTGGCTCCGAAGAGCGGTGAGGTGTACGCGTTCGGTGAGGGCGAGCCTCTGGACGCCTACAGCCTGCTGCACCGTGACGTCGAGTCGCTGGTGCGGACCTTGTGCCTCTTCCAGCGATTCCTGCGGCACGACCGGGACGACGAGGCGGAGCTGGAGTCGTGCGCCGGGGAACTCCGCGATCGCGTTGCGGAGTTCGACACCGCCCCGTTCGAGGACGAGAACTCGCAGTGGAGCCTGGTTCTCGACGAGGTTCTCGACGGGATCTGGTAGACAGCGGGACTCATGAGGAGTTCCCGGGTGACCCCCGCCGACATGCTCGCCGCCTACGGCCTTGCCCACGTGGTCTATTACCCCCGGTCCTCGGCCGGCGAAGGCGCCGACCCGCGCGTGCTCGATCTGCTCGGTTCGGTGGGTCTCCCGGATTCCGAGGTCTTCACGGTGAAGGAGGACCCGGAGAGCCCGTACGAGCCCGGATTCGACCCGACCGTCATCGGCGGACATTTCGACCACTACGGTTTCTCCTGCCCCGAGGAGAGCCGTGACTGGTGGCTGCTGGGAATCTTCTTCACCTCACTGATCGCCCTCGACCCGGTCTCCGGGAAGGTCTACGCGTTCCCGGAGAGCGAAGAGCACTACATTCCGCTGCACCGCGATCTCGAATCACTGCTCTTCAGCCTGGTCGAGTTCCGCAAGCTCGAAGTCGACCACGACAACGACGTGGACCCCGAGGAACTCGCCGAGCGCTTCAGGCGCGTGGTGGGAGCCTTCGACCCGACCCCGTTCGCCGACGAGGAATCCCAGTGGAACCTGGCCCTGGAAGAACTGGAGAACGGCATCTGGTGACCCCGCGGTCCCGCGCACCCGAGGTCACGGGCGGTCCCCGGCGGCCGGCGCGGCCCTGACCCCCGTGTTCTCCTCCGTGAGTTCCCTGGCGCGGTGGGCGACGGCGTGGCGGACGGTGTCCGGGGCGAGGACACGCAAGGGAGTGCCCAGGCGGAGGAGGTAGCGGGCCAGGCCGTCCGCGTCGGTGCCGCCTATGTCGACGATCGTCGCGTCGGGTCCGTCGGGGCGGTGCGTGCCGACGGTGGCCGGGACGAGGCGCAGCGCCTCCTGCATCGGCACGGGCAGCCGGACGGTCGCGCACAGCGGGAACGGGCCGTTGGCGATGTTCCGGGAGACGAGGAGCGCCGCGTCCGGCGGGTCGGTGATCTCCACCCGGTGTCCGGTGGGCCGCAGCCGGTCGACCCGGTCGGCGCGGAACGTCCGCCACTGCTCACGCTCCACGTCCCGCGCCACGACGTACCAGTTCCGCCCGGTGTGCACGAGGCGGTAGGGGTCGATCTCCCGGACGGAGGCCTTCCCCTGCCCGTCGGTGTACGACAGCCGGGCGCGCTCGCCGCGACGGCAGGCGGCGGCGATCTCCAGCAGGAGGCCGGGCCTGATCCGGGGTCCCGCGGGGCCTGGCAGCCGTACGAAGACCTCGTCCCACTCCCCCAGGTGGTCGACGATCCGCTGCGGCAGCACCTGGCGGAGCTTCAGCAGCGCGGAGAGCGCGGCCTGGTCGCCGCCGATCGCGCCGCTCAGTGCCGCCGTCCGCAGCCCGACGGCCACGGCGAGCGCCTCCTCGTCGTCGAGGACCAGCGGCGGCACCCGGGAGCCGGCGCGCAGGCTGTATCCGCCCCACGGTCCGGGCTCGGAGTCCACGACGTAGCCGAGGTCCCGGAGCTTGGCGACGTCCCGGCGCACCGTGCGGCCGGTGACCTCCATCCGCTCGGCCAGTTCCGCGCAGGTCCAGGACGGGCGGGCGGACAGCAGGGACAACAGGGACAGCAGGCGGGCCGACGCGCTGATCACGCCGGAAGTTTTCCACACGCGGTGCATGACCAGGACAGGAACTGTCCGGGTCGGGTCGTAGCGTCGCCCCCATGAGCACGGACACCTCTTCCGCATCCGCCTTCCGTTTCGTCGCCGTCACCTTCGACTGCGCCGACCCCGCCGAACTCGCCGGTTTCTACGGCGAACTGCTCGAACTCCCGGTTCTCTTCTCCACCGACGACTTCGCCCTGATCGGCCGGAAGGACAGCCCCGGTCTCGGCTTCACCTGCATCGCCGACCACCGGCCGCCCACCTGGCCGGACCCCGCCCACGGCAAGCAGGCCCACCTGGAGCTGGGCGTGGACGACCTCGACCTCGCCGAGAAGCGGGCCCTGGCCCTGGGCGCGGTACGGCCCGACGCCCAGCCCGACCCCGACCGCTGGCGGGTCCTGGTCGATCCCGCGGGGCACCCGTTCTGCGTCACCACGCTCGCCTGAGAACGCCGTTGTCAGTGGCTGCTCCTACAGTCACCGGCATGGCGACTCTCCCCAACCCCCTGCCCCGGCTGGCCACCGACCCCAGCGGCCGTTCGCTGGGGCTCCGGCTGCCGCCCGGCACGGTCCCGGACCTCTCCGACGGCGCCACCCGGCGCGAGCCGCTGCTGTGGCAGGCGGACGCGGTGACCGCTCCGGGCGGGTGGACGGCACTGGGGGCGCCGGCCGCGCGGGTCGGGCTGCTGCCGGTGCTCCTGGACACCGGCGGCACCCAAGGAGGCCCGCTCACCTGGGACCTGACGCCGGAGCGGATGTCCTACCCGGGCGACCACGACGCCGGTGAGGTACTGGAGGAGCACTGGGGGTTCGACGACCCGGACGAGGAGCCGGACGACGAACTGCTCGAAGAACTCCTGCCGTTCGGGCCGCTGTGGCCGGGCCTCGCCCCCGCCGGGGCCCTGACCGCGGACCCGGCGGAACAGGCGTCGCGGACGGCGGACGAACTGGTCTCCGCGTCATCGGGGTGGTTCAGGGAACCGCACCTGGCCCTCGTGCCCGCCCGCCGTTCGGCCGACATCCCGGCGGCGATCGGCTGGGGCGGCCCGCTGAACCACGACAACGACGTGGCACGCCTGTGCGCGGTGCTGCGTTCCTGGGAGGACCGCTTCGGCGTACGCGTGGTGGGACTCGGCTTCGACATCATGACCGTGTCGGTCGCGGCCCCGCCGGCCACCCTCGCGGAGGCGGAGGCGGTCGCGGCGGAACACTTCGCGTTCTGCCCGGACAACGTCACCCAGAACGGCACCGGCGGCCTGCGCGGCTACGCGGAAACCCTGGTCGGCGCCACGAGCTGGTCCTTCTGGTGGGACTGACCCCCGCGAGGACCCGCCGCCGCGGCCGGAAGGCGGGGCAGAAAAGCGGGGGCGGGAAGGCGGGGCCGGGAGGACGCGGCCGGAGGACGGGAGCCCCGTCCTCCGGAACGCCTCAGCGCAGCTTCTGCGCCACCTCGGTGGCCCAGTAGGTGAGGATGTTGCGCGCGCCGGCCCGCTTGATGCCGGTCAGGGTCTCGATGATCGCGCGGTCGCGGTCGATCCAGCCCTTCTCGGCGGCGGCCTCGATCATCGAGTACTCGCCGGAGATCTGGTATGCGGCGACGGGCACGTCCACCGCGTCCGCGACCCGGGCGAGGACGTCGAGGTAGGGCCCGGCCGGCTTGACCATGACCATGTCGGCGCCCTCGGCGAGGTCCTGCTCCAGTTCCCGCAGGGACTCGCGCAGGTTGGCGGGGTCCTGCTGGTAGGTCTTGCGGTCGCCCTGGAGGGAGGAGCCGACGGCCTCGCGGAACGGGCCGTAGAAGGCGGAGGAGTACTTCGCGGTGTAGGCGAGGATCGCCACGTCCTCGCGGCCGATCTGGTCCAGCGCGTCACGGATGACGCCGATCTGGCCGTCCATCATGCCGCTCGGGCCGACCACATGGGCGCCGGCGTCGGCCTGCACCTGGGCCATCTCGGCGTACCGCTCCAGGGTGGCGTCGTTGTCGACGCGGCCCTCGGCGTCCAGCACACCGCAGTGCCCGTGGTCGGTGAACTCGTCCAGGCACAGGTCGGACATGACGAGCAGGTCGTCGCCCACCTCGGCGCGCACGTCGCGCAGGGCGACCTGGAGGATCCCGTCGGGGTCCGTGCCGGCGGTGCCCTGGCCGTCCTTCTTCGCGTCCTCGGGCACGCCGAACAGCATGATGCCGGAGACACCCGCCTCGACGGCCTCCAGCGCGGCCTTCTTCAGGCTGTCCCGGGTGTGCTGCACGACGCCGGGCATCGCCGCGATCGGCACGGGCTCGCTCACGCCTTCCCGGACGAACGCCGGGAGGATGAAGTCGGCGGGGTGCAGCCGCGTCTCGGCGACCATGCGCCGCATGACGGGCGAGGTGCGCAGTCGCCGGGGACGGGTACCGGGGAATGATCCGTACTTCGTCATGACTTCTACGCTACGCCCGCACACACCCCGCCTTTGCCGACGCGCTGTCGGACCGGGAAGGGGCCCGGCGGGCGCCCGGATCGAAGATCGTCCGGGGCCCGGCTCAGGCCGCGCGGCCGGTCACGGCGTCGCCGGGGGGTGCGGGCCGGCAGTCGCGGCAGTGTCCGGGGTGAGAGGCGCGGAAGGCGCGTTCGCAGCCGTCGCAGGTCTGGAAGGGGTGCGGGCGCACCGGGGCACCTGCGGTGGCGGACGGGGCGGGTGCCTGCCGTGGGGGCAGGGGCGGCGGAAGCTGCTCCTGGAGGCGGTAGGCGAGGACTCCGGCCGGGCTCTTCATGGTCAGGGGAAGGTCGGCGGTGAGGGTGTGGTGGACCGTGGCGGCCGTGACGCCGACGTCGAACCAGGCGGTGACGGCGGGCGCGAGCCGGTGCACGTCCCTGCGGGAGAGGGTGAGCCGGTGGTCCGTGCGGCGCAGGCCGGCCAGCAGGGCGACGGCCTTCTCGTGACGCGGACCGGGAGCGTCCGCCGCTCCCGGCGGGGCGTCCGGCTCCGGTGCGGTGAGCGACGCGGGCGCGGCAGGCACCGGGGACGACGCGGGCAACGCGGGCGCGGCAGGCACCGGGGACGACGCGGGTAACGCAGGCACCAGTGCCGACGCGGGTGCCGCAAGCCCGGTCACCGACGCGGGTGCCGCAGGCCCGGTCACCGACGCGGGACCGGCAGGCAGCGCGGGCGACGCGGGCTCCATGGCCGGCGGCTCGGGCGACGCGGCTGACTCGGGCGGCGCGGGCGGCGCGGGCGGCGCGGGTGGGCGTGGCGTCCGGAGGCCGTCCCTGTCGTCCTCCCGCTGGGTGCCGCGGCCGCCCGAAGCGGGGCGCGGCGCCGCGCCGCGGTCGCACGTGAGGCTTCCGGGCGGGCCGAGCGGGGCGTGGTGGGCGTAGGTGCGCGTGGCGATCCGCCCGGTCTCCGTGTGCTCCCGCACCCGCTCCAGGTAGCCGTGCGCCACCAGCTCCCGCAACGCGAAGGCGATCCGGTCCCGGCCCTCGGGGAAACGCTCGGCGAGGCTGCGGATGTCGACGGGCGCGCCGTCCGGCAGCGACAGGATGTGGGAGGCCAGCCCGATGGCGATCAGCGACAGCTCACGGTGCTGGAGGAGGTGGTTGCCGACGACGGTGAAGCGCTTCGCCGGGCACGCACGTACGTGGACGACACCGGAGTGGGTGGTCGTCGGCCGAACACCCTGATTCGGGCGCCGGACAGGGTTAGGCTTTTTCTCAGCCATGGGGAAGCTTCTTCTTCCTCGATGGTCAGGCCCTCGCACTGGGATTGCCGTCCCGGCGGGGGCCGAAGCATGTGTGGGCAAGGGGAGTTGGAGTGTCCCCTCGGGGCGAGACTGCACGGACCGGCCCCCGCCGCGCCAGCCACTCCGGCCCGTTTCACCCGGCCGGGTGATGCACGCGGGGTTTGGTCGGTCGGTGGGTTTTCACCCCGGGTTCTTTGGTCTTTTACGTCCCGCGGCACCGGGGCCCATCGCACCGGGACACGTGATTCCGGGCTCCGGTGGAAGGCTCACCGGCGGGGCGGAACGTGCAGCTCCGCCCACACCGTCTTGCCCGGCACCGGCCCGCACCGCACACCCCAGCGATCGGCCAACTCCCCCACCAACAGCAGCCCGTAGCCGGACTCGCCCGGCTCCTCGGCGGCAGGCGCAGGGACGGGCAGCCGGTCGCCCCGCGTGTCCGCGACCTCGATCCGCAGCACCGACGGCGGGTCGAGCCGCAGCGTGAGCCGGAAGCCGCGCCCGGCCACCCGGCCGTGCAGCACGGCGTTCGCGGCGAGTTCCGCCACGACGAGCCGGGCCGGGTCCAACGGCAGCTCCCAGGAGCGCAGTTGCTCGGTGGCGAGCAGCCGGGCGAGGCGGGCCCCGCGACGGGTGGCCGAGAGCGGCACGGAGAAGAGGCCCGGCGGCGCGGGCACCCCGGGAGCGATGCGCTGATCCATGTCACCCAGCGTGTCCGTCCGTGCGTGACGTGTGAAGCTGGAGGGTCCGGGCAGACAGCCGTTGTCCGGGTCGCGTCCGGATCCGTCCGGGCTGTACGGGGTGACCGCACGGCACCGGCGGGGTTGGACAGGAAGTGCGCGCGAAGGGGCGGCGAGCATGGGCGACTGGAACCCGGAACCCCGGGACGACGAGGCCGGAGCCGTGATCAGGGCGGTCGGGCGGCAGCTGAAGCTGTGGCGGGAGGCGGCCGGCCTCACCCAGGCCGAGTTCGGCGCGGCCGTCGGATACGGGGAGGAACTGGTCTCCTCCGTGGAACGGGGACGGCGCATCCCGCGCGCGGAGTACCTGGACGCGGCCGACCGGGTCCTGGCCGCGGGCGGCAGGGTGGCCGCCATGCGGCAGGACGTGGCGGAGGCCCGCTACCCGAAGAAGGTCCGCGACCTGAAACGCCTGGAGGCGGAGGCCGTCGAACTGGGCGCGTACAACAACTCCGTGGTCCACGGGTTGTTGCAGACGGAGGCGTACGCGCGGGCGGTGTTCGGCGCGCGCAGGCCGGCTTTCGCCGAGGAAGAGGTGGAGCAGCGGGTCGCGGCCCGGCTCGCACGCCAGGAGATCCTGGCGCCCCAGGCGGGATGCCAGGTATTCAGTTTCGTACAGTGCGAATCGACGCTGCGCAGACCCATCGGGGGCAGGATGGTGATGCGGCAACAGCTCGAACATCTGCTGGACTTGGGGCGGAGGCGCAACGTGGATCTCCAGATCCTGCCCCTGGACCGCGAGGAGAACTCGGGAACGGACGGTTCGTTCCGGCTCCTCAGACTGAGGAACGGAGCCACGGTCGCCTTCAGCGAAGCTCCGCTGAGCAGCCGAGTGATGACCGACCCCAAGGAGACGACGGTCCTCGACATCCGCTACGGGGTGATCCGGGCCCAGGCCCTCAGCCCGCAGGAGTCGTCGGCCTTCATCGCGAAAGTACTGGGAGAGAACACATGACTCTGAAGGTCTCCGGAGCCGGCACCGCTCTGGAGTGGACGAAGAGCAGCCACAGCACCGCGGACGGCCCCGACTGCGTCGAGGTCGCGGCCGGTCCCGCCACCGTCCGCGTCCGTGACTCCAAGAACCCGGACGGCCCCCGTCTCACCCTCACCCAGGAGGCCTGGCACGGCTTCCTCGCGTACGCCCGCGCGCGCTGACCGCAAAGAGAGAGGCGGAGCGCCCCGCACCGGGACCGCTCCGCCTCACCTCACGCCGGGGCGTGACTCACGTGGTCGTACGACGCCTGCGCGCCCCCGGCCGGCGTTCGCTCGGCCGGGTGACCGGGTCGCCGGCCTCCAGCGCGGCGGCCCGGCGCCGCAGGCCGAACTCGGCCAGCGCCTCGGCCAGCTTCAGGACCGACGGTTCCGGGGCCATGACGTCGACACGCAGCCCGTGCTCCTCGGCCGTCTTGGCCGTGGCGGGACCGATGCAGGCGATCACGGTCACGTTGTGCGGCTTGCCGGCGATGCCGACCAGGTTCCGCACGGTGGAGGACGACGTGAACAGGACCGCGTCGAAGCCGCCGCCCTTGATCGCCTCACGGGTGTCCGCCGGCGGCGGCGAGGCGCGCACGGTGCGGTAGGCCGTGACGTCGTCGACCTCCCAGCCCAGCTCGATCAGGCCGGCCACCAGGGTCTCGGTGGCGATGTCGGCGCGGGGCAGGAAGACACGGTCGATCGGGTCGAAGACCGGGTCGTAGGGCGGCCAGTCCTCCAGGAGACCGGCGGCCGACTGCTCACCGCTCGGCACCAGGTCCGGCTTCACACCGAAGTCGATCAGCGCCTTGGCGGTCTGCTCGCCGACCGCGGCGACCTTGATGCCGGCGAAGGCACGCGCGTCGAGGCCGTACTCCTCGAACTTCTCGCGGACCGCCTTGACCGCGTTGACCGAGGTGAACGCGATCCACTCGTAGCGGCCGGTGACCAGGCCCTTGACCGCGCGCTCCATCTGCTGGGGCGTGCGCGGCGGCTCGACGGCGATCGTCGGGACCTCGTGCGGCACCGCGCCGTAGGAGCGCAGCTGGTCGGAGAGCGACGCGGCCTGCTCCTTCGTGCGCGGCACGAGCACCCGCCAGCCGAACAGCGGCTTGGACTCGAACCACGACAGCTGGTCGCGCTGGGCGGCGGCGGATCGCTCACCGACCACGGCTATGACCGGGCGGCCGCCGTCCGGGGACGGCAGCACCTTCGCCTGCTTCAGCGTCTGCGCGATGGTGCCGAGCGTCGCCGTCCAGGTGCGCTGGCGGGTCGTCGTACCGGCGACGGTGACCGTCATCGGGGTGTCCGGCTTGCGGCCGGCCGACACCAGTTCGCCGGCGGTGGCCGCGACGGAGTCCAGCGTCGTGGAGACGACGACCGTGCCGTCCGAGGCGCCCACCTCCGTCCAGCAGCGGCTGGTGGCGGTGCGGGCGTCCACGAAGCGGACGTCCGCGCCCTGCGCGTCGCGCAGCGGCACACCGGCGTACGCGGGCACGCCGACGGCGGCCGCGACACCGGGGACGACCTCGAAGCGCACGCCCGCGGCGACGCAGGCGAGCATCTCCTCGGCGGCGTGCGAATCGAGCCCGGGATCGCCGGACACGGCACGCACGACCCGCCTGCCGGTGCGCGCGGCCTCCATGACAAGATGAGCGGCATCCCGAGCAGCAGCCGGGAGCCCAACGGTTGTTGACGTGCCGTCAACCACCGTGAGCTGAGGCGTGCCCGTGCCCGGAAGCGGATCCGAGGAAGCGACCGCGTCCGTCGGCACGACGGTGACGCCCTGCCGCGCGTGCGTCCTGATCACGTCGAGCACCTCGTGCTCGGCGACCAGAACGTCCGCGTTCGACAGCGCCTCCACGGCGCGCAGAGTCAGCAGCCCCGGATCCCCGGGTCCGGCACCCAGGAAGGTGACGTGCCCGTGTTCCAGGCCGGTGGGAAGGTTGGCGGGGCTCAATGTTCTCGCTCCCCCATCAGACCGGCCGCGCCCTGGGCGAGCATCTCGGTGGCGAGTTCGCGACCGAAAGCCATCGCCTGCTCATGCGTCTGGGGCACGGGACCGGTGGTGGACAGCTGCACCATGCGGGTGCCGTCGGTCGTACCGACGACGCCGCGCAGGCGCATTTCCTTGACAATCTGCCCGTCGGCCAGGAGGTCGGCCAGCGCGCCCACAGGGGCGCTGCAGCCGGCCTCCAGGGCGGCGAGCAGTGAACGCTCGGCGGTGACGGCGACCCGGGTGAAGGGGTCGTCGAGCACGCCGAGGGCGGCGATCAGGTCCGCACGGTCCGCGGCACACTCGATCGCCAGGGCCCCCTGGCCGGGGGCGGGCAGAACCGTGTCGACCGACAGGAAGTCGGTGACCTCGTCGATCCGGCCGATCCGGTTCAGTCCGGCGGCGGCCAGCACGACCGCGTCGAGCTCGCCGTCGTGGACGTACCCGATGCGGGTGTCGACGTTGCCACGGATCGGGACGGTCTCGATGTCCAGTCCGTGGGCACGCGCGTACGCGTTCAGCTGCGCCATGCGGCGCGGCGAACCGGTGCCGACGCGCGCCACCCCGTTCGGGGCGGACGCCGCCAGGTCCGTGATCTTCAGGGCGTCCCGCGCGACGATCACGTCCCGCGGGTCCTCGCGCACCGGTACGGCGGCCAGGACCAGCTCGTCGGGCTGCGTGGTGGGCAGGTCCTTCAGCGAATGAACCGCGAAGTCCACCTCACCCTTGAGCAGCGCGTCACGCAGCGCGGTGACGAACACGCCGGTGCCGCCGATCTGCGCCAGCGCCTCGCGGGACACGTCGCCGTACGTGGTGATCTCGACCAGCTCGACGGGCCGGCCGGTCACCCGGCTCACGGCATCGGCCACCTGACCGGACTGGGCCATGGCGAGTTTGCTTCGCCTCGTCCCCAGTCGCAGTGCCTTCTCAGTCATGCGGGTCGGTCCTTCTTGTCCGTGCTGTCCTCGGCCCGGGAGACGGCGGCGACCGTCTCGGGGTCGAGGTCGAAGAGGGTGCGCAGCGCGTCCGCGTACCCGGCGCCGCCGGGTTCGGCCGCGAGCTGCTTGACCCTTACGGTCGGCGCGTGCAGCAGCTTGTCGACGACACGGTGCACGGCCTGGCGGATCTCGCCGCGCTGGCGGTCGTCCAGGTCGGGCAGCCGGCCGTCGAGGCGGGTGATCTCCGTGGCGACGACATCGGCGGCCATGGTGCGCAGGGCGACCACGGTCGGCGTGATGTGCGCCGCCCGCTGGGCCGCGCCGAAGGCGGCGACCTCGTCGGAGACGATACGCCGGACCAAGTCCACGTCGGCGGCCATCGGCGCGTCGGCCGAGGCGTCGGCGAGGGACTCGATGTCCACCAGGCGCACCCCGGCCAGCCGGTGCACGGCCGCGTCGATGTCGCGGGGCATGGCGAGGTCGAGGAGGAACACGGCCGGTGCCGGACGCGGGATCTCGGCGACCGGTTCGGGCCTGCGGTGCTCGGGGACGCGTCCGACGGTGGCGACGGCGGCGGCGAGCGCGGTGATCAGCTCGCTCTCCGCCTCGGCGTCGGCCGCGGGGTCGCGGCGGGTCTCGCGCCGGTCGACGGTCCCGCCGGCGACCCAGGCGGCGTGCTGCTCCAGGGTGGCGGCGTCCATGCCGGCGACGGCGGACTCGCCGTGCACGGAGAAGCCGGTCGCGCCCTGGACGGCGGCCAGGTCCAGCGGGCAGTTCTCCTCGGTGCCGACGCTGGTGGGCGGCAGCGGAGCCGAGGGTTCCGCCTCGACGGGCCCGAGAAGGGCCCCGGTGCGGCCCTCGACGGCCTCCGCGACGGCGTCGGCCGTCAGGACCAGCCCGGTCGCGCCGGTGCAGGAGACGACGACGTCGGCACGTGTCAGCTCGTCCGGCACGGCGTTCATCCGTACCGCACGGGCGGTCACCGCGTTGTCGTCGGCCTCGGTGAGGATCTGGGCGAGCCGCTCGGCGCGGTCGAAGGTGCGGTTGGCCACGACGATCTCGGTGACCCCGGCGCGCGCGAGGGTGGCGGCGGCCAGCGAGGACATCGAGCCGGCGCCGATGACCAGCGCCCTGCGGCCCGCGGCCCAGTCCCGCACGTCCCCGCCGGCGGCCAGCTGCTCCAGGCCGAAGGTGACCAGGGACTGTCCGGCGCGGTCGATGCCGGTCTCGGAGTGGGCGCGCTTGCCGACCCGCAGGGCCTGCTGGAACAGGTCGTTCAGCAGACGTCCGGCGGTGTGCAGATCCTGGGCGCGGGCCAGCGCGTCCTTCATCTGGCCGAGGATCTGGCCCTCGCCGACGACCATGGAGTCCAGGCCGCAGGCCACCGAGAACAGGTGGTGGACGGCCCGGTCCTCGTAGTGCACGTACAGGTACGGCGTCAGCTCTTCCAGGCCGACCCCGCTGTGCTGCGCGAGCAGCGTGGACAGCTCGGCGACACCGGCGTGGAACTTGTCGACGTCGGCGTACAGCTCGATGCGGTTGCAGGTGGCGAGCACCGCGGCCTCGGTGGCCGGTTCGGCGGCGACCGTGTCCTGGAGCAGCTTGACCTGGGCGTCCACGCTCAGCGCGGCCCGCTCCAGCACGCTCACGGGGGCGCTGCGGTGGCTCAGCCCTACGACGAGGAGGCTCATGCCGGCATCACGGCGGGTACGTCCCCGTCGGGTCCCTGGCCGGCCGGTCCGCGGTCCTCGGCGGCCGCACGGGCGGCGCGGTCCGCACGGGGGGCGGCCGCGGGCGCCGCGCCGTCACCGGCGGCGGTCTCCTCGCCGGCCTTGCGCTGCTCGTGGAAGGCGAGGATCTGCAGCTCGATGGAGAGGTCGACCTTGCGCACGTCGACGCCGTCCGGGACGGACAGCACGGTCGGCGCGAAGTTCAGGATGGAGGTGATCCCGGCGGCCACGAGCCGGTCGCAGACCTGCTGGGCGGCGCCCGCGGGAGTGGCGATCACTCCGATGGAGACGCCGTTGTCCTTGATGATCTTCTCGAGGTCGTCGGTGTGCTGGACCGGGATACCGGCGACCGGCTTGCCGGCCATCGCCGGATCGGCGTCTATCAGGGCCGCCACGCGGAAGCCGCGGGAGGCGAAGCCGCCGTAGTTGGCCAGGGCGGCGCCGAGGTTGCCGATGCCGATGATGACGACCGGCCAGTCCTGGGTCAGACCGAGCTCGCGGGAGATCTGGTAGACGAGGTACTCGACGTCGTAGCCGACACCCCGGGTCCCGTAGGAACCCAGGTAGGAGAAGTCCTTGCGCAGCTTGGCGGAGTTGACCCCGGCGGCCGCGGCCAGCTCCTCGGAGGAGACCGTGGGCACCGAGCGCTCCGACAGTGCGTTCAGCGCCCGGAGGTACAGCGGAAGCCGGGCGACGGTGGCCTCGGGAATCCCTCGGCTGCGGGTCGCCGGTCGGTGAGTTCGGCCAGTTGCCACGATGCTCCTGCGGGTAGAGCGGGGCTGCGAGCGGCCATACGTCCCCAGACCGCCCCGTCGACAGCAGGCTATGTCTTTGTGAACGTGTGCACAAAGATGGTGTCCGATTTGCCCGGCCAACGTGACCGGGGTCACGCACGCCCGTACCGGGGCCCTACCTGCGGGCAAAGCCACTCACTCCTAGCGAAATCCCGCCCCCGAGACCAGAACCGCCGACGATCCTAAGCGACATCCGGGACGGTCTTGTACTACCCGGTCAGTTCTTTGCGAAGGCGCCCCGCGTCCACCCGCCAGAAGGTGTGCTGGCGCCCGTCGACGAGGACGACGGGGATCTGTTCCCAGTACGCGGCGTGCAGTTCGGCGTCCTCGGTGATGTCCTTCCGCTCCCAGGGCACACCGAGTTCGCCGCAGACCTCCTCGACCACCGTCTGCGCGTCGTCGCACAGATGGCAGCCGGGCTTGCGCACGAGCGTGACCAATCGCTCCTGAGGGGCGGGCCTCCGCCGGAAAATCGGGCTCATGCGGGCCATTCTCGCGCCTGCTTCACGGAGACGCCGCGCAGAGTTCACACCCTTCGAACCCTGGCGGTCCGGGACCACCGAACAGACTGGCTATGCTCACCGCATGGCCGCTCTCGGATGGCTCACTCCCCGTAGGCGCTCCGCCACGGCGCGAAGCGTGTTGGCAGGCGAGGCCTCGGCTGAGGCCGCCCGCAAGTCCTCCCAGGAGGCGCAGACCCCCGCCGACCAGGAACCGGAGTTCCCGGTCCTCGGCGACGACAGGGCCGCCGCCTTCTTCGACCTCGACAACACCGTGATGCAGGGCGCCGCGCTCTTCCACTTCGGACGCGGCCTGTACAAGCGGAAGTTCTTCGAGACCCGCGACCTCGCCAGGTTCGCCTGGCAGCAGGCCTGGTTCCGGCTGGCCGGCGTCGAGGACCCCGAGCACATGCAGGACGCCCGGGACTCCGCCCTCTCCATCGTCAAGGGCCACCGCGTGGCCGAACTGGAGACGATCGGCGAGGAGATCTACGACGAGTACATGGCCGACCGCATCTGGCCGGGCACCCGCGCCCTCGCCCAGGCCCACCTGGACGCCGGGCAGAAGGTGTGGCTGGTCACGGCCGCCCCGGTCGAGATCGCCCAGGTCATCGCCCGCCGCCTCGGCCTGACCGGCGCGCTCGGCACGGTGGCCGAGTCCGTGGACGGCGTCTACACCGGCAAGCTGGTCGGCGAGCCCCTGCACGGCCCCGCCAAGGCGGAGGCGGTGCGCGCGCTGGCCGCGGCGGAGGAGCTCGACCTCGCCCGCTGCGCCGCCTACAGCGACAGCCACAACGACATCCCGATGCTGTCCCTCGTCGGCCACCCCTACGCCATCAACCCCGACGCCAAGCTCCGCAGGCACGCCCGCGACAAGGACTGGCGTCTGCGCGACTACCGCACGGGCCGCAAGGCGGCCAAGGTCGGCATCCCGGCCGCGGCCGGCGTCGGCGCGGTCGCCGGCGGCACCGCGGCGGCCATCGCCCTCCACCGACGCCGCCGCTGAGGCCGCACGCCCACTGAAGGGGCGCGGCAGGCTCCGAAGCGCGCCCGGACGCGGTGTGCGGCACCGCCGGGCGTGGTGTGCGGCACCGCGGTGTGCGGCACCGTCACGTCGAGCGACGCCCGGCCGTGCGCCGATGTGATCGCACGGATCACGCGAGAGCAGCGCGCCCGATTCCGCGCGCCCTTCCCGGTGTACGGCCGCGCCGGCCGCACAACTCCCTCGTCACGGGCCCGCACAGGGTGCCCGGATTATCCCGCCCCCGCTTCGCCATGCCCCGGGGTTCGCAGAAACCGGCGCCTTTCCGATCAACAATCGATCACATCAGGCATCTTGATGAGCCGCCAATCAGCAACAAAACCGACGCAATCGATGATTTGAGCAACTGGGTGTAGCAGGGCCTGCACGAAGCGTTATTCTCCTCAGACGCAAACCGGTACCTCTCCACCGCTACGAAGGGTGAACGGTCCCGAACTGCACGTGATGGAAGCTCTGCCTCTGGGAGTCCCGTGTACCCACACGTCGGGGTTGACGCCTCGGGCCTGGCTACGCTGCGCGCAACAATCGCAACGGTCAAAGACACGCTGCGCGGCCTCGTCCCCACCGCCGCGTCCGCCGTCCCCGCCTTCGCCACAGTCGCCGTCGCGCCCGTAGGCCCGTGCTACGCACTGGCCGAAGGCGGTGCCGCGGTCGGCAGACGCGGCCGTTCCACCGGCGCGCCCGCCGCCCGGCGCCCTGCCGCGGACAGCGACAGTGCCCGGATGATGGACCTGGTCGAGCGCGCCCAGGCCGGGGAGGCCGAGGCCTTCGGGCGGCTGTACGACCAGTACAGCGACACGGTGTACCGGTACATCTACTACCGGGTCGGCGGCAAGGCCACCGCCGAGGACCTGACGAGCGAGACGTTCCTGCGGGCTCTGCGCAGGATCGGCACCTTCACCTGGCAGGGCCGTGACTTCGGCGCCTGGCTCGTGACGATCGCCCGCAACCTGGTCGCCGACCACTTCAAGTCCAGCCGGTTCCGCCTGGAGGTCACCACCGGCGAGATGCTCGACGCCAACGAGGTCGAGCGCTCACCGGAGGACTCCGTCCTGGAGTCCCTCTCCAACGCCGCCCTGCTCGACGCCGTCCGCCGGCTCAACCCGCAGCAGCAGGAGTGCGTGACGCTCCGGTTCCTGCAGGGCCTCTCGGTCGCCGAGACCGCGCGCGTGATGGGCAAGAACGAGGGCGCGATCAAGACCCTCCAGTACCGGGCCGTGCGCACCCTCGCCCGGCTCCTGCCGGACGACGCGCGCTGATCCGGCCGGCCACCGAGAGCCCCGGCAACTCACTTTCCGTGCTGCCGCGTTGTCTTTCCGATCGGATCATCCGCCGTCCGTAACCCAAGTGCCGAGCCACTCGTTGTGCGGGATACAGGCTCCCTGTGGTCACACCCCGGCCGACCCTGATCGCTCGATCGAGTGGATCGGTCGCGGGCGTGCAACCCTCAGGACCCCCTGGGGAGTCGACCGTCATGACGAGAGGAGGTGCCGCCAGTGATCGCGAACGTATCGGCCCACCGGCGGGCGAACGCCTTCGCCCAGGCCCTGGAGGAGCAGTCCGACCGGGACACGGCGGCCGAGCGGTCCGCAGCACCGGCGGACCCACCGCCGACCATCGAGGACCAGGCCGGGCAGGGCGAGCTGTTGGCCCTCGCGGCGGGTCTGGGCGAACTGCCCAGGCCGAAGCTCGACCCCGAGGTCAAGGTCGTCCAGCGCGCCCAGCTGGTGGCCGCGATGGAGGCCATGCTCCAAGAGGGCTCCGGGGCGGAAGCGTCGGTACCCGGACAACGGGCCAGAGGCAGGGGGGCCCACCGGGCCGGTCCCCTGGGCAAACTGCGGCCGCGGTCCCGGCTGGCGAAGGGGCTCACCGCGGGCGGGCTCAGCGTCGGCGTGGCCGCCGGAGCCTTCGGCGGGGTCGCCTCCGCCAGCTCCGACGCGCTGCCCGGCGACTCGCTGTACGGCCTCAAACGCGGCATCGAGGACATCAGGCTCAACTACCTGAGCGACGGTGACGACGAGCGCGGCCAGACCTACCTCGACCAGGCCTCCACCCGGCTGAGCGAGGCACGTCGGCTGATGGAACGCGGTCGCGGCACCCAGCTCGACCACGAGTCCCTGGGCGAGATCCGCCGCACCCTGTCCGGCATGCAGCACGACGTGACCGAGGGCCACCGGCTGCTGCACGCCGCCTACGAGGCCGATCCGCAGTCCCTGGGCCCGATCCAGGCGCTCTCCGCCTTCTCGCGGTCCCACCGCGAGGCCTGGAGCGCGCTGAGCGACAAGCTGCCCGTACAGCTGGGTGACGTCAAGGACCAGGTGTCGTCGGTCTTCGACGCCATAGACCAGGAGGTCGCCCCGCTGCAGTCGCTGCTCCCGCAGCCGCCCGCCGAGACGGGCGGCGACGGACGGCAGAGCTCCGGCACGGCGCCCACCGGTTCCGCCGGCACCCACCGGTCGACACCGTCCGGCACCGGCAGCACCCCGTCCGCCGGTGGCAAGCACGCGAGCCCCGGCACCCCCAGCGGCTCGGCCACCGGTGACACCGGCGAAGGCCTGCTCGGGGGCAGCACGGGCGGTCTGCTGGACCCGCCGAAGACCGGCTCCGAGAGCGGCTCCCCGGCCACCTCGAAGTCGCCGACGAGCAAGCCGGACGTCACCCTGCCGCCGCTCCTGCCGGGCCTCCTGCCCGGCCTGGGCATCGAGGGCGAGGACGCGCACTAGCCTCGGGCACGACAGCGGGGGCGCCCCTTTCCGAGCAGGGGCGCCCCCTTCGTCGTACCCGGGCATCGCCCGGCAGCCCGCCGCGGCGTCCGGCGGAACACCGCCTAGAAGAACACCGAACGCCGCTGCACCAGCAGCTTGTACAGCGTGTGCTGGATCTGCTCCCGCACCTGGTCCGTCAGGTTGAACATCAGCATCGGGTCCTCCGCCGCCTCCGGCGGATAGCCGTCCGTCGGGATCGGCGCACCGAACTGGATCGTCCACTTGGTGGGCAGCGGGATCGCGCCCAGCGGGCCCAGCCAGGGGAAGGTCGGCGTCATCGGGAAGTACGGGATGCCCAGCAGCCGCGCCAGCGTCTTGGCGTTGCCGATCATCGGGTAGATCTCCTCGGCCCCGACGATCGAGCACGGCACGATCGGCACACCCTGCCGGAGCGCGGTGGAGACGAACCCGCCGCGGCCGAACCGCTGGAGCTTGTACCGCTCACTGAAGGGCTTGCCGATGCCCTTGAAGCCCTCCGGCATCACCCCGACCAGCTCGCCCTGCCCCAGCAGCCGTTCGGCGTCCTCGGTGCAGGCGAGGGTGTGACCCAGCTTGCGGGCGAGCTCGTTGACCACGGGCAGGACGAAGACGAGGTCGGCGGCGAGCAGCCGCAGGTGCCGGCCGGCCGGATGGTGATCGTGCACGGCGACCTGCATCATCAGGCCGTCCAGCGGCAGGGTCCCGGAGTGGTTGGCGACGATCAGCGCGCCGCCCTTGGCCGGGATGTTCTCGATGCCCTTCACCTCGACCCGGAAGTACTTCTCGTACACCGGCCGCAGCAGCGACATCAGGACCTGGTCGGTCAGCTCCTCGTCGTAACCGAAGTCGTCGACGTCGTAGTCACCGGTCAGCCGGCGGCGCAGGAAGGCCAGGCCGCTCGCGACGCGCCGCTCCAGGCCGCCGTCGTCGCGCGGCTCGGCATCCTGCTGTCCGTCCCGGGCCACAGGCTCATCATCCTGCGGAACGGCCCTGCCGGGCAGCGGCTGGACCTCGCCGGTCTGCGTGGTCTCTCCCGCCGCGCCGCGCCTGCCGCCGGCGCCCCGGCGCCGCGAGGGCCGTGGCACGGCACTCCCCCGGGACCGGTCGTCGTCGAACGGAATGACCTTGGCATCCGCCATCGTTGCTGCGCTCCTCAGTTGGCGCTGGGCTTCGGGGACCGGCCGCCGCCCTGCGCGGCCAGTGCTGCGATCCGGTCGACGGCCCCCGCGAGGGCCTCCGGCGGCAGCAGCCCGGGGCCCTGGCCGCGTGCGAAGTCCGCGAACGTCTCCGCCGTCGTGTATCCGGGTTCGAACCCGAGCGTCTCGCGCATCTGGTCGGTGGCGACCACCCGGCCGTGGGTGAGCAGCCGGATCTGTTCCGGCGAGAAGTCCGTCATGCCGAGCGTGCGCACCAGCGACCCGGCCCAGTTGACCGCGGGCAGCAGCAGCGGCACGGTGGGCCGCCCGAGCCGCCGCGAGCACTGCGACAGCAGCAGCACTCCGTCCCCGGCGATGTTGAAGGTCCCGCTGTTGAGGGTGCCGCGGCGCGGCTCGTGCGAGGCGATCCGCAGCACCTCGACGACATCGTCCTCGTGCACGAACTGCAGGCGCGGGTCGTAGCCGAACACGGTCGGCAGGACGGGCAGCGCGAAGAACTCGGCGAGCGGGGTGTCGGCGGCCGGGCCGAGGATGTTGGCGAACCGCAGGACGCAGACGGCGACGTCGGGCCGCCTGCGCGCGAACCCGCGCACGTACCCCTCGACCTCCACGGCGTCCTTGGCGAACCCGCCGCTGGGCAGCGACTTGGCCGGGGTCGTCTCGGTGAACACGGCGGGGTCCCGCGGCGCGGACCCGTAGACGTTCGTGCTCGACTTCACCACCAGCCGCCGCACGGCCGGCGACTTCTGGCAGGCACCGAGCAGCTGCATGGTGCCGATGACGTTGGTCTCCTTGACCGTGGCCCGGCTGCCGCCGCCGAGCGCGGTACCGGTCACGTCGAGATGGACGACCGTGTCCACGCCCGTCTCCGCCAGCACCCGGGCGATCGTCGACTGCCGGATGTCGGCCTGGATGAACTCGGCACCGCCCAGATGGTGCGCCGGAGGCACCGCGTCCACGGCGATCACCCGGTCCACCTCGGGGTCCCGCTGGATCCGCCGCACGAACCGGCCGCCCAGCTGCCGGGCCACTCCGGTGACGAGCACGACCTTCCCCAAGATCAGCGCCTTCCTTCCCGATCCCGTGCGAAACCTGTTGGTGCCCGCGTTCCCCGTTGGCGCCAACTTAGCGGGTGGATGTTGCGCTGTGATGGCCACCCGATGCACGAGGTGACGGTTTTTCCCCGGAACGGTCCCCGGACATGCCTGTGGCCCCCCACCGCCGAAGGGTGGGAGGCCACAGGGAACGCTCTCGCGGCGCCGCTTACTTCTTGTTGCGGCGCTGAACGCGCGTGCGCTTGAGCAGCTTGCGGTGCTTCTTCTTGGCCATCCGCTTACGCCGCTTCTTGATAACAGAGCCCACGACTACCCTCGCTCACTTCTCATGACTCGGTTGTTGGGCGCCATGGGCCCATACGACCTACGAGGGGCTAGCCTACCCGCCCGAGCGCCGAGGTCGTAATCGGAGGGTATTCCGGGCTCTCCCGGCGGCCCTGCGGGCCGTCTCAGGCCGTCTCCACCCCCACATAGCTCTCGCGAAGGTACTCGTGAACCGCTTGCTCGGGGACGCGGAAGGACCGCCCCACCCGGATCGCGGGCAGATGACCGCTGTGCACCAGCCGGTACACGGTCATCTTCGACACTCGCATCACCGAGGCGACCTCCGCCACGGTAAGGAACTGAACCTCGTTCAGAGGCCTCTCGC
This sequence comes from Streptomyces sp. NPDC090108, assembly GCF_044747185.1. Taxonomy (NCBI): domain Bacteria; kingdom Bacillati; phylum Actinomycetota; class Actinomycetes; order Kitasatosporales; family Streptomycetaceae; genus Streptomyces; species Streptomyces sp. NPDC090108. The sequence goes on from NZ_JBIVDQ010000001.1 coordinate 1,201,897, forward strand.
CAGCTGCAGCCATGACACACCTGAACCTTCCGCACTCGACGGCCACCGGCTTCCCCTTCCGGTGACTCTTCGTCGTTGCGTGCTCACTCCCCAATGTAGGGGCGGGTGATGCGAGTGGGGAAGAGGTGCACCCATCGCAGGCCTACTGTGACAGACATGCTCGTTTGAGTACGTAGCGGGTGAGCGGGCGGTAGCAGCGCGACCGCGCCCCGTCATCAAGTGGAACGACGACGGACACCGCACCCTCGGCCTCGCCGACGAACGGCGCGGGATCGTCGGTGTCCGCCAGACCGATCGCCTCGAACCCCAGCTGACCTGCGCCGCAGACCCATCCGTGGTCGCCGATCACCAGTCCTGGCAGGGGGCCGCCGGCCGCGGCCGCCGCGGCCAGGGCGAGCCGAACCGGGAGCGGTGAATGGCTGTGCGCACCCGGTTCACGACCGGGCCGCCCGGCCCCGGCTTCCCGCACCAGGGCAACACCTCGTACGTAGTCCAGGCGGAACGTGCGTAGACCGAACCGGGTCAATATGTCGACACAGTGACCCTGCGCCGGGGTGAGGACCTCACATCCCGCCGCCGACAGGGCGTCCGCCAACCCGGCGTAGAACCCCAGCAGCCGCTGTGGGTGCCCGGTGCCGAACAGCACGGGCACGCCCTGCGCGGCCGCCTCCCGGACACGCTCCGCGAAGGCGTCCAGCGCCGCCAGCGTACGCTCCGGGTCGATCACATCCCGACCGGAAGTGTGCCCAGGATCGGCCGAAACACCACACCGCTCGGCCATCAGAACGAGCAGATCCCGCACACCCCATGTCCCTCGGGGGTCGATCCCGATCAGCACCCGGGGATCCCCGGCCGCGAACAGCCGGTATCTGCGGAGGCTGTCCTCACGACAGGTGCCGACCGCACCGGCGAGCCCGGCGGTCAGCAGGTGCGTACGCAGAGCGCCGGTGTCCCACACGACGCGATGGTGACGCACCGGAAGGGAGAACGGCCCGGGGTCAGGGAAAAGACCGCACGGTTGGCCTAACAGCGGCCTCGCCCAAGCCTGTTCACAGCCAAAGGTACTCCGCCGGCCCGCCCCCGGCCCCGGCTCGGCGTGCGGGAGATCCCGCCAAGTGCCGCGCCGGACAAGCCCGTACGGCAGCCGGCGCCGCCCGCCGGCTCACACCAGCAGACCCCGCAGCGGGAACACCGCCCGCCGCGTGGCCAGTACGGCCTGGTCGAGGCGGTCGGCGGGGTCGTACCCCTCCTCCCACGCGGACCACGCCACCGGCCACCGGCCGTCCGTCATCCGCAGCGGCCCCAACTGCCGCGTCCGGGCGAACACTTCCTGACGCCATCCCTCGGGGATCACCGTCTCCGGATCCACCGGCCGCCCCGCCGCGATCCCCACCAGGTGCGTCCACGACCGCGGCACCACGTCCACCACCGCGTAGCCCCCGCCCCCGAGCGCGACCCATTTCCCCTCGGCATGCTCGTGCGCCAGCTCGTGACAGGCCGTCTGCACGGCCCGTTGGGCGTCCAGCGACACGGCCAGATGGGCCAGCGGATCCTCGAAGTGGGTGTCGGCGCCGTGCTGCGAGACCACCACCTGCGGCCGGAACTCCGCGAGCAGTTCGGGCACCACCGCGTGGAACGCCCGCACCCATCCCGCGTCCCCGGTGCCGGCGGGCAGCGCCACGTTCACCGCCGTGCCCTCCGCCGCCCCGGCCCCCGTCTCCTGCGGCCACCCGGTCTGCGGGAACAGCGTGCGGGGATGCTCGTGCAGCGAGATCGTCAGCACCCGCGGATCCTCCCAGAACGCCGCCTGCACCCCGTCCCCGTGGTGCACGTCGACATCCACGTAGGCGACCCGCTCGGCCCCCAGCTCCAGCAGCCGGGCGATCGCCAGCGCCGCGTCGTTGTACACGCAGAAGCCCGCCGCGCCCCCGGGCATCGCGTGATGCAGTCCGCCGGCGAAGTTCACCGCGTGCGCGGCGTCCCCCCGCCACACGGCCTCCGCGGCCGCCACCGACTGCCCGGCGATCAGCGCGGACGCCTCGTGCATCCCGGCGAACGCGGGATCGTCGACCGTGCCGAGCCCGTACGACCCGTCCGCCGAACGCGGTTCCGCCGACGCGGCCTTCACCGCGTCGATGTAGTCCTCCCGGTGGACCAGCCGCAGCGTCGACTCCCCCGCGGGACGCGCCGCGACGACCTCCAGCTCCCGGTCGAGCCCCAGCGCCCCGACCAGCCTCCGGGTCAGCTCCAGCCGGACCGGATCCATCGGATGGCCCGCCCCGAAGTCATAGTCCGTTACTGCCTCGTCCCACATCAGCTGTGCGCGGCCGCTCATGCCCGCCACCGTATCGGTCCGGTTGAGCCGCGAACGACCTGGCGTAGACCAGCGTGACCAGCACCAGGACCATCGGCACGAGCATGGCCCCCCGGTAGCTCCACGCGTCCCCGAGCGCCCCCACCAACGGCGAACCGACGAGGAAGCCGACATAGTTGAAGATGTTGAGCCGGGCCACCGCCGCGTCCGAGGCACCGGGGAACAGCCGCCCCGCCGCGGCGAACGTCTGCGGCACCAGCACGCACAGCCCGAGCCCCAGCAGGGTGAACCCGAGCATCCCCACCCAGGGCCCCGGCGCCGCGGCCACCACCGCGAACCCGCCCGCCGCCACCAGCGTCCCCAGCCGGACGACCGTCACGGCCCCGAGCCGCCGCACCCCGAGGTCCCCCAGGGCACGGCCCGCCAGCGTCGTCACCATGTACACGTTGTACGGCACCGTCGCCAGCTGCTCCGAGCCGCCCAGCACGTCCTTCAGGTACTTCGCGCTCCAGTTGGAGACGGTCGAGTCCCCGATGTAGGCGAACGTCATCACCAGGCACAGCGGCAGCAGCAGCCGGAACACCAGGCCCTGCCCCTCGCCCGTCCCCTCCTCGGCGGGCGCCGCCTCCCCGTCGACGTAACCCCGGCTCCCCACCAGGATCGCCGGCAGCAGCACCAGCACCACCGGCAGATACGACAGCCACAGCGCGAGATGCCCGTGCGCCCCCACCCACGCCAGCGAGGCCCCGAGGATCCCGCCCAGGCTGTAGGCGGCGTGGAAACTGAGCATGATGCTGCGCCCGTACGACCGCTGCAGGCTCACCCCGAGCATGTTCATCGAGGCGTCCAGCATCCCCACGGACAGCCCGAACACCGCCAGCGCTACGGCGAGTTCGGCCACCTCGGCGCCCGCGCCGACGCCGAGCAGCGCCAGCAGCACCACCGGCTGGGACCAGCGCAGCAGCACGCTGGGCCGTACCCGCTTCACGAGCTGCTCGGTGGTCACACTGCCGACGCCGGCGAGGACGGGCACCGCGGCGAGGAAGAGGGGCAGCAGCGCGTCCGAGACCCCGTAGCGGTCCTGGATGGCCGGGATGCGCGTCACGAGCAGGCCGAAGGCGGCGCCCTGCGCGAAGAAACCGAACGCCAGCGAGGCCCTACCGCGCCGCAGCACATCAGTCATGGCGGCGAGCGTAGGGCCCCGGGCTACCCGTGGGTAGATCCGGCCGAAGATGAATTTCGCTCAGCTTCGGCCGCGATACGGAGTCAGGCGACGGCGGGAACCTCGGCCGGCGTCCTGGCCGCGACCGGGGCGACCGGGGCGGTGGACGCGGCTGCGGTGGCGGGGGTGGCGGTGGTCCCGGCGGCCGCGAGTTCCCCGGCCTCCGTCTCCTGGGCGAGCATCCGCTCCATCGGTCCGGCGGCGAAGGCACCGCTGACCATGAAGGTCACCACCATCACGGCGGCCATCATGACCCCGCCGAGCCAGACCATGGTGTCGACGGGAATCGTGTACGCGCCCACGACCCGGGCGACGCACTCGGTGAGCAGGGCCACGCCCCACACCACGGAGAACGTGCGCTCCTTGCGCAGGAAGTCGGCCGAACCCGCCGCCCTGCCCGAGACCAGCCGCTGCCAGGCGGCCTCCTTGGCGGCGTCGCCCTTCACCAGGAAGGGCTTCATGCCGGCGGTCATCATGGGGCGGCCGAGCAGCACGGAGACGAGGATGCCGATGCCGACCGTGCTGCTGACCGCGCCGTCCTTGGCGAGCATCAGCCGCGGGTCGCCGGCCACGGCGCTCAGCAGCAGGGAGACGACGTTGACCACCAGGATGAGCCCGGCCAGCCCGTTCGTGCGGCGCTCCTTCACCAGGCTCCAGACCGTCCGCACCGCCGGGATCACACTGCTCCAGGCGAGCGCCGCGAAGGTGGTCGTCCCGCAGGCGTCCTTGAGGAGGTAGTACGCGCCGAGCGGCAGCGCGATGTCCACGAGCAGCGGCTTGAGGTGGGCGATCGGGCTCGGGCTCCCGCCGTCGAGCTCCTGGCCCTGGGTGCGCGCCTGCGTCTGGTTCCCCGCGTTCTTCGTCATGCCCTCAGCTTGGCCGCCGAGGGGGGTCCGCCAGTAGGAACGAACGTCCGGAGGTCCGCATGACAGATGTCAGCCGCTCGGCGATGGCTCGCGTCATATCAGCAGGTCAGCCAACTCGCCCATGCTGGAGAAGAGTTGGGTGGCGCCGGTGAGCCGCTCGGCGGGTGTCATCGCGGTGAAGCCGTACACGTCCATCTCCGCCGCCACGGCCGCCCGTGCCCCGAGCGGGGAGTCCTCGACGACGAGACAGCGCTCGGGGGCGACTCCCATCCGCTGGGCCGCGTAGAGGAAGAGATCGGGTGCCGGCTTGCCACGCCCGACATCCTGGGCGCTGAAGATCCGGCTCTCCTCGAACCAGCGGTCGAGCCCGGCCACCCGGTGGCCCACCCTGATCCGTTCATGGCTCCCGGAGGACGCGACGCAGTACGGCACCCCGTCCGCGGTGAGCTTCTCCAGCACTCCGGCGACGCCGGCCACGGGCCGCAGCTCACGCTCGAAGGCGGCGAACACACGCGCGTGGAAGACGTCGTCGAAGTCGTCCGGCAGCCGCTGTCCGGTCCGCTCCAGCACCAGGTCGTGGATCCGGTGCATCGCCGAACCCATGTAGTCCCGGATGGAGTCCTCGTAGGACGTCGGGTGCCCCAGCTCGGTCAGATAGGCCGCCAGCAGCCGGTTGGAGATGGGCTCGCTGTCGACGAGAACACCGTCGTTGTCGAAGATGATCAGATCATGGCGCATGCCCCGACCCTAATCGACCGGGTCTCGAATGGTCCGTAACGCAGAAAACCCCCGCATCAACGATGCGGGGGTTTTCCCTAAAATTTGTTCGGCGGCGTCCTACTCTCCCACAGGGTCCCCCCTGCAGTACCATCGGCGCTGTGAGGCTTAGCTTCCGGGTTCGGAATGTAACCGGGCGTTTCCCTCACGCTATGACCACCGAAACACTATGAAACTGTGAACTGCCGCACCGCCTTTTACAGCGGGGCTGTTCGTGGTTTCAGAACCAACACAGTGAACGCGAGCAACTGAGGACAAGCCCTCGGCCTATTAGTACCAGTCAACTCCACCCGTTACCGGGCTTCCATATCTGGCCTATCAACCCAGTCGTCTACTGGGAGCCT